>CBDCTQ010000025.1:0-278937 GCA_965222105.1 Saprospiraceae bacterium | reverse complement strand
TATCAGCGTTTGCCCTTCGTTGTCTTCGATTTGTTTGACGCGGAGCAACTTCATCAGTATCAGATCGGTGAGCGACGATAGCCGCATCTCGCGCCAGGCCTCTCCGTAGTCGTGGTTTTTTTGGGTCATCAGGTCGCGGATGTCTCCGATGGTCTGGTCGTATAGCTTTTCGGCTTCCTCGTAGTCCATATCCAGGTTGGGGTCGTTTTTCAACGAAAGTTGAATGATGGCCATTACGCAGTAATTGACCAGTCCAATGTACTCATTATCAACGGATTCGGCGATTTTTTGTTCGCCCCGTTCCTCGATGCTTCTGATCCTGCTGGCTTTGATGTACAATTGGTCGGTCAGCGACGAAGGGCGCAATATCCGCCAGGCCGTGCCGTAATCTTTGGTCTTTTTCAAAAAAATTTCCCGGCAGAGGGCCACTATTTTATCGTACTGTACCAGCGTTTTTTCCACGGCTTTTAAACTTTGCGGCAAATATAACGGAATTTGGATGATTTGTCGATTCTGCCGACTCATTCATTTCCATTGCTGGATTCAAAATTAATCCCCTTTCTTCAAACCTGCTGTTAACGAGATTTCAATGATTGTTAATGCCCCGTTAATTCGTAATTTCGCAACCAATGGACGACGCTTATCTCACCATAGAAGGACCCGCCACCGGCACGTTCAAAGATCGGGGCAGCCGGTTTGTCGCTTACGCCTTCCCGGTTTTCACCGAAACGGAATGGCAGCAACACCTCCAACAGGTTCGGCAAGACCACTTCAAAGCCCGCCACCACTGCTACGCATTCCGGCTGGGCACCGACCAAAACCAGTTTCGCGCCAACGACGACGGAGAACCCTCCGGTACCGCCGGACGCCCCATACTCGGACAGATCGACCACCTGGGGCTGACCAACATCATCGTCATCGTAGTACGGTACTTCGGTGGCACCAAGCTGGGCACCTCCGGCCTGATCAATGCCTATAGAGAAGCCGCCAGAGCCGCCCTCGAAGAGGCAACCATCGTAGAGAAAATACTAAAAGAAGTGTATGAGCTATCGTTCGACTACCACCTGATGAGTCAGGTCATGAACGCCGTAAAAAAATGGAAGGTCGAAATTGTCCAACAAGACTTTTCCGAACGGGGCACCCTCCACATCGCTATCCGAAAATCGGAGGTCGCCCCCACTCTGCTTCACCTCACCGCCGCCATCGCCAACATCCACCCCGAAGAAGCCGCCCAACTAAAACAGACAGAAGGATTCGGATTCAGACACCTTTATTCGGAATAGAGATTAATAATTATTGATTATTCTCTGCTCAACGTAATATCGTAACATCCCCCCACTTCCGGATCACCATCCCGTCCAGCGGGCAGATCACTTCGAGGACGTATACAAACACGCCATTGTTCGCTTCCCGGTTTTTGAGGGTACCGTCCCAGCCCTGGTTTCTGTCCGTTGTTTCAAAAACGATGGCTCCCCAGCGGTCAAAAACCCGGAAACTGATCATGGTTTCAATGGTCGGAGAGAGGATCGGCTTCAACTCGTCGTTTACACCATCGCCATTAGGCGAAAATACATTGGGTACGCCCATCAGCTCTTCCGGACAGGCGTAGAGCTCCAATACGTCTACTTCCCTTTCGGCAACGCAGCCGGTAAGGTCATCGGTAGCCGTTACCGTGTATGTCATGTTGGAATCCGGCGTGACGGAAGGCCTGTCGCACATATAACAAGTCAAACCCTCTGGCGGCGACCACTCATAGGTCAAAGCGGTTATGGTATCGCCGACAGAGCGCACCCACAAATCGACCACATCGCCTGGAACAAAATAACGAATATCTTCGGTAAATATGTTCGGAGTTTCATTAACGGTAACCGTAAAATTCGCCGTGTCCGGCAAACAAGATCCCAGCCTACCGGTGACTTCAAACCTCGTCGTTTGGTCGGGCATCGCCCAGACAGCTTCTCCGCTCAAGCCGGACAAATACGGAGATGCATCCCACTGATACGTGTCGGCAGCTCCCTCCACCTCCAACAAAACAGTATCGCCCTGACAGATGGTGATGTCTTCTCCCCATATCTCCGTTTGGGTTTCCACTTCGACGGTTACCGTATCCTCCAATTGACACAGTCCCCGCTCTACCTGCATGATGTATTCGGTGGTACTGGCGGGGGTGGCAATAGGTTGCCATTCCGACGGAGAAGACAACCCCGTTGAGGGACTCCACAGCACCGTCCCTTCTCCCTGGCCATTTAGCGTAAGCGATTCGCCCTGACAAATGATCTGATCTTCACCGGCATCGATGTCCTCTATCGACATCACTTCCACCAACAAGGTGTCCACGATCCGGCAACCCTCATTGGAAATGGCCTGCACGGCATACTGCATATCCACCGGTGGGAAAGCAATGGGGTCGGGACAATATGCACAGGTCAGATAATCGGGCACCAACCACTCGGCATCGCTGCCAAAGTCAAGAGAAAGCTGCACCGAATCGCCGCGGCATATTACCTGGTCTTCGCCGGCAAAAGGCAAATCGTTGCGGATCACCCCTATCGCCACGGAGTCCATACTCGAGCAACCATTAGAATTGGTCACTGTCAGATAATAGGTCGTCGCGTCTTCCGGGCTGGCTACGGGATTAAAACAGGATGCATAACAAGACAATCCCGGGCTGCCGGTATCCCACTGATAGGCATCTGCATGATCGCCCCCTGAGGCCTGCAACTGAACCACCGAATTGTGGCAGATGGCCGTATCGGCCGTAAGGGTAATCGTCGGCACGGTGTCGGGCCGCACATTTACCGTAACGGTGAGGAGGGAACTACATCCCAGCACATTGGTCACCGTCAGTTCGTATGTTGTTGTGTCTTGAGGGGTTATGATGGGGTTGAGGCAATCCAAACAGCTAAGGGTAGGGTCGGTCGTCCAGCTATAGGCAAGGCCGGCGGTGTCGGTCTGAATATGTGGATAGAGCATGGCCGGTTCGCCTTTGCAAAGCGTCGAAACGGGTTCGATCGTGCCCTCTGGCACCGGTAGCAAGGGGATGTTCGCCCCGGCCGTTGCCGTACAACCCAACGCAGAAGTCACCGTCAGCTCAATTTCCTGCAAGGAGGTATTTTCTCCTGTAAAAACGGCCTGTGGATGCTGCTCCCCGGAACTGCCTGCATCCACAAACTCCCAGCTCCATTGGGTGATCGATGAACTGTCGACCGTTGAAAGATCGGTGAATTGCACCGTCAGAGGTACGCAGCCGGAAGAAGGAGTAAAGTCAAAATCAGCGACCGGGTTGAACCCAACGCCAATATAATCGGGCTTGACCAGGGTGTCGAAACAAATTCCGTTGTTGACGATCAATTGGACGTCGAACGATCCGCCATTGTTGTAGGTCACCCCCACATTGTCGAACTGACCGCTGGGTGGATCGCCTCCCTCAAAAGTCCATTCCCGGAAAAGAATGGGATGACTCGACTCAGTGAGGTTGATAAACGTAGTGCCCGACTCTCCTTCGCAAAGCGCCGTATCCAGAGCGATAAAATCGGTGTTCATAGTAGACGTCGTGATGCTGTCGGGCGATTCATAGGTTACCCGGCAACCCACCAGATCTTCCAGGATCAATTTTGGTGCAAACCGGCCGGGCTCCTGATAGTTGTGCATCAGGGTATCGGCCACCACGTTGAGGGTAGTATCGAGGGTCCCATCGCCAAAGTCCCAGAAATAATTGTACAGCTCATTCGATTCGGCTGTAAAAGTAATGTTGTCGGGAATACAGATGGTATCTTTGTCAAATTGGAACGATCCTACCGGGCCTTCGATATTTATAAAATCGTCCAATACAAGGGTATCCTGGCATTTGAAAGTGGAGATGGCGATGAGGGTCACATCGTAGTTGCCGGGAAAGGTATAAACATGGGGCGGATCCTCCAATTCGGAAGAACCGCTGCTGTCGCCAAAATCCCATAAATAGGAACTGGCATTGATGGAGTTGTTCTCAAAGTTGACCAATAACGGCGGACAGGCAGCGTAGGTTTCATCGGCTGTAAATGCAGCTACCGGGTCGGCGATGACGACGTAGTCCGCTTTGCAAATATTGTGTTGGCAATCGTTGACATCGGTTACGGTCAGGCATACAGAGTAGGTACCTTCCTGTTGGTATTGGTGGGCAGGGTTTTGCTCCGTGGATGTATTGCCATCGCCAAACTCCCAGGAATAAATCAATCCATCGCCTTGCGACAAGCTCGTAAAGTCGACCAGTGATTGCGTACAGCCCAGTGTATCGGCTTCAAATTCCGCAGCCGGAAGGGTGACGTAAACGGCATCGTCCAGTTGCAGCGTAGCCGAACAACCCCAGTCGTCGGTCACCACCAGGTTGACGTCGTAGGTTCCTATGTTGGTAAAAGTATAAGAAAGGTTAGCTTCCACAAACGGGCCATCCGGAATATCCGAGATCGTCCATTCCCATTGGTCAACAGTGGCAAAAAGAGAAGACGATTGGTCGGTGAGATTTACCGAAAGGGGGGCACATCCGGCCACGGGATCGACTGTGAAATCGGGAGTGACGGAATTGACATAAATGCTGTCGTCGAGCACAATGCTGTCCTGGCAACCATTCAAATCTGTGATCAACAATTTAATGCCGGTATAAACGCCCGGATCTGTAAACAGAATGCTTGGCTGGTCTGTGGCATCACCTGAAATGGTGCCTTGCCCGGAGAGCAACTCGTACGCATAGGAAGTAGCGAAATTACTACTATCGGCCACTTGCACGGTGAGGGGTGCGCAACCCGTGATGGGATATACCGAAAAATTGGCCAGGGGTACACCTACGGTGACTTCCACACGCATGGTGTCTACACAGCCCGTGGTATCGTTTTCCACCATTTGAGTGATGGTATAAGTGCCTTCATCCGGATAGAGGTATTGGGGATTGGGCTCCGAGGTGGTATCGGTTTCTATTCCAGGTACCCCAAAATCGTAAAGGATCGACGTGGCGCCGGTAGACTCATCCTGTACCGACACCAAAAAATAATTGATGCAAGACATTTCTACCGAAAAATTGGCTTTTGGAAAATTGATAAAGATAAACTCCGGTTTTATCAACTCACTTTCACAGCCGTGGTGAAAGGCCTGGAGGGTTACATCAAAAGGCCCTACATCCTCGTAATGGTAAACAGGATTTTGCTCGGCTGAGACGCCCCCATCGCCAAAGTTCCAGAGCCATTCGTTGGCAAACGAACTCGATCCATCTGTAAAAGTTATATCATCATTGACACAGGCGGTGTCCGGGGTGGCTGAAAAATCGACGATCGGCGGCAAGCCCACCCCGGCTTGGTTTTGGTATTCAACGGTGTCGGCACATCCGAGCTCATTGATGGTAATGAGTTGAATATCGTACAGTCCGGTATCTACCAATATCAGGCTGGGGTTTTCCCCCGACCCCGTCACCTGGACGGGTGGCGAAGCACCGTCATTAGTCACCTCCCACTGCCAATCCACCACCGGCACCAACGAATTGTTAGAGCTGGAAAGATTGGCCGTCAACGGAGTGCAGCCATATAAATTACCAGAGGTCAGTTGCGACTCGTAATCGAAAACCGTCACCGTTTCGGAAGGCATAGTGGCCGTACATCCAAACAAATTGGTCACTACCAAACTCACCGGAAAGCTACCCAAAGAAGTATAGGTATGCGACGGAGAGGGGTCAGTGCTGGTATTGCCGTCGCCAAAATCCCAGTACCAGTCGGTCAGCCCCGATTGGTTGGCCGAAAATTGAACCGCGTGGGGGAGGTCGCAGCCCATGGGTTCGTCGACCTGAATCGTGGCCTGTGGTTTGGGGTAGACTTGTATGCAGTTTTGAGAATTTACGGAAGTGATGCAGCCGCCATTGGTATAGCGAATAAAGGAAATGTTGTAACATCCTTGTGCGGTATAAGTATGGCTGGGGTCAAATGTCGTACTGGTGGTTCCATCGCCAAAACTCCACCAGACACTGTCGGCGGGAGACGGAGAAGTATCCGTAAACTGTACTACCAGGTCGGCACAACCATTTTCAGGATCAAAAGTAAAAGAAGCGGGTTCTCCCACCGAGATGTAATCTTCCAATGTCAATGTATCGGCGCAACCCATCCCGGTTTCAGCGATGAGTGTGACGTCGTATTGGCCCGTCTGGTTGTAGGTAATGGGGGGCGGTGTGGTACCACTGAAGGTAGTACCGTTGCCGAAATCCCATTTATAGCTGATGCCGGGTTCTATATTGTCGTTGGTGAAAGTGGTGATGAGTGGTGGATAGCAACTGAACGTCTCCAAAGCACTAAAAGCGATGTTCGGTGGCGTTTCCACCAGGATGTAATCGGTTTTGGTAATGGTGTTGAAACAACCGTTATCGTCTTCGACGGTCAAACTGACCGAATAGGTTTCGGGAAGGGAATAAATGGTAGAGACATCGTCGGCTGCCGAATTGATGATGACCCCCGAAGAGCCTCCCAGGCCCCAGGTCCATTGCTGGATGGTACCGTCGTTGGATGTCGAATTGTCCTGAAATGTGACGGTAAGCGGGTTGCATCCCGATTCGGGTAGGGCCACAAAATCGGGATTGGGTAATGCAAAAACGGTGACAAAATCGTCTTTGCAGAGGTTGCCCTGGGCGCCCTGACTATCGGTTACCGTCAGGCAAACGGTATAGGTGCCGGGTACAGTAAAAAAATGTCCGGGATTTTGGTTGGTATAAGAGGCCCCACCAAAATTCCAGTTCCAACTGACGATGGCTCCATTAGTGGAGGTCGAAAGGTCGGTAAATTGGGCGTTGACAGTGCCGCAACCCGTGGTATTCGATACCGTAAAATCGACGGTTACCTGGGCAAAAGCCTGGTAAAATGTCCCCAACCAAAGCAGGCAAGTGATTGTCCAGTATTTTCTCATAGTGGTTTAAACAGTTTACAGGATTCAGGGTGAAACCAAGATAAATTTCAGGCCCACCACAAAATGATTGCACCCCGAGCACGGCCGCAGCCGCTCATTGGATTTAAAATTTGTGCATTTTGTAACTAGATGTTATCTGGGATTTTTAAGACTTTGTGACATTAAAAAACCACAAGAATTAACCAATTAGTTATGCACACTGGCTTCGTTGTTGAAAATGGATGATTGGATCGGGTACTTGCTGTCGGGAAGATTATTTTCAAATTTGATGCCGAGGATGGCACAATAGAAGAAATTGGATATTATTTGGCGGAGAAAAAAGGAAATGATTGCCGGACAAATAGGTATGGTGCTAAGCAGAACTGCAGAAAGAAAGGAGGACAAACGCTATCAAAAATAAAAAAACCTCAACGCATCAATGTTACATCCCCCTTCTTGGTCACAAGGCGCCCATCGAGTGGGCAGATAAATTGGACCATATAAACGTAGACCCCGATCTGCGCTTCCTGCCCTTTAAGCAATCCATCCCATCCCTGATACCGATTATTCGTAGAAAAGACCGTGCTGCCCCAGCGATCAAAGATGCTGAATACGCGCACATCGGAAACGGTCGGCGACACGATCATACGCAATTCATCGTTAAAGCCATCGTCATTGGGAGAAAAAACGTTGGGTACTCCCACCAGGTCAGGAGAACAAGCTGTCAGTTCCTGCAAACTCACCGAACGGTTGAACGAACAGCCCGTATCCTCGTCCGTCACTGTAAGGGTATACACCCCATTGGTTTGTGGCTCGATGGTCGGGCTTTCGCAATGCGTACAACTCAGGCCGGTAGCTGGCGTCCATAGAAAACTGAAATTGCCGTCCTCCAAAAGATTTACCGTAAGGGTGATCGTCTGGCCAGGCAGGTAATACCGGATCTCATCCAGTTGAAAACGAGGCGCCGGGATCACATCGACAAAAACATTCGTCGTGTCCGATTCGCAAATACCCAGGGTGCCGATCACTTCGTATTCCGTACTTTGCGATGGGCTGGTCAATGGGTTGGCGAGGGTGGGATCCGAAACGGCACCGGTCGGCTCCCAGGAGTAGACATCGGCAACACCATCTATCGTTAAGGCAATTTCTTCGCCTTCGCAGATGACTTCGTCCTGCCCTTCCAAAGCTGTTTTTTCAACAACTTCTACGAGCATGGTATCCGAAAAGGTGCAGTCGCCATTGACGGCAGTCATGACGTAGGTCGTCGTTACGTAGGGCTGAGCTTCGGGATCGAGTAGTTGTGGATTGTCCAGAGTGGTGGCAGGTGACCAGGAAATATCACCGGGCCCAAAGCCCTGAAGCTGAGTGGATTCTCCCAGGCAAACGACCTGGTCGTCGCCCGCACCGATTTCATCTTGTTCCATAGTGTGTACTACTATGGTGTCGATGATTTCACATCCTAATGGCGTGACCACCTGAACGATGTATGCCTTGGTGCTGTCGGGAAATGCAATGGGATCGGGGCAGTAAGCACAACTCAACTCGGTATTGACGATCCAGTACGGGTTTTGCCCAAAGCTGGCGTCGAGCTGAATGGAATCGCCCCGGCAAATGATCTTATCGTCGCCGGCAAAAGGCTGGGATTGATCCTCCACCCCCACTGCAACCGAATCGACGGTAACACATCCGTGATCGGTAGTCACCGTCACCACATAGGTCGAACTTTCTTCCGGGAAAGCAACCGGATTAAAACAATTGTCATAGCAAGACAATCCCGGTGTATCTGTATCCCATTGATAGGAATCGATAACGACATTGTTGGTTACATCCACCGTCAATTGGGTAAGGGTATTGATGCAGATGGTCGTGTCGGGCGACAGCACCAGGTCGGGTGCTTCGTAGGGCCGGACCAATACCGTCAGATCGGATGCCGAGGTACAACCCTCTGCACTGGTCACCACCAGGGTGTAAGTGATCGTATCCAGCGGATTGACGACCCAGGGGTCGAGACAGTTGACACAACTCAGACCAGTAGTGGGGGTCCATTCATAGCCCACGCCGGTGGTATCGCCCACGATGGTCCCTTGCAATTGAGTAGGTTCGCCAATACATACTTCCACGTCGGCACCTGCATCGATCTCCGCCAGCGGATACACCACGATGTTGTCGAAATAATTATCGGTACATCCCACATCGGAAGTCACTTCGAGGTTGATGGAAATATCGGCTCCCGGCCCAAATACGTGCGAGGGGTTGGTGGCGTTGGAGGTGGTGCCGTCGCCAAAGTCCCAGTTCCAGGCAGCGATGTAGCCATCTTCCACGGTGGAATTGTCGAAAAAGAAAATGTCCAGCGGATCACACCCTTCATTTGTATTCATGGTGAAACCGGCGACGGGGACGGCCCCTACTTTGATCAAATCCTCTTTGAGTAAGGTATCACTGCAAAAAGGGGTATGCGTTATCAATTGAACATCGTGGTATCCCGGCGTACTATTGTTGTAAGTGATGATGGGTTCCAGATCTGTAGAGATCGCAGGGTTGCCATTTTCAAAATACCACTCCACGGCTATTATCGAATCGGTTGCTAAAAATACCGGTTCGAAGCTGATACCCACCGGATCGTCTCCACACACAATGGTTTGGCTGGCCTCAAATTCCGCCGACAATCCGGCAATGTACACAGGCGAAACAACCGGCAGGGTACGGAAACATCCCGTGTTGTTCAACAAACTCAACGTCGGGACATAGGTGCCGATCTGATCGTAATAATAAGTTACAGAATCGTAGATGAGTGGCATACCGCTGGAATCGATCACGCCCGTACCAAAGTCCCAGATATAAGTATAATAATCGACCGAATTGGCAACAAAAGTAATCTCGGCAGGCACACAGGTACTGTCTTCCGAAATGGTGTATTCTCCTTCCGGCCCATCCAACACGATCAAATCGGTAAACACAAGGGTATCCTGACAATCCTCGGTGCTGATGGCTATAAGCGTCACATCATACGTTCCTGGTATGGTGTACACGTAAGTGGGGTCGATGAAGTCGGAAGGTGCGTTGCCATCGCCAAAGTCCCATAAAAACCCCGATGCATTTAACGACAGGTTGGTAAAGTTGACGGGCAAAGGCGGGCAGGAAGCAAAGGTGGAGTCGAGTGTAAAATTGGCCAATGGGTCGGCCACAACAATATCTACACAATATTCGCTGGAGCAGTCGTAACCATCCGCTATGGTCAGGCAGGCGGTATAGGTGCCCTCTTCAGTATAGGCGTAACCAGGGTTGGGTTCGGTGGATGTACTGCCATCACCGAAATCCCAGAAATAGTCCAACTGCCAGCCCGCAGAGGTGCTTTGAAAGTCCAGGACGTTTTCCGTGCAACTAAGCGTGTCTACCAAAAAAGAAGCAGCCGGCAAAGTCACATCGATGTAATCCGACATGGTAATGGTGTTGGTACAACCCCAGGAATCGGTTACGGTTAAGATGACCGTGTACAGCCCGGGGTTTTGAAAGGTGAAGGTGGGATTTTCCTGGGTCGACATTCCCAGCCCGGGGCCAAAATCCCAATTCCAGGCGACTACTTCGGCGAAATAATCATTTACCGAAAGGTCATCAAAAGTAACCGTCAGAGGAGCGCAGCCGCTTGCCACGTCGGAGGTGAAGTCGGCAGTCACTTCATTTACATAAATCGATTGGTTGAAGGTGAAGGTATCCTGACAACTGTTGACGTCGGTGACCACCAGGATGATGTCGTCGGTCATCTCTCCGGCCAGGTTGTAGGTGATGGTCGTATTTTGGGCGGTAGCATCGCTAACGGTGCCGTTGACAGAAGTCCATAACCACTGAATGGCATCAATGGATTGGTCGGTCGTATTTACCGAAAGGGGATTGCACCCTTCCAGAGGATCGACGCTGAAGGCAGCCTGCGGATTGGTTACCTGAATTTCCTGTGCCTGGGTGTGCCAGCAGGTGGTCGTCGAATTGTATACCCACTGAACGACGTTGTAGGTTCCCGGCCCCGGAAATTCAAATTCGGGATTGGTAACGGAAGTAGTGTCGGAAGTGGAAGTCAATACCCCAAAGTCCCAAAATACGGAATCGGCGCCGATGGAGGTATTGACAAAGAGCCAGTTGAGCGGCTCTTCACAGAAATTGACTACATTGAAACCAGCTACGGGTGCCATGACGTGGATGTAGTCGTCGAAGGTCAGGGTGCTGATACACCCATTGTGATCGACGATGAGGCTGACGTCGTAAAATCCGGTATCGGAATATACGTATTCGGGGTTTTGTTCGACAGAAAAACCGCCGTCGCCAAAGTCCCAGTACCATTCGTCGACATCGCCTGGTGTGAGGTCGGTAAATTGTATAGGGGATGCCACGCAGGATTCCACCGGGTCGGCTACAAAGTTGACATCGGGGTAATCGCCGGCTTCGATCACATTCTGAAAAGTGGCGGTATCAACACATCCCAGCGTATTGGTCACTATCAAGACTATATCGTATTCGCCGGTATCTGCAATGGCAAAGGTGGGGTTGGCATCGGTGGAGGTATATACGGCGGTACCATTGGTGACTTCCCAGCTCCAGCCGACAATATCGGTGGCCGAAATCGAATTTTCCGAAAGGGTAACATCCATCGGAATGCATCCGTCAAAAAAGTCATCGACCAACATGCCTTGCAGCTCCGTTATTTCGACGGTGGTGATGACCGTATCTTTAGTACACCCCGTTGCATTGGTCACTGTCAACGTTACCGGAAAGTTGCCAAAGCCAGTGTAGGAGTGAGTAGGGTTTTGTTGGTCGGAAGTGAATCCGTCGCCAAAGTCCCAGTGCCAACTGGTTGCCACCGAAGAGATACCGATGAAATTGACCGGGTGAGGCAGTTCACAAGCCACCGCACTGGTGTTGGTGTAGGAGACATCGGGTTCGGTACCCACATTGATGCAGTTGTCGGAATAGACCACCGACGTGCATCCGTTGACGTAGCGGGTCAGTTGAACGGTGTAGCACCCCGGTTGGGTGTATACGTAGCTGGGGTTGGGAGCGGTAGAGGTGCCGCCGTCGCCAAAATCCCACTCGACGTTGTCGGCGACAAAAACGGATTCATCGGTGAACTGAACGAACAGGTCCTCGCATCCTTCTTCGGGTGTGAAGCTGAAGTCGGCCGGGTATCCGATGTTAACGTAATTGTCGAGTACCAGGGTATCAGAGCAGGTAGATATGGTATCGGTGGCAACGACGGTAACGGTATAGGAGCCGGCCCCACTGTAGAGGATGGCGGGCGGATAGGCACCCTCGAAAGTTTGGCCGTTTCCGAAATCCCATAGGTAGTTGGTATTGGTGAGGTTGCTGTTGTTGTTGAAGCTTACGCTAAATGGCCCGGTGCAATCAAAAGTGTCTGCGGCCGATACTTCTATGATCGGGGAGGGCGACACGTTGACGTATCCCACCTTGTTGATGGTGTTGATACAGCCGTTGTCGTCGGTTATTGTAAGACTAATGTTGTAGGCGCCGGGGATGTTGTAGGTACAAACGGCCGCAGGGGTAGATCCATTGCCCTGGATGGTACCGCAGGAGCCTCCAAGGCCCCACAGCCACTGCGTGATGTTGCCGTCGGCGGAGGTTGACTGGTCGTAGAAGGTAACGTCGAGTGGGGTACATCCGGAAGTGGGGACGCCATCAAAATCGGGGACAGGCAGTTCGAATACTTGTATGAGGTCATCCTTACAAGTGGTACAGGTGTTGCCCTGGCTGTCTGTCACGGTCAGGCATACGGTATAGATGCCGGGCTGGCTGAATACGGTGGAAGGGCATTCGACGGAAAAGGTGCTGACTTCCATGTTCCAGTTCCAGGCAACGATGTCTCCGGCAGAGGAGGTAGATAAGTCGCAAAAGCTAACGACAAAGCCACCGCAACCGGTAGGGGTGGTATAGCTGAAATCGCAGTCGATCTGTGCGAGTGCTCCAGCTGTCAAGCTGCCGATGAATAGCAATGTAAGAAATCCTTTATTGAGCATTATCACATAGGTGTTTAAGCAGGGGGTAGCCTATTGAGTAAAAATTTTTTGGGTGGCTGGTCCAATTACATTGGTCCAATCCGGCTTTGGGTGATACATTGACGGGATTAAAAACTGGTTTTAGGCAGGAAAAAAAGTGTGTTGAAATATTACCATAGATGGGTAATATCAATCAGTCCTTGTTATTAACTTCGCTTTTTAATGAGTTTTAGTGTCTATACTGGAGGACACATGGCAGCAGGCCAGGCAAACAGCATAGCCAGTCCCGATTGCTATCGGGATGAAAATGAACGGTTTGTGCCCGTTCTTATGGAGAACACAAATTAGTAGCCAGCCGCATATTTTGATGCCGGATGGTCTGGCAATCAGGTAGGTTTGGGGTGTTCTTGTGTACTTTTAATTAAGTCAGGATTACAAAAATACAGTTTCCAAGTCTAATTTCCCTATAAAACAGCTAAAAAAACATTCGTATGTCAAATATTTTTCATACGAATAGATTACAGCAATTTTTTGGGAGTGGGTTTTGGGAAGGCAGGCGTTCGCTTTGGAGTCAATTTCGCTTAATTTCCACGATCTCCACCCTTCGCTCCTCGGCAGCAGCGGGGTGGTAGATGGAGTTGCGCAGGTCGTACAGGTCATCGCTGATGGAGGAAGCTGCCGTCGTTTCACCGAAAGATTTTTCCGAAAGGATCAACTGACCGCTGTCGATGTAGGGTTTTAGGATGCTTCCCCGCCAGGTTTTGAAATGGTTTTTAACACTGCTGATACGCCGCTTACCCAGCGAAATGTTGTAATCGCTTTTGGCCCGGGGGCTGGTAAATCCCTTGACGAAAATTTCAACCCGCTCACCTTCCCTCAGGCGGGTGAGTAGAATTTCAGAAAACAGGTTGAGGTGTTCGTAGCCTTTGCGCACTTTTTTTTCAAAAAAATAGGTGATCTCCTCTTCTCCCTGGTAGCGCAGTTCTGAAGGCATGGGTTTAGCGTATTCGCGTTGGTATTCCCACTTCAGGGCATAATAGGGATGGTAAGTTTCTTCGTACGATTTTTTGGTGTAGGTGCGGCGGGTGCGGCGATCGGGTTCGTCGTTGTGGAAGTACAGGGCCAGTGGCAAAAACTCTTCCAGGGTGGTGGGAATCTTTTCCTTCACTGGTGGAGGGCCGGGGGGATCGGGTTCCGGTTCTGTGAGGACTATTGTTAGCGAGTCGGGGGGCGGTGGTTGCCGTTCGGTGCTGTCTTGCGGAAAACGCACCTGGTAGATGTCGTTGCAGCAGGCTTTGTTGGTCTTTTCCAGGTAAAAGGAACCGAGCCGGTTGGAAGCAAAGTAGGCAAGGGTGGAGTCAGCGTTGAGGGTAAAGTAGAGGTCGTTGTAGCTGCTGTTGAGGGGGTAGCCGGTGTGGGCTACTTCCGACCAGTTGTCGGTGCCAGTACGTTGGGCTTTGTAAATATCGTGGCCGCCCATTCCCTGTCGGCGGTTGCTGCTGAAATAGAGAGTATTGGAAGGTCGGTGCCAAAACGGGGTGATGTCGTCGCCTTCGGTGTTGAGAGAAGTCAAGTTGATGGGGTTGCCAAAAGATTTTCCTTTGACTTCGGCAGCCCAAATGTCGAGACCTCCTTTTCCGCCGGGCCGGTTCGATACAAAATACAGCCATTCCTTCCCCGCAGCATCACGCCCGATGTTGGGTTGGGTAGTGGTGGTCGTGGGCATATTAATGGATTCGGGCAACTTGACCGGTTTTTTTTGCCAGCGTTTGCGTTTGTCTTTTTCCCGAAAGTAGAGTTCGCAACTGATCTCGGTGCTGTTGAAGTATTTACATATGGTGAAGTATATCCGTTTTTGGTCGGTGCTGAAAGTGGTATGTGCCGTATGCAATTCCGCTTCATTGAATTTGCGCGGCAGCGGCCGTCCCCTTCCTCCTTTTACGGAAGTGAGGATGCGCGATATCTTGCGGGGCGGCTCGTGATCGTCTTTTGTATTTTTGAACCGGAACGAAGAATAATACAAGGTGTCGCCCGAGAGGAGCGGCCCGAATTCGGAGTAGCCGGTGTTGACCCGTTTGTTGAGTTGATGGATGGTCAGATCGTCGGCCTTATCCATAGTGGCGAGGGCAAAATCGCAGTCTGCCATTTGTTGTTTGGCTTCTGTGGCAAATTTGGCGGAAGCCCCTTCCTGGGAAATGTATTGTTGGAAAAGCGATTTTGCGTTGCCGTAATTGCCGAGACTTCTTTGTACTTCTCCGAGTCGGAAGGCGGTCATTGGAAAGCGGTTTTCCAATTTAGAGTTCATGATCTTTTGGTAGTAGGCAGCCGCTTCTTCGTAGGCCTGGTACTGGCGGGCAGATTCTGCATATCTAAACCAGACGTTGGGATCGGTTGCTTTGAAGGTCATGGCTTCCTGATAGTATTGGAGGGCAGCGCCATAATTTTTTTGTTTCATGGCTTTGTTGCCTGCCTTCATGTAGGCTTTGAAGGTCTGGCCGGGAAGGGCGTTTGCCATCATAAAAAACAGGCAAAGCGGAAGTACAAGAGGAAGCACCCGTTTCATAGGATCAGGTTGTTGTAATTTTAATGTTAGAAAATGGGGCAAGCCTTGAATTCTTTCGTAGGAGGCACTTTGGTGATGATGTAAATCAACGACATTTCCACCCCTCCCCGCTTATTGGTGGCTACTTCAAAGCCGGACAGGTTAATGTCGTAGCTCAGGCCAAATTTCCAGGTCAGATACTGCAATTCGATGGAGGGGATAACGGCGTCGTTGGCACCGATGTAGCGGTAAGCTGTCCCGAAGGTTAGGGCCATTTCTTTGCCGCGCTGTTGGTTGAGCCAGTATTTGGCGCCCAGCCCGAATGCTCCTTCATTGTGGCCGCCCTGCCCCATTCCCAGTGCGTGGATGATGGTGCTGAGGCGGTCGTTGATCATGATCTCGCCGATGGCATAGAGGCTGTATTTCATCGGTAGCTGTACGGAGGAGGAGTTGTAAAAGCTTTGTTCAGGCCGGTTGAGGTGGCTGAGGCTTGCGCCCAAATCGAGTTGTTTGAGGCCGGTCTCGAATTGGAGGTGCCAGTTGATGCCCGCACTCATATCGATGTAATTGAGGCCGGTGTTGGAAAAGTTTTCACGGGAGTCTTCCGTTTCCAAGAAAATGTCTCCGTTGTGTTGGTTGCCAAATCTAAGGTTTTCGAGGTTGAAGGAGCGTTGGCCGGTACCGAATTGGTAGCCGATGGTCAGCACATTGTTTTCGTTGAGGAGTTGGGAGTAGGCCACGTTTAGGGACACCTGGCTGAGCCCCAGTTCGGAATCGCCGGCCTCGTCGGTCTTGAGGATGATGCCTCCACCGAAGAAGCCGGTGTCCATTTTTTTGGGGATGTATTTCATGTCGAATCCTGCGGAGAAGGTGCGGTAGTCGACGGGGACGGTTGTCCATTGGTTGCGGTAGATGCCCATGAATCGATAGTCGCCATTGAAGATGCCGGTGAGTGCCGGGTTAAGGTTGAGCGGACTGTTGTAGTATTGAGAGAAGTGGATGTCCTGTGCCTTCAGGCCCGGCATCAGGCAAATGCAACATAAAATGGGTAAGAGGTAGTGGTTTATTTTCAAGACTTTTTATTTTTTTCTCATTTTGCCGAAAACACTAATTGGTAACGTTTCTTGCCAACGAAGTGACAAATTAGTAATTTTTCGTTGAATGATATAATGAAATTTCCATTTGGTCTAAAAGGCGTTAAATGGGAGACACAAAATGGGGTAAAAATGCTGGCTGGCCTTTCGGCAAATGATCACTTATACTGTATATTTCGTCAGATTGTTTACATTTGATGGTTGGAGGGTATGAAAAATCGATCGATGAAAAGTACACCAATAAGAAAAATCGGCATTACGGGAGGCATCGGATCGGGGAAAACAACCGTTTGCAATTTGTTTGAATTGATGGGCATACCCGTATACAATGCCGACCGGCGGGCCAAAGAGTTGATGACCACCGACCAGGAACTGAAAAAAAACATTACCACACTCCTAGGCAAAAGAGCCTATACCAAAACGGGAGCCCTCAACCGAAAGTACATCGCTAAAAAGGTATTCAGCGATCTGCCAAAATTAGCAATGCTCAACGCCCTCGTCCACCCCGAGGTAGCCAAAGACGCGAAGAAGTGGTTCAAAAAAGTGCTGAAAAAAGCCCCCTTTGCCCTCTATGAAGCAGCACTTCTTTACGAAAGCGGTAATCATACGTCCCTGGATGCCATAGTGGTAGTGACCGCTCCCCTACCTTTGCGTCTTGAGAGGGTGATGCTGCGCGACCATACCACCCGCGAAGCCGTCATGGAACGCATCAACAACCAAATGGATGAGGCGGAAAAGGTCAAACTGGCGGATTTTGTTATTCACAATGATGGCAAACAGTCCCTGGTGCGGCAGGTGGTGGCGCTTTATCGCGAATTGGCAAACAATACAGTTGACAACTGATCCGGAAATGCAGAACAATTGTTAATTTTCCCGAAAGGGATCATAAACTTTTGAACAATTTTGAACAAATCCGGAATACACCTTGCATCTTTGAAAACTTATATATACTTTTGGTTCAAGTATTATACTTTTTGAACATATCATTTTAGAACATATCACACACACCATGCTTTTTCTAACTGGAAAAGCAGACACCTATGATTGAGGACGCCGATTAGAGGACGAACCTTATTCATTAACCGCAATGTGCCTCCTGAACGCAGCAGCACCTTGCACAAAAATTATAATCCACATGAAACAGATCAAGACTATGCTTACCGGCATAGGGCTACTGCTGATGTTATGCCTGCTGGTAACCAACAACGCTCTCGCACAGGCCCCTCCCGTGGCCAACCATCTCTCCGCTTCTGCCTTTAGTACCACCGACCTGGAACGAACGCCCAGCGTTATCCCCAACCACGATGTAGCTTCTGACAACACCGATTCGCCTACCACTTCCCTGGTGAACGACCGCGACAACGACGGCATTGCCAACACACTGGACTGCGCACCCAACAACCCGAACATCCCAGCAGCCCCCGGCACCGCCTGCAACGATAACAATCCGCACACGAAAAACGACCGGATCCTCTCCGACGGCTGTACCTGCATCGGCACTCTCTCCTATACCGACAACACCATGCTCGTCAACCTGGGCCCCGACAAGCCCATTGCCCGCAACCAGTCGGTAACCCTTACCGCCTTTGTAGACCAACAAACCTCCTGCACCACTACTGAATGCAATCAACAATCTCAATTGATTGCCCAATGGAACCGGGACGAGTTTTCCTTATTTGCCAACCAAAACCCGATAAATGATATTGAATCCAACACTACCTCTACAGCAGCCTGCGCCAGTTTCACTCCCCGACCACTCTACCGCAATACCGAGAGCCAACAAGTAGCTGCCACCAGCAATAGCTTGCGCCTGGACATGCCCACCACTACCCAATTTCAGAACGACCATCCCCAGGCATTGCGGTTCGACATCGTGGTGAATCCCGACCAGGGAACCTCCCGCATTACCCAGGTCCAATTCAAAGAAAAAGGGCTTAATAACGCTCCCACCAAATACGGCATACGCATTCTGAAAGGCGGCGAACAGATATATAAAGCCATCGACATGCCGGTCAGCACCACCACTGCGCGGATAGCCCTTTTCGATTTTTCCAATGAACCCGTTTTTCAGGTAACCAGTACCGCCATATTCACCGTTGAACTGCTGGCCTACGACCCGGCCAACCCACAAGCCTCCGCCACCAACTGGCAGGTGGAAGACATAGAGGTGTACGGCGATTGCTGCACCACTACCTCGTCTTACGCCAATACCTACCGATGGTCGAATGGGGCCACTACGCCGTCGATCACCGTTTCGCAACCAGGTACCTACCAAGTTGTCGTCACTGACTGCAATGGCGTAACCGTCACCGATGAAATATTGGTATATCCCACCAGCCAGGCCAATGAAGGCATCCACGCCGATGGAAGAGACCGATGAACAAAATAGCGACAGGCCGTCCCCCAATTGATTGAAAGCATCCGTGAAAAAAACGTTTATGTGAAATGGCTCTCCTGGTTTTCAGGGGGGCTTTTTTTTGGGAGTCTGGCTAATAAACCTGGCTGCTCCCGACACGAATCAGGACGGGCTGCCAGGCAGATTAGCCGACTACACTTAGGCCGTGGATGCCGCCATTTGGGTAGTGTAGGAATAGTAGGTAGTTGAATGGGCCGCTATTCTCTAAATCCCGAAACCGGTGGAAGGTATCTGGCCGGAGGCATACGAAGGGGAGTACCGGCTGCCACATACTACCGGCGGGGAGGTGTAGCCGGATGTTGAAAGAATAAGGGTCCGGAACAGGCTCTTTGAGGTAGACGGCATCGTGCATGTATTGTTGGAAATTGTCGGGGATCACTTCGGGGCCTTTATCGAACTGGATTTTCCATCGGGGGCATTTGTCCAGGAGGGAGGGAACATCGTCTGGAGCGCCATCGGCACTAAAATGATTGGCTCCGAAGAGGTGGGCCGTCAGGGGTGGGTTCAACCGGTGCAGGTAGGTATCGACCACCACCTCTTTTATCGGCGATGATCGTGGCAGGGCAAATAACGCCATTTCGCCATATCCTGTGCGTGCCGACTCCCACCCTATCATATACTTCTCTTCCCGGCACCCCTGGACCGCTTTTTTCGGATGGCCGTAATGATCGTTGGAGACGTAGAGGATTTTTGCTTGTTTTAGCAAATTGGGTGACTGGGGTATTTGTTCTTTCGTTTGCTCTCCAACAAAGTGAATACGCGCTATCCCTCCTTCATAAAAAAGATCGAAATAACAATGTGTTGCCGTAGTTGGATCAATTGGGAATCGGTGGGCTGTGTCGGGTTGCAGCCCGACGCGGTGCAACACCTTTTTTCGGTGACCGGTGAGTTCGTCTTCGAGGGTGGCTGAGAGGGCTTGTACCTGATTGCCGGTAAACCACCGGGTGCTGACCTGTATTTCGGAGATGAGGGCTCGCTGTCGAAGGGCAATGTGCAGCCAGTTGGATTCAAAATGGTTGAAACGGAGGCAGCGGTTGTTCTCATCGGGATGGGTGGTGCAGTGGCGTCCCGTTTCCAGACCGCTGTACTTGACGCCCATGTGGGTGTACTGTTCGCGGCAGTCGGGCGGGTCATCCAACAATACTATTTCGTGGGGGTTGGTGAAGTCGGAGTTGGAGTAGGCTACGAGGAAGGCGGGTATTTTTTTGGGTTTTGGCATGCGGTGGATTTTCTTTTAAGTGTTTCAACGTTAAAATTGGTGATTTGGTTGAATGATTGGGGATCTAAGATAGATCTTGTTGTCCAGGTACAGTGTCGGCAAACGCGCACCTAATCCAATCGGGACTAAAAGATACTCGTCCCTTTGACACACTTATTTGACCACTGTCCCATCAAGACCGCCCCGTAGGCAAATCCCTATTCGCAAAAAAGATCAGCTCTGCTGCCACGCTCACGGCTATCTCCCGGGCCGTTTTGCTGAAGATGTTAAGACCGATGGGTGCATGGAGATGACTCAGCTCCTTTGCCGGAATACCTTCCCTGTCCAACTCCTCCAATAGCGTTTTTACTTTAGCCTCGCTGCCCATCATTCCGAGGTATGCAAACGGCTTGTTATACAATTGCCTCAGCAAAAGTTTGTCGGTGCGGTAGGAGGTGGTTACCAGTATGACCCTGTCTTGGGGAAGGAGGTCGTCGATAGCCGCCACTTCACCGTAGTCGACGATGCGGATCTCGTGAGCATAGTGGTTTGCCGAAAGAGTGTTGAGGCCGGGCCGGTCGTCGTAGATGATGATGTGGTAGTCGAGCAAAGACAACACTTCCGAAAGGGCCAATCCAACATGTCCTCCTCCAAAAATGTGTAATCGTTTTTTTATGGGCAGTCGAATAACTAGAGGAAATGGCTTTTCAGTGGTTGCGGGTAGCTGTTTTGTAGTATTGTTGTTATTTTCAACCTCTGACAATTCTGCCTGGGTGGAAACCGAGAGCCCGCCTTCGTCGATTTCAAGGTGGACGGGAGTCCCTTCCCGGAGGCCTTGCACGATTTTCTGTATTTCCCTTACTGCTTTTCCCGAAAGGGGGACCAATGCCACCGTTTGTTCACCTGAACAGATCATCCCCGACCGGTCGTGTGCATGTTGTTTGTCGTGGTATTGTTTTTTTATGGTGGTCGTCGGTTTTTCTTCCCTCAACATACTTTTGGCCAGCTCCAGCAGTTTGACCTCCATGATGCCGCCACCGATGGTTCCTGTAAACTGGCCGTCGTCTGTCAGGGCCATGGCAAATCCTTTGCGCCCGGGAGAGCTTCCCTCGTTGTCGATCACGTAGAGCAATACGGCGCGGTGGTTGGCCGCCAGTTTTTCGGAGAGGAATTGCCAGACGGTCATTGGCCGCGGTTTTCGAGGATTTTTTTGAAAGAGCGGCTGCGTATTTCTTCCAGGGTGAGACCGGTTTCCAACACTTCTTCTACATCGATAGCGCCGCTGTTGAGTGCTTTCAAAAAATAGTTGAGCAGGCCCTGACCCGTGGCAGCATCGTCGAACACATCGCCGATGAGCGTAGCCCGGGCCGCTTTTTCCACAAAGGTGCGCAGGCGCTCCACGGCATCGTCGAAACTTTCGAGAAAAAACGCATAGACTGCCGCATAACGCATCGGCAATTGAGCCGGGTTGAGGTCCCAGCCCTGGTAGTAACCGTTCCACAACGAGTGGCGGATGTGGTCGTACCCTTTCTTCCAGGCACGGTGGACGGTGGTGCGGTTTTCGAGCAGTTGTTCAGTGGTCAGATGCTCGCCACGGTGCGGGCCAATGGGCATGGTGTTGGTGGCCCCGTCGGAGAGCCAGATGCCCGTGTGTGCCAACGCCACCTTGGTCATGTGGTGGGCAAAATCGCAGACGGGGTGATCCATCTCCTGGTACCGGGCCGTGATGCCGCAGGAAGCCGTATAGTCGTAGGTGCCGAAGTGCATAGCAATACACCGTTCGTTTGCCGCTTGCACAAACTGGTAGAGTAGGTTGCGACCATCGGCCGACATGATCGACTGGGTCGTCTCCACCATCATTTCCATTTTGAGGCTGCCTTTCGGCAAATGAAAATGCGTTTCGAGGATGTCGAAAAACGACACAAGGGTAGCCACTTGTTCGGGAATGGTGACCTTGGGCAGCATCACCACGAAGTTGTCGGGTAGTTGGCCATTCGTTTTACCCAACAAGGTACTTACAAAAATGTCGAGCGTCCGCAATCCCCGTTCTTTCATCTCTTCTGTAAAAGGCTTTATACGGATGCCAATGAAGGGGGGCAGGCTGTTTTTTTCCATTCCTTCAGCAACGGCAAGGGCAGCGTTTTCGGCGGTTTGGTCTTCTTCCTCATTGGAGCGGTTGCCAAATCCGTCTTCAAAGTCGATGCGGAAATCTTCTACGGCTTCTGTCTTCAGTTTTTGGATCACCTTTCGGTAAATTTGGTGGGAGAGGTGCAGTGGATGCGTCTTCTGTAATTCTTTTGTTAAGCCCTCATAAGTTTCGATGAGTTGCTGATGGGGTTGGGTGTTTCCCGCGAGTTGCTCCGTACCCTGAAGCTGGAATATTCTTCCGAAAGTTACGGGGTCGGGAGCGTATTCCAAAAAGGTTTCGAGCGCCTTTTTGCCGAGCGCCTGAGCGGTGTTGTACCGGAAGAGGTTGGCGCCGCCATATACAGTGTGTATCGGTTGCCGGTCGGGCCGGTCGCCGGGATAGGTTTGCCGAAAGGCGTTGTTGGCTATGCGTAGTTCGGCAAACAGTTTGTTTTTATGTTCTGGTGGTATGGTTTGCATTTTGATTTGCTGATTTGCTGATTTGTTGATTTGCTGATTCGTGCCGTGAAGGCGTAACGTAGTGGAGTCCCCCGTAGCAAGTCCGGGGCAGGCTTTCATGGTGCTGATTCGTGCCGTGAAGGCGTAACGTAGTGGAGTCCCCCGTAGCAAGTCCGGGGCAGGCTTTCATGGTGCTGATTTGCTTAATGTATAAATTTTTGAAATATAGTAAAATATAAATTACGATTTAAAATATGCAAAAAAAGTGGTGTTTCATTTATGGAATTTAGGGTATTTCTGCAGCTTATAAGTAGATACATAAAGTAAAAACCCGCTTTAGACAATTCATAATTTTTAAAACCTACATTATCATGAAACGAAATTTAATCTTATCCCTAACCTTTCAATTTTCTCTTGATATAATCACCTATTGTGAAGCATTGGAGGAACTTCGGAAGTATGTTGTTGCAAGGCAATTGATGAAATCAGGAACCTCAATCGGAGCCAATGTTCGTGAGGCACAAAGTCCCGAAAGTAAGGCCGACTTTATCCATAAAATGAAAATTGCAGCCAAAGAAGCAAGTGAAACAGAATACTGGCTATTACTTTGTCAACATTCGAAAAATTATCCGGCTTCAGATCATCTTTTAGAGCAAATACTGTCTATACAGAAAATACTCTCATCAATTATCAGTACATCAAAAAACAGATATGGTCGATGATTTGTTGATTTGCTATCCCCTTGTCCATCAGCACATCAGCACATCAGCACATCAATCATCAATCATCAATCATCAATCATCAGCAAATCAACTCCCCCGATAAGTAGAATAACCAAACGGGTTGACCAGTAGCGGCACATGGTAATGACTGTCGTCAAAAATAGTAAAATGGATGGCCACTTCGGGATAAAAAGTTAGAATATTTTGGTGATCGAAATAGGATTCTGTGTCGAAATGCATTTGGTAGGGGCCGGGAGAAAGAAGGACGCCGGGCGGTAAAAGATCGGGTATGCGACCATCTTCGTTGGTGATGCCCAGGGCGCGGGTATGCCAGTTGCCGTTTACCTTTTCCTTGAGGCGGATGCTTATGTTTTTGCCTGGTTTGCCCAGGGAGGTATCGAGTACGTGGGTGGTGATATGGCTGTTGCGCAAGACGGGGCCGTCGGACCAGTCCATCAGCTTGTCGAGCCGGATCAGGGTGATCTTGAATTGTTCGTTTAGGGCCACCTGGAGTTCTTCGGAGGGGTTGTGTTGCATTCGCCTTTTGAGCAGTTCCAGCATTTCAGCGGCTGATTTGCCGGTGGCACATACGATGAAGGTGTAGCCGAATTGTTGGAAGTATTTTTCATTGAGGTCGGCCAATTGTTGAAGGATTTGTCTGTGGGCATCTTTTACGGCGGCCTGTTCCTGGGCGGCCCATTGTCCCGTTTCCGGAAATTTTTCGGCCAGCGATTGCACGTCTCCTATCCGGGGATGATGGCTAAAGGCTTCGAGATAGTCGGCTCGGCTACAGTGGTTGTACCAAATGTCAATTGCTTTCTCCAACAAGGTATTTGCATCAGCATAGGGATGGTGTTCCGTCATTTGGTCGACCCAGTTGCTGGCACCGCAGCATTGACGGAGCTGAGCAGCGACATCTGGTTTAGAGGTATTGTTGAATGTATGCAGATCCATGAGTGATTCGGTTTGATCAAATATACCGGCAATAATAGCTGTATCCCTTCGTTTTCCAAAGATACAACCAAAAGGAAAACCGACAAAAAATACTGCCAGACTAAACAGTTTTTAAAATGACTATGTTTCGTTCATTTTCCACAACCATCCTGATTCTCATTTGCTTCCATTCTTATGCTCAACTTCTTCATTTATCAAAGCATAGCTTCGGTATCACCGTTAAAACATTGCTCACTACTCCTATGAAAATCACCCCGAATGAAACTGCTCATTCCGCCAAAAAAATGTCCAGAAGTACCATTGGCTTTGAAGGAGCGGTCACCTATCGATACCGGCATAAGGAACGAACGGAAATTAAAATTGAAAAACTACTCGGCCTCTATCCCTACGAAAGCGACGTCGTCATAGGTAAAGAATTTTCACAGTTGGATTACGAACTGGACTATATAGATACCGAATTTGAAATATTTTATGCCGGGATCAATCTTGGGGTTTCGCGTATTTTTTCCCGAAAGGCTAAGTCAGCTTTCCATACAGGGGTTGGCTTGAATTTGGTGTTTTTTCTCCCTCATTCAATTGGTGAAGGGGTAAGCATCAGCGACGACAACGGGTCTTTCAATCGCATTTACGACGCTTCGATCGAAGTGAACAAGGACTTTTCTCCTTGCGTCGGTTTTGAAGGAACCTTCGGTTGGTACCGAAAACTTGGAAACCGGTTGCTGGCTAATATGGGGGTAACCTATCTTTTCTCTACGGATTTTCCAATTGAAGGTTCTTACTCCATTTTCAGCGATTCCGGAAATATTCTGACCGGCCATTTTAAAAAACGCTTCGCTTATGGCGCTGCCGTGCTGGGAGTTGTATTTTAACTTTACCGACAGTTTATTCAAAACTCACTTCCGCTCCCTGCTCAATCCAGCACCGGATAGCATCCCGCTCTTCCAGGGTGATGCCCGTTTTATTGTTTTGCGGCATCGTTTTGGTGACCACCACCCGTTGCATGATCTTGTCGGTCAACTTGGTGATGTCATTTGGAGTGTCGTACACGATGCCGTTGGGTGGGGCCGTGTAAGTATCATCGGTCGGGCTGGAAGAATGGCAACTCACACAACGCTCGTTGAATATCTGGTATATTTCTGTAAAGGTAATTTTTTCCTTACATTCTCCTCCTACCGGTTGCGGAGCGGTGACAAATGCAACTGCCAACATCAGCAACACCGACACCGGCAATACGTATAGCGACAACTGCCCTTTTTCGCGCAGGTTGGCATAATGCTTGATCCCCGCACTCGCCAAAGACAATGCCGCCAGCACCGCCCAGGGATATTCGTGCCCAAAGGTGCTGGGGAAGTGATTACTGATCATCACAAACAATACCGGCAACGTAAAATAATTGTTATGATACGACCGCAATCCGGCGTATTGTCCCAGCCAGGGATCGACTACACTCCCCTCTTTTGCAGCCTTCACCATTGCCTTTTGCGACGGGATGATTACGAAAAACACATTTCCTGCCATGATGGTTCCGATCAATGCACCAAAGTGAATGTACGCAGCCCTCGCACTAAACAACAAGGTGTAGCCGTATGCAAATCCGGTAAGGATAATAAAGCCCACTATACCAAACCACAACGGCTTTTTAAGCAGCGGCGTCCGGCACATCAAATCGTAGACAAGATACCCCAAAGCCAACGACCCCACCCCCATCAACACCGCCAGCCATCCCGGCATATCCCAAACGGAGGGATCGACCAACATGGCTTTGGCATTGAAGTAATACACCACGAACAGAAGCATAAACCCCGTCAGCCAGGTAAAGTAGGCCTCGTACTTGAACCAATGCAATTCTCTGGGAATCTGATCCGGTGCCACTTTGTATTTTTCGACGAAGAAAAAACCACCGCCATGTATCATCCACATATCGCCTTTGAGTTCGGGCCGGTTTTTGTTGGCCTTGAGGCTGTTCTCCATAAAAACAAACAGAAAAGAACTCCCAATCCAGGCAATGCCAAAGGTGATGTGCATCCAGCGGACGATGATGTTGAGCCACTCCTGGATATGCCCCGTGTATATGCTTTCCCTCAACAATAAGTACACGACATACACCAGCCCCAGGGAGCATAGGATCATTCCGGTATAGATATAGTTCATCGACAACCCAAGTCGTCCATGCAATTTTTCTGTTGTTGCATTGTCGGTATCTTCTTCGGAGAGTTGCCTTTCGGCAAAACGGGCATCGTAGCTGGCTTTTGTGAGGAAGACCAAAGCTGCCAGGATCACCAATCCGACTAATACCAGTGTTATTTGCATTTTGTCTTTAATTGAGAAATAGACCAGAGCAACTGATCCGAAGCCAGGCTATCTATTCGTCTTCGCGAAACATATCTACCGAATAATCCTTCCAGGTTTTACTTCACCAAACCGTCCATCTTGCCAGACATATTGTCCATTCACCATTGTCGTCAGTATCCGTCCAAAGAGTTCTTGCCCCTCGTAAGGCGTCAACTTATGCCTGTGTTCATTCTCCATTTTGGTAATTTCAAACGAAGTCTCCGGCGACCAGATTACAAGGTCAGCCCGGCTCCCCTCTACCAATTCTCCGATTTCCTTTTGCAACCCCAGAAAACGGGCCGGACGACTTGTGAGCAAAGGTATAAATTCTTCCAAACTCAGTCTCTCTTTTAAAGCGGTCCAGCTCGCTGGCAGCAAATACTGCAATCCCGCAATCCCGCCCCAGGCCTGGTCAAAACGGCCCGAGTCAATGGCTTTCCATTCAGGAGGAGCGGGAGAGTGGTCGGTGGCGATGAAATCGATGGTGCCTTCTTTCAAGCCTTGTTTCAGCAACTCATTGTTGGCCCGTTCGCGGATGGGGGGCGCACATTTCAACAAGGTGCTGCCGTCGGAGATCGCTTCCGCAAAAAACAGCAGGTAGTGAGGGCAGGTCTCTACGGTTAGCCCTGCATAAGATTGCTTTTGCGTTGCTAACCAGGGCAACAGGTCAGCCGACGACAAATGGACAACATGTATCCCGCACCCCGTTTTTATTCCCAGTTCGACAAAAGTCTGTACTGCTTCATTTTCCCACGATTTTGGCCTCGAAGCCAGATAGGCCTGGTAAGACGTCGGCGTTTCCGCAAAGGAAGTATTTGCCGGAAGGTGATCGAATTCGCAATGCGCTAACAGGGGTTTTCCGAAAGGAGCCACCGTGTTCATTACAGCCTCCAGATCGGACAGGGAAATATTCGGAAATTCATCTAACCCCGAGTGGCATAGGAAAACCTTCACTCCCAGACAACCCGCATCCAGTAATGCTTTTACATGATCGGTATTGCCGTCGAAGGCACCGGCCCAAAATCCGCAATTGACGTAGAGCTTATTTTCCGCGGCAGCCAGTTTTTCTTCAAAAGCATTTACGGAAGTGACAACCGGACTGGAATTGAGCGGCATATCCACCACGGTGGTGATCCCCCCTCTTGCGGCAGCACGGGTAGCAGTTTCAAACCCTTCCCAATGGGTACGCCCGGGCTCATTGATGTGGACATGTGCGTCGATCACTCCAGGCATAATAATGGCCTCGCCGAAGTCTTGTGCATGCATTGTTGGGATTCCCTTCTTGATCGCAAGGATCCGGTCTCCTTCAATATGCAATGATGCCGGTTGGAGTTGGTTGTCGATCCACACCCGTCGGCTGTGTAGCGTGGCCTTGGTCAAGATTCATTATTTTTTCCGTCTCCTACCCCATACAATCCCATCAGAATTTTCTCGGTGGTCATAGGTGAATCGTAGGGCAATGTGGCTTCCGGGTTGAAGGCGAGTATGGCATTGTAGAGTGCAAAATACGCCCCGATGCCATACATCAGCGGCGGCTCTCCCACCGCCTTCGACTTCAGAATGGCCTGGTCGGTTCCTTCCGTTTCGAGGTACTGGACGGATATTTCCGGAGGAGTATAATACAGGTCGGGAATTTTATAATTGGCCAGGCTGTGCGATTTTAATACGCCTTGTTCATCGTACATCAGGTCTTCCAGTGTCATCCACCCCATCCCCTGGATCAGTCCACCTTCTATTTGCCCCAGGTCGACGGCAGGGTTGAGGCTGGCGCCAAAATCGTGTACGATCTTTACGCTGTCCCATTCGTAAGTTCCGCGGATGCAATCAAGCGTGCAGGTTAGGATCGCCGTACCGTATACGTGGTAAGCAAAAGGATGTCCTTTTCCGGTTTTCCTGTCGAAGTGAATTATCGGCGTTGCATAATGACCTTTGGCACTGAGGTTGATCCGTTTGGCGAAAGCCCGCTGAACGACGTCTTTCCAGGAAGTGGTGTGGCTTCTGCTTTTTGTAAATACATTGTTATTTGAAAATTCTATTTCCGTTTTAGCGCCAAGCTGCCATTCTTTTCTAAGCATGGTTACAAGTCGGTCAACAATCTGATTACAAGCGTCCTGAAGTGCTTTTCCATTGAGATCGGCAGTGGCCGAGGCGGCCGAAGGGGAGGTGTTGGCTACCCGGGTGGTATTGGTCGTTTCCAGTTTGATCCCGGTTGGCTCCAGGCCAAAACAATGAGCTGCCACCTGTACCATTTTGGAACTTACCCCCTGCCCCATCTCCACAGCGCCGGTGCTAATGCCAACCGACCCGTCGTGGTAAACGTGTACCAGGGCACGTGCATTGTTCATCTGTGTATTGGTAAAGGAAATGCCAAAACAAACCGGCATCAGGGCCATGCCTTTTTTCTGGTACGTGTGCTTTTTGTTGTAAGAAGCAATTTTTCGTTGGAGGTCGGACAAATTGTAATTCATTTTAGCTTGGTGCCAACACGCCCTTGCTTCGCTGTCATCCACTCTTTGCCCATACGACCAAATCTGATCGTCGTCCAACAGGTTAGCCTCCTGGATCAAAGAAGCATCTATGTCCAGTTTCCGTGCCGCGTGATGGATGGCTGCTTCAATGACGAACATGCCCTGCGGCCCGCCAAAGCCGCGAAAGGCCGTATTGGGAGGCAGGTTGGTGCGGCACGAATAGGCTACAATCTCTACGTTTGGCACAAAGTAGCTGTTGGTGGCGTGAAACAAGGTGCGTTCGAGAACTGCCGGTGACAGATCAGCCGCTGCACCTCCATTTTGAAAATAACTGCCTTCGAAAGCCATGATCTTGTAGTCTTCGTCCAACCCGATCTTGTAATCGCTTTGGTAGGGATGGCGCTTACCGGTCATTTGCAGATCCTCTTTGCGGTCGAGGATGTATTTCACGGGCTTCCGCAAATGATGGGCTGCCAGCGCCACCATTGCTGCCCAGCAAGATGCCTGATCTTCCTTGCCCCCAAAGCCACCACCGATCCGGCTGACGTCGACTTCGATAGCGTTCATCGGCAACTCCAGCACACGTGCTATGGTACGCTGAACAGCCGTTGGGCCCTGGGTGGAACTGTACACCGTCAGACCGCCATGATCGCGCGGGATGGCATAGGCGCCTTGCGGTTCGAGGTACACATGCTCTTGCCCCCCACTGGAAGCCTTTCCTTCAAAAATGTATTTGCATTGTTGGAATGCCTTTTTGGTATTTCCCAACTGGAGCCGACGAGGTGGTATCAGCAATTCTCCGGCAGCATGGGCCTCTCTGGGGTCTACTATAATTCGCCTGGGTTTTATCCTGACATCGATCAACGACAATGCTTTGTAGGCGATCAGCTCCGACACGGCCACGACCAGCAACACCGGCTGACCGATGAAATGCACCTCCCCTTCGGCCAGCAGGGGCTCATCGCTGACGATGCCACCAATTTGGTTTTGCCCCGGAATATCTTTGTTAGAAAAAATGCGCACCACTCCGGGAAGTTCCTCCGCTTTTTTGACGTCGACTTTAGTGATCCGGCCATGCGCTACCGGTGCATAGAAAACCTTTGCATATAGGGTGCCCGATTGTTCAGGCAGGTCATCGAGGTATTGCGTACGGCCGGTAACGTGCAGGGCAGCGTCGATATTTAAGGACTTCTGTTGCTGGATGTTGTGGTATTTTTTGGTCATATGCAGTGTTCGTACAGGCAATGATCGAATGTAAGCTCAAACCATATTCAGAAGGCAATGTCAACTAAGCCGCCTTTTTAGCCTGCGAATTTTTGTACAATTGTTCGTACTCGTTAATCAGCAGAGGCTTCTTAAACTTGGAGTAATGCCTCAAGCTCACTTTTAAGAAGTGTGGGAAAGGTATTTCTCTGAGTTTGCAGGTGGTGTAAATGGACAGCAATACGGCATAGGCTTCTGCTCCTTTGGCAGACTTACTTCCAAAAGATACTTTTCTTTTCAACACGCCTATCCTGATGAGATACTCACCATAGTTATTATGGCATGGAACTTCAGGGTGTTCAACAAAAGTCAATATGCGGGGTTGCTGATTTCGTACTTTTTTAATGATGCTTTTCAATAAGTCATTTGGATTTTTCCATTTCAGTAATTCTTCCAACCTTTGATGTAGTCGTTTGAGTTTTTTGTGAGTGCGTGACATATCTACCTGGCGGTAGACAGGCCTGCCGGTCGGCAGGCGGGCCGCGACGAACGACGTTTGCACAGATAATTTCTCCCTTGTATGCCACGACCCTTTCCCTTGCCTTTACCATCGTTACCTACCCCTTTTCCTCCCATTCTCCCTGCTTCGAACTCGGCTTGTTACTTTGCCTGTTAACCTTAGACACCTTCTCTTTTTCTTCCAATTTCTTATAGCGAGCTAGCTCGGCTTTTAGTTGTTCATTTTCCTGTTGTAAACTCGTTTTTTTCCTTTTCTATGAGCAGATACTTTTATCGTAACACATCAATTATACCTACTAGCTCTTTCTTCGGCATTGACCAGAAAGTGGATAAAGCTAATCGTATTATTGACTTTAATCCCATATGCAACGTTCAACATTTTTTTCCTAATTCCCAGATTTTATGCCCTTTTTTTTATTAGTTTTTTCTTCATATTTTTGCTCTTTCGTCTGATTTTAGTTTGAGCTTACGAATTTAGAAACGGGGGCTTTTCTGATACCCCCGCCCGTCGAAGCATTCAACTTCGATGAACCCTACCCTCCAATAATACTCCTCCTCAATCTCCATCCCCCTTTCGCCACCGCTTAGCATCCTTCAAGCACTTGGTAACCATCCATTCCAACTGTCCATTGACCGAGCGAAACTCGTCGGCGGCCCATTTCTCCACGAGCTTCATCGTCTCTTCGTCTATTCGTAATACAAACTTTTTTTTAGCCATTGGTCTGTTGGTTGTGAAACGAATATTACGTATGAAGGGTGCCCGTGTTCAACACCGGCGTAGCATCTTTGTCGGAGCAAAGTACCACCATCAGGTTGCTCACCATGGCGGCTTTTTTCTCTTCGTCGAGGTCGATGATGTCTTTTTTGGACAGAAGCTCCAGGGCGCTTTCCACCATGCCTACGGCGCCTTCCACAATTTTGAAGCGGGCGGCAACGATGGCTTCGGCCTGCTGGCGTTTGAGCATGGCGTTGGCTATCTCGGCAGCGTAAGCCAGGTAGCCGATGCGGGCTTCCAACACTTCTATGCCGGCGATGGCGAGGCGCTCGTCGAGTTCTTTTTCGAGGGCTACGTTCACTTCAGTAAGGCCGGAACGGAGGGTGATCTCCTCCTGCTCATCGTCGAAATTGTCGTAGGAGTACAGCCCGGCGAGTTTGCGCACAGCGGCGTCGGTTTGTACGGTCACAAATTTTTCGTAATGGTCTACTTCAAAGGCCGCCTTGAAGGTCTCCTGCACCCGCCACACCAGGATGACGCTGATCATGATGGGGTTCCCCAATTTATCATTGACTTTAAGGCGTTCGCTGTCGAAGTTGCGGGCGCGAAGCGAAATCTTCTGGTTGGTGTAAAGCGGGTTGGTCCAGAAAAAACCATTGTCTTTCATGGTGCCGACGTATTTCCCGAAAAGGGTGAAAACTTTTGAATCGTTGGGATTAACGATGAAGAATCCCTTGGCTATAAAAGCGATGGTGGGCACCCCTATGAAGGCATACAGTGGATGTTGGGTGGTGAACGTCATATAGATAGTACCGGCAATGACCAACAACAACACCAAAAACATCAGATAACCGGAGAGGCGAAATGCAAGTCGTTTTTCCATAAGGCTTGATTTTTATGATATTAAAATGATATTACAAAGCTATCAAAAAAATATTAAAATGCCCTGTTTTTTAGATGAATTTTAGAAAAAGGAGGATGAAAATCCCGGTTTTGGTATTTATATCGTTGCGCTCTACTCGTCGAAGTCTGTGACACCGTTCGTCGAAGTCCTTGACTTCGATGACCAGTGTTAATCATCGCAGTGTTTGAACTTATCCTCGCTCTCGCCGGGCAGAGCCCGAAACCTTTGCCCGTGTAATAGCAAAGGGTGAAGGAGTGTGCCCTACACCCCACGGCTGTTAACGAGCGGTGCATTGTTTGGAAATTGCATTTATCAGATGAGCAACCGAAAGCCAATCGCCGCACCGTTTAAACTTTGCTCTTGAACTTTATAAGTGTCAAGATCAAAATCCATCGCCCGCTATTTTGACAAGATTACAGATTCCCCTATCTTCGCCAAAATACATACTACTAACCTGCTGACATGAGAAAACTCCTTTTACTCCTCACTTGCCTGGGATGGCTTCACCTCTATGCCCAAACCACACTCCCCACCAACAAACCCAATCTACGCATCGGTGTTCTGCACGATGGAACGATCGCCACCGCCCTCGAAAAGTCTTTTCACCAAACGGTACTGGAAGAGATCGACCAACTACTGCGCCACCGATACACCGTCGAATATACCGACTACACCGGAGCGCACGAATTCCAAAGATTGCAGGAAAACCTCAAAACGGCTTATTCCGACAACGACATCGTCATCGGCCTGGGGTCGCTGGCCTCCCAATTGGTGGCTGAACAGTCAGCTTTCGCCAAACCCAGCATCGCCTCTATCATCACCAATCTCCAACTTCAAAACATCGCCAAAACTCCCGAAGGCACATCGGGCATACCCAATTTTGTGTATATAGAGTCGCCCTTCAATATCAGTCGCGACCTCCAGACCCTCTATCGCGTAAGGCCCTATAAACATCTGGCCCTGATCTCCTCCGACCTGGTCACTCCCCGGGAAGCCGATTATTTCAAAAGACTCATAGAAACCAACCTGGACAAGGAAGCCGTCACTGTCAAACAGTACAATTACAATTCGTTGCTCTCCGACCCCAATCGCTTGGATGCCGAAACCGATGCGGCTTATGTATTGCCCGTTTTTGGCCCCGAAGGCAGCGGCGTCGTTGCGCAATTATTCGACTTGCTCAATGCCAAAAAAATACCGTCTATCTCCCTTTTTGGCGATACCTACATCAACCGGGGTGCCTTGCTCGGCTACCAGACCGAACAAAACCTAAGTCTCCTGCCCCGCCGCATCGCCCTCAATGTGATGAAAATTGCCGAAGGCCAACAAGCCGCCGACATTCCCGTTGGGATCGACACCTACAAAGACAATCTGCTCATCAATATGGCTACCGCCCGAAAGATCGGCCTTTATCCCGATTTCAACATCATGGCCGATGCCACTCTGGTCAACCTCCAAAACAACGACGCCGACCAACAATACACCCTCCAGTCTGTTTTGGCGCAAGCCCTCCAATCGAACCTCGATATTCAACTGGCTGCCAAAGACATTCCCATCGCCGACACCGAGATCGGGATCGCCCGCTCCGATTATCTGCCACAGGCCGATGTGTCGACAAGCCTCTCAGCAGTAGATGAACTCACCGCACTTACCTACCAGGGCAATCAGGGCGAGATCAACTGGATTGGGTCAGCCTCCGTGTCGCAGGTGATCCTTGTAGAACCATTGTTGGCCAACATCGCCGTTCAGAAAATGCTGAAACTCGGAGAGGAATACGAACTCCGCCAAACCCAAATGGACCTGATCCTCGACGTGGCCGAAGCCTACCTCAATATCCTGCGGGCGCAAACCAACCTGGCCATCCAACAAAAAAACGTGGAAGTGACCCGCGAAAACTTCGACATCGCCAAGTCCAAGTCGGCCATCGGCTATGCCGGCGTGACCGATCTCTACCGGTGGGAAGCCGAACTGGCCACCAAAAACATCGACCTCAACGAGGCCAACGCCTCCGTACAGCAGGCCAAATACCGTCTCAACCAATTGCTCAACCGCCCCATCGGCGAAGAGTTTTCGGTAGCTGACGAAACCCTGGAAGACCAACTATTGCTGGTTGCCGACCAACGCACCCAACTGGTCAATGACTATGGTAAGCTCCAGCAGTTTACCGATTTTTTGGTGGCTTACGCCAAAAACCGCCTGCCCGAACTGGACCTCATCGACAATAACATCGACATCCAGGAACGATTGAAACTGTCGAACCAACGAGCTTTTTACCTACCCGGTATCTCGCTGAGCGGCTCCGCCAACAGAGTGTTGGCAAAATATCAGATACCTGAAATTTTTGAAGAAAAAGACAACGAAACCACCTGGAACATCGGCCTGGGCGCCAACTACCCCATTTTTCAGGGCAACCTCCGCAAAAAACGACTCCAGCAAAGCAACCTGATACTCGACCAACTGGCCATGACCCGCAAGAACATCAGCAACCAACTGGAACTGGGCATCCGTTCCAACATGGAAAACATCTTCGTCTCCTTCAGCCGGGTGAGCCTGTCGAGAGAGGCTGCTACCGCCGCCACCCAAAACTTCGACATCGTGCAGGATGCCTACAACCAGGGACAGGTAAACATCACCACCCTGATAGATGCGCAAAACAGCGGCCTCCAGGCAGAGCTGGGCGCCACCAACGCCATCTACACCTTCATCCTCGACTTTCTGAACCTGGAGCGGTCCATCGGGTTTTACTACTTCCTGGCCTCCGAAGGCGAGCGCAACGATTTTTTTCAGGCACTTCAGACCCATTTGGTTTCGGAATGAAAAAAGGAACCAAGAGGGCTTCGGCGTCGATGGCCGGAAGGTGACCCCGGCCGATACATTAATAAACAATAAATCACAATATGAAAATTTCCATCTATTCCTTTTTCTGCGCTTTCGCAAGTGTATTGTTATTTTCCTGTGGCGGAAAAGAAGAACAAAAAGAACTGGTAGAGGTAGTCCGTCCGATCAAGTATGGCAAGGTGATCCGTTCGGGCAGTTCCATCAATCAGGAATACTCCGGCACCGTCCAGTCGAGTAAAGAAACCAAGCTGAGTTTTAAAGTAAATGGCAACATCAGTTCCCTGCCGGTAAAGGTGGGCGACCGGGTGCGAAAAGGCCAGTTGATTGCCCGGATTGATGCCACCGACTTGCAGGTGCAGTTGGAGCAGTCGAAGAGCAGTTGGCTGAGCGCCGAAACCCAGATCAAAAGCGCCCAAACTCAACTGACCACCAGCCGGGCCAATTACGAGCGCGTCGAAAAGCTCTACGAAAACAACAGCGTCTCCCTCAGTGAATTCGAGCAGGTGAAGGCCGCACTCGAAACCGCAGAGGCCGCCTACAACGCCGCCGTAGCCTCCGCTGCTGCCAGCGAAAAAGTGGTCGAATCGTCGAGCAATCAGGTATCCTACTCGAGGTTGCTGGCCCCCTTCTCCGGGGTGATCACCTCCATCAATGTCGAGGAAAATGAATTTGTAGGGGCTGGCTCACCTATTGCTGTACTCAACGCCATCAACAACCCCGAAGTGCGGGTGGGCATCCCGGAGGTGGTCATCGCCAACGTCAAAAAAGGACAGGAGGTAGACGTCCATTTTTCAGTCCTGGCGGAAAAAGATTTTTCCGGGAAGGTGTCTGAAGTCGGTTTTAGTACCGCCGGAGGATCCACTTACCCGGTGATCATACGGCTCGACAACCCCTCCGAAGATATCCGCCCTGGTATGGCCGCCCACGTCCATTTCGATTTTAGCGAAAGCGATACCAAAAAAGGCCCCAACAAAACCTACGTGCCGGTAGCCGCCGTTGGCAAAGACCACGACTCCAATTTTGTATACCTGCTCGTGCAAAATAACAACGTTTACACGGTTCAGAAGAAACCCGTGAAAATCGGGCCGCTTTCCTCCAGCGGATTTGAAGTAGTGGAGGGGGTAAAAGACGGAGACCTGGTGGCTACCTCCGGCCTAAAGTCGTTGCTGGAGGGCATGAAGGTCAAGCTGATGGAAAATGAATAACGAAAAACGAACTACATAGATGAACATTACCAAGTTAGCCCTCGAAAACACCCGCGTCACCATCATGGTGCTGGCCGTCATATTCGTAATGGGTTTGGTGGGGTACAGCTCCCTTTCGCGCGACAGCATGCCTCCCTACACCATCCGTATTGCTACCGTGGTGACCCAGTTTCCCGGCGCTTCTCCCGACCGGGTCGAACAACTCATCACCAAGAAAATGGAAGAGGTGGCCCAGGAACTACCCGAACTCGACGACGTGACCAGCGAGAGTCGTACTGGCCTCTCGGTGGTGACCGTCAGCCTCAAACCCGACATCGACAAAGCGAACCTCCAGCCCGTATGGGACCGCCTGCGCCGAAAAGTAGAGGCCATACAAAACGAATTGCCCGATGGCAGCCGCCCCCCCAAGATCAACGACGACGGCTTCGGGACGGTATATGGCATCATGCTTGGCCTCGAAGGTGACGGCTTCTCCAATGCCGAAATGGAAACCTATGCCAAAGAGATCCGCGACGACCTGGTCAAGCTCGACGATGCCGCGGAAGTGGAGATCAAAGGCGTACTGCCGGAGCATATTTATGTGGAGTTCGACAATGCGCGGCTGGCAGAGCTGGGGCTTTCCTCCGCTCAACTGCAAAACATCATCGCCTCCACCAACATTGTGTACTCGGGCGGACAGGTCAACCTCGGAAAAGAACGCATTGCTCTGGAGCCCAGCGGCAACTTTGAGTCGGTCGACGACCTTCGTCAAACCCTGATCCGCCTGGCCACTGGCTCTACCATTCCGCTGGGAGATATTGCCCACATCACCCGGGCCTACAAATCGCCGAAGGAAAAGATCGTTCGGATCAACGGCAACCCCGGCATCGCCATCGCGGTGGCCTTGCGCGAAGGCGCCAACCTCATTCAACTGGGCGAGGTGATCGACGAAAAACTGGTAGAATTCAACAATACACTTCCGGTAGGGTTGAAATTGTCGCGGATGGCAGGGCAGGACTATTACGTCGACGAGAAAGTCAGCGATTTTCTCAACAATGTGCTTCAGTCTGTCGGCATTGTATTGTTGGTGATGTTGTTGTTTTTGGGAGTGCGCACCGGCCTGGTGGTCGCCAGCCTGATCCCGATGGCGATGATCATGAGTTTGTGGATCATGGGGCTGCTCGACATTGGGCTCAACCAGGTATCCCTGGCGGCCTTGATCATGGCGCTGGGATTGTTGGTCGACAACGCCATCGTGGTATCGGAATCGATGATGGTCAAAATGGAAGAGGGGATGAGCGGCTTCGATGCCGCCATAGCCGCCTGTGGCGAATTGATGGTGCCACTGCTGGTATCTTCGTTGACCACCTCGGCTGCTTTCCTGGCCTTTTACCTTGCGGAAAATACGATGGGAGAGATGATGGGCCCTTTGTTTTCGGTGATCAGCATTGCCTTGCTGTCGTCGTGGATACTGGCCATGACGATGGTGCCATTTCTGGGGGCTCGTTTTATCCGGGTCAAGCCCAAAGAGGAGAGCAGTGAAGCCAGACCCGGTTTGTTCGACCGGTTGAACGTTTGGTACAAGCGTTTGCTGGAAAGCGTATTGCGGCGGCCGGTGTTGTTTACCTTGTTTATCATTGCCTTATTCGTGGGAAGTCTGTCGTTGTTCGGCCGGTTGCCGTTCATATTTTTCCCAGACAGCGACCGCAACCTGGTCACCCTTGATTTGAATTTGCCGCTGGGCACCAAAATTGAGCAGACGGAAGAGGTGATGACACAGATAGAAGACTACATCCGCAGGGAGTTATTGGTGGATGAAAGCCGAAGCCAGGGGATCGTAGACTGGTCGACGTTTATTGGCGAGGGGCCATCGTCGTACGACCTGGGTTATCAGCCAGGCGAGGCCAATTCGGGTTACGGGCACATGTTGTTGAATACCTCTTCGTTTGAAGACAATGAATATGTGGTGGAAAAAATGCAGGACTTTTGTTTTACACACCTACCCGATGCCGATGTCACCGTAGGGTCCGCTGGCAGGTGGGGGCGGGGGTGGCAGCGATGTGGAGATCCGGCTGTCGGGCGACAGTCCGCGGGAGCTCTTTACCCTTTCGGAAAAAATAAAGCAGCAGTTGGCGGCCACGCCGGGGGCGTTCAACATATCGGACAACTGGGGTCCCCGCATCAAAAAATTCATCATCGACATCGACCAGAACAATGCCAACCGGGCGGGGCTCACCAATCAGGACATTGCCATATCGCTCCAAACCTCTCTGACCTGGACGGTTTCAACTCCGGTTCTTATCGGGAAGGCGACGACAACATTCCCATCATTATGCGTACAGAGGGGAGTGAGCAGATCGATGCGATGGATTTGACGGGCATCAACCTTTTTTCACAGAACACGGGAGCGAATGTCCCACTACAACAGGTGGCACAAATATCGCCTCAATGGCAAAATGCCAAAGTACTACGACGCAATCTATTTAGGTCGGTGACGGTGAGTTGCGATGCGATGAGTGGGTTTACGGCCTCCGATCTGACAACTGCCATAACGCCCTGGCTGGAGGAGGAATCGAAGAATTGGAAAAGCGGATACAGTTACACTTTGGGGGGCGAATCGGAGCAAAGTGACGAAGCGATGGGGGCGGTGGTGGCCAAATTGCCGTTGGCGGGGTTCATCATCCTGTTGTTGTTGGTATTACAGTTCAACTCCTTTAGGAAAACGGGGATGGTATTGTTGACCATACCGTTGGGGATCATTGGAGTGATCCTGGGGTTGTTGTTGTTTAAATCCTACTTTGGGTTCATGGCCTTTTTGGGGATCATCTCTTTGGCGGGTATTGTAATCAACAATGCGATTGTATTGTTAGACCGGATACAGATCGAGCAGGAAGAGTTTGGTCGCAAGCCCTACGATGCGGTGGTGGCGGCTGCGCAGCAGCGTTTTCGTCCCATTTTGTTGACCACCTTTACGACCACCCTGGGATTGATACCCCTATATCTAGGTGGGGGATTGATGTGGGAGCCGATGGCGGTGTCGATCATGGTGGGGTTGTTGTTTGCTACGGTTATTACGCTGTTGTTTGTGCCGGTGTTGTACAAGTTGTTGTTTCGGGTTAGGGTGGATGGTTGAGTTTTTTTTGTATATTGTGGGAGTGGGCGAATGAGCCCAATATTTAGAATCCGGCATATTGTGGGGGTGGGTGTTAGGAGGGGGAGATTGTATTGGTGAATGATTACTGTCCTTTTGGGATGAGCATGCCAAATAGGACATATAACAGTCCGGATTACCGTTATGGCTTTAATGGAAAAGAGAAGGACGACTCCGGAGAGTTTGGGAATCTTACTCATTATGATTATGGTTTTAGGATTTATAATCCTGGGATTGGGAGGTTTTTGTCTGTGGATGCGTTAAGTCCGGACTATCCTTGGTATACACCGTATCAATTTGCAGGAAATAAGCCCATATGGGCAATAGACCTAGATGGGTTAGAAGAGTTTATATTTCAATATAGAAGGCATGAAGATAATTCAGTTACACTCATTAAAAAGATCCATAACTTAGAAGTAACTGTAGTAGCAGGACATGGAGGCTTTTCAATAATGAAAACTGATAAAAGAACAGGTAGGGCGTTTCCAGAAGAAGAATTAGGAATGGTTCAGTATCAATATTTTGATGCAAATAATGAACGGATACTTGAGCGTCGAGATTTCGATGGTGGATTTGTTGATGGTGATAATGAGCTAATTGCTGTATATGACGAGAACTGGTGGGGATCAACCTATATAGGTCCGAATAACCCTACAGTAGGGGAAGACGAGGATGATTTGAGAAGAGAGCCACAAGACTTAATGGATGCTGCCGCAAGGAGGCATGATCAAGACTATGGATTGGTTGAAGCTGCAGGATTCCACGGTGCTGTTGTGGATAAAAACACAATACCTGCTGACATTGCATTAATTCAAAGAGCGAATATGACCATTAAAATGTTTGAAGAGGGAGCAATTGATCCATATACGGGAAAACCAGTCTCTAAAAAGACTTTAAAAAGAGCGAAGGAAGTAAGTTTCGGATTTAAAAGATTAGTAATGAAAAAATCCAGGGTGAATACGGATCTTCATATCACTGAAGACTTATCCCCAGCATTAAGAAAAAGGTTAAAAGAAATGTTATCTGAAACTAAGCCAATTGATAACACACCTACTCAACCGGTATCCTTTGAAAAGAAAAAGAAATAATGAAATACATTATTGTAATTGCATTGTTTCTATTTTTGTGTGGATGCGGAGGTACTCATGGTAAAATTAAGTCTTATTATTTTGAATTTAGTAATAATGATTTAGTGAGTATAATAGACTCAATTTTATTGAGCAATCATGAATACTCTCCTCGAGTAGATAAATCTTCTGGATGGATTTATTTTAGAATACCCAAAATTGGGGATCAATTTAAAATTAGAATAGGAGGGGAATCACAGGTAACGTTAATTTCAGCAGGAGAAAAAGGTAAGAAGACTAAATGGGATAGTGACTTGGGATATTTTGAAAAAAAGAGATTAATAAAATCTTTTGAAAAGAACTTTGTTAGAAAAATCAAGACCTTAAAACCAAGGAGTTTGGATATTTTAAGAGAACCTTTTACTCTATCTATTAATATTCATGCAGATACCGTTTATTGGCCTCATTATGTAATAAAATATGATACATTAGTTCAATACCCATTGCCAGATGAAATAGACAGTTTGGGAATAGATTATTTTTTAGACTTAGTTATTGATTTTTCCGATTACATGAAGCAAGAGCTTTTTATTAAGCAATATTATCATGCCTTTCGAATTAATGACCATTACACTGGTATTATCAAAGATAAATCGATTTTAATAACAGGATATTACCGAGTAATTGGTGAAAAGCGAAAATTTAACCCGATTTTTGGACGAAAGATATGGGAAGAATATTTAAATAGTGTTGATCAAAATGATAGAATTGAGAATTATAAGAAGGTTCGTTATCGTAAGAAGGAGAAAGGTTATAAGGAAACAGAAGTTTATCGCCCATCAAGAAAGGAGTTTTGGATGTATAGTTTAGACTCCTTAACATTGTATAACAACCTTGACCCCGCTAGCGCTACCTTTAACTAAAGGAAATAAATAATAATATGCTTACATCGGCTTTGCAAGTCGTTGCAGGCTATTTTTTAGGTTTCAGGCCGGTGTTGTAGAGTCAAAAGCCTAAAGAATAATTTTTGACTGGTGGTAGAATGACAAGCAGGAAAAGCGGCGTTCGTCGGGTCTCCACCAGCTTCCAGCACCGCGCCAGCTAGGTTAACACCGTAGCTGTCACGTTGCCGGGTCTGGTTCCGGCCTCCTCACAGTCAGCTCCCGGCCCCTGAACCATCGCCGCCATCCAAATGCTATCAGGTTCCTCCGCTGCCTCTAGTTTGGGCGGCCTGCCGGGTCGCCTCAGTTCCAGCAGCCATCGCGACGAATCCTAACAAACTGCTTCCACTCCACGCTGCGCCTCTAACGCTACGCACTGCCAGCCGGGCCCAACCTCTCTCTGGCCAGACGAGGCCCTTTCCCTGTCAGGCTTCGGCTCCCACCGCCAGTAGGCCGCCGACACGAATCTGCCCGCCGGGTTAAAGTTTTTGACTGGTTATGAATTTTCTGGTATTCCCTCTTACGTAAAATCAAAAGCCGGCAATAGAAGTCTGTTTAAATATTTGAGGGTTGGATTATTTGCCGCCTTTTGAAACCAGCAAAAAAAATGCTACCGCATGCGGTACATTTTTTTTGCTGGTGTTTTTTTCTTTTCAATTGAATGGTTTAAGGTTGTATTCAATTGAAAAGAAAAAAATTACACGATTGCGGGGTTATTGGTAGTTTTATTGTTGGAGGGAAATAGCATGCCCGATAATGCTTAGCTACGCGCAGTGTGAGGAATAGGAACATTGCGTGTAGCGTGTATTATGGGGCGTGCGTTTATTTAACTCTATCTTTCCAATTTTGTGGATCTCTGCCGTTGAAAAGTACAGCAATAACGATGACTCTTTTTTGTTCCGTGAAGTAAAAGACAGAGTAGTTGAATTTGGAGACGGGAGCTTTTCTGATACCTCGATATCCACGTTGAAACAAGAAGGGGTTGGTTTTTAGTCGTTCGATGGCTTGTTCAACGTGTTGGAAAAATTCCTCGCCGAGCTTGTCTTTTCGTTCGTTATGGTAGGCTTTAGCTTCCTGAATATCAATGTAAGCTTCAGGAAAGAACTTGATGTCGTAGGTCATAGTGTGTTTGTTCTGCAGCGAGAGGTTATTGCTCTCCTTTCAAATCCTTTTTGATGTCGTCCCAATCCAGGAGTTTATCCGGATCGCTTTTGTAGTTAGCTAAACGTTCATCCAAAATTTTCTTATGAGCATCAGATAGGGTATTGTTTTCATCTTCGGTTTTTTCAACGGTGATGAAATCAAAACTTTGAAGTAGTTCGAGGAAGAAACTTACTTTGCTGTCTTTTATGTTGATCGTGATTTTCATAGAATTGTATCTAAAATTTTAGGAAGCAAGTTGCTGTATTTTTTTCTTAGTTATAAAAGCATCGATTAGTTGCTTAATTACATTTTTGTCTTCTTCTCCCATTTGCTCTACAGCTTTAAATTGCTGAATAAGTTCGGCATCGTTTAAGTTAGCGTGAGCTTGTTCCTCTGAAGAGCCATTAATTAAGTAGTCAGGGGATACACCAAGGACATCCGCCATTTTCTTTACAACTTCTGCAGAGGGTTGAGCTCCTTTAGTTTCGTATCTCCCGACCTGTGCATAGGAGATGCCAACCTGATTGGCTAAGTCGGTTTGCGACAACCCTTTTTGTTTTCTTAAGTACTTAATTCTTTCTCCTAATTGTTGCATAAAAGTAATTTTTTATGCCTAAAAATACCTAAAAAGTATCTGATTGTCAAAGAAATTGTAGCCTATGAGATATTTTTTGCTATGTAAAGTTTGTTTTTGGATTTTCTTTTTAGTAGTATTGTGCGACGTTTAAGTCGCAAAAATATTTTTTCAAATTTTTTCTTTCAATTGAAAACATAGTATGAGCATCCAGGAATTAAAGAATCACCTAAGTATCCAAACGGTGCTGTCCCACTTCAATCTCAAACCGAACCGCAACCACCTATTACTCTGCCCCTTCCACGATGACAAAATCCCAAGTCTGCAGATTTACCCAAAGACAAATAGTTACTGCTGCTTTAGTACCAAGTGCAGTGCGGGTAGTGGGGATCAGTTGCAGCTATTGGAATTACTTCAAGGTAAAGGCAAGCATGAGGCGATATTATTAGGCAAACAGTTGATCGGCTACCGGGAAGAAAGCCTGTTGGAAGTGTTCACCAAAATGCAGGGGAGTCTAAAGCGAAGTAAAAAAGCACTGGCTTATGCCAAGAGTCGCGGCTTAGATATAGATGGGGTTGAAATGGGTTACAACAATGGCAAGTACGACTATCTAAAAAGCTGTCTGGTGTTCCCGCTGCGCGATGAAGTTGGTCAGATCAGTAGTTTGTATGGCCGTAGTATTTATCCAAATGCAACCAACCGGCACTTTTACAAAAAGGGTCGAAGCGGTTTATATCCATGTTATCCAAAACCGGAGACCAAACACCTGATTCTAACGGAGGGTGTAATTGATGCAGCGAGTTTGATCCAGGAGGGCGAGTTGGGAGAGGATGTAAGTGTGCTGGCGGTGTATGGCGCGAAGATCATAGGCACTGAGCATGAAGTAGTGATAAAGGGGCTAAAGCAACTACAAGAAATCACGCTGTATTTTGATGGAGATGAGGCCGGAGAAATGGGCGCGAAAAAATGGAAAGATATTTTATAAATCAAAAATAAAAGAGATGGTAAAGATAAGTTACGTACCGATGCCAAAAGGCGAAGACATCAACAGTTTAATCCAGGGCCATGAGCGAGGGGTGTTAAAAGCGTTGTTAGAAAAACGTGTTGTGTTGAATGAACCGGAAAAGCAAAGAGAAGAAGCGCCCAAGCCCCAAGTCAGTCGGTCAGGAAAATTAATCACGAGTAATCCAAATCTACTAACCTATGAATACCCACCACTGTTGTTCAGTCTGATAGGCGGTATAAGCATGACCAATATTGAACGGTTGCGCGTGACACTAAAGGTGGAGTGTCCAGGAGGTAGCCGAGGCCGTTTGCGGCATAGCTTTGATTTATATAACGATGACCAATTGGAACGCTACGCCAGAAAAGCAGCGGATCGGTTGGATGTGGGAAGTGGAGAGATGCGAACGGCGTTGCAAAAACTGGTTGACCAGGTGGAGGCTTATCGACTAAACCAAATGCGCATCCAAAAGGGAGGGGAAAAAGTAGAGTTGAGCGAAGCGAGAAAAGCAAAAGCGATCAAATATCTAAAAGCAAAAAATCTATTGAGGCGAACAAATGCAGATATAGAAAAAACGGGTGTAGTAGGAGAGCGAGTCAATCGCTTATTAATGTATCTGTGTTTTACCTCCCGTCTTCGAGAAACTCCGCTACACGTCATCACGATGGGCGGCAGTGGTACGGGTAAAACCTATCTGCAGGAACGCATCGGGGCACTGATGCCAGATGAAGAAGTGATCCAGTGTACAGCCTCCACAGACAATGCTTTTTACTATATCAAAAACGGAGACTTGCGGCATAAGTTGATTCTGATAGAAGACCTGGACGGGGCAGAAGGAGTACTGTATATATTGCGTGAGTTGATGAGTAAAAAGTGGGTATCGAAGTTGGTAGTCAACAAGGATGCCAGCGGCAAGATGGAAACAATACGAGTTGAAGTTCATGGCCCAATCAGTCTGGCCTCGACGACCACGCGCGACCGCTTATACGAAGACAATGCCAATAGAAGTATCCCTATCTATCCAGATGGAGGAGTGGAGCAAGCCCGCGCGATAATGGATCAACAAAGACGAATGTCAGCGGGGCTGATCCATGAAAAAGAACAGGAGGAACTACGGGAATTTATGAAGGACGTGCAAAGAGTATTACAACCAATCAAGGTGCGAAATCCCTACGCAGAAAAGCTGCGCATACCGGAGGAATGTTTTAAGCCCCTACGCACTAATGCCCAATATTTGCACTTCATAGAAACGGTGACTTTTTACCATCAATACCAACGCGAAAGAAAGCAATGCCCGACAACGGGGGAGACTTATATCGAGACAGCACTGGCAGACATCGAGGCAGCCAACGCGTTGTTAAAAGATGTGCTGTTAGCCAAGAGTGATGAGTTGGTAAGTCGAGCCTCGCGTCGGTTTTATGAGCGATTGAAAGAATGGTTGGGGGGTGAAAACAAGAGCAGCTTTACGACAGGCGAAGTGCGAAAGGGTCTGCGCCTTGCGCCCAGGACGGTGTATCGTTATTTATCAGAGTTGAGGTCATACGGATATGTGGCCATACATGGAGGTAATCGGTATAGTGGTGGATTAAAGTATGAGTTAGGAGATGGTGGTAGTTCATATGCTGAGTTAAAAGAGAATGTAAACACGGTGTTGGATAGTTTGGTAAAAGAGCTAAAGTCGAAAAAATGAGTGTGCCAGTGTGCCACAGTGTGCCAAAAAAGAAATGGCACACTTAATTACTTGAAAATCAAAAAGAAAGGAGAAGTGTGCCAGTGTGCCACCGAAAAGGTCTAATAGGTACCCTCCCCGCAGTTAAAAAAATGAAGAAACTACCCTTAAAAACAGATCGATTTATGATACTGGAAAGAGAGTACGGGAAATGGTTGGAGCATTTAGGTTACAGTAGTCAGAGTGTGTACAGCTTCCCCGGTTATGTGCGGGAGTACTTGCACTGGTTGGAAGAAAAAGGCAGGGCAATAGATGAATCGTCAGCACAAGACTTCATGACCTATTTTAAAACGCGTCCAAACCAAAGACGTGGAGGAGGTTTGAGTAAATCGCATATCAACAAGCAACGGTATTCGTTGAATCTGCTGTTTGAGTACTTGCGCTTAAAAGGTGAACTGAGTGAAAAAATAGAACTGGCGTGGCTGGGTAAAGATGAAGTAAAACCAAAGCTGGTGGTGAGTGGTGAGCAGATAAAGCAGTTGTATAAAATGTGTAGCCCTGATCCATTAGGGGACCGGGATCGAGCGATGTTGAGCGTGTATTATGGCTGTGGGCTGAGAAGAAGCGAAGGGCTGAATCTGGAAACAGGTGACGTTCTTTTTGAAAGGAAAGTGCTGCATGTGCGAAAGACAAAAAACAGTTGGGAGCGTTATGTACCGATGGTTGGAAGCGTAAGCCGAGACCTGGAAAGGTATATGTATGGAGCGAGAAAACTACTGGCTGGAAAAAACTCCCCATCCAATTTATTCCTTACTGATCGAGGAAAAAGTGTAGATGGCCAGACGATGTTAAGGCGGTTAAAAGAACTGGTAAAGGCTTGCGGACTACCCAAAGAAATCGGTCTACATAGCCTTCGCCACTCCATAGCGACGCATCTACTACAAAGCGGCATGGAGTTGGAAGAAGTCTCTCATTTTTTAGGCCACCGCCATATAGATAGCACACAACATTACACACACGTAAGGACAAGGCAATGGAAGAAAAACTAAAGGAGTTCAGGACTTATCTAAAGAGCCGAGGCCATCGCCCGCGGACGATCAATAGTTATGCAGGTGCCGCATTACGGTTCACCAGTTGGGTCGAAAAAGAAAGACTTGAAGTGGAAACGCTGACCTATAGCGAGCTATTAAAGTGGGTGGGTTGGCAGCAAGGTAAGGGTCTGGCGAGTAGGACAATCAATCAGGAACTAATAGCGATCAATAAGTTGTACGCAAGCATGAACCTACCCAGTCCCGCAGGAGAGCTGCGGATACGTGGCCAGCGTCACAAGTTAAGAGATCTGGGTGGCCTGTTGAGTGTAGAAGAATTGTTACAAGTATATGAAAATTACGAAGCTGGTGGTTTAAGTGGCAAAAGAAACAAAGCAATATTAGGTATGTTGATCTGGCAGGGCTTACGCAGGATCGAGTTAGAGCGATTGCGTGAAGAAGATGTAGATATGCAAAGGGCGCTAATCCGCATCCCCGAAACGGCAAAATGCAATAGTCGAATCCTGGACCTTCCGGGGGCTCAAATCCCGGCACTTCAAGATTACCTATATCAGGTTCGACCACTGATCAATATCCACGGGAGTGACCGACTTTTTGTGAGTATGGGCAGTGGCGAAAAGTTGGCCAACAGCCTAAGCTACCTGTTAAAACACCTTCGAAAAATTAACCCCCGAATTAAGACGCTCAACCAAATCCGTCAAAGTGTAATAACGGTGTGGCTGGATGGGTACGACATCCGAACGGTGCAGTATATGGCGGGTCATAAGAATGTGAGTTCAACACAGCGTTATAAAGGAACGGACCTGGCGAGTTTGCAAGAACGAATTGAGCGACTGCATCCGTTGAATGAAAGTTGAGTGGGCTTTTTTTTTCAATTGAAAAACGCGATATTGCGTGTAGTGCGGACGAAAGAGTCTGCATAGTAAAATTGACAGAGTTGGGTAGGTGGTTATTATGAGGGGGTGTTGGGTTGGTGAGGGTATGACTATTCCTTTGGGATGAGCATGCCGGGTAGGACACACAATACACCAGACTATCGATATGGGTTTAATGGTAAGGAGAAGGACGAAGGAGGGGAGTTTGGGAACTTGACGCACTACGACTACGGCTTCCGTATATATAATCCAGGTATAGCTCGGTTTTTGTCGGTGGATCCGTTGACTAGAGAGTATGCATATTATACTCCCTATCAGTTTGCTGGAAATACTCCTATATGGGCGATCGACTTAGATGGATCTGAACCAAACTTAGTACCTCTAATTCTAAAAGCTTATTTGGAACCGAAGACTGTCATTAAGGATGCTCAAGAAGTATTAGAAGGAACTGTTAAAGCCGCTGGTAACCTTATTCATGATCTCGCTCCGATTCGAATAGCAACACCTGAAGAGGTAGCTGAAATTAATGAAGCAGGTGGTAGTGTAAATTATGTAATAAAAACATTCCGAGAACTTCCTGAAAACATTAAGCAGATTCCTGATCAAATTAAAGAAGTGAATGAAAGTGGAACTCTTGCTGAGAAGACAGAGGCAAATTTGACTCTTGTAGGGACAATATTCTCCATGTTTAGAGGAAAGACACCGAAGACGAAAACAGCTAAACTTGCCATGCAAGCAAGTTTTTCATTATCAAAAGCAAAACTTCTAAACTCAATTCCTTTAGCTAAAAGATTTGCCGATCAAAAGCTACCACCATATTTTAAGACAACATCACTTGACTTTTCCGTAAAAGGAGAGATATTTGAAATCGCTGGCAATAAACTGAATGGTAATTTTGCATTCGTAATAACAAATGAAGGAAAATTGAAAATTGGTCCACAATTCCAAGGGGTTCATTTTGAGCTAGCAGAAGGAGCTAGTAGTGTTAGAGCTGCAGGAAATTTATCTTTTAAGGGCGGAGTTATCCAGTCTGTAGATAATGTTTCAGGACATTTTCGTAAAGGGAATACTGTCAAACATACAGACGATGTGTTAGATGTTTTAGACCAAAGTGAATTGATACCTATAGAGACACGTGTACTTGGTAATAAAGCTCAAGATTTTCCAACAGACTATTAAGCTATAAAAAATTTATGCTCAATAAAATATTTTTACGTAATAATTGGATTGACCCAGTCGAGAATATTGAATTATTTTTTTCGAATCCATATCACGCAGTTGTATCTATTCTTGAAAATAAATATTCTGACCTTGCACCACTGTTTTTAGTTAATTATCATTTTTTTTCAAAATTGACTTTTGACGATTTGAGCAGAGTGATCAATACTTCAATTTCGAATGATGATAAGTTCAAGTTAGATCTGATTAATTTAATAGATTTTTATTATAAATTTATTGAAATTGATTTACTTTCATCAATTCATACTATGGAGAAAGTTGATGTAGAAAAACGAAAGGATATCATTAAATACTTTTATGATACACCAGGTTGTCTTTTTGTTAGTTCTGATCAAAAAAAACAAGTATTTAACCAATTTGGTGTAAGTGAGGAAAAAGTAAAAGAATATACTGAACAGTTGATATCTGAAGGTGCCCGAAGGTCTGAGGAAATAAAGATGCTTCAAAAAAAGAAGAAAGGAATCAATATTTTATATTCAGACAATGATCAACATTCCAGATTATTTAAAAAATATAATTTTGACTTTACCCGCTAGGTCCCCGCTCGCCCCACCTTTATAAAAGAATAAAAACCCTATGCTCGCGCGACTTTTCTAAAGTCGTGCGTTTGCATTTTGTAGGCGTCTCGCCGGAGTTATGAAAAGTAGTCAAAGAATGATTTATGACAGGTGTTGGAATGACATGGTCAGGGTAAGCGGCGTTCGTCGGGTCTCCGTTCGGATCCAGCATCACGCCAGGTAGGCACAAGGCCGTACCTGTCATGTTGCTGGGCCTCACTCCGGCCTCCTCACAGTCAGCTCCCGGCCCCTGGTCCATCGCTACGATCCAAGTGCTATCAGGTACCTCCGCTGCCTCTAGTGCGGGCGGCCTGCCGGGTCGCCTCAGTTCCAGCAGCCATCCGCACAAGTCTATAACAAGCTGCTTCCACTCCACGCTGCGCCTCCAACGCTGCGCACTGCCGGTCGGCCCCATCCTCTCGCTGGCCAACGTGAGGGCCTTTCCCCGGCAGGCTTCGGCTCCCACCGCCAGTAGGCCGCCGACACGAATCAGCGCGCCGGGTTAAAGTTGTTGACTGGTTGTGAATTTACTGGTGTTTGTTCTGACGTGAAATCAAAAGCCGGCATTGGGCTCTGTGCAAAAACTTAAATGGAAAAGATTGCCGCCTTTTGAGGCCCATAAAAAAAATGCAAAGTAGATTGCCTTTGGCTACTACTTTGCATTTTTTTTATGGGCGTTTTTTTTCTTTCAATTGAATGGATTAGGGTTGTATTCAATTGAAAGAAAAAAAATGACACGGTTGCGGGTTACTGGTAATTTTAAAGTTGGTAGTAGATAGCATGCCCTATAATGCGGAGCTACGAGCAGTGTGAGGTGTAGGAGCATTGCGTGTAGCGTGTATTATGGGGTGTGCGTTTACCTAGTTTTAGAAAGGATGATCGGCTCGGTTGTCAAAGAAAGTGATCAGTTCGATTTTATCCCCATTGATTCGATAGATGAGTGAGGTGTATTCAGTAATGGTACATCTACGTAGCCCCGGAAATTTTTTAGAAGGTGGGCATAGGTTTTTGAATGTGCTGAGTTTCTTTAGGATGTTTGTGACTTTTTGGTCCCAGTCTAAAGCATGATCTAAAGACCATCGTTCGAATATCAAGTCGAGTGCATTTAGATAGGACTCTTTTGCTACATCAGTCCATTGGATGTTGTCCATTTATTTAGTTGCGTTTTTGGTCAAACCACTGATCGATTTTGGATCTCATTTCTTTGTGAGAAATAACCTTACCTTCTTTGGATTGTTTTAATCCAAGTTCAATCATACGTTTTTCCTTATCAGAAATCAAATCGGCCCAATCGACCTTACCTTCTTTGAGTGCGAAGAAAATCTCTTTGATTTTGACAAGTATATTGATGTCGTCGGTCTCGACGATTAATCGGTGTAATGTGCTTTTAAGTTCTGCAGAGCTCATGAGTAAAGGTTTTAGATTTATTAAGAAGCATAAGTTCTTCTGTTTAGAATCTCTCTTATTACTGCGTCGAGGGTAAAGTAAACCTGGCCTTTTTCAGGTTCTGTAAAATCTTGAATAGTTTTTAGCCTATTAATCATCTCGGGATCCTTGAGCAATTGATCGTCTTCAGTCTCACCGAGTAAATATCCTACGCTAGTGTCTAAAAATGATGCAAGTTTTTTAGCTGTATCAATGGAGGGAGTCATTTCGTCTCGTTCATAGCGAGAAATAACAGAGACAGAGGTGTTCAACTGTTTTGCCAGTTCGGTCTGAGACATACCCTTTTCTTTGCGAAGAATAGCGAGTTTTTTACCAAAAGAAATCATAATAATTTACTGTAAACGGCTTTAAATAGCCTGTTATTTTGAATATATACAAAAATAATAACCTTAAACGATAAATAAAAATAGGATAAGACTTGGTGATTTAGGTTAAAAGGATTAATTTTGACCGTAAAAGGTTAATTAATTTTTTCACATATTTTTTTCAATCAACTGAGAAAGCAATCACCGATGAGCATCCAAGAGATCAAGTCAAGCCTTCCCATCCAGCGGGTGTTAGACGAATACGGCCTAAAGCCCAACCGCAATGACATGCTTCATTGCCCCTTCCACGACGACCGCAGCGCCAGCATGAAAATCTACCATGTGACCAATACAGCCTACTGCTTTGCGGGGGGTTGTGAAGTAGAAAGTGTGGACGTAATCGACTTCATAATGAAAAAAGAAAAATGCGGCAAGCATGAAGCCATCCAAAAAGCCAAGTCACTGTGTGGTCACCAGATGTCAAGTCCAAAACCATCCACTCACCAAAACAAGTGTATTATGAGCAAAGACAAGTTAGTAGAAACCTTCCGGCGGTATCACAAGAGCTTACATGGCCACCGCCCAGCCCAGGAATACTGTGAAGAGCGTCGACTGGATTGGGAGCAATTAGAGATCGGCTACAAATCCAGGTACACCAAAGGATCGTGGGGCAAAGACTGCCTCATCTTCCCGCTGGTAGATGAGGAAGGGAACATAAATGGTCTGTATGGTCGCAGCATCAACAAAAACCTGTCGACGTTGCAAGGCCGTCACTATTACCAGTCTGACAGGAGTGGTTTGTATCCGGGTTATCCTCTGAAAAATGTAAAGGTGTTGTTGTTGACAGAAAGCGTAATAGATGCGGCGACGTTGCTACCGCTAAATGTGGGTTTGGAAGACTATGCAGTATTGAGTCTGTACGGAACAAACGGTCTGACGAATGAACACCTAAAAGCGATCAAACGACTGGCGGAGTTGGAGGAAGTGGTGTTTTGTTTTGATGGAGATGAAGCGGGCCGCAAAGCGATGGGCGCTCATGCGATGACATTGGGCAGGCTGAAAGGAAACATCCGAATGAGCTACCTCAAGATATTGGAAGGAGAAGACGTAAACAGCCTGGCGGTAGGCCATGAGGAGTATAAGGATCTGTTTGTAAAGCTGGTGCGGGAGCGAATAAAGCTGGGAGGCGACTGGTCAAAAGCAGAAGAGCCAAAGCAGGAGGTATATAATAAGTTGGACACAAGCGATCCTGGTAATCTGGTGTACCTAACAAGCATTGCACGTTACTATATCAAGGGGGGAGTACGGACAAGTGCCAAAGACCTGCAACATCTGAAGATCACACTGGTAGTAGAAAATGATAAGGGGCGAAAAAGTCGCAACGGCCTGGACTTGTACGAAGATCGTCAGGTAGAAAAAGTAGCTGCGCATATAGCAGAGCGGTTGGGTCTACGTGCTGATTTGGTGGAATTGGACTTACACGCGCTGGCAGATGAGTTGGAAATTTACCGAAAGGAAATCCTAAACGGAGAAGGCAAAAAAGAAGAGAAAAAAGTGTCGATACCAAAAGACAAAAGAAGCAAAATACTCGCGTTTTGGAAACGCCCCGATGTATTCAAGCAGATAGACAGACTGTTAGAGTTGTTAGGGATAGTGGGGGAGGAGAACAACCGGCGCCTGGGCTTTTGCATAGTGTCTTCGCCCCGGATGCCGGAACCGTTGCACGGACTGATCCAGGGGTCGAGCGGGAGTGGTAAGACGCATCTATTGAGTGTACTGTGTTCGATCATCCCTGAGGAGTGGTACATCCCGATCACCAGAGCGACGGACAACACCTTTTACAATTACGGCAAGTACGAGCTGTCCAACAAACTGATCTCGATAGAAGACAAAGACGCACTGAGCGACGATGCGAATCTATCGTTTAGGGAACTACAAAGTAAAGGGATGGTAAGCCAAAGCACGACGGGCCAGGACGAAAGCGGCTACAACCGGAGCTATGTAAAAGAAGTGTATGGCCCGATAGCGAGCCTATCGTGTACGACCAAAGGATCGATGTATCTGGATGATATGAACCGCTGTTTTTTGTTGGCCATAGACGAAAGCGAAGAACAAACCCGTCGAGTGCTGGATTACCTGAAACGATCCGCAGCGGGAAAAATAAATAAGAAAAAGCAAGAGGAAGCAAAGCTGTTTTTGCAAGATGCCCTTAGGATGTTGCACGCTTACGAAGTGGTGATCCCACAGGCTCCCAAGTTGAGTTTACCGCCCGGCGTGCGAGACGAAAGACGGCTGAACAGCCTATACCTAAAGCTGGTAAAACAGATCACCTTGCTGCACCAATATCAACGAACAAAAGACCAGGCGGGCCGATTGATAGCGACCAAAAATGACTTGAAGCTGGCCAATGAAATTATGTTTGATGCGATTGTATTGAAGGTTGATGATCTGCATGGTCCGTTGAGAAGTTTTTACGAAAAGTTGAAGAGATACCTAATGGGCATAGCAGGCGATCAGGCATCGAAATACATCTTTCGCCAGCGGGAGATACGTCAGGGTTTGCATCTATCGAGGAGCAGTTTGGCGCGTTTTGTAAAAGAGTTGTTGGAAATGGAATACGTCCACGTAGTGGGAGGCTCCGAGCACAAAGGCCTGACGTACCAAATCAGCTATTGGGATGACAACGAAGCGCTTCGCCAACGGATCAAAAAACACCTTTATGATCAAATCGCCAAGCTAATAAGCTAGAATTTAGGGAGAGTGCCCGCAGACCTTTGGTGTGTCCCAGCGTGTCCCAAAAATTTTGGGAGTAACTTCTCAATCCCAAATAAAAAGAAAGAGAAATATATCGGAAAAAAGTTAGCTTTGCAAAAAAAAGAACTTGTCGGAAAAAAAGAACATACCAAGAGTAAGTAAAGCGATATTGGCCATACCGTATGTAAAATACCTATTGTCATTGTTAAACAAACTAAAGAGTGACCTGAAGGATAAGGCCGATGAGATTGAAGAATTAAAAGCAGAATTGAGGCGCTTAAAAAAGCTACCAAAAAAGCCAAAGATAGAGCCAAGTAAACTGGATGAAAACAAAAACCCCAAGAACAAGAATAAAAACAAGGGCTCCAAGGACAATGGAGGAAAGAAAAAGAAGAAAAAAGACCTCCCCATAGATGAAGAAAAAAAGGTAGAAGCCCAGGGGATTCCAGAGGATTGGAAGTTTGTAGGTTACAAGCCGTATATAATTCAGGATGTAAAAGTAGAGCGTCACAATATAAAATACGATCGTGAAGTGTGGGAAAGTCCTGATGGAAAACAACGGGTGGTGGCCAGGTTGCCCGGAGAGTTGGAAGGGCGGCAATTTGGTCCGGTAATAAGGGCTTATGTAATAAACCTGTACAACAATTGCCACGTAACTCAGCCGTTGATTCATCAAATTTTACAAGACATAGGAGTGGATATTTCCACCGGGCAGATCAACTATATATTGAATGAAGACAAAGCGAATAAAAAATTTGAAGAAGAGTTGTTAGAAGTAGTGGCGGTAGGCATAGAGCAAAGTGGAGAGATTCGGACAGATGATACCTCCTCCCGCCACCAGGGCAAAAATGGATTTTGCAATTGTATCAACACAGACTTGTTCACATACTTTCGGACGACAGAGTCCAAAAGCAGGATTAACTTCCTGAAAGTGTTGCAGTTAGACGGTGAGGGTTACACAATAAATGAGGAATGTCTGGAGTATTGTTTGGGTCATGATCTTCCGCCAATATACTTAACCACCTTGATAGAATCGGAGGGAGTACAACTAAACAAGGAAGAGGAGCTATTTACCTTTTTTAAGGAAAAGAAAATAACTGCTGCGTATGCTCAACGGACGATTACCGAGGGGATGCTGTTGGGCCACTTGATACAAACAGGATTTGATAAAGAAAAAATCATTCATGCCGACGATGCGGGCCAATTCAAGATATTGACCCATTGTCTTTGCTGGAAACATTCCGAACGCCCTTTGAAAAAGGTGGTAATTCGCAATGATATTCATCAAGAACAATGGGAGGGAAAAATGGATGACTTCTGGCAGTTATACCAAGACCTCAAAGCCTACAAAGAGGTAAGCGCATTGGCCCAAAAACGGAGGAAGGCCAAACTGGAAAAACAATTTGACCAACTTTGTGAGCCAGTCAAAAACTTTGAATCACTTAATAAGGTAGTTGACCAACTCAAAAAGAAAAAACGGGAATTGTTACTGGTGTTGGATTACCCGTTTGTATCGCTGCACAATAATGGTTCTGAACGAGAAATAAGAGAATACGCCAAACGAAGAAAAATCAGTGGGTCAACCAGAAGCGAAAATGGGAGAAGGTCAAGAGATGTGTTCACTTCTCTGAAGAAAACCTGCCGCAAACTGGGCGTTAGTTTTTGGGACTACACCCTGGATAGAATAAAAGGCGAAAATAAAATCCCTCCACTAGCTGAGATACTCCTCCAGCGCTCACAGCACAAAATTTGCTAGCATTTTTCATGGGACGGGTATGCCTTGTTGGCTGTGTGGATTGAGAAGTTACTTTTGGGACACCGAAGTAGCTGACAATCAGCAAGTTACGAATCAGTGTCCCAATCGCTTTGGGACACCCTATCGACTGACAATCAGAGAGTTAAGTGTAGTGTCTCAAAAAAAGACGAAAAAAGTGCGCCCCCCCCGAAGGACGCGCTGCGCTTGCCTACGGGGCAGGCCCTCCTGAATTTACTCATCCATCAAAATTATATAACAATGACTCCCCAAGTAGAAGAATTTAGAAAATACCTGCATACGGTAGGTTACCAAAAAAACACGATCAGCATTATGGTCTACGCTCTAAAAGAATTTACCGAAAAGGTACACAAGCCCCCAATAGCTATTACCAAAAGGGACATGGAAACCTACGCCCAATACCTCGAAACGCGCCCCAACCATCGGAGAGGTGGCGGGCTAAGCACCTCGATGCTGCGTCAATATCTGTATGGGTTGAAAGTGTATTTTAACTGGCAGGAGCAAACGGAAAAAATAGGGATGAACCCGATGAGCGGGATCGTCCTTCCGGAAGTGGAGAACATGGAAAGAGTGGTGTTGACCCAATCAGAGATCAAGCAATTATATGAAGTATGTACGAACTACCAGGACCGGTCGATACTGGGTCTGTTTTATGGCTGCGGGTTGAGGCGAAGCGAAGGAGAGGCACTGGATCGCCGGGACATCGATTTTGTAAAGAAAGTGTTATATGTGCGCAAAGGCAAAGGGGGTAAGCGCCGTGTAGTGCCATTGAGCCAAGGCGTCAAGCGGGACTTGCTGAGCTACGCAGCCGAAGAGCGTCCCTACCTGGGTCCGGAAGCCGAACTAACGGACATGGACGCTTTTATGATGAACAATCAAGGGCGCCGGATGAAAGGTAGCAGTTATAATAAACGCCTAAAGACACTGCTAAAAAAAGCCGGCATCCTAAAACCGATAACCTTACACAGCCTTCGTCACTCCATCGCCACCCACCTGTTGGAAAAAGGGCTAAGCCTGGAGCAAGTACGCGACTTTTTAGGCCACACCCATTTAGAAACCACGCAAATCTATTTACATGATGAGTATAAAAACCTATCTGGCTAACAAATACACTACATCGACGACCCAAGCCTACGAGCGAGACATCAACCATTACCTGCAAAGAAACCCCAAAGCTAAAAGTGCGACCTACTCCGACATCCTCACTTACCTGGAGCACCTCCGGAAAACCCAACGCCCCGCTTCGGTTCACCGCATCCTTCAATCCATAAAAAAGTATTACGACTATCTGCTGGCTACCGATCAACGTCCCGATCACCCCTGCGCCTCGCTTCGCCTGAAAGACAATCCGGGCAAAGACGTTCAGCTACAAGACCTGTTCACAAAGGAAGAATTGCAAAGTCTGTTGGACAGAAAAGAAAGATACCAACTGCTGAAAAACCGAAACCAGTTGATCCTGAGTTTGCTGATTTACCAGGGTCCCACCACCGGAGAAATGATCCGCCTGACCACCGATAGCCTGGACTTAGAACAAGGGCAAATCCACCTGCCATCCTCCCATCGGTTGAATGGTCGAACACTAGTCTTACAACCCGTTCAAATCCTGACGGGGTACAAATACCTCAAAGAAGATCGTCCGCAGTTGATCCAAGTCCCCACCGATAAACTGCTCATCACCAAACGAGGAACAGAAGAAAACGGCGAAGGGATCAGCTACTTGGTCAGCACGCTTCAAAAGCGGTTTAGTGATCGCAGGCTGAACCCCAAGACGATCCGTCAGAGTGTAATCGCCAATCTGCTGGCCAGTGGAAAGCCCTTGCGTTGGGTGCAGGTATTTGCGGGTCATAAGTATCCGGGATCTACGGAGCGTTATCGTCAGACGAATTTGAGGAGCTTGAAGGAGGCGGTGTGGAAACATCATCCGCTGGGGTAGTTTTTTCTTTTAATTGAAAAAGCGCTATATTGTGAAGGGTCGCCAAAAGAGGCGGGCCGGATTATTGTTATGGGTTTAATGGTAAGGAGAAGGATGACTCTGGAGAGTGGGGAAATCTTACGCATTATGATTATGGGTTTAGGATATATAATCCAGGGATAGCTCGGTTTTTGTCGGTGGATCCGTTGACGGCAGGTTACCCATGGTATACGCCATATCAGTTTGCGGGGAATAAACCAATTTGGAAAGTAGACTTGGATGGACTAGAAGAGGCAGATCCAGAAGAGTCTACTAGTGATTATGAATTGGTCACTACGGATGGTACTGCAAGTCAAATGACTCCAAGTGCTCCTCTTTGGGAAAGCTTAGAAGATAAAAAAGCAAAAACAGTAGAAGATGGTTATGGTCAATCTGAATGGAATGTTTTTATATTGGAAGCTATAACAACTCAGGAGGATTTTGATGTACTAAAAAAAGTTTACTCAACAGATCCTGGTCAGGCTCAAAACAATCCTTTTGCATATTACTATCCAATAGAAGATCCATTCGATAACAATGATGTATTGAATGTTGGAGAAGGAATGGCAATAGATATATTTGGTCCGTATAATGGTATAGTAAGGTTTACTGATGTTCAAGTAACAGAATCTAGTTTTTCAGTTTCAGCAGAGATTGTTGAGGGTGGAGATTGGGCTCCGGTTTCATTAATAGTAGAAGGATTAACTAACTTTAATCACCCTGATGCTGGCAAGATTACATTTTCTGGTACTTTTGATGCTAATTCAAATACGATGGTGTTTCAGATAGCAAATCATACGACATTAGGTAACTGGGCAACCTATTTGGCTACTCCATTAGCAAGAGGGTTTCAAAGTGAGCAGTGGAGGATAGTAGTGAATAATGTTCAACAGTTGGTTAATGCAACGGAGGTCATTTCAAAAATTCATATCCAAACAAAGGATTCAGAAAGAACTGTTACGGATTTTGGTGATCGAAATTGTAACTGTAACAAGAAATAATTATTTTTTAATGGAGTTGTTGGAGGTACTAATTTATAGTGGAATATTAGCTTTTTATGTTATTCCAATTTACATTACCTTTAGAATCCTGAGATTGCAAGGGAAGTTTCTTTGGAAACTTATTTTTTGTATTTTTTTATACTACCTTGAATTAGGACTGATTTGGTTATTGTCATTTACTTTTGACTATTTCAATCTTTTTCAAAGTCCATATTCATTTTTTTATTTAGTTGGGTTCAATTTTGTTTGGCTAAATCCATTGTTTTTTATTTTTTTTTTACTCGCTTTTATACGGTTTTTGGTTAGCCGAAACCGCTAGTGCCCCCGCTTGGCCCACCTTAGTAAAAGAATAAAAAACGAAGCTCGTTCGGACGTTGTGCGTTCGGACGGGCTATTTTATAGGCCTCTGGCCGGTGAAGTAGAACCAAAAGACAAAGAATGATTTTAGGCGAGTGGATAATTGACAAAGAGACAGGATAAGCGGCGTTCGTCGGGTCTCCGCAGCCGTCCAGCGTCCCGCCAGCCAGCCCGATGGGCGTGTCTGTCATGCCTCTGGAGGTCTGCTCCGGCCTTCCCGAAGCGAGTTCGGGACAAGCTATCACAGTCAGCTCCCGGCCCCTGATCCATCGCGACGAACCAAGTTCAATCAGGTACCTCCGCTGCCTCTAGTTTGGGCGGCCCCACCAGAGGTCGGCAGGCTGCCGGGTCGCCTCAGTTGCAGATTTCCTGCCGTTAGGCATGGCAGCCATCGCCGCGAATCCTAACAAACTGCTTCCACTCTGCGCTGCGCCTCAAACGCTACGCACTGGCAGCCGGGCCTGTCTAGCGCTGCTGCCAGATAGACCCAACCTCTCTTGGGCTTTACGAGGCCCTTTCCCTGTCAGGCTTCGGCTCCCACCGCCAGCCTGCCTGCCGACAGGTAGGTCGGCCGCCGACACGAATCAGCGCGCCGGGTTAAAGTTGTTGACTGGTTTCCACCTACGGTCGATAAATTTGAGGCCAGCAAAAAAAGTGAAAAGCATGCTTTCCACTTTTTTTGCTGGCTTTTTTTTCTTTCAATTGAATCGATCAAAAGGTGTATTCAATTGAAAGAAAAAAATCTCGCCGTGTTGGTTTTTTGTAATTTTCTTGTTGGAAGTTGAGTGGGAACGTTTTATAGTGGGCGGGTTAGGTTTTGGGCGAGCGATGCGAGTTCCTGACGAAGTGACTGCAGAAAGGTTTGTGTGTTGGCTTAGTGGCAGTGACTGAGGAGGAAATAGCAGCGAGCCTGTCTGCTCGGCGCAGCCAGGCAGGCACAGCGAATAGACCGCCAGGCTTGATGATGGGTGTGTGGCGGTTGAAAGACTGCGGGCGTTTATGAGCGCACTACAACGTTGTGAAGCTACTGCCGAAATGAGGTGAGCTAGCCACTAGCTGACGGATACCGCAGCAGGTTGTGGCGGCTGCTTAGAGAGAAAGCGAGGACAGGCGGCAGATAGTAGCTTGGCGTGCGGCCACTCCGGGCTGCTTGGTGGGTTGAGTGGCCTGTGATGGAGGCAGTGGGTGAACGCGAAATAACTGCGTTGGGAGTGGGTGGGGGTTTTTAGTTATTAAGATGCCAGTCGTTGAACAGTTCTTTTAGTAATCAAAGCATCCAGAAAAGTTTTAACCATATTTTGATCCTCTACGCTCAATTGTTCTACCTTTTTAAAAAGGTTAATCAAATCTCTGTCAGTGACTTTTGAAGAGGCAATTTGTTCACTGTTTCCATTCATTAAATAATCAGTAGAAGTATCGAGTGCTTCGGCAAGTCGTTGAAGCACATCAGATGAAGGATTGGACTTGTGCTTTTCATAGCGTCCGATCTGTATATAAGTAAGGCCAACTAACTCAGCAAGCTGTGCCTGGGTAAGTTTTTTCTGCTGTCTCAATTCTTTAATTCTATCCCCGATTTTCGTCATTTTAAAACATTGTAGTAGGTAAATAATACATGAATCTGTGTAAAGATACGGGAAAAAGAAGGTTTTTGAAACACTAAAGATACTTTTGGCGACAAAGATGTTTTGTTTTATGAAACAATTTTGTATCATTGCGAAACATTAGTGTATCGTTGAATTTTCTTACATATTTATTTCAATAAACTGAGAAAGCAACCACCAATGACCATCCAACAGATCAAGTCCCGGCTCCCCATCCAGCGTGTGTTGGACGAATACGGCCTAAAGCCCAACCGCAATGACATGCTTCGTTGCCCGTTCCACGACGACCACAGCGCCAGCATGAAAATTTACCATGCAACCAACACAGCATACTGCTTTGCGGGCAGTTGTGAAGTAGTCGGTGTGGACGTAATCGACTTTAGAGCTTGTCTAAAATTATAACAAACTGAAAATCAAGAGTTTGCGGTTCTGGCGAAAAATCGGTGAGGGAGTCCCGATAGCAATCGGGATGACCGAGGCGATTTGAAGCCAGAGCCTGTGCCGCTTATTGCGGCATTCGTAAAACATTGGTTTTCAGGCAGTTAAAATTTGGACATGCTCTTAGGACAGCAATTCTCAATTTAGATTTAAGTAATTTGCTGATTTGCTAATTATTGATGTGCTGATGCCCCTCTACCGCGAAGTTCCCTGTGTAGAACGTAAATATTGATTTTCAAATTGAGAACCGCTGGCTCTTAGGATAAAAATACACATAAATAATGGTATTTTCCAGTAACCAGCCTGAACAGGGGCTATTGAGATAGACCTTATCCCTGTTTAAACCTCAAAACCATTCCCCCACCCAAAGCAAAAACACAATCCGCATTCCAAATAAAAATTGAAATGCGGATTGCAGAGAGAGTTTTCCCGAAAGGTTGTGCTCCTTTTAGGAACCCTTAGAGCCGTTGAACCACCAGTTTTTTAGAAACCACTCGTTGATCCCCCAACTTTATGGTCACATAATACACACCACTTGGATAGCCTGCTGTATGGATCAGAAGGTCTTCTTCCGGGATGGCATCGAGTTGAATCGAATGTCTCAACTGCCCCATAGGATCGTGTATCTGTATGGTGGCGCCCGATCTTTCAAATTCAGGAATGGAAAGATATACTGCTGAAGAAGCAGGATTCGGGAAAAGCGAAATACGACTTAAATCCTGTTCAAAAACAAGTTGCCGCATTTGGGAAAACCGAATCGATTCATCATTGAACACTTGTTGAATTCGATAAAAGTTGATCCCACTCAACGGCTGATGATCCACATAGGTATAGTCGGTGAAATCTCCGCCATTCAATGCTTCTACTGTCGAAACCGGCGCGTATTCAAGACCGTTTACAGACCGTTCTACCACAAAATGATGGCTTAGCTGGTTGTTGTTGGCAACCCAATTTAAGCGAGCACTTGTCCCATCTTTCGCAAGGGTAAAAAACAAGGTGCTTTGGGTTTCTGGTCCTTCCAGTGGATTGCTACTGCCCAATTCGACATCTACCAACTCATTACAAGTAGATTGCCAACTGCTATTGTAAGCCGCTATAGAAATATGATAGGTTCCATCGCTTAAACCGGAAACCGTGATCTCATTCCCACAGTCATCAAAACACTGGAATTCCGTATTCCAGGAAGGACCAAACACTTTGATGATGATATGACCGGCATTAAGTCCATCTCCGGTAATGGTCAATGTGCCATTAGCATACGTATAACTAAGGTCGCAGGCAATATCGATCCCACTACCTCCGCCTCCACAGGTGGGTGTGATGTCGCCATCGGCAGTCGTTTTCATGGTGGTGAGCGGACTAGTATCCAGAAATAAGTACCCGCCGTCTGGCGTTTCTGCTATTGCTTGAAATTCCCAAGCTTCATTAAATCTATTTGTCCAAACCAGATTTCCATCAGCATCTACTTTACCATATTCATATTCTTGATCACTACCATTACTGGGGTCAATATATTTATATCCCGTAACCACACCACCATCGCTGGTGGGAATGATGTCGAACCAGAATTGAACATATCGAAAATCTCCCTGAGAAAACAGGGCACTTAGATTGTACACTACCGATTCGCCGGTAACTACATTCACTTTTGTTAAAAGAGCCTTACCGTTGTCCCGGTTTGCAGCATAGATATATTGTTGATCAAGGCTTAGTTCTATAGCCCCAGTTGTTGTAGAAGGGGTGTCGGCTGCATGGCGTACATACCAAATAAAGTTAGCATTGTTGTCCAAACCAACAAACGAGTATTCACCCGATTGTCTTACATTTACAATATATCCCGTGGGTGTTTCAATTACACTAGTATAAATTCTCGTATCGGGAATCCCGACATCGGCGGTTACGCCGGATTGGCCAAGCACATTTCCATCTTCATCTAATTTGACGTAAAATTGTAGAAAGGGCGGTTGTGCGCCAGACTCGTTGACAACATTTCCTGCGATTATCCAGCCGTCCTCAATCTTAAAACCCCTGACTATTGCGAAGGCCTGGAAGTTATTTGGGGTATTATTGATGGTAATGTTTTTGGTCCATACCGTTGCGCCGCTGGGCGTCTCTCTGGTTACTTGCAATTGAGGCAATACCGCTTGTCCATCAAAAGTTAAATTATCTTCTGCCGGGATATTGACGATTTCTGTGGAGTTATATTCGTGATCGCCGTTTTCATCAATGTTGATCGTGATGGTTTCTACTTCTTCTAATGGAGATCGATCTTCTGTGCCCGTAATTTGATACCCTGTAGAGGTTGTTGCTGCATCAAAACTAAAAAAACCTAGTCCATTTGATGTCGAAATAGTACCTGCAGGCTTAATCCAACCACAGTCGCCGACACCACTTGTTGTTATAGAAATAGCTTTGGCGATCGTATTGTTATTTTCATTACTTTCATCAATCGTATTTTCACTATCAATACGTCCGATCAAATAATAATTGCCCGCTGCAAAGCTGGAAGGAACCGTAATGGCCGCAGGAACATCCTGAATGGTTCCAATGCCGGTATTCCCGGTTGGAATTTCCCCCACCCAGGTATCATCGCTACTGTAAGTGTTGTTGGAAGACAGATAAAAACTGATTTTATAACTTCCCGAAGCTACTGCATTGCCGCTGTTAATGACATCAACCGTATAATTCACTATGGAGCCAGCCACCCCACTACCCGGAGAGGTCATATCTCCCAGTTGAAGGTCGGGTTTTGGCGTTCCTCCACCTCCAATAACCACATCTTCCAGTTCCTGACAAATGGTTTGCCAATTGCTGTCATAGAGGCGATACGACAAATGATAGGTTGCTCCATTGGTAAGTCCGTTGATGACAAGTGGATCGTCGCAATCATCAAAACAACTGTGTACAGTCGACCAACTGGGGGAGAATAATTTAAAATTGGTATGGCTGGCACTATTCAATCCGTTGATGGTAATGCTTCCGGAGGAGGTCGTCCAGCTCACGTCGCAGCTGTTGCCGCCACCACCGGAGACGGTGACATTTTCCGCTTGCGTGCAGGTTGGCGACCAATTGCTGTCGTACATGTTTACAGAAAGATAATAAGTTCCCTCGGCTAATCCATTTATCGTTAATGGATTCGCACAATCATCGAAGCACTCGAAATTCGTACTCCAGTCGGGGTTAAAGAGTTTTAAAATGACATGGCTCGAATTCAACCCCTCCACCGTAATACTACCACTTGAAGTGGAAATATTGAGGTTGCAGGTTACCAGTTCAGTATCAGTAGAAGCAAATGAGTGACTCATAAAGAGAAGGGAAAGGACAATTAGCGCGATCCCTTGTTGAATAAGTGTTACAATTTTCAGCATGTTCGTTTTTGTTTAAAAAGTGTGTAATAAAATTTGGTCAATAAAGAGACTTCGGTTTGCTTCAGAAGAAACATTAACCAAAGATCAACCATGACCGTGTCAGATATCAAGTAGTATGATTATTTATACTTCAAGCAAAGTAAGGGTAATCGATAAAGAGAGTATCCTGTGAATTACCATTCAAAGGTAGCGTGTAAAGTTGGAAAAGACCTTTGATCTGGTCTTCAAAGACCTTTAATATTGTTTCATTTAGGTTGATAACCAGGAGGTTCTCGTGGCGTGATTTATTTTTTCTGGACTTCTTTTGGGCGTATTTTATAGAAATCTTTAAAGACGGTGCTAAAATATTCGGGGGTGGAAAACCCACAGCTATAGGCTGCTTCAGAAACGGTTAATTCCCCCTGCTCCAACAGTTTTTTGGCGGCTTCCAGTCGGTGTTGTTTAATGATCTGACTGGGACTAAGCCCCACCAAGGCTTTTGTTTTTTTGAATAATTGCCCCCGGGTGATGTTCATTTTTTGGGCAAATGCATCTACATTAAAATCGTTATCTGTATAATTTTTCTGAACCGTTGACATCAGCATGTCCAAAAAAGGATTTTCCCTTTGAGGAGTTGACGGCTCATTTCCCTGCATTTGATAGCGAAGCCGTAGTCGCTGACGATTGAGCACCAGGTTATTCAGTGTTAAAATCAATTCTTCCGATTTAAACGGCTTGGTCAAAAAGGCATCTGCCTGATTTTGGAGTCCCTTATATTTTGCTACTTCTTCCGTTCTTGCCGTCAATATGACAACGGGGATGTGGTCAGTGATCATATGCGACTTGAGTTCTTTACACAACTCCAATCCGTTTTTATTAGGGAGCATCAAATCGGTTAAAATGATATCAGGTACCTTTTCACGGGCCATTTCAAAGCCGACAAAGGCATTGTCGACGTGAACTACCTTGAAATGCTTCGACAATAGCTGTACAACGTGCTGCGCCAATTCCACATGGTCTTCCACCAAAAGCAGGAGGGGTTTATCTCCTTTTCCATTTCCATTTTCATTCAAATGTCCATTTCCATTTTGGGCTACAGCTTCCGGTGCTGATGCTGCGTCATGTGCCATTTCAGTATCTACATGTTGAAATGGAATTTGTAGTTCAAAACAAGAACCACTTCCTTGTCCGGGCTGTAAGAATAGATCGCCACCCATTAAAAGAGCCAGTTCTTTGGAGTAGGCCAATCCCACACCGAACCCCGGAGCGGCTTCCTCCCTTTGTTGCTGGGCCCTAAAGTACCAGTCAAATATTTTAGGATGTTCTTCTTCCGGTATTCCGTATCCACTATCGATCACTTTGATTACCAACTGATTTTCATCCACAACCCGAGCAGACAATTGAATCAGCCCACTTTCCGGTGTGTATTTAAAAGCATTTGTAAGCAGATTGTTGACAATGGTTTTCAACTTATTAAAATCCAATCTTGCCATGACTTCCTGATCGGGCAGATCTATTTGCCAATCCATTTTTTTTGCAATACTACTTCCTTTGATTTGGTTAAAATGATCCCGCAAGCCAGCGAATAAATTGCCAATACCAGGGTTTAGCGTCATGGCTTTTGCCTCTATTTTGTTCCATCCCAGGAGTTGGTCAACTTGTGCGAGCAATTCTTGTGCATTTCGATGGGCGCTTTCCACATGCTCATCGGCTTGTTTACCTAATGTCAGTTCCCTTAGGGCTTCCGTTTGGCCGATGACCAAGGTGAGCGGAGTCCGCAACTCATGAGTGATAGAGCTCAAAAGTCGTTCTCTTACCTTTTGGACTTCTTTTTCTTTTTCTGCCAGCAAATAATCTTGTTTTTTACGAACAGATTGGCGATAGTACCAAAAACCGAAGGCGCCGAATAAGAAAAGAAACAGTGCCAGGAGCGTAGAGATCCAGGTTCTAAACCTGGCAGCCTGGAGCAATTGGGCCTGTTCCAGGTCCTTTATCTTCTGTTGTTTTCCCAGGGCGTCGTATTGTGCTTGCGCTTCTACGTTTTTGGTGTTGTACTTCTGTTCAAATAAGGAGTCGATACTGGATCTTATGATCTTGTGATACTCGATCGCTTCTTTATACCGGCTTTGTTCTTCCAGTAGACTAGCCAGGCTGTGGCTGGCTGTACTAATTGTATTCCACCGATTAAGTTTGAAAGATTCCTCTATGACCATTTTCAAGCTCTTTTCTGCGGCTGCCTTGTTGCCAAGTTTGAGTTCAATATCCGCAAGTCGGCTATAGGCGGTTAGCGTGTTTCTATGCTTTGTTGCTTCCATTTTTGGGATAAGCTCATCGAGAATGGCTTTAGCCTCCTGCAGGCTATCCAAAATGATTAAATCAACCGATTTAAAAAATTGTGCCCCCAGCAAAAATGTTTGATGATTTTTGTTGTGTTCAGAAAGGAAGGAAATGGCTTCGTCGTAATATTCAATTGCCCTTTTGGAATCTCCAGCAATGGAATTATAAACTCCCAAAGCAGAAAGGATGTCACCAGTTCTCGTACTATCTTTTATCAATTTGTAATAGCCAAGTGCAATTTCTGACTCTTCAATGGCCTTTTCCATTTTCTGTTCCCAATAGTAATTATAGGCCATGTTATGGTGAACACGTCCCCTCAAAAAATTCCATTTCCTGGAGTCATCTCCGTATTCATCTATAAGTTTTTTCGCTTCTACGATAAGGGGCGCACTGAGATGCCGCTTGTTTAGCTGATCATAATTTATAGCTTGTAATACATAAAGATTGGCAAGATGTACCGGATATTTCTCCGACTCTTCCAGGATTTTGATCTCTCTTAAAGTTAATGAGGTTCTATCTTCCTTCGAGAGTCGTCTATGTACATTGATTTCCTTTATTAGCGTATCAATTTTATCAGGATACCCAATTGTGCTTAATACTAAATCAAAGGAATCCTTATCGAGAAAAGATTGTGCGGAAACCATATATGCCGTACTTAGGCATAAAGAAAGCATTAGAAAGAGGCGTTGTTTTTTCATAGTTTTTTCCCTGAATAGAGTCAACAACAACTCCCCGCCTGATGCAAGCTGGCATGCAGTAAAGGAGTGGTAAGAAGAATAGCAGGGTTATTTGTTTTCTCATTTCTGGAAATTCATGGCATGAAAGCCAGTATTCCAGTTAATGGCTTGTTTCAAGAAAATAAAAATAAGCCTTTTTTATCAATAATTCGGGAATAGTTGATTTACTTTTTGCAAAACGTTGAAAATGAACGCATTAATCTGAACACGGAAACACTCATGTTGTGCTGATTTTTTATGTAAAAATGCCTGAATTTCAGCAATCTGTTGGGCTTATGTCAAAAAAAATAGCCTTCTTTTCTTTTTACAAGTTAAGTCACAGTTTTTGCCGAAAAACCATAATTTATAACTCTTATCAGCCACATGCCTAACTTCTAAATCTTTTTATGCAACCTGCAAGTTGAACTTTGTGCCCCCTTTTTTGTCTTGTTGCAGCGTTCCGGTTTTTGAATCGTTATCATATCGTCGAAAGTTTTTATACCTTTGAAAGCCTAAACTATTTAAAATACCTACAACCATGAAGAAATTACTACTCCTCCTAATGGTAGCCGCCGTCACCTTAGTTACCAGTTGTAAAGATGAAGATGATTGTGATACCTCCGGTGTTACTTACACCAACACCGTCAAAGAAATTTTTGACACCAATTGTGCCCTTTCCGGCTGCCACAGCGCAGCAGAGCTAACTACGCAGGGTAGCCTGGAAACCTACGAACATGCCGTTATATTTGTCTCCTTTGACAGAATACTCGGTGCCATCAACCACACGGAAGGGTTTACACCCATGCCCAACCCTCCAGGCACAGACCAACTCGACGAATGCACCATCGACCAGATCGAAGCCTGGATCACCGACGGGACGCCGCTATAGCCATCCCGGATGAAATGGTAACTTTATAAATCCGTTTTGGTTGAAATACCAAAACGGATTTATTATTTTTGCAAAAATTATAACAACTTACCGCTATGTCACTTATAGATAACCACCTCGACGTACTCCAAAATATTGAACAGGCGTTTAATCTAACTGCCAGAGCAAACAACGAGATCAAAGACAAACACGTCATCAAAACACTCGACAAGCTGATCGACCACTTCAAAGCGCTGGCTTCCAACCGAACGCCACCCACCACCGAGTCGCTCAACGAACTCGAACAAGCGCTCTTTAACAATGTTTTGAAAATTTTGGAAGATAGGGATATACTTGATATAGATGATGATATAAATAATGATAAGGAGGATAAGGCACCCCGCAGAAAGTCTTTCAGCCGCGCTTTTAGACAACCCACCAAAGAAGATATCTACCTGGCCTGTATGCGCAAAATTCAGGGCTCTGCCAAATTCTGGAACAAAGAACGGGGCCCACGCGGATACCTCAATTACATTTCAGGGTTTCTCTGATTTAAAATGATAACAATGAATTTACATTGAGTGCCGTAGCCGCTGTCATCATCACCCACAATGAAGCTTCCAACATCGCCCGATGTCTGAAAGCCCTCCAAGGTATTGCTTCGGAAATACTCGTAGTCGATAGCCATAGCACCGACGGTACCGTAGATATCTGCGAGAAAATGGGGGTTCACACCATCTCCCGAGAATGGCAGGGATACGCAAAAACTAAAAACTTCGCCAACGAACAGGTCGACGCCGAATGGATTTTGTCGATTGATGCCGATGAAGTACTCTCCGACGAACTTCGCCAATCCATCAAACAACTACGCCCTCAACGAGGAACCGTATACGCCCTCGACCGGATCAATAATTTCTGTGGACAGTGGATCCGACACGGCAACTGGTACCCCGACTGGAAACCCCGCCTCTTCCACAAACAAGACTGCTATTGGGTAGGCGACTTCGTCCACGAAAAACTAAAATACCCCCCAGGTACCACCACCTCAAAACTACCGGGCAAATTATACCACTATACTTACCACTCCCTCGACGACCACTGGCAGCGATTGGAACACTACGCCCAACTGGCCGCCGAAGAAATGCACCAGAAAGGACGAAACAGCAACCTCCTGCTGGTATTCCTATCCGCAACCGTTCGCTTCGTCAAAGCAATGGTATTGCGCGCCGGTTTTCTCGACGGAAAAAACGGCTGGATCATCGGCTGGCGCCACGCCCTGTTCCCCTGGCTGAAACACAAAAAATGGCGAAACCTGAAATGATCCTTTCCTCTGATTATCGGCACTTTCTTTGACATATATAACCTAAAATTATCTTAAACCCACAGCTTTCGCAAAACTATACTCCTGTTTTACCGTTGTAGAACCGGTGTTTACATTACACGAACCAACGACGTACAAAATAACCCGGTGCATGAATTACAAATCACTGATAGTCATATCGTTAACCGCCCTCGTATTAGCAGGCTGTGGCGGAACCAAAAAATCCACAACGTCCTCTTCTGTCAAAAAAGGAGGGGTCCAATTTGTCAAATCGCCCACCTTAAGCGCCGTGCTGGATCAGGCCGAACAAACGAATAAACTGGTCTTTGTCGATTTCTACACCACCTGGTGTACCCCCTGCAAGATGATGGACAAGGATGTTTTTTCCGATAAGGCAATTGGCGATTTTTTCAGTGAAAACTTCATCAGCTACAAGGTCGATGCCGAAAAAGGCAATGGCATCAACCTGGCAGTGGTCTACCAGGTCAGCGCCTATCCCACCTTATTTTTTCTGGATGAAAAAGGCAGAATACTGGAATCGAAACAAGGCGCAGCCTATCACACCGAATTGATGCAAATGGCCCGCCGCGCAATCAACAGCCGCCATACCCTGCAATAGTACACTGCCTGCCATAGTGCCATTGACTTTGTTTTCAAAACATAAAACCCATCCCCGTCCAGATAGCTATCGGGATACGGGGGACTACGCCAGTGAAAGCCTCCACTACGTTACGCCCTTCACGGCACAAATCAACAAATTTCAACTGCCTTAGGCAGTCAGCGAATAAAATACCTCTCCAACACCCCAGCCAGTTTTTTTCCAACAATACTTTCCCATTCTCCTGGAGGCGCTGCCTTCATCTTTTTGACCGACCCAAAATGTTTCAGTAGTTTTTCGGCGGTTTTTGTACCGATGCCGGGTATGTTGGTCAGTTCGGTGCGGGTGAGGTCTTTCGACCGTTTGTTGCGGTGGAAGGTGATGGCGAAGCGATGAGCTTCATTGCGCGCTTGTTGGATGAGCTTGAGCGACTCCGATTTTTTATTGATGTACAGCGGGATGGAGTCACCTGGGAAAAAAATCTCTTCCAATTTTTTGGCGATGCCGATCACCGTTATCTTATCGCGAATCCGGAGTTGTTCCAGGCTTTTGACGGCCGCGCTGAGTTGTCCCTTTCCGCCGTCGATGATCACCAGTTGGGGGAGGGGCTGATCTTCGTCGAGCATCCGTCTGTAACGTCGGAAAACAACCTCTTCCATCGAGGCAAAATCGTTGGGGCCTTCTACGGTTTTAATGTTAAAATGCCGGTAATCTTTTTTGGCGGGCTTGGCATTTCGGAACACCACGCAGGAGGCCACCGGATAGCTGCCCTGGATATTGGAATTGTCGAAGCACTCGATGTGGAGGGGCACCTGGTTCATTTGCAGATCTTGCTGGAGGGTGCGAAGGATCCGTTCGGCGGGCGTTTGTTTGTTCGACTTGTTGATGGCTTCCCGTTGCTTTTGCAGCAAAAAATATTTGCCGTTTTTCTCGGAAAGATCCAACAACTTTTTTTTATCGCCGATCTTGGGAATGGTCTGGGTGAGGTCTTTTTCCGAAAGGGCCACCCCGAAAGGCAGGATCACCTCCGGAGCAATGCTGTTGAATTTTTCGCGGAGGTAAGGGATGCTGTATGCCAGAAGCCCCTCCTCTTCCTGGTCCAGGTTTTTGACCAGCTCAAGGGTGTAAGTATTGATGATGGCGCCGTTCACCACCTTGAGGTAGTTGACATAGGCTTCCTTTTCGCCCGAAGCGATCGAAAACACGTCAACGTCCCGGATGGTGGTACTCACCACGGTCGACTTACTTTGGTAGTCTTCAAAGGAACGGAGTTTTTCTTTGAGTTGCTGTGCTTTTTCAAACTCAAGGTTATCGGCATAGGTCTGCATCTGTTCTTTGAAGTGGGTTTTTACCGCTCCGAAATGCCCCTTGAGGATGTTTTTGATTTGTGTAATTCTATTGTTGTAAGAGGCTTCGTCCTCCCGCCCCTCGCAGGGACCCAGACAGTTCTTGATATGGTACTCGAGGCAGACCTTGAATTTCTTTTTCCCGATATTCGACTCAGAAAGGTTGAAGGTGCAATTGCGAAGCGGAAAGAGTATCCGGATCAGGTCGAGGATGTCTTTGGTGCGGCTGCGCGAAGTATAGGGCCCGAAATAGGTGGAGCCGTCTTTAATGACGCGCCGGGTGAGGAACACCCGTGGGAAGCGTTCGTTTTTGATGCAGATGTAGGAGTAAGATTTGCCGTCTTTGAGCATGACGTTGTACCTGGGCTGGAATTTTTTGATGAGGGTGTTTTCAAGCAGGAGGGCGTCGGTCTCTGTCTCCACAATGGTGTATTCGATGCGGTGGGCGTTCCGAACCATCGTGCGCGTCTTGTTGGAACTGTGTTTTTTATCGCCGAAGTAAGAGGCCAACCGTTTTTTGAGGTGTTTGGCTTTGCCGATGTAGAGTATGGTGCCTTCCTTGTCGATGAACCGGTACACTCCCGGCTGTTTGGGCAGGGTAGGGGCGATTCTTTTATAGTCGGATGTGGTCATGGTGCAGGGGGGTTATTCTTCAACCAAAATCCCCTTCACATGTGCATGCGCAAGCTTATTGCTGAAAATGGCTTTGATGGGTATCACCAATTTGTCGATCACAATGGAGGCGATTTCGCCCGACTTCGATTTGAGCACCAACTCAAACCCTTTCCGGCCGTTTTTGTATTGTTCGATCACCTTCTTTTTGGGGTCGATGATCCAGTACTCTCTAACGCCGTGGCTTTCGTAGTCGTCGAACTTGATGCCCCGGTCGCGCCCTTCAGTCGATTTCGACAACACTTCGACGATCATATCCGGGATGGGGAACAGCGCCTGGTCCGGCTTCAGCTTTTTGGCTTTGGCCTTTCCAAAAAAGCAGAGATCCGGCTCGTAGTCATTGCGGGTGCATTGGATCAGTATTTTTTCAATGCCTACGAAGCCCAGGTCGTGTTCAACGACGTAAGTTTTCAATATGGAATATAAATTTCCATTGACTTCATTGTACATCTTCATCACCGGTGAATGAATGATGATCTCCCCGTTGATGAACTCCGCTTTTTCCTGCTCCGTGATGTCGTTGTAAAAACGCTTCCTTTTTTTCTTTTCTTCGTCCAGCCTCGACTTAATTTCTTTGAGCAATAGCGGCGCCACCGGCGAATTCAATACCTCGGCAATGAGATGATGGTCATTAAATTCTGTCATGATCGGTCGACTTTTCCACAAGTTAATCATTTTTAACCGAAGGGTCAAAAATCAAACTCAATCGTATCGCCGGCTTGCAGCTTTTGCTCATCTTTGGGTTTGGCCGTTAGGTCACGCACATTGGTGATCCGCACTTCTTCCAGCTTGTTGCCCAGCGATTTCCACCCTTTTACGTCGATGAAGTCGACCAGGCTCAATTCGTATTCTTCCTTTTCCTTCTTGCCCTTGGGTTTTACATCATAAAGGATCACCGGTTTTGGTTCGATCGATGCAAAGAACAATTTCGACCGGCTGTGTTCGGTGAGGAAGCTGAAACGCTGGTTGTTGGTCGTTGTTTCGATCATAAACCTTTTGACGACTGTCCAGCCCTTATTGCCATCGAAATAGACGGCGCTGATCACCACATCGTCGCGCATCTTTTGTACCAGGAGCAACTCGTCGTGCGGAAATTTTTTCATCAGGTCAAAATCGGCCACTTCATAGCTACCGTCTTTGTAGAGCGCCAATACGCAGTCGCCGGTATCGAAAGCGCCCAGATAGAGGCCCCGCTCTTCGGTGTTGAGCCGACCGCTGGCCTTGTCGAGCCACAGTTTTTGCGCTCCCAGCGTTGAGCGGCCCACCTCCAGTTGGGTGACCTTTCGGACGGGGTATTTGGTTACGATGTTTCCGGCAGAGCCCCGCCCTTTGATGGCGATGTCGTCGAAGTCGAATTCAAAAACTTTCTTTTTGGCTTTACAGCCCTGCGATAATTGCACGCTCACCACTTCCGATTCGCCATTTGGGTTGGCGGTGAAGTAATGTACCCTCGAGCCCTTAGCCCCTTTGGTCAGGTGGTATTGGCGGTCGCGTGTAATGCTTGTTACATTGAAACGTTTGGCCAGTGAGCGGCCGCTTTTGGCATCCACGTAGATCATGTTGTAAGTGGTGCGGCTGTCCTGTTTTTTCCAAACGGCGGCATGTATAATATTTTTGCCAATGAACACCTTGTCGGAAATGCGCACCACTTTGAAAGTGCCATCTTTACAGAAAGCGATCACATCATCGATGTCGGAGCAGTCGGAAACAAAATCGTCTTTTTTGAGTCCGGTGCCTACAAATCCATCTTTATAGTTGACATAGAGTTTGGCATTATTCGCAACGACCGTTTTGGCGGCGATGGTGTCGAAGGTAGCGATCTTGGTTTTGCGCTCCTGGCCCTTGCCGTATTTTTGGAGTAGGTTCTCAAAATAGGCGATGGCGTATTCGGTCAGATGCTTGAGGTCGTGTTTGACTTGTTGGAGGTCTTCCTCAATTTTGGCGATCAGCTCGTCGGCTTTGAAGGTGTTGTATTTGGAAATGCGTTTGATCTTGATCTCGGTGAGGCGAACGATGTCTTCTTCGGTCACGTCGCGCAACAGGCGGAGTCGTTTGTCGCTGCGTTTAGGTTTGCCGTCTTTAGGGGTGACGATGTATTTTTTTAGCCCCTTATCGATGGTTTTGATAACGGCCTCCCAGGTTTCGCACTCTTCGATGTCGCGGTAAATGCGGTTTTCGATGAAAATCTTTTCCAGGCTGGCGAAATGCCATTTTTCTTCCAGTTCTTTTTGTTTGATCTGGAGTTCGAGCTGGAGCAATAGCCGGGTATTCTCCGTGCAGATGCGCAGGATTTCATTTACCGTAAGGAAATGAGGTTTATTGTCGATGATGACGCAGGCATTGGGAGAGATCGACACTTCGCAGTCGGTGAAAGCGTACAAAGCATCCATCGTCACTTGCGGAGAGATACCGGATGCCAGGTCGACGAGTATTTCGACGTCTTTAGCGGTATTGTCGGTTACTTTTTTGATTTTGATCTTACCCTTGTCGTTGGCTTTGAGGATGCTGTCGATCAGCCCGACGGTAGTGGTGCCATAGGGCAGGTCGCGGATGGCGAGGGTGTTTTTATCGAACTGTTCGATGCGGGCGCGCACCTTTACCTTACCTCCGCGTTTGCCGCCGTTGTAGTCGCCCACATCGATGGAGCCACCGGTGGCGAAGTCGGGGTATACTTTGGGTTTTTTACCTTCCAGGATCTTGATGGAGGCTTTAATGAGTTCGATGAAGTTGTGTGGAAGTATCTTGGTAGACAGTCCGACGGCGATCCCCTCCACTCCCTGGGAGAGCAGCAGTGGGAACTTCATGGGCAAATGGATGGGCTCCTGTTTGCGGCCGTCGTAAGAGAGTTGCCATTCGGTGGTTTGGGGGTTGAAAGCCACTTCGAGCGCAAATTTGGTGAGGCGTGCCTCGATGTATCGGGGGGCGGCAGCGCTATCGCCAGTGCGCAGATCACCCCAGTTGCCCTGGCAGTCGATCAGCAGGTCTTTTTGGCCCAGGTTGACGAGGGCGGCACCGATGGCCTGGTCGCCGTGGGGATGGTACTGCATGGTTTGCCCGATGATGTTGGCCACTTTGTGGTAGCGGCCATCGTCCATCACCTTCATAGCATGGAGGATGCGTCGCTGCACGGGTTTGAGGCCGTCTTCGATATAGGGTACAGCCCGTTCGAGGATGACGTAGGAGGCGTAGTCGAGAAAGTACTCTTTGTACATACCCGACAGGGAAATGATGTGATTTCCGCCGTTTTGATTTCCGTTCATGTGGAGGAGATTGCTGGTTGTACCCCTCTTTGGTGGGGTGCCGTTCTTTTTACTCATGTGTCAGAAAAAAAAGTGTTTCAATGAAAATGACCTGAAAATGATACAGATTCTTGATGAAAATCCGAAATATTCATATCTTTATTAGCGATAATATGGATCATTTCGGTCCGTATTTCAGCCAACATTTTGGTTTACAATCAGTTAGGGCAAAATGTTTGGCTTAAGCCTTTCGGCAAATCCAGATTTTTGCAAAGGTACAAAAGTACAAAGCGAAACACAAACATTTTGTTTTGTTTTTTTGTGAAAACTTAAATTCAATGGATTTACGAGGTGTTGGGAGATGTGGGTTCAACCAACAACGATATAACCAACAACAAACAACCAAGGGCAACCGTTTAACACTCAATACCTTACGGGAAACTACGCAGCAAATCCACTGGTCTGTACGTTCAACAGACAGCATTACAGCGATAATGTGGCTGGTAGTTCCGAAGTATTGGGGCTAACCCGTGAATTGCTCCGGCAATTTCGATTCTAAAAATCACCCGATGGATATCGCTTTAAACCTGCAACAAAAAGAAAAAGACTTCATTTCGGCCTGTATCCGAAAAGAGCGTTGGGCACAAAAGCAGCTGTATGAAACCCATTACAGCCAGATGATGGGCGTATGCCTGCGCTATTCCAACAACAAAGAGGATGCCCTGGATATCCTGCACGAAGGATTCATCAAAGTCTTTAAAAATATAGCCAAATACCAGCCCGGCACCAGCCTTTCGGCATGGATTCGCCGCATCATGGTCAACACATCCATCGACTACTACCGCAAAAGCATCCGACGACGGACCGAAGACATCGAGCAAGCCTACCACGTAAGCTCCAACGATGCCGACGTCGTAAGCCAATGCACCGAAAAAGAAATCCTGGCGGCCGTACAAACCCTGTCGCCTGCTTATAGAACCGTTTTTAATTTGTACGTAATAGAAGGGTATTCGCACAAAGAAATTGCAGATCAGTTAGACATAACAGAGAGCACTTCGCGGTCCAACCTTGTGAAGGCGAGAATAAAACTTAAAGAAATACTCGCCATTAAACACATCGATCATGGAGAATAGTTACGAGCGTCAATTTGACAAACATATCAGAGCAAAACTGGAAAACTTCACCCCCTCCGGCACTCCCGAAGGATGGGAAAGCCTTTCTCATAAAATGGCGGCCGACCCCGACCTTTCTCCCGCCGATCCTTTCGACGAGATGGTGAAGTCAAAACTCGAAGCCAACCCCGCCTCCTACAACCCCACGTCCTGGTCATTACTCGAATCCAGAATCGAAGCCGACGCCGAACTCAGCGTCCCCGAACTCGACAACGTCCAATTCGATGGCTTGCTCTACGAACATCTCCACCGGTTTGAAGTGCCCTACAACCCCAGCCACTGGACCCTCATGGCCCGTCGCATCCAGGCCGAGATTTCACTGCAAAGCAAACTCTACCAATACAAAATAACAGAAGCAGTACTAATGCTGCTCGTTTTGCTGACTTTTATACAATACTTCCCCGGAAATCCCAACGCCAACCAACCCAATCTGCCGCAAGCCATCGCCGCACCCACCAACACTCCCGATCAACTCGTAGTCAACAACACATCAGAGGAACCCAACACCCATACCAACGAAAACCTAACCGACCAACCCGTTTTGGCGCAAGCCACTACTTCCGTTGAAACAGAACCCCAACCATCAAACAATACATCTACAAACAGGGTTTCTTCCCAAACGACTGAGACCACAAAACCGTCATCTGGCCAGCCAGCCTATACCTATTCTCTGCCGGAACTGGAAATCCACTCCTCTACCGGAAATGCCAGCAATCAGCATCCGGCTATGGCAACGGCGGCCAGAATCGCCCAATCAAAAACCTCCGGTACAAATGAAGGCAATACCACCCCGGCAATACCATCCGATACGCCACCTGCCAACGTTGTTTCGGATCAACAACCCGTCGGAACGATCACCGAATTGCTGGCCCTGGAATCGGCAACACTCGAATCATTGCCCTACACCCAAGACGCCAACCTCCCCAAATGCGTATTTTGTAAACAACGGACCCCCATCTTCTACCAACTGGGCATGATGGCTTCCATGGACCTCAACAACATCCTTACCCCCTACAACGAAAAATTTGACGAAGAGTCCTACAACCAGCTCACCACCGGATACACCGGCGGCATCAGCTTTGGCATCTACCAGGGCCGCTTCGGGGTGAACACCGGATTCGTCTACTCCTCCAAAAAATACCTCCCCAAAGCCAACTACGAATACAAAGGCAGCCTGCTGGAAGGCTATACCGGCGAAGGACTCACCGCCGCTCAACTCAACATCCTCAGCATCCCCCTCAACCTGACCTATACCTTCGACGGCTCCGGCAAATGGCAATGGTACGTACTCGGAGGGGCTTCCGCCAAACTCGCCGCCGTCAACAACTTCGACTTCAAAACCTTCTCCGTGGGTAGCGCCCGCACCACCTCCCTGGTCGATCCACGCCAAACCCCACAGCAGGACAATGAAGCCGGCCCCTACGACGGAATCCTCGAAGGAGGACGCCTCAGCGACAACCTCTTCCTCACCACCAACTTCGGTGTGGGCATGGAACGATACTTCAGCCACCGGTGGAGCGTCTTTCTCCAACCCGTTTACCAACACTACATTTACAAACGAGGCCTGGGACCCAACAACGACCGGATACACTCCATGTCCCTGTTTCTGGGAGCGCGGGCCCGGCTGAAGTAATTCTACCTGTGCCCCACAGTGAGTAGTATGCTGATTGAGCGTAGCCGCAATCAGCAAGGTGAAGTAACTCCCCCTTACACCTCCCGCCGCAACACCTCCAACGGTGGCGTACGCACCACCCCCCGGCTGTTGGTCACACCGATCAACACCGTCAACACCGTGATCCCCACCAGTACCAGCAGCGGCTGCCACCAGTCCGCCACAAATGGTATGTCGAATACAAACCGCGCTACCAGCCAACTCCCCACAAACGACAAGGCAATACCCGTCAGCGCCGCCAACAATCCCAACAACAAATACTCCATCGCATTGATGTACAGGATCTGTTTGCCGCTCGCTCCCAGTGTCCGCAACAATACACTTTCTCGGATGCGCTGATACTTGCTCAGCACCACCGAACTGATCAGCACCATCAGGCCCGTCAATATGCTGAACAAGGCCATAAACCGGATCACAAACGATACCTTTGTCAACACATCGTCGACCGACTTCAGGATCGTCGACAAGTCAATGGCCGACACATTCGGAAATGCACGTACCAGCGCTTGCTGAAACAGCGCCGACGAACGGGTCGTCTCCGCCCGCGTCAGGATCACATGAAACTGGGGTGCCTTTTCCAATACCCCTTTCGGAAAAACCACAAAAAAATTGGTCTGCATCCGGTCCCACTCTATCTTGCGGATGCTGCCCACCCTGGTTTGGACCATCGCTCCCTGCACGTTGAACGTCATCGGCATACCGATGTAGGCATTCGTCGCCTCCGCCACATTTTCAGCAATGGAGACGTAGATGGTGCCGTCGTCCGACTTTTGGCCATGCCAGTCCCCCTTGATAATGGTCTCCGACTCAATGAGGCTGTCGCGATAGGTAGACCGAAATTCCCGCCGAAATACCCAGCCCCTAATGGCGGAACTGGTGTCCTGTAAATGTTTTGTTTTAGAAATGCCGTCCACCTCTGCCACCCGCATGTTCACCACCGGTACCTCCTGCATGATCGGGAGTTCGTGTTGCCGGGTCAGAGCTGCTACTTCCTCTTTTTGCACACTTTGAATGTCGAACAAAATGATGTTGGGCATACTTCCACTTCCGGAAAGTTCTACCTGCTTGAGCAACATATCCTGTATGAAAAACAGCGAAGAGATCAGCGCCGTTCCCAACCCAATGGATACGATCAGTGTGAGGGTCTGGTTGTTGGGCCGGTACAGGCTGGCCACCCCCTGCCGCATGGTGAAGCTCCACCCTTTCGGGAAAAACCGTTTGACACCCACCATCACCATTTTGGCTACCAAAGCCAACAATACAAATGCAACAAACACCCCTACGGGAAAAAGCACTGCCTGGAGGCCCCCTCCCGTCTGAAACCACGAAAACCCTACCATGAACAAAAAGATCAGCGCATAGACGATCCATTGCAGCCAGTCGTACCCCTGGCCACGCTCCTCGTAGTCGGCCCGCAAGGTGCGCAGCGGAGAAGTGCGACGAATGGCCAGCAGCGGCAACAGGGCAAATAACAAGGCTATTCCGAGTCCGGTGACAATGCCTTGCCCAACCGCCGTCAACGACACATCGGAGCTGACCTGCTGGAGGGGCAGAAAATCTTTCAACACCATCGGAATTGCGAGTTGCAACATGCTGCCCAGGAGTGCGCCCAACACAGCCCCCACCAATCCCATAGCGGCGATCTGTATCAGGTAGATCCAGAACGACTGTCGCCCACTCGTACCCAGGGTGCGAAGGATGGCCACCGTACCCAGCTTGTCTTTGATGTAAATATGTACCGAACTCGCCACGCCAATACACCCCAGCAGCAAAGCGATAAACCCGATCAGGTTAAGAAAATTCGACAAGTCGGAAAAGGCTTCTCCGATGTTTTCCTTACGGCTTTCAACAGAGGTGACCCGATAATTCATGGCGCGGAGACGCGGGCGGATGGCGCTGCGCAGAGCTTCCGTGTCCGTATTGTTACCCAATTTGATGTAGTATTGGTATTCCACCCGGCTGCCCGTTTGGAGGAGTCCCGTTTCGTCGAGGTAGGCCCTGGGTATGATGATCGACGGCGCTATGGCAGAGGTAAAACCCGAACTACCCGGAGCGGCATTCAACTGGCCCGCGATCACAAAAGTCGACTCCCCCACCTTTACGGAATCTCCCGGCTGCAACTCAAACTGGATCATCAACCCCTTATCGACCAGTGCCGACTTGCTTTCGCGAAACGTCAGCCAGGCATTTTCCGGAAGGGTATTCATCTTGCCGTAGTAGGGGAAGGGCCCGTCTTGCGCTTTGATGTATGATAACCGGGTGTTGCCTTCCTTTTTACCGTTAGGGGCATCCCTTGGCGGGAAATAAGCCATCGAGGCGAAGCCGACGATCTCGGTCCGCTCACCACCGATGGAGTCCAGCAACTCCGTCAAACTGTCTGCGGCGGGGCTTGTACCTTCCAGCATAAGATCGGCTCCCAGGAGGGTTTTTGCCTCGGAATTAATATCTCTGACTAAGTTTTCGCTAAACGAGTTGATGGCCACCAATGCCGCAATGCCCAGTACAATGGAGGAGATGAACAGCAGAAGCCGCCCGCGGTTGCGACGACTATCGCGCCACGCCATTTTGGCCAACCAGAAAAAGGAGGAATTTGTCAATGTTGAATGTTTTTGAGCTTTACTAAAATACAAACAGAGTAACCTTTCTAATTGTTGTTACATAAAGAACCGTTATTGAACGATTAGTTCTTTCAAGATTTGAATTATTAATTAAATTAATCAATTATGAAAAATAACTTAGGACTCATTTGTTTTCTTTTTATTTTCACTTTAACAGCTTACGCTCAGACTCCGGTTCTTTTATCAGATATAATGGAAGAAAAATTCCCTAGTGAAATTGGTGATAATCATCATGAATCCATATTGGACACTCTTGGAAATAGGTCGTTAATCCGATTCAAAAAGACTACCCCTGAAGAAAGCTATTATTGTTTAACGGATGGCACAAAAGACAATTCCTATTTTTATGGAGAAGTAAACAATCTCTTGCATTATTTCAAACAAGACAATGACTTTGCCTTTCTTAAAGAAAATGACGATGATGATGATATCATTGAGTTATACCAATATTCGGCAACGAATGAAGTACTTGAACTTACCAATAGCCTGGATTTTGATGCGGGTATAGTTGGGCGATTTGAGTTGATCAAGCCTAACTTATTTGCATTATTTGATGGACTAGCAGGTAGTCAAAGCATACAGGTTTTTGAACCTTCGGGCAGCACTTTCTCTATATTATTTGATCAACCAACCCCGGAGAAAAATTATTATTACCATCCATTTATTGAAGAAGACGTGTTTTTGTACTTAGGTAATAACGAAACTAACAATGATCTTACGCTCTTCAAGTACAACTATGTAACCTCAGAAAACTTACCCCTTGGACAAATTGCTGGAGATGTGTCGGCAACGGATTTATATATTCCTTCACAAACATCAAATGAGTATTATGAAGTAGCTTTGGTTGAGTTTGATTCCATTTATAAACCATTTGTTTTTAACAAAACTACGGAAACGGTTACCGTCCTCAATGACCTTCCTATTTATTCCACCTCTAAATATAGTTTAATACTTGCCGGCCATAAACTTTTTGTCTATAAAAATGGAGGTAACATAGATTATTATAATCTTGAAACGAATATCGAACAAGAAATCCCCTACCCCACAAGAGGAGCCATTGAATACAAAGGAAAAATAGTTGATTATTTGGTAAAGGGAGATAGTACCTTCTTTATGAAGAAAGCTCCGGCGTTTAATTGGAACGAATATTTTTATTTTGATGAACCTGCCAATGAATTGCGTATATTAATTGACGATCATTACGCTGCTAACGGATTTGGCAGCCGAGGAGGTGGAATGCAATACTTCCAGGACAAAATTGCTTTGGGATTTATCGCCAGTTTCGATTCCTGTGGCCTGGTATTTATGAATGAGGATCAATCCGCGTATAAGTTTTTTAAATTTCCCGTTGGTCAATTCTGTAGTTTTGATATTTGGTTAAACAATACAAATATTTTCATGAATACATCTGATGGTTTTATGGTAATGTCCCAGGATAGTGATCAGGATGAGAGTTGGCTGGCCGAAGATTGTGATGACCTGAATCCCAATATAAACCCATTAGCTGAAGACATTCCTGGCAATAGTGTTGATGAAAATTGTGATGGAGAAGATGCCACTACGTTTATTAAAGAAAAGTTTAGTATGCCCATTATAGTATATCCAAATCCTGCTGGAGACAGGGCTTACTTTGAGTTAGGAGAAACTCATCATCAAGTACAAGTAGAGCTGATTAATAGTACAGGACGAAAGATAAAAACAGTTGACTATTCTTTCATTCAAAGCTTTTCTTTTGATCTAAAGGATTATCCAGAAGGAATTTATTTTTTCAAAATAACTACTGAACACAATTGTGGCAAAGTAAAGGTTATTAGACATCAATAGAGCGTCAATTCTTCCTTTGTAAAGCTCAAAAAATAAATTGTCTTTTTGGTGTCTTTGAAAAAATCACAAACCGCTCATTATCAATCGCTTATTTGTAATTTTTATCAAAGACAACGACAAGTTATTTTTCGAGCGAGCCTTTTCCAAGTTCAAAAAAAAATCTTTCGGCTGGAAGTTTACATTTATGGGTAGGATGTATGGGATAAAACAGTAGTTGATGTGTTAATATCCCATGAATCCCAAAAATCTCAGCCCTCCCAGTTCAGAGAGTGTGGTTTGGCGCGCATTGCTCGCCCCTTGTCTGAACTGGGATTTATGGGATGGGTAGCGTGCCCATGAAGGACTATCGCCTACATGGCTCGCCTGAAGGCATAGCGCAGCGGCGTCCTTCTGGGGATGTATGGGATAAATCAGTAGTAGATGTGAAACGATCCCAAAAATCCCAATAATCCCAGCCATCCCAGTTCAGACGGTGTGGCCGGGTGCGCTTCGTCCTTCCCCTTGTCTGAACTGGGATTTATGGGATGGGTAGGATGTATGGGATAGAACAGTAGTCGATGTGTAACGACCCCAATAATCCCAGCCATCCCAGTTCAGACGGTGTGGCTTGGCGCGCACCCCAGCACATCACTGTTGCTAATGATTATACAAAAAAGCCATACGAATAATCAAAAAAAAGATATTTTTGGGGTTTACTAGTTTGATTATTGCTTAATAGACATTATGAACAAAAATTTTGTATACAGCCTGAATGCCCTTTTTGGCCTACCCTGCGTCACATCCCTGTCTGGCCGCCAGGCGAGGCTCGCCTTCGTAGCTAGGGCTACGAGGCTCCGGGTGTTCCTTGGTTAGACCAAAAATTGCTATTCAGTTGCTATACAAAAAATCCATTCATAATGTCTAATAAGTCGAGCAATATAACTTAGACTAAACGATTTAGGCATTGACAAACCCCGTAAACCGCAACTTAGTCTAATTTATTGATTTCATATTACATAACCTATGCCCCCTAAACTCGTTCTAACCCTCTGCTTTCTTCTTTTGCAAAACGCCCTTTTGGCGCAAAGCCAGATAGACCAGGCCATCAAAGCCCTGGTCGACCTGCCCGCTTTGGCTCATGGATCGGTGGGCGTAGCCGTGCTGGACGTAGAATCGGGCAAACTGATGGCAGGCCACGATCCACACCGAAGCCTCACCCCCGCTTCTTCCCTCAAGGTAGTAACCACCGGGGCCGCCCTGGCCACCCTGGGCCCCGATTTCCGATTTGAAACCTGGCTCCAGTACGATGGCCACATCGACCGCGAGGGCACCCTTCACGGCAACCTCTATCTGACCGGTAGGGGAGACCCCACGCTTGGGTCTGCCAATATGGAGGGGGTGCCCAACCTGAGCGAGGTCATGCAATTGTTTTGTTTGGAAATCCAACAGGCGGGCATACGAAAAATCGACGGACTCATCGTCGGCGACGGATCCTACTTCGGCACCCAGGGCACCAGCCGCACCTGGGCCTACGAAGACCTGGGCAACTACTACGGCGCCGGCGCCTTCGGGCTCAACATTCAGGAAAACCTCTTTTTCCTCCGCTTGCAGCAAAAGCCCCGCCTCGGCAGCCAGCCCGGCATCGCTGCCATTGAACCGACCATTCCCAATTACCTGCTCATCAACGAACTGTCATCGGCCGGAAAAGGCACCGGCGACAATGCCTACATTTTTGGATCACCTCATACCTATACCTGTTTTCTGCGAGGCACCATTCCGGTGGGCACGGGCACCTTTACCATCAAGGGCTCCATTCCCGACCCGGCTTTTATGGCCGCCCACCTGCTATTGGAAGCACTGGAAAAAAAAGGCATAGCCACCAACAAACAAGCCACCACCCAACTGGAATTGACACTGGAAGACCAGACCAATACCCGGGATCGAAAAACCATTTACACCCACTATTCCCCCACGTTGAAAGCCATCGTCAAAGAAACGAACCTCAAAAGCGTCAACCTGTTCTGTGAAGCACTGTTGCGTATGATGGGCAAAAGAAAAAACGGCGACGGAAGCCCCGAAGAAGGCAGGAAAGTGATGCTCGACTTTTGGAAAATAAAAGGGCTCGACACCAGCGGCTTTTTCGTAGAAGACGGCAGCGGCTTGTCGCCTTACAATGCCGTGTCGGCTCACCACCTGGCCACGGTGATGCGACTCATCGCCCGCGACGAAGAATTACTGGCTTCTTTCTACGACTCCCTTCCCATTGCCGGAAAATCGGCGGCCCTCAAACACCGGCTCAAAGGAACCCGGGCCGCCAACAACCTCCGCGCCAAAAGCGGCGGCCTCAACCGCGTGCGCAGCTACACCGGCATCGTACAAAATACCGCTGGCAAACAACTGACTTTTTCTGTGATCGTCAACAACTTTCAGGGAGGGTCGGGCAAGGTGTTGAACAAAATGGAACAGTTCATGAAAAGCCTGGCAGATTGATATTTTCCCTATCTTTGGCGAAGGACTTTCCTAGTAAATGGGACGAAACTAAATTTAGGTAAAAGACATACCTGCCTGGCATCGGTAGGGCAGGCACGGTGGCGGGACAGTTTTGTCAGGCACCTAGTTGTAAAAAACCGCGGGCCGTAGGTACGCTAACTTTGTAGCAATAAAATAACCCGGAAGATTCCGGGCCATCGGTCCGGTATTTCAATATTAAAGAAGTGCGTGATTGCCGATAGGCAGGAAATATTTGTAAACAAGCATGAATAAATTCTTACCCATATTCTTATCAGCCACCTTGCTATGCCTGACGGCCTGCAGCGACGGCTTCGACCAGGGTACCCGCCACCCCAGCCAACACACCCACAACTATCCCGACGATCACAACCACGACCATCGCCAGCCTACCGACATACCCACCCGCCTGCAGGAAAAGTACCAGGACACCAACTTCGGGTCAGAGCACAGCAGCCGATGGATTTGGCAAAAGCCCAACCTCGTCATCGAACAACTACAACCTCTCGAAGGAAAAGTAGTGGCCGATATCGGCGCAGGCCCTTACGGATATTTCTCCCTGCGTATCGCCCACCATACCCCTGCCGCCAAAGTCATTGCCATCGACATCGATCCCAAAGCCATCCAGTTTATGGAAGATGCAAAAACATTGTTATCCAAAGACGTCGCCCAACGCTTCGAAACCCGGTTGGTAGACAGCAACGACCCCAAACTCAAACCGCAGGAAGCCGACATCGTCCTCATCGTCAACACTGTCATCTATTTTGGAAACAGAGTCGATTATTTCAAAAGATTGAAAAAGGGAATTTCTCCCGGCGGAAAACTGGTGATCATCGACTTCAAAAAAAGAAATACACCTGTTGGGCCGGCCGTCAGCGAACGCATCGCCCTTGGAGACATGGAGCAAGACCTGTACACCGCCGGCTACCACCATATCAATTCCGACGATCGTACCCTCGAATACCAATACATCGTTACCGCCACCGTCGATAAATAGCCTGTTGTTAGCGGGAGCAGTCAGGTTTCAAATGCCCCGCTAACTTAAACAATTGAAAAGCGATCAATTCTTGGCCCACCATAAATCGGTACAGTGCTTTGTAAGCTTCGGTGTGTTTTATCAAGTCTGTACTTTTGCGGTAAGCATTCAAGTCAATTGTTTCTGCTTTTACAAAACCATCCATCAAGGCCAGACCCAATTTTGATGTGAACTCTACTTTTTTCCTTGCTTGCCACGGACAATGGGTCGGACATGAGGTTGGGTTATACTAACGATTCGATCATCGCAACGGTTGCTTTTTTCATTGTACATATGTCGCTGCTGATCTCGTAGGGTATTGATGATCAAAATGTGCGCATCTGATTATATGTAAGTGGATTGTTATCTAGCAGGTTCAGCATTTTGTTGATTGCCAGTATGTTACGATCCAGGCAATTGAGTGTGTAGCGAATGGTCTTGCTCAAAGAGACTTTGTTTTTCTGGCGTTTCTTAGCCTCTTGCCAGATATCGTTTGTGGGCAACTCTACGGTAAGTTCTGGGTTTGACAGTTAGGTGATGTTTAAGAATTTCATAAAGACAAAAAACCTTGCATTTAATTAAGTGTTTTTTGAAGATATTTTCCTGATTTTCAGGCTATTATGACTGAAATAGTAAACCCTAATTATAAGTACTCCAAGCCGCAAAGTCAGCTGCTAACGGATCCAAAAACTAAAAACTCTACACAATATCCCATCACAAAACCGGCCCCTGATAATCCAGCCCTTTGGCCAGATCAACCCTATAAAGATAGTCATTTCTTATCAGGTATGCTTTCAACTGCCGCAGGCATGTCAGTTGTATTTTCAGTTGAAAAAAAAGCCTGCCTGCCGTAGGCATGGTCCAGAGTAGTAGCGCCGGTAAATAAAAAGTGGAACGGATAGTAATGAGGGAGTGCCTTCCACTTTTTATTACTGGCTTCAAAAGCCGGCCAGCAACTTTGTTTCAATCTTAATACAACCCTTATCAGCCGGCTTTTGATTCGGCGTCAGGGACGATTGTAGGAAGTTTATAAAAAGGTAGACAGATTTTAAACGGCGGGCAGATTCGTGTCGGCGGCCTACTGGCGGTGGGAGCCGAAGCCTGCCAGGGAAAGGGGCTTGCCCGGCCAGCGAGAGGATGACCCCGACTGGCAGTGCGTAGCGTTGGGACGGTGGTGTGGCGTGACGGTTTTTTGATACCGCTTTTTCTTAAAACGTATTATCAAAACCGGCACCTGGGGTGCGCCGGCAGGCCGCCAAAACTAGGGACAGCGGAGGTACCTGACTGGGATGGGTTGGTGGAGCCAGTTCAGGGGCCGGGAGCTGGCCAGGAGGAGCCCGGAACAGACCTCCAGTGGCATGACAGGCACGCCCATCGGGCTGACTGGCGTGACTCTGGACGGCTGTGCAGACGCGACGAACGCCGCTTTTCCTGCTCGTCATTTTTCTGTGGTCAAAGATCTTCTTTCTTCTTTGGATCTTCTCTATCGTGCATAAAATCAACAATACTCACCAAACTTTCATTTTCAAAAATTTGGAAGATAATTTTATAAGACCATTTTTTGGTATAACGATAAGGTGGGACTACTCGCTTTTGCATTCGCAACAAGGGCTTACTTTCAGGGCGTTTCTGTAACTTATCGGCTTCTTCCAGCAAGCCGTTCCTCATTTTCTTGGCTACTTCTATTGAGACGTTTTCTTTGTAGTATTCGTATATTTCTTTTAACCGCTTTTTGGCACTTGGCGCTGCAATCACTCTATATGATTCTACCATTGCTCTGACTTCTTTTTCAATTCTTCTAATGTGATGTATTCCCCCCGTTCAATTTGGGCAGTTGCTTCTTGTAGGCGTGCTAATAATTCTTCTTCGGTCATTGGCTTCCAATCCGGATGCGGTGGAACTGCATTAATCTGCGCTTCCAGTTCTGCATCTTCCTGTTCCTTGATATAGGTTTCTGCCATTGCATACATCACACGTAAAAACCGCTCGTCTATTTGATCGATCCTGTTGCGTAATGCCATTCTCAACTGTTGAATACTCATTTCGTGATCTTTTTGATAAAATGAATTGTATACATAAAGTTAACGCTTTTTATGGTTAAATGTGCCATATCTAATGGAAGATAAATTCATTTTTGCAAATGACCTGCTGACCACAGGCCATTTATAGCTTTTTCAGGCTTGTTTGGTGGTTGGCTTTTATGGGAGATGAGGTGTGGGGGCTAGGGTTCATCGAAGTTGAATGCTTCGACGGGCGGGGAGGGCACATCAATAAACCCAAATCGAAAAGCTAACGCTTTTCGATACCTGTCCACCAACCACCAAAGGTCGTCAGGTAGGTCGATAAATCTGCCGGCCAGGTAGACACAAAAAACGCCATCCTAACGAAAACCAAAGATGACGCACACCCCATAACCTGTCTGCCGTAGGCATGATATTCGCTAAATCGCAATACTCCTATACGTCGCACTGCGCTTAGCTGAACATTACGGCGTAGGGCTCATTTACTCACTTGCTAAATTTCAGTTTATAAGCAATGACTAAACTGTCTTGTTCTTCAAGGAGACAAAAATCCTTGTTACTCAAAAAGGCACATTCATTACCCTCAGAATAGTATCTTAAATGAAGTGCTTCTATACCAACCGTCGACAACTCTTCAGGAAAAGAAGCAGCATCATTACTCATAACAGGTATTGCAGGTTTTTTAGAACATATTAATTCCATTAATTCAATCTGTTCCTTTCGATTAATCCAGCCTTCTTTAATTTTTGTAGGCATCCGATAAGGAATAAATAAAGTTTCATCTAAGTATCCTTTCGTTTTTAACTCACCCAATTCTTCAAATGCTTTTACAGAAGAGAGATATCTAAGAAACTCAATTGGGGTTAAGGCAGACATATCAAATTTTCTAAACTTTCGCCCCGATTTAATGCCAAGTGAATCTCTGAGTTGTAGCAACTCCTGTGTATTAAATGGTTCTATATTGCAGTCATCATTGTCCACTGGCAAGCAAGAAATGATACAGAATACGAATCCTAAAAACCAATATAGTTTCATGAAGTTCAATTTTAATTCTTTCGAGGATTATATAGACCGTAATCATTTCCGCCAAATGCTTTTGCCGGATAAATTGGACCTACATTCCTGTTGCTTACATCTCTAGTCTTGCTAATTATAGGAGCATCATGATAATTAGGTTTTTCAAAAACATAGCCCGTTCCATCTTTACTTCTACCAAAGAAAACAGCAGAGTGATCATGTTTAAAAGTAACTATAGTATTTCCAACCTCCTCCATTCCGGGGTCATCGAAGTTGAAAACTTCGACGAGCGGGTCGCACTGCGCTTAGCTGGACATTATACTTAGCAAGCTCAGGTCATTTGGGTATCTGATGTATTGATCAGCAACAGTTGCATCCAGTTTTAGTTTTCCTTTATTGGGCAATTGTTTTTCAGTTGGATCAGGCGATGTAATTAATTTGTTGGGAAAACTAATCCTTATTAAAACATCTGTGAATTCATTGATCAATTGAGGGTCAAATTTTCTACGAAAATCAACAAAATAATTGCATGCAAGGGTTTTCCTGAATAGATTGCAGGGTTTCTTCGTCTGATAAATTCAGTTTGTGTTTGATAATCAGGCTTGCGATAATAATCCTTGGATCAACACAAGGACTGCCTTTGAGCGCAAACTTTTGCTCCAGAATTTTTACCAGTTTGTCCCATGGCAGGCAAGCTCCCAGTTTTATCCATCTGTTATCCGGATCAAGGGGAAGTTGGTAAATATTGTTAAATTCGTCAATGGAGGCTTGAAATTGAGATGTATAATTGAGCATAATGCAAGGTTTTTGCCCAAATTTACAAAAAACCTTGCATTTAATCAAGCCTTTTTTTAACTTATTTTATTGATTTTCAGCTTGTTATGCCTAAAATAGCAAACCCTAATTATTGCCAAACATGTCGAACATTGGAAGCAAAATAACACAACTTAGGAAGGCTAAAAATCTCTCTCAAACGGATTTAGCCAAAGCTACCGGAGCGTCCAGAACAATGGTAGGCAACTACGAACGCAATGCCAATGCACCTTCCATTGAGATGATTGTAAAAATCGCTAAGGTCTTAGATGTGTCTATTGATTATTTGATAGGAGATGGGCAACTTGCTCAGTACGATAAGGAAGTCATCAAGCGAATAGAAGATATTCAACAACTCGATAACGATACCCAAAGTAAACTTTTCTTTCTCATTGATAACATCACCCAAAACTTTAAAGCTCGACAGGCTTTTGCTAAATAAATCGAAAAGCTACCGCTTTCCGATGCATAAAAAAAGTAGTGAAGCCGTAACTTCACTACTTTTTTATGCCCTCATTACAAACGCCCCTCAAACGAAAACGCAGGAAAACGCACCCGCCATAATGAAACGCTAAACCGCAATACTCCTAAGCGTCGCACTGCGTTTAGCTGGACATTATTACGCATGCTATTCTAACTCGCAAGGCCATCCTGCTTCCTTTAAACTGCAGTAAAAAAGTTCAACTGGCCGAAAATCAGTGTCCTGAAAATCATGATTTTGCATTTCTTTAATAAGCTCTCCTAAAAAGAAAATGGATTTATTCTTTTCATTGATGTAAATCGTCTCAAATCCTTTTTCATAAACTATGACGATTGCAATTGCACCAAAATAAATACCTCTCTCCTTTTCGGAATCGGCCTTAAATCCCTTATCAATTAAATCTTGCAAAGCTTTCAACCAATTTAGACTACAGCTAATAGGATAAAATTTAGGCGTGTATTGATCATATATTCGAATATGATTATCTATTGTACTTTTTTTAGGTGAACTAACTGAAAAGATTACGGAGTGAATAGGCTTGTCTTCCATGCCTACATGTTTGATAATGATCGATTCAATCATTCCTGATGGACTCTCATTTTCTGGCAAATACAATTTACTGTTCTTTGAATTGCAAGATATAATTAAGAGTATTAACCCCATTATATTGAAAAGTCTAATTTGGCTAGTATTTCTATTCAATCGTTGCATCTCCAATGCTTTGTTGGTGAAAACTGGAAACTGAACCCACTCGTCGCAATCGTTTGACCTTTGGTCTGCCACTTCTTTTCAACTTAAACCCCCAAGTAAAAGAAATTAATCTAACATTTTGACCACTGGTCTTCTCAACAACAGACAATTCTGCATCCCAACGTATTGTTTTGCCTCTAACAAATGGTCTATGAGGTGTATCAGAAAATTCATAATAACTACCTAAAACATCTTCCCCTTGCTGGTTATTCTTTATTTCATTAGGAGTATAATAAGTCCCTTCAACATTATAACCGTCAACTGTATATACTATCTCTTTAAAGTTAACATTCGATAAATCACCCTTTAGCATGGCAGCTCTAGGTAAATTAGTTCCTACAGTTTGTACAAAGTTAATAGGGTTAGAAGAATTACTTCCAGGATAATACCTAAGTGTAATAGGTAAATATGAATCCGCTACATAATGAGCCCCATCTTCTTTTCCTGGCCATAACATTCTTCTTTTGTTTCTATGACCATATTCATTCACAGTAACTAAGCCTTTCTCTCCTAAATCATAACTTTTGACATCGAAAAAAGAATCAAATGAATCTCCTCCGTTACCAAATACTCCGAATCTATTCGCCAACCTTACATTATCAGCACTCCAGCCTTCTGGTGTATCCGGTGATTTACCGGTCGGATCAACAAAAAACACTGGATTACCTAATACATACGAATAATCACTCCATGCTGGAAACTGATCTGCGAGGGGATCAACACACTAAAAACTCTACACTCATTTCCTTTTCAATTGCTCAACTCCTAAACACCAGTTTTTCTTCCAAAACCAGTTCCATAAAGATACCCTTTTTTTCTTTCAGTTGATTCATTTGAGTTTCATTTGAAAAAAAAAGATCCAGGGTTTGCGTTGAGGTTTTTCGGCTGCTGGGCAATGCTAAACAGCGGGGCATTTCGTGGTGAGTGCGTTTAGTATTGACCGGCGGCTTAGCCATTTGGCGATTGAAAACGTTAGAAGGGCGCGTTTGGTGGGCGTGGGCCATACGCAGTAAACAAGTACCCAAAGGGTTTTCCCGGCGGGCTACTGCGGGCGCCCCCAAGGGCTGACAGCGAGAACGTAGAGAAGCTGGCAGTCGTGCGAAGCACCAAGGCCATTGCAGCACAGGCTTTTGAGCGCCCAGCTTTTGGCCGCAGCTGTAGGGGGCAGACGCAGCCCGCCATACTAGAGCGGTGGAAGGCTGGGACAGGTAGAGACCATCGGGAACGCCTGTACCAGACTGGGAACCGCTGTGAGGAGGCCGACTGAACCGCAGCTACCATGACAAGCCTGCTATTTAGCTGGCGTGCCTGACGAAGGAAGGCTGGCGTGGTAGATGCTGTGAAGGAGACCCGACGAACGCCGCTTTACTGCGTGCGCGATGGCCTTGTGCGCTGTGCTGTTTTGTGCGGATGGATTATTGGAGGGGATGGAGTTTGTCAATCGCTTGTTTTAATTCTTCCAGACCAGTTTGTTGGTAAGCTTCTGTACTGGCTGTCCTTCTGTGACCAGCGAACTCTTGAACGATTCTGATGTCATTTTTTTCTTTCAGTAAATGAGCGATTACCGATTGTCTTATTTTGATGGGTGTTAGTTTTTCATGCTTTTCTTTTCCTCTGTTTATCATTCGATTAATGCCAGACTTCCAGATTTGAACACCATTTTCTGATAGAATAAAATAATCAAAACGTTTGCCTGATCTTCTTTTTCGCCAGTATCTTTTCCAATCATTTTTCAGGTAGTTATGGAACAGTAATATTTGATTCGGTTTTAAACTCAAAGTCCTGCCACGATTCTTTTTATTCTCTCTAATTTTAATCGTTCCTTTTTCCAGATTTACATCCTCTTTCTTCAACTGGCTAATTTCTAAAACCGTCAGCGCCTGGTAAATCAACAAGCTGATTATTATTTGATCTCGCCTTTGGTTTTCCTCATTTTTTGATTGGTGATTTTCATAAAGTGATTCTAATGTTTCTTTTGTATATAAACTCTCTACTTGTATTTGTCGATTGATTTGGTCTTTCAAATTCAGGTACTTACAAGGGTGATCTTTGCGCTTTCCAACTTCCAGTAAATAGTTAAAGTAAATCTTAACGGCAAACAAATTATTCCGTAAGCTCTTGGGGTGTAACCCTTCTTTTCTTAGATGTCCTATGTAACCTAAAACATCCGTATAACTTGCTCGATCTGCTCCTGATCCCAGCACCATTTTAAAACGGCTAATCATATTTTCATAACTTCTAATTGAGGTCGAACTGTATTTTTTATGGAGGTAATTTTTCAGGTTCATCTTTCATTAATTTTGATAATTGTTCTTGACTAATGTGCGTATAAATTTGAGTGGATTCCAGTTGGCTATGGCCTAAAAATATCCGTACTTGTTCCACCTTTACGCCTTGCTCGATCAGATGCGTTGCGATGGAGTGTCGAAGGTTGTGTATGCTAATTTGCTTATTCATCATTGTTCTATTTTTAGTTCTCTCAATCAGTCGTTTTAAGTATTTGTTGTATGTCCATTTATTCATTCGACCACCTCGGGAGTGCAACATAAAAGCCTTTAGTCCGGGTTTAAAATCTCGTCCTGTTGTCAACTGTTCTCGCTCCAGGTAATAATAATCAGCTAAGTCTTTTACCACTCCTGAACTCATCGGTACAACTCGTCTTTTCAACCCTTTTCCTTTTGGCACAATCAGTATTTTTTCTTTCAATCTTATATCCTCCATGTTACATTTTTCCAGCTCCCCAACTCGTAAACCACATCCATAAGCCAGACTTAAAATCGCTCGCTCCTGGAACGTTTCACACACTTCATAAAGTTGTTGGATTTCCTCTTGACTTAATACCGTTCTTTCTGATCGATGTTGTGGATAAGGGAAGTTTAAAACACCGCAGGGATTGACTTGTATTTGATTTTCATTTTGCAGCATCTTGAACAGATCCCGTACATTCCGCATATGGCTATGCGTGGTTTTTTCGCTCAATGTTGTTCCACTATTTAAACTCGGTCGGCTACTCAGGTAAGCGTAGTATTCGTTGATTTGACTAGTTGTAATTTGAGTAATATCTAGTTCTCCTTTTTGCTCCAACCAATGTAAAAACTCTGTGATATAATTGTAACGACTTCGGCTACTCTTTGGATGATAACCAAGCCTTAAAAGGTATTCGTAAAAATATTGTGATAATATTCGGTAGGTACTCGTTAGGAGTATGATCTTTTTGGGTCTGGGCATACACACATACTTTTTGGGATTGGGATAATCAAGCTCTATTTGTATCTAAAACACTGATAATCTGTAAATTAAATTATCCCAAAATCATCCCATATTATCCCAACTTTGATTTATAAGGATTGGATTTGCATCGTAAGACTATCTTTTATCTCTGCTCTCAACTTCGCATAATTGTCCCAATAATCTATCTTGTAAGTTACTTTTCGGCGGTTGCCACTATGATAACTCGACAAGTATTCCAACTTTTCTAACTGGATAAAAAATCGACTGCATTGGCTTCGACTCAGATTCAACGCCTGACGGATTTCTCGTTGCGTAAACTCATCATGCTTATCACCCAGATGATCTTTTAATCGCTCAAAAAACTGCCGTAAACTTCCATCTAATTCATCCACTTTCAACACTATACTTTCAAACAATATATCACAAGCCGTCTGTAAATCTTCTTTTTCGCTTATCAATCTACCCTGAGCATCCTGCTTCCTTTTACACTGATTCAATAAAGTTATTTGTCTGACAAAACTTTGATACAACTCATTCAATCTTCTAATCTTATGAGCCGTTTGCGGCAACTTAATCTTATTCGCATAAGGATTGATTACTCGATACGGTTTTAATAGTCTAATGCAGTTTTGCACAAATAATTTTACTCGCTTTTGTTCCTCCTTACTCACCAATCCTGCCGCCTCATTATTTTGGTATTCGATCACTTTCAAAGTCTGTGTTTTACTCTCATCAACAGCAATCAAAAAACTACGACTTACATTATCTTCATACACTTCTCCCTTCGTTGTGCAAGCCAGCGAAGCGATAGGGCCACGAACGATCCGCTCACCTCCTGTTATACTTCCGTTGGCATCTTTTAGACTCGTACTACTTATCAATATTTCATTCGATTGTAACTCTCGAACCGCCAGTTGTGCATCTTCTTTCAGCCCGTCCAGATCCTCGAAGCAAACCAATTTATGCACAAAAAAGTATTCATCCTGATTGTAAAAACTATTGTCCGTCACTCTGGTATATCGTTTTACATCTTCTTCCGGCATCAACTGACTGATTATTTTTAACAACCTCGTTTTTCCACTTCCTGAACTCCCTTGTATCAACGCATGCAAAGTGTCCGGCATCTTGTAACTACTCGCAATAATGAACAACAAGATCCGGTTAGTTTCTTCTCCAACTATTCCAGCTTTGCCTATCAATTCATTAAACTTCTCTATCAATTTTTCCGACTTCAAAAACTCAATACACTTGCCAGCCGTTGCCGTTGGTACTGCTATTTTCTTAGCTTCCTGACCTTTACTTTTATGCAACGCCTGATCTCGATAATATTCCAATAACTGCATTAACTGATCTAAATCTTTTTCCACCAGGTCTTTTCTTAATCCCAACTTTTCCGCTACTAACTTGCAGGCTTTTTCTACTTGCGTATAGTCGTACAAGTCTACTTTTAAGGTGATCGTTTTGCTCATAATTTATAGTGCTTGGATTTGAAGTGTGATTTTTAAACTATCTAATTGCTGGATTTTAAAGCCTTTGATTTGGTAGCGAGCTTCGTTGCCTTTGTATTTTAGATTGTATGGATTGTTGGTATCTAATCCTGATTTGACTGCTTCCTTTTCTGGCTCAACTTCTGGTACTTCAACTCTTTTATTTTCAACTGATTTCTCAACTGACTTTTCATTTGAAAAAATAAAGTCATACTCTTTTCTCGATTTCAACAAGTGCATTAAAATCTCTGGACTGTGGCCTTGTAATAAGCTATTCACATCCTCATTCTCCGGAACTGCTACATTGCTAATCTTTACTTTCTCATAACTACCTGATCGGTAGTCAAGCTCGCCTTTTAGCATCGGTGCATATTTGGCAACTGCCTTTTTACCTGCTTCATCGCCATTCAAAAAGAAAATGATTTCCTCTAACTCTTCCAGCTCTCTAATCGCTTGCTGGTGTTCTTCCGTCAATCCATTCGTTCCGTAAAGTGCCAACACCCTGTACTTACTCTTGATCTCGTCTTGTTCTAAAAGTGTTGCTGCATCAATAATGCTCTCCGTTAAAATCAATCGCTTCGTTTCTGCAGGTGGATAACTAGGATAAAGTCCTTGTCGATCTCGTAAATAAAAATGACGTTGATCTTTTTTCTCTAGCGTACTCCTAAAATACAACCCTACAATCTGATGTCCTCGATCTCTCAACGCAAAAACAATACACCATTTTCCAAAAGGCTTATACGCCGGGTTACCCGTCCTTCCTTTATTTCCCAAGTCCAGTAATAAACCATATTTTACACAGCTTTTTATCAAGTCCTCATCCTTACGCTTACCGTGATGGAACTGACCACTGTTATAGCCTACCTCTGTCTTCGTAAAATCTAAACATCGCTTTTGTAAATATTCCTTTGCTGGCTTGCTATTGTGTACTCCGTTTTTGAAGTAGGTGAACATTTTTGTTAGCACTCCTGATCTGGTTAGTTGCTCCGTTGACTTACTTTTTGCACTTGCTCCTGGACTGATTAATTCTTTTGCTTTTAGGATGGCCTCGCGTTTTGTTCCCTTCTCTTTGTACATGATGAAGTCGATTACATCAATGCTCTTTCCATGTGTCGGGCAGTTAGTACTAAAGCAATACGCTGTATGTGTTTTGTAGTACACTTGCATCGAGGGCGTTTTGTCGGGATGGAAGGGGCAACAGAGCCGAAGGTTTTTGTCGGGCTTTAGATGGTAGTGGTGCAGGACATGACTTAGGGTTAGTTTGGACTTGATTTCTGATATTTCCATTAGCAAATGTTAAAGTTGAAAAAATCTTTTTGACACTTTTAAAGTTCAAAGGTAATGGATTGTGTTCAATCAGCAAAATTTATTCTGTTTTTATATGCTCTTTAAGTGTCGTATATTTACATCATCACTCAATATCAGACTTCTTTTGAACATAAAACAATTCAAAATATGGCAACTTTCGGTAAAAGATTAAGACAATGCAGAGAGGATAAAAAGCTGAGCCAACAGCAATTTGCTAAACAATTAGATACTTATCATTCTGTTATTGGCAGATACGAACGAGACGAGATGACACCGTCCGTTGAGGTTGCTAAAAAAATGGCACAGCTTTTAGATACAACAGTGGGCTACTTATTAGGAGAGGTAGAGCAAGCAGATACATTTAAAGATCCTGTTATGCTCAAACGCCTTCAACAAATCAATAACTTGCCTGACCGTGACAAGGATTGTATTCTTTACGCCATTGATAATTTGCTCGCTTCAGCTACCACTCGATTGGCTTATGCTAAATAAAAAAGGTGCTGCGATTAGTTCATAACCGCAACACCTTTTAGCCAAAAATCTTCTGATTATTTTGAATCGTAGAGTTTCCAAACAGAATAATTCTTTTTTGACATATAAAAGAATTTCTCCGGTCGATCCAGAACTTCGACAACTGCTAAATCTTCTGTAATTGATTGAGTCATTTTTATATCTAAAATACCCTCTATCAATTCCGACTTTTCTTTCATACCTGGTTTTTCAACTGGTATCGGCTCAAATAATCTTATCACTAATTTTTCTAAATCCTCTTTGGATTTAGTCATAATGCTATCCTTCGGAACATCTAACGAATTGCTAATAAATTCTTCAAGATCAACATGCTCAAGATGTAACTCAGGAGCGTTGAACATATGAGCATAAATGTCTCGTAAGCAAACCACTAAAGGTTCAGTAGTTTCATTGTAAGTCAGTAGTGGGATTTCTTTGTAAGGTATTCTTACATGATAAACATCTCCATTCTTTTCCATGTAGTTAGTTATTCCATTTGTAGTACTACAACTAGAAAGTATTCCTACCGCTAAAAAGCAAAAAATTAGTCTTAGCATATCCATAATTAAAAATCCCAAAATTGGTCAACATAATCTTGTGCAGTAACATTAGCTTTTTTCCCTGCATCTTTCAAAACGTTAACATTACTCTGACCTTTCAAATCCTTAAACACTTTATTCGGAGTCGTAATTGTAGCCGTTTTACTTGCTATACCCATGCCTACCTTTACAGTCTCTTTCCCTAATTCCTCTGTATTTATAATTGGTGAAAGTCCGGTACATACTAGAGAAGCACAATTGTTTGTTGTTGCAACATAAGGAGCATTTCCACTTACAGCTCCATCAAGTGCATTCATAACATCTAAATCACCTTGTATTTCTGCTTGAGTATATTGACCGCTTTCGTTTTCAGGAGTTGTAACAATTTCCAAAACCCCATCATATGACTCTTGCTGACTTTTTAGAAAATCAGCTTTGTTTTCTACTGATCTCGTATAATTAGCTTCAACACCTGTTTCCCTAAGTGCTTGAAATGCTGTGGGCTCTGTAACAGGAGCTAAATCATAAACAATTACATTACCAGTTCGCTCATAATAAGTAGTTCCATTATTATCAACGGCCCTATACTGGTCTACTGCAATTCGTGCATGTCCAAACCCTCGTTTAGTTTCACTCGTTGTGTTTATTGGAATAATTACATTTTCTGGCGCTCGTCCATCTGGGTCTATATATCGAAGTGGATTATTTAACACATAAGCATACGTACTCCAAGAAGCGAAGTCCGCTGCCAAGGGGTCAACACTCAAAAACTTCCCAATATCCGAATCATAGAACCGTGCTCCTCGATAGTCCAGCCCCGACTCATGGTCCCGCTGATGGTAAGTCGTCAAAAACTTTTCCGCCTCTCCCGGCTTGTACTCTCGTAGCACTTTGCCATAAGGAAAGTAATCCACTACATGTACTAACGTATAAGTGATGCCATTGTTGAGGGGGATGCTCTGTTCGCCGCAATTTAGGTGGGGCGTGTACAGGATGCGGGTGTTGCCCAGGTGCTTGCCTGGCGGAAGGTACAGGGTCGTAGATATAGAAGCTGGGTTTTGGTCGTAGGGGAAATGTCTCCGGGTCTGGGCCAACCGGATTGCTCGCCGCTCCTAAAGGCGAGTAACCCAATGCCGTCTGAATGCTTAGGAGTATGGTGTCCTGCTTTGCAGTGGTGAAGGCAATGCGCTGATGGGGGTGGTCGAGCGTCAGACGGCTCACGATGACGTCTTCCCCGGAGAGGGAAATAGCGTCGGCCTGGAGGCGAAATTCGGTTTGACCACTACTTAAGTCTACTTCATAAAGCGTGTCGGGGAAGAGGAATATTTCGTTCCCGGACACGGGGTCCGTCCCCACCAGTTGTTGAAGGGTCTGTATCAATTGCTGGTTGTCCGGCTGGTTCATGTCGATACTCAATAGAGAGCCACACCACAAAAAACACCCCATTTCCCTATCTTCACCCCATGAAAAAAACACTTACCGCTCTTCCATACACAACCCCTCCCTCAAATACCCATAGCGGTCATACAACTACCTCCCTTTCCTCCCGTGCTTCCGCAAAAACAAGAAACTGTTCGCATCTTTTGCCTCTAACCCGTTTCGGGATCACCCAACCACTCCTGGCCGCCCTGCTACTAATCCTCTTCGCCACCTGTCAACAACCCAACTACGAAAATATACGCATCTTTGAAGGCGAACGCCTCAGCAACGGCCCCTGCGAACCCAGCATTTTCATCAACCCCACCAACCCCGACAACATCGTAGCCGGTGCAATCCTCGACTCCTACCACTACTCTTTCGACGGAGGCAAAACCTGGAAAACCAAAACCCTCCGCTCCCAACACGGTGTTTACGGCGACCCCTGCATCACCGCCGATCGCCTAGGTAATTTCTACTACTTCCACCTCGCCGACCCCGACGGAAGCAACTGGGGCAGCAAGCGCTTCCTGGAAAGCATCGTCGTTCAAAAATCTACCGATGGCGGCAAAACCTGGAACGACGGCACCGCCATCGGCCTCAACCCGCCCAAACAACAAGACAAGGAATGGGCCGCCGTGAGCCCCCTTAATAACACTATTTACACGACCTGGACCCAATTCGATACCTATGGCTCCAAATCGCCCGACTGCCAGTCGCTGATCCTCTTTTCCAAATCTACCGACGGTGGAGCTTCCTGGTCAAAGCCCACTACCCTGTCGCAACTACCCGGCAACTGCATCGACGACGACGATACCGTAGAAGGCGCCGTGCCCGCCGCCGGCCCCAACAACGAAGTCTACGTGGCCTGGGGATACGACGAGAAAATTTTCTTCGACCGCAGCCTCGACCAGGGCAACACCTGGCTGGGGGAAGACATCGTCGTCACCTCCCAACCCGGCGGCTGGAACATGGACATCCCCAACATCGGCCGCTGCAACGGCATGCCCGTCACCCGCATCGATCTCAGCGACAGCCCCCCATCGCGGCACCATTTACATCAACTGGGCCGACGGACGCAACGGAACCGATAATACCGATATCTTCATCGCCTACTCCAAAGACAAGGGCAACACCTGGAGTAAGCCCATGAAGGTAAACAACGACAACACCGCCACCCATCAGTTCTTCCCCTGGATGGATGTCGACCCCGTCACCGGAGCGATTTACATCATCTACTACGACCGCAGTCCCTACACCAACACCCTAACCGACGTAGTGCTGGCCACTTCCATCGATGGCGGACGTACCTTTACCAATGAAACCATTTCGGCCAGCCCGTTCCACACCCCCGGCGCATTCGTCTTTTTCGGCGATTACAACAACATCTGCGCCTACAACGGAAAGATACGCCCCATCTGGACCCGATACGAAAACAGAAAACTAAGCATCTGGACGGCAATTATTGACAAAAAGGTCAAAAACCTGTTACCTTAGCGGCAAATCACCGTCGGTAACAAATGTACATCCTTTGCGTATAATAGACCAAATCTCCTCTGCTCCAAGCCAAATACACCCTGCATCCAACCCCTTTGACTACCGGAACACAATAGCCAGGCAAAGCCCCATTTCGGGCAGGCTTAAAATCATATTCCTAAATTAAAATTTATAACTAATGAAGTTTCAACTGTTTCAAAGCGACAAAAATCAAAAGTATTACTTCCGCTTGGTAGCCTCCAATGGCCAGACTATTCTCTCCAGCCAGGGTTACGCCACCAAAGCAGCCGCCAACAATGGCATCATGTCAGTTGCCGAAAACGCCACTGTCGATGAGCGCTACGACCGCAAAGTAGCCACCAACGGCAAACACTACTTCAGCGTCAAAGCAGCCAACGGACAGATCGTAGGCGACAGCCAAATGTACGCCTCCAAAGATACCATGGAAAATGGCATCCGCTCGGTGACTGAAAACGCGCCCATCGCACCCATCGAAGACATGACAGCGGTCACTTCCTGATTGCTTTCTCAACAATTATAAAAAAGACCGAACCGGCCCGGGGCTGATTCGGTCTTTTTTAGGTCCTTTCGGAAAATGCCTATCGCTTCACCAACTTCCGCGTCATTTTTCCTTCTGCCGATTGCACCCGCACAAAATACACGCCGTTGCTCAAATGGTTCAGGTTGACTTTTTGCCGCAAAGGCATTGTTTCGCTTTGCGGAAGCGCATAAACCACTTCTCCTTTGACATTTAGAAAATCAATTGTAATATCCATGTTGGAATCGGTCACCAGATCGATGATCACTTCGTCGGAAAAAGGATTGGGCTGAACGCTGAAATGCGACACACCTCGAATTTGATCCACCCCTACACCTATTACCATTACCTCGTTGGTATTCATCGTGCAGGTACCCATATTGTAGGTCAGTTCGCAGTAATAGTTGGCCGTACCCATCGGTATGAGTTCGCCGATCGTCTGGCTGGTGGCACCGCTGAGGGGCATGCCGTTTTGATACCATTGGTAGGCTTCGTAGCCGTCGGGGGCCGTTAGCTCGTCGTTGGGTTCATCGTAGCTGATGGCAATGTCGTCAGGAGTGAATGAAGTTGTTATTTTGTAAATGACTCCGTTGTTGTGGCGAGCCAGATAGAGATTACCCTCCACATCTTCACCAAAGGTGCTGATGGCACTCGATGTTGCTACCTGGGTATTGGTCCACCCGCCACCACCATCGGGTACAAGCGTCCATATCCGGCCGTGCATATAGTCGGCATAAAGGTAGTGGCCCACCAGATCGGGATATTCGCAGCCCCTGTATACGCATCCTCCCGTTACGGAGTTGTTGCCGGAAAAGTCATACCCTATCACAGGAAAAGTAATAGTTCCCACCGGACTGTCGCAAAGAGGCGATGCGGATTGAAACATCCAGGAATCAAGATCCCCTTGGAAACAATCCCATCCAAAGTTCAAAGCGGTAGTATTATCAGACGGAACAAAATCAATTTCTTCTTCATCTCTCTGCCCCACATCGCTGATCCATAAGTCACCTGTCAATCTGTCAAAACTATACCGCCAGGGGTTGCGCAATCCGATGGCCCAGATTTCGTCGAGTACGTCGGTATCATCAATGAAGGGATTGTCGGCAGGGATGGCATAAGGCGAGCCGTTATCAACGTCGATGCGCAACATTTTTCCCAGAAGGGTTTCCGGGTTTTGGCTATTGCCCCAGGGGTCGTCGCCGCCACCACCATCTCCCAGGCCGATGTACATATATCCATCAGGGCCAAACAAGAGATGGCCGCCATTATGGTTGTTGGCAGGCTGCTGGATGGTCATCACCTCCACCTCGCTATTGGGGTCTGCTTTGTTGGGATCGGTCGGATCCACAGAAAAACGCGCAATCCGGCCATTATTGTTGCCGGTCAGGGTGTAGTGGATGTAGAAGTAACCGTTGTCAGCGTAATCGGGATGGAAGGCCAGGCCCAGCAACCCCTGCTCCCATTCACTGGAGTTGGTGCTGATCTGCAAAAACGGATCGGGCAACACATCGCCATTGCCGTCGATTATTTTTATGGTGCCGGGCTGTTCTACAATAAACAGGCGCTCATCACCTGCATTTACGATCGCTACCGGGTCGTTGAAGCCGGAGGCGTATTGCTCCAGACTCACATCGGGCTGTGCCGCCAGGACGAAGGAAGTCGCCATCAGGACTAATAAATTCAGGAATATCTTCATTGCATGCTATTTTTGGTAAAGAAATGTCTTGTTGTTAAAACGCAATTTGCAAGATAAACAAATTCATTTTGGCAAAAAAACATTTTTACCACACCGGAAAAATGCCGACAAAAAAACCATTTTTCCCGCTATTCCTTCACCAGCCGCAAAATTTTGGTCTCCTCCCCTACCCCAATTTCGAGGAAATACATCCCCCTTGCGGGAAAATCGACAGCCCTTACCGGCAACGATTGCCTGCCGCTGTCTACCTCCACTGTTTTCGACCAAAGGAGACGCCCCGTCACATCAAACAACTTCAATGTTGCTGTACCCGACCCCGGACTCTCCAACAATACATCTACAAAATCCGAAAAGGGATTGGGACGAACCATCACTTTGTATTCCAATTCATCCACCTTATTTGTTTCCCTTTCGGAAAATACCAATTCAACATCCATCTCTTCGCCGCCGGGACGGAATGCTACATTTCCCAAACGGGCAGGAACGACATCCAACACCTCCCTCAGCCACCCCCTTTCCAAAGCAGTAAACTGCAAACTAAATAACACTTCACCTACGTCTGACCGCTGCCCGACCCCTTTCCGGTCGTACCAAGCCAGCGAAATCAATCCATTGTCCGCTTGTCGCAAGTTAAAATCTCCTGCCCCGGCAGCTCCCACCACACCAGGGGTCACCCCTTCCAACGACAAAGCTCCTGTGTCAAAAACAACATCCATCTGCAATGCAGCCAACTCCTCCGCTTCTTTTGCCGTAAAAGCCACTTCTACCAATTCCCCCGGCACCAATTCTACATCGGCCAGCCCGATCACCCAATCATCTGGAGAGGGATCGACGAGCATCGACGAATCGGCATTGAGATTGATGTCTCCGATCTTAATGGCGATGATGTACTCATCGGTCATATCCGACGTCAGCGTATTGATGGTCAACATCTCGGGAAAAGTCGATGAAAAAGGATTCATAGGGTCGGGAAAGACATAATCAGCCGGTACAAACCGCCAGGAAGTATTGTTGGGAAAACTATCCGCCACAAACAAGACCACCTTTTGTACCAACGACACGTCCCAGGTACTGATGAAGCCACTTCGGTTGGCATCGGCAGCGATCATCTTGTAGGGCGAGTCGAGGGTATCCACCAATAAGACGTGTTGCTGAATCAAAAACACATCGTAGGTCGACACCCCGTTGCGAATATTGATGTCCTTTTCGGGAACGACTGCAGTACTATTGTTGGCCGGAATTAGGGGGAATGCATAGGTTCCGCCGACATTGTTCATTAACGGCGCCTGGCCATTGGCATACAACCACACCGAATCGACCCCCACCCCGTTCTCTTTGATGATGATGCCCGATACGCTGACCGTAACCACAATGGAAATAGTCTGGCAAACCTGGTCTTCTCCACAATCGTTCGACACGGTCAGGCAAACCGTGTAGTCGCCATTGGCTGCATAGCTGTGGGTTGGGTGCTCTTCCGCAGAGCCGCTCCCGTCGCCAAAATCCCAGGAAAAGGTCTCGCCGTCCTGCGAAATATTGCTAAAGTCAACCAATCCGGTGCTTTCGCTAAACGTAAAATCGGCTTCCGACAATTGACCAATACTCTCAATATCAGTGGCCACGACGCTCGAACATCCCGTAGCATCGGTCACTGTTACGGTATAGCTTCCCGCATTGAGGTCGTCGAACTCTGGATCGCTGACCGCGCCATTTCCAATGTCGTAAACATAGGGTTCCGTACCGCCAGTAGCCAACACCGTGACAACGCCATTGCCTTCATCACAACTGGCATTCTCCAGATACGACACCGTCACGATTGGCCCATCCACACTGCCCACTGTGGCAGCTATGGCATCTGTACAACCATTGGCGTCCGTCACCACAATGATGTAACCACCTGTTGGCAAATCGACAAACAGTCCATTGATTTGCGTCCCACTGCCAATATCGTAGTTGTAGGGCGCCGTGCCGCCACTGCCACTGACCGTCAACGTGCCGTTGGACTGACCGCAAGCCGCATCCGTCTGCGAAGCGATCATAGCGGTCGGGCCATCAACCTCACCCACTGTGCCCGCAATCGAAAAGCTGCAATCGTTGGCATCCGTTACTACAACGATGTAGCCGCCTGTCGGCAAACCGGTGAATTGACCGTTGTTCTGTGGCCCCGAACCAATGTCGTAGGTATAAGGGGCCGTGCCGCCACTACCACTTGCCGTCAATGCTCCATTCGACTGCCCACAGACCGCATCCGATGCAGAAGTGATTACTGCCGTTGGACCATTGACGTTACTTACCGTTGTGACTACCTGGGCTGTACACCCATCGGCATCTGTAATCACAATGTTGTAACCGCCTGCCGACAAATCGGTGAATTGACCACTGTTTTGCGGGCCCAACCCAATGTCGTAGGTGTAGGGCGGCGTGCCGCTGCTGCCATTTACCATCAAGCTGCCGTTAGGTTGGCCACAAGTGGCGTCCGTTTGCGAAGCGATGGATGCCTCCGGGCCGGGTTGGTCGCCTACTATAGCCACGGCCGTCGAAGTACAGCCATTGGCGTCTGTAATTACAATGTTATAGCCGCCTGACGGCAAATCGGTGAACTGACCACTGCTTTGTGGGCCCGATCCGATGTCGTAGGTGTAGGGCTGGGTGCCGTTGCTGCCATTTACCGTCAAGCTGCCGTTGGGTTGGCCACAACTGGCGTCCGTTTGCGATGCGATGGATACTTCCGGGCCGGGGATGTTGCCTATGATGGCCACGGCCGTCGAAGTACAGCCATTGGCATCCGTAATTACAATGTTGTATCCGCCTGCCGGCAAATCGGTGAATTGACCACTATTTTGTGGGCCTGAACCAATGTCGTAGGTGTAGGGAGGTGTGCCGTTGCTGCCGTTTACCGTTAAGGTACCGTTTGGTTGGCCACAACTGGCGTCCGTTTGCGAGGCGATGGATCCCTCCGGGCCGGGGATGTTGCCTATGATGGCCACGGTCGTCGAAGTACAGCCATTGGCATCCGTAATTACAATGTTGTATCCGCCTGCCGACAAATCGGTGAATTGACCACTGTTTTGCGGGCCCAACCCAATGTCGTAGGTGTAGGGCGGCGTGCCGTTGCTGCCATTTACCGTCAAGCTGCCGTTTGATTGGCCACAACTGGCGTCCGTTTGCGAGGCGATGAATCCCTCCGGGCCGGGGATGCTACCTACTATGGCCACGACCGTCGAAGTACAGCCATTGGCGTCTGTAATTACAATGTTGTAACCGCCTGCCGGCAAACCGGTGAATTGACCACTGTTTTGTGGGCCTGAACCAATGTCGTAGGTGTAGGGCGGCGTGCCGTTGCTGCCATTTACCGTCAAGCTGCCGTTTGATTGGCCACAACTGGCGTCCGTTTGCGAGGCGATGAATCCCTCCGGGCCGGGGATGCTACCTACTATGGCCACGACCGTCGAAGTACAGCCATTGGCATCCGTAATTACAATGTTGTATCCGCCTGTCGGCAAATCGGTGAATTGACCACTGTTTTGCGGGCCCGACCCAATGTCGTAAGTGTAGGGCGGTGTGCCGTTGCTGCCGTTTACCGTTAAGGTACCGTTTGATTGGCCACAACTGGCGTCCGTTTGCGAGGCGATGGATGCCTCCGGGCCGGGGATGTTGCCTATGCTGATCGATACTTCAGCGCTGCAGCCGTTGGTATCCGTTATCACCACGGTGTATTCGCCGAAAGGCAAATTGTTGAATACGCCTGTAAGTTGAGGGCCATTGCCAATGTCGTAGGTATACGGTAGCGTACCGCTGCTGCCGTTTACCGCAAGGGCGCCGTTAGATTGATCGCAAGTCGCATCCACTTGAGATATGACGGCTATTTCCGGGCCGGGGATGTTGCCTATGCTGGCCGATACTTCGGCGCTGCAGCCGTTGGTATCCGTTATCACCACGGTGTATTCGCCGAAAGGCAAATTGTTGAATACGCCCGTAAGTTGCGGGCCATTGCCGATGTCGTAGGTATAGGGCGGCGTGCCGCTGCTGCCATTTACCGCAAGGGCACCATTGGGTTGGCCGCAGATGGCATCCACCTGAGAAATTATGGCTATTTCCGGGCCGGGGACGTTGCCTATGCTGGCCGATACTTCGGCGCTGCAGCCGTTGGTATCCGTTATCACCACGGTGTATTCGCCGAAAGGCAAATTGTTGAATACGCCCGTAAGTTGCGGGCCATTGCCGATGTCGTAGGTATAGGGCGGCGTGCCGCTGCTGCCATTTACCGCAAGGGCACCATTGGGCTGGCCGCAGATGGCATCCACCTGAGAAATTATGGCTATCTCCGGGCCGGGAATATCGGAAAGGCTAACTTCCACTTGATCCGTACAGCCATTGGCGTCTATCACAACAACTGTGTATTCGCCTGCCGGCAAACCGGTGAACTGACCACTGCTTTGAGGGCCATTCCCTATGTCAAAATGATAAGGCGACGTACCAGCACCACAGGTGGCTGTGATGGTACCATTTGATTGGCCACAAATGGCATCCGAAGTAGAACTTATCGAAATTGAAGGTCCCGGAACATCGCCTATGGTGACCTCCGTTTCATCCGTACACCCGTTGGCATCTATCACAACAACCACGTATTCTCCTCCCGACAAACCGATGAACTGACCACTGCTTTGAGGCCCATTGCCAATGTTGAACTGATAAGGAGAAGTACCGGCGCCGCAGGTAACTGTAATGGTGCCGTTAGTTTGACCACAAATGGCGTCTTCAACATCGGAAATGGATATTTCCGGACCGGCGATGAAATCAATGGTCGCCGATTCCGTATCTGTACACCCCGATGCGTCGATCACGGTAACGACGTAATTGCCGGTAGCCAGGTTGGCAAAATGGGGATCGCCGGGTTGGGGGCCATTGCCGATGTCGTAACTGTAAGGCGCAGTGCCTCCGGAGGCGGGCTGTAGGGTTATGAATCCGTTTTGCATGCCGCAGGCTTCATCCCCCTGATCGGAAATGGAGGCAACAGGCAGACCAGGATCCGAAATTTCGACGGTGATGGCAGTAGTGCAACTGTAGTCATCAGAAATGGTGACTGTGTATTCTCCTGCCGGTAAATCGGCAAATACACCGATGGGCAGCGGCCCGGAACCCATGTCGAAACTAAACGGTGGAGGACCACCCGTAGGGACGACTATGAAGGAGCCATTCGGCAGGTGGCAAGTGGCGTGGTTGATGGCTACGGCGGTGGCTTCCAGCATGCATTCGACCACCAATTGGCATTCTGAAAATTCGGATGTGTTGCCGTCCACATCTATGGCGGTGGCGGTTACCCATTCGCCGTTGTCCAGGGTGGCACCATTGGCGTAGGGGGCGTCCAGCGTCCATTGTCCGTCCACGACTGGTGCCGATCCTAAAAAGGTGGTTCCCTGACAAGGGGCATCGGGGCAGGCATCGCCTTCTACTTTAAAGACTTCCACATAGGCATTGTCGGGAGCCGCCTGTCCGCTCAGCGATTGAGGGGAATTCAGGTTGGCGCCGTTCCAGATGGGGGCCACTTGCTCATCGTTGGCCGTACCTACCAGGCGGATGCCAATGGAGTCGTTGCAAAAAAAGTTGTTCTGGCTGATGAGGATGCTCGTTGTGTTATTGTCCAGGTAGACGCCTTTTTCGTTGTGGGCAATAACGTTGCCCAGGCCGGTCCCTCCGATTTGAACCAAATGGGTATTAGAGCCAATCTCAATACCGGCAAATTCATTTCCCGAAAGGTCAGTCTGTTCATAATTCGTTCCCAGGGTGTTGCCAAAAATGTGGATCTGTCCTGAATTGTTTTCCACTACTATGGCGCTTCCCTGGTGGGGGTTGCCCTGGGGGTCGGAGGGTGGACCGCCCTCTGTAAAACCATTGTTGTAAATGACATTTCCTTTCCCGGCATTGCCGATGGTTATGTGGTGGGCATTGCGGATGGAAATGCCATCGTCGGGAAAGCCCGTGATCTCCAGGCCGTAAATTTCGATGTAATCGTCGCGAATGCGGAGTGCGTCTACGGATGTGTTCCAATCGTGTTGCGATCCGTCCAAAACGATTTTAGGGCTGTAGTCGGTTCCATCGCCGAAACCGGGTTGGGTGGTGGCATCGATGGTGGTGGCCCAATCGGTCAGGTCTGGAAGGTCTGATCCGGTTGTAACTCCAATGGGAATGACCTGTTGTCCGGGGCCATCGATGTCGAAATGTATTTGGTTGGCACCGGGTGTCTCGTTGGCGCAGATGATGGCCTGGCGTAGGGAGCCGTCTCCCTCGTCGTTAGTATTGGTCACCCGGATGGCACCTTCGGGGGAGGTGCAGGGAGAGGTACCACCGACAATTTTACAGTTGGAAAAGGAGGAAGAGTTGCCAGCGGGGTCGGTGGCGATTGCGGTGAGCATTTCCGTTCCGGTGAGGGTATCGCCGTGGGCAAAGGGGGTGGTCAATGTCCATTCGCCATTGGCGTCGGCGATGGCGGTACCCAGGAGGGTTTTGCCCTGGCAGGGGGCATCGGTGCAGGGTTGGTCGATGATGTAGATGTCGATGCTGTTGTTGGCGGAAGCCGTACCTCTGACCACCTGATAGAAGGCGGCGGTGATGATGGGAGCTTGCTGGCCGTTGTTGGCTCCGTTGACCAGTTCGATGGCGAAGGGTTCGTTGCAGGAAAATTGGTTTAGCAAAAATTGGTTGGCCCAGGCATTGCCCTCTATCCGGAGGGCGTGGGGGTGATGGGCGATGGTATTTTGACCTGAGAGGTCGAACCCTCCAATGAAGTTGTGGTGGCAGCCCTCGTGGATAAGCACACCGGCGAATTCGTTGGCGAAGGGGGTCAGTTCAGGGAAAGGGGTCCCTATAAAATTGGATTGGACGAAGCAGTAGGTAGCGCCATTGATGAGGCGTATGCCGACGCCAGAGTTGTAATTTGCCGGAAGGCTGGAGATGGATGTAAAACCATTGTTGTGAATGTTGTTAGCTTTGTCGGTATTGCCGATCTGGCAGGAGAGTACGCCATCGACGAGTATGCCGTTGTCGGGGAAACCGGAAATGTCGAGCCCGTAGACAGAGCAGTCGTCGCCTTGTAGGTGAAGGCCACTGACGGGTTCAACCCATTGGGTGAAAGCGCCGCTGAGGTTGATGCGTGGTCCGTCGGTACCCCAGCCGGGTTGGGTGGTGGCATCGATGAACACGTTTTCTTGGGTGATGGCAGGCAGGGGCAGGCCGGTGGTGGTACCCACTTTGAGGGTGTGCTCGCCAACGCCGGGAATGTCGAATACAATAATGGTAGAGCCCGGGGCGGCATTGGCACAGTTGATGGCCGATCGGAGGGATCCGGGTCCATCGTCGGTTTTATTGGTCACCCAAATGATGCCATTGGCTCCGCAGGTTCCGGCAACTCCTTCTGTGACAATGAAGCTGGGGAGGCTTCCGGCCTGATTGTCGAAGTGGGTACCCGTCAGACTGATGGTGTAGGTGCCATTGGGGAGTACCTCGAGGTTGAGAGTGGTGTCCCAAAGCATTCCGGTGCCGCTGCAAGGAGGGGTGCCACTGTTCTGCCAATCCATCTCGATGTGCAGACCGTAGGAATAGAGGTAGCTGTCGAAAAAATCGAGATAGGAGCAATCGTCCGATTTCCACCCGGACAGTGTGAGCTGCACAAAATCGTAATTGGTGGGATTGTCGGGACTGATACTTATGTCGGTAAGGGTGAAATAATCCTGAGCGATCAGGTTTGGGTTGGGAGTGAGACAGCCAATAAGGGAGAGGGCGAAAAAAGTCGCCCGGAAAAGCTGCTTTTTCATAGTTGAACCGGTTTTTGAATGTGTAATAATCTGTTTATCAGGGCATTATATAGACGTCATGGTCTAAAGATACGCACATAACGACTCCTATTAAAAATGTTCACTTACAGGGGTTAGCGGAAAAGCGGAAGGCAGGTGTTTTTAGGACAAATGATCAGTTAGTAAAGCTCAAAAAATAAATTGTCTTTTTGGTGTCTTTGAAAAAATCACAAATCGCTCATTATCAATCGCTTATTTGTAATTTTTATCAAAGACAACGACAAGTTATTTTTCGAGCGAGCCTAAATCGGGCAAATTTAGAAAAATACCCAGCCGTAAAAGTAAATAATATCCTGGAAATCGCCCGAAAAATGGGAAAATATATGGGAAACCGGAAATGTATTTCAATTTAACTAATACAAACACTTTCCCAATTCAGAAAAAGAGTGTATCTTTACACTCCCATTAGCCCATTTTCTGTTTTCTTATCCGATTGCAAGGCAGCGCACGTATTGGCTTGGTGTATCTACCAATGAACAAAGCTGCCATTTACTCCCTTAAAGTCGTTAGAATATCATCACCCTGAATAGGTATTGAAAAATGCCCAAACCGGCTTATTTTTCTTACACACTATTTTCAAATCCTCATTATATCGGCCAATTGCTGACATAATGACCTGAAAACCTTTTTCGCTTTACCCATGAGACATATAACACTCTATACCGCCTTATTCACCTCGATTTTTATTGGCTGGCTGGCCCAGCAGGAAATCAGCTTATCTTCGAATAGTAATGCCGCTAATCCAGACGTTAACTGCCAATGGCTGGACTCTATGGCACTGGTCGAATTTTACAACCTCACCAGTCAGGGAGCTTGCCCCCCGCTACCTGCCGGATGGGAAAGCGACTGGATACTGACCAACCCGGTTTGCTCCTGGCCAGGAGTTACACTGGATGAAGACGGCTTCGTTATCTCCCTGATCCGAAATAATAATGGCCTGACTGGTAACTTCCCGGTAGAAATAACCGGGCTAAGCCGATTGGAAGTACTCCAACTCGACAATAACTGCCTCACCGGCCCCATCCCTCCCGAAATAGGAAACCTCACCAACCTCCAAACCCTTTATCTCGATGACAACATGATGTCCGGCGACCTGCCCGAAGAACTTTGCCTGCTCACCGATATTCAAACCATTTTCTTCGACCACAATGGCTTTACGGGCACCATCCCCGAATGCTTCAATGACCTGGATGCCCTCCTCCGCTTCGAAATCCACAGCAATTGCATCGACAGCATCCCCGACCTCTCCGGCATGCTTTCCATGCAACCCAACCGCTTCCGGGTGGACGACAACAAACTCACTTTCGACGACCTCCTCCCCAACATGGACGACATTGGCACCTTCTATGAACCCCAGGACTCCTTCGGCGTTTGCTCCACCCTGGTGGCTACCACCGGCACCAGCTTTGCACTCCCACTTGGCATCGACTACGATGTACCCAACAACGAATACGAGTGGTTTAAAGACGGATCGTCCTACACCACCACCAGTACCAACTACCTGCTTTTCGATCCCGTCCATTTCAACATCGCCGGAACGTATCACTGCCAGGTGACCAACCCCGACTTTCCGCAACTGACCCTGTACAGCCGCTGCTTCATCATAGAAGTAGAGTGCGGAACCAGCGTCTTAAACTTTACGCCCGATGTCTGTGGCGACTATGAAATTGAAATCGGCGGCGTGACATACAACGAGGCCAACCCTTGCGGAAACACGACCCTGTCCGGCGAGGATCAGTTTGGCTGCGACTCCATCATCAACGTATGCCTCAATTTTTACGAACCGTATTATTTGCTCGATTCTTTGATGTGTCCGGGGGAAAGCATTGTTGTGGATGGAGTCATTTACAACCAGGATAACCCCAACGGTGAAGAAATACTCGAAAACCAAAATTACATGCAATGCGACTCCACGGTCGAAATCCAACTCAGTTTTTATCCCGAAGCTACCAACACCATTTCGGGCAATTACTGCAACGACGAAAGCATAGAGATCAATGGCACCACCTACACCGCCGCCAACCCAAGTGGCACTGAAACGCTTGACGGAGAAAGCTGGCGGGGGTGCGACTCCATCCTGATCGTCAGCCTCAGCTTTGCGCCAGCCGCCGAATCCAATTTACAGGAGCAGGTATGCCCCGGACAAGACATTCTCGTCAACAATAATCCCTACAACTGCAACAACCTCACCGGCACCGAGGTCATCGCAGGTGGAAGTTATTCGGGTTGCGATTCGACGGTCACCATCGAACTGACCTGCTTCACTCCCCCGGGCTGGCTTTCTGGATACCATGCTTTGCGCAAATACGACAATGGTATACAACGGCACCACCTACGGCCCCAACAATACCTCCGGACAGGAAGTGCTTCCCGGACAGGGATTTTTGAACTGCGACTCGACCGTCATCGTCCAGGTGGATTTTTGGCCGGAAGCAGAGTCGTTTGTCGAAGAAACCGCTTGCGAAAACGGCAGCGTTATGATCGGAGGCCAGGAAGTTTTTGACTCCGGAGATGTATTGTTGCAAGATGCCAGTTTCCGGGGGTGCGACTCCATCGTTCATCTGACCATCGACTTTATTGAACCGGCTACCTACACCCTCGACCCAACGCTTTGTCCGGGAGAATCGGTGGTTGTAAACGGAGTAACCTACGACGAAAACGATCCCTCCGGCCAGGAAATACTCACCGGCGCCAGTTACCTGGGTTGCGATTCGATTGTCGACATCGACCTTAGTTTTGGATCGGCCGTGATCGTGGACATCGATGAGTCGATCTGCCCCGGTGGCAGCATTACCGTTGGAGGAGTTGTATTTGATGAATCCAATACCCCTTTTGAAGAAACGATCGTTGGTGGCAGCCAGGCCGGTTGCGATTCGATCACTTACGTCGATCTCACCATCTATCCGCAGGAGACGGGGTATCTGTATCCGACGCTTTGTCCGGGAGAGAATATGGTTGTGGACGGAGTTGTGATCGATGCAAATAATTTGACGGCAACTGTCTCGTCGGGCGACAATTTTTACGGTTGTGATTCCACAACAGTGGTGGAAGCGACCATGCTTACCGTGCCCGACGGCAATTTTGAAACCACCTTGTGCGCCGGCGAAAGCATTACCATCAACGGCACGGTGTACGATGAAAATAATCCATCTGGCGCAGAGACCATCCCCCAGGGTAGTTTTCAGGAATGTGATACTACCTTTACGGTAAGTATTCAGTTTTACGACCTTTCGGTAAATAACCTGGAGGCAACACTATGCACCGGAGAAACACTGGTGATCGGTGGCTCCGTACTCAGTGTCGACAATCCTACCGATACCATTGTATTGCCGGGGGGGAGTTTTACCGGCTGCGATTCTATTGTTATGGCTGCGGTGGACTTTTTACCGGTTGCGACCGAATTGCTTGACAATACCCTTTGCTTCGGCCAAATGATCGAAGTGAACGGCACGATTTACGATGAGTCCAATCCCAGCGGGCAAGAGATCATCGATGAAGGCAGCTATCTGGGTTGCGATTCGATCATTACCGTCGACCTGAATTTCAATAGCGCGGTTATGAATACAATTGACGATGTATTTTGCGACAGCACCGACATGGTCATCGTCAATGGCACCATCTACAATGTGGACAACCCCTCCGGAGAGGAGACCATTATGGAAGGCAGTGTGTCGGGTTGCGATTCGGTGATTACGGTAGCCCTTTCGTACCCAGGCCCTGAAGTCCAACAATACAACGACGTATTGTGCGCCTACGAATCACTCAGCATCAATGGGACCACTTATGACATGGACAACCCCAGTGGATCCGACATCATTGCCGGAGGAAGTACGGAAGGCTGCGATGTGCTGATTGAGGTGGACCTGTCGTTTTTCGATCCATCGGAAATACATATCTCAGAAACAATTTGCCCGAATGAAAATGTACTAATAGAAGGTATCATATTTCATGAAAATCACACAACCGATACCCTCATCATTCCCAATGGTGGTTTTACCAATTGCGATTCATTTGTGTTTATTCAAGTTAACTTTTACGAAGAGGTCGTATTTGAGTTGACTGAAAATCTGTGTGAAGGCCAGGAAGTGATTGTCAACAATACCGTATACAACGAAGCGATGCCACAGGGCATTGAGGTGATCGTAGGCGGCAGCTATACGGGTTGCGATTCCACCGTCATCGTCGACCTGACTTACGACGGCGTGGTGATGGAAAATTTCAACCCCACCCTTTGCGAGGGGGAAAGCACTGAGATCAATGGCATCACCTACGACGAAAACAATCCGACAGGGCTCGACACCATCGTTGGAGGAAGTTACACCGGTTGCGACTCCGTACTTAATGTCGCAGTTAACTTCATAAATCATTCTCACAACAATATAGACACGACCCTTTGTTCTTACGGATCGTTGGTAGTAAACGGAGTGACCTACGATGCCGACAATCCCAGCGGTACTGAATTGCTGCCGGGTATGAGCTATACCAGTTGCGACTCGATCATTCAGGTTGATCTTAGCTTTCACGAACCAGCTTTTTCCGATCTGACAGATCAGCTATGTCCGGGAGAAAGCCTCATGGTCCACGGTATTTTGTTCGACGAAAGTCAACCTGTGGGCGATGTGGTACTGGACGGACAAAGCTATACCGGCTGCGATTCGATCATTCACGTACAACTTAGTTTTTACCCCTTGTCGCCGGTAGAAGAAGTAGTGACCATCTGTGAAGGAGAAACCTACCTTTGGAATGGCAATGTTTACGAAAGTACTGGTATTTATTCCGACACTTTATTCGGACAGAGCATCAACGGTTGCGACAGCCTGATTGGTTTGGACTTGACCGTGCTGACTGCCGACATGCTCGGACTGGCCGATGCCGGCCCCGATTTCGTAAGCTGCGATGGGATCGCCCAACTTTCTGCCAACCAACCTTCTGGCACTACCGGCCTGTGGACCATAATGGAAGGCGTGGGAACGATTGACGACCCAGCCTCTCCTACCACTACAGTGAACGACCTGGAATCCGGGGGGTATGCTTTTGTGTGGACTTTGTCGTCGGACGTTTGCCCTAACTACCATTCCGATACCGTCTTCTTCACTTACATCCCACATTTGGATGCAGAAGACGATCTGTACACCGTAGAAGAAGGGGTACTGACGACACCACTCGATTTGCCGATCAACGACAACCTTCACGGAATGACCGACTGGTATATCGAGATTCCCGATCTTCCGCCCGGAATTTTAGAAGACCTGGGCGACGGGCTGTACGACTACACGGTGGAGGAGTCGCTGCTCGGTACCACCATTAGTTTTATCTATTTGCTATGCTCCGAAGAGTGTCCTGACCATTGCGACACGGCTATGGTTCGGATTGAATTTCCGGAATTGCCTCACGACGAATTTCCCAATACGATCACTCCAAATGGTGATGGCACCAACGACTTTTTTGTGATCCCCGATCTGGAAGACAACCCCGGCCAATACACCAATCCAGAGCTCATCGTTTTTAACCGTTGGGGCGATGTGGTGTATTCCGACGAATCGTATCAAAATAACTGGGGCGGCACTTCCAATAACGGCAAAGAATTGCCGGAGGCTACTTATTACTACATTATTCGGGTAAACATCGGTGAGGGGGTTATTTATCGGGGGGATATTACTATTTTGCGGTGAAGCGGGGGGGTATGTGAAGACCAATGCACTCCTCAAGTGACTCGTCTAACTTCTGGCCTATTTTACTGAGAATGCTGACGAAGAAGTCGAATTCCTCGATATATGTTTCGTTCAAGACAATACCCCTTTCACCAAAACAAATCTTTATCCTGCCCAAAAACGTTAGGAAAGGGTATGGAAAAATGTAAAACAGGCTTTGCTGAGGTTGTTTTGTTAATACTCGTTTGGTGCTCCTCCCTTTTAACTGCCCATGCTCAACCATTAACGTATTTTTTTGAACAATCCGATCGGTTTTTCCAGACTTTCGTCGAAAATGGATTGGTAAATTATTCCGCTCTCCGGGATCAGCCCGACCAGTTGAACCGGCTTTGGCATACTTGTCAGAACAGCTCTCCCGACCATGCTTCCCCCCTCCAACAAAAAGCCTTTTGGATAAATGCCTACAACATTGCCATCATCAAAAAAATAGTTGACCACTACCCTATTGCTTCTCCACAGGACGTCAAGCGGTTTTTTACGGAAGCGGACATTCTTTTTGGCGAAAGCCGGATGAGTCTCAACGAATTGGAACGGGAAAAACTACTGAAGCCATTCGACGACGCCCGGCTACACTTTGTTTTGGTGTGTGGTGCTAAGGGATGTCCGCCTTTGATAAGTGGCGCTTATCTGCCTGATCTGTTAGAAGAACAATTGAACGAACGGAGTCGTGCCGTTTTAAACAACAGCTACTTTGTCGACCTGGGCGAGGACAATAAGCGTATTTGGCTGTCGGAGTTATTCGAATGGTATTCCGACGATTTCGGGCAGGACCTCATCGGATTCATCAACCAGTACCGCGCTTCTCCCCTTCCCGATGGTCTGACCATAAGATTCAGAAAATACGATTGGGCCTTGAACACTACAAGCCCTACAACGGACTTAACAACAGTGTTACAAAACGAAAACAGGTATCGGGCCTCGTTTTTGTTGCCGCTGGGACAGTCGGAGATCAAGTTATTTAATTCTTTGTACACACAGAGTCAGTTCGACGGTTTTGAAAATCTAAACAGTCGAAGTTCTTATTTTGCTGCTTTCGGGCAGTATTTATACGGCTTCCGCCAAAATTTGAATATTGGCGCAGATGTCGTTTTTCGGTCAACGATCACCAACGACTTACACCAGCACAGCCCCTTCCGCACCCTCCGTTTCCAAAACCGCTCTCGCTACCCGACCTTTGCCTGCGCCGACAACCCCACCAGTCCTTTTTGTGACGGCAAACCGGAAATGTATTCCGACACCTTGCGCAACTCCGATGGCGTACCAATGCGGTCGGAGGCGATTTATGGCTTGTCGCACATGGGCCCTAAGGTCAAGTTCGCTCCTGTCAGAAAATGGACCAACATCTCTCTCCAACAAACCGTTTACATCCCCATCCAGAAAGCCGTCGACGGCCAATGGGTTTCTTTTACCCAGTTGTTTTTTGACTATATGCCGGGGCAGCGCACCCAGCTCTTTGTGGAAGCCAGCGCCTGGTCGATCCTCTACCCCGACTTCAAAATATATCCCTTCGTGAAAGTTTTCTACAGCTACTTTCCCGATCACCGCTGGACGTTTTATGCCATGACCTCCATCCCTATAGAGTACGGCCTGGGCACCAAATTTTTGATTACAGAAAATATTGAATTGGAAGCCTTATATACCTACTACCTACCTGTGTCAGCGCTGATTGGTCACGTGCGTCCCCAAACATTCAACCTGGGATTTCGCCTCACCCTGTAGCCGGCAAACCCGCCTGCCATACCTATCGGTAGCCTGCCTGACGGCCCGTCCCGATTCATATCGGGAGCAGTCAGGGAAATCCGGTCGGCAGGTTTATTTGCCTGGCTCAAAAAACCCGTTACCATACCTAATTTGCCCGGCTCTCCTACCGATGAATCTGAACATACCCCGAATAAGAATTACCTTCCCCATCCTCCAGCACATAGAAGTAGGTACCATCCGGCAGCATCTTCCCGCTCCAGCTACCATCCCAATCGTTCAGGTATCCTTTGGCGAAAAACACCTCATTACCCCACCGGTTAAACACACTCAGCTCGCTATCCGGATAATTCAGAATGCCTTCAATAAAGAAGGTATCGTTTACTCCGTCGCCGTTTGGCGAAAAGCCAGTGAATACCGTCAGATCTTTACAGATCACCAGCACGGTAACATAAGTCGTATCGCATCCGAATGTATTGCAAAGTACGTAGGTGAAATTGTCGGGCTCCATAGAGTTGCAGTATTCTTCATCGGGCACGTAAGTCATCGTACCATCATCATTGACCACCACATCGCCATGAGTCGGCGGATCCAGCACATAGATGGTATCTAAGATGCCATTGATCGTATCGTTCGACATCACTACGATATCCACCTCTGAGCCCTCTTTGATGGCCGTAGAATCCGGTATGGCAATAGGTACTTCTCCCTCCTCGATGATCTGCTCCTCAATCACGGTGATGAACATATAGGTGGTGTCGCAATAACCAAAATCATCACATAGGATCATACATGCCGAATCGGTACCAACCTCATAACCCAGACAACTTACGCAATAATTATCAATCAATTCAAACAACACAAACTCGCCGGAAGACTCCTCGCAGACATTGTCCATACCTATTATATTGCCCGGCAACTCATCGGAGGTTATGCAAATGGTATCTGATTCATTTACATAAATGGTGTCGACAATCACATCAGGAGTCAGGCAAAAGACTTCTACGTTCAACGTATCTACACAACCCGTAGTCGTGTCTGTAAATACAAGGACATGCGGCCCCTCATCAAGCGACAACGTCGTACTATTTGGTACCAGGTTAATGTTGACATCCAGCACCGCAAAAGCGTTGGTGATCACCTGCGTAATAGTCATGTTGGAATAACTGTTTTGCGGATTACCGCCACTGATCAACAAGGTATTTTGATCGAATGTCCAATGACTACTGGTATCCCACACATTCATAGAATCTACCAGATCGTTCACCGTCATAAATTCGCCATTGAAATGCTCGCCATTTACATTCCAGGAGTTGACCACATAGGGCCCAAAGGTCCCCTGACTCGGGATCGTAAAGATACTGTACGACAATACACTGTCAAATTCACATCCCCAGAAGGCTCCTTCATAAGGCAAGCTATTGTCAGTGATGTAATAATTTACGATCTCTTCCAGGTCGATGTCCACACAGTACGGAATCTGGCCTTCACAATTATAGGTCGCCAGTGTATCATTGCTTATCGCAACGACATCTACACACTCCACACAATCATCGGCCACCACTAAATCACTCAACACCACGGAGCAGCCCTTGGCATCTGTGATCGTCACTTCATAGGTGCTTGCCGTTAGGTCGTTGGCTATTGATGTCTCTGGGCCGCTGGTGATGTGCAGCCAGTCGTAGCTGTACGGTGCTGTGCCGCCATTTACGGTCAGAGAGATGTTACCCAACTCGGCGCAAGTCTCGTTGGTGATGGCGCTGTTGACTTGTGGGGGGATCTGGTTCCGTCACCGTAAAGTTGGCGCTGCCAGCCACGCAGCCGTTGCCATCGCTTACTACTATGGTGTAGTCACCTGCCGGTAAATTACCGTTTGTAACTACGTTGTTATTCGCATCGAAAATCGTATCTGCTGCTGGTAGTACAAATCCCGGATCGTAGCTCACAGCTGTAGTCCACCAAACCGTTGGCATCGCCCGCGCAGCTTACGCTCGTTGGGGCGTTGATCGTGATGGTAGCACCAGGTACATTTTCCGTAAGGGTGAAGCTCACCGTTGTGGTGCAGCCGCTCACATTGTCGGTAATGGTCACTTCGTAACCGATGGCTGACAAATTCATTTGAGTGGCGCCGCTATCGCCGGTCGACCAGTCGTAGTTATAATCTCCGCTGCCGCCCTGGCTGCTTACTGTTACGGAGCCGTTGGAGGCGCCGCAGTCGGGCTGGGCGTTGATGGTATAGTCGCCCGTCAGCGGATTGTTGGTGTCTATCGTCACCTCCAGAATTTCCTGACAGCCGTCGGTGTCGGTTACCGTTACGTAGTGGAGGCCACTGCTCAGGTTATTTACCGTCGGTGTGGTGGCGCCGCTGGCCCATTCGTAGCTGTAGCCGCTGGTGATCGTCGCGCTTCCGTTGGCGGCATTGCAGTCGGCTGGGGTGGTGTTCTCCACCTGAGCATTGATCTGACTGTCTATGTTATTTACCGCAAAGGTTTGCCCGGTGAAGCAACTTGGATCGGTGGCCAGGGTTACGGTTACGCCGTAGCTGCCCGCTGACAAGCCGCTTATGCTTTGGGTCGTTTCTCCTGTTGACCAGGCAAAGGTGTAGTCCGTTGGGTTGGTTATCACTATGCTGGCGCTGCCGTCGGATTGGTTGCAGTGCGCATCCTCTACCGTCACCGTAAAGGACGGCGGCGTGCAATTAGTGGCACAGTCATCCTCTACTGTCAGGTCGATCAGCGCCACGGAACAGCCGCTGGCATCTGTGATCGTCACTTCATAGCTACCTGCTGGCAGGTCACTGGCCACCGACGTCTCCGGCCCACTGGTGATGTGCTGCCAGTCGTAGCTGTAAGGCGCTGTGCCGCCACTCACCGTCAAGGAGATATTACCCAACTCATTGCAAGTTTCATTAGTGATGGCGCTGTTCACTTGTAGGGGGGCCGGTTCCGTTACCGTAAAGTTGGCGCTACCAGCTACACAGCCGTTGCCATCGCTTACTACTATGGTGTAGTCACCTGCCGGTAAATTACCGTTTGTAACTACGTTGTTATTCGCATCGAAGATCGTATCTGCTGCCGGTAGTACAAAGCCCGGATCGTAGCTCACGCTGTAGTCCACCAGACCGTTGGCATCGTCGGCGCAACTTACGCTGGTCGGTGCGTTGATCGTGATGGTAGCACCAGGTACATTTTCCGTAAGGGTGAAGCTCACCGTTGCTGTACAGCCGCTCACATTGTCGGTAATGGTCACTTCGTAACCGATGGCTGACAAATTCATTTGAGTGGCGCCGCTATCGCCGGTCGACCAGTCGTAGTTATAATCTCCGCTGCCGCCCTGGCTGCTTACTGTTACGGAGCCGTTGGAGGCGCCGCAGTCGGGCTGGGCGTTGATGGTATAGTCGCCCGTCAGCGGATTGTTGGTATCTATCGTCACCTCCAGAATTTCCTGACAGCCGTCGGTGTCGGTTACCGTTACGTAGTGGAGGCCACTGGTCAGGTTATTTACAGTAGCTGTGGTGGCACCGCTGGCCCACTCGTAGCTGTAGCCGCTGGTGATCGTCGCGCTTCCGTTGGCGGCATTGCAGTCGGCTGGGGTGGTGTTCTCCACCTGAGCATTGATCTGACTGTCTATGTTATTTACCGCAAAGGTTTGCCCGGTGAAGCAGGTTGGGTCGGTGGCCAGGGTTACGGTTACGCCGTAGCTGCCCGCTGACAAGCCGCTGATGCTTTGGGTCGTTTCTCCTGTTGACCAGGCAAAGGTGTAGTCCGTTGGGTTGGTTATTACTATGCTGGCGCTGCCGTCGGATTGGTTGCAGTGCGCATCCTCTACCGTCACCGTAAAGGATGGCGGTGTGCAGTTGGTGGCGCAATCATCCTCTACTACCAGGTCGCTCAGTACCAGGGAACAGCCGTTGACATCGGTGATCGTTACTTCGTAGGTGCTGGCCGCTAGGTCATTGGCCACCGACGTCTCTGGGCCACTGGTGATGTGCAGCCAGTCGTAGCTGTAGGGCGCTGTGCCGCCACTCACCGTCAAGGAGATATTACCCAACTCATTGCAAGTTTCATTAGTGATGGCGCTGTTCACTTGCAGTGGCGCTGGCTCCGTTACCGTAAAGTTGGCGCTACCGGCTACGCAACCGTTGCCATCGCTTACTACTATGGTGTAGTCACCTGCCGGTAAATTGCCGTTTGTAACTACGTTGTTATTCGCATCGAAGATCGTATCTGCTGCTGGTAGTACAAAGCCAGGATCGTAGCTCACGCTGTAGTCCACCAAACCGTTTGCATCGCCCGCGCAGCTTACGCTCGTTGGGGCGTTGATCGTGATGGTAGCACCAGGTACATTTTCCGTAAGGGTGAAGCTCACCGTTGCTGTACAGCCGCTCACATTGTCGGTAACGGTCACTTCGTAACCGATGGCTGACAAATTCATTTGAGTGGCGCCGCTATCGCCGGTCGACCAGTCGTAGTTATAATCTCCGCTGCCGCCCTGGCTGCTTACTGTTACGGAGCCGTTGGAGGCGCCGCAGTCGGGCTGGGCGTTGATGGTATAGTCGCCCGTCAGCGGATTGTTGGTATCTATCGTCACCTCCAGAATTTCCTGACAGCCGTCGGTGTCGGTTACCGTTACGTAGTGGAGGCCACTGATCAGGTTATTTACCGTCGGTGTGGTGGCGCCGCTGGCCCATTCGTAGCTGTAGCCGCTGGTGATCGTCGCGCTTCCGTTGGCGGCATTGCAGTCGGCTGGGGTTGTGTTCTCCACCTGAGCATTGATCTGGCTGTCGATGTTATTTACCGCAAAGGTTTGCTCGGTGAAGCAGGTTGGGTCGGTGGCCAGGGTTACGGTTACGCCGTAGCTGCCCGCTGACAGGCCGCTTATGCTTTGGGTCGTTTCTCCTGTTGACCAGGCAAAGGTGTAGTCCGTCGGGTTGGTTATTTCTATGTTGGCGCTGCCGTCGGATTGGTTGCAGTGCGCATCCTCTACCGTCACCGTAAAGGATGGCGGTGTGCAGTTGGTGGCGCAATCATCCTCTACTACCAGGTCGCTCAGTACCAGGGAACAGCCGTTGACATCGGTGATCGTTACTTCGTAGGTGCTGGCCGCTAGGTCATTGGCCACCGACGTCTCCGGCCCACTGGTGATGTGCAGCCAGTCGTAGCTGTAAGGCGTTGTGCCGCCACTCACCGTCAAGGAGATATTACCCAACTCATTGCAAGTTTCATTAGTGATGGCGCTGTTCACTTGCAGTGGCGCTGGCTCCGTTACCGTAAAGTTGGCGCTACCGGCTACGCAACCGTTGCCATCGCTTACTACTATGGTGTAGTCACCTGCCGGTAAATTGCCGTTTGTAACTACGTTGTTATTCGCATCGAAGATCGTATCTGCTGCGGGAAGTACAAAGCCAGGATCGTAGCTCACGCTGTAGTCCACCAAACCGTTGGCATCGCCGGCGCAGCTTACGCTGGTCGGTGCGTTGATCGTGAAGCTCGCACCAGGTACGTTTTCCGTAAGGGTGAAGCTCACCGTTGCTGTACAGCCGCTCACATTGTCGGTAATGGTCACTTCGTAACCGATGGCTGACAAATTCATTTGAGTGGCGCCACTATCGCCGGTCGACCAGTCGTAGTTATAATCTCCGCTGCCGCCCTGGCCGCTTACTGTTACGGAGCCGTTGGAGGCGCCGCAGTCGGGTTGAGCGTTGATGGTGTAGTCGCCCGTCAGTGGGTTGTTGGTGTCTATCGTCACCTCCAGAATTTCCTGACAGCCGTCGGTGTCGGTCACCGTTACGTAGTGGAGGCCACTGCTCAGGTTATTTACCGTCGGTGTGGTGGCGCCGCTGGCCCATTCGTAGCTGTAGCCGCTGGTGATGGTCGCGCTGCCGTTGGCAGCATTGCAATCGGCTGGGGTCGTGCTTTCTACCTGGGCATTGATCTGGCTGTCTATGTTATTTACCGCAAAGGTTTGCCCGGTGAAGCAACTTGGATCAAATGACCAGCTCACCGTTACTGAATACGCTCCTGCCATCAGGCCAGTTATCGATTGCGTCGTATCTCCTGTCGACCAATTGAAATTGTAATCCGCAGGATCACCACTAATCTGTATACTGGCACCGCCATCTGCCTCCATGCAATGCGCATCTTGTACCGTCACCGTAAAGGACGGCGGTGTGCAATTAGTGGCACAGTCATCCTCTACTGTCAGGTCGATCAGCGCCACGGAACAGCCGCTGGCATCTGTGATCGTCGCTTCATAGCTACCTGCTGGCAGGTCACTGGCCACCGACGTCTCCGGCCCACTGGTGATGTGCAGCCAGTCGTAGCTGTAAGGCGCTGTGCCGCCACTCACCGTCAAGGAGATATTACCCAACTCATTGCAAGTTTCATTAGTGATGGCGCTGTTCACTTGCAGTGGCGCTGGCTCCGTTACCGTAAAGTTGGCGCTACCAGCTACACAGCCGTTGCCATCACTTACTACTATGGTGTAGTCACCTGCCGGTAAATTGCCATTTGTAACTACGTTGTTATTTGCATCGAAAATCGTATCTGCTGCTGGTAGTACAAATCCTGGATCGTAGCTCACGCTGTAGTCCACCAAACCGTTGGCATCGCCGGCGCAACTTACACTTGTCGGAGCGTTGATCGTGATGGTGGCAGAAGGTACGTTTTCCGTAAGGGTGAAGCTCACCGTTGCTGTACAGCCGCTCACATTGTCGGTAATGGTCACTTCGTAACCGATGGCTGACAAATTCATTTGAGTGGCGCCGCTATCGCCGGTCGACCAGTCGTAGTTGTAGTCGCCGCTGCCGCCCTGGCCGCTTACTGTTACAGAGCCGTTGGAGGCGCCGCAGTCGGGTTGAGCGTTGATGGTGTAGTCGCCCGTCAGTGGGTTGTTGGTGTCTATCATCACTTCCAGGATTTCCTGGCAGCCATCGATGTCGGTTACCGTTACGTAGTGGGGGCCACTGATCAGGTCGGTCACCGTCGCTGTAGTCGCGCCGCTGGCCCATTCGTAGCTGTAGCCGCTGGTGATCGTCGCGCTTCCGTTGGCGGCATTGCAATCGGCTGGGGTGGTGCTTTCTACCTGGGCATTGATCTGGCTGTCTATGTTATTTACCGTCAAGGTTTGCCCGGTGAAGCAGGTTGGGTCGGTGGCCAGGGTTACGGTTACGCCGTAGCTGCCTGCCGCAAGGCCGCTTATGCTTTGAGTTGTTTCTCCAGTTGACCAGGCAAAGGTGTAGTTCGTCGGGTTGGTTATTTCTATGTTGGCGCTGCCGTCAGATTGGTTGCAGTGCGCATCCTCTACCGTCACTGTAAAGGATGGTGGCGTGCAGTTGGTACAATCATCTCCAACTACCAAATCATTCAACACAACGGAGCAGCCGTTACCATCGGTGATCGTCACTTCGTAGGTGCCTGCTGTTAGGTCGCTGGCTATCGATGTCTCCACTCCACTGGTGATGTGCAGCCAGTCGTAACTATAAGGTGCTGTGCCGCCGCTCACCGTCAAGGAGATATTACCCAACTCATTGCAAGTTTCATTGGTGATGGCGCTGTTCACTTGTAGGGGGGCCGGTTCCGTTACCGTAAAGTTGGCGCTACCAGCTACACAGCCGTTGCCATCACTTACTACTATGGTGTAGTCACCTGCCGGTAAATTGCCGTTTGTAACTACGTTGTTATTCGCATCGAAGATCGTATCTGCCGCCGGTAGTACAAAGCCCGGATCGTAGCTTACGCTGTAGTCCACCAAACCGTTTGCATCGCCCGCGCAGCTTACGCTCGTTGGGGCGTTGATCGTGATGGTAGCACCAGGTACATTTTCCGTAAGGGTGAAGCTCACCGTTGCTGTACAGCCGCTCACATTGTCGGTAATGGTCACTTCGTAACCGATGGCTGACAAATTCATTTGAGTGGCGCCGCTATCGCCGGTCGACCAGTCGTAGTTGTAATCTCCGCTGCCGCCCTGGCCGCTTACTGTTACAGAGCCGTTGGAGGCGCCGCAGTCGGGTTGAGCGTTGATGGTGTAGTCGCCCGTCAGTGGGTTGTTGGTGTCTATCATCACTTCCAGGATTTCCTGGCAGCCGTCGGTGTCGGTTACCGTTACGTAGTGGGGGCCACTGGTCAGGTTATTTACCGTCGGTGTGGTGGCGCCGCTGGCCCACTCGTAGCTGTAGCCGCTGGTGATCGTCGCGCTTCCGTTGGCGGCATTGCAGTCGGCTGGGGTCGTGCTTTCTACCTGGGCATTGATCTGACTGTCTATGTTATTTACCACGAAGGTTTGCTCGGTGAAGCAGGTTGGGTCGGTGGCCAGGGTTACGGTTACACCGTAGCTGCCCGCTGGCAAGCCGCTGATGCTTTGCGTTATTTCTCCGGTCGACCAGGCAAAGGTGTAGTTCGTCGGGTTGGTTATTACTATGCTGGCGCTGCCGTCGGATTGGTTGCAGTGCGCATCCTCTACCGTCACCGTAAAGGACGGCGGTGTGCAATTAGTGGCGCAATCATCCTCTACTACCAGGTCGCTCAGTACCACGGAGCAACCGTTGGCATCGGTGATCGTTACTTCGTAAGTGCTTGCCGTTAGGTCGCTGGCTATTGATGTCTCCGGGCCGCTGGTGATGTGCAGCCAGTCGTAGCTGTAGGGTGCTGTGCCGCCGCTCACCACCAAAGAGATGTTGCCCAGCTCATCGCAGGTCTCGTTGGTGATGGCGCTGTTCACTTGCAGTGGGGTTGGCTCCGTTACCGTAAAGTTGGCGCTGCCAGCCACGCAGCCGTTGGCGTCGCTCACCACTATGGTGTAATCACCTGCCGGTAAATTGCCGTTTGTAACTACGTTGTTATTCGCATCGAAGATCGTATCTGCTGCGGGAAGTACAAAGCCAGGATCGTAGCTCACGCTGTAGTCCACCAAACCGTTTGCATCGCCCGCGCAGCTTACGCTCGTTGGGGCGTTGATCGTGATGGTAGCACCAGGTACATTTTCCGTAAGGGTGAAGCTCACCGTTGTGGTGCAGCCGCTTACATTGTCGGTAATGGTCACTTCGTAACCGATGGCTGACAAATTCATTTGAGTGGCGCCGCTATCGCCGGTCGACCAGTCGTAGTTGTAATCTCCGCTGCCGCCCTGGCTGCTTACTGTTACGGAGCCGTTGGAGGCGCCGCAGTCGGGCTGGGCGTTGATGGTATAGTCGCCCGTCAGCGGATTGTTGGTATCTATCGTCACCTCCAGGATTTCCTGGCAGCCGTCGGTGTCGGTCACCGTTACGTAGTGGAGGCCACTGCTCAGGTTATTTACAGTAGCTGTGGTGGCGCCGCTGGCCCACTCGTAGCTGTAGCCGCTGGTGATGGTCGCGCTTCCGTTGGCGGCATTGCAGTCCGCTGGGGTGGTGCTTTCTACCTGGGCATTGATCTGGCTGTCTATGTTATTTACCGTCAAGGTTTGCCCGGTGAAGCAGGTTGGGTCGGTGGCCAGGGTTACGGTTACGCCGTAGCTGCCCGCTGACAGGCCGCTTATGCTTTGCGTTATTTCTCCGGTCGACCAGGCAAAGGTGTAGTTCGTCGGGTTGGTTATTTCTATGTTGGCGCTGCCGTCGGATTGGTTGCAGTGTTCGTCTTCAACATTTACTGTAAAGGATGGCGGCGTACAATTAGTGGTGCAATCGTCTCCAACTATGAGGTCGAAAGCTACTTCTGAACATCCGTCACTATCGGTTACTGTAACAATATAATTACCAGGCAGAACATCTATCAAATCTTCCGGTACAGGGTTAGGGGTAGAAGTGTTCCAGGCGAAGGTATAGGGGCCTACACCTCCACTAACGGTGATATCCACAGTACCGCCATTATTGCAATCCGCATTGGTGATGGTATGCTGAATGTCAATGACAGGCGGCTCTGTTATTTCGGCACAAGCCTGATCGGCCAGGCAACCGTTGCCATCGAAAACAAAAATGCAGTAGTACCCTGGTGCCAACGTACCGTTGGTGTATTGATTGCCCAATGTGTCTTCAATGATAATGGTTGGCGATTGTACAAACCCGGGATCATAGTCGATCGAATAATTCAAAATGCCATCGGACATGCCGGCACAACTTACGGCATTAACCGGATCGGGCGTAATCGTTGCCGTAGCCGATTGCTCTACCAACGTTACGTTGAGTACAGCTTCGCATCCATCGGCGTCTACAACCGTTATCTGATAGTCACCGGCGGCGAGATCAGTTCGCGGATTTATATTGTTGGAAACGCCATCGCTCCAGTTGTAAGTATAAAGTGCTGTTCCGTTTTGAACGGTGATTTCTACCACGCCATTTGCAGCAGCGCAATCCGGCTCTGACAGCGTTTGGGTGGAAGCCGACAACAGATTTTCTTCTGGAACGTCTACGTTAATAATATCCGGACAAGCGGGGTTATTGGGATCAAGAACATACACTTCGTAGCTTCCGGCAGTCAGCCCCGATCTCGGATTTTGGGCTTGCCCCAAATCGTTCCAGACGTAATCGAAACTGGTAGGCTCAAAGGCCACAGAGCCATTGGCAGACTGACAAACAGCAGGGGTCACAATAATGGAATCCGGTTCGGGCCCATCGTCAATACCTACTACGATCGTTTCTACGATAAAGCAGTTGGCAACCAGTGGGAAAGTCACTGTGACATTGTATACCCCTGCCGGCAAATCCGTCCGTTCATTGCCAATGGCATTTGGTGTGCCAGCCGGTGGCGACCAGGCATAGGCATAATTGGCCGGATCGCCATTTACCAACAAGGTGATCGAACCAGTCGACTCTCCGCAGGAAGGCTCCACTACCAAACTCGTAATTTCAGGTGGGATACAATCGCAGGTATCACCAATAGAAATCATAACCGTAGTGGTACAACCAAAGGCATCGGTGGCCGTTACATCGTAATCGCCATCGGTCAAACTGGATTGTTGATTTCCGGTCAATCCACCTGGCCATTGATAGGTATAGGTGTCGGGCTCTAAGATAGCCGTACCGTTAGCGAGGTTGCAATTTTCGTCGGTAGTGGCTGATACATTAGCTATGGCTTCATGAACATTGGCTGTTGCGCCAAACAAATCCAGCGCTGCACAGATATTACCGCCTCCCTGTAAGAAGGTGGCATTGATCTCAAACACGGTGGTTTGATCCGGTATGATCGTACTCGGATCAAAAGTGGTCGGATGATACACCAGCGTATGGATTGTGTAGGCACCCGTTGCAGATACCGTGAACGAAGGAGAGGGCCCATAGTCGATGATAACGGCGTTGGGATCGGTCGACAAAAGATAAATCGTTTCATAACCACCCGGTACTACGGCATTGCCATCGGGAGTGCCCGAAATGACGACTTGCCCCGTACCCAAGCAGACATCTGAATTATCCAACGTAAGCGTACCCGATTGTACCACGCAAGTCGTATCGCATTCATCTTCTATCAATACATTCGACAAGGTGATGGTACATCCACTAGCATCCGAAACGGTGAGGCTGTAATATCCTTCTTCGAGGTTGTAGGCGTTTTGTGGGTTGTCATTGCCCAGGATATGGTTCCAGTCGAATGTATAATTGCCGGTACCTCCTGACACCCCAACGATGATCGAACCGAGGGACTGACATGTTTTGTTGATGGCGGAATAGTCTATACCCAACCCAGAGTTGACCACTACTTCTACTGAATCCGTCCCAACACAACCTGATCCATCATCGTAATTCAGAATATAGGTACCAGACATATTTGTAACAGCATTGTTGATAACCGGGCTTTCCTCATTGGAAGCAAAACCATTGGGGCCGGTCCAATTGAAGATACCGCCACTAACGTCTGCCGACAGGATAATATCTCCGCCCACACATATCGGATCATTGTAACCAGCAGTGAGTTGCATTCCGCCGTTAACAGTGATCGTTTGAGTGGCTGTAGCTTCGTTGTTACAATCATCGGTGGCTGTCCACTCCCGGATGATCTGGTAACTACATCCGACCCCTGTTTGATTTTCATCAAATGAGATGGCTACTTCCGTATCACAATTATCTGTGGCTGTGATATTGGTCGGCACACCGGGGATGGTATCGCCGTTGACCAGGTTAACGACGATATTAGCTGGCACATTTTGAATCGATGGCGGCGTTGTGTCTTCCACTGTAATGGTTTGAGTGGCTTCGACTTCATTGCCACAATCGTCGATGGCGATCCATTCTCTGATAATGGTATAACTGTCGGGGCAAGCACCCGGAATAATATTCTCGTCGAACAAAATTTCAACATTCGTATCGCAATTATCGGTAGCCGTGATCTGAATCCCAACAGTTGGTGGAGATGGCACAGCATCACATTCTACTGTTTGATCGGTAGGCACGCCCGCAAGGACGGGGTTGGTATTATCCATTATCGAAATGGACTGTGAGGTGGTCGCCTCATTACCGCAGTTGTCCGTAGCAATCCAGGTTCTCACCAAAATATAATTGTCGGCACAAGTTCCTCCCTGAATGGTTTCTTCAAAGCTGATGACCAGATCTGTATCGCAATTATCCGTTGCTGTAAAGGTATTCAATGCAGGCGGTGCAGGTATATTGTTACAATCTGCATTGGTATCGCCCGGAGCACCCGTCAAAGTAGGAGGAGTCGTATCTTCTATTGTAATGGTCTGGGTGCCCGTACCGGCATTCCCGCAGTCGTCGGTCGCCGTCCATTCTCTTATCAGCGTATAGCTGTCATTGCAAATGCCAGGAATGGTGCTTTCGCTAAAAGTGATCTCCACATCGGTATCGCAGTCGTCCGTCGCGGTGATGTCCGTGCCTATTGCCGGTGCAGCAGGAATGTTATCGCACTCCACCGTCACATCCGACGGGATGCCATTGAGGGTAGGACCTGCCGCATCGCCTACATTGATGATCTGCGTCTGGCTCGTTTGGTTGCCGCAGTTATCCGTCGCCGTCCAGGTGCGCTCCAAGGTATAGCTATCTGCACATCCCGACGGAATCGTCTGTTCCGAAAAGGTGATCTCTACATCGGTATCGCAATTATCCGTCGCGGTAATGCCCGTGCCGATGGGCGGTACATCCGGTACGCCGGTGCAGGCCACGGTCTCATCGGCTGGTACGCCAAACAGTTCAAGCCCTGTTGTATCTTCTACCGTGATTGTTTGGCTGCCCGTGCTGACGTTGCCGCAGTTATCGGTCGCCGTCCATTCCCGTATCAGGGTATAGCTGTCCACACAAGTACCGGGTATCGTGCTTTCACTAAAAGTGATCTCCACATCGGTATCGCAATCATCGGTTGCGGTGATGTCCGTGCCTATTGCCGGTACAGCAGGAATGTTGTCGCACTCCACCGTCACATCTGATGGGATGCCGTTGAGGGTGGGACCTGCCGCATCGCCTACATTGATGATCTGCGTCTGGCTCGTTTGGTTGCCGCAGTTATCCGTCGCCGTCCAGGTGCGCTCCAAGGTATAGCTATCTGCACATCCCGACGGAATCGTCTGTTCCGAAAAGGTGATCTCTACATCGGTATCGCAATTATCCGTCGCGGTAATGCCCGTGCCGATCGGTGGCACATCTGGTACGCCGGTGCAGGCCACGGTCTCATCGGCTGGGACGCCAAACAACTCTGGTTCGGTTGTATCTTCTACCGTGATGGTTTGGCTGCCAGTGCTGATGTTGCCGCAGTTATCGGTCGCCGTCCATTCCCGTATCAGGGTATAGCTGTCCACACAAGTACCGAGTATCGTGCTTTCGCTAAATGTGATCTCTACATCGGTATCGCAGTCGTCCGTCGCGGTGATGTCCGTGCCTATTGCCGGTACAGCAGGAATGTTGTCGCACTCCACCGTCACATCCGACGGGATGCCGTTGAGGGTGGGACCTGTCGCATCACCTACATTGATGATCTGCGTCTGGCTCGATTGGTTGCCGCAGTTATCCGTCGCCGTCCAGGTGCGCTCCAAGGTATAGCTATCTGCACATCCCGACGGAATCGTCTGTTCCGAAAAGGTGATCTCTACATCGGTATCGCAATTATCCGTCGCGGTAATGCCCGTGCCGATCGGTGGCACATCCGGTACATCCGTACAGGCCACGGTCTCATCGGCTGGTACGCCAAACAGTTCAGGCCCTGTTGTATCTTCTACCGTGATGGTTTGGCTGCCCGTGCTGGCGTTACCGCAATTGTCGGTCGCCGTCCATTCCCGTATCAGGGTATAGCTGTCCGCACAAGTTCCGGGTATAGTGCTTTCGTTAAAGGTGATCTCCACATCGGTATCGCAATCATCGGTTGCGGTGATGTCCGTGCCAATTTCCGGTGCAGCAGGAATGTTATCGCACTCCACCGTTACATCCGACGGGATCCCGTTGAGGGTGGGTGGATTGGCATCACCTACAGCAATCGTTTGAGTATAAACAGAAGAATTGCCACAATCATCTGTTGCCGTCCAGGTACGCTCCAGAACATAGCTATTTGCGCAGTTGCCAGGAATTGTGTTTTCCGTAAGGACAATTGTTGGATTCAAGTCACAATTATCGGTAGCAGTTACCGTCGCTGGCGTGGGTGATTCCCCACATTCCAGTGTTTCATTTGATGGGATACCAGCCAGTGTTGGGGGTGTCGTGTCTTCAACCGTGATTATCTGAGTGCCCGTGGTGGCATTGCCGCAATCGTCCGTCGCTGTCCATTCTCTGGTCAGGATGTATTCGCCGCTGCAGGCGCCGGGCGTTGTCGTTTCGTTCAATACTACGTTGATCGGATTGGTATCGCAGGCATCTGTGGCCGTTACACTTGCCGCTAATGGGATGGCGTCGCATTCTACTGTTTCGTCGGCAGGTACCCCTACCAGCGTTGGGCCGGTGGTGTCTTCTACTGTAATGATTTGGGTGCCCGTGGTGGCGTTGCCGCAATCGTCGGTGGCCGTCCACTCGCGGGTTAAGATGTATTCGCCGCTACAAGCGCCGGGCATCGTCGTTTCGTTCAACACTACATTGATCGGATTAGTGTCGCAGGCGTCTGTTGCCGTTACACTTCCGGCCGAGGGGATGGCGTCGCATTCCACTGTTTCATCTGCTGGGACGCCTACCAGTACTGGGCCGGTGGTGTCTTCTACCGTAATTATTTGAGTGCCTGTGGTGGCGTTGCCGCAATCGTCCGTCGCTGTCCATTCTCTGGTCAGGATGTATTCGCCGCTGCAGGCGCCAGGCGTCGTCGTTTCGTTCAACACTACGTTGATCGGATTGGTGTCGCAGGCGTCTGTGGCCGTTACACTTCCGGCCGAGGGGATGGCGTCGCATTCCACTGTTTCATCGACAGGTACGCCTACCAGCGTTGGACCGGTGGAATCTTCTACCGTGATGATTTGGGTGCCCGTGGTCGCGTTGCCGCAATCGTCTGTTGCCGTCCACTCGCGGGTTAGGATGTATTCGCCGCTGCAGGCGCCAGGCGTCGTCGTTTCATTCAACACTACGTTGATCGGATTGGTGTCGCAAGCATCGGTTGCCGTTACACTTCCGGCTGATGGGATGCCGTCGCACTCTACTGTTTCATCGGCAGGTACGCCTACCAGCGTTGGGCCGGTCGTGTCTTCTACTGTGATTATTTGAGTGCCCGTAGTGGCGTTGCCGCAATCGTCTGTCGCGGTCCACTCGCGGGTTAGGATGTATTCACCGCTGCAGGCACCTGGGGTCGTCGTTTCGTTCAACACTACGTTGATCGGATTGGTGTCGCAAGCATCGGTTGCCGTTACACTTCCGGCTGATGGGATGCCGTCGCACTCTACTGTTTCATCGGCAGGTACGCCTACCAGCGTTGGGCCGGTCGTGTCTTCTACTGTGATTATTTGAGTGCCCGTAGTGGCGTTGCCGCAATCGTCTGTCGCGGTCCACTCGCGGGTTAGGATGGATTCACCGCTGCAGGCACCTGGGGTCGTCGTTTCGTTCAACACTACGTTGATCGGATTGGTGTCGCAGGCATCGGTTGCCGTTACACTTCCGGCTGATGGGATGCCGTCGCACTCTACTGTTTCATCGGCAGGTACGCCTACCAGCGTTGGGCCGGTCGTGTCTTCTACTGTGATTATTTGAGTGCCGGTGGTGGCGTTGCCGCAATCGTCTGTCGCGGTCCACTCGCGGGTTAGTATGTACTCACCGCTGCAGGCGCCCGGCGTCGTCGTTTCGTTCAACACTACGTTGATCGGATTGGTGTCGCAGGCGTCTGTGGCCGTTACACTTCCGGCCGAGGGGATGGCGTCGCATTCCACTGTTTCATCGACAGGTACGCCTACCAGCGTTGGACCGGTGGAATCTTCTACCGTGATGATTTGGGTGCCCGTGGTCGCGTTGCCGCAATCGTCTGTTGCCGTCCACTCGCGGGTTAGGATGTATTCGCCGCTGCAGGCGCCAGGCGTCGTCGTTTCATTCAACACTACGTTGATCGGATTGGTGTCGCAGGCATCCGTCGCCGTTACACTTGCGGCTGATGGAATGGCGTCGCATTCTACCGTTTCATCTGCCGGGACGCCTACCAGTACTGGGCCGGTCGTGTCTTCTACTGTAATTATTTGAGTACCCGTGGTGGCGTTGCCGCAATCGTCCGTCGCTGTCCATTCTCTGGTCAGTATGTATTCGCCGCTGCAGGCGCCGGGTGTCGTCGTTTCGTTGAGCACTACGTTGATCGGATTGGTGTCGCAGGCATCCGTGGCCGTTACACTTGCGGCCGATGGAATGGCGTCGCATTCTACCGTTTCATCTGCCGGGACGCCTACCAGTACTGGGCCGGTCGTGTCTTCTACTGTAATTATTTGAGTACCCGTGGTGGCGTTGCCGCAATCGTCCGTCGCTGTCCATTCTCTGGTCAGTATGTATTCGCCGCTGCAGGCGCCGGGTGTCGTCGTTTCGTTGAGCACTACGTTGATCGGATTGGTGTCGCAGGCGTCTGTGGCCGTTACACTTCCGGCCGAGGGGATGGCGTCGCATTCCACTGTTTCATCGACAGGTACGCCTACCAGCGTTGGACCGGTGGAATCTTCTACCGTGATGATTTGGGTGCCCGTGGTCGCGTTGCCGCAATCGTCTGTTGCCGTCCACTCGCGGGTTAGGATGTATTCGCCGCTGCAGGCGCCAGGCGTCGTCGTTTCATTCAACACTACGTTGATCGGATTGGTGTCGCAAGCATCGGTTGCCGTTACACTTCCGGCTGATGGGATGCCGTCGCACTCTACTGTTTCATCGGCAGGTACGCCTACCAGCGTTGGGCCGGTCGTGTCTTCTACTGTGATTATTTGAGTGCCCGTAGTGGCGTTGCCGCAATCGTCTGTCGCGGTCCACTCGCGGGTTAGGATGTATTCACCGCTGCAGGCACCTGGGGTCGTCGTTTCGTTCAACACTACGTTGATCGGATTGGTGTCGCAAGCATCGGTTGCCGTTACACTTCCGGCTGATGGGATGCCGTCGCACTCTACTGTTTCATCGGCAGGTACGCCTACCAGCGTTGGGCCGGTCGTGTCTTCTACTGTGATTATTTGAGTGCCCGTAGTGGCGTTGCCGCAATCGTCTGTCGCGGTCCACTCGCGGGTTAGGATGGATTCACCGCTGCAGGCACCTGGGGTCGTCGTTTCGTTCAACACTACGTTGATCGGATTGGTGTCGCAGGCATCGGTTGCCGTTACACTTCCGGCTGATGGGATGCCGTCGCACTCTACTGTTTCATCGGCAGGTACGCCTACCAGCGTTGGGCCGGTCGTGTCTTCTACTGTGATTATTTGAGTGCCGGTGGTGGCGTTGCCGCAATCGTCTGTCGCGGTCCACTCGCGGGTTAGTATGTACTCACCGCTGCAGGCGCCCGGCGTCGTCGTTTCGTTCAACACTACGTTGATCGGATTGGTGTCGCAAGCATCGGTTGCCGTTACACTTCCGGCTGATGGGATGCCGTCGCACTCTACTGTTTCATCGGCAGGTACGCCTACCAGCGTTGGGCCGGTCGTGTCTTCTACTGTGATTATTTGAGTGCCCGTAGTGGCGTTGCCGCAATCGTCTGTCGCGGTCCACTCGCGGGTTAGGATGGATTCACCGCTGCAGGCACCTGGGGTCGTCGTTTCGTTCAACACTACGTTGATCGGATTGGTGTCGCAGGCATCGGTTGCCGTTACACTTCCGGCTGATGGGATGCCGTCGCACTCTACTGTTTCATCGGCAGGTACGCCTACCAGCGTTGGGCCGGTCGTGTCTTCTACTGTAATTATTTGAGTACCCGTGGTGGCGTTGCCGCAATCGTCCGTCGCTGTCCATTCTCTGGTCAGTATGTATTCGCCGCTGCAGGCGCCGGGTGTCGTCGTTTCGTTGAGCACTACGTTGATCGGATTGGTGTCGCAGGCATCCGTCGCCGTTACACTTGCGGCTGATGGAATGGCGTCGCATTCTACCGTTTCATCTGCCGGGACGCCTACCAGTACTGGGCCGGTCGTGTCTTCTACTGTAATTATTTGAGTACCCGTGGTGGCGTTGCCGCAATCGTCCGTCGCTGTCCATTCTCTGGTCAGTATGTATTCGCCGCTGCAGGCGCCGGGTGTCGTCGTTTCGTTGAGCACTACGTTGATCGGATTGGTGTCGCAGGCATCCGTGGCCGTTACACTTGCGGCCGATGGAATGGCGTCGCATTCTACCGTTTCATCTGCCGGGACGCCTACCAGTACTGGGCCGGTCGTGTCTTCTACCGTAATTATTTGAGTGCCCGTGGTGGCGTTGCCGCAATCGTCCGTCGCTGTCCATTCTCTGGTCAGTATGTATTCGCCGCTGCAGGCGCCGGGTGTCGTCGTTTCGTTGAGCACTACGTTGATCGGATTGGTGTCGCAGGCATCCGTCGCCGTTACACTTGCGGCTGATGGAATGGCGTCGCATTCTACCGTTTCATCTGCCGGGACGCCTACCAGTACTGGGCCGGTGGTGTCTTCTACTGTAATTATTTGAGTGCCCGTGGTGGCATTGCCGCAATCGTCCGTCGCTGTCCATTCTCTGGTCAGTATGTATTCGCCGCTGCAGGCGCCTGGCGTCGTCGTTTCGTTCAACACTACGTTGATCGGATTGGTGTCGCAGGCATCGGTCGCCGTTACACTTGCGGCCGATGGGATCCCGTCGCACTCTACTGTTTCATCGGCAGGTACGCCTACCAGCGTTGGGCCGGTCGTGTCTTCTACTGTGATTATTTGAGTGCCCGTAGTGGCGTTACCGCAATCGTCTGTCGCGGTCCACTCGCGGGTTAATATGTACTCACCGCTGCAGGCGCCTGGCGTCGTCGTTTCGTTCAACACTACGTTGATCGGATTGGTGTCGCAGGCGTCTGTGGCCGTTACACTGGCGGCCGAGGGGATGGCGTCGCATTCTACTGTTTCATCGGCAGGTACGCCTACCAACGTTGGACCGGTGGTATCTTCTACCGTGATTATTTGAGTACCTGTGGTGGCGTTACCGCAATCGTCAGTCGCTGTCCACTCACGGGTTAAGATGTATTCACCACTGCAAGCACCTGGCGTCGTCGTTTCGTTCAACACTACGTTGATCGGATTGGTGTCGCAGGCATCGGTTGCCGTTACACTGGCGGCCGATGGGATGCCGTCGCACTCTACTGTTTCATCCGCGGGGACGCCTACCAGCGTTGGGCCGGTCGTGTCTTCTACTGTGATTATTTGAGTGCCGGTGGTGGCGTTGCCGCAATCGTCTGTCGCGGTCCACTCGCGGGTTAATATGTACTCACCGCTGCAAGCGCCCGGGGTCGTCGTTTCGTTCAACACTACGTTGATCGGATTGGTGTCGCAGGCATCTGTGGCCGTTACACTGGCGGCCGAGGGGATGGCGTCGCATTCTACTGTTTCATCGGCAGGTACGCCTACCAGCGTTGGGCCGGTCGTGTCTTCTACTGTGATTATTTGAGTGCCAGTGGTGGCGTTGCCGCAATCGTCTGTCGCGGTCCACTCGCGGGTTAGTATGTACTCACCGCTGCAGGCGCCCGGCGTCGTCGTTTCGTTCAACACTACATTGATCGGATTGGTGTCGCAGGCATCGGTTGCCGTTACACTGGCGGCCGATGGGATGCCGTCGCACTCTACTGTTTCATCGGCAGGTACGCCTACCAGCGTTGGGCCGGTCGTGTCTTCTACTGTGATTATTTGAGTGCCAGTGGTGGCGTTGCCGCAATCGTCTGTCGCGGTCCACTCGCGGGTTAGTATGTACTCACCGCTGCAAGCGCCTGGGGTCGTCGTTTCGTTCAACACTACGTTGATCGGATTGGTGTCGCAGGCATCGGTCGCCGTTACACTGGCGGCCGATGGGATCCCGTCGCACTCTACTGTTTCATCGGCAGGTACGCCTACCAGCGTTGGGCCGGTCGTGTCTTCTACTGTGATTATTTGAGTGCCAGTGGTGGCGTTGCCGCAATCGTCTGTCGCGGTCCACTCGCGGATTAGTATGTACTCACCGCTGCAGGCGCCTGGCGTCGTCGTTTCGTTCAACACTACATTGATCGGATTGGTGTCGCAGGCATCAGTTGCCGTTACACTTGCGGCTGATGGGATCCCGTCGCACTCTACTGTTTCATCGGCAGGTACGCCTACCAGCGTTGGGCCAGTCGTGTCTTCTACTGTGATTATTTGAGTGCCAGTGGTGGCGTTGCCGCAATCGTCTGTCGCGGTCCACTCGCGGGTTAGTATGTACTCACCGCTGCAGGCGCCCGGGGTCGTCGTTTCGTTCAACACTACGTTGATCGGATTGGTGTCGCAGGCATCAGTTGCCGTTACACTTGCGGCTGATGGGATCCCGTCGCACTCTACTGTTTCATCGGCAGGTACGCCTACCAGCGTTGGGCCAGTCGTGTCTTCTACTGTGATTATTTGAGTGCCAGTGGTGGCGTTGCCGCAATCGTCTGTCGCGGTCCACTCGCGGGTTAGTATGTACTCACCGCTGCAGGCGCCCGGCGTCGTCGTTTCGTTCAACACTACATTGATCGGATTGGTGTCGCAGGCATCGGTTGCCGTTACACTTCCGGCCGAGGGGATGGCATCGCATTCCGCTGTTTCATCGGCAGGTACGCCTACTAATGCGGGACCGGTCGTGTCTTCTACTGTAATCACCTGAGTGCCCGTTGTAACATTGCCGCAAGCATCGCTAGCAGTCCATTCTCTTGTTAAGATATAATTCCCTGTACAAGACCCAGGTGTAATGGTTTCATCCAATGTGATGCTAACATTTGCATCACAAGAATCCGTTGCCAATATATCGGATCCTATAACGGGTTGTGGTGGAACATTATCGCATTCAACCGTCACATCAGCTGGTACACCGAATAAACTCGGAGCTGAAGTATCAATTAAAATAAACCTAGCTGTTGTTGATGCTGCGTTACCACAACTGTCAACTGCTGTGAAAGTGACAACTAATATCCCAGTAGTGTCGTTGTCGCATGGTATAGAAGGAACCCCATTTCCATCATAATCATTTATCCAGATGAAACCTGATGTATTGCTACAATCGTCATTAGCGGTAGCGCCCCCGTTATTGTTTAACCAATTGTTCAAAGCTAAGGAATTGCCTGATCCATTACATTCTACCACCGTATCCTGGGCAGCAGCCGTGATCGTCGGCGCTGAAGTATCTATGGTGATGAATCTCGCAGTGGTGGATACGGCGTTGCCGCAATCATCCGTTGCTGTGAACACTACGGTCAGGATGCCGGTGGTGTCGTTATCGCAACTGCCCAATTGAGGGATGCCCGCTCCGTTGTAGTCGTTCGTCCAGGTGAAGCCCGAGGCACCGTTGCAATCGTCGTTGGCAGTGGCCCCGCCGTTGTTCGACAGCCAGGCGTTTAACGCCAGGGTGTCCGTCGCGCTTACGCATTCTACTACCGTATCCTGGGCAGCAGCCGTGATCGTCGGAGCTGAAGTATCTATTGTGATGAATCTATACGGCGTTGCCGCATCGTCCGTGCGGTGAACACTACAGGTGGTGTCAGCCGTGTAGTCGTTCGTCCAGGTGAAGCCCGATGCACCGTTGCAATCGTCGCAGTGGCCCCGCCGTTGTTCGACAGCCAGGCGTTTAACGAGGGTGTCCGTCGCGCTTACGCATTCTACTACCGTATCCTGGGCAGCAGCCGTGATCGTATCTATTGTGATGAATCTCGCTGTGGTGGATACGGCGTTGCCGCAATCATCCGTGGCTGTGAACACTACGGTCAGGATGCCGGTGGTGTCGTTATCGCAACTGCCCAATTGAGGGATGCCCGCTCCGTTGTAGTCGTTCGTCCAGGTGAAGCCCGATGCACCGTTGCAATCGTCGTTGGCAGTGGCCCCGCCGTTGTTCGACAGCCAGGCGTTTAACGCCAGGGTGTCCGTCGCGCTTACGCATTCTACTACCGTGTCTTGCGCAGCAGCCGTAATAGTTGGTGCCGAAGTATCTATGGTGATGAATCTGGCGGTGGTGGATACGGCGTTACCGCAATCATCCGTTGCTGTGAACACTACGGTTAGAATACCTGTGGTGTCGTTATCACAAGCGCCCAATTGAGGGATGCCCGCTCCGTTGTAGTCGTTCGTCCAGGTGAAGCCCGAGGCGCTGTTGCAATCGTCGTTGGCAGTGGCCCCGCCGTTGTTCGACAGCCAGGCGTTTAACGCCAGGGTGTCCGTCGCGCTTACGCATTCTACTACCGTATCCTGGGCAGCAGCCGTGATCGTCGGAGCTGAAGTATCTATTGTGATGAATCTCGCAGTGGTGGATACGGCGTTGCCGCAATCGTCCGTCGCGGTGAATACTACGGTCAGGATGCCGGTGGTGTCGTTGTCGCAACTGCCCAATTGAGGGATGCCCGCTCCATTGTAGTCGTTCGTCCAGGTGAAGCCCGAGGCACCGTTGCAATCGTCGTTGGCAGTGGAGCCCCCGTTGTTCGACAGCCAGGCGTTTAACGCCAGGGTGTCCGTCGCGCTTACACATTCTACTACCGTATCCTGGGCAGCAGCCGTGATCGTCGGAGCTGAAGTATCTATGGTGATGAACCTGGCGGTGGTGGATACGGCGTTGCCGCAATCATCCGTTGCTGTGAACACTACTGTTAGAATACCTGTGGTGTCGTTATCGCAACTGCCCAATTGAGGGATACCCGCTCCGTTGTAGTCGTTGGTCCAGGTAATGGTTCCACAATTATCTGTAGCAGCGGTTCCACCGTTGTTATTTAGCCAGTTGTTTAGCGCAAGCGTATCGGAGGTACCTGCACATTCCACCACGGTATCTTGTGCTACCAGGGTAATGGTTGCAAAAGAGGTATCGATGAGGGTAATAATTTGATCGGCAGTAGCTACATTTCCGCAACTATCGGTCACCGACCAGGTACGGGTAATGGTGCCGGTATTATTACATCCGGTAAGTCCGGTGTTGTCGTCGGTGTAGGAAGTATCCGCTACACCACAAGTTGCATTTACGTTGGAAATATCGCCAGTAAGGTTTAAATTATTGAGGTCCACTTCACAACTCAAAGTAGTATCAGCAGGCACATCAAAGGTGGGTGGGATGGTTGATCCAATGACAATGGTGTCCTGATTGCTGAAGGTACAACCATTGAGCAGGACATTAAGAGAAACATATTTTTCTCCGCAAGAAGAATAGGACACATTGTGCGGCCCCAATCCGGTTGCAGTTGCCGGGGTGGCATCTACCCCAAAATTCCAGTTGTAGGTTGCTCCTGGTCCGGCATCCTGTGCTGCAATACTTACTAAATTATTCACACAAGCGTTGGCGGGCATATTGATGACGGGATTCAGTTGGCAGTCCGGATCATCGCAATCCGTCAATCCGTCGCCGTCGTCGTCGATGCCATTGTCGCAAATTTCAGAACAACTGATCACATCAAAAACAAAACAGCAAGGTGGCGAATCTCCGCAATCGCTGTTTGTAACTACACAAACACTATAAGTTCCGATGGCTATTCCATTCATATTTACCAAAATGGAATCGCTTCCCTGCCCGGCAACGATTACTGCTGGTGACGGGATAGACCAGGTATATCCTGTTGCATCCGGAACCGTGTCCACATAAAACAATACACTTACGGCCGTTCTGCAAACGACGAGCGTGTCGTTGGGTGGGAAGATGGGACAGGCGTTGGGAATGGGATCATTAAGCGTTGCCTGTATGGGGCCAGTGGGACAACTACCATCGCTGTTCCTAACGTAGAAATCGTAGGTCCCTGCCGACAAACCAGTAAACAAATTGCTAACTTCCCAAATCCCTGTTGGGCCCAGGCGATATTCATAGCTGCCTGTACCACCCGTAGCGGCCAGCGACACACTGCCATCAGAGCCATTGCAAAGCAGAGGATCAGTAGTTCCCGCTATGGTCAATACAATCGGGGGTGGGTCGATCAAAGTAACCGAATCTACAGCCGTACAATTGTTGGCATCGGTAACCGTCACTACATAAGTTCCGGCATTGAGACCAGAGATAGCAGTGGTTACCTGTCCGTTGCTCCATTGATAATTCAGGGGTGGTACCCCTCCGGCTCCGACCGCCAATGCACTCCCATCGTTTCCTCCGGTGCAGCTGATGTGTTCGCCATTGTAATCGGAAGTGATAGAGGCAGTGACCGAAAGCGGAGGCGGGTTGAGTAGTTCGACCGAATCCAGGGCCGAACAACCATTGGCATCGGAAATAGTGACGTAGTATTTGCCTGCTCCCAATCCGGTGGCGTTAGCAGTGGTTTGGCCGTCGCTCCAGAGTACCGTTTTGGGGCTAACCCCTCCTGTATGAGTAACAAATGCACTTCCATCTGTGGATCCGATACAACTGATGTGTTGGCCGTTGTGATTGGAGGTAATATTGGTGTTGGTAGTAATAGGAGGTGGTTCTGTCAATGTGATGCTGTCAATGGCCAGGCATCCATTGTTGTCGGTCACGGTTACATAATGCGTTCCTGAGGAAAGATTGATAATGGTATCTGTGGTGTGGCCCGTACTCCAATTGATGTTTACAGGGCTGGCACCGCCTGTTATGATCACTTCTACCGAGCCATCTGAAGAGCCATTGCAGCTCACTTCATACCCGTTGTAGTTGGATGTAACATTTGCAGAAATGCTCAACGTTGAAGAAACGGAAATAACCTGCGAAGCTGTGGTGGTGTTGCCGCAGTTGTCGGTGGCCGTCCAGGTTCGGATAAGGGAGTAGGCACAGCCGCTGGGACTATTATTTTCCGACATGGTAACCGTCACGTCCGTATCGCAATCGTCGGTTGCGGAAACACATTGTGGGATAATTTCCACTTCGGTTAGGTTCAAGGCATTGGTACCCTGTAATTGAATTCTAACGTACCGGCCCTTGTTGTTGATATTAATGTTGGAAGGAGAACCCGCTTGGGCAGATTGAAAATAGGCGGTCACCTCAGGGTTAGCCAAAATTGTAGCCAGGGAACCACTTCCAAAAGGCTGATCAGAAACCAGAACATAATAATTGGAAAGGTTGGCTGAGCAACAATCCGTTCTGTTCCAGACATTGATGTTGGCAATGTATTCTACGGCCAGCAAGTCGACCTCCCACCAGGGCTGTGCTTCGGAGTTGGTGAGGGTTACAGAGCCATTGGCAAAGTCGCCATCTGTGTTACCGTCGACGGCATTGGCTGCATCTCCACCGGCGGCAGTACTCGACTGACGGGCTGATTTGCCTAAAGCGAGATTGCCCGGATTGGTACAGTCCAAAACCGGTGCATTGGGAATACTGCCTATATCAGTAACCAAATCGGCCGGAACATTTACCAGCACAGGACTTACTGTGTCCGTCACAGTGACTATTTGCGTATAGGTGGCCGTTTGGTTACAATGGTCGGTCGCCTCCCAGGTGCGGGTAATCGTATAACAATCGTCTGTTGCGGAGCCATCATTGGTCTGAGTGCTGTTTTCCGTAAAGGAATAATTAACGCCCGCATAGTTGATGCATTGCATGACGTTGAGCTCGGCCAAAGAGGTCCAGGGGTTTCCGCTTACTTCAGAAAGAGCTATCAGACGGATGTACCGACCCTGTTTGAGGTTGAACAATTCTTCTTTCTCGGTATCGGTATTGCTCCAAATGCCCGATTTAACGGCTGTTCCCCAGTTGACTCCATCTGTACTGATGAAGAACTGAAATTGGGAAATCCTGCCATTGGTATTTCCAATCCTGGGCATGGCTCTGAATCCGCCAATGTAGTAGGTTGCTCCCAGGTCAATTTGCAGTTCGTGTGGATGACCAGGCGGAGAACCTCCCGTTTGCGTATGCCAATAAGTTGTAAATGATCCGTCAAAAACATTGGTAGCCGGATTGCCCGTTTCTTCGCTATCCACGTATTGAACCGTCCACCCGGACTGTGGAATATCATCGAGTTCTTCACAATTATTAGTGGCGTAGATTTCCGATCCAATGGTCGGCGCATCGGGTACTTCGCTGCATTGTACCAGAGTATCGGCTGGTATTCCATATAAGATCGGACCCGTAGGTTCTTCGGCCGGCATCGACACTTCCGGATACAATACCTGAGCGCCGTTGGAAACATGTGCCCTGTTGTTTATGAATTGAGAACTGGCTAAGTCACCAATGACCGTTTCAAACCGGATGATGACAGAATCCCCAGGCTGAATAACCGCATTATGGGTATAACCACCCTCATCTAGCGGAAATGGTGTTGCAGGACTGACATCGTCGGGAACACCCGACACCACCCCATTGATGATGGCAATCGTGGTATTTTCAAGGTAAGTCATTTCGATCGGAAGGGTATCTATCATTCTTATGGAGCCCGTGGAAAGGGGCAGGGCACCGGAGTTGCGCACCATCAGGGTATAGATCACTTCGTCGCACTCATCGTACAGTCCATTGGAGTTATAGTCTTTGCTGAGATCGACACATTTGGAAGTAGCGAAGGGAATACCATTGGGCAATCCCACTCCGAGGTCAATGGCCGGTGCAGCATCACTGGCAGTGGCAGGGTCCTGTCCCCAGGCTCCTGCAATGATCGCATCGCTGCCGTCACAAACCCAGATGCGCATACCGGTTTGATCGCCATCGGGATCGTACAATTTCAATTGGTCTAACGGATTGATTGCCCAGGATACATCGTAATTAACGCCATTGCCGTCGGTGAGGCCACCTCCGTCGCCATTGTAATCGATACAAACCGTAACGGAGCCTGTACTAGGGCTTCCACTTGGATAAGCAGCCGTCAACCAAACCGGTGCTGAATTTTCTGTGCTGGGTCCTGTATAAGTGGGATCCCGGCCTGGGGCATACCCCACCAAAGTAATTTGCGGACTGACGCTTGATTCCGGAACCAGCGCGAAGCCCCAGTCGTGCGCACTATTGCGGTAGCCCGAACTGGGACTGGAATTGGGGTCGGAGTCGATGGTTGCAATGGCGTAAAAATCGTCTCCCGTGTTAGTATAGAACCTGGAGCCAGTGTTGACGGGCATTTCTATATAATTGGTTCCTCCGGCTGGCACCGAAACACTTCCCTGAGGGCCGGCATTGGTTTCCCAAAAGACCTGAATAGCCGTTGAACTACTGGGATTGAAAAGATGAACATAGGTAGGGTTGTTGTTTGGCGTTGTTCCAGGACTGCCGTCGTTCAAAGTAGAAACGGGATTGTAATAATGATCGCTCCATTGACCCTGAGGTTTCAAAGTGAAAAACCGGGCTTCCGCACCTGCGCAAATGTCTCCTGTTATCAAGTCTACCTGTATGGGGAGGTTGGCGCTGACCGTTCCTCCGGAAAACATCCCTCCATTGACCAAATAGCTTTCTCCTTCATCTAGTGTGGTGGTAATATCAGTAAAGCCGTTTCCGTCGGTATCTATCTGGACGGTGGTATTGTCCTGTTGAGCCATGATGGTCACACCGGTGTACTCAAACATATTACTTACATCCGAATTTTCTCCTACCGGAATGACATAATCAGTTCCCCATTGATTGATCGGATACACCTCCAGGGCTCCTGCCAACAAGGTGTTGGTACCCGAAGCCCAGGCCAAACGGGTCATAGAGAGGTTGCCCCGGCTGCCGATCTTGTCACTGGCATCGTAGTCGATCACACTTGCACGGGTTGAAGACACTACGGGATTATTTAAAATGATGATGTCGGCAGCGTTGAGATAGTCCACTGCAAATCCCGGCGGGATACCATTGGCAGGATTGCCGTCACCCCAGACCTCTGTGGTACTTTGTACCGGGAAAGAAAGATTGGGCTCGTAACCATCTTCCCAGTGGTCGAGATGGACGATGGTACCCGTTTCAACTACTCCTATGGAAACAAAGGTCTGCATGGGGTCCTGCACTTGTTCTGGGAAACCACAAGAAGAGGGATGTAATACCAACAAGCTGGTACGCACCTGGTCTTCGGGATAGGGGATGTAATATGTTTCCACAAATTTGACACCGCTTAAATCGTCGGAGCAATAGTTGATGCCATCACCGCTGCTCGTCACACCACCGCCTGCAATGAGGGTCACGGGTGTACTGGCAATACAACTCTGGTTGTTGTACCTGACCTCAACCATATAAGTTCCCTCTGACAATCCGTTAAATAGGTTACCGGATTGCCAGCTGGTGACACCGTTGAGCCGGTATTCCAATGCAATGCCATTGCCCGAAGCCGTAACAAGTATGCCTCCATCTGTGCTGACAGAAGTAGTCGGGTGGATTATGGTGATATTGTCGATGGTAGGTGCTTCCGGCAAATTGATCACAGCCGCTACAGGACCAACCACACAAGTGCCCAACGTACTGCGAACATAGACGAAGTAGGTACCTGCCAATAGCCCTGAGAAATAATTGGTCGTTTGCCAGTTGACCCCATCTATGCTGTATTCAAGAGTGCCGCCTGACCCACCGGAGGCGTTAATCAAAATGATGCCATCCGCCACTCCGCAATCCGTCGGATCGGAGGTACTAACAGAGACGGATATGTCTATCGGTTCAGTAAATTCCACCTGAGCCGTTTCGGTACAACCGTTGGCATCGGTCACGGTGACTATGTAGGTACCGGCCCCCACATTATCCAGGTTGGCGCCTGTAGCACCATTGCTCCAGGCATAGGTATAGCCGGGTGTACCACCGCCACCAACTGCTGTTGCCGATCCATCTGTCCCGCCGGCACAACTCACCTCAAACCCATTGTAGTTGGAATTGACCGTAATGGAAGCCGTCACTTTATCCGGATCGGTGATGGTGACCGTATCCATTTTTGAACACCCAAAGGCATCGGTTACGGTGATGAAATAGGTACCGGCTCCAACGTTGAGCAGATCAGGGCCTATCTGGCCATCGCTCCAGTCGTAAGTCAGGGTGCCTATTCCTCCAGAAGCTACAGCCTGCGCACTTCCGTCGGCAGCACCGGCACAACTCACATTTGCTCCGTTGTAATCGGATGTTATATTGGTGTTGACAATGATTTCCGGTGGATCGTTGAGGGTTACGGATGTGACGGCAGAGCAACCGTTGTCGTCGGAAACCGTAACGAAATAGGTGCCTGCACTCAAATTGCTCAGGGTTGCACCCGTTTGGCCATTACTCCAAAGATAAGAATAGCTGCCCACTCCATTGGAGGCCGTTGCCAATGCACTGCCATCGGAGGCCCTGCCACAACTAATGTGTTCTCCAGCATAAGAGGAGGTGACCGTCGTGGTAATGGAAATGGCAGGAGGTTCGGTCACGGTTACGGATGCGGTTTCCGTGCAACCATTGTTATCCGTTACCGTTACGGAGTAATTTCCCGCCCCTATATTGGTCAATGTAGTTGCCGTACTGCCATTATTCCAAAGATAAGTGTAAGGAGCTGTTCCACCCGATGCGGCAACAGTGGCCTGCCCATCTGTTGCTCCAAAACAACTGATATTAAAGCCATTGTAATCGGATGTAGCGGTGGCGGTGACGCTTAGCGCAAAAGGTTCTCCTATAACGGTCGAATCAATCTGAATACAACCATTGTCATCGGTGACGGTCACCACATAAGTGCCCGCCGGTATTCCGGAAATGTCTTCTGTAGTGGCGGAATTAGACCATACATGCGTAAATGGTGGAACACCTCCAGTAATGGACAGGTCGATGGCGCCATTGCTATCGCCATTACACAAAGGCTCGGTGTTGGAAAAATTCAACTCGATGGAATCGGGCTGGGAAAGCGTCAGGGTGATGGAATCGACACAACCATTCAGGTCAAATACATGTACGGTGTAGTCGCCTGCGGGCAAACCACTTCGGTCCCCATCATCGGTGTAATTGTCGAGTAGCTGTTGGGTGGTCAATGCTTTGTCGTGAAAGCTGACATTGTCCATCAAACCCAGATAGAACCGGGGTGGGTCCCAGTTGCCGCCACCGAATGCGTCCTGCCCTAACTTGGCGCCCAGTCCACAGATGTTTACCGGAGGTGGATTCATTTGGATGGTTCCAAAGCCGGTGTAAGCCGTCGGCCCAATGACGCCATCGAGTACGAGAGAGAAGTCGCCATTGTCGTAGACAAATCCGACCTGGTGCCATTCTCCATCGTTGGGAATGGTTAATTCAAAAGCATTTTTTTCATTGGAGAAACTGCGGACAGAGCCTTGTAGTTTATCCCCATTGATCCTCAAACCGATACCATGCTGCTGGCCTCCTTCATCATACAACATCTGAACGCCGAAGAGAAAGGTTGGTTTGACCCACATCAACACCGTCCTTTCGGAAAAATGAGATTCCATAAAGGACACATCGTCGTCGTACTGAATGGTTGTTAGACCATTAAAGAAAAACGATTCATTGCCATCAACGGCGTCGGTAGAATACATTTCAAAGCCAAAAATGGCACTGGCGTGGTGGTCATTGCCGGTAATGTCGTCGGTCATACCATCAAAAGGCCAGAATGCTTCTGGTTCGAGGTCACTCCAGGAGTAAGTATAGGCCCCTACCCCACCGGTAGCGGTCACATCAATGGAACCATCGGAACCACCATAGCAACTCACGTCCGTGTATACTGCCGTAGCACCTAGTGGTGGCGGATCATTTAAGGTGACGGATGAAAAAGCCTGACATCCCACGGAATCAGTGACCGTTACGGAATAGGAGCCCGCAGCAACATTGAGTAAATCGGGTCCGGTTTGTCCGTCACTCCACAAATAAGTATATGGCGAAGTGCCTCCACTTGGTGTGGCTTGTGCCGAACCATCCGCTTCTCCCACGCAGGAAATGTCTTCACCGAGATAGTTGGAAGTAACTGCCACAGAAACGCCAAAACTGAGTGGGTCGTTGAGTACGACCGGGTTGGAAACGTAAGCTATTTCGCAAAGTCCATTATCATACCGGACAGACACATTGTAACTTCCTGCCGACAAGCCTGTAAAAGTATTACTGGATTGCCAGGTGCCGCTGTCGAGGCGGTATTCGTAGCTGCCCGTTCCACCACTGGCTGTCACGGTGATGGTCCCATCGTTGCCGCCACAGCCGCTGGGATCGGTGGGGGTCACGCTGTCGATGGAAGGAAAGCCATAGACGTCGATGTCATCAGTAGCAGAGCCCGTACATCCGTTGGCATCGGTGAAAGTATAGGTGATGGTGTGCGTGCCAATACCTGCTGCAGAAGCATCGAAATTGGTACCCGATACACCTGGGCCGGAATAAGTGCCACCGGCAGGACTGCCGCCGTTCAATAACAATGTAGTACCCGTAATGCAATCTTCGTTATTAGCCAGAGTTAAAGTAACCGTTGGTTGACTCACAACATCAATAACATCCGTGGCCGTATTGGTACACCCATTTCCATCGGTATAGGTGTAGGTAATGGTGTGGCTTCCAATGCCGGCAGCGGAAGCATCAAAATTGGTTCCGCTGACGCCTGGTCCCGAGAAGCTTCCCCCGGAAGGAGCGCCACCGCTCAATGCCAGGGTTGTACTGGTTGCACATTCTTCTGTATCGGGCAATGTCAGACTAACCGTAGGCAGGTCGTACACCGTGTAAATAATGTTATCTGTTTCGGTACAACCGGAACGAATAACATTGAGCACGACCGTTTTATCGCCGCTGGTACTGTAAGTTACGGTATGCGGTCCCTGGCCATTGGCCGTTGGAGGGGTAGCCGCTGCTCCAAAATTCCAACTGTAGGTTGCTCCCGCCACGGGGTCGGCTGTAAAGTCAACCGGGGTACCCACACAATCGTTGGCAGGTGGATTTATCTGGGCGGTAAAGCCGGCAGGGTCGTTGAGCACAACCGGATTAGAGGCATAGGCGACCGTGCAGTAGCCGACATCGTTTTGAATTTCCACGATATAGCTTCCCGCCGCCAGGCCATTGAATATATTGCTTGACTGCCAGGCACCTCCATCGAGCCGGTATTCGTACGACCCCGTTCCACCGGCAGCGGTAACGGTGATGGAGCCATCGGTTCCTCCACAGGTTGTTGGGTCAGAAGTACTGACATTGGAAATAGAGGGTTCATCGTATACGGTAATATTGTCGGCAGCGGAATTGGCGCATCCGTTCACATCGGTGTAGGTATAGATAATGAGATGATTGCCTGGACCTGCTATTGATGGATTGAAGCTGGTACCACTAACGCCCGTTCCGGAATAAATACCACCGGCGGGATTACCTCCCGTTAGCGCAAGCATTGTACTGGTAACGCAGGCTTCATCCGTTCCCAAACTGAGGGTTACAGTAGGACCGGAAACCACAATCAATCTGGTCGGTAGCTGAATCGGTGCAACCGTTGACATCGGTAAAAGTATAGGTTATTGTGTGGATTCCCAGGCCGGCAGCAGAAGCATCGAAATTGGTACCGCTGACTCCGGGCCCCGAGTAAGTACCTCCTGCGGGGAGCCCCTCATTTAAGGCATAGGTCGTATTCCAGACGCATTCTTCGGTGTCCGAAAAAGAAAGACTTACAGTGGGCAAGGCAAACACAACTATTTCGTCGGTGGCCGTATTGGTACAACCGTTGGCATCAGTATACGAATAGGTGATGATGTGTACCCCAGCTCCGGCAATGGAAGGGTTGAAATTGGTGCCGCTCACTCCCAGGCCCGAAAAATTACCTCCTGCCGGGGTGCCGCCGCTGAGCGGAAGGGTGGTACTGGAAACGCATTCCTCCGTGTCGGGCAGGTTTAAGGTGACAGGTGTCAGGTCGATGACTGTGATGTCGTCGGTGGCAGTACCAACACAACCGTTGGCATCGGTGTAGGTATAGGTGATGGTATGCACGCCCAGTCCTGCGACAGCCGCGTTGAAGTTGCCGCCGCTCACTCCTGGGCCAGAATAGGTACCGCCTGCCGGGCTGCCGCCGCTCAGTGTAAGCACGGTGTTATTGACGCATTCTTCTGTGTCGGGCAAAACGAGGGTAACGCCCGTGGGTACACAGTCGGAGTCGGCGCAATCTATATCGCCGTCGCCATCATCGTCTATTCCGTTATTACAAATTTCAGAGCACGGTGCCACATCCGACAGGTTGATCTCAACATCAGCCGTATCCAAGCACCCGTTTGCATTAGCTACAGAATAGCGGAATATCAATGTGGTATCTACATCCAAAGGGCAATTGCCAGGTGGGGTATAGGTAAAGTCTCCTGTGGTGGGATCATCCAATGTTACGGTTCCATAGCCAGGCTGTGTTAAAATCGTAAAATTAGTCACCCCTCCTCCAGATAGATCAATACCATTTAAGGTTCCACTGATGGCAGTAAGCTCATCTGTTTCAAAGAACTGTCGCCATAGCAATATGCGGTTATTGCCGTATTCCGCTAAAGCGAGATAGGTTTCGTGACCCGTTGTCAAAACAACCATTTGTGCTGGCGAAGTAATGACGAATTCCGATGTTCCAGAGGCAGTTGAGGTGAAGTCGGGTTGCCCCAAAACGTAATCGGCGTTGGCTCCATTCGCCTTGGACTCAACGTCCAGAAATACCAAAATCCGATTGTCGGTCACATCAGAAACGTAGAGGTTGCCGTCTTTGTCGGAGCTGAGGAAAAAGGGGAAATTAATGGAGCTTTGTGAAAGCGTATAAGAGGTTGTAGTAAAATCGGTTTGCCCTAATACGCGATCAGCAGCAGCGCCATTTGGTTTATTTTTGGCATCGTTCCAGATCAGTATTCTGTTTTGGCCATAGGTACCAGCGTAAAGATTACCTTCAATGACCGTGATGCCATTGATGGTACCTAGCGAAGAGCTGTTAGGGAGGCTAACGGAAGTTGTAAAATCCGGTTGTCCGAGTACACCATCGGCGTTGGCGCCATTGGGGAGGGTAGCTGCATTGTCGAAACGCAGTGCCCGCATATTATCCCTGTCGGATACCCAAAGTGTCCCGTCATTTTCTACAAAAATATTGGTTGGCGATTCCATACCTGATTGGGTCAAAGCCACAACAGAGGAAGTAAAATCTGCCTGCCCCAGCACACCATCGGCATTCGCTCCATTGCCAATTGTAGAAGCATTGTTGAATCGCAAAATCCGATTGTTGAAGTAGTCGGACACCCAAAGAATCCCGCTATCGTCTACCATAATTCCCGAAGGGCCGCTAAGTTTGTTTTGCAATGTTCCACCTGTATTTGAGGTGAAATCCGTTTGTCCGATAACGGCTTCCGCAGCCAAGCCAGCCAGAAAATCGTTGGTAGATGCATACCGCAAAATCCGGTTGTTGGCGTAATCCGATACAAATACTTTCCCGGTGGTGGGGTCTACTGCGAGGCCCTGTGGTTCGTCAAAGGTAGAATCGGTGGTACCGGGAGTAGAGCTAACAAAGTCGCTTTGCCCAACTACGGAAAATGCTTCCTGTCCGATGGTGTAATCTATAACGCTGACCCCACAATCGTTATCGGCACAGTCTACGTATCCATCTTCATCATCGTCTATTCCGTTGCTGCAATCTTCTTGCGCACAAACCCGATAGGTCAACGCATCCGACCAATCCAAGCAATTTGCTGTGACATCGTCCAGGGTGTCTCCAACTGCAAAATTGGCCAGGGAGCCGTCGTCCTGATAATCCAGGGCTGTCAACATGTATTTCCCGGCAAGTACATTGGTAAATTGTGGCGTCGAGCTGGTATCGACGATCACCCCTACCGAGTCGGCCAGCACGAAAATGGTGATGTATCCGGTCTGCATATTCATACCCGCCGTATCGAAAGAGATGGTAGCCGTTTCGAAGGTATCACAAACAGCAGGAAAAGGACATCCCAGGGAATTGACGACGCCTCCGGCCGAGACGCAGAAATCAAGCGAATCGACCACGCCATCGCCGTCGCTGTCTTGTGCTATGATCGGATTTGAAAAGAAAATAAAAAGGAAAATCAGTAATAAGTTTGATCCCAAAAAGGTAAAACCAGGACGGTTTCCATTTTGATGAAAAGGGGTAAGCAAGGAAAGTATATTTTTCAGCAGCCGGATATAAACGACAAAAGCCCCGTAAGAAGGGCGTAGTTTTCTTACAGGATCGCGTTGTTCATGTAGTGGACGAACATCATCAAGTCTAGCCTTATTGACAATTGTAGACAGTATGTTCATTTAACTTGTTTTGTGCGGGGGGAGCGTTGTGATAGTATTTGTTGGTGTATGTTAGAATGATGTACTCCATTTTTTTCAACCTTTCGGCAAAAACCATAATAGCCTTGCAGGAATCCTGGCAAGAAACAATTAAATGATTAACCAATTGTTACAGGATTTATCCCGAAAAGACAGAAAATTCAGCGTTATTTAAGGGGGGAATGTATTTTCAGAATCAAACTTATTTTGCAGAAAGGCAAGAACTGTACCATTTGGGTGATGGGCGGTTGACGGTACACGGCGTACCATGAAGGCGTAGCGACTGCGGAGTCCTTCATGGTTTACGGTGATTCGTTGCTCAGCTAATGGCGTGTCTACGAAGGGCTAACGCTCGTATAACAAGCATGAAGATGCAGCAGACGTGCAGTGAATGAGTGATGGTCCCCCGTAACAAGTCCGGGACAGGCTTGAGAATCGAGTTTGGGACAGGCTTTCTGTGGCTGAGATATTCATGGCGTGCCCCTTAGGCAGAAGGAACGCATAGTGTGAATAAAGGCCGGTCCCCCGGTCGCGAAAGCCTTTATTTGGTCAAAGTGGGTGCCTGTGCCTGGCAGCAGGGGCAGTCGGGATCGGCACAATCGATTAGGCCGTCGGCATCATTGTCGACGCCATCGTTACAAATTTCCAAAAGGCAGGGGCCGATTTGTGGGTTTTGCCAGTTGTTGTTGGGTGGTGCAGCGTAGGTAATGGCAGTCACCAATCCATTGGGGTCTACAGAGGGGGTGCCGGTGCCGGCGATGCCGTCGGTATCGGGATCGGATACGTTTTCCTCTGCTGTGTCAAAACAGCCATCAGCATCGGCATCTAGTTCATAGGCGTCGTAGAGGAGGTCGGGGGTTGTTTCGCTGTCGGCCAGGGCATAATTGGTGGTATCGCTGTCGGCATAGGTCTCGATGGCGTCGAATAATCCATTGTCACCAAAGGCAGAGGCGGCGCCGTCGATGATCCCGTCGGTATTGACATCAACGGCGGTGTGACCAGATTCGTCAAGGTCGAAAATGCCGTCGTTGTCCGAGTCCAGGTCGAGGTGGTTGAGCAGGCCGTCGGCGTCGGTATCCACTCCTTCCTGGATGACGAGGTTGACGTTGGCAAAATCGAGGAGGGCACATTCGTCGAATCGCAGGGAAAACCGGCGTTGGCCACTTCCGTCGGAGCGGTCCAGTTGGAAATGGATCGTGATTTCGCTGGTATCTTTAAAAAGAAAATAGACCCGCAACCGGGGGTCGGGATCGATGTCGGTACCTTCATAAGTGCCGCTGGCAATGTACTCATGCGCATTTCCGAAAGGGGCCATCCGCACAAAAGTAGGATTGTCGTAGCCGGTGGTTACCGGCCCTTCAAAGCGAATCGCTTCGATACCGGAGAGGGTATCCCCGTCGACGTCGAAGGCGTTTCCGCCAATCCTGGAAAGGCTGGTAAGGGTGGAAGTACCTGCATTGACAAATCTAAAATTGAGCTCGGCACTTCCTTTGGTGGCTGAAGTAGTACTGACCAAGGGTTGAAAGGCGTCCAAAAACCCCGACCCGCTGGTTTCGTCGTCGATGGTGTCGAGGGTCACACTGTTGAGGGCGACGATGGTCACCAGGGCATCAACGCCGGTGGTGACATTGGAGTAGCGGTATACGGCCCCGACCTGTTCTTCCACGCCCGATTCCAGTACCGGGCCTGAAAAATCCAACAAGGGTATTACGCAGTTGGCAGCAGGGCCATAGGAGTCGATGCCGAGGCTTTCGACGTCGTCGAGGATGCCATCGTTGTCGTCATCCAGGTCGGCCAGGTCGCAGATATTATCGGAGTCGCTGTTTCCGGAAGGGCAATCGGGGTCGGCACAATCAACGAGGCCGTCACCATCATTGTCGATCCCATCGTTGCAAATTTCGGTGACAACTGATTCCGAACATATGGCAAAAAAAACGCCGTTGTCAGGGTCGTCGCCACTGACGGTCAGGGTGGTATAGCCACTTGCTGTGTTATTCACCGTAAGGTCCATACCCGAACCCTCAGATAAAAGGGTACCCAGTCCACCGGAGATGGTATTGCCGGAGATGTTCATAGGACAGGGAGCAGGGGCCAGTACGGGGTCGTTGTCGATGATGATGGGGGTTCCGATTCCATTGGTGGTAAAAGTCATGGAACCATTGCTGCTGGAACCGAAGGCATTGGTGATGATCCTCAGATCGTTTACAGGTTGGCTGAAAGTAAAGGTGTAGTTGAAGGGCTGGGCGCCGCCAAACCCAAGGCCGTTGGCAGGCGTAGTAATAGCCTCAGCAACGCCTCCACAGGAAGTATGGGAAAGCTGCCCGGAGAAAAACGATCCAGTGCCGGAAACAGTTACGATGATGCCATTGACGACGACAGGTGTTCCTGGCGCCACCTGAACAGAAGTGCAGGGCTGGGCCAGCAACCGGTTGGGAAGAAATAAAAACACGAAAGCCGAAATCCAGGCAAGTGCGCCTAAAAGCTGCTTTTGCACTTTGAAACAAATATGCTTTTTTTTCATGTATAAAGTGTCGTTCATTGGTCGTAATTGGTCATAGGCTTTCAAAAAAAGGGGTTCAATTTTGACCAAGGGGTTTTAAATCAGATATACTAAAATGCTATCCTAATTGCGATTCTCCTTTCGCGCGCCCTTTGAGCCCTAAAGGGAAATTCCGCCCGCGGATTCCATATTAAATTAGCAATTGGGTATAAATAGCCAAAAACTATACCACTCGGCGGGTAGTACCTGTCTGGCGTTTGATTGTATTTCCGCTGCGAATACAGCCAATTTTAGCTGATGTGGCCTCCATACGCAGCCAGAGAGCCTTGCCCGGCGTTTCACATTTAGGGGGACCAAATTTATTTGACCACCACAACCAACCTGAACGATGCTGAAAATGCTTTTTATCCTGACCTGCTCACTCCTTCAAATTGTATCGCTATTTGGTCAATTTCAGGTTCTCCAAATGAAGGATGATAAAAAACAAGTGGAAATCCCGTTTTCGTTTGTCAACAACTTCATCATCATCGATGTCGTTTTCAACAAGATGCTTCCGCTAAAATTTATCTTCGACACGGGAGCGGAATATTCCATCCTTAACAAACGGGAAGTGGCCGAAGCCATGCGCATTCCCTACGAAAAAGAATTCCGGGTGCTCGGGTCGGATATGTCAACCGAACTGGTCGCTTACCTGATCCGCAACAACCACATCGATATGTACGACATGGTGGCCCCCTCTGCCGACATGCTGGTGCTGGAAGACGATTATTTCCGGTTTGAAGAATTTTGTGGCATGCAGATACACGGTATCCTGGGTGCAAATTTTTTCAAGCACTACGTCGTTTTCATCGACTACGACCGGAACATATTGACCTTTCGCCATCCCAACCATTTTGACGCAACCAGTCATACCAAAGGATATCAACAATTGCCAGTGCGCACCTACAAAAACAAGTTTTACATACACACCCACGTACAGGTCGACCCGGACACCATTCTCCAACTATCCCTTCTGATGGATACCGGAGCCAGCATCACCACCCTCCTGCACACCCATACCCACGCCAAGTTGAAGCCTCCCGATAACACCATCGAAGGCAACATCGCCATGGGGCTGGGTGGGTATTTGAAAGGATTTCTGGGCCGTATACACCGCCTGGAACTAGGCACCTTTTCCTTCAGCAACATCATCACCAGCTTTCAGGAGATCACCTCCCAACAAGATACTTCCCAACTATTTGGCCGAAACGGCATAATCGGAAATGTATTGTTAAGCCGATTCGATATTATTCTGGATTATCCCCGCGCCAGGATGTACCTCAAGCCCAAAAAAAATTACAACAAAGGGTTCAAATTCGACAGAAGTGGACTGGGCATCATCGCCAGCGGCCCCAACCTGAACCGGTACGAGATCAGCCACGTCATTACCAACTCACCGGCGGCAGAGGCCGGCCTGCAGGAGGGCGATGTCATCACCAGGCTAAATTTCTTCAACAGTAGTTTTTACAGTTTATCGGACATCATCCGCATCCTGCAAAAAAGGGAAGGAAAAAAAATCAAGATGGTAGTAAGACGAAATGGGGAAAAGCTGACCTTCCGGTTTCAGTTGAGGAATTTGATTTGAACATTTGCATGGATTTCGGCGTTTTTAACGCTGCAAGGACTTATTGCAGCCATATTCAACAAACAAATCCAGATCTATGAGCTTTTTAAAAAATTTTCTCGATAGTCAGCAATCCGACATCCACCCGACCTGGAAGGAGTTGACTAGCACGGATCAACTCGACGAGGCCGTCGCCCTTTCGGCCAAACAGCCGGTCTTCCTCTTCAAACACAGCACCCGGTGTGGCATCAGCCAGATGGCCAAATCCAATCTGGAGGCCTCTCCCATTGACAGCGAAAAGGGTCAGTTTTTCTATCTGGATTTGCTGAACCACCGCGATGTTTCCGGCGAAATCGCCAGCCGGTTTGGCATTGCCCATCAATCGCCGCAATTGATCCTCCTCAAAAACGGCAAAGCGGTCAAAGACATTTCCCACCACGCCATTACCGAAAATCTGCTTCAGGAGTGGATGGAACAACCAATCGATTGACCGACCAATATTTATAGATGAACCAACTAATACACGCTACAAGCCCCTATCTCCAACAACACGCACACAACCCCGTCGACTGGTATCCCTGGGGGCCGGAAGCACTGGACAAAGCCCGCACTGAAGACAAGTTGCTCATCGTCAGCATCGGTTATGCCGCCTGCCACTGGTGCCACGTGATGGAGCGCGAATCCTTTGAAAAAGAAGAAGTGGCCGCTGTGATGAACAAGCATTTCGTATGCATCAAAGTGGACCGGGAAGAACGGCCCGACATCGACCAGATTTACATGAATGCGGTGCAAATGATCTCCGGCCGCGGTGGCTGGCCCCTCAATGCCATTGCCCTGCCCGACGGAAGGCCCGTATTTGCCGGCACCTATTTCCGCAAAGAACATTGGATCGCTCAACTCCGACACGTTGCCAATCTCTACCAGGAGCAGAGAGAAGAAGTACTCAAGGTAGCCCAACACCTCGAAAAGGGCATCAAAAAGCTGGCCTACTCCGGGATGGCACTGGAAGAGGGGAAAGATTTTTCCGCCCAAACGCTGGAGGAAATGTACGCATCCATCGTCCGCCAAGTCGATTTAGAAGAAGGTGGAACCAGGGGAGCTCCCAAATTCTCCATGCCCGTCATTTGGCAGTTTTTGTTGAGGTATCACCACCACGCTGGCGCGGAAATGGCCTGGCGACCGGTAGAACGCACCCTGGAAAAAATGGCTAAAGGCGGCATCTACGATCAGGTGGGCGGTGGCTTTGCACGCTACTCCGTCGACGCCATTTGGAAGGTGCCTCATTTTGAAAAAATGTTGTACGACAATGGACAATTGGTCAGCCTCTACTCGGAGGCTTTTCAGATGAGCCGCAAGCCGTTGTTCCAACAAGTCGTTTACGAAACACTGGATTTTGTTTTGCGCGAGCTGACCCACCCCGATGGCGGATTCTACTCCTCTCTCGACGCCGACAGCGAAGGAGTGGAAGGAAAGTTCTACGTTTTTACAACAAAAGAATTACACGAATTGCTTGCCGACAAGGCGCCCCCCATCATCGACTATTACAATGCTACCGAACCCGGCAACTGGGAGGGAAGCAACATCCTCCACATCACCCACGACGCTGCCGAAGTGGCCCGCCGTCACTCCCTTTCCGAAGAAGCATTGTTGGGTATGATCGCCAAAAGTAAGTCCGTCCTGCTGGCCGCCCGCGGTGAGCGCATACGCCCCGACCTCGACGACAAGATACTCTGTAGCTGGAATGCCCTGATGCTCAAAGGATTCGTCGACGCCTACCGCGTTTTTGGGGAAACCCGCTTTCTGGACAGTGCTTTGCGCAATGCCCGATTCATCGAAAAAGCATTTGTGAAAAAGGAGGGTCGGCTCGACAGAAACTACAAAAATGGACAATCCACGATCAATGCCTTTCTGGAAGATTACAGCTTTACCATCGAGGCTTTTATCGCGCTGTATCAGGTGACTTTCGACGCTCATTGGTTGGTTTTGGCCGAAAAGCTGATGCAATACGTCCTCGATCATTTCCACGACCCGGAAACGGATACTTTCTTTTTCACATCGAGGCTCGACGAGGTCCTCATTGCCCGCAACCGAGAACTGACCGACAATGTAATGCCGGCTTCTAACAGTGCTATTGCAAAAGGGCTTTTGTATCTGGGACATCTGTTGTACAACGATGAGTATCTCGATCTCAGTCGCCGCATGATCGGGCGGGTGGCCCCCAACCTTTCGGCAAATGGACCATTTATGGCCAACTGGGGCATCGGGCTGTACCAACACGTCGAGCCGCCCTATCAGATCTCTATATTGGGGGCGGAATGTCTTCAAATAAAACGCTCCTTCGACCGGCATTTCCTGCCCAACCTTCTTTTTGCAGGAGCCACCAAAGAAAGCAACTTATTGGCATTGGAAAATAAATTCGTTTCGGGTGAAAACCTGATCTATATTTGCCAGGACAAGGCCTGCCAGGCTCCCATGCGTTCGGCGGTAGAGGCTCTTGACTGGCTGGCCGCACAACCTTGAGCATCTTCGCCATGACGGCTGGATGTATTGGTTGAATCGGTACTCATAAGTGATATGGATCATTTCTTCAGCCTGCAGGCTTTCGCAATCCTTCTTTTTTTCAATTGAATCTACCGGCAACCGGTAATGGAACAATAGTTGTCAGAGGCATAAGAAGCTGACAGGCAGGAGCAGTCAGACGCCCTAAGAACCGCATTTGCTAATTCCAAACCCAGATTCAATGCCTCGCTTTAACGTACTTGCTTTTGCAGAAAATTGCTCAGAAGAGGATCAACACCTTATCATTGAGTCGTACGTCACCTTTTTTGAAACCCTGACGCCCAAACATCAGTCTAAAGTGCGTCTCAACCTGGTATCGGCCGTTTCGACACTGCGATCAAAAGCGGGCATCGTCGTTCCCAACGCGGAATACAATATTGCCGTTTTGCCAACCGATGATCCTCAAAAGATCAACCACCTTACGCGCGAGGCACATATTTTACTTTTGCCGAATATGGATGAACCGGCAACCTATCATACCGACCTGTTAATTGCCGGTGTTCCCATTTTGTGTCACAAGCGATCAAAAATCAAAAAGCTGGCGCCCAAGTCCTATACTATTCTTGTAGGAACTACCGCCAAGCCATACAACGCCTTCATCGACGAATTTGCGGCCGGCCTCGATATGTTGTACTGGGATTTCCAGGTTCTGAAACAGTTGAAAGCCAGGGCGATGAAAAAGTTTCGACGTAAGTCCAGAGCGTTGATGAGTGGATAGGTTTCTGTATCAGTTCACCACCAGAAGTTTGCGAACCATTGTTTCAGTTGCCGTTTTCAGATAGCACCCATAGAGTCCGTTGGCGAGGCTATCTGTACGGATCAATAAGTTGTGGTTGCCCGCCGGTTTTTCTTCGTTTTGCAAAAGCGGAACTTCTTTCCCCTGCACATCGATCAGAAAAATGTCGATGGTCGCCTTTTCCGAAAGGGTATAATGAAGCGTTGCCACTTGCTTAGCAGGGTTGGGGGATAAGGTCATTGAGTGTAGCAGGTTGTTTGTAGGATTATTGTTGCTGAGAGTAACTCCCAAATCGAAATCCGCTACCACCGGCAGATGGTCAGAGGCCTCCGTAACGTCGTGGAGGTCGAGGTTGTACGTCGTCAGTTGTTGTTGAGACAGTGCTGGGGTGAAAAGCACAAAGCTGTTGTCGAGGGTCATGGAGGAGCCGGAATAAGTAATGTAGTCGAGCCTGCCAGGGCTGAAAGAGCTTTGCGGTTGGTACCAGGTAAAAGAGAGGGGCAGGTTGGTGGTTAGTGGTTTGGCATCTTCCAGGGGGGTATCGTCCCAGTCGGGGTTGAAGTCGGGGCCGTAAAGTGTGTTATTGAAAATGTCGCCAGTGAGAAGGGTTTGTTGTTGTTGCTGGTCGCCGACGAGGTTCATATCGCCCGCTATCACAATGGGGCTGTTGGGAGGCAGGGTGAGGGGCCCGGAGCCATTTTTCACATCGCGCAGAAAAGCCATGATGGCGTCTATTTCGAGCTGCCGTTCAATGTTGTTGGAGCAGCAGGGAGGGTGTGCCACGATGAAGAGCAACTGGAGGGGGTTGATATCGATAAGGAAGGCCCCATTGGCACCATTGCCGGTACCAGGTATGGTATAGCTCCCCAGTATGGGGTACCGGCTTACCGCGATGATGTCGGGGTCGACTTGTGCATGGTGCCATTGGCCGTTGCTGAGGGACAGCCAGGAATTGAGCTTGTCGGCAGCCTGAGCGGAGGAGTGGTCAAATATCTCCTGGAAGCCGATGATATCGGGCTGCAGAGCCTGGAAGATCCTGCTGAACTGGGCTTGCTTACCGGGTTCAAACAATCCGTCAAACAAAACATTATACGATAGTATCCGCAGTTCCGACGCAGCGGGTTTGTTCATACTGAAGCCGGGCAAAGGGTCCGGCGGATCGTTGGTTAGAGTATATGCTACTCCGCCGTTTCCGTCGGGCACCTGATCGGCGTCGAAGAGGTTGTTTCTAAACAATATACGCACGGAATTGCCGGTGAAGATATCCTGTCCGAAAAACTGAAGGTGCCGACTGATGGCGATCTCAAACTCATTGGCACTTACCGTTGGGGAGGAGTAAAGCTCGATGTCGTTTTGTCCAAGGGTGGTGGTGTTGTTGCCCACGTAGGCGGCGCCTTCTTTCTGACCAAAATTGTATTCGAGGTCTACTCCCAGTCCATTAAGAGCCTGGCCGGTGTTTGGGTTGTCGTCGGTATCGAGGTAGAGGGTAATGTTGTTGTCGGATTGGAGGTTGACATCGCCGCCGGTCTGGAGGCGGAAAAAGAGATAGTTGTCATCGTTGTGCGCCCAAAGATTTTGAAAGTCGATATTGTAAGGGCCCTGGTCGCCGGTGGGGTCGGAGGCAAGGACGGAGATGTTTTGCCAGTCAGTGGTATTTTCGTTAAGTATGATGCGGGGTGATTGTGCTTGAAGCGAAATATAGAAGGCTGTTGCCAAAAAAAGAAGTAGGTATTTCATAACAATGACTTTTGTTTTGGGGCAGATTGTAAAGATGGGGAATTCTTGCGACAGCATATGCAATGTTCTAAAAAAGGCCGCCCCACGTAGGTGAAGCGACCTTTTTTCAATTTAATTAAAAACTGAATTCCGTTATTGCACCACCAACCGTTTGGTGAGGTTGTTGACGCCGTCGGTCATTCTGACGAGGTATACACCGGGTGCATAGTTGTTCAAATCAATGGAGTGGGTACCACTTTGAACGCCTTGCAGGTTGGTGTGATACATTCTCTTCCCGACCATGTTGGACACAGTGATGTCGAGGTCGAGCGTTTCGCTGAAGTTGAACGTCAGTTCAGAGGTATGCCTGGCTGGGTTGGGGAAGAGGTTGAGTGCTTGCGCAAATGCGGCCTCCGATACGCCGACTACACACATGGCATCGCAAGTAGCGAAGCATACGATGGGAATATCGATGTCCAAATCGGCAACAGTGACCTCCCGGTTGCCATTGTCGTTGGCGCAGGTGGTGGGCACTGTTTCTGAGTTACCCAGTCCATTTTGGAAGCGATATTCGACAACCGTACCCGGCAAAATCATTTCGGTGTGGGTGAATGTCATGTCTCCATTGTCGGTCATGGCTATACCAGCCCCCGAATTTATGGAAATGAAACCACCATTTTGCGGTGTGATGAAATTCATATCCAGGTTGAAGGTAACCGAAACCGGCATAGGAACGATCTCTTCCAGTTCCCAGTCGTGGACGGGTTCGTTACCGCTACCTACGTCATCCCATTCGATGTAGTAAGTGGTACCGGCAGTTACATCCCAGGTAATGTCTGATTGGAGAGCACAGTCATCGTCGCTGGAAGCTACGAGATTTAAGGTCTCGAAGTAAGTACAGTCACCCGTATAGATCCAGACGCGGGTATCAGTAGAGGCCACATCACAGGAGTGGGCTCGCACCGTGGCATCGGCATCGGGAGTGAAGGCATACCATTTAGAGTTGCTGTAAGGGGTATATCCTCCAACTGCTCCAATTTGCGGACCAGAAACAGCCGCCCATCCCCAACTGCTGATGGTGTGGGTACCAAAGCTAACCGGAATGGCCAATTGGCAAAAATCACCTGCAAATTCATCTGTAAAGAATCCCAACTCGAAGTCAAACACGTCATTGTCCCAGCGGTTGTCCCAGGCAATGTAGTAGGTCGTACCAGCCGTAACGGGCCACTCGCGATAGCTGGCCCAGATACTTCCGTTACCCAAGTCGCATTCGTCGTCATTTACGCCAAGTGTCTTCCGATCGCCACATTCTGAAAAAATCCAGACGCGGGTGTCGAGTCCCATTCCGCAGCTCGACAGGAATGCATAACCATCTGCATCAGCGGTGTAAGAATACCAGGTGGCAGAAGGGGCATTTTCCTGGTCGGGGCCGCCAAAACATTCGGCCGTACCCGCAGTATTCATACCAACACTAATAGGAGTAGCCAGGCTACAGTAAAAGTTGCTGCCGGCAGTTGGGATCTGAGCAAAGTATACATCATCAATATAGAAGACGTTGGTGGCATCCTGTGGCCAGAAGTTAATAGCACCGAGACTTAATAATCCAGACATCTGGCCAGCCTGCCAACTAAACGGCCACTCGAAAACAAAACTATTGTCGACGTACAAGGTGATGCGGTCATTATCAACATCGACATATTGAATTACATCAACCCAATCGTCTTGTGTGTAGGTAAATGTAGCGGCATTAGCGACCCCTGCATCGATATTTCCCGTTCCGTCATTGTTGAAATACAGGTTATAGGCCCATTCTCCGGTTGCTTCTGTTTTCTGGATGTTGCTGTAGGCGCCGTTTCCCGCAGGCACATAGATTTTGTAATCTATTTTGTAGTGCCCGGTGGCGAGGTCGCCAAATAACAAAAGGACGTCTTCCGTAGCATTGTTGCCATCCACCTTGAGAGAGTTGGCACCACTGGCTGCTTGTTCCGTAGAGACCAAACTGGCAACCGCACCGGGCCAAGGGGCCCAGTGAGCAGCTTGACCGTCAACAGGATCACCGGCTGTGTAACTGTCCAGATTGTCATCGATGATTACCGTTGGGGTGCTGCAATCCGCAGCCGGACAGGATCCACACATGTTGAAACAAACCGTAGAGAGGGTCTGCACGTCGTCCAAACCAACCGTATACGTTCTGACAATGTTGCCAGCGCCATCATCCACACCGCAGTCTATCAGATCAGCACTGGTTTCCCAGACGTCGGTGCCATTGAGGAAGCGGTACTGGATCATATCACCTGCAGTGAGGGTATAGGTTCCCGACCAGGTTCCGTCCATATTGTCGGTGAGGTCTTCCTGTGCCAAGCCATTGAACGTACCGGCGATCTTGGGCGGATTGCCCGCATCAACGGTTTCCTGGCTCATATCTACGGTGAAGGTCACTGCGACATTGGGCAAAGCGTTTTCTATAACTTCAAAATCAAAACCCTCATCCGACCAGCGGTCATCCCAATAGATGAGGTATTCTGTTCCTCCGGACCCTATAAAACTGGCTTCCGAAGAAAATACATTGTTATCCGGATCGCAATCGTCATTAGTAGCAACGGTGGTCAGGTTGGCTGGGTCGCAGTCGGGTCCGGTATAAACGTAAAGGCGGGTGTCTTCTGTGGTTAATGCACAAGAACTAACGGTAACTAAAATATCTGAAGTTGGTGCGTAGGAGTACCATACGGCATTCCCCGCATTGGCTTCTATGGCGCCTAATCCCGCACCAATCGAGTCGACTGTATGTACCCCGGCACCGATGACAGCGGGATCATTACAGCCTTCACCGGGTCCAGGTGTTATGCCTGTGCCCGTAAGTGTTGCCGTCAACCCATTGCCCAATTCGGCGCGGATGGTCTGGCAGGAGTTGTAGGAAAGCATCACCGAAGGAATGGTGAGTGTACCCATATCGTCGCCTCCCATTGATTGGGCCTTATTGGGAGAGGCTGTATCGTTGTTGCACACGATAACTGCCATGGCGCCCTTGGTCTGCGCATTGAATACTTTGTTAACGAATGCACAGGCCCCCCGGTCGACCAATGCGATGGCACCAGTGAGATCGTTGGCTACTGTATCGCAAACTGTAGTAAGAGAAGCCGTATCTACGCCTTCAACTACAGGACCACTAACGTCCATGGTGATCCCGGGGCCAAATCCTGCCTGGAAGGCACCGTAATCGCCTGCAACTCCAGCGGGAGCTGTCACCTGAACGGTAGCATCGGATTGAGCTTGCAACGTAAAGGAGGCGAATAAGGCAAGCACAACCAGCATACATAATTGTTTCAAAAATTTCATAAGCAATTTTTTAAAGTGAATAATTTTGGTTTGTTTATAAAATAGTGGTGAATTAGGATCGGTATAATCGACTTACGATTCAGGACAACTAAATACTGTGTTGCGGCTTACGCCCCTTGAAAGGTTCCTGTTCAAGCAATCGAAATAACTTTGGTAAATCTTGTGAAAATCTATCGCACGTACATCTAGTAAAGCTCAAAAAATAAATCGTCTTTTTGGTGTCTTTGAAAAAATCACAAATCCTGTCTGCCGACAGGCAGGCGCTCATCCCCGATAACTATCGGGGTCGCTTATTTGTATTTTTTATCAAAGACAACGACAAGTTATTTTTCGAGCGAGCCCTAGTTCGTATGGTTGGTGGACAACTCAAAAAGTTGACTCCGCTGCTGCTAGAGCTAATCTAAATTAGTTTGTTTTGGAACAACTTAAGGCTACACCCAGATAAATGTCATTTAGCTGACAAAATATGGTATGTAAAAATACTGCTGCGAATATCCCACAGAAAAGAAATTTGAAGGAGCAAGTTACAACTTTTGCCGGAGTTTGAGAAATGATTTCGGGAAAAATAAAAGCCGCTCCACTTACGTGAAACGGCTTTTCTATTTCTTACTGCCATTTAAAAGATACTGGTGTGGCTTTTTCATTTCAACTTTATAACCGGATGCAAGGCATATCCACCATTTTGTTCCCGGACCGATTCGCGGGCATCGAAATCAAGGATAAATGTTTGATCGGATTGATCCAGCTCTTTATTGATCTTTACTTTTAGACCCGATTGCTGCGCACTGGGCGTAGTGAGGGGATGGAGCTGGTCATCGACCATTACGGTATTGTCCTCTCCAAGCACAAAGCGAACCTCCTTCAACTCCTCCCCTTCCGGCAACTCGGCGGTAGCGATAAGGATGTCTTCGCCGTTTTGGTATTCAAGCAGATCGTAGATGCCGGCGGTGGTGGGTACGCTGATCCACGCTTCGTCTTCACCCGCCATTTTGATCTGGATTTCCCGAATTTCGACATTAACCTGTTGACAGGTTTCACAAGGCGCATCCGTCAAGCGAAACTGGACGGTTACTTTTTCGGGTTCCTTGCTACAGGCAATGAATACGGCTCCAATAGCCAATAACATAAAAGCTAACACGTTTATTCTCATGGTATTTATAAATTGGTGAAATAATAATGTGCTTAACAGAAACTAAGAAAAAGTATTGTAAGGTAAACAAGTCTTAGAAAGGCAAGGACAATATTTAGTCGCAAATATCGCGCCTATTATATGGCATGTTGAGGTAGGGGTTATGATTCATTCAGGCTAATATCGCCCGGACCTCATCGCCCTCTGAGCACCACCCGTTGCTCCCATACCGGCCGGGCAGTCACCGCCTGATCGGCCCCCTGATGCAGCAGCACCTGCAAAATGTAGGTACCGCCGGGTATCTCCCCTACTTCCAGGACAGAGCTATCGGTATCATACCGTTTGACCAATTCGCCAGTCAGGGTCCACAAGGCCACTTCCCGGATGTCTCCAACATTTAACTCGTGTTGCAACACCAATACCTCCCCGCCGGGGTTGGGAAATACATTGATCGCGGGCATCTCCTTTACAGAAATGCCAACAATACCCAACACAGACCGTTGGCCACTGTACTCCACTTCCGTGACCCGGTAATAGGATTGCCCGGGGGCGGTATGGGGATCTTGCATGCGGTAGTAATTTGTCTGAAGACTGGTACCGTGTGCAGGCATTTCTTCGATCTTATACCAGTTGCGGCCATCCGGACTTTTGTCGATCTCGAAATGGCTGCTGTTCAGCTCGGTAGCGGTCGACCAGGTAAGCCATACCTCTCCATGTATCAGCTTGGCGCGAACGGGATCGAGCAGTTCCACCGACACCGGAATGGAGTATTCATAGGCACCGATGTCGTATCCGTTACCTTGTGGACGGGTATTGCCGTCGATATCATCGCTCACGATGCTGCTTACTGCATTGGTACCGGCATCGACCGCCTGAGAATTGCTCAACAAGGTGTAGACGTCATTAGCCGGGTCGGTGAATATTTGGTCGATGGGGTCGGCAAGCATGGAGTTGGGACCGAGGCCGAGGGCCTGCCAGGCGGCGAAGGTGATGGTAGAGCCATCTCCGGCGTTCGACATTTTGTCGTGAACGATGTTGTAGTCGCTGATGAAGTCGGTTTGGTTTTCGATGGCGATACAGCCCCGCCAGGCGTGAAAGTTGAGGATGATGTTATTGTAAATCTCGGTGTCGACGTTGCTGCCGTCGAGTACGAGGATACCCCACCGGCCGTCGGTGGGCACTATGATGGTATTGTTGTATATTTTTGCACCCTGAGTGGGAATGGCGCCGTCCTGCTGGAAAAGGGCGATGCCTTGGGCGGAGTGGTTGTTGTAGATGAGGTTGTTGTACACCAGAGGGTTTTCGACGCCATCCATATTGATGCCGGCTGCAAAATTGTTGTTATAGAGGAGGTTGCCGTATATCTCTGCATCGGAAATGATGCCATCGCCGCCGACGGAGAGGTCTCCGTTGAGGTGGATGCCGATGTTGTTGTTGTCGTGACATTCATTGTAGCGGATGATGGGCCGGTCGCTGGAGTTGGACACGTAGATGCCATGTTCGTTGACGGCATTGGTACAGAGGTTGTTTTCGATGAGGATGTCGTCGGTGAAGCCGGTAAAGATGCCGCGCTCGGCGTTGTTATCGCAGGCGCAATTGCGGACGATGCAGTTGTTGGAAGTCACCACGCGAACACCGTTGCCGGAGCCGGTCATATCATTGACTATGAATCCGTCGACGATGACCCAGTCTGCATTTTCTATATTAATGCCGTCATCTCGGATGGGGCCACTGGTGTTGATGAGCACGCTGTTGCCGTCGGCCTGGAAGGTGATGGGGTTGGCAGCGGTGCCGTCGACGTTGCGGAAATCGAAGCCGACATAGGTGCCGTTGGCTACGAGTACGAGGTCGCCAGCCACCATGATGTCGGCAGCAGCTTGTATGGTGGCAAAGGCTTCCGGCCAGGAGAGGCCCGAGTTGGTGTCGTCGCCGTTGGTGCTGACGTAGTAGGTGGTGGCATGGGTTGCACCAGCGATTAAAAGGAGGATCGCACAAATCAGGAAACGGTATAGAGGGAAGTTTTTCATGGTTGGAGATAATTTTACTATTGCTATAAAGATATGAGGTTTTTAGTTCTTCGACAAACCCTTTAATTTAACCGGTCAGAGGATTTATTAAAGAAGGAGACTTTTAAACCACATGCTGTGAATGCCCTCCCTTTTTAGCAAGAATAAGGGTATAGGCAAAAATCAATTCCTGCGGTCGGGGTTTTTCTTTTTCCATGTTTTTCAAAAATGCCTCCCACCCTGTTTCTTCTTCATTGAACCCCCGCTCCGCCAACTCTTTCAATCCGCCCTGACTGCGCGCCAATCCAATGAACTCGATCGGCGTGAACGGTTTTTGTATTTCTATTGTTGTGATCTTTGGTTCAGAAAAAAGTCCGCTCGTGCGAATATTGTTGGCATGTTCTTTCTTCGGCCATCGGAAGGTCATTGGAGGTTCAAGGTTGGCTGACAAAAGGGCTACCCTGTCAAACAACGTTTTAAAAGCGGCAGCCCATTTCGCGTTTCCTTGCGGAGGCCATTTGCAGTCGTAAATACTCAGCACACCATTTGGTTGCAGTATCCGGTCAATTTCCCGCAAGGTGGCAACAGGTTCCATCCAGTGGAATGCCTGGGAAATGGTGACGATATCGACGCTTGCATTTTCTAGCGGAAGCTGGTCAGAAAAAGCAGACAGAAATCGAACATTGCCCGATTGATTTTTTTGCCGGGCCATCTGAAGCATATCGTCACTGGGGTCGATGCCGGTGATCTGATCGGCAAATCCTTGCCAGATATAGGTGCCAATGCCATTTCCGCAGCCAAGGTCAGCCAGCGCAGTACAATGGCTTTCGCCAAAATACCGGAGGGTGGCTTCGACGATTTGGGTAGGTGGTACCGGACGAAATGATTCGTAGGTTTCCACAAACTCTTTTCCGGAGAATCGCTTTGCGCTTAGGTTTTTGTTCATGATCTTAAATATTGTACATTCGCAAAATTATCGTTTTCAACAATACTATTATCCGAAAAGTTTTTGGACGCAAGTTCCTTAACTGGAAAAACAGCCAATCCGGTTCTTAAAAAATAAGTCATTAACAATATGTTTACAAATGCGGTTCGAGGCTGGAATGCCAAAAAATGGGGGTTGATCCTGGGGCCGGTGTTATTTGGGCTCGCCCTTCTGTTCTTTCACCCGGTGGGGCTGAGTCAGGAGGCCAGAGCCATACTGGCCTGCACGCTTTGGATAGCGGTGTGGTGGATCACCGAGGCCATTCCCATTGCCGTCACCTCGTTGTTGCCGGTCGTATTGTTTCCGCTCACAGGCGGATTAAACCTGAAAGATACCACCGCCGCCTTCGGGCATAAGTACATTTTTCTGTACATAGGTGGATTCATTTTAGCCATAGCGATAGAGCGATGGAATTTACACAGAAGAATAGCCCTTCAGATCATCAACTTCATCGGTACTGACATCAAAAGCATCTTGCTGGGTTTTATGGTGGCTACTGCTTTTTTGTCGATGTGGATATCCAATACCGCCACCACCGTGATGATGTTGCCCATTGGGATGGCTATTATTTCGCAGTTGCAGGACAACCCCGACACGGTCGAAAATGAAAACCGGATCTTTGGAAAATCGCTGATGCTGGCCATTGCCTACAGCGCGTCTATTGGCGGGGTAGCTACCCTGATCGGCACCCCTCCCAACCTGGTGCTGGCAGGTGTGGTGGAGGAAATGTACGGCATCGAAATCAGTTTTTCCAAATGGATCGCCTTTGGCCTGCCTATTTCGGTGACCCTGCTTTTCATTTGCTGGAAATACCTGACCGGGGTGGCTTTTTCGTTTCAACAAACGTCGTTTCCAGGAGGGCGCAAAGAATTAACAAGACAATTACACGAACTTGGAAGAATGAGCTATGAGGAAAAGATCGTCTTGGGCGTGTTTGTGGCTACGGCTTTGGCCTGGATCAGCCGGTCATTTCTGCTGAGCGGGTTGCTTCCCAACCTCGACGACACCATTATAGCCATCGTTGCCGGTGTGGTGCTGTTTGTTTTGCCCGCAGGCAAAGGCAAAAACCGGCCCATCATCACCTGGACGGAAGCCGTCAAACTGCCCTGGGGCATTCTCCTGCTCTTTGGGGGTGGATTGGCCCTGGCGCAAGGCTTCAAAACGAGTGGCCTGGCCGAATGGATCGGCGGGCAGATGACCTTGCTCAGCGGTGTTTCGTTGGTCATGTTATTGTTGGTAATAGTGGCCGCCGTCAACTTCCTCACGGAGATCACCTCCAACCTGGCCACCACCGCCATGATGCTTCCGATACTGGCACCATTGGCGCTAACAATAGACGTACATCCGTACATACTGATGGTGGGTGCTACCACAGCGGCTTCCTGTGCATTTATGTTGCCGGTAGCTACCCCACCGAATGCAGTGGTTTTCGGGTCGGGGTATTTAAAAATTTATGACATGGTCCGGGCCGGCATTGGGATGAACATTATTTCCATCATTTTGCTGACGCTGATCACCTATTTCTTACTACCCATTCTTTGGGGGTTTGATCCGGGGATTTTTCCGGAGGAGTGGATAGGGGTTGGGGAATAGTCTCGCCATAGACGCCAGCCTCGACCAACCAACCGGCCTGGTAACCACTGAGGTCCAAATTCATATTAATTTTTGACAACTCCCTGGCCTGGCACCAGCCCGGCCAAAGAGTTTTCCTATCTCTTCATCATCTTCAACATTTGTGTACCCGAACGAGTCAATACCCGCAGATAATACAGACCGGAAGGAAGATCTTTCAAATCCACTGTCGATTGGGCTGTCAGATCGACTTCAAACAATAACCGTCCATTGACGTCAAGCAATGTACTTTGCGCTATCTCCCCATCCGTCAGGTTGATCACCGAAATGTTTTGGGAGGTGGGATTGGGATATACCACCAACGCGGGTTTGGCATGGTCGTTCTCAACATAAATTACCGGCGAGTATTCAAAGGAGTGATCCCGGTCAATCATTTTCAACCGGTAAAAGGCACGAGCGGGGGGATCGCCGTCGATGAAGCGATATTCTTTGTTAGTCAACTGGTGACCAAAAGTCTTCACAGCCCCCAGATATTCCCAACGGCGGCCATCGATGGAACACTCAATTTCATACCGATCGGTATTTATTTCAGCATCCACCCACCATGTCAATACATTGGTATCGTCTCTTGCTTGTCCAACAAAATCCCGAAGTTCAACTGGGAGTGTCACCCCAGAACTAGCTGGAAAAAAGGTGGAAAAACTACTAACAGACAACTGGAGATAATAGTCGTTCGCGTCGTAATTGCCATTGCTCGAGCCAATTGCTATACCGGTACCGCCATAGCCATCGGTACACGACACCCCTTCTTCCTTGTAAAAACGCAAGTCATGAATGCTGTTCAACGTCATATCTTCCAGCGCCAAATCATCGTACTCATCTCCCAATATATAAATACGTACATCAACCGGCGAGGTGGGAGCCACTGCCGGGCTGACCTCCAATTCTCTTCGCAGGTATGGTACTTCATCTGGCCCAAATAACCTGACGTCATTGGCATCTAATTTCAGATTAGCGGTTACCTCCCCGAGGTTCTGGCCATTGGCGTTGATGGCAGCAGCCACATTGCCCGATCCGTCCAAGATCGTCACCCATTTGTCGTTGTTGGTGGCATCGATGGTCACAGATGTCATGGCATCACAGGACCCACTGGTGCCTGGAGCGACGGGTATAATGCCTGGTGTCAGGTTAACGTTCATCGGCCCGTCTGTTCCATTTCTACGCCATGCGCGAATGAGGTAAGTTTCTCCATGAACCACATCGAATATATTGCCTTCTGTAAAACAATTCAGTTGTGTACCATAACACCCCCCTGCATCTGCCTCGTATACAGCAAATTCCGTGTTGGCCGATCCCCCAATTTGATAGGTTCCATTGATGGGTGCAACCATGGTATACCACCCGTCCCTCGGGCTCGACTCGCAGGATGGAGCCGGACTGCTGGGTGTAGCGCCATTGGTATCAAAACTATTCATGGAAGAAAAATTCGCATCAAAAGCCACTGTGGTCGCAGTCGCACATTCATCATGCCCTATGGCCATAGTGGCTGTAATCGTAAACGAGATGTTCCCATCCTGCCCATTGGTCCGATACGCTTGCACGTAATACACACTGCCATTGGTCAGGCCAAAAGTGTGGTTGCCACCGGTCTGGCACGACAGCTCTGTGCCGCCGCAGGCATCGTACACCGCATATTCCGATGAAGAGGTTCCGGTGATCAGCAGATTGCCATCAAAGGGCATCGTAAAATGATACCAGCCGTCGCGAGGATTCGTCTCACAGGAAGGGCTCACCCCGCTTATAGTTGCTCCGTTGGTATTCAAATTCACACTGGCCTGGTTATTTCCGTCAAGGGTCAGCGATTGCGACGATGAGCAATCGTCGTTGGTTATCAGCGCCGTGGCGTTAATCGTAAAGGAAATGCTGCCATCCTGTCCATTGGTCCGATACGCTTGGACGTAATACACACTGCCATTGGTCAGGCCAAAAGTGTGGTTGCCACCGGTCTGGCACGACAGCTCTGTGCCGCCGCAGGCATCGTACACCGCATATTCCGACGAAGAGGTTCCGGTGATCAACAGATTGCCATCAAAGGGCATTGTAAAATGATACCAGCCGTCGCGGGGATTCGTCTCGCAGGAAGGGCTCACCCCGCTTATAGTTGCTCCGTTGGTATCCAAATTCACACTGGCCTGGTTGTTTCCGTCAAGGGTCAGCGATTGCGATGATGAGCAATCGTCGTTGGTTATCAGCGCCGTGGCGGTAATCGTAAAGGAAATGCTGCCATCCTGCCCATTGGTCCGATACGCCTGAACGTAATACACACTGCCATTGGTCAGGCCAAAAGTGTGGTTGCCACCGGTCTGGCACGACAGCTCTGTGCCGCCGCAGGCATCGTACACCGCATATTCCGATGAAGAGGTTCCGGTGATCAACAGATTGCCCTCAAAGGGCATCGTAAAATGATACCAGCCGTCGCGGGGGTTCGTCTCACAGGAAGGGCTCACCCCACTTATAGTTGCTCCGTTGGTATTCAAATTCACACTGGCCTGGTTATTTCCGTCAAGGGTCAGCGATTGCGACGATGAGCAATCGTCGTTGGTTATCAGCGCCGTGGCGGTAATCGTAAAGGTCATATTGCCACCCGTGCCGTTGATGCGATAGGCTTGAATGTAGTAATCATTGCCATTGGTCAGGCCAAAAGTGTGGTTGCCACTGGTCTGGCACGACAGCTCTGTGCCGCCACAAGCATCGTACACCGCATATTCCGTTGAAGACGAACCGGTGATCAACAGATTGCCCTCAAAGGGCATCGTAAAATGATACCAGCCATCGCGGGGATTCGTCTCACAGGAAGGGCTAACACCGCTGGCCGTGGCGTCGTTGGTATTAAAAGTCGCAGAAGCCTGATTATTGACATCCAGGGTCAGTGTTTCGGCATTGGCGCAATTATCATTGGAAATTTGGCTCAATGACACAGTAGCACTCAAACAGATCAACAGCAATGAGATAAGAATTTTTACATCCAAGAGATTGACATTTTAAAGGTTAAGATTTCCACTAAAACACTCGCTATGGGTTTTCTTTTTGAAGGGAAGGATAAACTATAGCAACGGAGGAATGGGAAGGGTGAAAAGAAGGAAGGCATCATCGGTTGGTTGCGATCCTCTTGTTTTCATCATAGGATCGAAAACCACCTGCTTAGTTGTGGAGTGTATCTTAAGGTGAGTAGATTTGATGCAACAATCAAATACTCTGAAAAAAGTGTGCCTGATTTTTGTTCACCGTATGGCGGCAAAAAATCAAAAAACCTGGGTAGCATTAGAAAGCCACCACTACCGGGTAGCAAAACGCACCCTGCTCTGCCTCCCATCCTCATCCATTATTTCTGCAAAGTAGACACTGACGCTCCATTGAGAAACGTCGACAGCAAGGATGGAAGAGGATACTGGCTGTTGTTGGAATATTATGTTGCCAAAGGCGTCGAATACCCGAAACGAACGGGGTTTCACAGCAGAAGCATCAAATTCAAAGGTAATATTTGCCGAAGCTGGGTTGGGATAGGCTTTCAGCAGGCCGGAGGACGTTTCCCATCGCACAGAGGCTACATTGGAATACTGATAGCTGCCATCCCAATCCACCTGTTGGAGCCGATAGTACGACATTCCAATGAGGGGGTCCGAGTCTTTGGCCCGGTAGCGGTGTATCTCCATAATATTGCCCTGGCCATTTACATGAAAAATGTCATCCCATTGCCGGGCATCTGCCGAGCGCTGGACGACAAACCACTTATTGTTTTCTTCTGTGGCCGTCGACCAGATCAATTCGACACAGTCCTGACCAGGCATCGCCCGCAGTGGGGATAGATACTCGACGGCAACAGGAATGGGAATATCTGCTTTTTGAAATCCCGTGCCCGGAGAGCCCACAAACACAGTAGGGGCTCCCGTATGATCCACTGCCACCGGCATGGCAAAGGGATAGGCCATGTTCTGATTTTCCTGGGCCCAGTTTTGTCCGCCATCATCTGAAAATAATACGCCCATCGAATTGGGGTGGTAGCCTCCCGACTTCAGTGCGCTCGAAGAGGTGGCGTAAATCAGGTCTGGATACATCGGTACAATGGCGACTTTCCGCATGAAATCATCCGTCAGTATTTTCTCCCAACTGGCTCCCCGGTCTGTACTTTTAAACAAACCTTTGCCATTTCCAAATGCGGTGACGTATACCCGATCGGCGTTGGCGGGGTCTGTTGTCACATCAAAAACGCCATCGTAATTATAGTCCCAAAATGCGACGCCACTACTGGCAGGCATTTCCGGATCGCTTTTATCGCTCCAGGAAGTGCCCCCATCTTCCGAAACCCACAATCCGGCATCTCCACCGGCGTATATCAAATCGGCATCGAAGAAATCAACGGCAGTAAACCGGCAGCCGCCGCAATTGAGAACCATCGTCCAGGTAGCGCCATCGTCTGTGCTCTTATATACATCGCCTTGAGCGGTGACAAAGAGCGTCCGGTTGGTCATGCTGCTGTTGACGTCGAGTGAAAGGCCCATGACCTCTTCATCGGGCAACCCGGCATTGGACAATACCCAACTGTCCCGATCTCCGGTATTCATATTTTTCAACAAATAAGTTGGCGGTTGTCCGCTTTGATTTTCCGACTGGGAAGCCCATACTACGTGGCTGCGTTCCGGATCTGCCAGTACGGTGACGCAATTGCCGCCATCGCCCGACCAGTTGCCGCTGTACACATCGTCGTTGCAGCTTTGCCAACTGGCTCCCTTGTCCAGGCTTCTCCACAGGCCGATATCGAAGTAAGCTGCATAGATGATGTTGGCGTCGGCAGGGCTGATGGATACGTCTAACATATTGACATTGTCGAACCCCCGGCTCTGCCACCACTGAGGAGTGACCTCGTCTGTAAATATATTGTTGAAAAGGGTGCCGTTGTCGGTCGTTTTAAAAATCCACTGCGATGTCACCCAATAATACTGGTTGGGGTTGGAGAGGTCCTCCCCCAGTGTTTTGCAAATGCCATTGAAGCTGGCGCCGTAGCAATGGAAAACACCGCTGTTGAAAAAAATATCCCAGTTGTTGACATCGCCTGTTTGGGAAAAGGTATTGCCGCCGTCGGAAGAAGTCCAGGTACCCGATGTGGCAACCCAGGGATAGGGCTCCCTGGGGTCGATCAGCCGGATGTTGGAACTATTGTTGGTATCCACCCAAATGATGCCTGACTGGCTGTAGATGGAACTTCCCCAGGAAGTTCCTCCATCCGTACTATGATAGAGGTCGCCGTCCAGATCGGTCCAGTAATACTGTGCGCCACAATTGGCATTCATCGTGGTGATGAATAGTTCCTGGGGACTGCTGGGATCTATGGCCAGGTCGAGTACTTCCTGCAGTCCGGTGGTCAGGTTGGACCAGGAGACGCCACCGTCTGCACTTCTGAATACGTCGGCCGGGCCGCAGGCAAAACGCCCCTTTCCCGTTAGGATATACACCGTGTCGGCATTGCTGGGGTTGACGACGATCTTCAGGATGCGGATGCCTGCCGGCAAATCAACACTGCTTTGCGACCAGGTGACCCCATTGTCGGTGGAGCGATACACGGTGCCATCATCGGAATCGTAGGTGGGGTGGTAAGTAGCGTATCCGGTGTTGGGGGCATTGGTGCCAAACTCTATATCGGTGATGTACCCCCCTACCAATACGTGGCTGACGGAGTTGCCCCCGTCGGTGCTTCTGAAAATACCATTTTCGGTACCAATGTATAAGGTATTGCCGTCGGTGCGGTGAAAGCCCACGCCTGACACGTGTGTTTCGGTCATGCCCTTGTTCAGGCCGATGATGTCCCAGGTTAGTCCGCCGTCGGTACTTCGATAAGCACCGCTGAGGTCGCTGCCCGCGATGATGATGCCGGAAGCGCTGGCACCCACCGTGCTGAAGGCCCCGCCTCCACCCGGATTGGTGCGCACCCAACTGTGCGTTTGAGCGGCGAGAGTGGCGGTGAAACATAGGGTCAATAAAATGAAAAAGGATGCATTGTTCGTCATGATGAGGTGGGTTAAAATCGGTTTGTTGAGGGTGAATATACGGAATTTTTGTACTGTAGGAAAATACCGTTTTCCGTGATAAAGTTTTTGCAATTTTGAGGAAACTGTAAAGGGAATGAGGCCAGGAATAACCACCGCCTTGAACGCAAGTGATGAAGCGGTTGAAAAATCAAAGATTTAATTCCCTCAACATTACAAACTAACCCATTTTTTCCACATCTTTACAGAAAATCAACCAGTCATGAAAGAAGGATGGACAAAAATATACTCGGCCGGTGAAGAATACCAGGCCAACCTGATCAAAAGCCTATTGGAAAACAACGGCCTCCACCCCGTACTACTCGACAAGAAAGACGACGAGTTCCGGCTGGGGCATGCCGAGATCCATGTTCCGGAAGAGGAGGCGGAGCAGGCCCGGAAGATCATTGAGGAGAATGGGGAGTAATGATTTTTTTTGAGAATTTTATTTATTTGTGCCCCTGCACTTACCTGGAAACTGTGAACGGCTCGTCATTCTACTGCAATGGGCCAGACACCTCCACTGGTAGTTGTCACTACCCGCAACCAATATACGCCAGGAGGTAAATCAGCAACGGAGATTTCGACTAAGGATGTTTCGGCATTCAACCGCTTTTGCCAAACCAACTTACCGAGCGGATTAACCAATGACCAATGCTGCGGCTCATTGGATTCATGCCGCAATACAAGTATTTTTTCAGTGGCAGGGTTGGGAAATATGCTCACTTCCGCAAATTCGGCTCCGACCTCATTTAGATTTACCAAAGCTGAAACGGTATAGGCCACCAGGCTGTCGCAATTGTTTTGATCGGCATAGGCTATCACAAAACTGGTATCGCCCGTTATCAGCGCACCTTCAAAAGTTTCACCGAAAGGTACCTCTATCATCGTGCTGTCAAAGGACTGCGGCAATACTTCCAGATGATAGACCTGTATACTGTCGTAAAATGCAAACTCGATCAGCTCCTGGACCGAAGTGTCTTGTGTGATGAGTTGCCCCAGAAAATCTTCTCCGGCGCACCAGATCAGGTTTTCACTATCCGCTACAACCGGTTTGCGAATGGTATGAAATACCGTATTGGTGATGATGGGTTCATTGAAGTCAAAATAAATGCCTGCCCTGTTTTCTATTTGCTCACCAGGCAAAATAGACGCCAAAGGCAGGATGGAATACTGGACATATCCATGTGATTCCGGCTCGTTGGAGGTGCTGTCGGGAAGATTGATGTCGGAAAAAACGAAAACCAATTCCCGCTGCGGATTCAGTGACCAGGTAAAGGAATGACTCGCTCCTTTTACGCGAAGGGTACTCCAATCCAGTTTTTCCGATAGGGTGTCTTTTATTACGACCTGATAGGCGACATCATTGCCGGTATTTTGAAACTGTATGGTATAGTCCAATTCCCAATCACTGTCAATAAAATGTTCCTCTCCAAGACCTGCCGGAGTTGTAGATTTAATGTTGGGATCATAAGAGTTGACCGCTACGGTGCAAAAGGTTTCTGAAAAGGGATCGCCATTATTGGTTGGCACCAACGTAAGTAACAGATCATTTACGGCATCTTCACAGTTCGGTACAACAGCAGAGGCTTCGGAATAGATGGGATGACCCGGTGTTTGGTCTGCCTCTATTCTAAAGCCATCGCTGTTGTCCAATTCATAGCTCAATATGGTGGAATCTCCACTTAAAAGTTGATAATCATCGACATCGTGCAACAGTACAATATCCTCAATCAGTATATCTACGCGGAACTGTGCATCCTGACTCATGCCGCCAGTGCCGATGTTTTTGAGAATAAAGTATACACTGTCATTTTCACAATAGCCGCTCGCAGTAATCAAAGACCCATCCCAATTTCCGGAAGGGTCGCATAAGGTGTCGGAAAGCAATTCGACATCAATACACAGCACCTCGTTCAATTCCACGCTGTCGCAGTCGAGAAAAAGGCTCATGGTAAACTGTCCGCATTCAAATAAGTCGATCGTATCCAATTCGAAAATCACTTCCCCGTTTGCGCCAAGCATATATGGGATCGATGCCGAGTCGAGGGTCACAAAAGTATCGAGTTGGATGGAAAACACAGCGTCTTCAGCCGGTATTGCTCCGAAATTACAATAACTAATGGTAGCTGTTCTGCTGCCGCAAATGCGCAGTGGCGGCAACGTCATATCCCAATCCAGGTAGGGGCAATTGCCATAGGGCGTCATGTAAAAGTCTGTGGTAATAGAGTCATTCATGGCTGTTGCCACCAGCAGAGAATCGGTGAAGCAAGGTGTCCAGAAAGTGGAAGGGGAAACAACGTTTAAACTATACTCCCCTGCCAGCACCGGCAATGCGTAATTGCCGGCAGAGTCGGCGGTCACCCCATAAGAATACTGGTCGTTTTCAACTCTAACAATGGCTTGCGGGAGCCCCACGTCTCCGGCATCGGGCATACAGTCAGCATCCAGGTCAGCATATACATTTCCCACGAAAGTGGTGTGATCGACAAAAGCAAAACAGGAACCAATTACATCGTTGAGGTCGCTGCAGCCGGGAGCATTATCGTTAACGACGGCATTCCCACCTCCGAGGACGTAATCGCAAATGTTTTCATAGCCACAGGTAGATAATAAGGAGTTGGAGCTGATACTCAGAGAATCGGTAGCGCCTGCTAACAGTACATTTTCGATGCCGCTGATGTCTTGCAATAAATCATTATTGTGGATGATGAAGTTGCTGCCGACGGTGCTGAGGTTTTCCAGGCCGTTGAGGCTTTGCAGGTTATAATTTGATTGAATAACCAATCCTTGTTCAATGGTGCTGAGGTTGCCCAACCCGGTAAAGTCGACTAAGTCGGTATGATTCAAAAAATTCATACTACCGGTAACGGTGGTTAGATTGGTCAGTCCATTGCAATTGGCCAGCGCCCCATTCTGAATAATAGACATGTCATGAATGGTGGTTACGTTTTCCAGGCCTGTAAAATCAATCAAACTATTGTTTATATAAAGCGTCAGGTCACTAATAGAAGTTACATTATTGAGGCCGGAGAAGTTTTGTAAGTTTGGACATTGTATGGCTGTAATCCTGTCTATCGCTGTTAGATTTTCCAGTCCGGTAAAATCTACCAATCCCATAGACGAGGAACTCGGAGAGCCCAAGAATAATCTCTGTATGTAGACAGGACTCATACCGGTAAAATTTACAATTTCAGGTTGTCTGTACATTGTCAGGTCAGCATGTATGGAATCCAGCATCCCAAAAGGAGATAAATCGGCGAGCAAGTCATTGCCGATCAAACTGAGGCTAGTTACAGTAGTAATATTGTTAACACCGGTGAGGTCCGTCAAAGCATCATTGTCATTGAGACTGAACAATTCGCTGATCTGATTGATGCCCGATAGCCCCGAAAGGTCGGTCAATGCGGGATTTGACACGATCTCTATATTTTCTCCAACAATAGTGAGGACACCGTTGGGAGGTGTTAGGCTTTGTAAAAAGGCGTTGTTTTCTATTTTATAGGTTCCACCAACGGAGGTCAGGTTGGTGAAGTCGGAAAGGTTGGTAAGGCTCTCGTTGTTTTCAATGGTGAAATTGGTGCCAATAGAGGTCAGGGCCCCGAAACCGATCAAGCTGGTCAGTACGGGATTGTCGATGATGTCGAGGTAGTTTTCTATGGTTTGTAGTTGCTGGCAAGCATCAAATGCCCCGAGTGAAAAGTTGCCGGTTAGGCGCATATGAATATTGACGACCGTCAGAGCGCCGAGCCCTATTACATTTGTAAGCATACTGTTACCAATAAAAACCAATCGGTCTATACTCTCAATGCCATTAAAGCCATTGACGGTGGTGAGGCTATTGTTGGAGTTGATATAAAGATTTCCGTTAAAAGCGGTGATCTGGTTGAAACCATTTATTTCTGATAAGTCCGAATTATTGGAAATATTGATCCCTTCGCCGACAGCAGTAAGGTTATTTAGTCCCGAAATATCGACAAGATTGAAATTGGAATTGATGTCGAGGTATCCGCCTATACTTTGAAGGTTGGATAAGCCATCCAAAGTTTGGAGGCTGTCCACATGCTGGATATGTAAATTTTCACCAATACTGACAATTTGGTTCAGGCCATCCAGGTTGGTAATGTCTCCATCATCTCCTCCAAAAAAATACAACCCACCTTCCACTTCCGTACAATTGGGGAAGTTGATCGAAAAGCTATCAACCTGCCCCTGGCTGGAAAATAAGAGCCCGGTAGGGATACAGTTTTGCGCAACCAAAATATTCACCTGCCACCATAATCCGATAAAGAGTAATAGGTTTTTTCTCATGGTTAAAATGTTTTGAGGGTACTTCTTCTCCGTACCCTTTGTTTGTCTGCAATCCTTCTCTTTCCCTACAAAATTGATCCTATTTTCTGGAGAAATAAAGAACATTTTTTTAATTTTATACAAGTAATAAATTCATATTTAACAGATTATCAATTAGTTATTACACTTTTCCTACAACTGCTTCCTTTTATTTTTAATTTTAAAAATCAAAAATTTGATTAGATGAAGCTATTTAGGCTTTTAAGTAAGGTAGACAAACGGAAAATCAACCGGTTTGAGCAGTTCCTGCGCAGCCCCTATTTCAACCAGCGGAAAGACGTTTTGTCGTTGTTAGAGTTGTGGGTCGCAGGGAGCAGGCAGCGTCAATTGCCAGAAGTGCTTTGGCAGCAAATCTTTCCGGAAGCGCCTTTTTCAACCACCAAATGGCACTTACTCACTTCCCGTTTGTTCAAACTACTGGAAGAATTTCTGGCACTGGAAATTTGGCGGAATCAACCTGTCGGCAAAAAAGCCAACCTGGCAAATGCTTTTCGGGAATTGAATGAGGAAAAACTATTTGCCAAAGCCATTGATGCCACCCAGCAGGAGTTGGAAGGCCAGGCTTATCGCAACATGCAATACCTTCAGGTAATGCACGAACTGGCCTATGAAAAATACGACTATCTCATCTCCGTCAATCGAACAGAAAAGTCCAACCTTCAGGAGGTTTCCGATCATTTCGACGACTATTTTATTTCCACCAAATTGCGGCAAGCCTGTTATGCCCTTTCCAGGGAAATCATCAACCAGGAAAGTTATGATTTAAAGTTGGTAGAGGAGGTAGTACAACAGGTGATCAACCAGCCAACCTATTTAGAAGTGCCGGCAATAGCGGTGTATTATTATTGTTATCAGGCGGTTAGTGCCCAGGGCCGGGAAGACTATTTTGTCAAGCTACGCGAAGCCATCCATCGCTATCAACACCTTTTTCCTCCGGCTGAAATGCGCGACATCTACACCGTAGCCATCAATTATTCGATCCGAAAACTCAACACTGGCAACCGCATCTTTATCCGGGAAGCGTTTGAATTGTATTCGCTCAGCCTGCAACAAGGCTTTCTCATCGAGAATGGCGTCATGCTCGATAGCACCTATACCAACCTCGTGTCGCTGGCTTGCAAACAACAAAAATACGAGTGGGCAATTGCCTTCATCAACGATCACCAACACCACCTCAAACCGACATCGCAAGCCCCCCTTTATCATTTCAGCCTGGGCAGGATCTTTTACGAAAAAGGCCAACTGGAAAACAGTCTGCAACAACTCGCAAAAGTAGATGCCAGGGCCTCCTATATATTCCTGGGTGCCCGGGTGCTCCAACTCAAAATTTACTACGAACTGGATGAAATCAATCCGCTGGAAAGCCTGTTGGAAAGTTTGCGCGTATACCTTCAGCGGAGCAAAGACCTGGCGTACCGAAAAGCACATTACAGTAATATCATTACCTTTACCAAACAACTATTGCAATTGCCCGCTATGAGTAAAGAGGAAAAAGCAGCATTTCGAAAAAGAGTGGAGAAGGCCGAGACCTTTGGAGAAAGGGATTGGTTTTTGGGGAAGATTGGGGGATAGGGGGATTTTTACCTATAGGAGCGGCATCCCTATTATCGAATCAAGTGTCTTTAGTTCAAAAACGGGAACAAATGAGATTCAATATTTGCATTTTACTAACCACAATTCTCTTTGTCGCGTGTGCAGAACAAAACCATTTTGACCGGGATAAGGCAACAAGCGAAATCCTGAAGCTACACAACTTGCAACGAGATTACCATTTCGGCAAGGACTCTACCGCTTTTGCTAATCAACTTTCAAACAACTTTATTTCTGTCAATAAAGGCATCATATCACAACCAGAAAAAAGAGAAACTATATCCAGGTATAACAACTATTTTTCTTCGGTTGAATTCGTGAAGTGGGACGATGTCGAGGAGCCTATAATCCGATTTTCTGAAGATGGGACACTTGCTTATACCATAGTCGATAAAATTGTAACTGTCACTTACAAAGACGAGGCAGGAGAAACAGTTGAAGGGGAAACTCACTTTGCCTGGACCGCTATTTACAAAAAATACGGCAACGAATGGAAAATTGATTGCGTGACTTCAACCAACAAACCCATAAGTTCCGAATAATGAAATTCACCTACGGCGTACTTTTTATTTTTATCGTTTTTGCTGGTTGCTCTGCTCCTAAAGACTAACCACTACATCGTAAATTCTCAAATAAGAAGCGGGATAGACAGATCAGAAAATAAACTGAAGCCATTGGACAGTTTGGAAAACGTTATAATAAGAACGAAAAAACTGTAGGGTTTACTTTTATGTTTAGTAGAGTTTATTCGAAAACATTCCGCATAATCTCTAGTGATTGAGGATTTTTCTACGATCTACTCAGGCTAAAAACCAAAAGGCCATCCCGCTATGCAGGATGGCCTTTTAAAGATTGGTCGGGATGACAGGATTTGAACCTGTCAACTCCCGCCAGCGACGGGATGTTAGCGGACGGCACCACATCCCCACCCACCTAATTCTTCAATAGCTCTGGATAACCTTTCATTTCTGCTTTTCCTCAAGCGCCTCCCCTGGCTCCACACTAAATTTCGTTTCTTCACATCTCAACAAAATGTTTGCAAAATTATTACCTGTAAGCTGACTGCCCTGATCCGTGTTCAGTATCTCGACATTGACTTGGGGCCAGATTCTCGATAAAGCCTCCAAGCCCACTTCACATAAACTCTTTATCTACCACAACCGGAAGCACAATAAATTGAGTGATCAGCTCCTCTCTTTGTAAAGCTCAAAAAATAAATTGTCTTTTTGGTGTCTTTGAAAAAATCACAAACCGCTCACCCCGATAGCTATCGGGGTCGCTTATTTGTAATTTTTATCAAAGACAACGACAAGTTATTTTTCGAGCGAGCCTTTGCATTTACAACTCGGTTTAAAAAGTGTGGCATTTATCGCTACTTATTCAAAACATTTTCATTGACTATGCATCCTGTTGCACCAAGTCCAGATAGCGGTCCAACAGGAGATCTAAGGCAGCCCCTGCATCCAATAAGCCGTGCCCTATGTAATCTTTTGGGTTATTTGCTTCTGCATTATCGACTATGGCTTTGACGCTGCCAGAAGCGGAAGTACGGATCAGATCTTTTACTTCAGTTACTGTCAAATCAGGTTTCACAGCATACAACAAAGCTACTACGCCGGTCACAAATGCTACGGCCGCAGAAGTTCCATCAAAGTCTTTCCGGTATTTGTTGTTGTTAGACGTTGTAAAAATTTCCATTCCGGGGGCGCATATATCTATTCCTTTTCCATAGCAACTTCCCCAATCGCTATTTGCTTCTTTGGGGTTTACCCAGCGTCCCTTCGGGGTACAGGCAGCGACTCCAAAAATACTGGATTTATGGGCGGGGTATTTAACTACCTTTTCATGAGAATTCTTTTTATAATTGCCAGCAGAGTTACAAACAACACAGTTACGAGCAATTGATTTAAATAATTCATCGAGAACAGGAATGGACATACTGGCGGGAAAATTAAAACTCATGTTGATCACCTTGGGGCCATCTGCTCCCAAAAACGCTTCACTAAGTGTTATTTCAATAAAGACTGCCAAGTCAATATAATCCTGGTCGGCAGAAAGGTTGTCGTAACGAGTCGGAAAATTCACCCCGGTAATCTTAAACTTTCCGTCCTTAGCAGACTGCCCTACCGGCCAGGGTTCTAATCCTGCTATGCCAGCACCATTATTAGAAATAGCTCCTATTATACCTATCACGTTAGTGCCATGCCGTTGTGAAGCAGAAGCGCCGCCATCAATATCTATTTTATAGTCGACGTGTGAGTGAATACCTTTGTCCAGCACATAAATAGAAACAGGATGTAATTTAATTTTTGCATCTAAAATTCTTTGCCACGCGCTTATAATATTGATGTTGACATCAGCAATGTTCCCATTATCCAGTTTGGCTTGTGGATTGATAGCCCATTGTTTTTTGTAGTATTTGTCTTGATTGCTAAATTCAATGGGAATTAAAAAATTAGGATGGGCAAATTTGAAAAACTGTAATTGCTCATGAAAAAAGTTGATGGTTTGTAAAATAACTTCTGAATCGCCCTCCCCTACTTTGAATAAATAGGTATTTCTTCTATTGGGGATCTTTTTGACCTGAACCACTTTGTATTTTTTCAGTAAGTCATTAAAAGCTTCATTTTTCAATACATCTGCCTTTGTAAGTTTTACAAAAAACTCATCACTTACGCCCAGGGGGCATTCATCAACGGTCTGAAATAATTGATACACCTTCAATTCATCTTGCACACCCCTCCTTGATTTAGGCACATGTTGATTGAGTGAATCCTTTAATTCTAACAATCCAATCGCACTTTCAGAACGGGTGGAAATTAAGGCCGTATTCGCGTACGAATTTATAGCTTCTAATTGTTCCGATTCATTGACGAAGATCTCAATGGAGTCATAAGTAGATTTTTGGTCTACCGGCACGATAAAGCGACCATCTTCGGTCTTCTTCAAGGTGATTTTTTCTTTGTTGTAATAATAAAACGGCATATAGAAAAGTTTTTCAAGTCAGGAATTAATCCTTTTTCAAATTGACGGCGATATTGAAGGTACCCCAGTAATGCCATCTTTTTTGGGCATTTGGAAAATCAAACTCCGGTGTTCTCCCGGCGAAGGGTTCAAAAGTGATGGTCCAGTTATATATTCTAAATGCAACTCCGGTTTCAAATTCAAATATCAATCGTTTAATTTGGTTTGCACTAAAAGTATGATTGGCTGTACCAAAGTTCAGGAAATCCAGCATTTGCCCCTGTAATAATGCATTATATCCAACAATTCTTACACGAGGCCTGAAATAAACATAGAACTCAAACTTATTATCTATTTCAGGACCAGAACTCATATCCCTAAGTGAATTAAAGCCCACCCAATAGGGCGTACTAAACATACCGATTCGAAGGTTCAATCCGACGGCTGTATTCACCAGGTATCCGGCCATTATCTCCGCTGTAGCAGCCGCCTGAACAGCAGACGTCCTATGTCCAGTTTGCCATCTGGCATCATATATCAGCGGTTTGGTCAGCCGCATGGCGTACAAAAAGGTGAGGCCAAAATTGTTGGAGACCTGGTTATGCCATCCTTCAGGGATAGGCCTGGTTGAACCAAACCAATTATTCTCATGGGTATAAGATTGGAATGCTTTGCCGATATTTGTTCCTAAAATTCCAAGGGTAAAACTGGTAGACAATGCCGATTCTTTGAAAAAAGGGCTGCCTTCCATTTCAAGGTCCGGGTCATAGTCTCCATGGTAAACATGTCGGTTGATTTGACTCCTGAAAGCAAATATCATCGAATAGGGTCGGTCGTTCAGAACGGGATCGCTAGCGGCAATGTCTCTTGGTGTAAAGGCCCCTGCCCGAGCATCGAAGGTACTGATGAAATGATTGCAGACCGATTCGTCCAGTAAAAAGGGAAGAAATGCAGTTTGGTTCTTTACAGAGTCTTTGGCGAGCCACCCGGTCAGGTGTCTTCTCACCCAAGGCAGAACGAAGTACCCTTTGTTGGTATAGGCACCGGAAAGTCCGATAATAGCCCCCATAGTATAGTTGCGGTCTTCGTTAAATCCCCGAAGGCCGACAACGTCGGTGAAAACGTCTTGCTCGCTTCCCATGTAGAAGCCATTACCGAAGAGGTGTTTACTGGTCGTAGGCTTATAGGATTGGGACTGGGTTACGAATGAGGTAATCATCGCAAGCAAAAGAACTAATGTTGAGCGAAGCATAAATTAAAGGTTTGCTGGTTATCAGTTGAGTTTGATAATTATGGCTTAAACAAGTCTGCTATTTTTTTGAAATTTAGTTGTTTAGCCAGGTAAATGGTGAAATAAGGTGTATTCCTGTCTAATGTCAAAGGTGGTCGATCATTATTGAAATACCCGCGTACTTCAACACCTAACTTCAGACCCAGTATTTTCCTTTCCATTACTTCTCCCTGGATCAGGTAAAAACAGGCATCGTCATTCAAAATAGTATTTGTATTGTTAGATTTTTTGACTAACTTAAAATTGTTCTTTCCTATGATAGATTTAAAATGCAAGCTACCAGATGACCTGTTCAGTGTAAAATCCAATCCTACTCCAATATTGATATTATACTCGAGAAACTTTTCATTTTGCTCGGCTTCAGGTAATGATTGTGATATTTCATAAGGTACAGGCCAGGAGTCTGGTGCATCTTCAGTAGTATCAACAGCAATCAGATTTCTGGATAGCTTTGCATTAATAATACTTCTTGTCCACTCACAGTGGCCTAGTAAATTGACGATCGATTCTTCGTTCTGCTCATCTCCCAGCCAGGGGATAGTTATTTTCGGCTGGACAAAAACCCCCAGGTTTTCACGGAATGTGGAACGTACCGATTGACTATTTGCAGTAATATAATTATGATCGAGCACCCCAATTGTATCTCGTTTTGCATCGATTAACTGAAATTGCTCATTGAGCGTATCAATAATAGAAAACGGTCCGCATCTGATAAGCTCCGAATTCAAACCCAACGTTCTGAAAGAATTTCTTTTTGTTCCTACCTTTTTTTGAATCAACAAATGCAAATGGAATATCGACGTCGATATCTGCATACAGGTCTTTGGCTTTGACGCCGCTCAGAAAGTCGAAGTTGAAGCCGAGGGACAGGAGGAATTCGGGTTTTATTTTTATCTCATCTTGGGTCTTCACAAAAATGGTATCATTACCCCATACTAACTTAACTCCATTTTCCGTGTGAAGGAACGTAATGGGGTCATTCGTGGTTGTAACTGAGAACTCCTGTTGCTGACCAAAAGTCAGACTGGATGAGATGATTAGAAATAGTAAGATCAGTTGCTTCATTTTGATTTAGGGAGGTTTTAAATGTGAAGTAAATACGTTTTCCAGTTAAACAAGAAACATCATACTCAAAAGCACTATTCTTTCATATGGAGAAAATATTTCTAATTCCTTTACGCTCCAAATACCAACTTAACTAGAGACTCAATGCTACCCGCAATCATGGGGGCCATGATGGTTAATACCAGTTTTAAATAATCAAGGAACCCTTTTCCTTTGTCTAATTCAAGTTTTTTGATTTGTTGTTTTGAAGCGGCTTCTTTGCAAGTATTTTTGGTTAGCTGAAAACTAAAATTGATCACAAAGTATAACAACATTAAAAAGAAGGAATAGACCAAACCATTGACAAAAGAGAACTCGACCGGTAATAAGCCATTTTTTGGTTTTGCATTAACCAGATCATTTAAACCGCTGATAAAAATTTCATTACAGCCGATGGTAAATGCCAGAAGAATTGCAATGATAATAAAGGATTGTTCGAAATGTTTTCTTAAGATTTCAAATTCTTTTATTGTGTCAAGATTATCGTCCGTGTTTTTTATGAAGTTTAAATTCGAGACTTTGAAACTAATGGTAAAAACAAACATTAGCCAACAAATAACCCCGACAAATGGTATCAGCGAACTATAATAAAAGACGTTTTTCTTAAATCCAAATTCAAAAACCGATTCAATGCCATTTGGTTTTACAAGCAAATCACTTGAACCACCCTCGCTGACAATAAAAGGTGCTAGTACAAAAAAAACAAATACAAAAGGGAGAATAAGATTAACAATCTTTACCCATAAGGGGCCACCCCAATATTTTCGTGTAGCACCAAGGCAAATTGGGATCAAACAAAATGAAAATCCAATGGCCATCGAAATCAACAAAATCCAAAGCATGATCTTGGGATAACGGTTGAAAAAGTGATTTTTTTCATCAGAAATATCCTTTACTTTTGATATATAGGTAGAGTCAATGGAAAAGATAGCAGCCTCAATTAATAAAGAGTTTTGATTGATTTCTCCTGCCTTGGTGGTATCTCTAAAGCAATAATATTTTTGGTGGGCTAATCTGGATTGCACACAAAAAGTATCTTTTGAAATGATGGGAGCTTTTCTTTCGTCTACACCCAATGGTTTTAGTATCCTCTTAAGTTCGTCCAGATATTCTCTGTACATTTTGTCTGCTCCGATAAATAAGGTGTCCTTATCTCCTCCTACGCCATCTATATACTTAGTGTAATTGGATAAATACAATTGTAATGTCCCTGTTTTGGGTTGGGCATTTTTACTGATAAAATATATTGACATAGCGCAAGCCAAAGCACCCAACAGGATAGACGCTATTACGACTTCATAGTTATTTGTTTTTTTAGACATCGTAAATTGGATTGTTTATATTTTGAGAATGCTACGAATTAAATGCTACCATCTTATTTTACTAACTGAGGTTATAGCCTGTCTAAGCTCCATATTTTCTAATTGAAGTTCTGCTTGCGTGTCGTTCAGTTTATCATCAAATATAAATTGACATCGTTCTTCAAGTTCACTCAATAGCACTTCATATGTTTTAAATTCATCCAAATCCAGAATCTCAAGTCTGTTTATATTTTGAGTCAGCAAAAAAGACTTCGATCTGAGTTCTCCATTGATCTCATAAATAATCAATTTAAAAAACTCTACCGGTAGTTGAACTCCTCTATATTCCCTGTCCGTTTCTTGAAAAATGGGGCCGCTTATTAGACTAATTTTTAAATTATCTATCTCAGCATCTTCAAATATGGCATTTTCCAACTCACCCCATACACCATCCTTAGCACTTTGATTGAAATCATTTATCTGAGGAGCAATATTGGTATAAAAAAAGGAGTCTTTATTGGCTTTTTTTGCTTCCTCTAACGACCCCCAAAGCAAATCAGCTCTCCTGGCAATATGACCTCTATCCAGGTCATTATTCCTGTATAAATCATTTCCGGTCTGAAATACGGCAGGAATTCTTGGATCAAATTTAAATCTGATACCTTTTCTGCTTATTTTCTTAATCCTTCCCCCATCAATATTCCAGGCAACCCAAATGGCAAATTTTCTAGTCTTGTGTAATGCTAAGGAAAAGTGAACATAATCAATGCAAATAGAATCATCCAATTCATAAGCAACATCTTCATTATCCAAGACCGGTACTTTTATTTTTGTACTCAAAAAGTTTTCATTGTATCCTGTCGTTTTACTTTCTGTTTTTTCCGAATTTGACGGTTTAATCCCCAATTTTTCAAAAACCGATTTTGGATAACAAGCTAAGGCATATTCATGAGGATTGTAATTCGCCTCACCTGCAAAATGTAGTCCAGCCATTATGGTCGTAGATTTATTGTTTTTACAGATCATCCAACATGAACCAGAATCACCTCCTTTAGATATTTCGCCGTCGATTGGAGGGTTTTCGGGATCAACTCCAATTTCAATACATCCAATTTTTTTATATCCTGTTTGTGCCCCGTAATGAATTTGCGTGATCACATGTATTCTTTCTACGATACCATATGTCACCCCTGTTGTTCTGCCACTTTTAACCACCTTATCTAAAAGTTCCGGTTCGGCTAGCTGCTGGACATTTACACCTAATTCATATATGTTCTCCTGGAAGTTTCGATCTTCAATGGAACAAATAGCACAATCTCCTGCCTCCCCTAAATGGGATCTGATCAATGTCCCACAGTGATTTAATTCGACTCTATTATCATCATGTGGTCCTGGCTGAACCACAGCATTATCTAAAGTACTTTTGTCCCCTTGCAAAACATGCCAGTTACTTAAGATGTAGGGAGTGTTGTCATTCTTGTCATATACAATACAACCTAAAGTACCCGCAGTTCCTTTCACATTACTAATACTTATACCAGGTAAAACAGTGTCATATCTAATTTTCCTTGAGTCATCCATAACGTCCTCAATTACTTCAAAGGATAATTCATATTTTCTTTCAAGAACATCTGTCGCAATCAACTCACTATTTATTTCAATAGATTCTGGGATGATGTATTCATTTGCATTCTCAAGGTTTTCCAGTTCAACTTTTTCGTCGACAGTAAATTGAATACAGATTTCATTTGTTTTTTTTCCATTTATTACTTTAAGGCCTATTCCAACAGAAGAAATATTTTTATAATTCAAAAACTTAGATGAATTCCTTCTGATGTATGACTTTAAAAGTTGTATTAATTCATTATGGTCCTTCTTATTTCTTTTCGAATATCTCTTTTTCATTTTTTGCTATTTTCATTGTTATTGGAATCGTAAATATTCTTTAATCACTTGATCAATATTGTTCGTATTCATCGTCTTTGAAGGATAGTATGACATAGTTTTGCAAAAGTTTGCTCTATACTCTTTAGAGTAGTGTATAATACGGGCAATCTGTGCCTTTATTAAGCAGAGACACTCTCCCTATACGCAGAGTGCTTAAAGGACACCCTGCGTAAGAAGGGAAAAGCGCGAGTCTTCAATTCATTTGGTTTATTGGGTTGATAATAGACTATTAAGTAATTATTAGATAAATATTAAGTATCATGATGTTGCTTTCTCATAATCAAATGATCAGTCGTTGTTCGAATACTTGCCCTAGCTTTCTTGTATTCAATAGACCATCGAGTTAAGGCATCTCGAATATCTATTACGCCTATAAAATCTAACATTGGTTTAGAACCGGACGTAGACCCTATATTTCTGAATTCAATATCGCTTCCGGATTTCGCTGTATTAATTTCGGTGAACAATACTCGTTCCCCACTAGGTTTTACTATGACATCGACCTCTCCTGATGAGTTTACAAGGGTCCAGTAGCTATTATTATGGTCATAAATAATTTGGAAAATCTGACCTGCCCCTGACGTACTCAAGGAGGTGGTTTGAGCGGTGCCATCATGAGTAATGGTTAATTCTTCAGCATTCATGCTGAAGGCAATTCTGGTAACATCTAAAAAAGTTGGCATTTTTATTTTTTTGGTGAAATAATTAAGATTCTTTGCATTTGTGCCTTTCTAATGGTGTTCTATATAGTACTTTGCTAAAACAGCGCGTAGCTCCTCTTTCTTTAGCAAATGGTAAATAGTTTGTTAAGGTAACTACGTTAAACCCCAATGCCTTCCATAACTGTTCATTTTTTTCATCATATTGTTTCAGATGGGACCAATCACCACACTTAACCTTTGAATTATCTTGAAAGTCATCAACATATTCATTTGAAAAATCACTGCCATAAGTAGGCATCCAAACAAATCGTTCACGTGGGCATTTTGTATATTGAACAAGGCAATTGTTATAAGAGGCAAAAAACCAAATTCTTGAATTGCCTTCGGTACAATAGGTTAGTGGAAGCGGCGTTCTGTAAACCAAAAAACCTGCTACCATTAATTGATTTGCAATATTATCGAGTACCTTTTTTGTAAAATCAAAGAGGGGAATATGGTCATCTTCTGCCATTACAGGATCCCCAATTACTAGGCGGGTTTGTTGGGTCACCTCATCGATTCCTGCAGGGGTAATAAACAAGTCTAAATGATAAATACCTTGAGAACAGAATTTTCCTGACTCTTCAAACCCTGTCCACGTGTAGTCAGTACTATAAAATGGAGTCAATGAAAATGATTCTTGCAATATATCTGGCGAACCGATCAGGATAATTTTTATTTGTGGGTCGTTGACAACCTTTTGGAATTCCACCATATAGGTCTCTTTTTCATATTTTTTCAGCTTTTCCAGGAAGTTTGGGATACTCTTTTCATCTTTATTACCCACAATGTCAACAAATCTTTTTTCTTCTGACATTAAGTAAGACTTAACAATTTCATCATAGCCTAACAATACTTTTCCCCTTATTTTTAAAACATTACCTCCCCTGAACGAAATAGTTTGATTAGGGTTAACCTCAATTTTATGTATACCATGATTACTTTTTAATTTATTTATAATTTTGGTTTTTTTATCTTTCGCTAATCCTTTGAGGACATCTGCATGGTCAAAATAATCTCCGCTTTGTTGATCTTCTTCAAATTTCAAACTTATTTTTTTATCACTTGGCTGACGTAGTTTTGAAAACACTCTTGCAAGTTTTAATACTAAGTCTACATATATTTTATTATAGCTGTTTTTAGTATCCGGATCATCATTGCTGTAGTAACTGAAAGCGATGTGTTCAATTCTTCCAATTGAATCGTCTACCATTTTCATTTTGCCTTCCTCTTCATAGAAAGTCAAAAATTCATCTTGTATCCAAAAACTAAGTTTATCACTTGTCTGAGTAGATCCCACAGTAGGGACCGTATCTATTGAAATTACATTTCCATCTTCATTCAACATACCAATAGTGAAACCAGTCATTGCATTCATTGCATTATGCACCTTTACCAAGACTTCCTCATCAGCTGATTTTGGTACAATAGTACTTACTCTAATCATTTTTTTCCGGGGGCGCTCAGCTTCCTCAGCTTGATGACTAGACTCAGAACCTGTTGCGTCATGTCTGATTACATTTGACTTTGATTTTTTAAGAACACGGCTTTGTTTCTTTGCGTTCAGTTGTTCTTTCGTAGTACATATATTAAGTCGGGTAGGTAAAGTTCTATTAGCCATAATTCGTGTTATTTTGGTCAATAATCTATAGTTTTATTAAGGCTCAGTTAATAATCCATTCCTAACCAGGGTTTCAACTCACCTGCTACCAGCCGATTAGCCACTCCCCGGTTGTTTCGAACCGACTGCAAGTGTATGCCCACTACTTGTCCTGTGTTGGGTATAATTAGCGGTGATCCTTCTCCTCCCCGGCAAATCATACAGTCGTGTTTCCATAGTTTCTGGGATATTGCCCTAAGATGTCCGGGAGCCATTCTTTTATTTCCTATTTTCCAAGGTGAGCCAAGGGCAGCATAAGTCAATATCGGTTTGTGATGATGTAATGGAATTCTCCTTGGATAACCAATGGCAACAATATTTTCTATGTTTGTTGATGTCTGTATAAGTTCAAGCGATTTAGGTAAAGGCATATTTTTTTCATTTACTGGTTTTAGCCTCAATAGATGTAAACTCCATTCCGTATTCATTGAAAGTTCAATTACTTCTTCTATTGTAAACATATACTCTGGTTTCGGTATCTTTTTACCGGCCGAAAAATCTACTCGACAATGAGTATAAACATCCCCTTTAGAATTTTTTTGGTCCCTTTTAACATTATGTTGACTAACCGTTAAAAAGTATTTACAGCCCATCCGAAACCCCCGTTTTCAACATCACCCATTTGCCTTGGTTATTACGGTCGACCACACGTCCAATAGCTTGTGAATAGTGGTTCATTTTTCCTACGTATTGTCCTATTCGATGCTGCCAATAAAAGCTTTTAATTCCTTGCTGCATTTCCTCTCCAACTGGTAAAGAAGGATATGCCAAGGGATATACCAACAAGGCATAAATATGAAAAACGACATTTTTTTTGTTACTTTGCGGCGTAAGATATCGTTGATACCACTTCCCGTTTAAAGTCCCGATCAATTGCTGATGAAGTCGAACCACCTCGCTTATAGCTATTGCTTCATTCAGATTGTACTTAAGAACTAATTCATTCAAAATCAATTGTTCTTTGCGGGTGATTTCGGGAATTTTCATTTGTCAAATACACTTTTGTTTTTGCTATTCTTTTTTCTTTCCGACGATTCAAATATCAGAAACAAGTAATGTACTGACAAGACAGTTTTTGTAAAAACTTGTGTTTCGGGTTGCAAAAAACAAATATATTTAACTGACAATCAAAGGCATAGCCTAATAAAAAAATCACTTTGGACGGCTTAATATTATCAAAGAAACTCTTCCATTTAATTCATTCATTGTCGCCGAATGAGAAAGGTTACTTTGTCAGATATGCTAAATCAATTAAAGCGAACAACAATTATTTAACGCTATACAACGCCATTGAAAAACTTGAGGGTTATAATAATGAGGAATTCTTAAAAAAAATCAGACGGGTTACTTTTTTGCGGAATTCCAAAAACTTAGACACCAATCAAAACTATTTGCGGAAAACAATCTTAAAATCACTATCTCTTTACCACGAAACTAATCGGGTTGATATTCAGATGCATCGGTCACTCTCCGAAATCACCGTATTAGAAATAAAAGGACTAAAAAATCTTTGTTCACAACTTATCAAAGCTAAAAAAAAGAATGCCTATGAATTAGAGTATTACTATATGCTGCCGGAGCTCTTAAAAAAAGAAGCCAAATTAACAGCAGCGAGCAGTTCAAAGGAGCTTTTGGAAAATACCCTAGAAATATACAACGAAATTTTTGAAGTATTAAAAATTCTCGAAGAAGAATTCACCTACCGAAAACTCAACCATAGCATTTTGCTTTGTTTTCGAAAAGATGCCTGGTCGGCCCCAAATCAATTTGCCAACTTGTTGAAGGAAATTAGTGACAATCCCATCATGGCTGATGATTATGCCCCCCGTTCCTTTCATGCAAAGCATTTGAAAGAAAATATCCGCTGTATTGAGGCCCAGATTTATGAAGACCATGATATTGTTTTGAAAAAATATGAAGCTATTATTGATCTTTGGGATAGCCATACTAATATTAAAAAAAATGACTTGAATTCATACAACATCTACATCTCTAACTACCTTGGATATTGTATCAAAGTAAAAGCTTTTGATAAATTCGAAAATGGTATAACTGGCCTGGAAAAAATCTATACGCAGAGTGGTAATAAAACAAGATCGAAATTACCTAGACAAGAAAAGGTCGAACTTTTTCAAAACCTGATCTATAATAAATTACTTTATTTCCTGAATTACAAAAATACTAACGGAAATGACAAGTTGGAAGAAGGCGTTTACTACATCAAGAAGCATAAAGAACAACTAAAAGAATGGGAAAACGACTTTAACCCTGCCAGAGCGATCACTACTCATTATAATATTTTTCTGCTCTATTTTATTTTTGGAAGATTTCACTATATGCATAGAATGGGCTGATAGAATTTTAAAAACAAAAAAAAATCGGCATTAGAAATGGAATCGTAAGGTTCACTCCTTTTATGTTAGCGATCATTTATTATGAATTAGGCATACATGATAAATTTGAATCACGGTTACTTCATATTAAACGCTTTCTCCGTTACCAGGATAACCCTGGCCAGTACGAGCAAACCATATTCAACCAACTCAATTTACTTAACAATGCTTACCCAAATGAAAAAATCGATAGATATCTACAATTTGAAAGTGCTTTGCAAAAAATTTGAAAGCCAAAAGCCACAGCCAATTAGTATTCAAGCCCTCCTACTCTGGCTTCGCGCCCGTATAACCCAAAAAACCATCCGACACGTATATAATAACGATGTAATAATACCTTTTTTGTTAGAAAGCTCAAGATAAAGAACGGTTAGTTGAAAGTTAATATTTAGAAAAAGAACACCCTATTATAGATATAGGTAATCTTCTAACAATTTCTAAATCAACCCTTTACAAATGTTTGAGGACAAGAAGGGGTAAAAAGATAAAATCAAAAGCAAATATGCATGAAAGAGCCTCTCTGAAAAGTGTTTATAACGTCGCATGAATTTCTTAACTTAACTTTTACTTGACATTTACCGATCTAAAAAACCATACTGCCACCACAGGTGGCCCCCCCAACAAAAAAAGCCTAGACCTATAACCCACAAAAGGCTTTAAATCAAGGCTTTACACTCGTCGGGATGACAGGATTTGAACCTGCGACCACACGGCCCCCAGCCGTGTGCGCTACCGGACTGCGCCACATCCCGGTTAAGATTGGAGAAAAAAAATTTTCCTCCAATCATTTATGTGGTGGTGAAAAAAAAATAAAACACCACCATTCTACAAACAAAGATAAACAAGTTTACCCTAGTCTGCAAAGTGAGGATAGCTGGATTCGAACCAACGACCTCATGCCTATCAAGGACATCTCCCTAACGGGCAAAAAAGTGAGACTGAGAGGATTTGAACCTCCGACCCCTTGCCTGTCAAGCAAGTGCTCTAAACCAACTGAGCTACAGTCTCTTACGTATTTTGCTCTTTTCAATTTCAAAAAGATTGTTGACCAATTGGAGGTTTAAAAATCTTCAATTTTCTTTAAAGTTGTAACTACGGTGTCATCAAAAAGCACAAATTCGGCTGCGAAAGTACTATATTTTCTATCAATTTCCTAGTATGTCAAGTGTTAATTAATGCAACCCATAAATTAACTCCCAAATCTTCATTTAGTGATAAAAAAAACATTTACATCTGTTTTATATTCTTCTTAGCTCCTTCAATCTAATCTGTACTGAGGTGGTCGTTTAGTTATGAAAAAGAATTTGATAGTGGGGTAAGCATGTGGGTAGCTGACAACTAAAACTTGCTTTGACTGGAAGGGATAGTATCAAGTGGAAATATCGAAGATATTAGCAGTCATATTATTGCTGAAGCAAATTCCTTTAATTTAGGCTCGCTCGAAAAATAACTTGTCGTTGTCTTTGACAAAAATTACAAATAAGCGACCCCGATAGTTATCGGGGATGAGCGCCTGCCTGTCGGCAGACAGGATTTGTGATTTTTTCAAAGACACCAAAAAGACAATTTATTTTTTGAGCTTTACTTATTGGGCATTTCGCCACCATGTGTCCAAATACCACCCTAAGTACCTTAAATTTGGACTGATAAAACATTGGTCATTTTTAGATTAACTGATTAGTCACCTTTTCCATTTTTGCTTCAATCTCGGACAAACAAAGATTTCCAATACTTCCTTCATGAGTGTGCTGTATTTCACTTGAATAAGAAAATGTTCCTGCTTCAATTTCAAGAGCTACTTTTTGATAAGCTTCTCGAAAAGGAGTTCCCTCTTTTACCAAATCATTCACTTTTTCTACGGTGTACAAATATTTATATTTTTCGTCCTTTAGTATTTCTTTATCTATCTGAATATTGGACAAAGATTGAATGGATAGTTGCAGACATCTTTTTAAATTTTCCAATGCAGGAAAAATAACCTCTTTGAGTAATTGGTAATCTCTGTGGTAGCCACTTATTAAATTGGAATTGAGCATACTTACCTGAGTAGGTAAAGATTGGAACAAATTGCAATGCCCTCGAATGAGTTCAAATACATCAGGGTTCTTTTTGTGAGGCATGATACTACTACCTGTCGTAAACTCATCGGGTAACTTTAGAAAACGAAAATTTTCATTTGAAAAAAGTACTATATCCGAGGCTAATTTCCCTAAAGTTGCTCCTAAACCTGAGAGGGCGAAACTCAAAAATTGCTCTGTTTTTCCCCTTCCCATTTGAGCATGAATAGAATTATAAGAAAGGTCATAAAAACCAAGCAGTTTGGTTGTTTCTTTTCTATCCAAAGAAAAGGAATTTCCATAACCTGCTGCTGAACCAAGGGGGTTTTGATTATTAATTTGGTAAACAGCCTGTAGTAACTTTAAGTCATCCACCAACGATTCGGCATAGGCACTAAACCAAAGCCCAAAAGAAGAAACCATTGCCACTTGTGTATGGGTATATCCGGGCATTAGCACATGCTGATACTGTTGGCTTTGTAAAATCAAAACTTCAAATAATTCATGAACCAGTTGGGCAAGTTCCTTCATTTCGGAACGAAAAAACAACCGTAGGTCAACCATTACTTGGTCATTGCGTGAACGCCCTGCATGAATTTTTTTTCCAATATCCCCCAATTGCCTTGTCAGCATCAATTCAACTTGCGAATGAACATCTTCTACACCTGGTTCAATATAGAATTCTCCATTTTCTGCCAGTTTGGAAATATCATTGAGTGCGGCTTTGAGTTGCACCAACTCTTGTTTAGTTAGCAATCCAATTTTTTGTAACATCTTAACATGAGCAACTGTGCCTTGAATATCAAATTTTGCAAGTCGCAAATCGAAATCAGCGTCATTACCAATTGTAAAAGCCTCAACCAGTTTATTAATCTTAGCTTCTTTTTCCCAAAGTTTCATTAAAAATGTTTTTTATAGTGAATAATTAGTCCGTCTAAAAGCTGGCAATAAATGTCAATTCCCTTTTTTATTTCTTCCAATAAAATAAATTCATCCGCAGTATGCGACCGACTTGAATTTCCCGGTCCGATTTTTAAAGTTGGAAAAGACATCAATGCTTGGTCTGATAACGTGGCAGAACCGAAATAGGATAACCCCAAAGACTGCCCAACTACAACAAATGGATGTGTCACAGGAATGCAAGAAGAATTTAGTCTGAGTGAACGGGCAGTCAATTTTGATTGGGTTTTTTCTTGCAGAAAATCAAAAACGACTTTATTGGAGTAATGCTCTGTTGTTCGTACATCGACCACAAACTGACATTGGTCAGGTACTACATTATGCTGTGTACCTGCATTGATTTTGGTGACGGAAATTTTGACCGCACCCAATTGGTCTGATATTTTATCAAAGTGAAAATTTTGTAAAAAATCAATATCCTTCAATGCGGTATAAATAGCATTTTCTCCTTCCTCTCTTGCTGCATGACCAGCTTTACCCTCTGCGACACCATCAATGACCAACAAGCCTTTTTCGGCAATCGCCATTTGCATTTGAGTAGGTTCGCCTATAATACCGAAATCAATTTTCCCGATGTCAGTCAAAACAGATTCAACCCCCTGCTTTCCCGAAATTTCTTCTTCTGCGGAAGCTAAATAAACGAGGTTGAACGGCAGATTTTCTTCTTCATAAAAATGAATAAAAACAACGGCAAGAGCTACCAATGAAGCACCAGCATCGTTGCTCCCCAATCCATAAAGTGTATGGTCTTCTATGGTCGGCTCAAAAGGGTCTCGCTGCCAACCTACAACAGGTTTTACGGTGTCGTGGTGGGAATTCAAAAGCATGGTTGGTACACCTTCCGTCCAGTACTTTGATTCAACCCAAATGTTGTTATTACTCCTATTGACCTGAATACCTTTGTTTGTAAAAAAAGTAGTAATAAGCTCTGCCGTTTTATCTTCCTCTTTACTGAAAGAAGGTAAAGCAATCAACTGTTTAAGTAATTCTATTGCATCTGATTTTAGTGTTGATTTTACAGGCATATTTCTGTTCCTTTTTGTTCAAGAATACCATTTGTTCCACAAATCATTACTTTATGAATGTTGGATTTTTTAGCATCAAAAGCATTGTCCAATTTGGGAATCATCCCATCCGAAATTGTTCCATTCTGTTGATGTCGTACATAATCCGTTTTTGATAAAAGAGGTATGACTGATCTCTCATTAAGCGGGTCTGCCAGCACACCTTCTTTTTCAAAACAAAATTTTAGTATTATTTGAAAATAACTGGATAACTTAGAGGCTAAAACCGAAGCAATTGTATCTGCATTGGTGTTTAGAAGTTGTCCGTTTTTATCATGAGTAATGGCACAAAAGACAGGCACAATTCCTTGTTCTAACAAATTGATTAATAGTTCAGTATTTACATTCTCTACATTCCCAACAAAACCGTAATCTATTTCTTTCGGTGGACGTTTTTGAGCAGTAATCAGGTTGCCGTCTGCTCCTGAAAATCCAATCGCATTACAATCCTCATGTTGTAAATAGCTCACCAGTTTCTTATTGATTAACCCTGCGTAAACCATGGTTACGACTTCCAATGTTGCTTGGTCTGTGATACGTCTACCATTGTTCATTTGAGGTTCAATACCCAGTTTTAAACACAATTCCGAAGCTCTTTTTCCTCCTCCATGCACTAAAATTTTTTTGGTGCTGATTTTTGAAAAAGAAGTTATAGCATGATTCAATGCCAATTCATCATCCAGTAATTTTCCTCCAATTTTGATAATCGTTAGTGGGTTCATTCTTTAAAGGTTTGAATTGTTTTCTAATATGGCACTCAATATTGTCTGAGCAATTATCGCCCTGTTTCCAGCCTGTTGTATGACCAATGACTTGGTGCTATCAATGACAGCATCCTCCACTACCACATTGCGACGAACAGGAAGGCAATGCATAAAATATGCATCATTGGTCAATGCCATATTTTTTTGGGTAACCATCCAATTTGAATCGGTAGAAAGTATTTTTCCGTAGTCTGAATAACTCGACCAATTTTTAGCATAAATGAAATCTGCATTTTCAAACGCTTTGTTTTGGTCATGTGTAATAGTACAACCACCTGTAAACTGAGATGACAATTCGTATCCTTCGGGGTGTGTTATGACCAGTTCATAATCCATTGTTTTCATCCATTCTACAAATGAATTGGCAACAGCTTGTGGCAATGCCCGAGGATGAGGTGCCCAAGTGAGAACGACCTTTGGACGAAGATTATTTTTGTTTTCTTCTATGGTAAAAAGGTCAGTCAAGGATTGCAAAGGATGAACGGTAGCTGATTCAAGGTTGACTATCGGAACAGTAATATATTTTACAAATTGGTTCAATACCATTTCTTCATAATCCTGTTCTTTGTTTTTTAAACTGGAGAAAGTACGAATACCAATTATATCAGCATATTGGCTAATGACAGCGGCAGCTTCTTTGACGTGTTCTGCTTTTTCGAGGTTCATCACGGTTCCGTCTTCAAATTCAATTCCCCATGCTTGAGATACATTCAATGGAATGACGTTCATCCCCAGGTTCAATGCTGCTTTTTGGGTGCTCAAACGAGTACGCAGGCTTGGATTAAAAAATAATAAAACCATTGTTTTATTGTTTCCAAGCGAGGAATTTCCAAATGGATTTTGTTTTATTTTTTTCGCATTTTTCAAAAGTGATTTTACATCACTTACGTTTTTACTGGACAAAAAATGATTCATATTCAGGTTGTTTTTTAAATGTCGATAAGCAATTACTAAAGGCAGTAATAAATTCAATTACTTCTGATTCATTTACAGAAAGAGGAGGTAATACCCGTAAGGTATTTGGTTGACTTGACGAACCAGTAAACACTCCAAATTTTTCAATTAGTAATTTTCTAAACTCTTTGACGGGGAAAGGCATTTCCAAACCTATCATACAGCCCATTCCTCTTATTTCTAATATTTCAGAAAATTGGTTTAGTGCATTTTTGAGTTGTTCTCCACGTAATCTTGCATTGCCTAAAAGTCCTTCTTTTGCCATGACTTCTACTACTGCCAATCCTGCTGCACATGCCAAATGTGTGCCGCCAAAAGTAGTTCCCAATAATCCATGTCTCGCTTCGAAATCAGGTGAAATTAGCATCCCTCCAATGGGGAAACCATTTCCCATTCCCTTGGCTATCGTGATAAGGTCAGGCTGAATATCAGCATATTGATGTGCAAAGAATTTACCAGTTCGACCATATCCGGATTGGATTTCGTCGAGGATAAAAATGGTCTCATTTTTCTTGCACAATTTTTCAAGGTTTTGTAAAAAATCAGAAGTTGGGACATGAATGCCTCCTATTCCTTGAACTCCTTCAATGACTACTGCACAAATATTATTTTGGGAGATAGTATCTGTTGCTGCCTCAATATCGTTCCAAGGCAATAAAACCCGTTCAAACCCCTTATTGATTTTTGCAATAATCTTATCGTTGTCGGTGATATTAACTGCCGCAGAAGTTCGACCATGAAATCCCTTTTGAAAGGAAACAACTTTGGTTCGACCGTTTTTGAAAGAGGCTAATTTGAGGGCATTTTCTATAGCTTCTGCACCAGAGTTGACCATAAATAAAGAGTAATTGGGATAGCCGCTTAACATTCCGAGTTTTTCTGCGAATTCTTCTCTCAAGTCATTTTGGACAAAGTTGGAATAGAAAGCAGTTTTGTCCAATTGTTTTTTTATCCGCTCTAAAAAATAGGGATGCGAATGACCAATGGAAATGACGGCATGACCTCCGTAAAAATCTAAATAGCGTCTATTGTTTTCGTCCCAAACATAACTCCCAAGGCTACGTTGAATATTGACATCTATTAATGGATAAACATCGAATGATTTCATCTTATTTTATGTTTAAAATGCACTTCCTTTTAATTGCAAACCCGCCGTTTCTGATAAACCAAACATCAAATTCATATTTTGAATGGCTTGCCCTGAAGCTCCTTTTATCAGGTTGTCAATAGTGCTAATGATTAAAAGTTTGTCTTCGTGTTTTTGCAAAAACAAATAACATTTGTTGGTGTTCACCACTTGTTTTAATGTAGGGTTTTTAGTAAGGATATGTACAAATGGATGTGACTCATAATAGGTCGAAAATAGTTTTTGAACCGTTTCCAATTCCATATTACAGGTCATATACAAACTCGCAAAAATCCCTCTGGTAAAGTTTCCACGAATTGGCAAAAAATTAATGGCTGCTTTAAACTCTGGCTGGTAGTGGCGAATGCTCTGACAAATTTCGCCCAAGTGCTGGTGGGTGAAAGGTTTATAAATAGATACATTATTATTGCGCCAACTAAAATGAGTGTTTTGAGTCGGCTGTTGCCCTGCTCCTGTACTCCCTGTCAAAGCATGAATATGTACATCATTTGTTAATAAACGTCCCTTAGCCAAAGGAAGTAAAGCCAATTGAATCGCAGTAGCAAAACAACCGGGGTTAGCAATTTTGTTACTATCCAAAATTGTCATTCGATTTAATTCCGGTAATCCATAAACAAAGTCTTCTGCATTATCATTGAGCCGGAAATCGCTGCTTAGGTCAATGATTTTATTTTTGTCTGGAAAGGGATGGCTTTTCAAAAAAGACCTTGACCTTCCATGACCGGAACACAAGAAAACAACATCTATCTCCATTGTTATATTCTTTACAAAAGTGAGGTTCAATTCTCCTGTTAAATCATGATGAATATCAGTAACCGGCAAACCCGACTGACTGTTGCTTTGCACAAATACGATATGAGTTTTCGGATGCCAAATTAATAAGCGCAACAACTCACCTGCGGTATATCCTGCCCCTCCAATAATTCCTACTTTTATCATATTTCCGATAAATTTGTTTGGTTAGAAAAATGGTTAGCGAGTATTTTAGTAAAACCTTTAACATCTTCACCCGTCCAGCCTTCGTTCATTTCACCGTATTTTCCTTTTTGCATTTGCATAAGGTCAAATTCAGATTCAATACCTTGTAATTCAAAACGATAAGGGTGAAGGTTTACGAATACCTTTCCTGTAACTTGTTTTTGAGTAGCCTCCAGAAAGCCTTCAATGTTTCGCATTACTTCATCGAGGTATTGCCCTTCGTGCAACATCATCCCGTACCAATTGGCTAATTGTTCTTTCCAATAAGATTGCCATTTACCCAAGATATGTTTCTCCAAAAGATGATGAGCTTTAAGAATAATAAGAGGTGCTGCAGCTTCAAAACCTACTCTCCCTTTGATGCCGATAATAGTATCACCAACATGAATGTCTCTGCCAATAGCATAGGGAGTCGCAATTTTTTGAAGTTTTTGGATAGCTTGCAACGGATGATTAAATGTTTCTTCATTTATACCTATAATTTCTCCTTTTGTAAAATGAAGCGTAACGGATTCTTCGTCTGATTTTTCAATCTGATTTGTCCAAGCATCCTCGGGCAAAGACAAATGAGAGGTTAATGTTTCTGCTCCGCCTACACTCGTTCCCCAAATTCCTTGATTGATAGAATATTTTGCTTTTTTAACATTCCATTCAAATCCATGTTTTTTCAAAAAACCTACTTCATCTTGGCGGCTCAGCGATTGATCTCGGATAGGAGTAATGATTTCTATTTCGGGGCAAAGTACTTGAAAGGCGAGGTCGAACCGTACTTGGTCATTTCCTGCGCCCGTACTGCCATGCGCAATTGCTTTTGCATTTAATTTCTTAGCAGCTTTTGCAATCTCAATTGCCTGAAACATACGCTCTGCCGAAACACTTAAAGGATAGGTATTATTTCTTAACACATTACCGTAGATAAGGTATCGGATATATTTTTCATAATAGGTTTTAATGGCATCTACACATTGGAAAGAAGTTGCCCCCAGTTGGAAGGCTTGTTTTTCCATACGCTGTATCTCCTGCTCAGAAAAACCTCCTGAATTGATGGAAACAGTATGTACATCCCAACCATTTAGGCTCAAATATTTGATACAATAGGACGTATCCAATCCACCGCTGTAAGCAAGTACAAGTTTATTATTTTGTTTTTTCATTTTTAATTTGTTTGATTTTATCATTTAATTCTTCTGTTTTTGACATAGCCAGCATTCCTGTACAAAGACACATATTTCGTTCATTTCGTTGAAGTATGTCGAAATTTGGGCAACTTTGGCAGCCTTGCCAAAAGATATCATCTTGTGTAAGTTCGGAAAAAGGAACAGGGCGGTATCCTAATTCGGAATTGATTTTCATTACAGCCGCACTTGTGGTTATTCCAAATACTTTTGCATTCGGGTATTTATTTCGGGCAAGGTTGAAGGCTTTTGTTTTAATCATTCGAGCAAGTCCAAGTTGCCTAAAATCGGGATGCACGACCAATCCTGAATTAGCAACATATTTTTCGTGACTCCAAGTTTCGATATAGCAAAACCCGACAAGTTGATTGCCTTTCAAAGCAATGACTGCATTTCTGGTAGTTACTTTTTGTTCTATATAGCTTATTTCCCTTCGGGCTATTCCCGTTCCACGCATTTTTGCGGAGGCTTCGATAAGGTCGCAAATAGCTCTTGCAAAATGTATGTGAGTTTCATTTGTAATGAGTAATTGAATATCCATTCACAGCAAGTTTTAAGTATTAAAATGTTGAAAAAAAAGAGGCATTCAAACCAATAGAAAAACGGCTAATCCAAAAAACAAGGATTATTATTTTCAAATTGATGAATGAAAATGAGGGTAAGAACCCCTCTTATAGGTTATATGTAAGAAGTACGCCCTATGGGCGTGGACGGAATGCACGAGTGGTCTGGCGGAGTGCCAAACTTAAAGAAGGAGTATGATATGTATGTGCATTTATCATTGAATGAGCAAAGTTAGTTAAAAATTTTGATGGTGCAAACAAATTTGGGATTTTTCATAAGAAAACCTCCAATAGATTTTTGAGCATTGGACATTATCAGCTAAAGTGTCCAATGAGTGCGTGACAAAATCGCTGCGACCTTTACCACAAAGACACGAACCTGTCCGGCGGCCAGACGGGGACACAAAGATTCACAGAGAAAGCCTTTGTGTGGCTCTGTGTCCCTGACTGCCGTCAGGCAGGTTGGAGCCTTTGTGGTGAGAGGCTCCGCTAACCCGCCTGCCGGCCGGCAGGTATGTCACACACTCGTGTCCAATTTTTGAAAGTTCAACTCTAACCCTCTCATTGATAATCAGAAGTTTCGTACTTGATTCCAGGAAAATCCGCTTTGAAGCTATGGAAATCAAAAGCAATTCTTTTCTTTTTCATTTCCTGAATCATTTTGTGCATGATTTCATTGGCCTTAGTCTCGTGGTCAAACAAGTCTCGGTTTTCTGTTTCGTACTTAATGGTATCTCTAAATCTGGAATCGGTTGTATTCCAGTCATCTTGGAAAGCGGACATCTTTAGTCCGATACGTCTGTAGTCTCTTGCTGCTACTTTCACCTGTAGCATAATTGGGTGGGAACCATCCTTCAAGGTTTTACCTTTGTAAAGAATGATCTTAGATTCTGGTGTCAACATCGTAATAAAATGGTTAAGAATTTAAAAATGTTATTAATTTTTAAATCTGTAACTACTTGATTACAATGTAGTTAAATGAAATAAAATGTCAAGGCGATGATTCTGTCAAGCATGCGCTCTAAACCAACTAAGCTATCCCGAACTCGATTCGGGATCAGTACCATGAAAGCCTGCCCCGGACTTGATACGGGGGACTACGCTATCGCTTCGCCTTCACGGCAAGCATCAGCAAATCAGCAAATCAGCAAATCAGCAAATCAGCAAATCAGCAAATCAGCAAATCAGCAAATCAGCAAATTAACAAAACTACCTCCTCCCCACCACCACCCGCTGCACCATCCGCTTCCGATCACCCAACTCCACCGCCACATGGTAAACCCCACTACTCCATTCTCCAACAGGTATGGCCACCGGCGCATCATCGATCTCTGCTATTTGCCGGAAGGCGACCTCTACCCCCAGCGCATTGTACACACGGATCACCGCCGACTGCCCGGCATAGGCCTTCAGGGAAACATGCAATTGGTCCGACACCGGATTGGGATACAACACCATGTCCGACCAAACACCCTCAAAATGCAACTGACGGGTGGCCGAATAGCGAATGCTTTCATCCGAAAATACCTGCACGATCCGGTAATAGTTGAAGCCCGTCGCAGGTTCCAGGTCTTCGTAATGGTGGTGGACTCCTTCGCCGCCTGTCTGCAACATTCCAATGGGGTGAAAAACGTCTCCGTCAGCCGATCGCTCTATGGCAAAATGGTCTGTTGTAAGGTCGTTGTTATACACCCAGTTGAGTACGGCAGCTCCTGCATTTTTTGCAGCGGTGAAAAACAAATAATCCGATTCCGTTCCCTGCAAGGGGTTGCCGGAGCCGATTTCAATATCTTCCAAAAAGCTGCATTCGCCCTGCCAGTTGGCGTCGTACAGGTTTACCGAAAGGTGGTGAGTGCCCGCTCCCAAACCGGATATGACGATGGGATCGCCGCAATCGTCCAGACAGTTGAAGATCGTGTTCCAGGACGGCCCAAACAATTTGGCGATCACATGGCCGCCGCTCAGCCCCGGACCAGAGATCGTCAACGTGCCACCGTTCAGGGTATAACTCAAACCGCAGGGCAATGGAGTGCTGCTGCCCGGATCGTCGTCGCAGTCGGGCGTCAGCAGGCCATCGGAGGTCACCTTCATCACAGAGACTCTTCGTTGCGGCGGAAATCCGCCAAGACCTACAGTACCCACAAACAAAAATCCACCATCAGAAGTGACCAACTTCGGCCCCATAACGACATTAAATCCCTCATCGGGCAAGCGCCCCCACCAAACCAGGTTGCCATTTTGATCCATCCGGCCATATTCGTACAGGTCCTCTCCCGTTCCGACGTCGTACAAGCCATAGCCGGTCACGACATCGCCATTGTCGGCAACGGCGATATCGATGAGGAATTCATCAGTTGAAAAATCGCTTTCAGGAGAAAAAATATCACTCAGCAAAAAGCTCACCGCATCGCCCGTCTGCATGTCGTATCGAGCAAGCCGGGCCTTGAGGTTGTCGACGATGCCCAGCCAAAGGTATTGCCCGTCGGGACTGATCTCCATATCATTGACATCGGTAGAGGGAAGGTCGGAAATAGCAAAACTCTGCCAGCTAAAATTGCCCGCTGCATCGATCTTGGCAACCAGTTCTGAGGTGAATTCAAAAGTCCGGTAGATTCCGTTGCCAAAGGGGCCTTCCAAAAACTCCCGCGGCGTGCTCATATCGCCGGTCGCAATCCGGTCCTCGTTGAGTTCGTTGCCCATATCATCGGTCAGCACGGCTATCAATTCGTAGTCGCCGTTTTCATCGCGTCGGGAAGCAAAAACCACGTAGCCATCTCCAAATTCGTAAGCCACAAAACCGTCCATGGAAGTCGTATTGGTGGGGTGATTCAAATCGATAAGCGACTCAAAAATGATGACGCCGGCACCATTCTTCCGCACAAAGTTCAGATCGAAATCCGGGGTCACGGTCACTTCAAGAATCAAATCATAGTAAGTCGTCTGATCGAAATTTGTCACCAGGTTGCCAGCGAGATCAATCAGGACAACGGATTGTTCTTCCACATTATCAAATACAAATCGCTCGCCATATATCAGGATATAGCCATCCACCTCCTCCCGGGCAGTTGTCGCCATTGGCTCCAGCGTATTGTTGGTGGTGATGGCAATGTCGCTCAAAAATCCACATTCTTCGCCGCCACCCTCCGATATCTGAAATGGGGTAGCTGCGATATTATTATTTTCACTCGATTCCGTAATTTCATTGTTGGCGTCAACTTCCAAGATCAAATAATAGTTACCCCCCGGCAAATCCGGAACAGTGATGGAGCCCGGAACGTTGGGTATAGTACCTACCGGGGTATTGCCGGTGGCGATGTCGCCTGCCAGGGCATCGTCGGGGCTTAGGTTGTTGTCGTCCGACACATAGGCGTTGATCACATAACTGCCGGTAGCCGGCGCCGTTCCATTGTTGTCCAAATCAAAGGAATACCCCATCACGGCACCCGGACTGCCCACGGCCTCTGCCTCCAGATCGGCAATGCTCAAATCAGGAAGATTGCCTCCGCCGGAAATGGTCACATCCGCCGTTTCGTCGCAAATGGGCTGCCAGTTGGGATCGTACAGATTGTAAGAAATGTGGTAGGTCGCCCCCCCGGTCAGGCCGGAAATGATCAGTGGGTCGGAGCAGTTGTCAAAACACTGGGTGTGGATCGTCCAGTTGGGGTTGAACAGTTTAAAGATCACATGGCCCGCCGTCAACCCCGTAATTGTAATACTATTGCTACTAGTTGTCCAACTCACATCGCAGCCGCCGCCGGTGGGTGTTCCGGCGCAGGTACAGCCATCTGACTGGATCACGTCGTTGTTGGTATTCGGGTCGCCATCATCGCAGGCGGTACCGGGAGTGGTGGGGATGGTGGGATTGTTGTCGTTGCAATCGTCGGCTGCGCAAACGCCGTCGTTGTCATTATCGGGACAGCCTCCTCCGGTGATGGTAACATATTCGGCCTGCTCGCAGGTTTGCTGCCAGTTGGCGTCGTACATATTTACCGAAAGGTAGTAAGTGCCCGCTGCCAGGCTGGAGAGCACGGTTGGGTTGGCGCAGTTGTCGGTACACTCAAAATTGATCGACCAGTCGGGGTTGAACAATTTTAGTATGACGTGCGGCTCCGTCAAGCCATCCACCGCAATGCTGTTGCTGGTGGTGGTGATATTGAGGTTGCAGGTCAATAGTTCTGTATTGGGACCGTTCGCCTTAGCGGCAAATACAATTGTGCAGACCAACAGAGCAGCCAGCATCATTGTTTTTTGAAGTCTTTGGGTACAAGTGTTTTTGTTCATAACGAATGTTGTCTTTTGATTGAAAAATGAAGGTGGTTTGGAGGTCAGAGGTCAGGCTCCCTCTAACGTAGTTTACGCAAGTGATGGCAATCTGACTTCTGACTTCCACAAGAAACAATTCCTCAGTTCGCAATAAATATTTCACAGGAGGCATCAGCTCCGGCAAATCAGAAAAAGTAAGGATTATCGGTGGGTGACGACTTTCCAGGATAAACCCCGGAGGGAGAGGGTATACTCCTGAGAATTATAGATGGTAGCATTACAAATATACGGTTTCTCGGCCTCTGCCACCTTCAATTTTGTAGCAAAACTCATTAGACATTATGAATGGATTTTTTGTATAGCAACTGAATAGCAATTTTTGGTCTAACCAAGGAACACCCGGAGCCTCGTAGCCCTAGCTACGAAGGCGAGGATGTGACGCAGGGTAGGCCAAAAAGGGCATTCAGGCTGTATACAAAATTTTTGTTCATAATGTCTATTAGGATTCGTATTTTTTGCCAAAGCCACAAAAAAAAACCGCACAGCCCGATCATCGAGCTGTACGGCAATAGCTTAGCACCGGTTAAGGTGCATAATGCTACTCAATTTCTCATTCCTGTGTCTTGACAAATCGTTGGACAAATACATCACCATTCTGGTTGACGATCTGGACGAAGTACAGTCCGTTAGCCAGCAGTTCGTTGGAAATGGTGTAGGTATTGATGCCTTTCTCTACATTCATGCTGTGGTCGACATAGGCGTGCCCGGAAATGTTGAAGACCTTAATGGCGACTTTTTGTTCGTCTTCGGCAAAGATCAGCAGTTCAACATCTTCGTATTCCACCGGGTTGGGCCGCAACAAGACGCCCAGCTCTTCGACTCGTTTTTCGAGTTCTTCTTCTTCGCTGAAGTCGTAGTGTTCGGCGATGATGCGATCCTCACCACAAGGATCGGCTACTTCGCATTCGTGCCAGTATTCGTGGATGGTGGTGATGGCTCCTGTCACGGCACCAGCGATGGATTGATAGTCTTTCTTCTTGGTTCCGAAAACGCCACCCAAAACATCGTTGGCCAACTGCAGCAATCCATATACGTCGGTAGTGTATCCATTAGCGATCATAAAGTCGATGAAACTTTGGGAGATGTTGGCACAACCATCGGTCAGATCATACGAACCCAGGTCGTCACCGGAATATTCGAGGCCATACCAGATGTTCAATTGCAGTGCAATGGTGTTGGTAGCCAGGTTGTTTTTCAGGCGCTTCTGGTTGTTCTGCGGGTTATCACCAGCATCGCAGTCGCTGATTTCATCGGCGGTTGGTGTACCCTCCGTCAGCACTTTCGGGCCACCGGCAGCAGGCAACAATGGCACGACACATTCAGCAGCTACTTCCAGTGATCGATTCAAGTCAGGACGACCGATGATCACATTGCCATATTCCTCTATCAATGCATCAATGATGTCCTGTGTAGGAGCCTTGCCATCGTCGTCATTCCAGGGATATTGGCCGCCATAGTTGCCCCAGCCGCCCTGGGTGAGGGTGCAGTAATTGCCGCAGGTACCGGAGTAGGTGACGGTACATCTATCGGTCTGTCCACAGCCATCGGTTACCTCCAGCTCGTAAGTCCTGGAGAACATACCATCCACACAGTCCGGGAACCCGGTATCGTTAACAATAGTTACACTGACAATACCGCAGTCATCCGTTGAATTCTCCTCTACATAATCTTTGACATCGGAAGGACAAGGAATATCATCCAGGCAGGTGAGTGTGCCATCGTCGGGTGGGCACACTGCCACCGGTGGATCGTCGGCAGGTACTTCAAAACTGGCAGAGCAGGACTCTTGCATGCCACATGCACTCATCACACTCCAGGTAACGGTGGTAGTACCACCGTCGCAGGCATCGGGTGCATCTGCAGGGGCATCATCCATCAGTGTGGCGTCATCACATCCACCGCTGAAGCTGGTGCCCATTATCCAGGCAGCATAGGCAGCATCTATGTCAGTCTGGCTTGTACAAGCCGGAATTTCCATATCCGTCTGGCAATCCAACACTACCGGAGGCGCAGCAGCTACACTAAAGCTGGCGCTACAAGTAACAGGAGCTTCGCAACTGCTGGTCACGGTCCAGGTTACGGTAGTGGTACCGCCGTCGCAGGCATCGGGTGCGTCATCAGGAGCATCATTGCTCAAAGTCCCGTTGCAGCCACCGCTAAAACTGGTACCCAACAACCAGGCTTCATAGGCGTCATCAATGGTACCTTGACTGGTGCAGGCATCTATCGACATATCGGTTTGACAATCAATTGCCACCTCAGCAGGTGTCGGCACTTCAAAGTCGGCACTGCAGGTTACGGGGCCTTCGCAGGCACTTGTCACCGTCCAGATTACTGTAGTGGTACTACCACAGGCACTGGGTTCTAAACCCTCCCCATCATTGGTCATATCCGCATCGCATCCTCCTTCAAAGCTGGCGCTCATCAACCAGGAGGCAAAAGCATCGTTTATGTCATCCTGGCTCATGCATTCTCCTGTTTCCATATCTTCGGCACAATCAAGCACTACTACTTCAGCACCGGGCACTGTAAAGCTTGCCATACAGGTTACATCTAGCTCACAAGAACTTGTCACTGTCCATGTGACGTCGACCGTACCGCCCCCAGCACAAGCATTGGGTGCGCTGGCAGGGCCATTATTGGAAAGTTCGCCGTTACAGCCGCCTGTAAAACTGGCACTATTCAACCAGTTGGTATAAGCCGTATTTATCTCATCCTGACTGACGCAATCGTCAATTGTCATATCAGAGGCACAATCCAATTCTACCGCTTCCGGTGTGGGCACTTCAAAGTCGGCGCTGCAGGTTACGGGGCCTTCGCAGGCACTCGTCACCGTCCAGGTAACGGATGTCGTACTTCCACAAATGTCGGGTGCTGGTCCTGTATAATCATTAGACATTGTGGGGTCGCAACCACCAGTAAAAGAGGTGCTCCCGAGCCAGGCAGCAAAAACGTCATCTAGATCATCCTGATTCATGCATTCATCTGTCGTCATATCAGCGACACAATCAAGGGATACTGCCGGAGCAGCAGGGACTGAAAAGGTTCTTTCACAGGTTACATCGCTTTCACAAGTACTCGTCACCGTCCAGATAACCACCACCGATCCTCCGTCGCAGGCATCCGGTGCGTCATCCGCTGCGTTATTTGACATGGAGGCATCACAGCCGCCTTCGTAACTCGTTGCCGCAAGCCAATCGGCATAGGCCTGGTCTACCATACCCTGGCTCATGCATTCATCTGTCGTCATATCAGCGACACAATCGAGGGATACTGCCGGAGCAGCAGGGACTGAAAAGGTTCTTTCACAGGTTACATCGCTTTCACAAGTACTCGTCACCGTCCAGATAACTACCACCGATCCTCCGTCGCAGGCATCCGGTGCGTCATCCGCTGCGTCATTTGACATGGAGGCTTCACAGCCGCCTTCGTAACTCGTTGCCGCAAGCCAATCGGCATAGGCCTGGTCTACCATACCCTGGCTCAGGCATTCATCTGTCGTCATATCAGCGACACAATCGAGGGATACTGCCGGAGCAGCAGGGACTGAAAAGGTTCTTTCACAGGTTACATCGCTTTCACAAGTACTCGTCACCGTCCAGATAACTACCACCGATCCTCCGTCGCAGGCATCCGGTGCGTCATCCGCTGCGTCATTTGACATGGAGGCATCACAGCCGCCTTCGTAACTCGTTGCCGCAAGCCAATCGGCATAGGCCTGGTCTACCAAACCCTGGCTCAGGCAGGCATCTGTCGTCATATCATCGACACAATCCAGGGATACTACCGGAGCAGCAGCAACTTCAAAGCTGGCACCACAGGTTACATCGTTTTCACAGGCACTTGTCACTGTCCAGATTACATTGACCGTACCACCACAAGCATCCGGAGGAGATACTGAATTGTTTGAAATGGTAGCATTACAGCCACCAGCAAAGGTCGTACTCATCAGCCAGCTATTGAAAGCCGTATTTATATCTGTTTGGCTCATACATTCATCTACCTCCATACTTTCGGCACAATCAATAGATACAGCTGCCGGTGTTGGCACTTCAAATGTGGCATCGCATGTTTCATCCATCTGACAGGCGCTCGTCACTGTCCACGTCACGGTTGTCGTACTCCCGCAGGCACTTGGTGCAGACCCTGTATAATCATTGGTCATTTGCGGATCGCAACCACCAGTAAAAGAGGTGCTCCCGAGCCAGACAGCAAATGCATCATCAATATCCCCCTGGCTCATACATTCTTCTGTGGTCATGTCTTCCACACAATCCAACACTACCTCTTCAGCAGCCGGGACGGTAAAACTTCTCTGACAGGTCACATCAACTTCACAGGTACTCGTCACCGTCCATATAACATCTACTACACCACCACCAGTACAAGGATCTGGGGCCGATGATGGAGCATTGTTTGATATATTAGCATCACAACCGCCTGTAAAAGTTGTACTTGCCAGCCAATCTGCAAAGGTATCGTTCACGTCATCCTGGCTCATACAATCATCAACAGTCATATTATCAACACAATCCAGGTCTACATCTGGGGCATCCGTCACGGTAAAAGTGGCTGCACAGGTCACATCAAGTTCACAATCGCTTGTCACCGTCCAGGTTACCATCACCGAGCCGCCACAGTCGTCAGGGGCATCGTCTGGAGAACTGTTATGGGATAATCCTCCATTACATCCTCCTGTAAAACTCGCACTGTTCAGCCAGTTGCTGTAAGCCGTGTTTATATCCGATTGGCTTGTGCAAGCTGGGATCGTCTCATTTGTCGCACAATCGAGGTCTACGTCCTCGGCTGTTGCTACTTCAAAGCTGGCACTACAGGTTACATCGGCTTCGCAGGTACTTGTCACCGTCCAGGTTACCGTCGTAGTACCTCCGCAGGCATTCGGAGCTGATCCCGCATCATTGCTGAGCGATGCGTCACAACCGCCTGTAAAACTCGCACTTGCCAGCCAGTTGCTGTAAGCTGTGTTTATACTTGATTGGCTTGTACAAGCTGGGATCATCTCATTTGTCGCACAATCAAGCGATACTGCTGGAGGAGCAGTAACAATAAAGTCGGCGCTGCAAGTCACGTCTGGTTCACAGGAACTCGTCACCGTCCAGGTCACCGTCGTAGTACCTCCGCAAGCATTGGGCGTACCGGCATTGTTGGTCATCTCGGCATCGCAACCACCGCTAAAAGTGGTTCCTTCTAACCATGCTGTAAAAGCGTCGGCTATTACTGATTGATCCATACAGGCTCCTTGAACTTCGTCTGTCTGGCAATCCAACTGAACAGCTGGTGCTGTGACAGTCCATGTTGCCTCACATTCTACGGGGTTGCCATCACCGTCCAATATAGGCGTACTACAGTCCACTTCCATCAGTGAGAAAGTTACAGTACCAGAGCTGCTGCATGCTGAATAATCAGCGGGGTCAAAATCATTGACAATGCAAAAAGGGTCTCCGCAATTATCACCACCGGCCTCATCCAACCAGGCTTCGACCTCTGCAAGAGAACCGCATTCAAAGTCTTGATCATCCGGACAAGCAATATCCGGCTCGCAAACGAGTTCCGTTTCACATTCTTTCACTTTGAAGTTCATGGTACCATTCGATGGCCCGTCGTAAAGCAATGCTATATAATAGACATTGATGAAGTCCGGGTCGAGGACAGCATCGGGATTAGTCCAAATCTCGTATTGGTTTGCATCGCTGCAGGCATCCGGAACTGCCGTCAACGTCAATGTAGAGCAGTCGGAAACGGGGCAATCAGGATCAGGACAAGGGTCGTTTAGAGGATCGCTAAAGCAATCGGGGTTGACAGGGCAATCATTGGGATAAAAATTGAGATAAACACCCAAATCGCAAGTGATGGTTGTCTGGTCTACCGCACCAGCATAATAAACTGCCCAGGCATCCACCTTGCCAACTCCCTGTATTTTTACTTTATTAATCATTGGAGGAGTGGCTAATTTCATCCACTGTACGTGGCTGTAATCTTCTGCATTAAAGCAGTTCTGCATGTTTAGCAAAAAATAATCCGTAATACCGTCTACCGATGCATTCGGCTCTACACCACAACCGTCTGTATCGGCAGCTGTGGTGCAATTTATGAGTCCTTCTTCGACCGCCCCACTATTGGAGCAATAGAGCTTGGCATCGCAGGGATCAGGGCCGTGACCGCCTTCATTTGGATTCACAGGCTCGCAAAAACAAGGCGAGGACCCGCACTGCGCATACACATCAATACAAAAGAACAATACCATAGATGCCATCAAAAAACCAATGGCCGCTATTCTTTTAAAGTCAGGAATTTTAAGCTCAAGTAAATTCGCGTTTTTCATATGTTTTAATAAATTTATGGGATAAAAAATTAACTTTTCTTCGTGGAAAACTAGACGTAGATATTCGTGCTTACAAGGCGTTTACTGTTCATGGAAGGGTTTTCCATTTTTTCGCTACTGTGTTTAAAATCGGTACTGGTTTCGGGCAACCCTATAAGGAGTTACCTATTATGTATCAATGCATGGCAGATGCCTTCTTACGGAAGGATCCATCTACCTATTTGTCGAAAATTTTAAGCATTAAGTGAGTCCGGCACAGGTCGTATTCCATAAGCATATAGCTTTTAGGTTTAGAAATGGGGTGTAGGCGTGCGTGCGGAATTTGGGAAGAAAGGCTTAGTAATTACAATATACGTCAGGACTTACTGCTTGTTGCAAATGCTGGCCCATAAATAGCCAATTTGGGTGCCTAAGTTGGTTTGAAATTGAGTAGCAGAGATAGGTGTAAAGACTCAAACAAAGTGCTTATTACTGTGAAAATGGGGTCAAAATTTTGGGGAATATGCACTTTTTATGTGTGGTTCAGCAACAAAGTTAGCAAAATAATAGACGGCAATGGAATATTCTCGGTTTTTTTTTAATTTCAATTAAAATTAACGCAGTGACATATATTTTGAATTTTTCCAATGTGTCCATAAAAAACGCCATGAGTTTTAGCACTCAAAGAATTATATATTGTTACTTTTTTTAATTTCTCTGACAGAGATCCTTGGGTTTTTCACAGCCCTTCTATTTCAATATGGTAACATCCCCCTTGTCAAATACTTCCACCACCCGCCGCCCACAAACCAGCACCTCCGCCTTCAACCACCACACATATACGCCGGGGTTCATCGCCTCCTCCAAAAACACCCCATCCCAACCCTCTTCCACATCCGTCGTCCTGTACAAACTGTTTCCCCAACGGTCATATAGGTTCAATTCATAGATCAATACCTCCATGTCGCCCGCAGCATAGGCCCTGAAAATGTCGTTGACCCCATCCCCATTCGGTGAAAAGGCATTGGGTACATAGAAGTAGCCACCCCCGGGCCGTTCTTCCAACAGCACTTCTACCTCATAGGTTTGGGTTTCACAAGTATTGGTGATTTCCACCGAATAAAACCCCGGATCGTACACCGGGATGACCGCCCCCTCCTCTCCATGTCCCCAGACAAATGTCATCGAATCGGTCTGTCCATTCAACACCTGACTTTGCAATAAGACGCTATCATGGCCACATGGTAACATAGGCACATCAAATACTACGCTAATTGGCGAAATTTCGTCGATTACTGCCTCTTGTTCTTCCACACAACCATTGCCATCCTGTACATGCACGGTGTAATCGCCTGCCGACAAATCGGTAAAGGTCGCCTCCTCCTGGTAATTTATCTCGTCGAGCGAAAACGCAAAGGAGCCATCCCCACCCGTCAGGTCCAGCACTTCAATCACACCCTCGGATGCATTCCAACACTGTATTTCCGTAGCGCTTACCGCAAAATCGAATTCGGGATAGGCCACCACTTCGGCAAGAACAATAGAATCACAACCATTGGCTGCCTCCAGTATAAATTCAGTAACGCTGCCTGCTGCCAACGAATCTCCGTTGTAGTCAACCGTTTCGCCAGCGCAAACTTCCAAAGTCACCTGGACGATGGGTACCGTTAGGGCTACGATATTCAACTGGATGATTGAATCACAACCCCATTGGTTGGTAAGGGGTATATCCGTCTGGGAAGGCACCTCATATTCGATGCCGTTGTAGGTGACCGTCTCTCCCTCACAGCCCGTCATTTCCACCGTTTCTGCGAAAGCAGGAATCTCCGCCACCGATATCGTCTCGACGGAATAACAACCGTACTGATCCAGAATGGAAGAGGCGGTGGTGGTTCCCGCTTCGTAGAGATTTCCTTCATATTCCACCCAACTGCCCTGACATGCCTCCAACTGAATGAGCGTATCACCGGAAGGGAACACACCTACCTCTAACACAAATACTGAATCACAATCCGCCACCGTCATCAGGTTCACCGTATACAAACTATCCGTTGGGTATTCAACGCCTTCCCAAAAAACCGTCTCCCCCGCACAACCGATCAATTCCACCGTTTCGCTATGTGCTAAATCCTCCAACACGACCACTGCAACGATGGAATCGCAACCATATTGATTCACAAACTCAAAATCAGTAGTCGTACCCGGCAACAATGCTTCTCCGGCGTAGAGGAAAGTGGTGCCCGTGCAGGTGCTATAGGTCTCCTCCATTTCATAAACCGGCAAGGGAGACACCGTCAGGAAAATCGTCGAATCACAGCCCTGGGTGGAAATGTATTCCAACTCAATATCGGTTCCGGTCGGATAATCCACACCGTCATATGTTGCCAGATCGCCCTCACAAGCCGTCAAAGCCACCTCTTCTTCATAGGCCGACACCTCCTCCACCGAAACCTGCAAAACGGAATCACAACCGTATTGATTCACCAACTGGAATACCGTATCCGTTCCACCACTCAACAATACTCCCGCATATTCGATCATGCTGCCCACGCAGGTACTCAACCCCACTGATTCGTCGGAGGTCGGCCAGGCAGCTACACTCAACTGGATGATGGAATCGCAGCCCGCCACCGTCGTCAGACTAAATGTTTCTTCCGTTCCGGCCGGATAGTCGACCCCTTCATAGTTGATCGTTTCGCCGGTACAGGCGCCCAGCTCTATCGTTTCGCTATAAGCTAAATCCTCCAACACGATCACTGCAACAATGGAATCACAACCATATTGATTCACGAATTCAAAATCAGTAGTCGTACCCGGCAACAATGCTTCTCCGGCATACGAAAAAGTCGTACCGGTACAAATGCTGTACGTCTCCTCCATTGCATGCACCGGCAAACCAATCACCTCCAGATGGATTGTCGAGTCGCAACCGAACTGGGTGACGTACTCCAGATCGATTTGGGTCCCAACGGCATAATCCACCCCATTGTACACTACGGTGGTGCCTTGACAAGTAGTCAGCGTTTCCGCAAATTCGTATGCCACATCTTCCGAAACGGTGACTGTAACAATAGAATCACAACCCCATTGGTTTTCAAAATAAAAGTCTTCAGTCGTGCCCGGCAATAACGCTTCCCCTTCGTAAATGACGCTTCCCCCCTCACAGGCTCCCAATACCAAACTGTCGGCACTGATGGGGAGCAAAGAAAGATCGAACGGATCGGAAGCCGCGAAACAACCGTATACACTCGTCAACTCGACGTTATAACTGCCGCTCTCCTGTGGCATATAATCGGCCACGGTACCTTCCGGCGCAGGTATCGGATTGTCATCCAAATACCACTGATACGATACCAGATCCGGTATCTCCGGCAGGCAGATCGTGTCGGGCGCACAATGGGTGTGGCAACCATCCGGCACCAGATCCGTATCCGGTGAACGATGAATTTCAAGGGGATCGCTTTCCCCTTCACAACCAAAACTGCTGATGCCCCGGACGTAGTACTCCCCGGCCGTGCTTGCAGAGATGCTCGTCCCGTATTCGCCGGTGCTCCACAAATAAGTCAGATCGGATTCGGGATTGCTTACGCTAAACACCGCCTCCGTGCCTTCACAAACCGGCCCCGGTGGAAAACTCGCTATTTGAATATCCGTAGGCACCGGATTGACCGTGATGGTATAAGGCCCCTCCACGCTCGTACAGCCGGAAACATTGTCGGTAACCGTTACCATAAAGTCGTGTTCACCCACCGTCAACGTATTGTTATGTTCTTCGGTATAGACCACCTCATGGCCAGCAATTCTTTAAGTTCTAAAAATCAATGTATAAAACATTTGAAAAAAGGTGAATTATTTTTTCATCCTTCACTTTGTGTTTATTTCTATGTATAATTCATATTATTTAAATTCATGTTTTTAATGCTATGAAAAACAATTACTTGCTAATCAGTTATTGAATCAGGTTCGTCAAATTTTTGAAAAATGGAATAAAAATCAAATTTTTGAATTTTGAAGTTGTATACAAAACGATCTGATTATGCTTTTTGACGACCTGATTTTAGATTTAAAAAAACGCTTTGAAGCAATTGAAAAGCCACGAGCTATTAATTCCACTTATAAGCTGTCCAATATTTTGATGTGTGGTTTTGCCCTCTTTTCGATTAAAGACAGTTCTTTATTAAAATTTACCAGAGAACTCGCTAATCGGGTAGCCAACTTGAAAAATATCTTTCACATTACCCAAACACCTTCAGATACTACGATACGTACACTTTTGGATGAAGTGCCGACCAGTGAGTTAAAACCACTTTTCAAACCCTATTTGGAAGAACTTGATCATCAAAGGGTATTGAAAGACTATGAATTAATAGAGGGTCATTTATTGATTCCTGTTGATGGAACACAGTATTTTAAGAGCAAAACGATTCATTGTGAAAATTGTCAAACTAAAAAACAAGGAGGCTCAATCACTTATCATCACAATGCTTTGGGAGCCGTCATTGTCAACCCCAGGTACTCGGAAGTTTTTCCTGTATCAATTGAAGATATTGTCAAACAAGATGGAAAAACAAAAAACGATTCCGAACTAGCAGCTTTCAAGCGTTTGGTGCCCCAAATTCGGGAAAACCTGCCCGACAAAAAAATCATCATCGGTGGAGATGCCCTTTTTGCCAATGGCCCTGTCATCCGTTTTTTGCAAACGCCTGAAATTGATATGCGTTTTGTTTTTTCCGTCAAACCGGGTAGCCAAGGCTATCTTTTCCTGCAGGCAGAAAGATTGGAGGCTGCGGGGAAAATGAAAATTTTGTCCACAACTGCCAATGGAAAAAAGTATATTACAAAATTTGCAAACGGATTGATGCTCAATGGAACTAATAATGACATTCTGGTAAATTTCATTCATTTTGAAGAGCATAATCTGAAAACAGGCAAAGTCAAGGTGTTCAACTGGATAACCGACATTACGATTACCCTTGACAATTGCGTTAAGATTGTAAAAGTGGGACGTGCTCGTTGGAAAATTGAAAACGAGACCTTTAATACCCTCAAAAACCAGGGTTATGAATTTGAACACAACTTTGGGCATGGTAAAAAATATTTGGCAGCCAATTTCTCTGTATTGATGCTTTTGGCTTTTCTTTTTGACCAAATACAACAGCGGACAAATCAAACATTTTTGGCAGCCAGAAGAAAGGCAGGATCCAATAAAGCCTTATGGGAAAAAGTCAGACAGCTTTTTGACTTGGTTACCCTCAATTCTATGCAACTTATTTATAAAATAATCGCAAAGCAGATCCAAATGAAGATTCAATTTGTCATTTAATCTATGTGTTTCTCTTTTGAAATCAGTACTTAAAGAATTGCTGCCTCATGGCCGGACTGGCCATTCGACCAGGAATAAGAATAATCGCCGATGCCGCTGATGCTGAGGTAAACATCTTCTCCCTCGCACAGGATGTATCCATCGAAAAAACAATCGGCGGGCTGCCCAAATTCGTTGTACTCCGTCACTTTGATCGAGGCTTCGGGGTTGGGCAATACGTCGAGTACAGCGGCAGGCGGGACATAGGTACATCCAAAGTCGTCTGTCAAAGTAACCTCGTACAATCCTGCGGCTCCAACGGTGATATTTTCCGTAAGAGCAGCCGTCGACCACTCCCACTGGGTGCCCCCCGGTGGAGCGCTGGCCTGGGTGTTGTTGCCTTCGCAAATGGGAGAGTCCAGATTGATGTCGCCGGTCAAATTATTGGCATCGACCGATACGGAAATCGTCGTACTGTCCACACATCCGTAGATGTTGTACACCTTCAATTGGACATCGTAAATGCCCGGTGCCGAAAACGAATGGTAGGTATTGGCCGACAGGGCCGTATTGGCTGCTCCACTGGCTGGGTCGCCAAAATTCCACTCCTGCGAGGTGATTTCCGGTACCAGGTCGGCCGAAAAAGGCAGAGCCGTAGCAGCACAACTGTTTTGCGGAAGCGAAAAGGAGGCCGCCGGAGGAAACAGCACGGTCACCGGGCCTGGTAATGGTGGAGGTGCATCCCGTCTGTGCGGTGACCGTCAGCTCCACATTGTAGGTGCCGGGTGATTCGTATACATGAGTGGGAGCTTCATCTGTAGAATTATTGTTGGAGCCGCTGGCTGAGTCACCAAAATTCCACGACCAGGCCACCACTGACGATCCGGGGGTAAGTCGGCTAATGTCTTCAAACTGGGCCGGCAACCCCGGGCAAACGTTATTTACGTCGAAGTCGGCAGCTACCGGCACTTCGTACGACCCCACTATCCCACAGGTGCCTCCCCCGACAATGTCTACCAGCAGAACCACCGGATAATGGCCGGCAATCGGGATAGGTGTGAGCCACCATATCTCCATTTCCAATATTGTTGGCTCCCGAAGCCGGGTCGCCGAAAATCCAGTTTTCCGTTCCGGGAATATAGGCCCCGGTAGTGGTGTTGTCAAACAATGCATTTACACAGGCGCCATCATACGAACTGACAAATGAAATATCAGGGCAGCCAGTCCCCATTGCTGGGAGGGCCGCCACCGCTGGTACAATTTTCCGAAAGGGAAATGATATTGGAGGTGCCGGTACAGCCGTTCACATCCGTTACCGTCACATAGAAGCTGCCAGAGGAGGTGGGGGTATACACTTCCGAGAAAACGCCGAGGGGGCTGCCCGTTTTGATGCCATTGGTAGGTGTATCCTTCTTCGGTGTTTAAAGCATACAAAGTGGGAATGGGCCAACCGGCCGGAATGCAATACACATTGAGCGACGGGTTGGAAATACTCACCTCCGGCCCCGGCAATTCGTCGATTTCAAAGCTCGCCTGCCCCTCACAACCATTGGCATTGGTCACCACCAGTTCGTAGTAGCCAGGTGGCAGGCTGGTGTTGGCAGCCGAGGATATTTGCACCCCGTTTTCGTTGCGCCAACTGTAGGTGGCAAAGGCAGTCGAGGTGCTTACCGGCCCCGTACTTCCCGGACACAATTCGTCGGGATGTAATACCTCGGGTTCCGGGAAACCAGCCAAATCCACCGGAATGATTTCATCGACACCACATATCGAAACGGTCACCGTAGCGGAACCCACGATGTGCCACAGCACTTCGATATTGGAGGTGCCCTGTCCTTCCAGAATTGATCCGGCATTGGCGGGTGAAATATTCCACTCGTAGTCGGGGTCGCCGGAAGCTGTGGCGGAATAGCTGGCCTGTTCTTCCACACATAAGGCTGTCGGCCCGGAGGCATTCACGCTGCCAATGGGTTGAAGTATCTGTGTAAACGGCAACGATTCGCAAGCCAACCCTGTGGTACTGATCTGCGAAACCGTCAATTCGTAAGGTGGATTGTTGCCCCACTGCACGTTGATGGCATCGCCTATTTCCGTGTCGACGGTACTGCCATTGACGATCTGCCACTGATAGGCCACACTGCCCTGGTTGGTCACCGCCTCGTAGGTGTAATAGTCGCCGGGACAAATGGACAATGCTCCTTCGATGGCGGTAAGTGGTGGCGGGCCGGCATTCACATTTACATAAACCGTGTACTCATTGTTGCAAAAATTGCCGGGGTTGACCGGGGTGGCTACTACGGTGTATTTTCCCGGTTGCAAGGGCCAGGGGATGTCGACCGAAGTCATGCTGGCGAATGATAGAAAGGCATTCCCGGCGGGATCGGTAATTTCCCAGTGGCAAGTCACCGGGTTGTCCTGAATGGCATCGAAAGCTGCGTAGGAGGTATTGGTGTTTTCACAAACTTCGATCTCTCCGGCCAGGTAGTATTCCGGTATCAGGTCGACATCTTTGTAGCTTTGGCCGCCACAGCCGAGGAAACAGTTTTCGTATTCCACAGCTACCCAAAGGGGATCGTTGGCATTCATTTCCACCGTTCCATTTTACGGTGATGGTGTGGGTTGACTGACCCGATTTGATTTCGCCACCCGGAGCCACCGACCAGATGAAAGAAGTGCCCGTCCAGGGCGGGAGGGAATAGATGCTCACCTCCCCCGGACATACTTTGGCCGGGCCTTCGATGGGGGTGCCGTCTTGTATGATGGGTATTTGTTCGATGGTGGGTTGATCGCAATACAGGCTATTGCAATTGGACACCTGGAGGCTGACCTCTCCGGAGGGCCCGTTGCCCCAGTTGACGGTCACAAAGTCGTCGGAGGGGCCACCACCGTCGATCACCATCCCATTTGCGGAAACGCTCCAAACAAAAGTATTACAATCGGCGTTGGTGGTGTACGTCTGTTCCATTGTTGGAACAGGTGGTGCCGATGCAATTGATCTCCGGGATCTCGGCGTCCGACACATTTATGAAAATGGAAGTAGTGTCGATGCAAAAACATTCGTTGCGGGCGATGAGTAAGACGGCGTACAGACCAGCTTCGTCGTAAGCATAGGCCAGATTTTCGGCCGAGGTGGAATAGCCGTCGCCCAGTTCCCAGACAAACTGATCGGCATAGAGGCTTTCGTTTTGAAAGAGGATGGTTTCGCCCCGGCATACTTCCACGACGTTGTTGACGGCCGGCGGGTCGGTGAGTATTTTGGGCAGAGGTTCGGGGATAATGTCGATGCAGAGGGAGCCTTCGCCGGAGCAGGTGGTGGTGTGCCGTTTGATCGCATGGCAGGGAGATAAAGGCTACATCTTCGCAACCATCGGAACTGGTGACGGTGACGACGTGGACGCCGCCTCCGACATTGGTAAGGGTGGCGGTTGTAACACCGTTGTCCCAGAGATAGGTGTAATTGCCGGTAGTGCCCAGGCCAGTGCCGTGGGCCACGATTGTTCCGTCGTCGTTGAAACAACTTGTTGGCAAATCGGTGATGGTGATGGTAAGCGTGAATGGGGCAGCTGGGATCGTCCGGGACCGGTTACATTAGTGACTACTGATGAACTACAGCCATTTGCATCGGTTACCGTGACTGTATAAGTACCTGACGACAAATTCGTCTGTATATTTTCCCTGACCTCCGTTAGGCCCCCAAAATAAGTGTAAGGAGGGGCGCCTCCAAAGGTCTGTACCCCTACAGAGCCACCCAGTCCGTTGTCCTCCACCAGATCGATCTGATAGACATGCACGAACATTTGCGGCACTTCAAAAATGGGAAAACCGGCCACCACATCACAGCCATTGTCATCGGTGATGGTAACTTCGTAGATACCGGGAGATAATCCGGTAATATTTTGTGCGGAATCGCCATTCGACCAGGTATAGCTATAGGGTAGCGTTCCTCCGTTATGGAAAGCTCAATGCTGCCAGTGGGGGTATTGCAGGACGGATGTTGAATTGTCTACCATATTAATCCAGGGAGTGCCTGTGCAACCCGGGGCAAATTCGTCGATAAGCACTTCGCATTCGCCGGTCTGGCCAACGGCATCGGTCACGGTGACGCTGCAATATCCTTCAGAAAGATCCTCGTTAACGTTACCACTATATCCATTGCACCATAGGTAAGTGTAAGGCGGTGTGCCCCCATTGACAAAGGCATATGCAACGCCATCGCCAAAAGGTGGGGGCGTTTCTCCGCCTGCGGTGCAGTACACCTCCAATTCACCTGTCACTCCTCCTGGAATGCACCATCACCTCCCCCACCCCCGGGTTTCCCCAGGTTACCGTAAGCAGGTTGTTATCTACCGTATAATTTTCCGCGCCCAGCACCTCCCACTCCAGGCCGAGCCCCTGGCTATTGGGCACGGTGTAAGTGATGGTACTGTGGGCACAGGTTTTGTCGCAGACGGCATTGTCGTCGTTGTCGGGGCAGGCGGCTATGAGGTGGAAACGATTTCGAGGTTGGTGGAGGTGGCAAATTCGAGGTTGATGTTGATGATGGAGTCGCAGCCAAAGGCGCTGCCACCAAAAATTATTTCTGTGCCTGTGGGGTTGTCTTCATTGTAAACGTTGCCATTTATCGATACGTGTATCCATCTCCAACACACCTGTGTAGGTTATTTCTTCGGTGGTAACATCAAAAAAAGTGAAGATCGATGGTAACAAGAATCACAGCCTGCAGCATTGGTCAATACTTCCATGCCTGTAGGGTTGCCTTCATCATAAATATTTCCATTTACGACTACATCAACACCATCCCCGGTACACGCTACAATGCTTAGGTAAAAATAGGTTTCACAGGCCATTTCTCTGCTTTGGGCAAAACCAACTGCCAGGGTCAATATAACCAGGGCCATCTTTTTAAGAGTACTTTTTAGGTTCATTGGATTATGAGATTGAAACTACAAACTTTTCTTTTCGTCAAACTTTCAAGTTTGAAAACTTAAAAAGTTTAGAAAGATCAGTTTAAGAATTTTTATAAATTGAACCATTAAACCCGCCTGCTAATTCTTCCATTTCTGATACTGGCGTAGATTTCACCGGAGGGTTGGACGGTATCCACCGCTTCATTTTCTATGCGGAAAGTAAGTTCAAATTTACCTCCACCTTTGGGCCCATGTTGAATTACGCAAGCATTTCACCATTAAATAATACTCTCCCGTCGAAATGCTTTTTACCACCAGCTTTGTCTGCTGGTCATTGTTGAGCATGGCTTGCTTCAAGTAGTTAGACATAGCATCTGGCTTCTTGCCTTTTTGAATAAACATGGTCAGTATATCGTCTGCGCTGTGACTTAGTGGCACATCCATTTCTATGACGAGGGTTTTTGCCCTGAAGTCGCACAGGCACATTATACTTAAAATAGAGGCTGTTTTCCTGGGGCTTCAATTCATCTTTTATCGTAGTACCGTAGTTGATGTCAAATGAAGGAACCATTGAAATGTCGGGTGTGGTGGCACGTCGGTACTTTTTCTGTTCTAGTCCGAGTGCTTTGCGCACTGCATTGGCGGCATTAACTCTGCCGTAGCCATACTTCACACTGTGGCCGTTTTTGTCGTATTCGTTAGGCGATCCTATTTTGTCGGCAGTACTTTCACAATATTTCTTTCACTTTAGTGGCTTTCAATTTTGGGTTGGCCGATAAAATCAGCGCCGCAATACCAGCGACCAGCGGGCCAGGCAAACGAAGTGCCTTCGGCGTTGAAACGGTAAAGTGGCTGGGCGTCATTTTTCCCTTTGCCTACATTGATGGTACCATCTAACTCGGTTACAATGGTGCCCACATCAGTAGTAACCATCGTCCCCGAATGCCCATAACCGCCAGGTGCTACTACCGACATGTTCAAACTTCGGTTGGTATAAGGGGCAAAGGTATCTTCACTTGTGGAAGCTCCCACTGCGATGATGTTGGGATGAGTGGCCAGTTCTTTGTGTTGGAGCAGCTCGGAGTCGTTGCCGGTAGCAAAACAGATCACACAACCTTTTCCATTTCGGCCTTTTGTAGCGCAATCCAGAATGGCTTTTGCCGTATCATGGTCCATCGACTGGCCCAAAGTACCAAAGCTGCAACTGATCACGTCGCCCCCATTTGCCATGATGTGGCGAAACATCCGGCGCAGATCAAGACCTGAAGCAGAGTTGTACTGGATGGGCATAAAGCGGGCATTCGGCGCCACTCCTACGATCCCTTTTCCATTGGCGCTGGCCAGAGCAATACCGGCACAACTGGTACCGTGGTCGGCATTGGATACCCAGCGGCCGGCGTTGTCTTTTTCGGGTCTTATTTTAAAGGCGTGATTGGGCGGCCGGCTGTAAAAATCTTTGGGCGCCACCAACTTGTCTTTATAATCCGGGTGGTTGATGTCGAACCCTTTGTCAATAACGGCTATTGTGATTTTGTTGGAACCCAGATTGCCTTTATGTTTCCATAGGACTTTCCAGGCATCCACCACTTTTGCATCGGCGCCTTTGCGGAAGCACCAATGCATTTTGTTTACAAGGTCAATGCCGTCATTTTGGAGGTACCATTGGGTGTTGAGTAAATTGTCGGTCGGTAGTTCGAATGTAATTGCCATGATCCTTATTTGAAATAATGCTTTTCCCAGCGCAAATCACGCCCTTATTCAAATATAGAAATAATATTTGATGCGTGCACAACTTACCTGGAGGAAAACGCGGCATCACTTCAAAATAGTAACATCCCCTTTGTCAAATATACTGACCACCCGCCGACCACAGACCAATACATCCGCCTTCAACCACCAGACATAGACCCCCGGATTCATCGCCTCATCGAGAAAAACGCCATTCCAACCTTCCTTCACATCCGTTGTCCTATACAAGGCATTACCCCACCGGTCAAACAAATGCAACTCGTACACCAGCACTTCGATGTCGCCCGCTGCATAGGCTTTAAAAATATCGTTGGTGCCATCACCATTGGGAGAAAAGGCATTGGGGACGTAGAAATACCCACTGCCCTCCCGGTCTTCCAACAATACTTCCACGTCGTAAGTCTGCAACTCGCATTCATTGAAGACTTCTACCGGGTAGACGCCGGGCTCATACACCGGGGCAACCGGCCCCAGAAATCCATGTGGCCAGACGATGTTCAGCGAATCGGAAAACCCGCCGAGCACAATGCTCTGCACCAGGATGCTATCTTCCTTGCAAACCAGGTCCGGCACCTCGAAGGCTACTTCTAAAGGGGTAATCTCTGAAATGCTCGTCGGCTGTTCTTCCACACATCCATTGCCATCTTGTACATACACGGTATAGTCGCCTGGCGGCAAATGGGTAAATTCCATCTCTGTTTGATAGTTTACTTCATCGAGCGAAACCTTAAAGGTACCGCTGCCGCCTGCCAGGTCCAGCACTTCAATCGCACCATCGGATGCATTCCAACACTGTATTTCCGTGGCGCTTACCGCAAAATCGAATTCGGGGTAGGCCACCACTTCGGCTATAACAATAGAATCGCAGCCATTGGTCGCCTCCAATATAAATTCGGTGACGCTGCCTGCTGCCAGCACCTCTCCGTTGTAGTCAATTGTTTCGCCAGCGCAAACTTCCAGGGTCACCGGAACGATGGGTATCGTTAGTGCCACGACATTCAACTGGATGATCGAATCGCAGCCCCATTGGTTGGTCAGGGGGATATCCGTTTGCGTTCCTACGACATACTCCGCCCCTTGATAGGTAACCGTTTCGCCCTCACAGCCTTCCAGATTTACGGTTTCTGTAGTAACGGGATTGGCCGTCACCACTACCTGTACCACCGAATCGCAACCCGCCTGGTTGGGGAAAGTAAATTCATAGGTTTGGCCTGCGTTGAGTAGACTCCCGTTGTAATCAACGGTTGTGCCTTCACAGGCTGGTATGGTTATTTCGTTTTCACTCAAAGGCAATGCAGCTATATCCAAAATAATGATGGAATCGCACCCGGCCACTGTTGTAAAATTTAAAACCTCTTGGGTGCCAACCGGATATTCTACCCCATCGAAAACCACCGACCCTCCTTCGCAGTCACTTAGTTCTATTGTTTCGATAAAAGCTAAATCTTCCATCACCACAACTGTGATAATGGAATCACAACCCAGTTGGCTGATCATGTCAAATTCCGTGGTCGTCCCCGGCAACAATACTTCTCCGGCGTAGAGAAATTCCGTGCCCGAACAGATGCTGTAGGTCTCTTCCAGTTCATACACCGGCAGGGCCGACACCGTTAAATGGATCGTCGAATCGCAGCCTTGTGTAGACAGAAATTCAAATTCTAGGTCTGTGCCAGTGGGATAGTCCACCCCTTCGTAATTCGCCATCTCCCCTTCGCAGGCCGACAAAGGCACTTCTTCTTCATAAGCCGCTACTTCCGCTACCGATACCTGCAATATCGAATCGCAACCGTACTGGTTCACCAACTGGAAGGTCGTGTCCGTTCCCCCTCCTAACATTACTCCCGCAAATTCGACCAGGCTGCCCGCACAGGTACTCAACCCCACCGCTTCATCGGTAGTCGGCCAGGCTGCTATGCTCAATTGAATGATGGAATCGCAGCCAGCTACTGTCGTCAAATCGAAGGTTTCTGTTGTACCGGTCGGATAGTTAACTCCTTCGTAAGTCACCATATCGCCTTCGCAGCCGCCCAACTCCACCATTTGGCTGTAAGCCTGCTCTTCCAATACGGTGACTTTGACCAGAGAGTCGCAGCCGTATTGGTTGACCATCGGGAAGTCCGTGGTCGTGCCTGGCAACAATACTTCTCCGGCGTAGAGGAATTCCGTGCCGGAACAGATGCTGTAGGTCTCTTCCATTTCATATACCGGCAAGGCCGTCACCGTCAGATGGATCGTCGAATCGCAGCCCTGAACGGAAAGGTATTCAAACTCTAAATCTGTACCGGTGGGATAGTCCACCCCTTCGTAGGTCGCCATCTCCCCTTCGCAGGCCGACAAAGGCACTTCTTCTTCATAAGCCGCTACTTCCGCTACCGATACCTGCAATATCGAATCACAACCGTACTGGTTCACCAACTGGAAGGTCGTATCTGTACCACCTCCTAACATTATTCCCGCAAATTCGACCAGGCTGCCCGCGCAGGTACTCAGCTCCACCGCTTCATCGGTAGTCGGCCAGGCCGTTATGCTCAACTGGATGATGGAATCGCAGCCAGCTACTGTCGTCAAATCGAAGGTTTCCGTTGTACCGGTCGGATAGTTTACTCCTTCATAAGTCACCATATCACCATCGCAGCCACCCAACTCCACCATTTGGCTGTAAGCCTGATCTTCCAATACGGTGACTTTGACCAGAGAGTCGCAGCCGTATTGGTTGACCATCGGGAAGTCCGTGGTCGTGCCTGGCAACAATACTTCTCCAGCGTAGAGGAATTCCGTACCGGAACAGATGCTGTAGGTCTCTTCCAGTTCATATACCGGCAGGGCCGACACCGTTAGATGGATCGTCGAATCGCAGCCTTGCGTGCTGAGGTATTCAAACTCTAAATCTGTTCCGGTGGGATAGTCCACCCCTTCGTAACTAGCCATTTCTCCTTCACAAGCCGACAAGGGCACTTCTTCCTCATAAGCCGCCACTTCTGCTACCGAAACCTGCAATATCGAATCACAACCGTACTGGTTCACCAACTGGAAGGTCGTATCTGTACCACCTCCTAACATTATTTCCGCAAATTCGACCATCGTCCCAACGCAAGCACTCAGTCCCACCGCCTCATCGGAAGTCGGCCAGGCCGCTATGCTCAACTGGATGATGGAATCGCAACCTGCCATTGTAGTCAGATTGAAGGTTTCTTCGCTACCGCTGGGGTAAGCCACGCCTTCGTAGGTCACCATGTCACCATCACAGCCGCCCAGTTCCACCGTTTGGCTGTAAGCCAGATCCTCCAATACCGTGACTTTGACCAGGGAGTCGCAGCCGTATTGGTTGACCATCGGGAAGTCCGTGGTCGTGCCCGGTAACAGGGTTTCTCCGGCGTAGAGGAAAGTCGTGCCGGAACAGGTGCTGTACGTCTCTTCCAGTTCATACACCGGCAAGGACGACACCGTCAGATGGATCGTCGAATCGCAGCCCTGAACGGAAAGGTATTCAAACTCTATGTCTGTGCCGGTGGGATAGTCCACCCCTTCGTAGCTCGCCATCTCCCCTGCGCAGGCCGACAAGGGCACCTCTTCCTCATAAGCCGCCTCTTCTGCTACCGAAACCTGCAATATCGAATCGCAACCGTATTGATTGACCAACTGGAAGGTCGTATCCGTTCCTCCTCCTAACATTACTCCCGCAAATTCGACCAGGCTGCCCGTACAGGTACTCAGTCCCACCACCTCGTCAGAGGTCGGCCAGGCCGCTATGCTCAACTGGATGATGGAATCGCAACCTGCCATTGTAGTCAGATTGAAGGTTTCTTCGCTACCGCTGGGGTAAGCCACGCCTTCGTAGGTCACCATGTCACCATCACAGCCGCCCAGTTCCACCGTTTGGCTGTAAGCCAGATCCTCCAATACCGTGACTTTGACCAGAGAATCGCAGCCGTATTGGTTGACCATCGGGAAGTCCGTGGTCGTGCCGGGTAACAATACTTCTCCGGCGTAGAGGAATTCCGTGTCGGAGCAGGCGCTGTAGGTCTCTTCTAGTTCGTGGATCGGCAATCCGATCACTTCCAGATGGATGGTCGAGTCGCAGCCAAACTGGGAAACGTATTCCAAATCTATTTCCGTACCAACGGCGTAGTCAACACCATTGTATTCTATCGTGGTGCCGGTGCAGGTAGTCAGCGTTTCCGCAAATTCGTATTCAACGTCTTCCAAAACAGTTACTCTGATGATGGAATCACATCCCCATTGGTTGGTAAAATTGAACTCGGTGATGGTTCCCGGCAGTAGTTCTTCTCCGGCGTAGGTAACCGTCGATCCGGCACAGGCCCCCAACTCCAAGCTGTCTCTATGATAGGGCTGCAAAGTGAGATCGAATGGCTCAGAAGCGGCGAAGCAGCCGTAAATGCTGGTGAGTTCTACATTATAACTACCACTGGTCTGTGGCAAATAGTCGGCCACGGTGCCTTCAGGAGCCGGGATCGGACTGCCGTCCAAAAACCATTGATAGTTGGCTACTTCCGGCATTTCCGGCAAGCAAATGGTATCGGGTGCGCAGTGGGTATGACATCCATCCGGTACCAGGTTGGCATCCGGCGAACGGTAAATCTCAATGGTGTTGCTCTCTCCTTCACAACCAAAACTACTGATGCCCCTGGCAAAGTATTCCCCGGCAGTGCTGGCCATAATAGCGGTTCCATATTCGCCGGTGCTCCAAAGATAGGTCAGGTCGGACTCCGGGTTTGTAACGACAAATTGAGCTTCGGTGCCCTCGCATATCGGGCCGGGTGGAAAAGTCGCGATCTGAATGTCGGTAGGTACCGGATTGACCGTGATGGTATAGGGACCTTCAACGCTGGTACAGCCGGAAACATTGTCGGTGACGGTGACGGTGAAGTCATGCACCCCCGTTGTAAGTATATTGTTGTGTTCATCGGTGTAAAACATTTCACTTCCCGACTGACCGTTCGACCAGGTATAGGAATAATCCCCGATCCCGCTGATACTGAGATACACATCTTCGCCTTCACACAGAATATATCCATCGAAAAAGCAATCGGCTGGCTGGCCAAATTCGTTGTATTCCGTCACTTTGATCGTGGCCTCCGGATTGGGGAGTACGTCGAGTACGGCGGCAGGCGGGCTGTAGGTGCATCCCAGGTCGTCGGTGATCGTCACTTCATAGACCCCCGCTTCGGAAGTGGTAATGTCGGCGGTTGTAGCGGACGTCGACCATTCCCAACTGGCGCCACCGCCGGGAGCCGTTGCCGTACTGCTATGACCATCGCAAATGGGTGTATTCATGTCGATTTCTCCTTCCAAATCATTGGCATCAACAGAAACGGACATAATCACACTGTCTGCGCAACCATATATATTGTATACCTTGAGCTGGACGTCGTAAATCCCCGGCGCTGAAAAGGAGTGAAAGGTGTTGGCCGATACAGCTGTATTGGCTTCTCCGCTGGCCGGGTCGCCAAAATCCCATTCCTGCGAAGTAATGCCCGGCACCAGGTCGGCGGAAAAAGGAAGCGCGGTTTGCTCACAATTATTTTGAGGAACGGTGAAGGCAGCCGGTGGCGGCGGATGGATCGTCACCGATTTGGTGATCGTCGATGTACAGCCCGTCTGGGCTGTGACGGTGAGGGTGACATCGTAGGTGCCGGTACTTTCGTAAATGTGACTGGGCTGTTCATCCGTTGATGTATTGTTGGAACCACTGGGCGGGTCGCCAAAATCCCATTCCCAGTTGGTGATCGTTGTACCGGGTGTAAATGTACTGATGTCTTCAAACTTCGTTTCTATGCCGGGGCAGGTGCGATTGGCATCGAAATTGGCTTGAACGGGCACCTCAAAAGTTTGGTTTATAAAGCAAGTGAGGTCAGTTGGGCTGGTTGCCAACATGTAGACGTTGTACAGTCCTGCTCCAGGATAATAATGCTCCGGCTCTTCCAGCGTAGAGGTATTGTTGGGGCCACTGGCCGGATCGCCAAAATTCCACTGAATGGATCCCGGAACATAACCTGTGGAAGTATTGACAAAGAGTCCGTGATGACATTCATCGCCGGTAGAAAAGGTAAAGGCTACGTCGGGACATTCGGCATGTCCCGGCAGGTTTTCGCAGGTACCTTCCGGGGTGCAGGATTCATATAAATTGATCGTATTGGAGTTGGCGGTACAGCCATTGACGTCTGTTACCACCACCGAATAGTTGCCGCCGATGGTGGGGGTGTACGTGTCCGTAAAAACGTTGAGCGGTATGCCGTTGCGATGCCACTCGTAGGTATATCCATCATCGGTATTGAGGGCCGATAAGGTGGGGATGGGCACCCCCGCCACTTCGCAATAAAAATCAAAACTGGGATTGGAGATGGATATTTCCGGGCCAGGCAACTCGTCGATTTCAAAGGTGGTTTGTCCTTCACAGCCGGTGCTGTTGGTCACTACCAGTTCGTAGTAACCCGGCGTTAAATTCGGCGCAGCAGCCGTGGAGGTTTGATCGCCGTTTTCGTTCCGCCAACTGTATGAAGAATAGGTGTCCGTAGCACTTACCTGGCCAGATTCTCCCGGACATAATTCGTCGGGGTGAACGACTTCCGGTTCCGGGAAACCGGCAATGGATACGGCAATATTTTCATCGACCCCACAAACAGATACCGTGATGGCGGCATTGCCTGCCACATGCCAAAGCACTTCGACATTGCCCGTGCCCTGCCCTTCGAGTATGCTTCCGACGTTGTCAGGGCTGATGCTCCATTCGTAGCTGGGTTCACCCGAAGCCGTAGCGGTGTAGGTAGCACTCTCTTCCACGCAAAGGGCGCCGGGGCCATTCATCTCGACGCTTCCTATGGGCACCACCGACATGGTGTAAGGCAGCGACTCACAAGGCAATCCATTGGTACTGATCTGTACGATGGTGAGTTCGTAAGGAGGGTCATCTGCCCACTGCACATTGATGGCGTCGCCGATTTCTTCTGTGACGGTGCCGCCGTTGTTGATCTGCCAACTATAGGCTACTCCACCCTGGTTGGCTACCGCCTCATAGGTATAAAACTCTCCCGGACAGATAGAAGTCTCTCCGCTGATCTCGGTGAGGGGTGGCGGTCCGGCATTTACATTTACATAAATCGTGTACTCATTGTTACAAAAATCGTCGGGATTGACGGGAGTAGCCAGCAATGTGTATTTTCCAGGAGAGAGTGGCCAGGGTATGTTCACGGAGGTAGTCGAATTAGCTGTCCAATATATGGTGCCACCCGGGTCGGTAACTTCCCAGTGGCAGGACACCGGATTGTCCTGAATGGCGTCGAAGGCAGCGTAGGAGGAAGTGGTGTTTTCACAAACTTCGATCTCACCGGCCAGATAGTATTCCGGCGTCAGACCGATGTCTTTATAGCTTTCGCCACCGCAACCGAGGAAGCAATTTTCGTAGGTGCAAGCCACCCAGAGCGGGTCGTTGGCGTTTTGTTCGACATTCCATTTTACGGTGATGGTATTGGTGAACTGGCCCGATTTTATTTCGCCGCCCGGAGCTACCGACCAATTATAGGAAGTACCCGTCCATAGCGGGAGGGAATAGGTGCTTACTTCTCCGGGGCAGACCTTGTCGGGGCCTTCGATGGGGGTTCCGTCTTGTATGATGGGTATCTGCTCGACGGTAGGCTGGTCGCAATACTGACCAGTGCAGTTGAACACCTGTATGCTGACTTCTCCGGTGGGCCCGTTGCCCCAGTTGACGGTTACAAAATTATCGGAAGGGCCGCCACCGCTGGTGATGGTCCCGTTTGCGGAAACGCCCCAAAGAAAATTGCCGCAATCGGCATTGGTGGTGTACGTCTGTTCATTGTTAGAACAGGTCGTCCCTTTGCATAATATCTCCGGGATTTCGGCATCGGAAACGAGGATAAAAATAGAAGTAGTGTCGATGCAAAAACATTCGTTGCGGGCAATGAGGTTGACGGCATACAGGCCCGCCTCCTCGTAGGCGTATTCGAGGTTTTCTGCCGCAGTGGCATAGCCGTCGCCCAGTTCCCATATATAATTTTCCGCGTAAGCGCTTTCATTTTGCAAGAGCACCGTCTCCCCTTTACACAACTCCACGACTCCGTTGACGGCAGGCGGTTCAGTGAGTATTTTGGCAATGGGTTCGGGGATGATGTCGATACAGAGAGAACCCTGGCCAGAGCAGGAAGGCAGGATATTCTCATTGCAAGGAAGGGTTATACACTGGATATCCTCGCAGCCATTGGCATCGACCACTGTCACACAGTGAGTGCCAAAGCCAATATTGTCGATGCTGGTATCTGTGCTGCCATTGCTCCAAGAGTAAGAATAAGGTCCGAGCCCGCTTCCAGGAGCCGCCGTCAGGGCAGCATCCGTGGTATAGCAATCAGAAGGCATCTGGTCGATGGTGAGATAGGCGTTGAACTCGCAATTGGGGCTAGAGACGTAGATATCTACCTGTTCGACAGAAGAACAGCCGCTGTTGTCCACAACAACCAAGGTGTAAGTTCCCGGAGGTGCATTCCCCAGAATTGAATTTGTTGAGACACTATTGCCACTGGGGTCGATCCATTCATAAGCGTAGGGTGGGTTGCCTCCAAAGACCTGTACGTTGGCAGTACCTTGTACTTCACTCAGTACATAGGCATGGACAAACATACCCTCCGACTCGTATATGGTAAAACAGGTGGACATCGAACAATCCGGGTCGGCGAGGTCCGAAATGGTGACACAATATTCGTCAGGGGGAAGGGCATCCAAGGTACCGGTTCCCGTCATGCCGTTGCTCCAATTCCATTCATAGGGTCCGCCCGACGTACTGATGTTCAGCCATCCGGTATCGAACGATCCGCAAGGATGCCCAATTTCCACACCGCCAAAAGGATAAATGCCACAACCATTGGAAGAATTGACAATTTCAATTTCGCAGACATCTGTAACGCCATCGCTATCCGTCACCGTCACCTGATAGACCCCCGGAAAATCGTTCATCGAAGCGGTGCTGGCGCCATTGCTCCAGGCGTAGGTGTAAGGAGGAACTCCTCTTCCAGCCCGGACGGTAACCCATGCATTGAGGGAGGTGGCAGTAGTTTGGTAACAATTCAATTTCAGTGGACTAGCCCCTCCCCCTCCGTCGGAATGAACGATCACTTCTCCCACACCCGGGTTGCCCCAGGTTACTGTAAGCAGGTTGTTATCAACGGTATAACTTTCGGCGCCGAGTACCTCCCATTCCAGGTTGATGTTTTGGCTGCCGGGCACGGTGTAGTTGACGGTGCTGTTGGAGCAGGTTTTGTCGCAGACGGAGGTGGTGTCGTTGTCGGGGCAGGAAGCCAGAGAGGAAGAGACAATTTCCAAGGGTATAAGGTTGGTCACTTCCAGATAATGGGTATAGGTTTCGGTAAAGGTGCCGTTGCAGTCGATCACCGTCACTTCGATGTAATCGCCGCCAGGGCTGGAGGGACAGATGTCAATGATCTGGGAGGTGGAAGTCATTCCCTGGTAGATCCACTCGTAAAAGCATGCGTCGGCTGTGCCATAATTTACAGCAGCGAAGGTGCCGCATTCGCCTATGCAAAGCTGGTCGGGGCCTTCGATTTCTATTTGGAGGGTGGATGCCACCAAATCGGCACAAGAAGAGGCCGAGCAGCCATTGTTATCAGTCACAATCACACAATAGGTTCCTTCAGATAAGCCAAAAGCAGTGGCTGTGGTCTGTCCATCACTCCACAAATAGGTGTAAGGGCCAGTTCCTCCATCTACGATTACCGAAACGGATCCATCTGGAATCCCTGGGCTTGGGTCGATCCAGGACATAGATATCCAGATGGGAGCGGGTTCATTTACAAAAAAACACTCTACGACACTACAATTTGCTGCATCGGTTACGGTGACGCAATACTCGCCGGAACAAAGGTTTGACAGGTTCTCGGTATTTGATCCATTGTTCCAGGAGAAGGTGTAGGGAGCCGTCCCACCTGTAACCATCAGATCGATACCGCCGTCACATTCACCAGCGCAATAGGTGTCCATTGTAAAACCAGTAATCGACGGCACGGGGTTGCCATTGCATTGGCTATAGCCAAAACGGGCAATTAAAACTAAGAGGCAAAGGGGTAGTAAGCGGCATATCCAAGTCCTGTTCTTTTTCATAGCAAACGGGTTAAGTGTTGATAAATGGTTGCAATCAGACTGGATAACTTGGACGGCCAGTGCTCCTGGCAAGAATGGAAGTGTAAACATAGGAAAAGTTGGGGAGAAAGCGAAGGAATTGAGGGAAAGTTTTTCTAAAAAGTCAATCATTGATCCGAATGCCGATGTTGCGCATCAGGTGGGTGGCGTTGAAGCTTTGGCTGACGCCTTTTTTGAGTTTGTAGTCGAACAGCAATTCATCTCCCCGCACCTCTACCTCCATGCAGAGGTTTTGGATGGCGCCGTTGTATTGGGCTTCGAGGAGGCCTAGTTCGAGGTCGTGGGTGGCGATGATGCCTGCCCCTCCATTTTCGATCAGTTGCCGGATAAGGGCCTTTGAGCCGGTGTGGCGGTCGTTGGAGTTGGTGCCTTTGAGGATCTCGTCGAGCAGAAAAAAAACATTGTCTTTGGCTTCGACGGCTTCGATGATGGTTTTTAGGCGTTTGAGTTCGGCGTAAAAAGAAGAGGTGCTTTCGTGGAGGGCATCCTGTGTGCGCATACTGGTGTGTACTTGCAGGAGCGGCAATTCCATCTGTTTGGCACAAACGGCAGAACCTGCCATAGCCAGTACGATGTTGAGGCCGACGGTGCGCAGGAAGGTGCTTTTGCCGGCCATGTTGGAGCCCGTTACCAATTTGATGTGGCCGCTGGTGGGCATCTGGAAGTCGTTGCAAATCCGTTTGGCAGGATCGATCAGGGGGTGGCCTAGCGCACTTGCGTGCAAATGTTGTTGGGGGTTGATGGTGGGTAATGTCCAGTCGGGGTTGTTGTACCATACCGTTGCCAGGCTGCTGAGGGCTTCAAACTCTTTGAGAGCATCGAACCATTGCGGAAGTTGATCGCGCCATTGTTGTTTCCAAATTTCCAGTTGGCGCACCCAGCGGAGGTCCCAGAGCATGATGACGTTTAGAAAAATCGCAAAAACGTTGTAGCGCACGTTGAGTTGACTGATGAGATAGGATAGCCTTTTGATGGCCCCGGAAGCAGATTGTTGGTCCAGGCGAAATGTTTGTTGCAATTCCTGAAGGCGTTCAGATTGGAAAGATTCGTTTTCGATGTGTTCGATCAGGCGGCCATATACGGCCAGCATTTTTTCCGCATGGGTGGTACGGGTGTGGGTCTCATTAACTTGTTGGAGTGTCTTTTTGAGTATCCATCCGGGGAGGATCAAAAAAAACAGTCCGAGCTGCCAGGGGATGTAAAAAATGCTGAGCAAGGCAGCCAGCAATATCCAGAGGGGCATCAGATAGATGGCTGCGAGGTATGCTTTGTTGTTTTTCACAAAAACGGGATCGTGGAGCCAGGCTTTGAGGGCTGCGATGTGCTGGAGACTGTCATTGGCGGATTGGCCGTGGGCCTGTAGGTTTTGTCGCCAGTCGAGTTTGTCTTTCAGCTCGGTGATGGCCTTTTGGCGAAGGGCGATCACCGAAGCGTTGGCCGGCTGTTGAAGAATGGTGGCCAGGCACTGCTTGCCGATGGCGGTGGTGGCCCGGCAACAATATTGGTAAAAGGAGTGCGGCCCGAACAGGTCGAGGTCGATGTTGTTGGCGTGCTGTAGGTCTTGAAATTCCGTACCGGTGTGGAAGGCCGACCAGTCCATGTGTAGTGCATTTTTTTCATGCTGGTTGATGGTCTGGAGGCGTTCGTTGTGGTATTGTTGTTGTTGAACATATTGATGCCATCTGACAAATTTGGCGAAAGCCGGCAATAGCAACATAACCGACGCCACGCCTGCGGCTACATGCCAGGTGAAACACCAAACCACGATGCCCAGAGCCACCACGAAACTGAGCAGCCGCACCACCGAAAACCGGATGTATTTGGCCTTGAGCACCTCCGACAGGCCCTTAAATTTGGCAATACGCGCTTCATAGATGGGTGTTCTCTCCATATTTTGCCAAAATAAAACTAAGTTTGGATTTTTAACAAAAAGCAGGGTTTAATTCCAACACACTCTTATAAGAAATCCTTTAAAAATTGATGACTATGAGTAAACTTACGAAATCTTATTTACGAGAACTAACGTACGAAATTATTGGGGCAGCCATTGAAGTGCATAAAGAGTTGGGGCCTGGTTTATTGGAAAAGGTGTATGAAGAATGTATGGTCTATGAGTTGGAGCTGAGGGGTATTACAGTGACCCGGCAGCAAACGATTCCGATCAATTACAAAGGTAAAATACTTGATGCGAAACTTCAGTACGATCTATTGGTTGAAGACTGTATCGTTGTTGAATTAAAAGCTGCCCTGGAGATTATTCCATTGTTTCATGCTCAAGCGATGACTTATGCCCGTTTGTTAAAGGTGCCTAAATCCATGATCCTTAACTTTACCTGCCAGAATATTTTTAAGGAGGGGCAAGTTACATTTGTTAATGAATATTTCCGCAATTTGCCTGAACTGTAGTGTTGACAAGTAGAAAACACATTATGTCCAGGTCAGGAAAGTTGTATTAGGGTATATGGTTCTTTCTGCCTCCGGCAGTAAGTCGTTGGGAAACACATAGACACATAGTACACATAGGGTTTTTATTATGCTGTCGGCAGCTACTAGGTGACCTATTGTGCCTATTGTGTTTCAATTTTCATTTGCCCGATGGGCAAACTACTTTGTTTCTTTTTGTGGTTCTTTTATGCCTCCGGCAGTAAGGGGGTGGGAAACACATAGGCACATAGTACACATAGGATTTTCATGCGGTCGGCAACTACTATGTGCTCTATTGTGCCTGTTGTGTTTCAATTTTCATTTGCCCGATGGGTAAACTGCTTTGTTTCTTTTTGTGGTTCTTTTATGCTTCCGGCAGTAAGGGGGTGGGAAACACATAGACACATAGTACACATAGGGTTTTTATGCGGTCGGCAGCTACTATGTGCTCTATTGTGCCTATTGTGTTTCAATTTTCATTTGCCCGATGGGCAAGCAACTTTGTTTCTTTTTGTGGTTCTTTTATGCCTCCGGCAGTAAGGGGGTGGGAAACACATAGGCACATAGTACACATAGGATTTTTATGCGGTCGGCAACTACTATGTGCTCTATTGTGCCTATTGTGTTTCAAATTCCTTTTGCCTGATCGGCAAACTACTTTGTTTCTTTTTGTGGTTCTTTTATGCCTCCGGCAGTAAGGGGGTGGGAAACACATAGGCACATAGTACACATAGGATTTTCATGCGGTCGGCAGCTACTTTGTGACCTATTGTGCCTATTGTGTTTCAATTTTCATTTGCCCGATGGGCAAACTACCTTGTTTCTTTTTGTGGTTCTTTTATGCCTCCGGCAGTAAGTTCTTGGGAAACACATAGGCACATAGTACACATAGGATTTTTATGCGGTCGGCAGCTACTATGTGCTCTATTGTGCCTATTGTGTTTCAATTTTCATTTGCCCAAAGGGCAAACTACTTTGTTTCCTATTGTAGTTCTTTATGCCTCCGGCAGTAAGGGGGTGGGAAACACATAGGCATATAGTACACATAGGGTTTTTATGCGGTCGGCAGCTACTAGGTGACCTATTATGCCTGTTCTGTTTCAAATTCCTTTTGCCCAAAGAACAAACTACTATTGTGACCTATTGTGCCTACTGTGTTTCAAATTTTATTTGCCTGATCGGCAAACTACTTTGTTTCTTTTTGTGGTTCTTTTATGCCTCCGGCAGTAAGGGGGTGGGAAACACATAGGCACATAGTACACATAGGATTTTCATGCGGTCGGCAGCTACTTTGTGACCTATTGTGCCTATTGTGTTTCAATTTTCATTTGCCTGATCGGCAAACTACTTTGTTTCTTTTTGTGATTCTTTTATGCCTCCGGCAGTAAGGGGGTGGGAAACACATAGGCACATAGTACACATAGGGTTTTTATGCGGTCGGCAGCTACTAGGTGCTCTATTGTGCCTATTGTGTTTCAAATTCCTTTTGCCCGATGGGCAAACTACTATTGTGACCTATTGTGCCTACTTTGTTTCAATTTTCATTTGCCCGATCGGCAAACTACTTTGTTTCTTTTTGTGGTTCTTTTATGCCTCCGGCAGTAAGGGGGTGGGAAACACATAGGCACATAGTACACATAGGGTTTTTATGCGGTCGGCAGCTACATAGGTGACCTATTATGCCTGTTCTGTTTCAAATTCCTTTTGCCCAAAGGGCAAACTACTATTGTGACCTATTGTGCCTACTGTGTTTCAATTTTCATTTGCCTGATCGGCAAACTACTTTGTTTCTTTTTGTGGTTCTTTTATGCCTCCGGCAGTAAGGGGGTGGGAAACACATAGGCACATAGTACACATAGGGTTTTTATGCTATCGGCAGCTACTAGGTGACCTATTGTGCCTGTTCTGTTTCAAATTCCTTTTGCCCAAAGGGCAAACTACTATTGTGACCTATTGTGCCTACTGTGTTTCAAATTCCTTTCGCCCAAAGGGCAAACTACTATTGTGACCTATTGTGCCTACTGTGTTTCAAATTCCTTTCGCCCGAAGGGCAAACTACTATTGTGACCTATTGTGCCTACTGTGTTTCAAATTCCTTTCGCCCGAAGGGCAAACTACTATTGTGACCAAATTGTGACTACTGTGTTTCAAATTTCATTTGGCCGAAGGCCAAATAAACTTTATACTTGTTGCGCAATTCACTAGAAATACTTCGAAGTATAAACAGAACAAACAGATCGTAAACACAAAACCCTAAAGGCTTAACTAAAAAAAATGGCTTCAAAATCCCAGCACTCCAAAATCATCTTCGGCTTGAAGCTGCGCCAACACCGGCAGCAACAAGGTCTCCTGTTCGACGATCTGGCCAAGCGGTCCGGCATCTCCGCCTCCTACCTCAACGAAATCGAAAAAGGAAAAAAATACCCCAAAAAAGACAAAATGACCGCCCTGGCCAACGCCCTCAACATACCCCTCGAAGAGCTGACCTCCGAAGAGCTGACCGGCAACCTGGCCCCCGTAGGCAAACTCCTCCGCTCCAATTTCCTCAACGAGCTGCCCCTCGACCTATTCGGCATCGAGCTGGCCAAAGTGGTGGAGATCATCGCCAACGCCCCCAAACACGTAGGGGCCTTCATCTCCACCCTGGTAGAGCTGGCCCGCAACTACGCCGTTCAGGAAGGCAATTTCTACCACCGCGCCATGCGCGCCTACCAGGAGCTCAACTTCAACTATTTTGAAGAAATCGAACGTGCCGCCTCCGCCTTCATCGACGAACACCACCTCCCAAGAGGCACCACCGTAGAACCGGGTTTGCTGGCAAACGTACTCCAAAAAAAATACAACTATCGCATCAAATACAACGGGCTGGACCGGTTCCCGGAACTGCAATTTCTCAGAGCCGTTTACATCCCCCACAAAAAGCAACTCCTGCTCAACAATACACTTTCAAAAACACAGCAAGCCTTCCAAATGGCCAAAGAGCTGGGATTTCAACACCTCCAAATCAAGCAACGCGCCAATACCTCCTCTCTGCTCGAAGTCAACAATTTCGGCGAGGTGTACAACCACTTCAAAGCCTCTTACTTCGCAGCAGCCGTCCTCATCGACGAAGGCAGCCTGGTGCGCGACATCCACCAAATATTTCAGAAGTCTTCCTGGCACCCCAACCTGTTTACAGAGGTCATGCACAAATACCGGGTTTCTCCCGAAATGATGCTCCACCGCATGGTCAGCATGCTGCCCCGCCACTTTGGATTGTCGCGGCTTTACTTCATCCGCTGCATCCACAACACCCAAACGGATTTTTACGACATCGACAAAGAACTACACCTCAACCACCCCCACCATCCCCACGCAAACGGATTGTTGGAACATTATTGCCGACGCTGGCAAACCCTCTCACTGCTAAAAGAACTCTACGAAAAAAGCAATGCGCCCTTCCCAGACATCCTCACCGGTGCCCAACGCATCCGATACCACGGCACCGATGCGGAATACCTTTGCTTCACCTTCGCACGCCCCGCCTACTCCTCTCCCAATCACAATGTCAGCCTCACCGTAGGTATATTGTTGGACGATGCTCTGCGGCAAAAAATCGCCTTTTGGAACGACCCCGCCATCGCCGTCGCAGAAGTCAACGTCACTTGTCAGCGTTGTCCCATCGCCGATTGCTCGGAAAGAGCTGCACCGGCAACTACCATAAAAGAAAAACAGGAAAGAAAGTTGATCAGAGAACGGTTGAAGAATTTGCAGGAAGGAAAATGACCCCTCGCCTCATTGCGTCACCGTCACTTCTTCGGTTTCCACCACGTTGCTCCAGTTGCCCGCCCGGTCTTTGAGCCGGATGGAAAAAGTCGTAGATTCGGATTCATTACTGTCGTCGAGCAAAATGGTATTCTCCAACACGATATCGAGTTCGCCCTGGATGGTCAGTTCGCTGCCTTCCGGCGTGCGCGGCGAAAGGTGATAGCCAAACACAAAAAGATCGGCATTGCGATTGTCGACCAGTTCGATGGAGTGGACATCCGGATCGGTAGTGCCCAGGTCACCGTCGCCATCCAAATAACTGATCTTAAACGCAATGGAGTCGACATATGCCTGAACCGAAGTGGTCGATACAGTTACCAATTCGATGACCGGCTCGTCGCCAATTTCCGGGTTTACATTGTTATCAATGTGTTTGTCGTCCAGCTCTTTGGTGCAGGCTGTCGCCAAAATGAGCAGGGCCAGTAAAAGAATTCGATGGGTCATTTATTGCGTTTTTAGATGGTGGTTGGTTTTGTGTACGCTAAGGTTAATTGATGTAAAATGCAAAATAATTCTTCAGCAGAAAATTGGTCAGCAGCTCCGGGATCTCCGTGGGTTCTTCATGATCGTCGTCCTGTACATAAGTGCGGATGTACACGACATCGCCGCTTTCAAATCCGAGCGCCGCCGGGTTGAAAGTCACTCGTTGGGTGTAAAAGATCGGAAAAGCGTTGAAGGGTTCGCTGTACACACTGGGAAACTCCAACGGCACATCGGGCACTTCCATATCCAGTTCGACGGCGTTGCCGAAGTCGAGCCGGTCGAGGGAGAGCTTGATCTTGTTGTAGCCCAGGTTGTCACCAAAACTGAATTCACCCAACAAGGCGTTGTCGCCGTACAAAAACCAGAGGGTTATGTCCTGATTCACCAAGGTCACAAAGGGGTTGTACATGCCTCCACCCCGGACGGTATCGACCCGGATGTTCCCCAGGTTGGGTAAAAATCCAAGCACTCCATAACAATTAGGCTGCGAACTGGTAGCCATCGACGGATTCCCAAAAGCATCGGTTGCTCCCCCTTCGATCCACTGGCGGATCAACCCGATCTGACTATCGGGGATGGCGATGCCCGTTGCCGGCATTTGCTCGAAGCCGGGAGGATTATCGTAGGCCACCCGATGGTACAACATCGACCGGTCGGGGTCGCCGGGCACCACCCGCGCCGGAAGCCGGGGCTGGCCATCGACCTGGGGATCGTAATTTTTAAACACCGGATGATACACCAGGGTATTGTAAGAGCTTTGAACGGTGCGAAAATCGGGTTCAAAACTTCCGTCGTGGCAGCCCGGCTGATTGCAGGTTTGCGCCAAAATATACTGATGGATTCCCAGGAAACTGGCCGAATCTACCGGGTCGGGATTGGTCACTTCGAGGGTATAATCGATCGTGTCAAACGGATTGAAAGGTGCCTCTGGCGTCTCTTCAAAGATGTCCTCGTTTTTGTCCTGACAAGCCCAGGCAAAAACACTCAGAGAGGCTATAAAAAATACAATTCGAAATTTCATTGTTAGATCATTTTATTTCTGATTGACTTTCCTAAACAAAGGCCTCCGACAATACGCGTCCCGGCAATTTCCCGGAAGGGATGTCCTCATAAAAATCGAGGATGTGAGCAATCGTCGGTGCAATATCGATGGATTCGCCCACCGGATCTCCCGGCGTTCCAAAATCACCCATATAATCGACCTTGTCTTGCGGCCCAACGATGAGGGCAAAAATCCGTCTGGAATTTTCGTATTCCAGGGAGTAGCCGGGCAGGTTGTTGACGTCCTCCGTGGTGTGGTCGAGGGCCCGCATGCCGAAGTTGTCGGTTTGGTTATTGGTCATCCAGTTGCGGCCGTGTTCGGGTACACATATCATGATGGTATCGTCTTTGAGGCCGGCGGCGGCGCCTTCGGGGCCTTGTATTTTATCCCAGAGCCACCCCACGCCGTAGTCGGCCCGGTGGAGGAAGTTGAGGTACTGGCCAAAATTGTTGTGACAGACGTCGAGGTTGGTGGTATTGATCACGGTCAATTCGGGCGCAAATTCTTTGAGTACCCGCCATGCGGATGAAATATTGATGATGTCGCCGGTGATAAGGCCGCTGCCGTCGGGTACGGCTGCTTCGAAAGTACCGTTTTGGGCCGCCATGATGGAGTCGCTCAGGAAGGCTTTGATCTGTTCGCGGTTTTCGGGGGTGTTGTGGATGCCTGGCAGGTCGTCAACGGATTTGTCGAAATTTTTATCGAGCAATTGTTTAACGCGATCGATCCGTTGCACATCATCGGGCTGGTACGTCTGTATATTGTTGAATTGATCCTGACCGGGATCGACAAATACACTGGCCGGTCGCAGATAGTTGGCACCATAGGCAGCGCCGTACAGGGGGTCCTGGCTGTAGTTGAGGGAAGGATATGGCCCCAGCCCTTCGGATATCCACCAGGCGTTGATGGCAGAGCGGGCTGGATCGCTGTGTTTGCGGTAGAACTCAAAGATGGTTGGATTTTCCGGGTTGACGTTGAGATTGACGTTGGTATCGGCATACTTACCCGTCATCACCACGGTGTGGCCGTTGTAGTGGCCGGGGGTGCCGGTGGAATAGATCATTTCCCGAAAGAGGGCGCCCTGTTGCTCCAGCGGGGTGGTGAGTACGGGGCTCCACATCTGTTCGTTGCCAAAGGGTTCGAGGTCATTGGTGGGAGCGTTGCCCGTCAACATATTGCGCATCACATTGCCGGTAGTGCTGAAACCGTTTTGGGTATTGACGTATAGTTGTTGTACCGATTCCTGGTTGCGGATACCTCCGGCAAATAACACCAATACCACGTGGTTGACAACTCTTGTGCCGGTACGGGCAAACAAGCGGCCTGTCGGCAAAATATAGGGCGCAGCAATGGTAGTGGCTGCGGTGAGGGATGCTTTTTGTAAAAATTTTCTTCTTTTCATAATAGGTCGTTCTATCACTGGGTGAAGGAATGGTTTTCAATTTGCTGATTTGCTAATGGTTAATGAGTTGATGCACATCAGCACCATGAAAGCCTGCCCCGGACTTGATACGGGGGACTCCACTACGTTTCGCCTTCACGGCACGAATCAGCACCATGAAAGCCTGCCCCGGACTTGATACGGGGGACTACGCTATCGCTTCGCCTTCACGGCAAGCATCAACAAATCAGCATATCAGCATATCAGCATATCAGCATATCAGCATATCAGCATATCAATAAAACTTATACTCATTCGACAAAGCAAAAGCCTGGTAGATCAACTCGGGCGTCAGTACGGTATCGTTTTCGATCTCGTTTTTCAACTCGAATACTTCGTAGGGATCGGGCTTACGCAAAAAGAATCGCAGGTAGGTATTTTCGATGAACTGCTCTATGTTCTCTCTCATTTCGGTGTTGGTGGGTATGACCACTCCGGCATCGTTGACGAAGGCGTTGAGGATCAATTCGTCAGCCAGTTGTTTATCGCCGATGGCTCTTCGTATTTCCGCAAGGTCGGTGAGGTCATTTTGAGCAATACCGTCCTGAAAGAGATTGGAGTAGAGGATGGAAACGTATTGTTCGGGCGATTTTTGTTTGTTCTTTTCGGCGTTTGACTGGTAGAGGTTTTCTCCGTCGATGCCGTAAATGTAATTGTCGACTGTGTTTTGGTGAACCGTTGTGGTATCTTTGCGGCAAGCGGTGAACGTTGCCGCAAAAAAGATCGCAAAAAGTATATATTTTTTCATAACAAGGTGCTTTCGAAGGGGGTTGAAACCGAGGCTATTTTCTGATCACTGTCTAAAAACCAGCGTATTCGTCACTGATGGCGATTTGTAGTTGAATGCCTTCAAAATCTTTGTCATTGGTCAGTTGAGCGGTGATCGTGCTCATCTCTTCGGAGGTGGGATCGCGCAGGAGGAGTTGTTGATAAACATCCCGGCTCAGCCCTTCGTAAAATTCGGGAGTAGAGGTTACGATCTGTACAAATTCGAGTTTGTCGTTGCCGTCCTGGAGAAGTAGTTGAGATGATTCGCCGTTGATCATCCGCACCCCGGCATTGCGTTCGGCTTCGGTGGGGAGTCGTTTGAGGAAATTTTCGAAGCAGGACAAGACCATGTTCTCGGCGCCCATGTTGATCTGGTCGTAGATGTTGTTGTAGGCAATGCGTTGGAGGTATTCGTCGATGGTGATGGTGCCGTCGGCATAGGCTTCGGGAGCGGCGAGGAGTAATTCCAGCTTTTCGATTTCCAGCAAATATGCTGCCGCCAGTGCCTGTGCAAAGGGCTCCGGGTTCTGTACGACGATCTCGTATTCTTGTGTAAAGAGAAACAACCTTACCTCGATTTCCTGGTTGGTCGCCCCATTGAGGTAGGCCCGGCGGTACACCTCCCAGAGGCGGTCGAAATATTCGTCTCTTTCGAGCAAATTATTTACGAGCTGGGTACGGGCAGAGGGGCTGAGATCGTTATTTTTGAGAAAGGTGGTTGTATTGTCCAGTTCTATAAAATCGGGTTCGCGGGCCAGCAGGTCGATGTAGAGCTTGTTGATGTAGTTCTGGATCTGTACGGTGGTCACCTCCGAGTAGGGCGGGACCATATTGCCGTCGACGAGTACATTTTCGTGGTTATTGACATAAACCGTCTCCTTTTCCGTACAGGAACAACAAAGGACAATCGTAAAAGCAATGGGTAGAAGAAATCGCATATGCAGATTGGTTTTGGTTTTAGACGGCTTGCGGCCCAAAAGGTTTAAAATTTCGTTAAGGCTCGCTCGAAAAATAACTTGTCGTTGTCTTTGATAAAAATTACAAATAAGCGACCCCGATAGCTATCGGGGTGAGCGCCTGCCTGTCGGCAGACAGGGTTTGTGATTTTTTCAAAGACACCAAAAAGACAATTTTATTTTTTGAGCTTTACTAAAACGAGTATATCTGGCTTAAAATCCATAATTTCGGGCAACCTTTTTTCTAATCAACTTTAAAGGGTTACCCTAAATACGGGGCGTACCCTTAGTCTTGTAGCTATTTTTTTTCGAAAATCCGAAATAAATTTTAACTATGAAAATCCAGTCATTTCTTTTTTCGCTCTTGTTTTTGATCTTAACGACTGCTAGCACGGTGCCCCTTTCCGCTCAGGTGGCGGAAAAACCGCTGGACACCAAAGAAATAACGGTCGAAGACATCTGGCAGACCTATACTTTTTTTCCAAAATCCGTACCTGGTTTTAAATTTCAAAAGACGGAAAGCATTACACCCGGCTGGTTGCCAACGAAGTTGTGCAATACGACCTGACCAACGGCAACCCCACCACCACCCTGTTTAGCGGAAGCGAGGTGGCCGCACCAGAGGGATTTGACGGGCAAATAAACGGCTACACCTTCAGCGACGACGAAAAAAAGATGCTGATCAAGACCCAGACCGATCCCATCTACCGCCATTCTACCAAAGCCAGTTTCTACGTCTGGGATAGCCGGTCGCTGGTACCCCTCAGCGAATCCGGCAAACAGCGCGACGCCACCTTCAGCCCCGATGCCTCCAAAGTGGCTTACTCCATCGACAACAACCTCTACTACAAAGACCTCACCACCGGCAAAGAAGTCCAGATAACCAAAGACGGTAAAAAGAACGCCATCATCAATGGTGCCGCCGACTGGGTATATGAAGAAGAATTTTCTTTTGCGAAAGCCTTCCACTGGTCGCCGACGGCCAAAAAGTCGCCTTCATCCGTTTTGACGAAAGTCAGGTCCGCGAATTCACCATGACCCTCTACCACGACGATGCCTACCCCGAATACGAAACCTTCAAATACCCCAAAGTGGGAGAAGACAACGCCAACGTAAGCATCCACATCTACGACCTGGCGACCAACAGAACCGTCAAAGTAGACATTGGCAACGACACCGAATACATCCCCCGCATCAAATGGACCGAGGACGCCAACAAACTCTGCGTCACCCGCATGAACCGCCACCAAAGCGAACTCGAACTCCTGGTCGCCGATGCCAAAACAGGACGCACCCACTCCCTACTCAAAGAATCCAACAAATACTACATCGACATCACCGACGACCTCACCTTCCTCAAAAACGGTAAACAATTTCTTTGGACCAGCGAAGCCGGACGGACACAACCACATCTACCTATACAATATGGACGGCAAGCTGGAACGCCAACTCACAAAGGCGATTTTGACGTGACTTCTTTTTATGGCGTCGACGAAAAAAATGGCATGGTCTACTATCAGGCTGCCGCCAAATCGCCCCTCCAACGCGAGATCATGCCGTTTCGCTCAAAGGCAAACAACCCCAACAATTGTCCTCAGAAAAGGGATCGAACAGCGCCCAGTTCAGCAGCACCTTCGACTATTTTGTCAACACCCACAGCTCTGCCAACAAGGCTTCTACATACAAAGTGTATAATCGGGATGGTAAACTCGTCCGTGTCATTGAAGACAACGTCGGCATCGCCGACCTCCAAAAAGAATACGGCACCACCCCTGTCGAATTTTTCACCTTCAACCTCGAAAGCGGCACCCCTCTCAACGGCTGGATGATAAAGCCACCAGATTTTCGGCCTGACCGCCAGTACCCCGTGCTGATGTACGTCTATGGCGGTCCCGGCAGCCAAACCGTCCGCGACAATTTCGGTGGCTTCAACTACTGGTGGCACCAAATGCTGGCCCAAAAGGGATACCTCATCGTGAGTGTCGACAACCGGGGCACCGGCGCCCGCGGCGAAGAATTCAAAAAAATGACTTACCAACAACTCGGCAAATACGAAACCGAAGACCAGATAGCCGCCGCCCAATACCTCGCCCGCCAGAGCTACGTCGACCCCGACCGCATCGGCATATGGGGCTGGAGCTACGGAGGGTACATGTCGTCGCTTTGCATCCTCAAGGGAAATGAGGTGTTCAAAACCGCCATCGCCGTGGCACCCGTCACCAACTGGAAATGGTACGACACCATCTACACCGAACGATACATGCGCACCGACAAGGAAAACCCCGACGGCTACAAAGACAACTCCCCCGTATATTTCGCCGACCAACTCAAAGGCAATTACCTGATCGTACATGGCGTAGCCGACGACAACGTTCATTTTCAGAACACCACCGAAATGGTCAATGCCCTGGTGATGGCCAACAAACAGTTCGACACCTACTTCTACCCCAACCGCAACCACGGCATTTTTGGCGGCCCCACGCGGCTGCACCTGTTCAACAAGATGACGAATTTTATTCTGGAGAAATTGTAGGGTTGTATTTGAACAACATCAAATGGTCAGTGGTATTTCGTTAGCATTAGTTTCAGTCCCATCATCAAAAAACGCTGGTACGGGAAGAACTCTTTCCATTGATAAAGCCTTCTGGCTGCTGTAAAGGTATCCTTAGGAGGGTGATATCCATTTTCAAGTTGTTAGGTAAATTCGTGATAAATATCATCATGTATATTGAGGAGAGTCATCGCCTGAGTATGGCACTTTAGGTGAAATTTGCATTGAAAGAAACATAAAAACTTTACGATGAAAAATGCAGCATTCATCTTCACCATTCTAATCTTTTTCTCCATTGCCATAGTGAGTCAGAGTAGAGTCTTTGACTACAAGATAAGTTCTGATTTTTCCATGAAAATCAAGGGAACCTCTAACGTTCATGACTGGGAGTCTACCGTCAAAAAACTTTCAGGCACCGCTTCTGTATCATCAGATGAACTGGGAAAATTACAGATCAATGCGTGTAGTGTCAGCATTCCGGTCAAATCTATTAAAAGTACCAAAGGGTCTATCATGGATAAAAAAACCTGGAATGCGCTAAACAGTAAAAAACACCCTACTATTGACTATACACTGACCGATTTTGTCTTATCAAGCGTCGAGCAGGACTGCTTTACAGCAAATGCAACAGGTCGTCTGACCATTGCCGGAACGACCAAAACGGTGATCTTACCCATCAAAGGCATACAACTGGATAATGGCGACCTGGAAATCAATGGTTCTCAAGAACTCAAATTGACGGACTATAACATCGACCCTCCTACCGCATTATTGGGAGCCTTGACTACCGGAAACACCGTGACCATTGAATTCCGAATTGTATTAATGCAATAATAATACATCGATCTGCTACCTGACAAAAGAAATTAATTGTTTACCTTCTTATAATTTAAAAACATTAACATGAGCGTCGTTAATATCACTCGCACATTTGTGTTGGCCTCCCTTACAATTCTCCTGACCAGCCAAACATACGGTCAACGAGCAAAAATTGACAACTTCCGGCCCTACGAAAAAACAGGGTTGAACATCTTCGAACCACCCAAAGACTCCATTACTTCCTTCGATGGTATCCGCGTACGTATAGGGGGGGCTTTTACTCAGCAATTCCAGGCGCTAAGCCATGAAAACGAACCTTTTAGAGACACCAGCGGCGAAATCGTCAATTCGCTGTATGCGTTAAACCCTGGTTTCAACCTTGCTACGGCCAACCTCAATATTGATGTACAGCTGGCCGACGGAGTCGCTTTGAATATGATCACCTACTTGTCTTCACGCCATCACCCCGAAGCATGGGTAAAAAGCGGTTACATCCAATTCGATAAGTTGCCCTTTGGAAAGGGGGCGTTTTTGCAGTCTCTGATGGAAAAACTTACCATCCGGGTAGGGCACATGGAAGTCAACTATGGTGATGCACACTTCCGGAGAACAGACAACGGAAATGCCATCTACAATCCTTTTGTTGGAAACTACCTGGTCGATGCCTTCAACACTGAAATAGGTGGTGAAATATACTTCCGTCAAAGCAATATGTTGGCTATGCTCGGAATCACCGGGGGGGAGATCAATGGAAACATAGCCGACCTGGACCCCAACGATGTGGGAAGTACGGAAACAGATGATAAATTGACACGCAGTCCTTCTATTATAGGGAAACTGGGATTTGACAAGCAGTTCAATGACGATTTTAGATTTAGAATTACGGGGTCTACCTATTATACTGCCAGTTCTTCCCGCAATCATATTCTGGATGGTGACCGCGGAGGGTCGCGCTATTATCTGGTGCTGTCGGAACCCGGCGCCAGGGCAGGCAATGATTTTCGCACCGGACGATACAATCCTTCATTTGGCGACGAATTAACGCTTTTCATGGGAAACATCTTTCTAAAGTACAAAGGATTGGAAGTGTTTGGTATTTTTGAGTTGGGAAGTGGAAAAAAACAGCACCGAAGCCGACAAAAGAAACTATACTCACTTGGCAGCTGACCTCGTTTATCGCTTTGGGAAACAAGAAAGTGTATTTATTGGTGGCCGGTACAATACCGTATCCGCCGATGATATAAGTGGTGTAGAGATAAGCATCAATCGCTATCAATTGGGATTAGGCTGGTTCATCACCAACAATATATTAGCGAAAATGGAATACGTCGCCCAGGACTATAACGACTTCTTAGAATCCAGCACATTCGCCGGTGGTAGCTTCAATGGACTTATGATCGAAGCAGTCGTAGGATTCTAACAATAAATCAGTCCGCCTGCTAAATCACCAATTAGCAGGCGGACTAATATGATTGACAATGAACGACAATAATCCTTCACTTACTATTGGGGTACTGGCCATCGTTGCAGCCTTTTTGCTGAACAGTAGTTTTTTACTACCGGATGCCGGAGCTACAAATATATTTAAAATTGTAAATTACCGGATAGCGCATTCCAGTTCACTGGAAATAGCCGGTAAAACCAACATACATTCGTTTTTTTGTAACAGCCTGGAAAAATTTTCCGAACAAAAACTGAAATACAAATTCTCAGCCGAATCTCCCTCCATTTCCTTCGAAGATACTGCTTTGAAAATCAAAATTGAAGATATTGATTGCGGCAGCAAGAGGTTGAACAAAGACCTGCATAAAGCACTTCGTCTTGAAGAATACCCCCATATCATCATCGACTTGAAACGTGCATTCAGCTCACACTTAAGTGATCTGAAACATTGTGGCGAATGGTTTGAACTCAACGCTGAAACCGACATTACCATTACCTGTGAAACCCATCTCATTTCCATTCCGATATGGGTGAACAGGTCGGATACAGACAGCTTTAGAATTACAGGCAGTACGTCACTCCAACTTTGTGATTTTGGCATCGAACCTCCCACTGTACTCATGGGAATGATAAAAGTTGAAAACACTATCGACATTCACTTCGACCTCAATGTACTACTTATTACATAAGAAACTGTCTAAGCCTGCGGAGATATAGGAAAGGTCAATTGCTTGTTAGTAAGACTGATAATATGTTTGAATTTGAGTGCGTGACAAATCTACCTGGCGGTAGACAGGCCTGTCTGGCCGCCAGGCGAGAATCACTGCGGCTATATAACCACAAAGACACGAACCTGTCCGGCGGCCAGACGGGGACACAAAGTTCCACAGAGAAAATCTCCGTGTAGCTCCGTGCCTTGGAGCCTTTGTGTCGAGAGACTCCGCTAATATGTCACAAACTCTTTGAATTTCAAATAAAGACCTTTTCATACACCCTCGATTGACATTATTCGCTCATCCTCAATAAGGGATAAAAGCGGGATGGATCCCCTTCCCGTCGGCCGGCATGGCAGGGACAAAAAAAGCAGATCTCCTTCATTGATTATTGGATGCGCGTGGGGACTTCACGATGTGGGGGGATCAGCGGCATTATTATGCCTTCCTATCGCCTACCCAATCATTGCAGCACCAAAAACCTTTTAACGGCAGACACCTCCTCATCGATCTGCAACTGAACAAAATAGGAACCCTCCGGCAAGCCGGAGGCGTCCCAGGTGTAAGTGTAAGTTCCTTTCGGTCTGCGTTCCTTAAAGATAATGGTCTGTACGGACTGACCCAAAGTATTGAAAACAATGATCCTAACATTGCTTTCGCGGCTGAGGGTATATTGGAAGTGTAAGTGGTCACTGGATACCGGATTGGGAAAAACTTCCAGAGCGGAGTGAGGCGCGCCTGTTGGATGATGGCCTTGTGCGCTGTGTTGAAGGGCAAGTTTCCTTTTAAAGTCCTTCTGTTGGAAGTCATCCTTTCTCTCAAACGACAACCCGTCTACAAAGTCGGGGTTGAGCATCAGGGATTGGCTCAGGCGGGTCGTTTCCTTTGCGGAAAACCGCAACAAAAACAACGGCGTATCTGAGTCAACAGGTTGATTCGTTTCCAACGCATTTCGGTCAAACCAGCAAGCGGTTATCACTCCGAGCTCCAGAAATCTATATCCAAAGTTATCCGATCTACAAAGGGTGGTTTCATTGGTTACGACGCCTTCGAGGGCCAACTGGGTGGTATCCCACTGCAGCGCCATTTGAATGGCCAGCAAGTCGGTTGGTTCGTCGAAGTAGAGGGGTATGGTATACGTCCGGCCCCGGTGGAGGAGCTGATCGTCGAAAAGAAGCGGATGTATTTCCAGATCTTTCTCTTCGGCAGCTCCCAGCAGCAGGGAGGGGTTGTGCGACAAGTCTACATCCCCGATTTTCACTGCCGTGAAATCCCGTTGGTTGACCGTCAGCGGATGGTTCAACTGGAACGCCTCCGGGAAGGTCGTCAAAAACGGGTTTCCGGGAACGGGGAAGATATAAGGCTCTGTAACAAACCGCCACGATTCGTTGTTGGGGAAACTGTCAATCTCGCCCAGGATGGCCTGGTTGGCCATCAGAACATCCACGGTACTCACTATCTCCGAATGGTCGACATCGGCGGCGATGACCTTGTAAGGCGAATCCAACAATTCATTTCCGAGGACGTGCTGTTGCATCAGGTAGAGGTCATAGGCGTCGACGCCGTTGAGGAAGTCCGAGTCTTTCAGAGGTAACAGGCCCGACGACGACATAAAGTCCACCCCGTTTATTTCGTAATAGCCGGTGGTATCGGTTGCCAGGTTATTGTCCCACTGGTTTACCACATCGACCAGGTGGATGCCGTCGCCGTTTTCGTTTTGCACAAATCCGAATACAATTGCCGAATCTGCTGTTTCCACAAAGTCGGTTTCGATCTGGTGATTGGTGGTGTTGGTTTTGTTGTTCAGCCCGTAGTCGTATCGTATGCAGGCGGCGTTTTCTATTTGAGTGCCATTGGGGTTGTCGGCTTGTTGCCGGATGCGGAATTTGATGAATCCCTGCGAGCCGTCGGGATCGGCCGAAGAAGGCGGCAGCGCCATGTTGGAGAAAGTGAATTGGGCCACCCCATTTCCCAAAAGGGTGAATTCGTAGGGATGGCTGGCGGCACCCTGGCGTATGGAAGCCACATCGAGCCAGGGCGACAACGTGTCCTGGACGATCACCGTATAAACTGTATCCGTCGTGTTGTTTTGGAACTGAATGTGATAGTCCAGGTCCACGTTCGCCTCGATGTAATGTTGGTCTCCATAGCCTTTGGGATAAGCTCTTTTGATGTTGGCCCAGGTATTGGTGGTCGATTCTTGTTGGTCGATGGAGCGGAAGACATCGGCGTCGTCTTCGGGATATTGGTTGACGTAGCCCAGACTGATGTTGCCGTCGCTGTCGGTAGCACAGCCTTCATACGAAACCGATGGATGGCTGCGGCCCGGATGGTTGTCCACCTGATCTACTTCGAGACGCAGGGTGGTGCCTTCGGGATAGAAGACCAGGGCGGTGTCCTGGCCACTGCCGAGGGTTATGCCGCCGGATAAAAACAATACATGATCTTCTGTAATAACAAACTCTTGAGCTTCATTCATGTTCCCAATCCCCTCATTTTTAAGGGTAAAGGCAACCGAATCCCCTTCACAAACCGCTTCTACAACCAACGATGCCTCGTTCCAATCAGGGGAAGGAGGCCAGCAAAAGTCGTCGGGAAAAATATGCGCTGTCGCGAAATGGGTCTGCCCAACAACTGGATTGCAATCCAAAAAGGCGATAAAAGAGAAGCTACCGGTCCCACCAGAAGGAATCGTCGGCAAGTCAAAAGTATAAGTATTGCCATCAACAGCGGACCAGGGAAGATCACTGCTTACCATGGAAAGGGCTTCATCCAGTTCCACTTCAACCTGTGGTGCCAGTTCGTCAATGGTACCCGAATTGTAATATCGAACGGTGTAGGTATTGTCGTAACAATGCTTTAGCGATTGAGTGGAAACGTCAACTTCCAGCACCGGACATTGGACCAGTGCCTGAACCGGCATATCCTGCAGGAGGGTATCGAAGGGAGCGGAAAGATCGACCGTGTAATTGGCGTTGCACCCTGCCCAGTTATCGTTGGGAAGGCCTGTACTGAGGTCGTAGATGCCGGTTTCCAGCACCAGGAAGTAATTGCCGGAAGCATCGGTAGTGGTGTAGCGCACCACGCCGTCTTTTTCCGCCCGAACTGTCCAGTTTGACAGCGGTAGATCGCCAACATCTTCCAAACAGTTGCCATCCAGATCGTGAAACAGATTTCCCGAAAGGTATTGGATATCGGGAAGGCTTTCCCCTCCTGTGGTCGTTTTGTAAAACAAGCCAGTACCTACGGCCACCCCCTCGGCCTCATTGAGAAAAAACAGATCGGTAACCACCCCATTGCTGTTGGCCGAATTGGATTGGAGGGTCCAGGTTTCGCCCCCATTCGTCGTTTTGGCCAGGGCGCTTCCGGTGGCCCAGCCCGTCGATTCGTCTGTAAAAAACAGGGTAAAAGCGCCGATTCCCGGATCGGAAATTTCCGACCAGTTGTCGCCGCCGTTGGTGGTTTTGTAGAGCAGCCCATTTTCCGTAAGGAGGTAGCCCGTATTGGCCGTTGGAAAATGGAGGTCGGCGTAGCCATCTACTCCCGATATAACAAGGTTCGTCCAGTTGTTGCCCCCATTGGTGGTTTTGTAAAGCGGGGTATTGGGTCCGCCTACGAAGCCGATTTGATCGTTGAGAAAATAGACCATCGTAAGGCCATCTGCAATGCCCGTATTGAGCCCCTGCCAGGAGGCGCCGCCGTTGGTGGTTTTGTACACGGCGCCGCAGTTGCCTACGGCATACCCCGTAGAAGGGTTGGGAAAATGCAGGTCGTACAAGCTGGTATCGGTGGCAATTGACTGCCAGGTGGTACCGTAATTGGTGCTCTGGGCGATGACCCCCTGATCGTCAACGATGCAACCGGAAGGCGCTCCCCGCCCAACGGCAAAGGCCGTGGTGGGGTCAGTAAACTGAATCGCCGTGAGGGTCAGGCCATTGGGCTCCGTCCAGGCGGTTTGCCACTTGTAGCCGCCATCATCGGTTCGGACCACCGCACCATTGGCGCCGACCGCCAACCCGGTTTGAGGAGAGGTAAATGCCACCGCTTCCAGGTTGGGGAAGGAGGCATTGTCGTGGTAGATCGCCTCCCACTGGGCTTGCACGGCTAGTACCCAGGCGAGCAGCAGAATGCCGGTCGACAGTAGTCTAAGCGATAAAAAGCCGGATGTGGAGGGCTTGTTCATAGTAGTTTTTTCCCAATAATTTTTTCTACGATACAAAAATTCAGCTTTTTAAACCGAAAAACAAAAACAGTTTTTGCAATTTGTCAAAAAGTAAATTTTCTTAACCCATTGTTTTTCAATAGATTTATAAATGATTTCACCACGAAGACACAGAGACACAAAGTTACACGGAGAAAATCTTTTCATTTTTTCACCACGAAGACACAGAGGCACCAAGTTACACTAAGAAATTCTTTGTGGTCTTTGTGATTTCCTGCCGACCGATAGGTGGGGGTGCCTCCGTGGTAAAAAAGATGCGGTAACAAAAAACAGCAAATATGTACAACAGCAAACTAGTCCAGGTTTTTTTAAAGTTGAGCGGTACGGAAAAAAGGGCGATCAATAAGTTCGTAGAAAGCCCTTTTCACAACCACCGCGAAGAGGTCATTGTGTTGTGGCGATATATGGTATCTCATGTGGAGGAGGGGCGGCCGGCCTTTGAGAAAGTGAAAGTGTACGAATCGGTATATCCGGGGCAAGACTATGACGATAAGCTATTGCGGCACCTTTGTTCGTGGCTATTGCAATGCATTGAAGAATACCTGGCCTTGTCTGTATATAGGAGTACGCCTGCTTTGGAAACGCTGCATCGAGCAAAGGCCTATAGAGATAAAAAATTAGAGAAGCATTTTCAAAAAGTGATAAGAACTGGGAAAAAACAACTTGAACATATACCGCGTGGGATAGATTTTTTTCATTTTAATCATCAATTTGCATTTGAAAATTTCAGGTTTGTAGAAAAGCGGAAACTTATCAATGAATCTTATTTAATGCAAATGACCTCTACCCTGGATAAATATATTTTGATGAGTAAACTTAAACAAGCATGTATTGTTCAAGCCCATCAATCAGTTTTTACAACTCAATATGATTTTAGCCTCATCGATTTGCTTTTAGAATTTCTCAAATCAAGTGAATATTTAAATGAGCCGGGGATTGCCTGTTATTATTGCTCATATCGAGCATTGACTGAAAACAACGAAGTTTATTTCCACGCTCTTAAAGATAACTTACGAAAATACCAAGTAGTTCTACCAATTGAAGATGTAGAGTATTTGTATTATTCTGCTATCAACTTTTGTATTCGAAATCTAAACAAAGGAATTTCAAAATATCGACGCGAAACCTTTGAATTGTACAGAACCGTTTTAGAACAAGGATATTTAACAAAAGAGGGAAAACTTAGCCGTTTTGCTTACAATAATATAGTATCGACAGGGCTATCTCTTGGTGAATTTGATTGGTTGGAAAACTTCATCTATGAGTACAAATCCATGATCGACCCGCGCTATCGAGAAAGCAACTTTACGTACAACTTAGCCAAGTTGAATTTCGCGCAAAAAAATTACGATGAGGCTATGAAGTTATTGGTACAAATAGATGAAAGAGATTTATTGCTCAATCTTGACGCAAAGGCAATGCTGATTCGAATCTACTATGAATTAGATGAATACGATGCACTGACTTCTTTACTATCGAGTTTTAATGTAATGTTGGGCAGAAAAAAAGTACTAAGCTACCACAAAAAGCACTACAAGAACATCATCAGATTTACTAAACGCATGCTTTATTTAAAACCAGGCGATAAAAAAGCATATGAAAAACTGAAGATGGATATTGAGCAGGCAGAGGTTTTGGGATTGAAGGATTGGTTTTTGGCGCAGTTGGGCTAATAGAGACCGTTATAATTTTTGAGTGCATGACATATTAGCGGAGCATCGCGGTTGCAAACCGCGACGAACGACTTCTACACACAGGTTTTCTCTGTGTATCTTTGTGCCTCTGTGCCTTTGTGGTTATGTTGCAGCGATTTTGTCACGCACTCATAATTTTTCAATTTCCGCTTCAGACAAACCGGTTGCCTGGATGATTACTTTTACCGGCACCTTGTTTTCTTTCAATGCCTTTGCAATTTCAGCATCTCTTTGTCTTATAACTTTTTCTTCCGCTTCAAATTTTAATGTTTGAGCTATGCTGGCTTGGAAGTGGAGGTTGTCTAGATATCGTTTGTAAGCCATGTACTCCTCCTCGTTCATATTAACGACTCTCAATTTCTCTTTGGCTTCTCTGAGGCCTTTTGCTTTAAAGCCTTCTTTGATCTCGCTGTTTTTGAAAAAGTAAATCCATTCATCCAGGGTGTCTTTTGACAGGTCGTCAAACTGGTTCACTTTTATGAGGTATATTTCGGGATAAAGCTGTTCAATTGTTTCCTTGTTAAACAATTTTTTCTGGCTTGGGCTCAATTTCAAGATGTCGTTGCGGTGAATGCCTTTAAAGGTTGTCGTTCCTTTGTAAACATAGTCATCTCCCTGCCCTAAATCGAAATAGATAATGTTTACCGAAATAACTTTTTTGATATTTGAGTAGGGCTCTCCTTCTTTGAGGTATTCCGAAATTGCTTTTGATATTCCAAATAAAATTCGCAGGAAATAATCAAGCTCATGGGAATTTTGAATTTCGATAATGATCAGTTCTCCCTTGCTATCTTCCACCAAAAAATCTACACGATTAAACTTATTGTCTTCCGTATCTTTATTGCTTTCACTTTCCAAAATTCCCTCTATTCTAATATCGTCATTAATCAACTCTGACAAGAAACCTTCCAATATTACGAAATTGGCTTTGTCTTTCAGTATCCGCTTTATAGCCCAGTCAAACCGTATGTGTTTTTTGGCATTCATTCAGAATAATTTATTCAAAAGTACGGTTTTTTGAAGTCATTTCACAATTCAATATTCATCCCCACCACATTTTGAACTACATCCGCATGAGCATCCGGGTTGCTGTGATGTGGTTTTCAGCCTTGTAGAAGAGGGAATGGTAAAGGCGGTCAAATTCGTTTCTCAGAAAACCCAACGAATCGAAACAGAGCCGGTCTATATTTTGAGGGATACTTTGGCGGGCCCGCAACATATCCAGGTAATAGGGTATTCCACCGAGTGCCATATACAATGACTTAGTAAAGTTCAAAAAATAAAATAGTCTTTTTGGTGTCTTTGAAAAAATCACAAATCCTGTCTGCCGACAGGCAGGCGCTCGTCCCCGATAGCTATCGCATACGGGTGAACCTTAAATTAGCAAATAGAGCTGTTGACAGAAGTTTGGTTTGCCCTTTCGCTTTTTGTAACAGCAAAAATAGGCGAGATGGTCAATCCAAAAATCTAGGTCAGGGTTTACAAGTAATTGTTGAATATGTTCTTTGACAAATTTAGCGAATTTCATCAAGCTTAGCACTTTACCTTTTGAGTAGTAAATCTTGTGAAGGAAAAAGTTGTACATTTTTGTGAAGAATAAAGTTATCCAAACGAGGAACAGAGATATGGCGATTCGGACGTGTTGCTCTGACAACTTTGCTTGTGTTTGGAAAAGTCGGTCAAGTTTGAAATGACTTTTCCAAGTCTTAAAGATAATTTCAATTCTCCACCGATAGCCGTAAACTTCTAATATCTGTTGAGCAGATAGCGTTTGCTCTGAAACATTTGTAATGAAAATAACCCACCCCAATAATTCGAAGTAATCTTTAGAGTGATTAGCACCTTGGTGTCTGTCCTTTTTAGCTCGTGCAATTCTTTTTCTGGCCTCAGCCGGGGGGCATTTGACGGCACAAATACGCACAGGCAGTTTAGCTTTTTTACCTGCCCGAACAAACAACTCTACCACTGCCTGTTTATTTTTCCTGGCCTTTCTCAACTGTTTTGCCAGATCAATCTCCTCTTCTGTGTCGTAATCAAATAATTTGGTTCCGTACTTCAAGCGACTGATAAAGAAGGCCTTTGACTTGTCAATTTTTTCGAATACATCCAGTACTGCATAACCCAGGTCACGAATAACCAAATCACCAGGCTGGAGCATCTGTAAAATATCAGAGGAAAAGCTCTGGTCATTATTTCGATAATGCTTCAAAGCTATGTTGGAGTAGGTGCCGCTTTTCAACTCCACTCGTAGTTGAATCTTGGCCGTGGCAGCATGACCTGTGTTGCTATGTGGCCCAGGAAAAAATTCATATAGAGACTTTGGCAAACTCACGCCAAGTGCTATCCTCTAGATAAACTCGGTTAAAGCCATCAAGTAATTGAGTATGATACTTACTTCTATGAGTGGTTAAAATCTGTTTACTCAGCGCTGCTCCAAGTAATGCTTCGGCAAATTCAGCACGTGCAGAGTTCTGTGCCTTTTTCATAGCATTATAACTAATTGTCTGATTCAGCAGTAGGGATAATGCTTCTGTCCAGCTGGTTAGGCTGTGTTTATCGGTCTGTATGGAGGCAAAAAAACTAAGAACAAAATTCAAAGGGGTTATTTTACCACCAATACGGGCTGTAAATTTACTCAGTTGGGCAATTTCAAATATTGACAGTGATTCCAGTTTTTCCGATATTTGTTCCAAACTTATCATAAGTAGCTGTTTAGATGAAATTTGTGAAAATTTATGTCAACATCTGAACAGCTTTTTTTATGCCAATTTTACTAATGTAATACCCTGATTGTCAATGAACTATTCGAAAACTAGAAAATAAGGTTCACCCCAATGCGATAGCTATCGGGGTCGCTTATTTGTAATTTTTATCAAAGACAACGACAATTTATTTTTCGAGCAAGCCTAAATTTAAAAATTCGCTCTGTTGCCCTGCCAATATCGGAAGTACCAAGGATAGTTGCATCTTCCAGTGTGAAATGTTCTTCCCATTTGTCCCTTCGAGGGTTAAAAAACCGGACAAAAAATTCTTCAACATCGGGATAAGTGCCTATATCGCTTCCTTTAAAGTAGTTGCAGTCAGGGCAACTTAAAGCAAGGTTATGCGAGACGGTTTTGCCCCCATGCTTCAAAGGTCGGATGTGTTCAACATGGAAAGTGAAATAAGATAGGAATTCAGATAGACGGCAATATTCACATTGGTAGTCTGCGCGCTGTAAAACTTCATTTTTTAGTGCCTGGGGAATATAAATCCTCATGCAGCCAACAGTTTTGAGGCCCTCGCTTTCGCCAAACCGATGATGCGGTTTATGATAAGAAACTGTTCCAATTCCTTTTGCTCGGATTCCTCCAACGCAGATTCACGCTGTTTGTCCAACAAGAAATCCAGCCGCTCTTGATTCTGTTGGGAAGGTCGAAAAGCTACTACTTCTTTTGGATTCATTTTCGCAATGAAAGCCGCTATTTCGTCATATACATTAGACATTATGAATGGATTTTTTGTATAGCAACTGAATAGGAATTTTTTGTCTAACCAAGGAACACCCGGAGCCTCGTAGCCCAAGCTACGAAGGCGAGGATGTGACGCAGGGTAGGCAAAAAAGGGCATTCAGGCTGCATATAAAATTTTTGTTCATTATGTCTATTAAGATTACCGCTCATTTTTTATCGTTTACTGGTAAAATGGTAACACCAAAGATACACAAAATCGTGAGCAATATCTACTTCTGTCAATACGCCTTTTTTCTTCAGATAAAGTTCACATTCCTTTAACCTGGTAAGTCACACCTAAGATACTTGATCTGTCACACCTACAAAACCCACACATATCCAGTTCCAGATATCCGGTTTTGGATGGGCTGCAGCCTACTAACTACTGGGTATAACATCAGGATTGAGTATTAGGAATGGTGCTATCTAAAAATAGATATACTGGCCACCATAGCCATTTTTTGTGCTAACAAAATTGACTATCCAAGTCAAAATCAGAATAATTTATTCACCATAATTTTTGAATTTGTATATTAGGTTTGTCATGCCCCCTTAAGCCTCGCCGAAGCTATTTAAGAACAACAAATCGACTATGGCAGCGATGGTTTCTTTGCCTCGCACTTAGTGTATAATGTCCTTTTCTCAATGTTTTTATCTCAAGCACACCATCCGCCAATTTCCAATCAGCCCTTATCCTCTTTCCCAGATTATCATACAGCACAATATCTTCCAACATTCCTTTTTCATTATTGAAATCAACCCACACACTACCACTAGAAGGATTAGGATAAGAGACCAATTGATATGGAATACCTTCCTCTGCTAATGCAATAGTGGAGACAGGAATACCTGCTTCGATTTTAACTAAATAGGCATCCGTATCCAGGTTGCTGCTATAACTTCTCGATGAACCAGCCAGCAATATCTTATAGTCGGAGGTAACGGAAATTTCATGAAACAATTCTATTTCTGCTCCTCCATAAGAAGTTTCCCATTCCAATGTTCCCATACTATTGGTTTTCACCAAATAGCCGTCTCCGGAGCCTTGTCCAATACTAAAGGTTTGACCGGATAAAAAAATATCGCCCTCATACGTTTGTGGTAAATGGAGGAATAAATCTGTTTCAGGTCCTCCAAAATTTTTTTCCCATACTACATTGCCTTCCTCATCCACTTTCAGCAAATAACCATTTTTATCTCCTGAAAAAGACTTAAGGCCACAGATAAAATAATGATTATCTATCGATTTCGTAATTGAGGCTCGCTCGAAAAATAAATTCCCGCTATCTTTGAAACATCGTGCAAATAAGCGATTGATAGTGAGCGTTTTGTGCGATGTTTCAAAGATTCAAAAAAGGGAAGTTATTTTTTGAGCTTTACTGAATAGAAATTTATTTCCGCATCGTCAAAAAACTTTTCCCATAGTAACTCTCCTGTCGCCGAAAGTTTAATAAGGTAGCCACCGGTATTGTTGTTAGTTTGAGCATCTCTTTTCCAGCCTGCCACCAGCAGATCTCCATTTCCTGTTTCCACCACTTCTGGCGAAAGGGATTGTTCTGTAGCGAAATCATAAACAAAAGACCACAACTCATTACCTGAATCGTCTGTCCGAACGAGATAACTCGCTCCATCTGCACTAAAGCTATAAGTATCGCCAGAAAGGACGAATCCTCCATCCGAGGTCTGAATGATATCATAAAAAGAATCCAACGAGTTTCCGCCGTACCTTTTCTCCCATTGCATGTTTCCTTCCTGATCAAATTTTGCCAAAGAAGCATTGGGCTCCGCCAAACCTCCTTCCTTATTGTTGCCAATTGTCACAAATGCATCATTTGACAATACTTTTACACCCCTTACTAATCCTTCGAACTCAAAATTTAATGAACTGGTCCACAGAGTATCTCCTTCACTATTCACTTTTACAATATACCAATACCTGCTAGCCATGCTACTACTTTCTGTATCACCTACTGCAATATAATCTCCGATACTCGTTACACCTATGGCATAAAACAAATTATCAAATTCATTTCCATACACGCGTTCAAAAATAACATCTTGACAAAACAAATATCCATTGAAAAATAGCATTAAAAATAATGCTTGTGATAAGCTTTTCATTTTATTTAATGTCCTAAAAAAACTTTGTGAGATCGTTGTTGTCATTGAGTGATTTTTTGTTTCTTATTCATAATAATGATCGACCACTATTCTAACATTCTCCGGCTTCGGATATTTTTCAATTGAGTTTTCGACTTTAATTTCTATGATAGGATATATCAAATTCAGATTCAAGATAGCAAATATTTCTTTCTCGGGCCAATACAGTTTCATTTCCTTTTGTATGTCCATTCTTTGAGTATTAAATAGTTTGCAATAGCTATCTTCAAAAGGAACTGTGTTGTGCTCTCGAAAATTGTAAGCCCTGTAAAAATTGGTGGTATCTATCCTGATAGAGTTGGTATCAAATTGACAAATCAAGAGGGATTTTTCTCCATTGTAGACTACTCTTAAGATTTCACTGCTATCTATTTCAAAAGGGGCCGGAATCATTTCATTCTCTTCCTCTTCATTTGGTATATTGTAAATAGTGAGATATTCGTAAGATATATTTTCAGACGGTATTTCACGGAAATTTGATTTTTGACAAAAACAGAAGCTACATGCTAATATTAATAACATTGTGCTTCCATTTTTTTCGAAGTCAACGTTTATTTTTGAAACGGCTTTCATGAGGCCTGGATTGGCAAATTATTCTCTAAATTGTTTAACATCAATTACTTTATTCTCTTTAAAATATATTCTTAAGTTATCGGGGTCGATCCCAAATAATCCTGACCCATCAACTAAATCATATGCAATACTGTCCGTCGATCCATAGTCATAGTAATCATTTCCTAATATATCAACGACTTCTTCTTTTGATTTTCCAATTAACATATCACTTTTTATTATGTACTTAGCCATTTCCAATCGTTCTACTTCTTCATCCCATTTTTCTCTGTCAAATTTCTTAGTCGGAACATATGTAGTTATGGAAAATAATATCATAATTGTAACAACGTATATGCACGGTGTCATAATCACCGTTGAAATTACAGCCAAAATATTCGCATTCTTTGGTTTGGGCTTCAGGAACTTTTTGACCCCCCATAGACTAAAAAAATACCAGAGTAATGCTATCATTATGCCCAATAATAATTGATCTTGAGTCATAATCTTATCGCTTTCAAAATATAGGGGTTCAAAATTATTTTAAGACTGTCTTAGATAAAAACTCAACCAATTCCCCTATGCAGTCCGCACCAGGTACATTCGGGAAGGAAAGGTAACGATTTTTCGTCGTACTTCCAAAACAGTTGCTGGAAGCAAATCAGGTTTGTAATAGCATTGTTGCAATTAGACCACACTATACCAGAGTAACCATCCGGTACACCTCCGATAGAGGGAAGGATAGGCCCGAAAGCAAGGCCAACTTTAGCGGCGAAGGAGGAGCCACACTCCGCCGGGGCTGTCGCAGATGCTTGATGTTTGTAAAAATCCTGTCAGGGTCGGTGGGGATGAGGAATGCCAGCGCTCGTCGCAGCATCAAATATCATATCTTCCGACTTCCGTTCTCAAATGTCTGGCCACCGAAAAGGTAGTTCTGCGAATTCGATGGCTTTTGAAAAACAACTCACTTCCCAAAAATACGAAAGCCCCGAAAGTTTCCCTTCGAGGCTTGCGGTCCGGACGGGACTTTAAGCAAATAAATTACATTCTGAATAATTCTATAATTTTCCACATTTACAGTTAATTATACATTTACAAAAGGAAAAATTGAGAAAAACAAGGCGTATAAAAATCAAAAATGTTTTAGTAAATGTTTTAGTAAAATCACTGTTTTGATTATATTTGCAGATGTTGGGGTTCAAGTATAACTCTTTGATTTCTAACCTGAAAATATCGTCAAAACCATGGCCACTGTAAAGTTGATTTTATACAATTACAACCGAAGCAAGGAAGGAAAAAAGGTTCCTCTTTATATCCGCATCACTCATCGCAGAAAATCCAAATATATTTCTCTTGGTATAAAAATCAATCCAGAAAAAGACTGGGATGAAAAGCGGCTCCGCGTCAGAAAATCCTATCCCAATGCCACGCGAGTCAACAACTACATTGCAAGCAAAGTCGCTGAAGCAGAGAAGTACGCGCTTGACTTGGAAACCAACACCGTTGCCCCCTCCCCTTTTCGGATTAAAGAAGCTCTTAGTGAAAAGTCATCGGACTGTTTTTTGCAATTTGCAGAAACCAGGATTAAACAATTGGAACAGTCAGGTAAACACTCTACTGTCGTCAAGTACTCTTCCATCATCGCCAAACTCAAACGATATTTAAACGGCAAACCATTTACCTTCGACCATCTTACTGTGCCCTTTCTTTACGAGTATGAAGCGCACCTCAAATCACTTGGCAACCAAACAAATACCATTCATAAAAACCTAAAAACACTTCGTGCTATTTTATATAGAGCCATCAAAGAAGACAAATTCCCTCAGGAAAAAAATCCATTTTTTCGATACAAACTTAAAACAGCACCCGTCAAAAAAGAACGACTGACGGCAGAAGAAATCGATAAAATTTCCAACATTGAATTAAAAAAAGGAACCAAACTCTACCACTCCCGGAATGCTTTTTTGTTTAGCTTTTACTGCGCTGGTATACGCATCGGCGACCTCCTGAAAATGAAATGGAAAAACGTCGAAGAGGGGCTCAACTACCAGATGGGTAAAACACAGCAGTTCCGAAGGCTGAAACTCGTAAAGCAAGCCCAACAAATTCTTGACCTATACCGCACTCCAGAGACCAAACCGGACAATTACATCTTTCCTTTTCTTAGCAATGACATTGACTACTCCAATGAGAAATACCTAATGCGACAGTTGAGTTCAAAGACTGTGATCTTCAACAATAATCTGCGCATCCTGGCCGAACGGACCGGCATCAACAAGAAGATATCTTCCCACATCGCCCGACACTCTTTCGCTGACATCGCCCGCAAGAAAGGCATGGAACTCTATGACATCAGCAAGGCACTGGGGCATTCAAGTCTGAGCATCACGGAGCAGTACCTCGCCCATTTTGATGATAGCTCTTTGGATGATGCTATGGCGCGGGTTTTTGGGTGAGGGGGGGGGCACGAAGTGTTGGTGCCAAAAGCAAATAGGCTTAAAATTGCTATAGAGGTGAGCCTGGTTCAATTGGGACAGAAGACTGAATACCCCCTTTTCCAAACTAATTGACCACCCTCAACCGCCGATCCATTTCTTCGATCGAGGTAATGTCCTCCAAAGAAATATGGACCTCATCGTTCGAGGTCGTTACCTTTTGAATCCCCAGCTGGGGCAAATCAGATTCGTCCATTTTTAATCCTACCAAAAAAACGATTTCTCCTTTTGGAATATCGGCAAACTCAAAATACTCGGGAGTAACCTTTGTCGGTGAGACCAAACTTTTTCTTCTTTTGAAAACCATTTTCACGTCGGTGTCATGGGTAATGGTTTGGTCAATCTTAACTCTTTGCACGATCAGGTTTTTGGTGTTTTCTTTCCAGAAAATGTCGTAGTTCACCAATCCCATTTTTCGCGGTTGAAAAACGTAGTAGCTTAAATCCGATCTAGGCAAGGCGCCTATTTGATTGAAGTCGACGGATTTCATTCTGTTTTGAATCTGTTCCCGGCGACGCGCAATTTCGACCTTTTGAGCACGACTTAATTTTCGTCTCCGACTCATAAACCATTTTTTCAAAAAACAAATTCTCTTATCTGTTGAGGCTATTGCACCTCCGCATAATAAACTGCCCCGATAATTTTTGACCTGGCCTGAAGAATCGACGATCCAGTTGACTTCCTCGGTTAAAGAATCTCTTTCACCATAAAAACATTGAACATTACGAAACGGTATGGTGTTTTTCTCAATGGGGACCATTACGGCGTATGTATTTTTATTCTTTAGGTCGACAGGCAGTCCTTCGCAAAAAGCACGAATATCGAACATTCCTACCGAGAATATTTGTTTTCCATTGGACATCGTCTGGGTATTACCTTGTAGCATCGACTGCCGGTTGTTGTATTCTATTATTTGAATTTGGACATCATTTGCACAAGAGGTCTCAAAAGCGTTTTTCCCGAAATAGAAAATCAGTCCATCAGCCGTTTGAAGGGCCGTATCCCGAAAGGGGTAAATGGTAAATTCCTGAACTTTATTTTGGAATCCGAGCTTTCGATAAAGCTGGGAATTGTCCAATTGTATGGCAACAGGATCTATATTAACGAGACTATCCTCCTGTACTTCAACAACCATTTCGTCAGATTCTTTTTTTTGTAAATAAATTAAGGCGACCGACACTCGTCGGTTGGCCGATCGCCCGGCTTCATTTTTATTGGATTGTACGGGCTGCGATTCTCCAAAATATTGCATCTGGATATTCGAACGATCGATGCCCAATTCCTCAAAATAGTTCGTTACAGCCTCCACCCGTTTTTTTGACAATTCCAAATTTGCTACATGGCTGCCAACGGAATCAGTGTGGCCATTTATTTGAATGGATTGAATGACTTCATCAAAAAACATTTCGGCCAATTGGCTTTTTTGAACTTTAGAGAGTTCGTATTCATTGCTCTTAAAGTAAATCGTTTGTGTAACTGATTTTTGCGCAATAGAATAAACTGAAAAAAAGGATAACAAATAGGGGAGTATTAGTTTTTTCATTTTCATAGTTCAATTTTTTGAATTAGAAGAATTATTGGAAAATGTAGAAAATGCAATTAACAGGAGTACAGCAATAATGACGACTATAACCCCAAAATGAACGATCATTTAATTTGACTTTAGATTTTAGCGTACATAATTTTGCAGGTATAATAATCTGAAAACCCAATATTAAATTTCAACGAATTTTCTTGGGTTCTCGTTTAATTTTTCGCGGTTATATTTCTATAGATAGCCTTAAAATCCAGAATTATGTTACCAAACATACAAAACAATAGAAATGAATATTGGCTACGAGTTAACGGATCTGCTCATGCCTTCCTAAATGAATTAGGATGTTCTTGTAACAGATGTACTACACGAATTTATCCAAAGGAGGCCCCCTCAGGAATTTTGGAAAAATCTGAAGGGTGGCTCGACCCACCAAACAGAGCAAATACTTCTGCTTCAATATTTATTAGTAATGCAGAAAGGGTCATTCAAAAACATATCTTATTTGATCTTGGTGCTGGAGTAGTTGATAGCTTGGTAAATTCTAATCTACAAAATCTGGATAAAGTTGCAGGAGTCACTTTGTCGCACTGGCATCCTGATCATACGTTAGGTTTAAACAGGTTTGGCGAAAGCATAAAACGTAAAAATAAAGCTAACTTTACTAAAATACCTCTATATTGTACACTAGACACTTTCGAAAAACTTCATAGCAATGGGCAATCTTATACATTAAATCGATTTTTTAATTTTCAAAAAATTTTGCCCGGAAATTCGTTTACTATTACACCATTTATAGAGATCATTCCTATATCAGTTGCTCATGGCAAAATTAAAGGCGCTGTAGTCCAGGTTTTAAAAATTTTAAGCAAAAAAATTATATTTCTATGGGATATTGATATTCCTCAGGCTAAAATCCCCAACACACTACTTACGAACCAAAAAATGTTAGAAAAATTTTCCAAAGAATTGCTTGAACCTGATGTTTTGTTCTTATCTGCAAATACTTGGCATGCAGAAGGTACTGGTCATTGCAGTTTCAATTCAGCAATTTCATATCTTGAACTTATCCGACCCAAAATGACCTATCTAGTTCATTATTCCGGACACGAAGACACCCATTTTGGGTTTGGTTTATCCGACTCAGAGCTAGATAGCCATCTTATTGAATGGACGCAAAATAACAGTGGAAAATTTCATGCTAGGCTAGCTAGACAAGGAATGATCCTTAAACTTTGATCGAATCTAATACATATAGAAAACGCTAATTCAATATGGACGGATATATTTATAGGGAACCAACAGAGCCTTCCACTAATCGTTCTTTTAGATTTTTACCGCATTGCAAATTCATTCACGGTTTGCACGTTCATCCAGACTTTGAAATTACGTTCATAGTGAACGGAGAAGGGAAAAGAGTTATAGGAACAAGTCAACAAAAATTCTATTCGGGAGATCTAGTATTAGTAGGTTCAGAAGTCCCTCATCTATGGAAGATAGATGAGAACTATAAGTTGGAAAATACGCCAGATGCTAGGGTGATACAGTTCCGAATTGATTCTTGGGGGAGAACTTACTTTTTAAAACCTGAATTTGTTGCCTTAAGACTATTACTAGAAAAATCAAATCGGGGCATTGTATTTTCGGGAAAAACCGCCAAAAAGGCTAAAGCCATAATGCTATCAATGAATAGCATGAAAGATTACGAACAATACGTTGCTGCACATGACATACTTTGTCTTTTTGTAAATTGTCCTAAAGAAGAAAAAGAGTATTTAATGGCTGAAAACACTATATTAAAAAACTTTTTTGCAGACCCTACACTAAATGAATATGTCCAATTTTTGAAGAGAAACGTCAAAACCGTTAATATTGATTTAATTTCACATGAATTTAAAGTAGATAATCGCAGCATTCAATTATTATTTAAAAGATATACTGCAAAGTCCTGTGCCAGATATATCAAGCTTTATCGAATCAAAAAGGCAAAAGAATTTCTTATCTGTTTCCCTTCTATGCAAATAAAGGAGGTAGCCAATAAGGTCGGATTTGGGGACTCAAACTTCAGTAAAACGTTCGTAAAAGAAGTTGGTGTTTCCCCCGACATTTACCGGAAATCTATTTTATCTGCTGATCGGAGTGTACTTTAGAAGATAGCTTTGCAAAATCCTCGTTGTCTATCAATACTTAATCGCTGTTCCTAATTTGTTTTCACCAACAAATTTCACCTAAAAAGAAAAGGGTAGAATCGCTTAATGCTTAAAGAAGGGTAACAATTTGCAGGAATCTGAGTAGCTTTACAGTAACCAACAATTTTATTTGTAAGAAGGTATTTTTCAACTAACACAATAGAAAAATCATGTATTAAGTTTAGGAATCATCATCGTTTATTCACCTAAAATCGGCTAATCATGAAAACAATTTACACCCTTGCTTTTTTCTCAATGTCCCTTTTCGCCCTTTTATCCTGTAAGAACCAATCAGTAGCAATAGGGGAAAAACCAGAAATGGTAAATAGTTATATGCAACCGATGGATGACTCCAATCCCCCGTATGAAATGGTATTGCAAGTCATAGGAGCAGCCGAAAAAATAGACACTGATTCATCGTATTTCACCCTGGTAGAAATAAAAAATATAGGCAAACACACCATCTCATCAGTTGAATTCTGGGGAGATATTTTTCCGGATCCCCATATAGAAATTAAAAAGAGAATAAAGCCTAACGAGATTTTAGAGCTTCGTTTGGAAGGACATCATCTTCCCTACGAAAATATTGTCCCAGACAACATTAAAGGAATAGCCTATCAAAACGGAGCTTTTTCCACCACAATTAGGATAGACTGTGATAATTAGAATTGACGTAAAGTCAATAAATAGTAGTCTTGCAATATGGTGTTACCAAAATTTCCTCTTCATTCAAAAACAAAGAAAACAAAACACTTACGGCAAAAAACATAACCCAAAAATAAGCCTCATTGCTGGATTTAACCTCTTGCAATGCTCACCAACTACCGAACCCCAAAACTCCTAACCCCCAACCAGCAAGCCAAACTCCTCCAAAGCTGCCGATCCAAAAAATACAAAGTAATCATCCTACTAATGCTAGACTGTGGCCTCCGCGTAACCGAAGCCATCCGCCTACAACTCAAGCACTTCAACTTCATGGAAAACTACGTCGTAGTAGAATCCCTCAAAAAGCGAAGCAAAAACCACCACCGCCAAATCCCCTTGACCCAGCGCCTACTGGATGCCATCAGCACCTACTGGCAGGAATTGAAAACCTCCGATCCGGAAGCATACCTGTTCCCAGCCAATAAATCCTCCAAACAAAAATATTTGAGTCGCAAGCAAGTTTGGAGAAAAATCAAAAAGCTATCCAATGGGCAGGTTTATCCCCACATGCTTCGCCACACCTTTGCCACTCGCATCGTCAACAACGGCAACGAACTTCGCATTGCAAAAGAATTGTTGGGCCACAAGTCAATAGCCACCACAGAAATCTACACCCATGTTTCTACAGAGCAAATAAAAACCGCCATCGCCTCCATCGACCAAGAAACCTGGCTAACCAAGCTCTATCGAAAACTGGTGCCAAGAAAACCCATCCACGTCATACCCATCAACAATGGCATCACCAAATTCCACATCGGAAGGAAAGAAGAAATCGAGCAACTATTTGATTTGGGCAAAAAGAAAATCAACATCCTAATCACCGGACCACAAGGGGTTGGGAAAACCCATATCCTGGAACAATACAACCTCGGTAAGATCATCAAGATTGGAGATTTTAGTAGTACCAAAAAATTGCTCACCGGCATGCTGCTTTATCTCTTTACAGGCGACAAAGAAGACATCGCCAAAACGATGTATGAGAAACAACTGTCTAAAAACGGCATCGAAACCATTATCTACAAAGAAACCATCAAGCGCTTAACCGAGCTACTCATCCAGGTTACCCAAAAACACGAGTACACTTTGCTTATTGATGATGTATCCAGAGTGCCACCTACGGGTGTCAGCGCTTTGGAGAAACTCAAAAATCACTTCCACATCATCTGCGCTGCAAGACAGGTAAAGATCACAAACATCAGCTTCCTCACTAATTTTGAGCGCATCGATTTAAAGCCTTTTTCCAGAACAGAAAGCATCGAACTCATCAATCGAATGTCTCAGCCAATCATGGATCGCATCGAAGATTACGAGACTTACAAAAATCATATTTTTGAAAACACCAATGGCAATCCACTTTTCATCATTGAGATGATCGAACGATACCGGAAAGAGCCTTTTATCTCTTTGGAAACAGTCAAGAATTATCGACATACCGCCGCTTACAAAGAGTTGGATGTCACCTTGTTTTTGGTGATTGTGCTTTCCTCACTGATGGTGCTTCGTTACGTCTCCGGCGAGATTGGCGACGACTCCGGGGCCTTTCGTTTGATTGGTGGGATTTTCCTGATGTTTGCTCTTTTTGCGCGGAATATATTTCGGCTGGGGAAACGGAAATTTGTGTAATTTTAGGGGTTACAAAATTACTATGATGGAACTACAAAATAAGTATCAGGCACTCATTTCTCAAATTAAAGAGACCTATCGCTCGGGGCAATCCGTTGCGATCAAAGCTCTTCGAAGGCAGATGGTTCTCACTTATTGGAGCATTGGAAAACATATTGTGGAATATGAACAGGGCGGCCACCAAAAAGCAGAATATGGCTCTAAGATATTGAGTCGTTTATCCAAAGATTTGTCTCACCAATTGGGGCGAGGATTTGATCGTAGCAACCTGATTTACATGCGTTTAGCGTATTTGCAATATCCTGAGGTCAGCCTTTTGTCACACCAATTGTCATGGTCGCATTACGTTGAACTATTGAAAATAGACCACGACCTGGAGCGTAGTTTTTACGAAAAGCAAGCCATTTTAGAAAAGTGGACGGTAAGAGAATTAAAACGACAAAAGAAAACTGCTTTGTTTTTGAGAATGGCGGGATCAAAAGATAAAGCGGGTGTTTTGCGACTTTCAAAACAGGGACAACAAATTGATAATCCGAGGGACCTCCTGAGAGAACCTTATATCTTTGAATTTCTTAAAATTCCCGAACCTTATCAATTCTCTGAAAAGGAACTGGAACGCCGACTGATTGATAATCTACAATCTTTTTTATTAGAACTTGGAAAAGGATTCGCTTTTATCGGACGACAATACCGCATCAATATTGACAATGAACACTACAAAGTAGATTTGGTATTTTATCATCGCTTTCTCCGTTGCTTTGTATTGCTTGATTTAAAAATGGATAAGGTAAAACATTATGATATCGGCCAGATGAATATGTACCTCGGTTATTTTGCAAAAGAAGAATTTTTTGAAGGGGATAATCCGCCCATAGGTATTATTCTTACCAGACAAAAAGATGAGTTGTTGGTTGAATTCGCCACATATGGAATGAGCAGTCAACTCTTTGTTTCTAAGTACCAGCTTTACCTGCCTAACGAGCAGGAGCTAAGAGCTGAATTAGAGCAAATTCTATTGGAGGAATAATCGAAGTTATAAATCAACAACACCACGAAAACCTGTCCCGGTCTCGACAGCAATCGGGACCT
>CBDCTQ010000024.1:0-153286 GCA_965222105.1 Saprospiraceae bacterium | reverse complement strand
GTTCAGGAAGTGCTTCGACAGAAATTTATTCGCGGCGAATCGCCCCTACAGAATGAATAATTAATTGTGCTAATCAGTAATGCCAATGGCAAATTCCCGGTCAGTTGCCTGCCTGAAGGCCCTTTCGGGCAACTGGGTCTTTGTATAAGAAAAAGCACCGGAATTGGCGTCTTAGTTAAACAGGGGCCCGGTCTGCCGGAGAATAATCAACTAAACGGGGCACAAAACAGCAAATATTTAAAATCTACCGCTCAAATATCAGGATAATGTGTTAAATTTGCATTCTTAATTTCAAAAGTGAATGATCGCGTAATTCCTCTGACGACAATAAATTTGTTTCAGACAAATATACACCACACCATTTTATTTTGCAGAACCCGCACCTAAAAGCAAAAAATGAAAATCCTTCTTTGACAAGCCTCCGCCAGATACAATAAAAAACGTATAAAAACGTATAACGAAATTGCAGACTACCGTGAGGCAGATGTCAGAGAACCATTGGCAAACATCTGTGAGAATCTAACTTGAGGACCAGCACCAGGTATTTCAAACAGACAACTGACCGGGGCTCTTTTTCCAGCAAAAGTCATTCATTTCGTATATAGCTAAAATTTTTAATTTTACCCAAGCAGGCTGGTCGTATGTAGGTTAGGGAAATCAAAACAGGAATTTTTCTAATGCTAAAAGTAGAAAAGAAATTAACAGTTAAAGATTTTTACAACGTAATTTTTCGAAATCGTCCATACGAATTAGAGGAGGATGAACTCAAAAAAGTACAAGAGAGTTTTCACTTTCTCCTCGATTTTGCCGACAACAAAGTCATCTACGGCGTCAACACCGGATTGGGGCCCATGGCTCAATTCAGAATTGACGATAACGACCGCGTTCAGCTCCAATACAACCTCATCAGAAGCCACTCCTCGGGAACGGGCAACGTACTCCCTCCCAAATACGCCAAAGCAGCCATGCTCGCCAGGCTCAACACCCTCTGCCTGGGATACTCAGGCGTCCACCCCTCCGTTGTCAAACTTATGGCTACCCTCCTCCAGCGCAACATCATGCCCGTCATATACGAACATGGAGGTGTAGGTGCCAGCGGCGACCTCGTCCAGCTCGCCCACCTCGCCCTCACCCTCATCGGCGAAGGAGAGGTATGGTACAAAGGAGAGCGAAAAAATACCCGCGACGTTTTTGAAGCCGAAAACCTCCAACCCGTAAAAGTAGTGTTACGGGAAGGGCTTGCCCTGATGAACGGCACCTCCGTAATGACCGGCATCGGCATGGTCAACGTCATCTACGCCCGTCGCCTGCTGCGATGGATGATCTCTTGCTCTGCCGCCATCAACGAAATCGTAGAAGCCTACGATGACCACCTATCCCATACCCTCAACCACACCAAAAAACACAAAGGTCAACACCGCATTGCCCGGAAAATGCGCAAACACCTGCGCGACAGCCAGCTCGTCAAAAAACGCGAACAACACCTATACCGCCACATCAGCAACGGCACCGTCTTCAAAGAAAAAGTCCAGGAATACTACTCCCTTAGGTGCGTCCCCCAAATACTGGGCCCCGTCTGGGATACCCTCCACCATAGCGCCAAAGTGCTCACCCAGGAAGTCAACTCCGCCAACGACAACCCCATCGTCGACACCGCCAGCAAACACGTCTACCACGGAGGCAACTTCCACGGCGATTATGTAGCCCTGGAAATGGACAAACTCAAAATCGTCGTCACTAAAATGAGTATGCTGGCCGAACGGCAGCTCAATTACCTGCTCAATCCCAAACTCAACGACATCCTGCCTCCCTTCGTCAACCTGGGTAGACTCGGACTCAACTTCGGCATGCAGGGCACTCAATTCACCGCAACCTCTACCACCGCCGAAAACCAAACACTCTCCAACCCCATGTACGTACACAGCATCCCCAACAACAACGACAACCAGGACGTCGTCAGCATGGGTACCAACGCCGCTCTGATGACCAAAAAAGTGATCGAAAACTCCTTTGAAGTGCTGGCCATAGAGATCATGACCATCGCTCAAGCCATCGAACACCTCGGCCAACAGGACAAGGTTTCCACCAAAACCAGAAAAATGATGGAAGCTACCCGCAAAATCGTTCCCCCTTTCGTCGAAGACCCTGTGATGTATCCCCTCGTCAACAAAATGAAAGCATTTATAACTCAAAACGACCCTAAGGGATAAAGAAGAAGAACTAAAATATCGGTTTTATGAAAAAGATAATCAGTCTTGCCATTCTTTTACTGCCTATCCTGTTTACCTCCCTTCCAGTAGTGGGGCAGGAAGTGGCCGTAGTGCGACAAAATAAACTATTTGGCTATATCAACAAAGACGGTAGTTTCTTCATTAAACCCAGCTTTGCTAAAGCCGGTAAATTTTCAGAAGGATTGGCTGCTGTCAAAAAGGATGACAAATGGGGTTACATCGACGCCGAAGGCACCCTCGTCATCCCTGCCAAATACGACCGCGTCAAACGATTCGATAGCGGTCTGGCCGTCGTCGCCATCGAAGACCGTTGGTTCTACATCGACATGGAGGGCAACGAAGTCAAAATGCCCGCCTCCGAAAAGCGATTCGACTTCGTCGATGGCCTGGCATTCATCAAACGCGACGCCAAAATCGGCATCATCAATTCCAATGGTGATATTATTGTTAAACCTAAATACAAAAAGATTAAAACTTTCGTCAACGGCTATGCTAAAATGCTTCATCCCGAAAAGGAATTGTGGGGACTAATAGACAAAAAGGGAAACACCGTCCTGGAACCCATATACCAACACATCGGCGATTATGACGGCTCGCTGGCTGTCGTCAAAAAAAACGATAAGCTGGGGCTCCTCCTCAACGGTGAATTCAAACCCGTGGAAGGGGCCAACAAAATCTGGGATTTCCAGCCCGGCCAAAATCTCACTTACGCCAAAAAAGGAAAAACAATGGGCTTCCTCGACCGGTCTGGCAACTGGGTGATCGAAGCCAAATTCCTCAAAGTCAGGGGCTTCTCCAACGGTTTGGCTCCAGCCAGCAAAAGCGGTAAACTCTGGGGATACATCAACGAACAAGGCGAAATGGTCATCAAAGAAAAATTCAGAGACGCCGAAATATTCAGCGATGACGGCCTGGCACCCGTAAAAGTGGACAAGCTCTGGGGGTTCATCGACAAAAAGGGCAAACAGGTCATCGAAGACAAATACGGCATCACCGCCGGTTTTGCAACCTTCGCCAAACATAGCGTCAAAGGCTTTTACAAAGGGCTGGCAAGGGTGAAGTCCGGCAAAAAATGGGGCTTCATCGACACCGAAGGCAAGGTGTTGGGAAATACCTGGTATGAAAATGCAGAGTTGTTCCACCCGGTCAACACCAACCAGCAACCCTAACCATCTGCTTTTATGCCAACCCAGTAACTAACATCCAACACAAAACATACAGGATTGAAAACAGCTTTGATAACAGGAGGCTCCCGCGGCATTGGCCGGGCTATTTGTATCCAACTGGCCAAAGAATTGGAGTACCATGTGTTGATCAATTACCGCTCCAATGAAACGGCTGCCACCCAAACACTCCAACTCGTAAAAGAAAATGGTGGAACCGGCGACATCATCCAATTCGACGTAGCCGACTCCGCCGACGTAGTAAACAAACTTGATGCCTGGACCAACGACCACCCCGACGCCGTCATTGAGGTGATCGTCAACAATGCAGGCATTACCAAAGACGGTTTGATGGTCGTAATGTCCAACGAAGACTGGCAAGGGGTCATCGGCACCAGCCTCCACGGCTTTTTTAATGTGACCCGACACCTTCTGCAAAAAATGTTGCGTCGGCGCTATGGTCGTATCATCAACATCGTATCGCTCTCCGGAGTAAAAGGCAATGCAGGCCAAACCAATTATGCTGCTGCAAAAGGGGCCGTCGTGGCAGCCACCAAATCGCTGGCACAAGAAATCGGAAAACGCAAAATAACAGTAAACGCAATCGCTCCCGGCTTCATCAAAACGGACATGACCGACCATCTCGACGAAAACGAACTCAAACGAATGATCCCCCTCCAGCGATTTGGCGAAGCGGAAGAGGTAGCCCATCTGGTCTCCTTCCTCGCTTCCGAAAAATCGGGATATATCACCGGCGAAGTGATCAATATCAACGGGGGCATTTACTCATAAGAATAATGAAAAGAGTAGTCATCACCGGAATGGGCATCTATTCGTGCATCGGACGCAACCTCGACGAAGTGCGGGCCTCTCTCTATGCCGGCAAATCGGGTATAGGGATGCATCCCGAACGCAAAGCCTTTGGTTTCCGGTCGGCGCTCAGTGGTACTATGGAACTTCCCAACCTCAAAGGCGTATTGTCTAGAAGACAGCGGGTCAGCCTCGGTGAAGAAGGAGTTTTTGGCTATGTAGCCACTGCAGAAGCTCTTAAGAATGCCGGAATCGATGAGGCTTTTCTCAACGAGCGGGAAGTAGGCATATTGTATGGCAATGATAGCACCGCACAATCGGTCATCGAGTCCGTCGACAAAATACGGGTCAAAAAAGATACTACCCTGGTCGGTTCAGGAGCCATTTTCAAAACCATGAACTCGACTGTGACGATGAACCTGTCGACCATCTTTCGGCTCAAAGGCATCAACATGACCATCAGCGCGGCCTGCGCCAGCGGTTCCCATGCAGTGGGTATGGGGTACTACCTCATCAAAAGCGGTTTGCAGGACTGCATCATCTGTGGGGGTGCGCAGGAGATCAACCACCTTTCGATGGGCACCTTCGATGGGTTGGGCGTATTCTCCTTGCGGGAAAAAGAACCTGCAGCTGCTTCCCGGCCCTTCGACAAAAACCGGGATGGACTGGTGCCCAGCGGTGGCGGAGCCTCCCTGATACTCGAAAGCTACGAGTCGGCAATGGAAAGAGGCGCCCCCATACTGGCAGAGATCATTGGGTATGGATTTTCATCAAACGGCGCTCACATCTCTACTCCCAACGTAGACGGGCCGACAAGGGCCATGCGCAAAGCCATCGAAGAGGCCGACGTAGCTCTCGACCAAATCCAATACGTCAATGCACACGCCACCTCCACCCCCATCGGCGATGCCAACGAGGCCAAGGCCATCTTCGAGGTGTTTGGCGATTCGGCACCTTATGTGAGCTCCACCAAATCGATGACGGGACACGAATGCTGGATGGCCGGCGCCAGTGAAATCATCTACTCCATGCTGATGATGCAATACGACTTCATCGCCCCCAACATCAACCTGGAAACCCCGGATGAAGATTCGGGCAAACTCAACCTGGTCAACAAAACCCTCAATAAATCGTTTGACATGTTTTTATCAAACTCTTTTGGATTCGGCGGTACCAATTCCGCTCTCATCATTAGAAAATTAAACGATTGATAATTACCCTTTACGGGAAATTGTAAAATGATATTGAAGAATGGAAAAAGCAACGATCATTAAAAAAATAAATCACTTTCTGGTAGACGAATTCGAGGTGGAAGAAGAGGTGATCGCACCTGCCGCCAACCTCAAAGAAACCCTCGAGCTGGACAGCCTCGACCTGGTTGACCTGGTAGTGACCATCGAGTCGAATTTTGGGGTAAAGCTTATCAGCAAGGATTTTACGGGAGTCAACACCCTGCAAGATTTCTACGATCTGATAGAGAAAAAACTGGCAGCCTAGACTCGCTAAGCGGCTCCTTAACTCTGGCAATACATGACACAATGGGAAGGACAGTCGAGAGGCAACGTGCTCGGATATAGGATTTTCGTTTTCTGTCTGAAGCATTTTGGCATGGGGGCGGCCTATTTCCTCCTTCGTTTTGTGGCTTTGTATTTCGTATTTTTTTCACCGAAAGGTACCAAAGCCGTTCATCGGTTTTATCGTCGATTGGGGCATTCGTCGCTAAAGGCTTATTTTAAGGTTTACCAAAATTACTATGTATTTGGGCAAACCATCCTCGACAAAGTCGCCATCGCCTCGGGCCTTCGCAACCGGTTTACCTATGAGTTTGATGGCATACAACACCTGCGCGATCTGCTGGCCCAGCAACAGGGCGGGGTCCTGATAAGTGCCCACATCGGCAACTTCGAGATCGCTGACCATTTTTTTCAGGAAATCGATGAAAAGGCACAGATCAACCTCGTGACAACCGACCGCGAACGACGCGATATCAAGGAATACCTCGAAACGGTGACCAGCCAGTCGGAACTGAAATTCATCATTATCAAAGACGACGGATCTCATATTTTCGACATCCACGCCGCCTTGAAAAACAACGAGATTGTTTGCTTTACCGGCGACCGATACTTTGAGGGGATTAAAACCATCGAAGGTAGTTTTTTGGGGAAAAATGCCCGGTTTCCGGCAGGCCCTTTTCTACTGGCCACCCGTTTGAAAGTACCGGTGATTTTCGTATACGTGATGAAAGAAACCAACAAACACTACCACCTGTATGCCCGAACCACCACTGTAAAACACAGAGATGCACAAGACCTCCTCCGAAGGTACATCGACAATATGGAAGGCATGATCAAAAAATACCCTCTCCAGTGGTTCAACTATTTTGACTTCTGGAACGAAGAGAAGGCTACTTAAGCCAAGCTACAAACACTACTATGAAGAAGGAAGTATTAGTTATTCATTACTCTCAGTCAGGCCAGTTGACGGAAATACTGGACCGCCTGGTGGAACCTCTTCAACAGGAAGCATCCATCAACCTCCATTTTCATAACATTGCTCCTGTAAACGACTTTCCCTTTCCCTGGCCAAAAGACCGGTTTTTTGATACCTTTCCGGAAACGTATTTTCAAATCCCACAGCCATTGCATCCCATTCCTGCCGATGTTTTGCAACGACAATACGATCTGATCGTTTTTGGCTATCAGATCTGGTTTTTGACCCCCTCCATACCTGCTAGTTCATTTCTTCAGGAACCGACTGCGCGGCAGCTTTTTGCCGACACGCCGGTGATAACCGTGATCGGCTGCCGGAATATGTGGGTCATGGCCCATGAAAAGCTGAAAAAACATCTCGCCGACCTCGGTGCCCGGTTGGTAGGGCAGATCGTACTGGCCGACCGGGCTCCCAATCACATCAGTGTCCTTACCATTTCGCATTGGATGTTTTCCGGAAGGAAAGACCGATGGCTGGGCATTTTCCCCAAACCCGGTGTATCGGATAAAGACATCCGCGAAGCGACCCGTTTTGGCATCCCCATAAGAGAAGCCTTACTAAAAGGCGATTTTGAAGAGTTTCAGCCCCAACTCTTACAACTAGGCGCCCTTCTCATCAAGCCCTTTTTGCTAACGGTGGAGAAAAGAGGCAACTACCTGTTTGGCAAATGGGCCGCCTTCCTCATCAAAAAGGGGCGCCCGGGACAGCCCGAACGCCTCCGGTGGGTCAAAGTTTTCAATTATTATCTATTATTTGCTATCTGGATTATTGCGCCTATTGTTTTTATTCTATTTTTGCTGACCTTTTTATTCAAATGGACCAAAATGAAAAAAGACATCGCCTATCATTCTTCCGTTGCTTACAACGGATTGCGTATTTCTAACCAACACTTAATTAAAGAGGCATAGTCCGTTGAATTAAAGAAGATTTAATGAAAGACGTGTATATAACCAGGATTTCAAAATTCCTTCCCAACGACTCCATCAACAACGACCAGATGGAAGATATACTGGGCTACATTAATGGCAAATCTTCGAGAACCCGGCAAATCGTACTGCGCAACAACCAGATAAAAAACAGGTACTACGCCATTGACGAAAACCAGACCATCACCCACAATAACGCGCAACTCACCAAAGAAGCCATCGTAGCACTATTCGACGAACGCTTCACCGTCGAAGACATCCAACTGCTGTCGTGCGGCACCTCCAGCCCCGACCAAATACTGCCTTCTCATGCGGCTATGGTCCATGGCTTTTTGGGCAGCCACATCATGGAGATCAACTCGCCGGTAGGTGCCTGCTGCTCCGGGATGAATGCGCTGAAATACGGATTTATGGCCATTAAATCGGGGCAGGTGGAAAACGCCGTCTGTGCCGGATCGGAAAGAACATCGTCCTGGATGATGTCGGATAAATTCGAGCAGGAAGTCATCCGGCAGGAGGCCTTGGAAGAAAACCCCATCCTCGCCTTCAACAAAAGTTTTTTGCGCTGGATGCTCTCCGACGGAGCAGGTGCCGTTTTGCTGCAAAGCGATCCCAACGAAGATGCCCTTTCCCTGAAAATAGAGTGGATGGAAGGTTACTCCTATGCCCACGAACTGGAGACCTGCATGTACGCCGGTGCCGACAAAATGGCTTCGGGCTTCCTCAAACCCTGGAGCGAATTTCCTTCCCAAACCTGGGGCGAGCAGTCGCTCTTTGCCATGAAACAAGACGTCAAACTGCTCAACCGACATATCCTCGTCAAAGGAGTAGAAAGCGTAAAAATAGCCGCAAAAAAACACGGTGTTGCCGCTTCAGATATCGACCATTTTCTGCCACACATTTCCTCCTATTATTTTAAGGAAAAGCTCTACGCCGAAATGAAAAAACAGGATTACGAAATAAATTGGGACCGCTGGTTTATGAACCTCCACAAAGTGGGCAATGTAGGCGCAGCTTCCATCTACATCATGCTGGAGGAATTGTATCGTTCGGGTGCCCTCCAAAAAGGAGATACCATCCTGCTTTCCGTCCCCGAATCGGCCCGCTTTTTCTACACCTACGCTTTCCTGACCGTATGTTGATGCAAAATATGCTACCGGAAACCATCACCGACCCCGACCGGATCGCCTCGTTCATCCCCCAACGGGAACCCATTGTTATGGTCGACTCCTTTTTGGCGTTCGCTCCCGACAAAGTCGTCGCCGGGCTGACCATCCGCACCGAAAACATTTTTGTTTCCAATCTGCCTGACCAACAGTCTACCAGACAGTCAAGCTATAAGCTGACAGAAGCTGGCCTGATCGAGCATATGGCACAAACCGTCGCCCTGCACACCGGCTATCAATATTTTTTAAAAAATCAACCCGCTCCGGTGGGATACATCGGCTCGATCAAAAATGCCCTGATAATGGACTTGCCCAACGTGGGCGACAACCTTACTACCACGGCCCAGATCCTTCACGAGATCATGGGCGTCACATTAGTAGAGGTAGCCGTGGTGCGCAACGGCGAACCCATAGCCAGGGCCCAGATGAAAACAGTTATTGCTCCCGACTAATGGAACCGCTGACCAACTATATCGACATCCGTCAATTTCTACCGCATCGCCCACCCGTGTTGATGATCGATAAGTGGATGCGCCTTTCGGAAAAAGAAGTAACAACGCTGTTTGACATCTCACCCGATTGCATTTTTGTGCAAAACGGATATTTGCAGGAATGCGGCCTGATAGAAAACGCCGCCCAGGCATGCTCGACTATTGTGGGAGAGTCGTTTTTCAACAAACACAAGGCCTCCTCCACTCAAGCCGACAATCCGGTAATAGGTTTTGTGAGCAACATCAAAAAAGTTGACATCTACCAACTGCCTCCTGCGGGACAAACCCTCACCACGCGGGCACAACTCCTGTCGAGTACCGATATGCCCCACTTCAGTATTTGTACCGCCCGGTGCAGCATCTTCTGGCAGGACGAACGCCTGATGGAGGCCGTGATGGGTTTGTATATTCAGGAAGTGGCGGACGTAGCAAATCTCCCCTGAATCCACCCCCTACACGCCACTGATGGCCAGCCCGAAATCGTTTCAGGTTATGGCGACCAACAAAAATGTAAATCTATTGTTGCGTTTTTTGAAGCGATTCTAGGTCAATTACTTTTCTGGGACGACCGGCTTTAAGGTCTTTCAGACTGTATTTGTATAATACCCCTTCCCGGGCAAATACGAGTTGTCCAAGGCTATCCCAGCAGGCGGCATCTACTTTTTCGTCGAGGACATCGGTAAATTTTTCCAGGGAGAAGATGAAAGTACTGGAGCTGCCGCGTCCTGGAATACGGGCAGGCCGGGCCACCAAGGTCGGATGTTTGCCGGAAGGTTTACTTTTCCAGACAGTGATTTTACGTGCTTTAGCGCCTTCATTTATTTCCGGTAGCACTTCCTCGTTTTCTATAATATATTGCCAGCCATCCCTTTCCCACCTGCTCCGGAAGTTGCTTCCGCCAGAACGTTTTTCCAATTCAAAGGGAACTCTTCCTTTCTCGGGTAGCCAGTTATCCAGTATCAGCGTTTTCTTGTCCTTCCAATACCCGCCTCCATTCCAGGTGCCCATATTCGGTCCTTCGGCAACGGTTTTTAGAAAAGGAAGGTAGCATATCCCATTCCAGGTTTGGCCGTTTTGGCCCATCGCTAAATAAACCATCCATTGACCGTCGAAAGAAACGTCGCACTGATCGGGAAACAGCCTGCCACTAAACCAGGAGCCATGCTCCAGGGCGTCGGTTTTGGTGTTCCATCGGATCAGGTGAAAACAATTGGATGGTTTGCGACGAATTACGGCGACATAAGAAGCTTCTTTAGCTGGAAGGAGAAATATTCGGGCAGGTTGAGCCGGGGTCATTTTTGCTGGCGTTTATGGTATGGGAATAAACATTCCGAACAAAGATAGTTTTTTTGGTAGCATTCCAAAGTGTGGACCATACCCCAAATCAAGGCCCAGAGAGCCTGCCCCTTAAATAGCGGGGGCCTACATGTTGGTAATAACCGCGATAATACACACCAGATATAGGGCCAGGTGGTCGAAAAAGTTTGTTGTAAATAACGATGATGAACCAGAGGAGGTGGTTGGTTCTGACGAGGCAATACCAGAAAAACTTGCAAAGGGGAAAGTTGGTTTTATCCATTTTTCCCCTTTCGCTTTTAGTCTCTTTTACATCAAAGCTGATAATTCAGGCCCAATACCGCTCCATATCGCAGGATGTGGGCATCCAGTTGGTAGTCAGACGAAGTGACGGAAGGCAGGTAATAGCTAAATACAGGACGCAGTTGAATACCCCAGTTGTCGGTAAACCAGTACGTCAGGGCGAGGTTTGCAGACAGACCTATGCCAAAATTCTTTTGATAAACCGAGTTGCCATCGCCAAGCTGCAAAACGGACATGGCGGATGCAGAAGTCGGAGCGGCGATATGCCCCTGGGAAGTAGTGTGCAGATTCCAGTCGAGTCCTCCCGATGCAGACATATCCCATTTCTCCTTCTTCAGGAATTGGTAACCCAACAATATGTTTACATTGGTTGATCTATATGTATTGTAGTAAGTAGCTTTGACCATTTGTGTGCCAGCTACAACGGTATCTCCTCGTATCTCTTCGATCAGGGTGCCGTCCGGGCGGCGTCTGATTTTCAACAGCACATCGGACAGGGCATAGTCTTTGGGCGTTTCGTAGGAATAGGTGAATTTGTCGTATGACCGGGCATAGTTTACACCGGCTGTTGCATATAAATGTTCGGTAAGGCGGACTTTAACACCTATGTCATAATAATTTGTCTCCAGCGGCGATTCGGTATCGGTTCGCAATTGGCGGTAGTTTTCGTCGCTTGCCTCCTTTGCGGAAAACTGTTGTTGGGTAACGAATAGCCCACTGCCGAAGTAGATACCTGGTTTATGTCCGGTGGCAGATCGATGTCGTTTGATTTTCGGCTTCTGAAAAGGTTCCCGGAGGTAACGACTTAGCTGCTGATCTGTCAATGGGTTGATTGTCGCCCCTTCCATTTTTCCGATAGCCAACCCTTTTAGCGTCAGCGGAGTTGCTGTCGATACCGTTTGTTGGGGATTTGTAAGGAGTGAGGGTACTTCCTCAGCCGGCATAGTCGAAATGTTGGTATTATTATTTGTAGTAAAATGTTTTTGTGTTTTATGTGGGGTCAGAAACGTTGACGGATTACCCGACGGAGGTTGTTTGGTAAAGCCGGCATCCAAGTTTGAAAGATCAGGCTGGCTCTTTAGAGAAGATATTGTATCCTCGGGGGTGCTTTGTTTCGGAGTGGAATGGATCTCTGAGGAATGGTTTACAAGAGGAGTGGAGGGCTGCTCCATTTTTTCTCCGGATAATTCCGGTTTTTGCGTCGGGCTTTTGTCGTTGCTGACCGGGGCACCTTCCGCCATTGGTGGAGCTTGCTGTAGCGTTATTGTTGAATCATGTTGACCTTTTCCGGCGAAATAACCCACCAGGCCGCTTGTAGCTATTATCAAACACAAAAGCAAGATATAAAGTCTGTATTTCTTCATAAAGCTTTGCTTGTGATTGCGTCTAGCCAGGGTATTCCATTCTTCTTCCAGGTTCAGGGGAGACTCATAGGCATCGAGCCGGTCTTTGATATGATCGAATAGTAAATTATTATTTTCCATGAGCTCTAATTGTATAATCGTTATTCTTTAAGGTCAGTTTGGTTCGCAACATTTTTTTCGCTTTTGACAATTGCGACTTAGAGGTCTGTTGGCTTATTCCCAGTTTTGCTGCGACTTCATGATGGCTAAATCCATCCAGTACAAAAAGGTTGAAAACAGTGCGATATCCATCCGGTAATTCTTTAATGGCCTGGAGGATACGCTCGTTGGAAACAGTAGTTATTTCTTCCGCCAGTTCTTCAGAAGGTTCATGGATATTAGAAAAATCGACAAAGGTCAATTTTTGTTGGCGCAGTTCCTTGAGTGCTGTGTTGATGGCTATTCGTTTGATCCACCCCTCCATACTTCCTTTTTGAGGGTTGAACTGGTGAATTTTTTTAAAAACAGTAATGAATGTTTCCTGCAAAATATCTTTAGCTTCCTGTTTAGAAGATTCATATCTGCGACAAGTCGTCAGTATGCGGGGAGCAAACTCTTTGAACAGCAACTCCTGACAGCGCGTTTCTCCTCTTCGGCACCCCTCAATGATGGTTTGCAAAGCCGATTGATTATTGGATTTTCGCAAGCTGATGATCTTCATAGTTTTCTGTAAATGAAAGAAAAATAGGCTATTGAGAGAAATTGATCTAAGAGCATATAGCACAGCCCACATGATTGGGCTGTGCTACAGGTTTATACAATAATTTACGCTGCTAGAACTCGACCCTCTTTATCTGTGCTAAAAAGGTACCAGACATGGGTACTTCATTGTCGTCGCTGTCCAACAGGTAGCCACTCAAGCTGACATCTGCTTCATCAATATGTCCGGTCAGGGTAATCGTTTGACCTGGGTTATCCGGATCGGGAAACTCAGTTTGCTCGGTATAAACGGATAAGTTTACATTGCTTACGTCAATAGTAACGTTGGATGCATCGTAAAACAAATCACTCAAATCAGGAACACTAAGCGGGTCAGCACCATTATTAATCCATTCTTCAATAGCATCAGCAGCTTCTTGAGTAAAAGTACTAGCTGTGCCGCCAGTATAAGTACCTGCCTGTGGCGCAGTTTCCAGGTCTACCTCATAATTCATAGCAAATAAGAATCCAGGAACCCCCGCAATGGAATTGTCTATATTGAGCACATATCCAAAGATTTCGTTCGACCCCCAACCTTGAGCTGCACTCATATAGGCTGTATCTACAACCATACTGATGCCGAATATAGAGAAACTATTGTTGTTTTCTTCTACGATTTCTTCTTCGGGATCGATGGAGGGCGTATTATCGGTCGTTTCTATAATGTCTTCCTTTGCACATGAGTTGAATACCAGGGCAGTGATCAGGAAAAGCGAAAATAATTTAAGGATTTTCATAATAATTGATGTTTAAATTTTTTGTGATTTTGTAACGTTTCTTTGAATTCATTAATGATTCTACTTCCCTTATCCCAAAAATGCTCAAAGGTTGCCTGGGTAATGATATTTTTTTTGATTTTTCTTTGACTGAGGATTTATTTGGCCATTGGGTATGACACAAAAAATTGGTAGCGTTCCAAAACCCCAAATCAAGGCCCAGAGAGCCTGCCCCGAAAATAGCGGGGCCCGGCATGTGATTGGTCGGAAGCCGTTCGGTCGTAACAGGTCTATATTTTGGAACCTTATCAGTTTTTTTAATCGTTAAACTCGTCTTTGGCTCGCTCGAAAAATAAATTGTCGTTGTCTTTGATAAAAATTACAAATAAGCGACCCCGATAGCTATCGGGGTGAGCGCCTGCCTGTCGGCAGACAGGATTTGTGATTTTTTCAAAGACACCAAAAAAGACTATTTATTTTTTGAGCTTTACTTTGAAAGAATTAATTCAAAAAAATTGGAAAAAGGAATTATATTAGACATTATGAATGGATTTTTTGTATAGCAACTGAAGAGCAATTTTTTGCCTAACCAAGGAACACCCGGAGCCTCGTAGCCTTAGCTACGAAGGCGAGGATGTGACGCAGGGTAGGCAAAAAAGGGCATTCAGGCTGCATACAAAATTTTTGTTCATAAGGTCTATTGCCTTTTGGCCTTTACCTACATCTGTTTTTTCCGTATTTTTGGACAAAACTTCCAATCCGGATAAAACGCAATTCGATGGAATCATACGCGCAAGTCCTCAATTATGCCATTCCTTTCTTTCTGACATTGATCCTTATCGAATGGGTGATCGGCTATCGGAGGGGCATCGTCGTCAACAGAAGTATGGACACTATTTCCAGCCTCAGCTCCGGCATGACCAACTCCATCAAAGATGTCCTTGAGCTGACCGTCATCATCGTCAGTTATGGCTGGATGGTCGACCACCTGGCCGTCTTTGATATCCAATCCTCCCTCGTGCTATATGTGATTGCCTTTATCGGCAAAGACTTCGCCGGCTACTGGGTACACCGCTGGGAACACAAGATCAACCTCTTTTGGAACCGCCACATCATCCACCACAGCAGCGAGGAGTTCAACCTGTCGTGTGCCTTGCGGCAAAGCATATCGGGGATTTTTGGGATCTTCTTTTTTATGTATTTGCCCATCGCCATACTTGGAGTACCTCAAGAGGTGATCGCCATTGTGGCACCGCTCCATCTCTTCGCTCAGTTTTGGTACCACACCCGGCTGATCGGCCGCATGGGCTGGCTGGAAAAGATTATTGTCACCCCTTCGCACCACCGGGTTCACCATGCCATCAACCCCGAATACATGGACCGGAATTTCGGGCAGATATTCATCCTCTGGGACAAATGGTTCGGCAGCTTCCAGGAAGAAATCGACGAGGTACCGCCGGTGTACGGCGTCAAGCGCCCGGTCAAGACCTGGAATCCCATCCTGATTAACTTCCAGCACTTCTGGCTATTGGTAAAAGATGCCTGGCGCGCCCGCTCCTGGTGGGACAAAGTCCGCATCTGGTTTATGCCCACGGGCTGGCGGCCCGCCGATGTCCAACAACGCTTTCCCGTATTTGCGATAAGCGACGCCTACGCCCAACAAAAATACGACACCCCGGCCTCTGCGGGGCTGAAGGCCTGGTCGTGGGCCCAGTTGTTTTTGCATTTGTTTTTTATGCTGTATGGGTTCAGTCATATTGCCGAGTTTTCCTTTGCGGAAAATCTGTTGTACAGCGGTTTTCTGATCCTATCCATTTTTTCCTATACCACCTTGATGGACCGCAGCCCCTTTGCCGTGTTGACAGAGGCGGTAAAACTGCTGGTGGGTGTGGTGTTGTACTATGGAATGGGCGGCTGGTTTGGGATCGATACGGTGGTGGTGGGTGGGAGCTTGTTGTTTTTGGGGTATTTGGTATTATCGTTTGGGGTGGCGGTTTATTTTGGTAAATGGAGGGGAGCCGCAGACCCGATACCTGCTTGAAAGCCTCGTCGGGCAATTTTGTTGTCTCTAAATAACAGCATTGCCTGCGAATAAATTTTTCCTACTTTTAGGTTATGAAAAAGACATATAAATTGCCCTATGGGATCAGCAATTTTGCCAGGCTGGTACGCGATGGATACTACTTTGTAGACAGAACCAACTACATCGAACAACTGGAAAAACTGGGAGAACCTTATCTGTTTTTTTTACGGCCTCGAAGATTTGGAAAAACCCTGTTGCTCTCCGTCCTGGAACATTACTACGCCAAGGCCCACAAAGGTGAGTTCGAACAATTGTTTGGCGGATACTATATCGGTACAAATCCAACTCCCAGTGCCAATAAGTATCTGGTATTAAAATTTGACTTCAGCGGCGTCAACACCAAAACGCAGGAGTCTACATTTCGTGGAGTACTCGAAAATGTGAAGGAAGGTGCGAGGAATTTGTTTGATGAATACCCCTCAATATTTGACGACATGGATTTGCAGACCATTGAATCGGAGTCCGCTCCAAATCTGGCTCTGCAAAAGATATTCAGCATTGTCCGATCCAAACGAATACCCGAAAAGCTGTTTGTCCTAATCGATGAATACGACCACTTCACCAATGAAATGCTCGCCTTCCGGCTTACCGAATTCAAAGAAATTGTGAGTCGTAATGGTTTTGTTAGAAAATTTTTTGAAATACTCAAACAAGGCACCGGAAGCGGGTTGGTCGATCGCATTTTCATCACTGGGGTCTCTCCCGTCACGCTCGACAGCCTAACCAGCGGCTTCAACATCGGAAAAAGCATATCGCGTAATCCCATGTTTGCTGAAATGACAGGATTCACCGACGATGAGGTGATCTCTCTACTAAAAATTATGCCTGCCGCCGCTACACTCCCTCCCGAATCATTAATGCCCGAATTGAGAAATTGGTACAATGGCTATCGCTTTACCAACCAACGACAACAAACCATATACAATCCCGGCATGGTGTTGTATTTCTGCACAGAACTGCAAAACACCGGAACCTTCCCCGAAAAAATGCTCGACAATAACCTTTCCAGTGACTATGGCAAGCTCCGCCGGATGTTTGAAATTGAAAGCCCCAGCCAAAACTACGAGATATTGCGCGAAATAGTAGAAACCAGGCAAACAACAGGCACCATCATCCAACAATATTCATTTGAAATACCTTTCTCCCGCGACCATTTTGTCAGCCTGCTCTACTATCTCGGCCTGTTGACCGTTGAAAGCTCGTGGGCCAACATTTCTACCTTCAGAATACCCAACTTCGCCGTCGAAAGATTGTTTTACGATTATTTCTTGCATCTCTTGCAAAAAAGAGAAAAACTCTCCGTCCAGCAACAGACACTGCAAACCGCTATGCGAACAATGGCTCTGGACAACAACCCCCGTCCTTTTTTTGAATATGTCGAAGTATTTCTACAGCATCTTTCCAATCGGGACTACCGCGAATTTTCGGAAAAACATCTCAAAGTCATCATCTTTACCCTGGCGCTCCAAACCAACATATATTTCGTGAAAAGCGAACGGGAAACCACCGGCGGATACATCGACCTGTTGTTTTTGGCCCAGTCACCAACTCCCGTCAGCAGCCAGTACATCTTTGAATTGAAATATCTCAAAAAAGGAGAGGCAGCCCAATTGACATCCGCCAGGGAAATAGCTAAAAATCAACTACTGGAATATGTAGACAACGACGCCGAATTGAGCGGCTTCTCCGACCTGCAAGGATGGACCGTGGTCGTGGTTAAGGATGAATTGCATCTGGAAAAAGTATATCCGCTGGCACAGGCATAAGCACAAGAGTTAGCTTTCAGAGCAAGTGCTCCAACATACTTCACCCCAACAACAACCGCACCACCACCTTCGTCCCCAAGCCTTCCCCTAAAGCCACCCGGTCGATCACCTCCAAACTCTTTCCCTTCGCCAGCGGATTCAAAATATCCAGCCGCTCCCGCGTTACCTCCAGCGCCGCCGACTTGTGGGTGTGCTCCTGCTGACTCTTCCGTTGCCGTGCCGCTGCCAGACCCGGCCCGTTGTCTTCGACGATGCACTCCAGGGTGCCGAATTTTTGGAGAAAAGACAGCTTCACCCTACCGCCTTCTTTCACCTGCCCTACCCCGTGGATAATGGCATTTTCCAAAAACGGCTGAAGCAGCATCGGTGCAATGAGAATAGACTCCGTATCCAGCTTCGGATCGACATACACCTCGTAGTCAAACTGTTCGTCGCGGCTAAATCGCTCAATGGAAAGGTAGTGTTCGAGGGTTTCGATCTCCTGGTCGAGGGGTATTTTTTCCGACCGCGAATTTTCCAGAATGGCCCTCATCAGCTTGGAAAATTTGGCCAGATAGTACCGCGCCGTTTTTTCATCCTTTTGGGAAATGAGGCTTTGAATGGAATTGAGCACATTGAAGATAAAATGCGGATTCATCTGCAACTGTAATGCCCTTTGCTCCAGCTCCAACAGATTTTTTTCCATTTCGAGGCGTTCCGTTTTGGCGGCAGCCTGTCGGCGAATGCGGTTGACCCAGGCTTTCGCCAAAATAAAAAACAACAATAATCCCGACAGCACCGCCGCCAGAAAAAACCAGTTGGTACGCCAGAAGGGAGGACGGATCGAAAACGACCACGACACCGATTCCACATTGTATACCCCCTCACCGGTGCTCGCGCGTACGTGAAAAGTGTAATCGCCCGGCGGTAAATTGGAATAATGAGCCGGCGCATTTTGGCCGTAGGGGCCTAGCCAGCGATCATCCCAGCCTTCGAGGTAGTATTCGTATTGTATTTGCTGTGGTTTCTCCTGATGAACGGCTTTGAACCCGAACTGGAGTTGGTTATCGTAATGAGGTAAGACCAGTCCATCGCTGGCACCTCCCCAGTATTTTGCGAAAGCGGCGTACTGCGTATTTTCTAACAACTTGTACCCGATACGCACCCCGCTGAGATGAACCACAGGTGGCTGGACAGTTTGCTGACCGGATTCAGGTAAGTACTGCATCAAACCGTTGACGGTGCCAAACCATAGTCGGCCCCGGCTGTCGTTGAGGGCTGCGTTGGTGCAAGTTTCAATACCGGAAAAACCATCCGTTCGGTCGAAGTGACGGAGGTCGGCAATCTGTCTTGCCTCGTTGAGCTGGATGCGGTCGACGCCATTTTCGTAGCCGGCCCAGAGGTTGTTTTCGTTGTCGAACAACAACAAGTACACGTTGTTGGAATACAGCCCATCGCTTTCGCTAAATGAAATAAGGAGCGGTTGGTCGTTTTCGATGCCAAATCGGAGGATGCCTGCGTTGGCGGTCCCGGCCCAAAGGTACCCTTCCTTATCGATGGCCATGCTCCGAATTTGGTTGTCGGGCAAATCAACCCGACTACCCCCTTTTCGCCAGTGATGTATCAAACTATCACCAGCAATACAGCCCATTCCGCTGTAGCGGGAAGCATACCAGAGGCGATGCCTTTGATCGAATTGGAGGTCGTAAATATAAGTGCCTTCTACTTCGGGGGTTTGAATTGGTTTTATAACAAAATGCTCCCGAAGCATTGTATCTCTCCGAATATAGGTATCGGATATCTGGTGCTCGAGGCTGTCGACGACGATGCTGGTCTCCACCATTAAACTGTCTTTGGAGTGGATGGTAAAAATGCCATTATTGGTGGCTACATACATCAATCCGCTGGAGTCTTGCTCAATGTCTTTGATGAATTTGCCCCTGAGGCCATCATTGGGTGTAAAAAACTGAAATTGCTCCCCGTCAAATAGGGCCAGGCCATGCCTTTCGGTCCCTATCCACAAGCGTTGGCGCTGGTCCACAAAAAGGGCTTTGCAGCGCGTATCGATAAACCCGGAGTCGCGCCCATAGTGGGTCAATTGACCATCCTGCCATCGGGCGATCCCCCTGCTGGAGGCCGATAGCCAGAGATTGCCGAGGGTGTCTTCGCATATTGCGTACACGTTGTTATCGTTGGAAGCGGGGTTGACGAGTAGTTGCCCAAATTCCCGGCCGGCATAACGGCTCAATCCGCCGGTAGTACCGATCCAAATGTGCCCCCACCGGTCCTGGAGGATGGCCCTGACGTCGTTGCGCAACAGTCCGGAAGACTGGTTGAGGTATTGAAAACTGCTGTCCGCATTCATCCAAAACGATATGCCCCGGTCCTGGCTTCCGATCCAAAGGTTGCCCCCGTGGTCTGTATACAGAGTTTGAAGGTGCTGCCCTTTGATGCCATCATTGACGGTTTTTCTAACAACAGAATCGCGGGTAATACCGTACAAGCCGCCGGTATATGTAGCCGCCCATACAGTGCCATCGTAATGGTCTGTAGCAGTGGCGCGAACGTCGCGATGAAAAAAACCTTCATTGGCGCCATAGGGTTTTACGCCATTTTTGGTCAGCAGATAAAGCCCTACTGTGGTACTTACCCAAAGGCCCTGGGCGTTGGAATGCAAGTGGTTGATATGGGCTGCGGGAATGCCCCGGTGGCGTTTCCATTGGTGGCCGTCGAAGGTGTACAGGCCCGTTCCGGTGCCTATCCACAGCGTGGTATCCGACCTTTGCAGAATTGTTGTTATATCGAAATCGGAAGGAGCATCCTCATCCCTGAAGTTATTAAATGTAAACCCATCGAAACAACTCAATCCGTTTTTGGTGCCGATCCATAGTCTGCCCCCTGGGTCTTCGTGGAGGGCATCGACGTAGTTGTTGGGCAGTCCGTCTTTGGTGCGCCAGGTTTTGAAGGCCAGCCCGTCGAAGCGGTTGAGCCCGCCGCCCTGAGTACCGAGCCAAAGGTAGCCGCGCCGGTCTTCGAGCAAGCAGTAGACCTGGCTTTGGGCAAGCCCGTCTTTTCCGGTAAAGTGCTGGAGTTGGGCAGATTGGGCAGAGGCAGTTGTCGAGATCAATAGCAGGATTACAAAAAACAGAACCTGGCCAAACAACGAGGTAGCTCTGCTGTCATATATCGCTGTTGTAAATCTGCCAGCTAGCATCACGCCCCCAAATGGGTAGACGAACGGAGATAAACACGACCGATATCGAATGGCATTGTTTTTTTGCACAGGATGAATATCCGGTGTTTTGGTGGATTGTGCAAGCAGGAGGCCAAAAACTGCATAACCGATAAGTATCTTAGCGCTCTTAGCATTCTTTTTAACTGCCGGAGGCATGTGGCGGTTGAAAAAATCACCATCGAGTTTTAGGAGATCGTCCTCTAGTCCATGATCCTACAAGCCAGGATTTGGGAATTTCAAGGACTTGAATAATGAAGGACGCCACTGCGTTCTGCCTTCATTACACGCCTTGGACCTACATCAAGACAGTCCTTCATATTGTAATTCCTCTAACGTCTCCTTAAGCATTTGCCGCAAGGTGCGCTTACCAGATGTCGTTTTAAAATAAGCCTCTCGCCGCAAAGCTGCAACCTTCGACAAATGAGCCTCAAAATAAATCAACTTTAAAGGCCTACGGCGAAAAGTACTGATCACTTCCCCATTAAAATGCTGCCGCTTCCGTTGCTCCAAATCAGAAGTAAAGCCTATATACAGCTTCCGGTCCTTCTCGCTGAAAAGAACATATACAAAGTAAAAGTTTTTCATAATATGTCAGTTAGAAATTCTCCCCTAATGAAATAATTCCAGATGGGGCGTGCCCATGTAGGACTTTCGCCTACACGGCAAGCAGGAAGCATGCGGTGAAGGCATCGTCCTTCGTTGGCGGAGCGCAAACAGATCTAAACAAAAAGGACCCCACTTGCGCGGAGTATCCTTCAGGCGTGCCATGAAGGCGGAGCGCAAACAGACCTATACAAAAAGGACCCCACTTGCGCGGAGTATCCTTCGGGCGTGCCCATGTAGGACTTTCGCCTACACGGCAAGCATGAAGGCGGAGCGCAAACAGACCTAAACAAAAAGGACCCCACTTGCGCGGAGTATCCTTCAGGTGTGCCCATGTAGGACTTTCGCCTACACGGCAAGCATGAAGGCGGAGCGCAAACAGACCTAAACAAAAAGGACCCCACTTGCGCGGAGTATCCTTCAGGCGTGCCCATGTAGGACTTTCGCCTACACGGCAAGCATGAAGGCGGAGCGCAAACAGACCTAAACAAAAAGGACCCCACTTGCGCGGAGTCCTTCATGGCGCCTCTTCAAGGACTTGAATAATGAAGGACGCCACTGCGTTCTGCCTTCATTACACGCCTTGGACCTACAATACTTCAAGACAGTCCTTCATATTGTAATTCCTCTAACGTCTCCTTAAGCATTTGCCGCAAGGTGCGCTTACCAGATGTCGTTTTAAAATAAGCCTCTCGCCGCAAAGCTGCAATCTTCGACAAATGAGCCTCAAAATAAATCAACTTTAAAGGCCTACGGCGAAAAGTACTGATCACTTCCCCATTAAAATGCTGCCGCTTCCGTTGCTCCAAATCAGAAGTAAAGCCTATATACAGCTTCCGGTCCTTCTCGCTGAAAAGAACATATACAAAGTAAAAGTTTTTCATAATATGTCAGTTAGAAATTCTCCCCCAATGAAATAACTCCAGATGGGGCGTGCCCATGTAGGACTTTCGCCTACACGGCAAGCAGGAAGCATGCGGTGAAGGCATCGTCCTTCATTGGCGGAGCGCAAACAGACCTATACAAAAAGGACCCCACTTGCGCGGAGTATCCTTCGGGCGTGCCCATGTAGGACTTTCGCCTACACGGCAAGCATGAAGGCGGAGCGCAAACAGATCTATACAAAAAGGACCCCACTTGCGCGGAGTATCCTTCGGGCGTGCCATGAAGGCGGAGCACAAACAGATCTAAACAAAAAGGACCCCACTTGCGCGGAGTATCCTTTGGGCGTGCCCATGTAGGACTTTCGCCTACACGGCAAGCATGAAGGCGGAGCGCAAACAGATCTAAACAAAAAGGACCCCACTTGCGCGGAGTCCTTCATGGCGCCTCTTCAAGGACTTGAACCTTGGACCTACGGATTAACAGTCCGCCGCTCTAACCAGCTGAGCTAAAGAGGCCTATAAACAGCAAACGCTCTTTTTACGAAAAGAGCGGGGCAAAGTTATCACATTCACCAGAAAAGTGCAATCTTTGTGGCCGGTTTTTTTCACTCCTTTTCAAAAAACACAACCAACCAGCACATGGACCTTATCACCGTAGGAACCGTCGCCTTCGACAGCATCGAAACCCCTTTCGGAAAAGCAGACCGCGTCATCGGCGGCGCCGCCACCTATATCAACCTCGCCGCCTCCAACTTCACTAAAAGCCTCGGACTGGTCTCCGTAGTAGGCGACGATTTTCCCGAAGCTGAACTCGCCTTTTTGCGAAAGCGAAAAATCAACACCGACGGCCTTCAGATCAAAGCGGGACAAAAATCCTTCTTCTGGGCCGGTCGCTACCACGACAATATGAACCAGCGCACTACTCTCACCACCGAACTCAACGTGCTGGCCGACTTCAACCCCATCCTCCCACCAGACTACCGCTACGCCAAATACATCATGCTCGGCAACCTCCAGCCCGAAGTACAGATGAAGGTGATCCGGCAACTCAAAAAAAGCCCCAAACTCATCGTCATGGATACCATGAACTTCTGGATGGATGTAGCCATGCCCGCCCTCAAAAAAACCATTAAAAAAGTAGATGTACTCACCATCAACGACGAAGAAGCCCGCCAACTCTCCGGCGCCTACTCCCTCGTTGACGCCGCCCGCATCATCCTCAAAATGGGTCCGAGCATCCTCATCGTCAAAAAAGGCGAACACGGCGCCCTCCTCTTCCACGGCACCAAAATGTTTTACACCCCTGCCATGCCCCTTCAAAAAGTGGCCGACCCGACAGGTGCCGGCGACACCTTCGCAGGCGGATTCATAGGCTATCTGGCCAGCACCAAAAGTCTCAGCTTCAGCAACATCAAACGAGCCGTGGTATACGGCTCCACTATGGCCTCCTTCTGCGTAGAGGAATTCTCCATCGAAGGGCTGCGCAAACTCACCAAGGCCAGGATCACCCGCCGACTGAAAGACTTTAAAAAACTCGTCGACTTCGAACTGAAATAAAAAATCGTCTTCAACAACACTGCTCGCTGCAACATAACCACGAAGCCACAGAGGCACAAAGATTCACAGAGAAAATCTGTGTGTAGACGTCGTTCGTCGCGGCCCGCCTGCCAGCCGACAGGTTTGCAGCCGCGATGCTCCGCTAACCCGCCGACCGGCCCGGCAGGCCTGTCTACCGCCAGGTAGATATGTCATGCACTCAAATAAAAAAAATCGTCTTCAATAACACTGCTAAAGACGATTTTAAAACCATGAAATTTTCTTAACTTCTCTATCCGCAGTCTTCCCGCAAAGCGATCAATTCCTCCTGGCTGTTGACGGTAACCAGCGTGCCGTCTTCCATCTCCACCGTAATGGGAAAGACGAGTTGGGGCCGTTCGTCGGCATCGGGGTTGGCCTGCTTCCAGGCGCGGATGGTTTGTTTGAGGTCCTGGCGGCTGGTAATTTCCTCTATCGTACCATCCGGAAACTCAATGTTAAAAGGAAATACAAACTGAAAGCAGGGGTTGCATCCACCTTGCCCTGGGCGGTGATGATCGGGCCGGAAGGGTCGGCCACAAGCCTCGCGGATGCGGCGCAGCTCCTGATGATCGTCGACGGTGATGAGTTCTCCGTCTTCGGAGATCATCTCGATCGGAAACTGTAGCTGAGGGCGCGCCTCGGCGTCGGGGTTGGCTTCTTTCCAGGCCATGATCCCTTCGCGCAGTTCGTCGTAAGAGTTGTACTCGGAAATTGTCCCATCTTCGTATTCGATGAAAATCGGAAATACCAGCTCGTAACAGCCCTGGTGGCCGAGAGCGGCGCTTTGTTGCATCGCGTACACCGTGTTATTGGCAAATTCGGCAACGGTTTCTTCGTCGGTTGTAGTCTGGTCTTCTTTATTGCAGGATACCAGCAGCGCACATAAAACTAATATCCAGGAAAAATTCAAAGCGTTTTTAAACATAATTTATATCGTTTATGGGTTAACAAATTATCCAAATACGTATTGGCTTTCACGTACTTTGGTGTGGCTTTCGCCGAAAAGGTTGCCTGGAAGATAAAAAAATTGGAAAAATGTTGTACACCCAATAGACATTATGAACAGAAATTTTGTATGCAGCCTGAATGCCCCCTGCCTGCCGGCAGGCAGGTTTTTTGCCTACCCTGCGTCACATCCTCGCCTTCGTAGCTTGGGCTACGAGGCTCCGGGTGTTCCTTGGTTAGACAAAAAATTCCTATTCAGTTGCTATACAAAAAATCCATTCATAGTGTCTAATGAGCATTAATGCATTTACCGGAAAACGGTAACATCTCCTGACCGAACGATTTTAGTAACTACTCCATTGACATTAAATTCTAATGTAACCAAATATACATAAACTCCTAAACCAACTTTCCGGCCGTCTCGATTTTCTCCTCTCCAGGGTTCATCTATACTTGAGGAACTAAATAATAGCCCTCCCCATCGATTATATACTTTAAAGTTGTATGATATGGTTTCACAATTTGAAAAAACCTGTAGCTCATCATTGATTCCATCTCCATTGGGACTAAATGCATTTGGTATATAAATACAATCTGCTGACCTACTTGCCGTATCAGCTAAATGGCATTCCTTTACGACTACTGTCATAGAATCATACGAGCTGCACGCCGGAAAAAAAGCGACCAAATGATGATGTCCTGAATCGGAAAAAAGATAATGCGGACTTTCCAATTCCATCCCATCCAAATAATACTCAACAGAGGAATCAGGACTCTCATACAACACCATCTCTTCTCCAATACATACAACGGTGTCTTGAATTAAACTTTCAGATAGCGGTATTTCACCACATGCAGCCACGTCCACTTCGAAACTTCCCAGATAGCCACAGCCTTCTATATAAACTTCAATTACAAAACTCCCACTGTCTTCAAAAATATAATCGGATAAATCGATCAAGCTGTCATTCAAATAAAAATCCAAATCTGTTGAGCTAACATATGGTACAAGTGTTCCTTCAATTATAGAGTAATTGGGAGGTACTAAACCCGACAATTCATATAATGCAACATCATCTACCAACGTAAAGTGGATCATAGGATTATTGATCAAATGAATGGTATCTGTATTTTCGTTGGTTTCAAAATTTCCAAGTATTACATATTCTTCACCTCCCTGCGCCAGGTAACAGCCGGATATTTTTACCCAATCGCGTTGAGTGATTATTCCATGCTGGTTTTCAATATGGGCAGTTATTTCAAGAATGCCATTTGCCGGAATAGTATCAATAACTTCTTTTGTAAAATGCGCCTGTATTTGCTCAAGTCCAATGGAGGGAACTGTATACACATAAAATTCCAAATAGTAGGTTTTGCCAGCAACCAAAGCCTCCGATATTTCGCCGTGAAGGTACTCCCGCTCATAATCAGCCAAATAGGTTAACCATTTACAAGTTGCTATTCCCTGCCCCGTTCGGGGAGGTACGGAATCTGTCCAAAATAACGGATAAAATCCGCATTGATTTAAATAATCAGGGGTACTGAAATAGGACTTCCAGTCGTCTACATATCCATTGAATTGTGCAGCGGCATCGGGGCATATGGTATAGTTTTCAAAACCTGGGTTTTTGATCAGGTTTTGAGGGGTTGCGAGTATTGGAAAAAGAAGAAAAAACATTAGTAGCGCTCTCATACAAGTATGTATTTTTTAAATTAATAGCCACAGATTGGTTTTAAAACCAATCTGTGACTTAACAATATTGTATGCTGCAATGGCCTATTGCTGCTTTATGAATTTATGAAATTTTCTATCTCCATCTCCATCTATATACTCTATAATGTAAAGTCCATTTGATATTTCTCCCAAATCAAGTTCCGCTATACTTCCTTGTGAAACACTTAACTCATGAATTAATTTACCAGTACTACTTCTGATAAAAAAGATGGTATTAGCCAGATGGGAGCTACTATTTTTTATCAAAAGTTTATCTCTAACCGGATTAGGAAAAATCGCCAAATTCGATTCCACTGCGATTGTTGACTCCTCCTCGACAAACACTTCTTCTCCCTTAATAACAACCATTTCTATAAAAGGCTGACCCGATCCTGATTCCGGATTACTCTGCAGACAAAACTGACAAGATTCGGTAATCGTAAAAAAACTAAAGTTGGAAATATCTCCACACATATTCGTAACAGTTACAGTAAGCTTAAAGCATTTGCCAACAGTATTGGCATCTACAAAAAACCAGGGATCACCCGTTCCGGGATCGAGAAACTGGTCTATAAACAAATAATTCTCAGGTTGCTGTCCGGTTGAAAGTGGTAATATCTCTTCAAAAATGATGGCAGCATTCCCACCATTAAGGCAAGAGACTTCCTCTATAGTATAAGTAATGGTTTCTAAAAAACTACCACCAGTCACGCTGGCATCTACTCCTATAGAGAGTGGTCCCAATTCAGGTCCGGGCAATATGGTAGAAGTTGGTTCAAGGCCGTCAATAGGGTTGTCTCCTTGATTATTGAGATCATCTACGGATAAAGAAGCAATAAAATCAAAATCTACATCTGGGAAGCCTGGTTCAGTTGAAAAATGAAGTAAGCCAGTTTTTTTTACTTCAAAATTGCCACCAGTACCTGTACCGCCACAACAATTCATCTGTAGTTCAAACAGATAGAATCCGGTAGGCGGCGTTTGCAAATCCAGTTGAACCTGGGCTGTCGCACATATCTCTCTGCAGTCTGTCTCAAATTCGTAAAGGTCTCCTACTTGAAAAGGGATATTGCTTAACTTGTTACCGTTCTGGTCTGCTACGAATGCCACTATTCGGGCACACACTGGAATAGGCACCAAGTCGCATGGAATAGGTACTCCATCACCATAATATTCGTCAATCGCATTCCAATGAACCTGAAGAAATAAAGACTGTAAAGTAGTTTCGTCACATACGACAACTGGTGTGGGAATATTTTCATCCAATATCAAATTGGACACTACCCCTCCTGCACAATCTGAAATTCTAATCGGAGTTTCTACATCTTCCTGTAAAGCTTGTTCACAATCTTGCTGTCCATATAACGGAAGTATTGTGCATAAACAAAACAAAAGGCTAAGTAATTTGAATTTTCGTTTCATAACTAACTGACCTTACGCAGGCCAAAAATTTTGAAAATATAGAAAAAATGATATAAGTCTTAACTTTGGTAGATAAAAGTATCTGCCTAATGAAAAACCCACACATTTTAGACCTGTATTCGGACTATCTGATATCGTCGTTTAAGTTAGCGACGGCTACGGGGATGTCTCAGGTGTTGGACGGGGCGTTAAGCCACGACAAGATCACCCGATTTTTGGGTCAGCAACGACTGACCCAAAAGGATTACTGGAAATGCGTTAAACCTATTGTGCGTCGAATTGAATCTTCCGAAGGAGTGATAAAAATAGACGACACAATAGAACACAAGCCTCACACAACAGAAAATGACATTGTATGCTGGCATCACGACCACTCGAAAAAGGGACGCGATAAAAATGTCAAAGGCATAAACATTATCAATTTTCTGTATCAAAGCCCTTTGGCTGAGGTAAGCTATGTTTCCGTACCAGTAGCCTTTGAGCTGGTCAGTAAGACCGAATCCTGGTTTGACAAAAAGAGCGGCAAAGTGAAAAGACGTAGCCCCATATCTAAACACGATATGCTTAGAGCCCGACTTTTGATTTTGCAACGTCGCAACAGATTGAAGTACAAGTATGTGCTGTGGGATACATGGTTTTCCAGCGCAGACAACTTCAAATTTGTTCACCACGAGTTGAAAAAATACTTTGTGGCGGCACTCGTAGCCAACCGCAAGGTGGCGCTGAGTAAGGAGGATAAGCTGCAGGGTAAACTCAAAAGAGTCGATGAACTAAGTATACAAAAGAACCAGGCATTGCCCGTTTGGATTAAAGGACTGGACTTTCCAGTCTTGTTGACCAAACAAGTCTTTAAAAACAAAGATGGTAGCCAGGGCGAATTGTATGTGGTTACTAACGACATGAGTTTGTCTGCTCAAGCTATCTGTACAACCTACGATCAAAGGTGGGGGGTAGAGGTACTCCACAAGTCTCTGAAACAAAACGTAGGACTGCAACAATCTCCTACCAAAACAGAGAACTCCCAGGCCAATCATATCTTTGCGGCTATGATCGCCTGGACTAAATTGGAACTGCTCTCGAAAATGAAGCAGACCAATCATTTTGCCCTCAAGACTCAGTTGTACGTCAAAGCAGTTACAGCTGCTTTTAAGCAACTTCAAACCCTTAAACCAAAACGGGCAGTAGCACTACCTGTGGGCAAGGCTAGTCCCATTCCTCTTTTGGAATAGGCTCGTTTGGCAAGTTTGAGGTTTTTTTAATAGAGCCTTGCTCTAAACTATAGACTATTGGCTCCAATTAAGCTAATAGCCTATAATGCTAAATTTTTCTTTTTTCAAAATATTTTAAGTGCGTAAGCTCAGTAACTAAGTTGTTTACGGAAATCTTAATTTGACCTGAAATTAGATTACCAAGGTTAAAAATAAAATACATATGAAATTTTTTGTGGATCATTTGTTAATTACGAGGGCTCGGCTTACACTTAATGCCAACCCCTTGAAACTAGACTAGTGCGGTCCCCGCCCTTCTAGCCTGCCGATAGACAAGGGCGGGACAGGTAGTCCGAAATCGAAGATTCGACAGAGTCAATTATTGCACCATTTGTTTTGTTTTTGGTTTTTCAGGCAGGAAAAGTCTTTTACAAATATTCCATTATTACACGCCAGGAGCACTAAGATGTACTTATCATTCTGCCTTAGCGCAAATGAATATGTTTTGTATGCTACACCTTCTAAGTACTTCTGAAAAAGCAGCACCTACCTAGTCGTGTAGACTATCGCCTATAAACAGCCGGGCAGTTAGATGAAGGAAAGGTTCCTAAATACCGAGGTGGTTTTCATGGTCGATGGTATTAATTTAGTTAACAATGATGGCTATATGATGACAAAGGTATATCAAAAAAAAAAAACATGCAACTTTATCGTTATGTTTATATATTTTTTTGGATTTAAATATTTTTCTTCCATGAACCTCCCCACTCACCTACACAGGGGAAATATCATATTCGTTAAAAAAATGAGTGCATGACAAAATCGCTGCGGCCTTTACCACAAAGACACGAACCTGTCCGGCGGCCAGACGGGGACACAAAGATTCACAGAAAAAATCTTTGTGCAGACGCCGTTCGTCGCGGTTTGCAACCGCGATGCTCCGCTAACCCGCCTGCCGGTCGGCAGGCCTGTCTACCGCCAGGTAGATATGTCACACACTCTAAAAAAATCATTGGTCGGCTGCTTATCTTAATCGTCTGCAGATCTTCATATTGTATATCTCAACCATTGTGAAAACAAAAGCTGTCCATCGATCCTTAATACTCAACAAAAAACAGCTCTCAACGTTGTGATACCAGCATGAGCTTCCTCCTCCAACTCCGACTCCGCCAACTGTACCGCGCCCTCCGCGACGTGGGTTGGCCCCTGCTGTTGCTGGCCACTCCAATGATCGCCATTTTCGTATTGGGTTTGCTCGACAGAAGCCAACGTGGTGGCGGCCCGGTGGTTGCTCTGGTGGTGCTGCTTGCTGTAGCCGCCATCCATTTGCGGCGCCAGGACCTGCGGTTTTTGCAGTTACTCAACTCCGCTACCCGGCAAATATTCATGGCTGAATACAGTCTGTTGGCGCTACCGTTTTCAATGTTTGTAATAATATTGTTGGGAGATTTTGCGCAAGCTGCCGTCCTTCAGGTCGGAGTTCTGGCCATCGCCCTCCTGCCTGCCGGTTGGGCAAACCGGCTGCGACCAGCCGCCGGACAAAATCTGGGGTGGGTTCCAACCCGGCTGTATGAGTTGAAGACCGCTTTACGCAAACAGTTTTGGGCCATTTCATTGCTATACATCATCGGTTTGGCCACTTGTATGTTTACGGCAAGTACGCCCATTGTCCTATTATTGTTGGCAACAATAGCTGTTTCTGCCTACGACCCCATCGAGAACCGCCATCTGCTCGAACACACCCTTCTGAAAAAAAGCTGGCTCGCACAAAAAGTCCTCCAGCAAAACAAGGCCTTCCACCTGGCCCTGGCCCCGCATTATGTATTGTATTTGGTACTTCACACCTCCCTGTGGTACATACTGGTGGCGCTGATGCTGGTGGTAAGCGGTGTGCTGACATTTGCCATAACGTACAAGTACGCCCACTACTATCCCGGCCGCAAAAAAGCCAACAATGCGCTGGCGGCAGGCATTTTTCTGCTTTGCCTTATTATTCCGTTTTTTGCACCCGCATGTTTGGTGTATCTTTGGGTCTATTGGCGCCGGGCGGTTAAGACGATGGGCAGATCTGCTTTATTCAACTAACTGCTTAGTACATGAGGGTGCAGGAGCCGGCCTGTGTGCGGCTGCTTTTGTTTTGCTTAGTGCTCCGGGAGTGAAATAACGGATCTTTTGTAAAATTCGCGGGGCAGGCTCTCTGGCCCTATAAGATTGGTGTGTATTATCGCTGTTTTACCAACATTTCGGCCCTCTGGGCCTGGTCTCTTATTATCCGTTACTTTGAGCCTTATATACTAGAATTTTGGGTACTTTCCGGCCGACCAGACAGGCGGTTTTTCGACTGAAAAAGTACCCCGCCGGAGGCATCGCAAGAAAATGGTCTTTTCGCAAAAAACAATCATAATACTTCCAACCACATGCTAACCATACAGAACCTGCAAGCAGCTTACGGAAGCCACCTGGTACTCGACCAACTGGAAGCCACCTTCCAGCCTGGAAAAGTACATGGCATACTCGGACTGAACGGCAGCGGCAAAACCACCCTCTTCAACACCCTGTATGGCTTTCTCCCACCCACCGACGGAAACGTATTGTTCGACAACCAACCCCTCCAGCCCAACCACATCGCCTACCTCGAAACCAACAACTATTTCTACCCCTGGCTCCGCGGCAGAGAGTACCTCCAGCTTCTCGCACAGGGCAACCCCTCCTTCAACATCGACCACTGGAACAGCCTCTTCGACCTCCCCCTCGATGGCCTCATTGAGAACTATTCCACCGGCATGAAAAAAAAGCTCGCCTTTCTGGGCACCCTGACCTTCAACCGGCCCATACTCATCCTGGATGAACCCTTCAACGGAGTAGATGTGGAAAGCAGCGAAAAAATAGAACTGGTACTCCAACGCCTCAAACAACTGGAGAAGACCATTCTCCTCTCGTCGCACATCATCCACTCACTCACCGAAATTTGCGACAGCATCTTCTTGCTCCGCCAAAAGCGGTTCTCGCAAGTATTTCAACCCGATGAATTCGACAGCCTCACCCGTACCTTCAAACAATCCATCAGCCAGCAAACCAAAGCCACCCTCGACCAGTTATTGCCCGACGTATGAAGACCATTCGTACCCAACATTACGACATCAACCTGGGCTCCGACCCCGCCTTCTGGGATCAAGTGAAGGATCATACCAGAACCAGACGTAAGGTCATTGTTGTAGATGACAATACCGCTCAGTACTGCCTGCCCTTCTTCCTGGAAAAATCGGACGCTGGCGATTGTCCGGTCATAAAAATTCCGGCCGGCGAAGCACAGAAAAACCTGGAAACCTGTCACTCCATCTGGGATCAAATGATGGGGCTACAGCTCAAACGGCGCCATTCGTTGGTCTTCATCCTTGGAGGCGGGGTGGCGGGAGACATGGCCGGTTTTTGTGCAGCTACATTCAAGCGGGGTATCCATTTTGTGCAGGTGCCTACCAGTTTGTTGGCCATGGTAGATGCTTCGGTGGGCGGCAAGCTGGGGGTCAATTTTCGTTCGGTAAAAAATGCGGTGGGGGTGTTTAAAAATCCCGCTAAAGTGTTTATTTGTCCGTCGTTTTTAAGCAGTTTGCCGCCCCGGGAATTGCGAAGCGGATTTGCAGAATTAGTAAAGCATGCCCTGATCGGCGATGTCTTGCTTTGGAAGGATTTGCAAAAGCTGGACATCCATTCACCAGAAATGAATTGGGAAGACCTGATCTACCAGTCCTTGCTGATCAAAAACAAGATCGTAGAAGAAGACCCTTTTGAAGAAGGCCTCCGCAAAATCCTCAATTTTGGGCACACCGTCGGGCATGCCCTGGAAAGCTACTGGATGGATGCTACTGATCCCTTATTGCACGGTGAGGCCATTGCCGCCGGCATGATCTGCGAAAGCTGGCTATCGGTAACCAAAGGGCTGATCTCGGAAGCCGTTTTTGAGCCCATAGCTGCTTTTTTGTTCCGGCAGTTTCCACATCGCAGCATACCCGAAGCCGCCTTCGGCCATTTGGTCGACCTGATGCGGCAGGACAAAAAAAACGATCACGCCAATCGCTTCAGCCTCCTATCTTATATTGGAAAAGGGATTTATAACCAGGAGGTACCCGACGAGCAAATCCGGGAATCATTGAAGCACTACAATCATCTCCTCTCCAAAATATGACACATTTTTCTAACGTTTACGTATAGCATAACCCCACGAATAGTCATTCACCCCTGCCAGATAATAGAAGAACACCCATCAATTCAGGAATTATAGCGCAGCTCTGAAACAAATTTCGTATGTTTGCTAACTCTTTTTAGGTATCGAAGAATACGATTAAACATGCTATTTCGCCGGAGCGTTTCCAAAACCAGTTTTTACGCAAAAGGCGACAAAACGATCACTTCATGGATAATACTGACAATAACCTTTCGGCAAAGGAAATCCGCCAAAAAAGGAGGCCCGTATACCGGAAAGTCGTTAAATGGATGTGGCGCCTGACCATAGCAGGGGTGTTGGCCACGGCATTGATGTTCGTATTCTTTTCCTTTCAGGACCTGCCCACCTTTGAAGAACTCGAAAACCCCAAAAGCAACCTCGCCACCGAAGTATACGCTGCCAACGGAGATGTGCTCGGCCGCTACTACGTCGAAAACCGCATCCCCGTTGCCTACGAACAACTATCGCCCTACCTCGTCCAGGCCCTCGTAGCCACCGAAGACGAACGCTACTACCAACACAGCGGCATCGACGGTGAGGCCCTGCTGCGGGTGCTGGGCAAAACGGTCTTTTTGCGCCGAAAAAGCGCCGGTGGCGCCAGTACTGTCACCCAGCAACTCGCCAAAATGCTGTTCACCAAAAGAGCGGGCAGCGGTATCCAGCGAGTGATCCAGAAATTCAAAGAATGGATCATAGCCGTCAAACTCGAAAGAAGCTACACCAAAGAAGAGATCATCACCATGTATCTCAACAAGTTCAGCTTCCTCTACGACGCCTATGGCATCAAAGCCGCCGCTGAAGTATATTTTGGCAAAAGCCAGGACTCCCTCCTCATCCAGGAGGCAGCCACTCTGGTAGGTATGCTCAAAAACCCCGCCCTCTTCAACCCCATCCGGCGTCCCGACACCGTCCGACACCGCCGAATGATCGTACTCCACCAAATGAAAAAGAACAAGATGATCTCCCAGATCGAGTACGACTCACTCCGCGGACTCCCCCTCGACATGTCCAACTTCAATCGCAAAACCCACGCCGACGGCCCTGCCCCCTACTTCCGTATGCGACTGGGCGAAGGTATCAAGGAAATACTGACCCGCGAAGAAAACCGCAAACCCGACGGCACCACCTACGACATTTACCGTGACGGCCTCAAAATATACACCACCCTCGACCCCACCATCCAGCAATATGCCGAAGAAGCTATGATCGAACACATGGCCAAACTCCAACAAACTTTCTGGAAACACTGGAAAGGCAAAGACCCCTGGACCTACGAAGACCCCACCTGGGAAGCCGAAGAGATCGAACTCCAAAACAAAGCCAGAAAAAGAGCCCTCCAACGGGCCGTCTACCACACCGACCGCTACGATAAAATGCGGTATCAATACCTTTCGGAAATACTGGAACAAATAGCCAAAACAAAAGACGGATTCACCAACCTCCGCGATGTCGACATCGAGCGAATGCTCAAAGAAGAAAAAGAAAAGGGCTCGCTGGCCAAATTGGTTTCCCAAAAATTTGTGGGTTCCAAACTGGCCGTCAAATACCGCCGGTTGATGAACAGCGACCACTGGAAAACCCTCAAACAACAATGGACAAAACTCCAAAGAGCCGTGGACAAAAGTTTCAACACCCCGGTCAAAATGAAAGTGTTTGCCTACAACGACCGGCTGGAAAAAGATACCGTCCTTTCGCCCATCGACTCCATCAAATACCACAGCATGTTCCTCCAGCTTGGATCAGTAGCCGTCGAACCAAGTACCGGACATGTAAAAGCGTGGGTGGGCGGCATCAACCACAAATACTTCCAATACGACCACGTAACCTCCGACCGGCAGGTGGGCTCCACCTTCAAACCGTTTATCTATTCCACCGTCATTGCCCACTCCGGCATATCGCCCTGCTTCCGGGTGTTCGACCTGCCCTACACCATCCACAAAGATGAAGGCAATTTCGGGTTGCTCTCCGACTGGACCCCCAACAACGCCGACGGCAAATACACCGGCAATCCCTACACTTTGTTTAAAGGATTGGCGCACTCCAAAAACACCGTTTCGGTTTACCTGATGAAACAACTCGGCGACACCGAATACGTCCGCGGCCTCGTACACAAAATGGGACTGGACTCCTCCGCAATCCGGTCAAACGGATCCTACCGCATACCCAAGCAACCTTCCATCTGCCTGGGCGCCAGCGATCTGACCGTGATGGAACTGACCGGCGCCTACACCACCTTTGCCAACAACGGTCTCAACAACAAACCCGTATTCATAACCCGCATCACCGACAAAAACGGACGACTCATATACGAAGAGATCCCCGAAGAACGCCTGGCACTCCACCCCAACACCAACTACGTTATGCTGAGCATGTTGAAAAGAGTAATGTCGCAGGGGCTACCCGGCTTCAGCAAAATAAAAAGCGAGCTCGGTGGCAAAACGGGCACCACCAACGACTATGTTGACGGCTGGTTTGTAGGGCTTTCGCCCGACCTCGTAGTGGGTACCTGGGTAGGGGGCGATGATCGGTGGATCCGCTTCCGCGACCTCCGCTACGGCATCGGTGCCCGGATGGCCCGCCCCTTTTTCGCTAAATTCCTGACGCGCCTGGAGGCCAACCCCGAAACGGGCTACGATCCTAAAAAGCGTTTCTTTGTACCATCGGGCGATCTGGGCATCGTGGTCAACTGCGACGAATACGACTACGGTCCCGGAAGAATACCCGGCGACGGCCCCGGCGAAGAAGGCATACCCGACGAAGACGAAAGCTTCGATGATAATTTATTCAATTTTGGAAAAACCAAACCAACACCGGAAGATGGAGAAGAGGAGGAAGAAGAAAATGAGGATTTTTGAGGGCAATTAGGATACCCATCCAAACAATAACTTCACTGATGATAGCCCAACGTCAGCAAAAATCAAAAATCAATAATTAATTAACCTTCCAAGCATATTATGAAACCACATTCCGCCAGTTTGCTCAACGCCATTGTTCTCATCGCCATGGGGCTGTGGGGTTATTTTGCCACCAGCTCCGGTACCGCTTTCATCCCTGTCGGCTTTGGTGTAGCACTATTGTTGTGTAACAATGGGCTTCGCAAAGAAAACAAAACCATTGCACACATTGCTGTATTGTTGACCACCGTGATCCTGCTCGCCCTGCTCGGCATGCGGTTGCCCAAAGCGTTGAATGCCGGAGGCCTTAGTTTGGTGCGCACCATCCTGCCGATCCTTACGGGCTTGTTGGCGATGGTGGCCTTCATCAGGAGTTTCAGAGCAGTGCGTAAGGCGAAAACCTGAATCACCCCACAGTCGCAAAGTGTCAGCTACTCGTTGAAGGGGCTACTTCTTGCTCACCATATTTTATAGTACTGCAACCCAAGATTTGTGATTTTTTAACCTCCTTGCGGTGGATATTTTGAAACACATAGGCACAGTAGCACACATAGATTTTTGTCCTTCGGACAAATTAAACCCAATTTGTGTAATCTTCTACCTGTCGCCAGTCCCGCTCCAGGCGGGAGTAGACACTGGCAAGTTTCACAAATTTTGCCTTGGAGAAGTATAATTCAGCATTTCAATACATGGTTCAACTTCCTCTTTCCCGGTTATGGCTTTTGATAGCACTGTCAATACTAGTTGCCCAATGCCGACCCCTTGAAGAAAAAAAATTGACACGAATAAACTGGGACTTGGACAATCCTGAAGTCCAAAAACTATACGGTTGGCAGGATGCCCAAAACCTGGATAGCCTCCTGGACTATTTTCACCACTCAGACCCTACATTCCGGTATGGTGCAGCGCTGGCGTTCGGTTCGTTCAAAACGGAAGCAGCCATCGATAGTCTGGCTGACTTGGTATTGAACGATGAGGTGATGGAAGTAAGACAGGCGGCGGCTTATGCCCTCGGACAAATAGGGGCGGAAAAAGCCGAGCCCATTTTGCTGAAAGCTTTTCAAAAAAACGATTCCCTATCAATAGCCGATGGACTGAACAGTACCATCCTGGAGGCGGTGGGCAAATGCGCTACCAAAGCCCAGCTGAAAAACCTGAGCACCATCACAACTTATTTGCGTACCGACACCTTACTATTGGTGGGTCAGGCCAGAGGAATATACCGGTTTGCCCTGCGCAATTTGATTTTGCCGGAAGGCACCACCCGAATGGTCGACTTTGTGGCAAGAACGGGATACCCTCATTCCGTCCGGTTGATCGCTGCCAACTATCTGGGTCGGGCCAAAGGCATTTCGTTGGACAGTACCGCAGTAGTATTGTTATCAAAATCGCTGGCACAATCCACCGACCCCAACCTGCGCATGCCGCTGGCGCTGGCACTTGGCAAATCGAAAACACCCGCAGCTTTCAACGCCCTCCAAAACAGGTTGGGCATCGAAAAGGACTACCGGGTAAAATGCAACATCATCCGCGCACTGGCCTCTTTTGATTATGCCATTGTAGAACCACTACTTACCCCCCTGCTCGATAACAACAATCTGCACGTAGCCAACACCGCCGCCCAGTATTTTGTGGATAAGGGAATACCCACCGCTGCCAATACCCTTTGGCGAAAAGCCAGAGATACCACCCTCCACTGGCAAATACAAATGACTTTGTACAAAGCGGCTAATAAGTGGATGCCCAGCTATTTTGAAATAAGCAAAGGACAGGTCAATTACGAACTTAAAAACAGGCTCGCCGCCTCTACTAATCCATACGAAAAGGCAGCCATCCTCGACGCCCTCAGCCAATTCAAATGGAACTACCGCTATATCAAAAACCAATTTCTGGACAATGACCAAACCATCGTTCGGGCCGCCGCCGTAAATGCACTGGCAGAGATCGCCCGCGCTTCCGACTTTGTTACTTTTTTTGGTTTTGTCGGTTCAAAGCGGGTAAAAAAAGACCTAGCCGATGCTTTCGAAGAAGCCATCATCAAAAGAGATCCCGCTATGACGGCCATCGCGGCAGAAGTACTCCGCGATTCCCAACTCAACTTTGCCGAAAATCTCGACAGCCTGGACTTCCTCACTACTACATTGAACAAATTGGCCCTGCCCAGAGAGTTTGAGACCTGGAAAGAATTGAAAAAAACAATCGATTTCTTCGCCGACGAGGATAACCCCGACTCGGAAAGTCCGGAAATTACCCATCCCATCGATTGGAATGTGTACGATCCGGATATAAGCAATAAAAAAGCCACCATCAAAACCAGCAAAGGAAATGTGGTACTTGAACTTTTTCTCGAATCGGCCCCCGGCACCGTCCTCAATTTCATCAAGTTGGCACAAAACAAATTTTTTAACGGGAAGAATTTTCACCGCGTCATTCCCAACTTCGTCATCCAGGGGGGATGCACCAGAGGGGATGGCTATGGCTCACTCGACTACACCATCCGCTCAGAACTGCCGCCCACCTACTTTGATCAGGCCGGACTGGTGGGAATGGCATCGGCCGGAAACCATACCGAATGCACCCAGTTTTTTATTACCCACTCTCCGACACCCCATTTGGATGGAAATTATACTATTTTTGCGCGGGTAATTGAAGGGATGGGCGTTGTCCACCAAATTGAACAAGGCGACATCATCGAAAGTATTACCCTGTCTAATGGTTCTTAACACCAAAGCAATAAGCACAGCCTGCCTATCGTGCCTGCCGACAGCAGGGAAATCCGGCCCGGCAAAACAATACAACTACAATTTCGGATGAAACAAACCGCACTGACCGACACCCACAGCACTCTCGGAGCCAAAATGGCTGAATTTGCCGGATACAACATGCCCATCTCCTATGCAGGCATCAAAGAAGAACACGACTGCGTGCGCAATAACGTCGGCGTCTTCGATGTATCCCACATGGGTGAATTCATCGTAAGAGGAAAAGGAGCCCTCGACCTCCTTCAGAAAGTAACTTCCAACGATGTGTCCAAACTCGACATCGGAGACGCCCAATACTCCTGCCTGCCCAACCACAACGGAGGCATCGTAGACGACCTGCTGGTGTACCGCCTCTCCGAAGACCAATGCGCCGAAGGCGAACGGGCCTACATGCTCGTAGTCAACGCTTCCAACATCGAAAAAGACTGGGCCTGGATCAACCAACACAACGACTTCGACTGCATCATCTACAACATCTCCGAACGCACCGGCCTGCTCGCCGTCCAGGGACCCAACGCCACCAAAGCCCTCCAACCCCTCACCCAGATCGACCTGGGCGACATCAAATATTATACCTTCCGAAAAGGAACCATCGCAGGAATCGACAACGTACTCGTCTCCGCCACGGGATACACCGGTGCCGGCGGCTTCGAACTCTACATCCGCAACGAACAACTTCCCGTACTATGGAATGCCATTTTCAAAACCGGCAAAGACCTCGGCATCCACCCCATTGGCCTGGGCGCCCGCGACACCCTCCGCCTCGAAATGGGCTACTGCCTCTACGGCAACGACATCGACGATACCACCTCCCCCATCGAAGCTGGCCTGGGCTGGATCACCAAAACCAAAAAAGGCGATTTCAACTCCCGCGACATCTTCCTAAGCCAACGCGAAAAGGGCGTCGACAAAAAGCTCGTCGGCCTCAAAGTCGACGACCGGCGTGTACCCCGCAAAGGCTACACCATCGAAAATCAAGGCGGCGAATCCATCGGCACGGTTACCTCCGGCACCCAATCGCCCTCCCTCGACATTCCCATCGGACTGGGCTATGTGCAGACGGCTTACGCCAAACCCGATACGGCCATCAAGGTCGTTGCCGGCCGCAAACGACTGGATGCACAGGTCGTGAAACTGCCTTTTTATAAGGGGTGAATGAGTGTTTTTTCGATTCTTGAAACTTTTGACCTGATCTTGATCCCTCCGCTCTAATTAAAAAAACAACCGCTTCTCACGAACAATTTGCCCCCTTTTTCCCTTTTCCTCTTATACGGAGCTGCAAAGGCAACGAAATCTTTGTACTTCCGTAAAATCCACATCTATCAAAAGCACGTAAGTCTTTACCCGCAATGGACATAAAAGAAGGCAAAGAAAAATTTGTACAAACCTGGGGAACCCTGGGCACCCAATGGGGCATTAGCCGTACCATGGCGCAGATCCATGCCCTGTTGCTGATCTCCAAACAAGCACTTTGCACTGAAGAGATCATGCAGGGACTCCAAATATCAAGAGGTAGCGCCAACATGAACATCCGGGCATTGATCGACTGGGGGCTGATATACAAAGAACTCCGCCAGGGAGAGCGGAGGGAGTACTTCGTTGCCGAAAAAGATATGTGGGAAGTGATCCGCAAGATCATCATTCAGCGAAAGCGACGGGAACTGGAACCCGTACTCAAAGTACTCGACGAGATTACCGAGGTAGAAGGCATCTGCGACCAGTCGAAAGAATTTTGCAAAGTAGTCAGAGACCTCAAAATGTTTTCCTGCAAAGCCGACTCCGCCCTTGAGTCCCTTACCCGAGCCGATGCCAACTGGTTTGTCGGCACCTTCCTCAAAATGATAAAGTAACAACAAGAAATAATTGGGGTATTGCCACATCTTCCCTAACTTTGGGACGTGCCCCCTCTTTCGGGCAATAACGATACAGAACCAACACATGCGAATTAATCCCTTTCAGGCAGTATATCCCGACTTCAACTACATTTCCTCTACCGATACTTTTTTTTCGACCGTCAAAGAAGATTATCCCGAATACAAAAAATCGGGGTTCTTTCAAAAAAATGCCCACGAGGCACTCTACATCTACCAGATAGCCACACCCGACCGTAACTTTACCGGACTGATCGCCTGCTCCGACATCGACGACTATCTTAGCGGAAAAATCAAAATCCACGAAAACACCCTCGACTCTAAAGAACAAAAACAACTCAACCTCCTCGTGGGGCGAAAGGCCATGGTCAAACCCGTCCTGCTGACTTATCCCGAAGTAAAATCCATCTCCCGGCTCATCCAACAGATCATCAAAAAAGAGGAGTGTTTCTTCAGTTGCAATGTGCCGGGAGAAAAACAAAAGCATTACATTTGGGAAGTGGCCGACGGACAAACCATTCAAAAATTTCAACAGCTTTTTAACAAAGATATCCACATTGCCTACATCGCCGACGGACACCACCGCTCTTCTGCAACAGCACTCTTACACAAGCGCTTTCGCAAAAAGAAAAAATACCGCTGCGACCAGTTGTTAACCGTATTTTTCCCTATGACCGAATTGGAAATTCACGACTACAACCGCGTCGTTGAAGCCCTCGACGACTGTACCCCCACCACCTTTATGGCCCGGCTCTCGCAGGTGTTCAACATCACTCCCCTCCGCAAACCCGCCAAACCAAAAGCCAAACACGAGCTCACTTTCTGGATCGACAAAGAATGGTACCGGCTCACCTGGCGCAAATCAGTGCTCAAAGAATACCGCAAGAAAAAAGTACTCCTCGACGCCACCATGCTCGACGAAAAAGTACTGTGCGACATCCTCGGCGTAGTAGACGTTCGCACCGACAAGCGCCTGACCTACGTGGAAGGCCCCAAAGGCCTGGCTGGCTTCCGCAAAGAACTACTCAAAACATCGAACCGCGTCGGATTTTGTCTTTATCCCATTGATATTTCCGACATCGTCCAAATAGCCGATATGCGAAAAACCATGCCGCCCAAATCAACCTGGTTTGAACCCAGAATCAAAAACGGAATGATTGTAGCCGAAATTTAATTCCACCTACCCAATGAGAAAGATCACCGCCGACTACCTCTTCCCCGTCAGCTCTCCCCCCCTTCAGCATGGAGTAGTGATTGTCGATGACAAAGGCACCATCCTAGCCATCGAAACCCGCGATCAACACGACCCGGCTACTCTCGACATCCGTAGTGGCATCCTCGCTCCGGGGTTTGTCAATACCCATTGCCACCTCGAACTGTCGCACATGAAAGGCAAGGTGGCCACCGGCACCTCCCTCATTCCGTTTATAACCAGTGTGGTGTCGTTCAGAGATTCGCCTCAAGAAGAAATACTGGCCGCCATCGATGCCGCCGACCGTGAAATGCAACGGGCAGGTATCGTTGCCGTCGGTGACATTTCTAACAAGACGGACACGGAACCCCGTAAATCGAAGAGTCCCATCAGGTATCACAGTTTCGTGGAAATGTTCGACTTCCTGCAGGACGAATGGGCAAACCGGGAATTTCAAAAATACGCCGCCGTTTTCGACGGCCAGTCCGACACCAATGGAAATCGCAAAAGCGTAGTGCCCCATGCTCCTTATACCGTTTCGCCCACTTTGTTCAAAAAAATCAACGACTTCAATGGCGACACCACAACCGTAAGCATCCACAACCAGGAAACCCCTCCCGAAAATGAATTGTTTTTGCAAAAAACGGGCGCCTTCCTCGACTTTTACAAAAGTTTCAACATTCCCCTCGATGGTTTTCAGCCCACCGGCCAAACGGCCATCCACTATGCCCTCCATCATATGAACCCCGGCTGCCGCACCCTCTTCGTCCACAACACTCTGACGACTACCGACGATATTCGCGCTGCCCAACAGTGGAACGAAAACGTATTTTGGGCCACCTGCCCCAACGCCAATCTCTATATCGAAAACCGGCTGCCCAATTACCAGGCCTTCCTCGACACCGGTGCCCTCCTCACCATCGGAACGGACAGCCTCACCTCCAACTGGCAACTGTCTATTCTGGAAGAGATGAAAACCATCGCCCGGTATCAGTCGTATGTCCCGTTCGATACCCTCCTGCACTGGGCTACCCTCAACGGCGCACAGGCCCTGGGCTTTGACGACGAGCTGGGCAGCATCGAACCCGGCAAAACCCCCGGATTGAACTTGCTGAACATGGCCCCTCCGTTTCGACTCAGCCGGGATACTCAGGTCGAGAAGCTTTTGTGATTGAAGGACTAAACTAAACACAACTTTACCGCTTCCAGATCAACTCCGGCACAGGCTGGTCTTCCGAAATAATATCGGCGAGTCGCAAGTGATACAAAACGCTTTTGATCATTTTGTCGCTCACCCAGCCGTGGATGGCCCACGCCGTGCTGTGATACCAGCGGGCCACGTCGGCATGTTGTTGGGAATATCGCTGGCTGACCAGCCCGATGGCTTCGTCGGACTGCATAAACTGATCGCACCGGTCGTGGAGGGTGCGGAGGGTGCGGATCACGGCCTCTGGTTGTTCATTGAGAATGCGGTCGGTGGCAGCCACCACAAAACAGGGCCAGGGCGTTTGGTAGGTGCCGAGGCGCCGCAGTTGTCCGTTGTCGACATAGGGTTTGGTGGTGTATTTTTCCCAGTAAAAAACGTCGGTTTGTAGCTGTTGCAGCGATTTGAGCGCGCCGTCGAGGTTGTTGATGATGTTAAACTGGCCCGTGTCGAGCTGATGTCCTTTGCTGTTGGCATCGACGATGGCCATCAGGTGCGACCCCGACCCAAAGCGGCTGATGGCATACCGCCGGGAGAAAATATCGGCATACCGAGTCAGATCGTTTTGCCGAGCCGTATGTACCCCCCACGACAGCGGTGTGGTGACGTATTCGCTGACGATCTTGGAGGGATTGCCGCGGATGATGTCGGCAATGATGCCTTCGGTAAGCAGGATACAGGCGTCCACTTCGTCGGTGCGGAGCGCCTGAGTCATCTGTCCGGTGCCGCCGCCGAAAGTCGTCCATTGCAGATCGACGCCCCGTTTGGCGAAAAGCCCCTCTTCATGGGCCAGGTGGATGGGGAGGTTAAAATGCTCCGGGACACCGCCCAGACGAATGGTGATCTGTTTCATGGGCTAAAAGTAGGGCATTGCAACTGGTAAAAGAAGCATTCACTGGGCTTTTCATCGATTAACCATCTGCCCGACGATCTTCAATATCCGCAACCATCGCCAAGAGCATAATTTTTAGTAATTTTGTGCCGTTTTAGCTTTCAGGTCGACTGGATAATACGGTTAGGTGGCATGGTTTCCCCTGAAAAGCTGCTCCGATGAAGTCGACCTTCACTTTTTACAAAAAAACAAGCAAAAATGATAAAGCGCATTGTATCCGGGCTGTATGGCCTTTTTTTATTAAGTAATCTGTTGCTGGCGCAGCATAGTGATCCGGTCTTGTTTACCGTCGAAAATACACCGGTACACCTGTCCGAATTTGAATACATCTATTCAAAAACAAACGGCGACAAGGCCGATTTCTCAAAAGCTTCTCTCCAGGAATACCTCGATCTGTACATCAAATTCAAACTCAAAGTACAGCGAGCCAAAGACATGAAACTCGACACCATCCCCTCTCTGCAACGCGAACTGGCTGGCTACCGCCAACAACTCGCCAATTCTTATCTGGTGGACAAGGAAGTGACCAATAGATTAGTAGATGAAGCCTATAAACGAACCCAAAAAGAGGTCGACCTGAGCCACATTATGGTTGCCCTGGCTCCTAATGCCAATGCCGACCAGGAAAAAAAAGCCCTTCAAAAAATCGAAAGCATCTACCAAATGCTTCAGGGCGGGGACGAGTTTGGAGAGGTAGCTAAACAACATTCCGAAGACCAGTACACCAAAGAAAAAGGTGGCCGACTCGGATTTTTTGTTGCCATGTTCCGCCAGGGTTTTTACGACATGGAAACGGCAGCATACGATTTGCCGAAAGGCAGCTACTCCAAACCCGTGCGCACCGTAGCCGGATACCACATCATTCGAATCAACGATGTACGTCCTGCCCGGGGCGAAATCGAAGTAGCACATATCCTCATCCGCAACAAAAAGGATAAAACGGGAAAGCTAAGCATCAGTAGTCAGGCTAAGGCCAAAATAGACAGCCTCTACCAGTTGTTGAAGGCCGGACAGTCGTTCGAACAGATCGCCCAGGTACATTCGGAAGACAAAAGTTCTAAGACCAAAGGCGGCGTGGTGGGCCCGCTTCGCACCAACAGCCCGGTAGACGAAAAATTTAAAGACGTGGCTTTCGGTATCACGAAGGATGGCGAATGGTCGGCTCCTTTTGAAAGCTCCGTCGGATGGCACATCGTAAGAAGGATCAGCAAAAAAGATCCCGAACCCGAAGACATCGCCAAACGGCGGCTGATGGCCAAAATACAGGAATCAGGCAAAAAGCGGCAGGCCACCCAAAAATACAGCCGACAGCAAATTGCCAAAAACGCCATGATCGAACGCATCAAAAAGGAGGGCCGCTTCAAGGCCGACAACCGTGTATACAACCAGTTTGTCAATTCGCTCGACAGCAGCTTCCTCACCCATAAATGGCAGATACCCCAACTGGATAAAAACCCGGTACTGTTTAGTTTTGGCAACGACATGAATTTCAAACTATCCGATTTTGCTTCCTATGCAAAACGATCCTCCTTGCGGATGCGACAACGCAACAAATCGGAACTGAAAACTACCGCCGATCAGATCTACGACGGATTTGTAGAAGAAAGCTGCATCAAATACGAGGAAGGACAACTTGAAAAAAAATACCCCGAGTTCAAATCCCTGATGCGCGAATATGAGGAAGGCATCCTCCTGTTTGAGGCCACTAAATTGCTCGTATGGGACAAAGCCTCCCAGGACTCCACCGGCCTGAAAGCCTATCACCAAAAACACCGGCACAAATACCAATGGGACGAACGCGCCGAGGTCAGCACTTACACCGTCATGGCCGGTCATGAAGGCAAGATGGATGCCATACGAAAAGCCGCCCTGAAAGGCACCGTCGACCAACTGATCAACAACGAATTCGACGGCAAAAAAGAGGCATTGGCCATTGAGAAAAAAACCTATGAAAAGGGTAAAAACGAAGACCTCAACGCCATCGACTGGAAGGTGGGCGCCATGACCAACGGCAAAGTCAACCCCCGCAACAAATCGACCCGATTTATGATTATAGAAAAAATCCTCCCCCCCGGTGAAAAACCGCTGAAAGATGCTCGTGGCTACGTCATCGCCGACTACCAGGACTTTTTGGAAAAGCAATGGGTGGAGGAATTGCGCAACAGCTATAAAGTAACCGTCGACGATGCGATTTTTGATGGTATGATCAAGTAAGAGGCGATGAGCGATCTTTTGAAAATAAATTTTGGCGGAAGCTATTTGCACAACTACACCGTAGCATTATTGTTGTGCATCATGTCTTTAATTGGATGCCGGCCAGCAACCCAACAGCCCGACGACCCTTCAAAAAGGATATTGGCCCAGGTACACAACAAAATTCTGTACCTGGGAGATATGGAGGGGATGTTTCCACAAAATTGCAGTGCACAGGACAGCAACGTGATCGTCAACAATTTTATAGAAAAATGGGTGCGCGACAACGTCCTCATGCACGAAGCCGAACGAAGTATCCCTAACGATCTGGACATTGACGAGCTGGTACGCGACTATCGCGCCTCTCTCATCAAACACAATTTTGAAAAAAGCATGGTCGACCTGATGATGGACTCCATTGTGTCGCCTACGGAGTTGGTCAACTTCTACGAAAACAACAAAGAACAATACCGGCTGTCGTCGACCATTCTGCGCTGCCACCTCATCAAGGTACCCAGAAAAGTGGACGACCTGTCGACCCTCAAAAAACTATGGCGCAACAATAAGGAAGAAGATTATCCGGCCCTGCTGGAATATTGCACCAAAAATGCCGAGGTATACATGCTGACCGACAGCATTTGGTACAAAAAAGAGGACATTGCCATCCAGTTGCCCCAAGGCAGTTTGTCGTCTACCAGCATACGTACCGGCAAGGAATTGACGTTGAAAGACAACACGCACCGCTATTATTTCCGCGTGTTGGAAGCCGTCAAAGCCAAAGAAATAGCGCCACTGGAATACGTCAAGGAACAACTCACCAAAGTGATCCTTCACAACCGGAAAATCGAATTGCTGACCAAAAAACGAGAGGAATTATACGACCGGGAACTACGCCGAAACAACGTCAAGGTTTTTGTAAAAAATGACTAAACCCAAATCATGGTTCGACTTACAACTGTTTTTATCATAGGCTTGTTATTATCCAGCTCCCTCCTTGCCCAGGACCGCGAAGTGATCGACAAAGTAGTAGGCGTGGTGGGCAATGAATTGGTATTGCTCTCCGACCTGGAAGAACAATACAATTACATGGTCAGTCAGCAAGGGTCCGTACCTGACGGTTTCCGTTGCAACATCCTGGACAACTTGCTGGCCAACAGCCTCCTGCTCTGCCAGGCCAAACTGGACAGTATCCCCATCACTGACGAAGAAGTCGAAACCCAACTCGACGCCCGTTTCGATCACATCCTCCAATTGATGAACGGCGACGAAAAACAGTTTTACGAATACTACGGCCAGACCCCTGCCGAAATGAAAGAAAAAATGCGCGAAGACCTCAAAAACCAAATGCTGGTAGAACGAATGCGCGAATCCGTCGTCAGCACCATTGATATAACGCCGTCGGAAGTACGCGATTTTTTCAATAAAGTACCCGTGGACAGCTTGCCCTACTTCAACTCAGAAGTCGAACTGGCCGAAGTCGTCTACAAACCCAAAGTCAATGACGAACAAGGCCGGCTGGCAAGAGAAAAACTCACCGAAATACGGACGCGCATACTCGAAGAAGGAGAGGACTTTGGCGACCTGGCCACCCTCTACTCCGACGATCCTGGCTCCGGGCGGGTCGGCGGCGACCTGGGCTGGGCCAAACGGGGTAGCTACGTCCCTGAATTTGAAGCGGCCGCCTACAACCTGAAGGTGAATGAAATTTCACCGCTCATAGAAACCGAATTTGGATTTCACATCATCCAGCAACTGGAGCGCCGCGGCAACAGCCTCCTCCTGCGGCACATACTGGTCAAGCCCGAAATAACTGACGGCGACCTCGAACTGGCACAATCCAAACTAATGGAAATACGCGAACTTATATTGACCGACTCGATCTCTTTTTCACAGGCCGTCAAACGCTTTTCCGACCAAAACCAGCAGAGCTTTACCAACGACGGCAACCTGGTGAACAACGCCACCGGCAATACTTTCTTTGAGATCGGCGACCTCGACCCGGAAGTGTATTTTACCATCGACACCATGGAAGTGGGCGACATTTCCCAGCCCTTCCCATTCCGTACCGGCCCCGGCGAAACGTCTTACCGCATCGTCCTGCTCAAGTCGCGCACCAAACCCCACAAGGCCAGCCTCGAACTGGATTATACCAAGATCAAAATGGCGGCCATAGAACAAAAAAAATCACTCCACCTCAACGAATGGGTCCAGGAAAGGGTACAAAACACCTATATACAGGTAGATCCCTCTTATAATTACTGCCCGACGATCAAGCTCTGGACCAATCAAATAAGGCCCTGAAAGAGATTTTAATTCCCCAATTTTTAGGGTTAATCTCCTATTTAGTGTTAACTTTGACCGCAGCTACTATGAGCAAAGCGCAAATAACACATTTCTTTCAGGAATCTGATTTCCGGTTTCCGTCTTTCCACCACGCTAACCCTTCGTCATTGTAGCAGAGTCGGCTGTAAGCTGCCTATGCCTGCTGGTCCCACCTGAACATAGGGCAATATGTAATCAAACTTTACTATTATGGATACACAAAAAATGTTATTATCCACATTGGTGGGAGCCGTTATTTTCTTCATCCTGGGGTTCCTTTTTTATGCCACAATGTTGAGTGACTTTTTCAGCAACAACATGGGGTCGGCCACTGGAGTGGCAAAACAAAGCCCCAGCCTTCCGCTGATCTTTCTGGGTCATCTTTGCCTGGCTTTTCTCATCGCCTATATTTACGAGCGGTGGGCCGGCATCCGCACCTTTGTGACCGGAGCTAAAACCGGCGCACTGATCGGCTTGCTGGTGGCATTGGTCAATGGTTGTATTTTGCTGGGTACCACCAACGTGGGTACGCCAACAACCCTGGTCGTGGACGCTGTAATCCAACTGGTCATGGGAGCCATTGGAGGAGGCGTAATCGGATTGTTATTGGGAAGGGGACGAAGCTGATGCAAGGGTTATACCCCTTTCGGAAAATACGTTGACATTATAATACCGAGCACCTGGTCAATCGCTGACCAGGTTTTTTTTGTCTGCCCGTAGCATCAAAAATGTTGTCAAAATTTCAACGATACCTGCTAAAATCAACAAAACGATCAATAGATCAAGCCATTTATTGATAATTTTTCAATTTAGTTAGAAAAACGATATGCAATTTGAATATTATTCAAATATTTTAATTAAAATTAAATATTTTCGATAAAATTTAAATTTTTTCTGAAAAATTTGCAGTAAAATAACCAAATGCCTAAATTTGTATTATCAAACAAAAGGATAACAACGGTTATTTCTTTTCAAATGAAACACTCTAATACAACATTGTGAGATGATGAAACAGGCAGCCATGCCCTCTTGTCTCGGGGGTGGAGATATCAGGATAAATTCTATGAACATATAGTAGAGCTAACTGCTCCGTGGAGGTTCGAATCCTCCTCTCACAGCCAGATCAATGTCTGAAATTTGTATTGCTGCTCATCCGTTCCTGAAATGGATGAGCAGTTTTTATTTGAATGACTTCCAATATGTGATTTTATAGAACAAAACCACCTTTTCGACGAAAAGAACGGACCTAAAAGAATAAATAAAGGGAAATTCGGTTCTGTAAGAAATAACGTGTTTAAAATAAGCAGCCCCATCTTGACGGCTATTCAACAGACGTAAAACGGGGCTGCTTTATTATATTAGCGTTGAGTCATTAAACCAACTGTATTACGAACAGCCCACCTGGTTCGCTGCCTTTTCGGGTACTCCCGAACGGTAAGTTAACGCCCCTTACCAAACTAATCGCATGCAATTTACTGACAATGAGCTACTTATCGCCTACTGCCAATTCCTGGACGCAGACATTTTATTTTAGGTATTTTTAAATCGTCGAACGCTCGAACTACAACTGCGCCGGTTCAGAAATATCTTTCTCTCCAACTACAAAATACATATCGATTTCCCCCTTATTTTTGGCTTCAAACCTGCCCCGGTGCTGGCATTGGAAGGTATTTTTGATCAACCCAAAGGTAGCAGCAGAAATATTTACCTCGCCAGGCATTCCGCCCGACTCCATCCGGGCTGCCAGATTGACCGCATCGCCCCATATGTCGTAAGCAAATTTTTTACTGCCCACCACTCCGGCCACTACCGGCCCGCTGTGGATGCCCACCCGCATGGGCAATTCGGGCAACCCCTTGCCGACCTGTTCTGCATTTATTTGCCGCATGGCCTGCTGCATGGCCAGCCCCGCCCGTACCATGTCGTGCGCATGGGTGTCGTTGGGCGTGGGCAACCCCGCAGCGGCCATGTAGGCGTCGCCGATGGTTTTGATCTTCTCGACCCCATACTGGCTAACAATTTCATCGAAATGGCGGTAACAGCGGTCCAATAGGTCGACCAATTCCGCCGCCGTCATCTGCTCGGTGGCCTTTGTAAACGACTTGAAATCGGTAAAAAGCACCGACACCGATTTGTAATGCCGGGCAGTGGTTTTGTGGTGCTGCTTGAGTTCGGCGGCGATCTCTCCTGGAAGGATGTTGTGCAGCAGGTCGTCCGATTTTTGGCGTTCCGATTCTATGATCTTATTTTTTTCTTCCAGGGCTTTATTTGCCCGGTTTTTGAGGCGGTACCGGTTGAGCAACAACAGGGCCAGTAGTAACAATGCAATTCCGCCACCTGCAAGTGCTGCCCGCTGGATGGCAAGCGCCTTTTTCTCTACAGCCGCCTGGCGCAATGCCGCTTCGGTGCGTTCCAGTTCCAGTTTTTTATTGAAGTCGCCAAAAATAGCTTCGCGGCGGGCATTCATCCGCACCTGATCTTCACTCAACCGTTGGTAGCGGAGTTCGTCGTATTTTTTCCGAAATTGGTAGGCTTCCTGGTAAGCCCCGCTTTCGGCAAATACCCTGGAGAGGTCCTTATATGCTTTTTGTTCAAATTTGCGGTCGTCGATATTTTTGGCAATAGCCAGATAGCGCCGGGTGTAGTCCAATGCTTCCTGCCAGTGCTGCTGCCTGCGCTTTACATCCCCTATGCCGTTGTACACTTCCATGAGGCCTTGCTGGTCATCGGCTTCTGTCCGGAGTTGAAGTGATTGGTTAAAATATTGAAGCGCTTGTTTATAACAATATGCAGCCGAATCGGGGTTTTCCAGGTCATCGTAGTAGCTTCCGAAATTTTTGTGTACTACACCCAAATTGTTGTAGCTGTCGCTGACGGCAGCATTTTCTTCTGTTTTTTGCCGCAAGGCCAAGGCCTTTTGGTGCAAGTCAACGGCCTCATTGAAAAGGGGGAGTGCTTCTGAGAAGCGGTCGTCTTTGTAGGCTTTTTCGCCCAGGTCGTCTTTATGGTTGGCGAGGTTGTTGTAGGCGGCGGCCAGTTCCCGTTCGTCGTCCAGTTGTTCGGCCTGAGCAACGGCCTGCCGAAAGTGGTGCCCGGCTTCCTCCCACCGTTCCAGTTCGGTAAAGATGTTGCCCATCAATTGGTTGGCGAGCAATTGATTGTACGAATCGTCGGTGAGCGCCGACCATTCGCGAAAAGCAAAGGCGTGGTCGAGTGCCGTAGTATAATCGCTTACCGACTCGTAGACGTCTGCCAGATTGTAGTGTACCCTGGCAATGCGTTGGGTATCTTGGAGCGATTCGCGGATGGCGAGCGATTGCTTGAGGTTGTTGATGGCCGCCCCGAAGCTGTCTTGCTGAGCATAGAGGTTGCCGATGTTGTTGTACAGGGAGGCCACGCCTTTTTGATCGTCGAGCGATCGTCGGATGGCGAGGGCTTCGGAGTAGTGCGCTATGGCCAGAGCAGTATTGCCGTGTATGGTTTCCACCACGCCCAGGTTGTTGTAGGCCTGGCCTTTTCCTTTCTTATAAGCTAATTGATCAGCTAGTGTAATAGCATTGTTGAGATGTTGACGGGCCAGGGCGGGGTCGTCGAATTTATATTCCCAGGCCAGGTCGTTGAGCCAGTCTACTTTTTGGCGGTCATCGGCAGCTTGCCGCAAAAGTTGTTGTAAGCTGTCGGCCAAATCCATGTCCTGAGCGCGTATTGTTGGCACAACAGCCCAGAATACGAAAAAGATTGAACTTAGAATTTTGAACAGGGAAGTATGGTTGACTTTAAGTTGCATGTTGTTGTATCTAACACCGCTGGTCAAAATTCTAAATTTCGGCCCCGACTATTTTGAGAGTAACATCTTACTCCACAGCTTCATCGAGCAAAATAATGCCGGAAGCCAAAAATTTGAGCTCTTCCACCGGTTCGGTAATGGCGGCGATCTCTTCAGCCGATTTACCTTCATCGGAGGCGTAGTGGCGGAGTTCTTCCACCGAAGTCGTTTCCCGAAAGGCGTATCCGTCCATAATGACCTCTTTGCCGGAGCAGTCGAGCGGCATAAAGAAACCGTAGTCTTTGAACTTGACGAACATATCTTCCTTTCCCTCTGCAGTGATGTTCATCCAGCAACCTTTCACCTGGCATACTTCGGCCACGCGGCCCCGTACCTTGGCGGGAAAGGAGTCCTTTTCGGCCATTTGCGTCAGCATGGCGGTGTAGGGAATGGCATCGTTGTCATTGATCTTATCGCCGAAATACTGCTGGCCGGGTTTGGCCACATGATCGGTAGTGGCTTCTGAGGTATTAGAACTGTTGCAGGCCAGCAACGCTGTTGCGAGCAGGGCGATGATTAAACTGGTTTTATACATGATATGGTTGTTTTTGTAAATAAAACGGGTTGGCTTTCGCAAAATTACAGTTGTTCCGCGACAATTTGAAATGAAACCCACCACATCTACACTACGAAAGGCAAAACAGCCCGCCGCCCGGCCGGATAATCTGGAAATTGGCGATGATACCACCCGTGGTGAGCCAGTGCCCTGGGGATGAGGTTGGCCGCCGTCCAAACGGCAAAAGCCAGGGTGGGCGCCGACCAGGTCATCAAGGCAAAGCCCACCCACTCCACGATCTCTCCGAAATGATTGGGGCAGGAAATCCATCGGAACAGCCCGCCCCGGGGGATTTTGTACCCCGTCTCCCCCGGTTTGCGCAAACCGATGAGGATGGTGTCCGAATGCAGATTGACCCCCATTCCACCGACAAACAACAAGAGTCCCACAACAAAGGGCAGACTGCTCATCCACCCGGCAGGATAGGTGGCCAGGTTGCCCAAAAAATACCCGCATAAAAACCCGTTGATGCAGTTGAAGAAAATGGCCGACCCCACGATCGCCAGCGGAATCCGTTTGCCCCTGGTCTTGATGCGAAAGGGATAGACCAACACCCGGTGTACGTAGTGCAGCAGCCATAGGCCCACCGCCAGGCAAGCCACCACCCCCTTCTCACCGCTGCCAAAATAGAAAAACAACGGACAGACCACCAGCGCCGGCAACTCCATGATGATCCACCCCAGCCGGTTGTCGATCAGCGGGCCCCAGTTGCGGTGGGTATGTCGGCCATAGGGCGCTTTGACGAAGAGGTTGACGACGAAGACGATCAGTGCCAGGCCGATCCACAAGTAGGTTAGGGTGAGGAATTGTTGGTGGGTCATGTTGGTTTGCGTTGTTTTACCGGGCAAAAATGCACATTACCATGAAGAAAACAAGGTTTTGAGATGTGAAAATAGCCTCCTTCAAAAGCCACCAAAACCCCGCTCTTTCAACAACCAGTACAAACCCTTGGCGTTTGAAATCAGCTCTTCCAGCAAAAGCTGAATAACGATGTGTTCTGTAAAGGCCAGAATGCCCCAGACCACCATTATGTAATAAAAATGAACATCGAAACCAAAAACAAACAATACAAAGAAAAAAAATCCCTGGATATACCCTCCAATTTTCCAGGAATAGAGATGCAGACTCGGCATACGGCCAAACTTGACCAATGCCAACACATACGACCCCACAAACAAGCCAATGAAAATGAAGAAAGAGTGGCGATGGGGGTAAAAAGCATCCCACTGAAATAAAAATATCCCCAGGATCGCCAAAATATACGTCCCTAAATCGGCAATGGAATCGAGCCGGGCTCCTATCTCGGTTTGCATATTGAAAGTGCGTGCGATAAGTCCGTCCAGTATATCGGTTATCAAATTGAGGCATATGAAAAATACGAACAGGGATTCCCGCCCTGTCAGCGCCCAAAAAAGCACCAATGGAAACACGACCAACCGGTAGAGTGAGAGAATATTGGGTATATTTAAGGGTATTTTCATAGTAGTTGGATTGAAAGAAGAAGAATATGGAAAGCCGGACGGTTTACATCCTTTTGTTTTGTTCAGTCATCATTGGATCGGGGTTGGCCATCAATTGGTTTAAAAGTGCTGTGCCGATGCAACAGTTGTCGTCAGAAGATGACAATAGTCTGATGTGGTTTCGGTGGGTGATCCCGATGGTTTTGTTGTTTAGTCTTGGCGTTTATTTTTGGCAGGGGGATCCGGCTCTCTTCCCGACATCACCGGATCGTTTTGCGATAACGCTGATCGTAGGTGGCCTTCTGCTGCGGTGGATCGCAGTTATCAGCCTGGGTAAATATTTTACAGTTCAATTGACTATCCACAAAAAACACCAGTTAAAAACAGATGGGGTTTATTCTTATATCCGGCATCCAAGCTATACTGGTTTGTTGCTGTATTATCTGGGACTGGGACTATTCTTTCAAAACCCGGTCTCTTTATTTCTGTTGGTCGTTGGCCCACTAGCTGTTGTGCTTTATAGAGTACACCTGGAAGAACAGGTACTTCATCGCCATTTTGGGCCAACCTGGATGGCTTATACCTCCAAAACCTGGAGGCTGCTCCCTTTCGTCTATTAGTAAAGTTCAAAACCGCTTCTTGACCCTCAACACCACCAGCAGCCAGGAAATAACAATATGCACCCCAACAGACACTACCCACAGCAAAATACCCTCTCCCCATGACCACCCCATTAAACCTATGGCCAACAGGCTTACACCCACACAGGAGTCCATTTTGTCGAGCATCATAAATAATCCGGCATATCGCCCGGCCCGCTCGCCCGATGGAATACCCCATCTGCGCTTCAACCAGGAGTTGGGCAATTCCGAAAGTAAATAGACCAACCCCAACAAAAGACCTTCAACAAAGGCAGTCACCCCAGTTAAAACCAACGGAAAAGTAAGATTGTATCCCACCGATAAAACGCCATTCAACAATGGAACAACTGCAAATCCTCGCCAGGTTTTATTGGCACCAAAAAGAGCAACAGACACAGGAACAGCTAATCGTTGCAACATATTCCTTTTAACCAACAACATATGCACGGTATTCGTCAGTACCAATGGCACGATTATATACAACATCCCGGATAATAATGATGACGGCATACCCTTTTGTCAATAAGACCTCCTGTGAGAAGACCGGCCGGGAACAACCGACAGGTTTTCCGACGACAATATCCCTATCATGCGCACAGCATTTTCAAATACCCGCTCAGCAAAAGAAAATTCCAACAATATATTCCCAACCAGATAAAACGTTACCCGGCAGACAAGAAATTCCTTCAATGCATATAGACACACCCTTTGCCACTGCTGCCAATCCAGCTCGTTTTTCTGCAAAGAAAAACTGTGTTTCAAAAGGGAAATAAACACCTCCTCAGAAAAGTCTTCAGGCAATACAAAGCTCAAAAACTCCAACACGTCGCGCTGTGGAAAACCCATTACCACCAACTCCCAGTCGTAAATACAGGGAGAGCCGTCCTCCCGAATAGCAATATTGCGCGGATTAAAATCATGGTGTATCAATACTTTTCGCTGAGCGAGGGCATCGTGTTCTTCCTTCAAATGTGCCAAATATCCCTTCAGTTTTTCCACATGCCGGTGCCAGGGTTTGTCGTGGTATTCCCGGACAATGACATTGATCAGACGATCATAAAGAGGTCTGGCCAGCCAGGGTTCGAATACCGATACATCGGACGATGGCTCTTCTACCGTTACTTTTGAACTCAGGTCGTGTAGGGCGTTGATGGCAGATAAAACACTCCGTATCAAAGAAGGACTCCACTTTTCCGGTTCATTTTCTGAGTGGATACAAAGCATTGCTTGGTGGTCAAGCATTTCTTGAGCAATAAGGTACAATTCGCGTTGGTCCTCAACCCGGCTGCCATAAAACCGCGGCATGTACGAATAACCCTGCCGGTGCAGCCATTCGTAAACTTCTAATTCTTTCATATGACAACGGAAGTATTCCGTGCTTTCTCCATACCGGGCAATCTCATTGGCCAACTCAATGTCAATAGCAGCAGACATGAGATGAAGGCCCTTAATGACCTCTTTGTCAAGCGGTTTGCTTTTCAGCAAAATGGTCTCTGACGATTGGCCCGATAAGACCATCTCGACGGGAATGAACCCAATAAGTTTATTGTTGACCTTCGAAGATAAATGGATGATCGCTCCATTGTCGAATAGTTGGGCAGGGCAGATACTGATTTCGGAAATATATTGTTGAAAAGGGTGGTAGTCAAGGCTTTGCCGAACAAAGTCGAGGTCGATTTCCGATCGGGTCAGCCAGTTTACGGGTTTGTTTCTACCCAGTCTTTCATGCGCTTTCGCAAACTGGTTGCTGACTACGGCAGCAAAGGTCGACACCTCCAATGCCAGTGCAAAACCGGCAATGATATTTGCCAGCCGCTTTACACCTCCTATTCCGGTACAACCCATCAGGGTCAATGCTTCGCGTTGGCAAGGAAGATGCGTTCCGCCACCAACCGTTCCAATAACCAGCGAGGGAAGGTTCAAACTCAGATATAGCCCTTTTCCGGTACGCTCACAATTCAACACACCCAGGCCCGACTCGTGAATGCTGGCCAGATCTTGACCAGTCGCCACAAAAATAGCGGCAATGGCATTGGTCACATTGATGTTGTATCCGGCCATACCGGCCAGATGGCTCATACTGACCGAAGGATGGAAACAACGAATAAAAGCATCGGACGAAGTACGAAATACTTTCCCGATCACCTTTTCTTCCAACTCGCACTCCGCCACTACATGGATGCCCCGCCCATAGGTCAGATGCGACTGGGCCGCCTTTTTGTCAGAAGCACCATTTCCTTCCACAACAAAATGAACAGGCGATATACGGGTCGCTTTTGCAAAATTCGATTCGATCCAGAGCGTTGCATGCCAGGTGCAGGTGGTCGTCATATTTTGGCCGGCAGCATCACCGGTGGTATATACCATTTTAAGGTGAACGGCACGACCCGTTACAAAAGACAGGACAGACTCCAGCCTGGCGTGGTTGGAGTATTGCTCAGCAATGCGCTTGATCGAAGCAAAATGTTCGTCTATCCAATTTTTGAAGTGGATGGCCTCCGCCAGATCTTTAAACAAAAACATCGGACAACGTACCATCCGCTGATGCAAAACCGCAGCTTTGATGCCACCAGAAAGACTTACTCCCTTAGCGCCACGGTTCATACTGGCCAATAGGGTGCCTTCCAAGGTACCTGCAGGTGCATAGACCCATTCGGATTTCCCATCATGATCGAGCAAAAGAGGACCGGCAAGCCCTAATGGAAGCTCCACCGAACCAAACAGAGACTCTATATTGTTTTTGACCTGATCGGGCCGAAGTTCCATCCGGGCCATATGATGGATGTCGTATCCATTGCCCGAAAGGTGGGCCCGCCGTTGTTCGACAGCCGTCATCGTATTTAACCCGCTTCCAGGTACTTTTGGATATTCTTTCATAGCTTAAATTTTTGCTTCGAGCAAATTAGATATCCTCTTGTTGTATCTGTAAATTTCTGCCATTTCCCAACGGGTTTTGAAGTAAATTTTGCAAAAAACACATATTTATTTATCGAATGTCAATAATTTCATCGGGATATGGTAAGGTTTCGAGGAAGAATGGGTCAAGTCTGATGTCGGACCACCGTTCCTTTATCGCCATCAAGGGTCAGTATTTCACCGGTTCGAAAGGCAGTAGTAGCACCTTCCAGCCCTACTATTACGGGAATACCCAATTCGCGGCCTACAATGGCTGTATGCGAAAGCAATGATCCTTTTTCACTGATCAGCCCACCAGCCTGAACCATGAGAAACACCTAGAGTAAACGGCTCGTAAATGGTTCCACAAGCCAGCGCCGTGTGGATCAAAAAAAAGTTGATCATATAGGGCAGCGGCTGATGTGTCAGCATACACAAAAACAGGTTTTTCCGGTGAAGTTCCTCGGCAAAAAACCACTTAAATGTCAACAAGGCATAAACCATCATTACGATAAAAACGGGCATCGTCAACTGGCCGAACAAAACGTTGGTGATCAGGAGGATCAGGAAGCTGCTTATCGAAAGGATGCGGATGTCGGCAGGAAACACAGCACCCCTCGGCGTCGCCCTCTCCGGAAAGAGTTCTTTGTCGATCTCAATATCTTTAAGGTCGTCGAATGTGCGCATTTGCAACATCATAAAAAAGGCTGTAACCATCCCTACCAGGGTATAACCATCGATCACTATCTCCTGACCGGAAAGGGCCTGAGTAGTGAAATTCAAACAGAAATACAGCACAACTACATATGGCAGGTAAATAAATACCGGAAACATCTCCTGCGAATAAATCCAAACCCGCCGCAAGAAAGCGGGAGACTTTTGTAGGGTTGTCATAACGGCAAGAAGTTTTAGTTTTCCTTTCAAAGATAGCAAAAATTCCCAAACCACTGTTTTTGAAAGCCGTTTTCCCCTATCTTTGTTCCTTACGTCAACCAATTATGATCCGAACCATACTCACATATCTGCTTCTCGCTCCTGCCTTTCTGATGGCCCAGCACTACGAATGGGCCTTCACCACCAATCAATTCGACCGGGCCAACGACTTCAGCGATGGCTACGCCATCGTGAAAAAGAAATTCAACCGGGGGTTCATCGACCGCAACGGGGCCGTAGTGGTCGAACCTCAGTTCAACATCATCGATGCTTATTCCGAAAATCTGGCCTCCGCCGGCTTCGTCAACTTCCAAACGGCGGAGTCTAAAAGCGGCTACATCGACCGCGACGGACAGTTCGTCATCGAAGCGCAATACGAGGTCACCAGCCCTTTCCAGGAAGGCAAGGCCTGCGTCAAACAGAATGGCCTGTGGGGCTTCATCAACCATAGCGGACAGTTTGTCATCCCACCCCGGTACGAAGAGGCCAACGTGTTTGCCGACAACCGGGCCGCCGTCAAATACCGGGGCAAATGGGGCATCATCAACCCCCGAGGCGAGTTCATCATCCAACCCCGATACGACTATCTGCTGGGGTTTTCCGAAGGGCTCTGCGCCGTCCGAAAGGGCGACCTCTGGGGCTACATCGACGAAGAAGGCAAAACCGTCATCCCCATTCGCTTTGAAACGGCCAGCAGTTTTTCCGACGGGCGCGCAAGGGTCGAATACAAAAAAAAGTTTGGCATGATCGACCACAGTGGACAGTTTGTTATACAACCCACCTGGGCCATGCTCTACAACTTTTCGCAGGAGCGGGCTGCCGCCCAAAAAACAGCCAATGACAAATGGGGATACATCGACCTCAATGGAAAATACGTCATCGACCCCCAGTTCGACCGGGCCAACGATTTTTCGGAAAACCTGGCACGAATCAAAAACGGTAATAAGTGGGGATACATCGACCTCAGCGGAAAGATCGTCATCAAACCCGTATTCGACAAAGCCTACGATTTCCGCGAAGGTCTGGCCCGCGTAAAACATGGTGACAAACGAGGCTTCATACGCTACCGCCCACCCACAGAGGAGGAGATCGTCATCAACCAGCCCAAAGCCAAACCGGAAGAGGTGACCGTGCGCAACATCAAACAGGGCCACCACATCACCGTGCAAAGCGACAGCCTGACCATCCACGTATTTGACCACAAAAAAATCGACGGCGACATCATCTCCCTCAATTACAACGGCAATTGGTTGGTACAAAAACACAAACTCTCCAGCGAACGCCACGAAGTACACCTGACCATCGACCCCTACCTTTCGGAAAATTACATCCTGTTTTACGCCATCAATCTGGGTCGCAACCCACCCAACACCGCCACCATCGCCATCCTCGACGGGGTGGGCGAAGAGCAGCAGATCGTCCTCGAAGCCGACCTCAACCAATGCGACATCATCTATTTTGAGAAAAAAGAATGATAGTCGGATTTTCAGTGGCCCGAACAAATCAATTATACTTGTTCGTTAATAGATTTGTGATATTGCGCGTGGATTTCCCACTTCAGGGGATAAGAGGGCGGGCTAGTGCAAGAAAGTCACAAATTTATCCATTGATATAATGATACAACAACTCCGGAAAGCAACTGCCCGTTCTGTCCTTTTGTTGTGTTTACTACTTGGGGTGGCTTGCCGGCCATCTGTCGAAAAACCCGAAACCTTCGCAGTAAATGTGCGATTGGCCGCCAAGCCAGATAAGCTGAGCCCACTGCTTTCGCTAAATGGCTATGCGATACAGGTGCAGGAGCAGTTGTTTATGTCGCTGCAGCAATACCACCCAGGCACCCTGGAGCTGGAACCCTACCTGGCCAAAGAAGCACCAACCTTTTACCCCATTTCCGAGGGGCTGTACCGGGGAGGGGTGGCTTACCAGTTCGAGTTGCGGGAAGAAGCGCGGTGGGACAATGGCGAGTCCGTCGGGGCGTCCGATTATGTGTTTACGTTGAAAGCCATGCTTAATCCCAGAGTAGCGGCGGCACCTTACCGGTCGTTTTTCGATTTTTTGGGCGATGTCGAAATAGATCCGGAGAATCCCCGGCGGTTTACCGTTTTCACCAACAAGACTTATATGCTGGCAGAAGCGGCACTGAGCAGCATCGCCATTTACCCGGAGTACCGCTACGACCCCGATGGCTTGCTTCGGTCTTTCAGCATTTCCGATTTTCAAGATTCCTCCCAGTCAGGCAATCAAAAGAAATTCACGGCCCAACAGGAGGAGCGATTGCAGTCCTTTGCCGACCAGTTTCACAGCCCATTGCACAGTACCGATCCGGCAGGGGTCGGCGGCTGCGGTCCCTATCAACTGGTGGAGTGGCAGTCCGGCCATCAAATCATCCTGGCCAAAAAAACCAACTGGTGGGGGGATTCCCTCTCAGAAAAACACCCTTCGCTGGCCGCCTTTCCCGATGAGATCCGCTACAAGATCATCCCCGACAACGCCGCTGCCATAACCGCTCTGAAAGACGGTCAACTGGAGGTGATGTCGGAAATCAACCCGTTGACTTTCGTCGAAATGCAAGCTGCCGCTAAAAATCGAAAAGACGATTACCTTTCCCAACATTTCAACTTTTATACGCCGTCCTATCTGGCTTATTATTACATCGGCATCAACGGCAAGCTGCCTGCCTTGCGGCAAATCGAAGTCCGGCGGGCACTGGCCCATCTGACCGATGCAGAAGAGGCCATTAAATCCTTGCTCTACGACCTGGGCGAACGGGTGACCGGACCGGTACATCCCTCCAAGTCATTCTACAACGACCAACTCGCCCCCATCCCCTACGATTTGGCGAAAGCCCAACAACTACTTTCCCAGACCGGTTGGTCCGACACCGACAACAATGGCATCCTCGACAAAATGATCGATAGCAAAAAAGAAGAATTGCAGCTCCGTTTTCTCTTCAGCGCCTCCAACGAAATGGGCAAAGGCATGGGCCTCCTACTCCGCCAGGCTGCCGCCAAAGCGGGAATCGACATTGAACTACAGGGCCTCGAATTCCGGGAGGCCATCAGGCGGTACCGCAGCCGCGACTACGACCTGGCTTTCTTCCGATGGTCGAAATTGCCTGGCCCCGACGATCTCAAACAAGTGTGGCACACCAGCAGCGACACCCCGGCGGGCGGCAACCGCACTGGCTTTGGCGACAGCCACTCCGATGCCCTGATCGACTCTATTCGTATATGTTTGGACGCCAATAAGCGAAAGGATTTGTATCTTCGTATCCAAAAGCGCATCTACGACGACCAACCCTATATCTTTTTGTTCGCCCCACTCGAAAGAATAGCCATCGACAAACGCTTCGAGGCCACTGTATCGGCGCGGCGACCCGGATTTTTGGTCCGCCAGTTTAAATTGAAGGATACACAATAATAAACTAACAATAACGTCAACACCATGAAAAAAATCACTGTCCTGACTTGTTTTGCAATTGTATTGTTATCTGCGATGCTCTTTCCGGGTTGTACCGGCGACAAACCCACTACCGACACAGAAGACGAACCCATTGTGGTGCGTTCCAGACTTCGGTCAGAGCCCAACAAGTTGAACCCCATACTCACCGTTCAAGCGTCCTCCCTTCAAGTAATCAACATGCTCTTTCCTTCCTTGTTGAATTTCAACCCCGAGTCGCACCAACTGGAGCCGATGTTGGCCAAGTCGCGACCCTCTATGGAACTCCTCACAGAAGGACCCTACAAAGGAGGGGCCGCCTACACCTACGAAATACTCGACGAAGCCACCTGGGACAATGGCCAGCCGGTGCAGGCATCTGATTATGCCTTCAGCCTGAAAGCCTTGTTCAACCCAAACGTAGCGGCTACGGCTTATCAAAGCATTCTGGGCTTCATCAGGGATATTGAGCTCGACCCTGACAATCCAAAACGTTTCACGATATATACCGACAAATTGTTCCGGTCTGAGGCGGGAAGTGGCTTTTATGTATATCCTGAACATGTTTATGACCCCAATAAAATGATGCAAAAATATTCCCTTGCAGATCTAACCGACACCGCTCAAAAAGAAAAACACAAGGCCGACACCGTGCTACAGAATTTTGCGACAGCTTTCAACAAGCTGGGCAGCCCGGGCACCCTGATCGAGTCCTGTGGCGCCTATAAAGTGGTGGAATGGGAAACCGGACAACACGTTATTCTGGAAAAGAAAAAGGACTGGTGGGGCGAAAAGCTGATGGAAAAATACCCCTTATTGGCGGCCTACCCCGATGAGATCATCTTCAAGATCATCCCCGACAACGTGGCGGCCATCACCGCTATGAAAGACGGCCAGTTGGACGCTATCGGTAATTTACCCACTTCCATTTTCAAAGAATTTCAAGCGTCGGAGGCAGCGGCAGGTTTCAACTTCCACACCCCTGAAATGATGACGCAGATGTACATGGCCATCAATACCCGTCGGTCGCACCTCGCCGACAAGAGGGTACGTCTCGCCCTGGCTTACCTCACCGATGTAGATGAGATCATCGAATCGATCCAATTGGGGTTGGCAGTGCCCGCTGTGGGTGCCTTCCCCAATAACGCCCCCTATTACAACAAGTCGCTGAAGCGGATTCCGTTCAATGTTGAAAAAGCAAAAGCATTGTTGGAAGAAGCGGGATGGAAAGACACCGACGGCAACGGCACCGTAGATAAAGTGATCGATGGCAAAAAAACGGAGATGAACGTATCGGTGCTGGTGACTACTTCCGGCCAGGCCAGCAAGGGCATCGCTGCCATCCTTACCGAAGATGCCCGGAAAGCAGGTGTTGCCATCGAAACAGTTGCCGTGACGCCGCAAGAGTTGTTTCGCGAACGCTTACCTTCCCGCAATTTCGACATTTTCATGGCGGCTGCCGGATTCGATCTCGACATGTTTGACCCCGGGCAATTTTGGCATACCTCCAGCGATACTCCCTCAGGACAAAACCGGGTGGGATTTGGCAATAGCCAAACCGATGCCATCATCGACGAGATCAGGGCCACCTCCGATGAAGCAAGGCGCACCGAGTTGTACCTCCAGTTGCAGGAGATCATCTACGACGAACAGCCTTTTATATTTTTGTATTTTCCGAAAGACCGGATCATCTTTAGCAAAAAATTTGAAGAGGCGAAAACGTCTTTGCGACGCCCTGGATATTTTGAAAATCACTTTCGGTAAATCAAAAGACAAATGACCTACGACAATTTAAAAAGTCTCCTTGCCACTGCCCCGGTGATCAAATTGTTGCGGGCGAGGAATGCAGCGTTGGTACTGAGTTTTTTGTACCGATCGTTTAAGGAGCAAAACCAGATCGTCAGAACCCAATACGAGCTGCTCAGCCAATTGAGTGATTTTTTGGAATACCTCAACGACGAAGACCTCCGCGACGAATCCGGAACCGACTATCAAACCATAGCCGCTGATCTGCTCCACAAATGGTGCGATGAAGATCACCTCTATCTGCGTCGCTACCTCAACGAAGGGGGAGAAGCCGTGTTGGAACTGACCACCCATACCGAAAAGGCTTTCCAGTGGATGGACCTGCTCCAAAAAAGGGAGTTCGTAGGAGCTGAGTCGCGATTCAGAAACATCGTACTCCAACTACAGGAAATCATCGACAACACCTCAGAAGACCCCGCCAAAAAACTGAGCGAACTGGAAGAGAAAAAACGGGAGATCAATGCTCAGATCAAACGCCTCAAAAAAACCGGCAAAGTCAATACCTACAACGATACTCAGATCAAGGAGCGGTTTTTCAACCTGTCGCGCACTGCCCGTGAACTGATTGCCGACTTCAAAGAGGTAGAACAAAACTTCCGCGACATCAGCCTCAACATCTACCGGCAGCAGGCTTCCCGCCAGGTGGGCAAAGGCAAGATATTGTCGTACACCCTCGATGCTACCGACGAGTTGAAAAACTCCGACCAGGGCAAAAGTTTTTACGCCTTCTGGCAATTCCTCATCGCCGACAACCGTCAGGATGAAATGCGGCAGATGATCCATTCGCTTTACGACATTTTGACCGAGCGCGCCGTCGAAGCCAATGATCCTTTTCTGAAAAAGATCAAATTCCACCTTCACAATGCCGGCAAAAAAGTGATCGACTCCAATCACACCATTGCCGAAAAGCTAAGCCGTACGCTGGCAGAGCGCAACCTGGCAGAACGCCAACGCACCCGCGAACTCATCAATGAGATCAAACAAAAAGCCATCGAAAAGATCGGCCACCTACAGGGCAGGCGCAAGTTTATCAATATAGAAGGATGGCCCCAGGTTTCGATGGTGATGGACCGCCCGCTGGGAGAACCCGAGCAGATCACCAACTTCGCCCACCAGCCCACTCCTGTATCCGACGATGTTGTGAGTGAGGCCGACATCAGCGCCATTTTTGAACAGTTTGAAATGAACAGGCTGGAGTTGGAACAACGCATAACAGAACTGTTGAGGCACCAACAAAGCATCCGGCTGGAGGAAGTGGTGCGCCGGTTTCCGGTCACCAGGGGCCTGGCAGAGTTGATCACCTACCTGTCGATTGCCTCTTTTTACACACAACACCGGATCGACCAAACGGTAACCGTACCCATCAGTTGGAAGGAATCAAAGGTGAAAAAAGCGTTGTTGATGCCTGAGGTGGTTTTTTCTCGTTCGGTTATGAAATCTGCTCAAAGCTGATTATATTAGACATAATGAACAAAAATTTTGTATGCAGCCTGAATGCCCTTTTTTGCCTACCCTGCGTCACATCCTCGCCTTCGTAGCTAGGGCTACGAGGCTCCGGGTGTTCCTTGGTTAGACAAAAAATTCCTATTCAGTTGCTATACAAAAAATCTATTCATAATGTCTATTGAATTTTAAAAATTAAAAACTCACCAATCCGATACAAATGGAACCACCTGGCACCGCAAGAGTAAAGCCCTATGCCAACGTCATAATAAAGTTGTTGCAGTCCGTCATCTATGAAGACAACCGCAAGCAATGGCAAGAACTTATTGGCTTTCAACATCAGATCCGCAATTACTTTGCAGCCATTGGTGTAGAGTTGGTCATCAACGAATCGGAGGGGTTTGCATTTCTGTCGCAGCCCGACGAGTTTGAGGGAGAAGTCTCAGGCGTAGCCCGGCTGGTACGCCGAATGCCGCTCACCTACGAGCAAACGCTCCTGCTCGTCATACTCCGCGAAGCACTGGAAGAATTTGACGTACAAAATACGGATACACATAAGTTGTTTCTCACCAACCGGGACATGCGCGAGCGGATCGAAGTATTTTTTGGAGACCGGAGCGACGAGATCAGACTGTTGGAAAAACTGGAGCAGGTGGTCAAGTCGGTCGCCGATTTGGGTTTTTTAAAGGAAATTGAAGTTCAGCAATACGAAGAAGGGATACGCACTTTTGAAGTTAAACGGATCGTCAAAGCAAAGATCAATAGCGAAAAACTGGAAGAGATCAAAGCAAAACTAGCGCAATGACTTGCCCTGTGATACCAGTACTTCACCACCAATACCACTTTTATCTATGAGTCAAAACGGAATGGTACATCATGGCGGCTTTCGACTGCAATATGCCGAGGTATTCAACTGGGGTACCTTCGACAAAAACATCTGGCGGCTCGAACCGGACGGAAAAAACACCCTCCTCACCGGAGCCAATGGTTCTGGAAAGACCACCCTGGTCGACGCCATCATTACCCTGCTGGTCCCCCCTGCCAAACGCCACTACAACCAGTCGTCGGGCAGCGACAGAAAGCGGGAGCGCGACGAAAACTCCTATACCCGCGGAGCGTATTCCAACCTCCAGAGCGACAGCGGCCTGACCGCCAACACCCAGTACCTGCGCGACCGCGACAATGCTTACTCCATCCTTATCGGCGTTTTTTACAACGCGGCTACCAACAATCACATCACTCTGGCTCAAGTGAGATGGTACACCAACCACGCCTTGAAACGGGCCTACTTCGTCGCCTCCCAACCCCTCGACATTGAAACCCATTTCACCCCAATGGATACTTCCGGTGCCTGGAAACGTCGGTTGAAAAAATCGACCAGCACCCTGGAATTTGACAGCTTCGCCAAATACAGCGACCACTTTTCCAAAGCATTTGGACTCAAATCAGAAAAAGCACTCAGCTTGTTTTCACAAACAGTCGGGATCAAAGTATTGGGCAACCTCAACGACTTTATCCGCACCAATATGCTGGAGGAAATGAACCCGGAGGAAGAGTTTGTCAAACTGCGAAACAACTACGAAAACCTCCTCTCCTCTTATCAGGCCATCGAACACGCACGCCAACAACTGGAATTGCTGCAACCCATCGTCGATGAAGGACAAAAACACCGCGCCCTTAGCAAAAAGGTCACCCAGCTGGAACAAGCCAGCCAACACCTGATCCGGTTTTTTTACATCAAAAAACAAGACATTTACACCCATGCTGTCGCGGAAAGGGAAATGAATATCCGCCGAAAGGAAGACCAGATCGAAAACAAACGAAAACAAATACGCCGGCTTCAAGAGGAGCGCGATAAAATACTCATCGACATCAGCAACGACAAAGCCCACGGACAATTGCAAAACCTCGACCGGCAAATCCAATTGCTGACCGATACCAGCGCCCAACAAAAAGTGCAGGCCAACCGGTACCAACAAATGACGGAAAAGCTGAACCTGACTTTTGCCCTCACCGAACAACAATTTTACAAAAACCTCAAACAAGCTGCCAAGCTCCGCGATCAGGTACAGCAACAACAGGACGCACTCGAAAAAAACAGAGCCAGCCTCGAATTGGAACTCCTCCAGCTATCTACCCGGCAAGAGGAACTCCAAAACCTGCTGACTTCCCTCCAGCAACGCCAAAACCGGCTGCCCCTCGAGCAGGTACGCATCCGCGAAGCATTGCTGCAAAAAACCGGACTGAAAGAAAAAGCCATCCCCTTTGCCGCCGAGCTCATCCAGCTCAACCCAGAGGCTGCTGCCCAATGGGAACCCTATGTGGAACAACTCCTTCGGCCCCTGGCCATGTCTCTCCTCGTAGAAGAACAGCACTACGACCGCATTGTGGAATGGGTGCATCGCAGCAAACTCAATGGCAGGATCAGCTTTTTGAAAGTAAAGCCACCCCTTCCACTCCAACAACAAATGAGCAAGGACAGTCTGCTGGAAAAAATTGACATCAAAGACAGCCACCCTTTTGCCGGATGGCTTCGGCAACACCTCATCCAACAATACGATTACATCTGCCTGGAAGGCTTCAAAACCATTCACCGATACGACCGGGGCATCAACTCCAAAGGCCTGGTTAAAAACAGAAACTTCCATCACCGCGACGATCACCCCAAACGCAGCTCCTCCAGCCACTACATACTGGGATGGGACAACAAGGCCACCATCGCCCAGGTGAAAAAAAATCTAACAGAAGTCCACGATGCCTATGAGCAATGCCGCCGTAATATCAAAAACAGGAAAGCTTCCGCAAAAAAATTGATGGAACAACGCGACGTTCTCCTTCGGTTCGACGACGTTAAGGCTTTCAGCGAGATAGACTGGAAGCGTACTGCCAAAGAGATCAAACAAAACGAAAGCGAAAAACAGGCCCTACTAAAAAGCTCCAATCAGCTAAAAGCACTCCGGCAACGGCAGGAAGAAGTGGAAAAAACCATCGCCGAGCTGGATAAAAACCGCGAAAAACTCATCGAAGACAAAGGGCGGCTAAACGACCGACTCGAACACTACCGAACCCAACTGCAGGAAGCCATCAACTACCTGAAAGAAAACCCCGGCAAGATCTCTGCTGAACTGAATTCGGTTGTAAGCCAATACGCCAACCTGGAAAAACTGACCCTTTCCAACCTGCCGACCGAAGAGCGACGAACCGTCAAACTCATCCGCGACCAACTCACCAAACAACAACGCCTGCTCGACAAAAGCGCCAGCACCATCGAAAAGGCCATGCAATTGTTCATCAACCCAACCCCCGCCATTCTGGAAAAACATCCCAACTGGACTGCCTACACCCTCGACCTGCGGGCCGATGTCAACTGGTTAAAGTCGTTTGTACAATTGCACCGAAAAATAAGCGAAGAAGACCTCCCCAAATTCCAACAACGGTTTAAAGACTGGCTCAACGAACGGCTCATTTTCGACATCGCCAACTTCAAAACCGGTCTCGACAATCAGGAAACCCTCATCCGCGAAGGCATCGAAACGATCAACCAGTCGTTGCGCAACATAGATTTTGGCACCAACCCCGTCACCTACATCCAACTCGACATGCACCTCACCCGCGACCAGGCCGTCAGGGAGTTCAAACAATTGTTGCGCCAGGCCATGCCCGATCCCGGAAAACTCGTGCTGGGCGATGACAAGGAGCTGGAAGCCAGTTTCAAACGCATTAAGCGCATCATCGAAGAGTTGTCGGCCAACGAGCTTTGGCGCAAAAAGGTTACCGACGTGCGCAACTGGTTGGAGTTTGGTGCCATAGAGCGTTTTCGCTCCGACGATCAGGAATTCAAATATTATGTCGACAGCCAGAGCTTGTCAGGAGGCGAAAAGGCCAAGCTCGCTTACACCATTCTGGCGTCGGCCATCGCCTATCAGTTTGGCATCCGCAACGACAACAGCCAGCGGAGATCACTGCGGTTTGCCGTGATCGACGAAGCATTCAGCAAGGTAGACGAGAAAAACGCTTTGTATGCCCTGGAGCTGTTCCGGCAGTTGCATTTGCAGTTGATGGTAGTCACCCCACTAGACAAGATCAACCTGGCCGAACCTTACATCGAAACGATCCACTACGTTCACAACCGGAAAAACCGCAACTCGGAAGTATTCGATATGCCAAAGTCGGTCTACCTCGCAGAAAAAGAAAAAGCCAAACAACAACAGGTCAAATGATTACGCCAGCACAGATACGGCAAAAGGCTTTGCGAAAGTATGGCGAATTTCTAACAAGTCATTTACAAGAACGGGATTTTTTCCCGCTGCCCATAGTCGGCAATAAAGGCCGGAGCAATATGCCGGTGGAAGCCCTCTACGCGGGTATGAAAGAGCTGATGGATGCCTCCAAAACCAAGAAGGGCTTCGGCTTTGAAGTCGAACTCCGGGAGGTAAACACCCGACGGGCTGGCAGGCGGTCGATGCCTCAGCGCATTTATTTTCCCACACAGGAAGACTACCTCGCCTTCCTTGGAAAAAACACGGAGTTTGCCCGCTTCATCCGGCAAGTGGCCTACACAGGCCGAAGCGTACCGCTGCTCCTGCCATTTGTCGAAAGGCAGCCCCTCAAACTCATCGCCCACCTGGCCATCTGGCCAGACCTGCTCAAGGTAGTTGATTTTTTTCTGCACCATCCTTTCCCGGATCAATACCCACGGGAGTTGCCCATAGAAGTGCATACCAAATTTGTTGAGCAACACAAAGGCATCCTCAACGATCTTCTGCTCGCTGTGCTTCCGCCAAATGCCCTTTCCCCCCAGGAGAAGAATTTTGAAAAACGATTCGGACTTCGATACGATGAGCCGGTGGTACGCATCCGCACACTCGACCAAAACGCCATCGATGACATTCCGGCTTTTATGACCGACCTGTCTTTGCCGGTTTCGCAACTCCAACAACTCCAGGTACGCAGCAATGTCGTATTTGTGGTAGAAAACAAACTGACATTTCTCTCGTTTCCATCCCATACCAAGGGGTTGGTTATCTGGGGCAAGGGGTTTGCCGTCGAGCTGCTGAAAAACGTGCAATGGTTGAAACAAGTGCCGATATTTTTCTGGGGTGACCTCGACGCGCAGGGGTTTCAAATGCTGCACCAATTGCGGGGCTATTTTCCGCAGACGCGTTCGCTGTTGATGGACCTGGACGTCTATCATGCCTTTGCCCCCTTTGCGGTAAATAACAAAAGCGCGCCGACCGCTATGGATCTGTCGCGACTAACCGATGCGGAAAGAGCCTGCTACGCGTTTTTGTGCCAAACAGATAAAAACCGGCTGGAACAGGAACATATTTCGCAGTCCTATCTGATAAGCCGGTTGCAAAAGGACTGCAAATTTTGATCTTTATTCCTGAACTTATGGCTTCATCAGAAAACGCAAATTACATCTTTCTACCCCGCCGACAGATCAGGGGCGCTCGTATAGCTCTTTGCGTAAAAGATGCAAAAGCGTCTTCTTTGCGTTCGTTTGCGGAAATCTTATGATATAAAATTCGAGGAATATGGTATTTTACAGGAAAGCCCTTTTCTCGAACTTTCCCAGGAGCCCAACGAATTCCATATCTTTACCGGATGATGTCCCGTTATTTCATCAAGCGGCTGTTGCTTTTTTTTCCCAACCTAATATTGGTATCGCTACTGGTATTTGCCTTGAGTAAAATGACGCCGGGCGATCCGGTTTTGAGGCGTTTGCCAGAAGGCATTCCGGGTATGCAGGAAGGGTTGCTCACCGATCCCGAAGCCTACCACAGCATGGCCGTACAAATGGGACTCGACAAGCCCGCTTTCTATTTCAGTCTGACTTCGGCTGCTTTTCCAGATACCTTCCATCGCATTACCGTTCGGGACTATCAGCATACCCTCTCCCGACTGATCGATCAATACGGAAATTGGCCGGAGATCCAACAATACTACCACCAACTGCTGCAACTGGATGCCGCCATTCGCCACACTCCCAACGACCTGCGCAACGACGACTTTATTGAGGTGCGCCGCCATTGTGGCCATTTGTTTGTTCAGTACGACGATGCGGAGATCAGCCGGTATCTCGGTTTGCTTTCCAGTGGAGCATCCACTGATCGTCTGTCGGCCGAATTGCGGGGAGCCATCGTCTCCTTGTCGGCAGCTTATTCCAAATTGAAAAAGACGGCCACTCCCGGAAAGCTCTACCTTCCCAAAATCAAGTGGTGGGGGTTCGACAACCAATATCACCATTGGATCATGGGGTTTTTCCGGGGCAATTTTGGCATCAGCTATGCCGACCTCCAGCCGGTGTCCCGAAAAATAGGAGATGCTCTGTGGTGGACGTTGATCATGAATCTGCTTTCGTTGTTTTTTATTTTTTTATTGAGTATTCCGCTGGGTATTTATCTGGCCGACCGGAAAGGGGGCCGGGCCGACCGGTTTGTTTCATTATTGTTATTTGCCATTTATTCTATGCCGGCCTTTTGGGTGGCCACGCTATTGCTGGTGTTTTTCACTACGCCGGAGTATGGCCATTGGCTCGACTGGTTTGCCGGGCCGGGGCTGGGGGAGTTGAGGCAGTCCGCTCCTTTTTGGGATCGGTTCTGGGAGCGGGCGTCGCATTTGGTGTTGCCGGTTTTTTGCCTGACCTATTCGTCGCTGGCCTACGTGAGCCGCCAGATACGCAGCAGCATGCTGGAGGTACTGAATATGGATTTTGTGAAAACAGCACGCGCTAAAGGATTGCCCGTCAACACCGTGTTGTGGAAACATGCTTTCCGCAATGCGCTGTTTCCTCTTATCAGTATGCTGGCGCTGATCATCCCCCGGTTATTGGCCGGATCGGTCATCGTGGAGTATATTTTTGCCATCCCGGGCATGGGGCGGTTGATGTTCGATGCGTTGATGGATCAAAACTGGCCGGTGGTGTACACTGTTTTGTTGCTGATAGCCATCCTGACGATGGGAGCCAACCTGCTGGCAGACATTTGTTATGCCTGGGCAGACCCCCGGGTAAAATTTGGACCCTGATAGCGCCGGGGTATTCCGACTGTAAAAAGAATCACCACATATTAGACACTATGAATGGATTTTTTGTATAGCAACTGAAGAGCAATTTTTTGTCTAACCAAGGAACACCCGGAGCCTCGTAGCCTTAGCTACGAAGGCGAGCCTCGCCTGGCGGCCAGACAGGGATGTGACGTAGGGTAGGCAAAAAAGGGCATTCAGGCTGCATACAAAATTTCTGTTCATAATGTCTATTGTTCAAAAATAAATCAACCTTGAAAGGACAAGTAACTGGCTTGGCTGGCAGGCGATACACCGACCTGATCTGGCAACGGTACAAAAGAAGCAGGCTGGCTCTTTGGGCATGGCGCGGGTGCCTATTGTTGGTGATCGTGGCGTTGCTGGGGCCATTTCTGGCAAATGACAAACCGCTTTACGCAAAACTGAACGGACAGCACCATTTTCCCGCCTTCAAAAGCCTGTTGGTGGAAGCGGGGTTGGGCAAGTGGTCGGGTGGTTTGGCTACCTTCGACTGGCTCCATACCCAATACGAGTCCGCCATAAGGGCCCCCATTCCCTATCACCCTGCCAATATCGATAAGGCCAATCCGGGCAGAAGTCCATTTGGCAAGCAGGAAGTGCGCTCTCTGCGGTTCCGCCATTGGCTGGGCACCGATGCGCTGGGCCAAGATGTGGCTGCCGGCATGATCCGTGGGGCGGGAGTTTCGTTGGTGGTGGGGGTTTTGTCGATGCTCATTGCCGGATTGATCGGTTTTTTTATAGGGGCGCTAGCTGGCTACTATGGCGACGGGCGGATGCGCATGTCCCGCGTTCGATTGATCTTCAATTTGTTGGGACTCTTGATGGGGTTTTACTATGCTTTTTGGGTCCGCAGTTACTTGCTGGTCGAAGGCGATGCGCAGTTCTGGGAATGGGTTGTTCGGATGGGACTCTTTTTTGCAATTGTATTGTTATTAAACGTATTGGCACGGCCGCTGGAACGGTATTCCTGGCTGGGGCACCGGGTGCAGGTGAGTGTTGATCTGCTCATTATGCGTTTGATAGAGGCCATGAATACGATACCTGGCCTGTTTTTATTGTTGGCGGTATTGCCTTTGCTGGCGGGCAAGTCGATCTTTAGCATCAGCCTGGTACTGGGATTGATCTTCTGGCCGACCATTGCCCAGTTTGTCCGGGGCGAGTTGTTGAAAGTGCGTCAACTCCAATACATTGAAGCAGCTCAGGTGTTGGGATATGCATCTAGGCGCATCATCTGGCGGCATGCCTTGCCGAATGTATTGGCTCCAGCGTTGATCGTTCTTGCCTTTGGGGTGGCCGGGGCGATATTGTCGGAATCGGCACTGTCGTTTTTGGGGCTGGGGCCGGATGAGGCGACCTGGGGAAAGCTTCTCAGCGAGGGTCGACAACATATTTCGTATTGGTGGCTTACCGTCTTTCCGGGGCTGGCGATATTTTTGACAGTGGCGGGTTTCAACTTGGTAGGAGATGGGTTGGTAGAGGCCATGCGGGAGTGATGAACGTCAGACCGCTTCGCTGTCAGAGGTCAGGCTATGCCACTCGCATTAATTGCGTTAGAAGGCAGTCTGACTTCTGACAGTCCCGCCCTGCGGGAACGATCTGACTTCTGCCTTCTGACTGCCCAAAATAAAATTCAACCCCTGGTTCACAACATCTACTAATGTTGCCCCAATCCTACCCTGTGCTATCACACAATCCCATCGCTTGCCCTTCGATAAAAAGCCCATTTTCTCCGCATGTTACCGGAACATTCTTCGTTTCGGGTCGTATATGGATTTCTAAGAATATGAATTACCCGTATTGCTAAAAGCAGCGATCAGGGCATTCGTCGGAAGCAAATACTGATAAGTGGTTGATAATCAGAAGGAAGGACTCAGTTTTTGCCTTTGCGCATGTTCTTAGGGAATAAGTTGGACTTTCCTCTTTTGGAGCTCATCTTGCCTTTTTTGTCGGTTTTTCCGTGGACGTGTTCGTTCATCGGGCAACCGGTTTTTTTGCTGCAAGCGGTAAAAGAGGTGCTGGCAAAGGCCAAAAAGGAGAGCAACACAGTCAATTGAAGTATTTTTTTCATGACGATTACGATCAGGTTGTAGTGGTTCTAACGCCTAAAAGTACAAAAATAGTACCGTGCATCCAACTGACCCAACGAAATGCGCCATCCAAATGTGTAGCCAAATGCAGGGGCGTCTCTCCTCTGGATTGAATATTTACTTTTTCCTAACTTTAAAATGTAAAAAATGAACAAAGCAGATCTAATTAACCGGGTTGCAGAAGAAGCTAACATGACAAAAACCCAGGCCGCCGAAGCCATCAATTCTGTTATGAGTTGTATCGGCGAAACCCTGAAAGATGGCAATAAAGTTTCTTTGACCGGCTTTGGTACCTTCACCCTTACCAACCGCAAAGCCCGCATAGGCAGAAACCCACAAACGGGTGCCGAAATTAAAATCCCCGCCAAAAATGTGGTCAAATTCAAACCCGGTAAAGAACTGACAGAAACCGTAAACTAATCACATTTACAACCTTCCAAAGAGAGCAGTCTGCCAGCTAAAGGCGGACTGCTCCAATGGTGACAGTCTCTGCATGGCAGGGCTGCCAAAAAGCAAGCCCACCTGTACAACGCCCGGTGATGTACACAGGTGGGCTTTTTTATGTTTCCACAAAAATTTCCTCGCCCTATAATTGCCGCATCCCTCAATATTTCTCTACATTTGCGGTAGCTCCTCCTTAACTTTCAAAAACCCATAACCGTTTTTCTGTATGCCAGATATGGAACAACTCCAACGGATAGCTACGCAAGTGCGCAGAGACATTATCCGCCAAACCCATTTCGCCACCTGTGGTCACCCGGGCGGATCGCTGGGGTGCGCCGATTTCCTCACCGCCCTCTACTTTGAAATAATGGACCACGATCCGGCATTTCACATGGAAGGTAAAAACGAGGATATGTTCTTTTTGTCCAATGGACACATCTCTCCTCTTTGGTACAGCATTCTGGCCCGCAGCGGCTACTTCCCTTTAGAAGAATTGGCCACCTTTCGGAAAATCGATTCGCGCCTTCAAGGACATCCCGCTACCCACGAAGGGCTGCCAGGTGTGCGCGTAGCATCGGGATCGTTGGGGCAGGGGCTGTCAGTGGCCATCGGTGCGGCTTTGGCCAAAAAACTAAACGGCGACGACAAACTGGTGTACGTCCTCACCGGCGACGGCGAACTGCAGGAAGGCCAGATTTGGGAAGCCGCCCTCTTCGCCCCCCACCATCAAGTGGACAACCTCATTGTGACCGTCGACTGGAACGGCCAGCAAATCGATGGCCCCAACGACGAGGTTATTTCCCTCGGAGACCTTCCCGCCAAATGGGCCGCCTTCGGATGGGAAGTTCTCCACATGAACGGCAACGATATGCGAGAAGTCCTCTCCGTTTTGCGAAAAGCTAAAAGCAAAACGGGACAACGTAAACCCATTGTTATACTCATGAAAACGGAAATGGGCTACGGCGTCGATTTTATGCAGGGCACCCACAAATGGCACGGCAAAGCCCCCAACGCCGAACAAACGGAGGTTGCGCTGGCACAACTGGAGGAGACCCTGGGGGATTATTCGTACGAGGGTTAAACCTAAAACCAACAACCATATGCCAAACCATATCATCTCAACCACCAAAAAAGCCACCCGCGACGGGTTCGGCGCCGGACTATTGGAAGTGGGTCGGCAAAACGACCAGGTGGTAGCCCTCTGCGCCGACCTGGTCGGCTCACTGAAAATGCAGGGATTCATCGACGAATTTCCCGATCGGTTTTTTCAGGTGGGTGTAGCCGAAGCCAACATGATGGGCATCGCCGCCGGTCTGGCCCTTAGCGGGAAAATTCCTTACACGGGTACCTTTGCCAACTTTTCAACCGGACGGGTATACGACCAGATCCGCCAGTCGATCGCCTACTCCCACAAAAACGTAAAGGTATGTGCCTCCCACGCCGGCCTTTCGCTCGGAGAAGACGGCGCCACCCACCAAATACTCGAAGACATTGGCCTGATGAAAATGCTGCCGGGCTTTACCGTTATCAACCCCTGCGACTATGCCCAAACCAAAGCCGCCACCATCGCCATTGCAGAACACCAGGGCCCGGTCTACCTTCGTTTTGGGCGACCAGGATGGCCTGTGTTTACCGAAGGCATGCCTTTCGTTATCGGAAAAGCATTGTTATTGAATGAAGGAACCGACGTCAGCATCTTCGCCACCGGCCACCTGGTTTGGAACAGTATAGAGGCCGCCCAACAACTCCAGGCGGAAGGGATCAGTTGCGAAGTCATCAACATACACACCATCAAACCACTCGACGAGGAAGCCATCCTCAACTCGGTCAGCAAAACCCGGTGTGTCGTCACCGCCGAAGAGCACCAGCGCCACGGCGGCCTCGGCGACAGCATCGCCCAATTGCTGGCCCGCAAATTGCCTACACCAATGGAATACGTCGCGGTAAACGACTCCTTTGGCGAAAGCGGAAAACCAACCGACTTGTTAGACAAATACGGACTCGGCATCAAAGACATCTGCCAGGCCACCAAAAATGTGATAAAAAGAAAATGAGCAAAAAAACAACCAGCGACCTCAGGTTTGGCACCAAAGCCATCCACGCAGGCATCGATCCCGACCCTTCCACCGGAGCCATTATGACCCCCATTTACCAAACCTCGACCTACGTGCAGGATGCGCCCGGCAAGCACAAGGGCTACGAATATGGCCGCACCCAAAACCCCACCCGAACAGCCCTAGCCAACAACCTGGCCGCTCTCGAAAACGGCACCCACGGCATTTGCTTTGCCAGTGGCATGGCAGCGATGGACTCCATCCTTAAACTGCTGAACCCAGGCGACGAGATCATCGCCTGCAACGACCTGTATGGCGGCTCCTATCGCATCGTCACCACCATCTACGAGCGGTTCGGGGTCAAAGGGCATTTCGTCGATATGACCGATTGGCGGGAGATAAAAAAACACATTAACGACAAGACCAAACTCCTCTGGATCGAAACGCCCACCAACCCAATGCTCAGTATTGTAGACCTTCGCAAGGTTTGTGCGCTGGCCAAAAGGCACGGCATCTGGTCCTGTGTGGACAATACCTTTGCTTCTCCTTATCTACAAACACCGCTCGACCTCGGAGCCGATATGGTGGTGCATTCGGCCACAAAGTACCTCGGAGGGCATTCCGACTCCGTGCTGGGTGCCATCGTCGTCAATGATGAAAAGCTGGCCGACGACCTTCGCTTCATCCAAAACGCCGCCGGTGGCATCCCCGGCCCACAGGATTGTTTCCTCATCCTCAGAGGTATCAAAACATTGCATTTACGGATGGATCGCTCCTGCAAAAATGCCCGAAAAATAGCCCGTTTTCTCGATCGTCATCCCAAGGTGGGACGGGTGTTGTATCCCGGCTTTAAATCACACCCCAATCACGCTGTCGCTAAAAAACAAATGAGCGACTTCGGGGCGATGGTATCCTTCGACCTCGTCAACGACCGGCTGTCGGCAGCCAAAAAAGTACTCAGCGGCACCCGATTGTTTGCCCTGGCCGAATCGCTGGGAGGTGTAGAATCACTCATCGGTCACCCCGCCAGCATGACCCATGCTTCCATCCCCAAAAAGGAGCGCCTCAAGGTGGGATTGACCGACTCGCTGATCCGGTTGAGCATTGGTATCGAAGATGTGGAAGACCTGATCGATGACCTGGAGCAGGCGTTGGCCAGGGTGAAATAGCGGGTTGTGATTTGTCGGAAAAACAGGTTCAAAACGGAATATAGCCCCACAGAACACATACAAATAAAAACACTTTAATAAAATTAAAAATTCATACTACTTTCATTAACAGAGATTTAAAATTTAAAAATAAAATAATTCAAAAAAAGTCGCTTTTCATTTATGGAATTTGGGGTGTTTCTGCAGCTTATTAGTGAAGGCCGGTTACAATATCGGCAAATTAAAAGTCAAAACAATTTTTCAATTCACTAAAAAACAAACACCATGAAAAAGCACTCCTTGTACAGCGAACGCATCCTCTCCGGCAACCGCAGCTTCTACCTCGACGTCCGCGAAACCCAGAAAGGAAACCAATACCTCACCCTCTCCTGCGTCAGTCAAAAAGACGGAGAAACTGCCAGCCGCAATCAGATTGTTATATTTGAGAGCGAGATCGACCGCTTTAGCACTTCTTTTATGCACAGCCTCCTCCACTTTACCCGCAAACAAACTACCAAGGAGGTCCGCATCGAAAAAGCCCGCACCAAATATGCCCGCGCCTACGAGCCCTGGTCGAAAAAAGAAGACGCCGAGCTGGCCCTCCTCTTCACCCAGGGAAAATCGATCGACGACATGGCCCAAAGCCTACAGCGACAGCCCGGCGCCGTCAAGCTCCGCGTGGATAAGCTGGAGTTGGTGCCGGTGGCCGCATAAATGTGTAGGGAAAGATTAAAAAAAGGAAGTTACCTGCCAGCCGACAGGCTGGTTTTTTGAGCTTTACTAAACAACTTATTACCGGGCCTAAGCCAATTTTCATTTTTACCTGGCAAGCGACTGTCGTAGCATTTTTGGCTGCGGCAGTTTTGGTCGATAGAATGGGCCCATTCTATTAATCAAATGAATACTTGACATAGCTGCCTGACGAAGTCAGAGACACAAATGTACACAGTTTGCCTACCGGGACTACGTCCGTGACGAGGATACCGTATTAGCGGGCTGGAAAAAATTCTTTGCGGTACTTTGTAACTCTGTGACTTTGTGGCTGATTTTCCATGAACTCAAAATAAATCCTATCTTGCAGGGAATAAAAGACAAAAACGATGATTTTCCCTATTGGCGACGACCAGGTGAAAGGCGGGGCTTTTCCACTATTCAGCTATGCCTTTATTGCCTTGAATGTACTGGCTTTTTTGTATCAGCTCAGTTTTGATAATGCGTTGGTATGTGAGTACGGCTGCATCCCCAATGATATTGTAAACGGAGAGGATTACATTACACTATTCACCAGTATGTTCATGCATGGCGGCTGGATGCACCTGATCGGCAACATGCTGTTCCTTTGGGTGTTTGCGGACAATATAGAAGCCACCGTGGGCAACTTTCCGTTTTTGGTGTTTTACATCCTGGGGGGGCTATTTGCCTCTGCAGCGCATATTTATTTCAGCTATGCCGATATCAGTGCGGTGGCCAATTGCTGCAATCCCTGTGGAGGTGGTACCATACGGTGTGTGGAAGGCATTCGGGCTTGCAACGGCACCACTCCCAGCGTGGGGGCCAGCGGAGCTATTTCGGCTGTCTTGGGTGCCTATCTGGTGATGTTTCCCAAATCGAAAGTGAAAATTCTGGTGATCTACTTCTTCCAGTCATTCAAAGTGCCGGCCCTTCTATTTTTGGGTTTTTGGATCGTCCAGCAACTCATCTCCGGCTTTGCCTCTCTGGGCCCCGAAACGGCTGCTACCTCAGGCGTGGCCTGGTGGGCCCACATCGGAGGGTTTGTATTTGGCGTAGTGGCTGGCTTTTTTGCCAGAAATAAAGGTCCGGCCAGCCCCCCATCGGTACCCAAATACCGGGAAGACGACATGGTATAGAACAGCAGGCCGGAACAGTCTTTTTGAAGATAATTTTGATTTATACAAAAAAATCCGTACATTGTGGGAATTCACGTTTCAAAAACAAAAATTAATTGACATGAAAACCCATAGGCGCGAAATATTAATATACTACAACCCTGAATCCAGCAGCGACCGCAAAACCGTTGCTTACGCTCAAAGTGTGGTATCACATGTGAGGACTTTTCCTTTCGGGCAAACGCCCTCTACCGGAGCCAGTTGGCAGTCGATCATAAAGTCTCTGGATAAACATCCCAAAGAACTTCTCAACAAAGCACACCCCTACTACCAGGCAAATATAAGAGGTCGGGAGTTCGATGATGAAAATTGGATCAAAGTACTACGCTATAACCCCGAACTGTTGAAAGCCCCCATAGCCATAAGAGGCAAAAGGGCCATCCTCTGCGAAAGTCCAACCGACATTTTTAAACTCGTCGAATCTGCGACGATCTCCTGAACCGACGGTATATTTCGCAGTAGTCGTTAGAGCATTTTGCAACCATTAATTGCTTTTACCATTTCAAACAGGCCGAAATGAAAGCAACGTCCCAACCCGATCGCAATAGAGCAGATATAAACATGCTCCGAGAAAAGGAATGTTTGGATAAATCCATCCATTCCTTCTTGTTTTTGGTGGGCTTTTGTATTTTTGCATGCGCTATTTTGCGCCTGTTATTTTATGAAATACACTTAAACAAACACCATTATGGCATACGAAGCAGAAGGAAGGTTATACAAAAAAATGGATACCGCACAGGTTACTGACTCCTTTAAAAAAAGAGAATTCGTCGTCGAAATTGAAGACGGCGCCTATCCACAACTCGTCAAATTCCAACTGACTCAATCCAATTGCGACAAGCTCGACCCCTTCAATGAAGGCGACCAGATCAAAGTGACTTTTTCGCTGAGAGGCCGCGAATACACCCGCGATGGCAACACCACTTATTTTACCAACCTCGATGCCTGGCGTCTGGAATCGTTAAGCAGCCAAAGCGCCCCGGCCAACGCCCCAACGACAAGCAATACCGCCAGCACCAGCGGTGACAATTTTCCATCTGCTGCCGATGATCCGGGTGAAAACATAGACGACGATCTGCCGTTCTGATCCATTCCTGTATTTGAACATTACCTTTAATGCGAATCAGGGGTTAAATTCTATTTTGAGCAGTCAGAAGGTCAGACTGTGCCCCCTAACGCAATTAATGCGAGTGGCATGGTCTGATACTGACTGCTTAAGAAATGTCTTTGCATTGCAAAATTTTTTGAGCAAGGACTGTTGCTTATTCCCATTTTTGCGTCTAAAGAATATTCGTCATTTTCGGCTTGCTCTTATTCGAGTAGTTTTTACAGCCATTCAGAACTAACCAATTTTATAATAAAACAAAAAGCAAAATTTTTATGGAAGCACGAATGGATCAAATTATGTCCTTGCTGGTAGACTACGCCCCAAAAGTTGCAGGGGCTTTACTGACCCTAATCATCGGTTTTTGGATCATCGGATGGATCACCCGAATGGTTAAAAACGCAATGAAACGACATGGCGTCGACGAAACCATCCGCCCTTTTCTCGGATCACTCATCAGCGTAGGTCTCAAGATCATGCTCTTGCTGAGTGTGGCCAGCATGTTTGGCATAGCCACTACCTCTTTTGTTGCCATATTAGGTGCCATGGCATTTGCCATAGGTATGGCCCTCCAAGGCAGCCTCGGTCATTTTGCAAGCGGCGTATTACTGCTCCTTTTCAAACCTTATAAAGTGGGTGACCTGGTGGAAATTGGCGGAGGAAAGATAGGCACCGTAACAGAGATTCAAATCTTCAACACCATCCTCGCCACCCTTGACAATAAGCGCATCATCGTACCCAACGGCGTGGTGACCAGCAACGTAATGACCAATATCTCCGGGCAGGGAACCGTAGGCGTCGAGCTGACATTCGGCATCGGCTACAACGACAGCATCGATAAGGCCCGCGAAGTTATAATGAAGGTAGGCAAGGAGTGCCCCTGGGTACTGGACGATCCCAAACAAGGCGTCGTAGTAGGAGAACTGGCCGACAGCTCTGTCAACCTCAACACCCGCCCCTTTTGCAAAAGCGAAAACTATTGGGACACCTACTTTTACATGATCGAAAACGTCAAAAAAGCATTCGACCGCGAAGGCATTAGCATTCCATTTCCACAAATGGACCTCCACATGCAGAATACACCGGTTAGCGCCAATTGATCGCCCCCTTTCGGGAAAATACCACAAAAAACAGCGATGTCCTCGTACGAGGCCACCGCTGTTTTTTTATGAAACCCCTGTTTTTGACACTTCGCCAGCTTTTGGAAACCTTCAGTCTACTCTGGAGTTGATCGGATGCCGTAACCCCGAATATTTTTTCAACACTACTTTTACAGAACCTACTGAAACCGGCGACTCGATCAACACCGGAATGCGATTGTCGTCGTCGGTAGCCCAAATGTTCATCTCGGCTCCCTCCTTAAATACATCTCCGACGATCACTTCCGGGGTGATCTGTATCGTCTTGAAATAACCCTGTCCTTTCACTTTTTTGCGTTCATCCTTGCCATGATAGCGTACCTTGAGCGGCCACTCTTCTTTGTCCATAAATATTTTGATGGGGAAGGCTTCTCCTTCGGCAAACTGACTGTAGTCGACATTCCGGACGTAATAAATGATCGACATAACATCGTGCATACAGGCGGCTACGTCGAACTCCCGGAGGATGGTTTTATCTTTTGATTTGCCGCGGAGCGAAAGGGTCTTTTGGTTTTGCTGATCGAAGGTTACCTTATCGTAGAGCCGGTACCCTCCCTCTTTTACATCGCGGATGGCAACAGTGGGCAATAATGTTTCTTTTTCGATATAGGTATCGTATCGGTCTCTTACTTTGAAAAACCATTCGTAGGAAGAGAAGGTACGTCCATTTGCCGAAAGGTGATATTGATCGCCTTCATCGGACACGTTGAAGGTCACTTCCCCGGCGGGTATCCAGATGAAGTTCCAGTTGTAATACACTTTATAGGTCAATGATTCTTCCGGTTGGAAAGCGGTATTTTCGAGCGAGCAAAGGTCTGGATTAAGGGGACGCGCCTGACTTGGCTCGTCGCAGTCGGAAAAGTTAGTCGAATCGGATGATGTAATCGAAGATGGGGTTTTCGCTTTGGTTTTGCCCGGGAAGTTAAAAGCCATTGTACACAGAATCGATGTGACGGCTACTCCGACTACGATCTTTGTTTTCTGCATAACCAAGTGATTTTAAAACGTTTATGTTCACGATAAAGATAATACCCATCAACGCCGGGAGGATCATATTTATTACCCACAATCCGAAAGTAGCAGCCAGTATACTAAGCTCGTTTCCACAAAAATGCCCCCAGACAAACAACGCTACCTCCCCCCGCATCAGCAAGCCCATCAGCGGTGGCAGCGGGATGCTGGTTTGCAACAGAAAAATAGCCGCTATACAAGCCAGCCCTGGCAACAAACTAACCTCTACACCGAAATACATCAACATCAGATAATATTGAAGCGAATACGTCGCATAACGGGCCAGAGCAAAACACAGTACCCTGCTCAAAGTGGCCGATTCGTAATTTCGCAACACCGATACATGCCGCACATAGGGTTTCAAATAACCGGCCAAAGGCAACCGTTTGACAATCGGTACGATCAAATCGACATTATAAAAGCAAAATAGCATCAGCCCAACCAACGCCACTCCCAGCCACATAACGCCCTGCAACACATATACCTCCAACTCCAAAAACTGCCAGACAAAATAGACCAACCCGAACAGCCCAACCGACAACAACACCAACAACTGACTAAAACTACCCACCAATGTAGCCACCACCGCCTTCCAGTTGTTTTCTGCCTTTACAAATAATACCCGCCCGGCGTACTCTCCGATCCGGTTGGGCGTAAACACCGAAAAGGTCACACCTGCCAGGACGGCTTTATACATTTTCCAAAAGGACAACCTTTCAAAAGTGTGGATCAGATGCTTCCATTTGAGGGTTTCAAAAGCCCAGTTGACGGGGATGAGCCCTATCGCAGCGATCAGCCACCCCGCCTTAGCCCAACTCAGGCTGGCCACAAAAGTCGTCCACAATTCCACGGCCCTGTCGCGGGCGATCACCTGGTAGTAGATTACCCAGGCCAGGGCCGAAACTACAGCAATTTTTATCAAAACCTCCATCAGTGGCCGCAGTTGCCATATCTGCTGAAGAGCTACCGTCCGCAAGGGTGTCTTTTTTTTGTGTGCCATTTGCCTGTGCAAGATACGGGTTTTAGCGGGTTTTGTTGTGATAAGAGCGGCTACAAAGCAGTACCTTTGCGGAAAATAAAATGATGAGCACAAAAAAATCCGGCAAATCGACTGGCTCTGCCTACCGGCTCCTCGGCGTCGATCCAGGTACCAATATCATGGGGTTTGCCGTAATCGAGATCGACAACAAGCAAATCCAGCTCGTCGAAATGGGCGTGGTACAAATGGGTAAGTTCAACACCCAGCCGCAAAAACTCAAACACATTTTTGAAAGGCTTCAGGCCATCATAAAAAGACACCAGCCCAGAGAAATGGCCATCGAAGCCCCATTCTTCGGAAAAAACGTCCAGTCGATGCTCAAACTGGGGCGGGCCCAGGGGGTGGCCATCGCCGCTGCCATGATGCTGGGCGTAGCTGTACACGAATACTCTCCCAAAAAAATAAAAGTAGCCATCACCGGCAATGGCAACGCCTCCAAAGAACAGGTGTCGGCCATGCTTGACAACATTCTAAAGCAAAAACTAGCCGAAGACTATTTCGATGCCTCCGATGCCCTGGCGACCGCTATTTGCCACTTCTACCAATCGGGTAGGTTGGGCAAAGGCAAAAAAAGATACAGCGGATGGGCCGGATTCCTCAAAGACAACCCCGACCGGGCAAAATGAGCTATGTGCAAATTTCACCTATTGGTATACGCTCCACCTCCCTCCTTTCGTTTACAAACAGGTTCAGCAATGAAATGCCTAAAGACAAATCGTCAACCCAAAGTATTTGTCAAAGAACGCAATGAATTAGAAAAATTGGTAATATATTTGAAGTCTGAACAATCATCCACCCCGATAAATATCGATCATCTATGAAATATCTCGTCCTATTCTGCTTTTTCGGCCTGACCTGTTTCACCACCTTATCTGCTCAATGCATGGAAGGCAATTGCCAGAACGGCAAGGGCACCTACGTCTATCCCAGCGGTGCTAAATACATCGGCGATTTTAAAGACGGCGAAATCCACGGCATCGGCATTTGCTATTACACCGATGGCGGTAAATATTCCGGCCAATGGAAAAACCGCTTTCCCGACGGAACCGGCACCCGCACCTATCCCGACGGCACCAAACGCACCGGCAACTGGCACAAAGGCCAGCCCATCGACGATCAGGGCAACGTCATCGAATTTACCGCTAAGGGAAAAACCGACGACGACGGCACCGACATCCAAACCGGTTGCCTCACCGGCGATTGTGAAAACGGTGAAGGACTGTTTGCATACGCCGACGGCAGCAAATACGAAGGCCATTTTAAAAATGGAAAACTCCACGGCTTCGGAACCATGTACTTTGCCAATGGCGAAAAACACGTTGGCAACTACGACAACAACCACCCCCACGGCAGTGGCACCCTCTTCCACAAAGACGGCTCCAAGTCGGAAGGCGAATGGGTAGAAGGTGAATACATGGGCAATGCCTTTCGGGAAATGGGAATAGAGGGCTGTATCCTTGGCGATTGTGTCAACGGCGAAGGCACCTACATTTTTAAAGACGGTGTAGCCAAATACATCGGTCAATTTAAAAACGGCAAACCAGATGGTCGTGGAATTTGCTACTACACCAACGGCGAACGCTATCAGGGCCATTGGGCCAACGGCAGTTTCGATGGCAACGGCACCTTGTTTCGCCTCGACGGTACCAAAGTAACCGGCCAATGGGAAAATGGAACTTATAAAAGTCAGGACGCCGGCACCGATGCTCCCATCGCCATTGAGGAAGACGATATGATCGATGAAACAGAAGAAAAAGAAACGACTACCGATCTGGTGGAAAACAAGGTAGCAGCCACTTCCGACGAGTTTATCCGCCGCGAGGCATTCAATATGAAAGTATGGGCCGTCATCATCGGCGTAGCCGACTACAGTCACATGCCCGCCCTGAAATACACCGACGACGATGCCTACCGGATTTTCGCCTACCTGAAAAGCCCCGAAGGCGGTGCCCTGAAAGACGACCAGATACGCATCCTCGTAGACGAAGCAGCCACCAAATCGAACTTAACCTCCGCCATGCGCGATGTGTTCGGCAAGGCTGGTCCCAACGATCTCATTTTGCTGTACTATTCCGGCCACGGACTGAAAGGGTCGTTCCTGCCCATCGACTTCGACGGATTCAACAATAAACTCGCACACGAAGAGGTCAACGAAATTTTCGAAAACAGTCAGGCCAAATACAAACTCTGCATTGCCGATGCCTGCCACTCCGGCAGCCTTCTGGCCATGAAGAGCGGCACCGTCGACAATTTGCTGACCAAGTACTACACCACCCTGGCTCAGTCAGAACCAGGCACGGCGTTGATCATGTCGTCCAAATCGGATGAAACCTCGCTGGAGTCGAGCGGCCTGCGGCAGGGCGTGTTCAGCCACTTCCTCATACGGGGCATGAAAGGCGAGGCCGACACCGACGAAAATCAAGTAGTGTCGGTATCGGAATTGTACCAATACATTTCCGAGAACGTGCGCAACTACACCGGCTTCCGCCAATCGCCCGTCATCAAAGGCGATTACGATGTGGATATGACCGTTGGGGTAGTGCGGTGAGTTAAAACCACGCTAATCCTCTTTTTCCAAAGGCAAGGCCGCATCGTAAATAAACCGCGCGATGGGATATACGCGGTAGGTGCGTTCAAAGTGAGGAGAATGCCTAAACACAAAATCCAGTTGAGCGCGGGCATCGTTGGCGAACTTGGGATCTTCTTTCTTTTTGTCTTCCAGCTTTTGACGCAAGTCATCGCTCTCTTTTAAGTAGGCTGCCGCCAAATCTTCAAACACATACGACGAAAAATATTCTTTTCGCTGTAGAATTCCGTCGAAGAAATTCCATGCAAAGTAGGAGTCGGGGGCTTGCGGTTCGAGGGTTTCGACGATGTACCGGTTGGAAGGTTGGTTGACAAACACGACATAGTCGCCCTCGTAGAAAGGCCACTCGGCCTGAAAAGTTTCCACAGTTATATTGCTATGCAGGTAATGTCCTTCGTAAGGCATATTCGGTGTATCGAAGTCTTTGATGCGGTACAACTCTACTTTGGTTTCGACATCATTGGATAGCCGGTAAAACTCGACGCCGTTCCATCGCAGCCGGTCGATCACTTCGTGGTAAGCCTGGGGGATGATGTAGGCCATAGGGCGGCTGACGTTCTGGGTGGTTTTGTAGTAATAGAAATAGGGAATTTCCTTGGTGTAGGGGTGGTTGCGGTCGTAGTAGAGGCGGTCTTTTCCCGACACTTCACTGGGTTTACGACCTGCCTGATACCCTTTAAACGTAGTAGTAATTTTACGATCGGTATCCATTGACCAGTTGATGGCAAATTCGTTTTTGTTGCGGGTATTGGCGATGGCTTTTTTGCGGGCGGCCCGGAGGGTTTGGTGATCGTCGTGGAGGGTTTTGACCATCACGTCCATAAAAGCATAGGTGCTTTGTACCCGGTCGGCGAAGGGTTTGAGCATATGGGTTTCGGGCATGAAGGAGATGCAGTTGAACAGGGCGGCATAGCCGGAGGAGTAACGGGGGAGGTCGAGAAAGGCGCCGATGCCTTCGTCGGGGGTGTTGCGGGCGTATACGTAGGGGGTCATTTCCCAGTTGGCAGCCTCCATATCGCGATAAAGGCGGGGCAACATTTGGTCGTTGAGGTAGGAGGCCAGGGCGGGGTCCATTTTGGTGTGTTCGGTGGCGATGAGGGTCATGGTGTATTGGTAGTCGGCGCCGTTGGAGGTGTGGTTGTCGATGAATACGTCGGGCATCCATTTATGGAAAAGCTGGTTGAAAGATTGGGCGTTGCGGCTGTCGCATTTGATGAAATCCCGGTTGAGGTCGAGGTTTTTGGCGTTTCCGCGAAATCCGTAGGAGAGGGGTCCGTTTTGGTTGGCGCGGGTATGGCTGTTGCGGTTGAGGGCCCCGCCAATGTTGTATACCGGCACGACGACGATGACCAGGTTGCTCAACCAATTGCGTTTCTTTTTATCTTCCAGGTAGTCGCGCACCAACAACATGCTTGCATCTACCCCGCAGGGCTCGCCGGGGTGGATGGCGTTGTTGATCATCAGGATGGTCTTTTTTTTTTGGTGGAGCGATGCGGGATCGAAGTCTTCGTCTTGCGACAACACTACTTCGTGCAGAGGGTAGCCGCTGTCGGTCATGCCCGTCTCGTTGATTTGGAGGCGGGCGTGGTCGTTAGCCAGTTTTTTGTAAAAAGAAATGGCCTCCGCATAGGTTGCGGTAGTATTGTTATTTTTCTCGAACGGAGTCATGTGGGATTTTTGTTGAGCCGATAGGTTGGTGGCTAAAAGCGGTAGAATGAATAGCGTAAGGATAAGTCGCATAGTAAGATTTTTCTCTGTTAGGGATTGGTTTTTTGATGGACGACCTGCCCATGAAGGTGTAGCAACAGCGGAGCCCTTTATGGTGGTCGGCGAGTGGCGAAGGCATTGTCTTTCGCTGGCATGGCTCCGACATTCTGGTTAAATTACCATAATTAATTAATCTGGTCGATCCAACGCCAAAGGTAACGACAAGCGAGGGTTCGGTAGGGGCTCCAGGCGCTGGCGATCTGCTCCATTCGTTGGGTCAGTTTTTTGCCTTTGCTTCGGAGGCGGTACCGTTTTACGATGGCGTTTTGGATGCCCAGGTCTCCAGTTGGGAATACGTCGGGGCGGTTGAGGGTAAACATCAACAGCATTTGCACGGTCCAGGTGCCGACGCCTTTTATTTGGGTGAGCAGATTGAGCACCTCTTCGTTGGTGGTGCGGTTCCAGTCCATTTTTTGGAGTTGGTGGTCGAGCCAAAACTGCGCTACGTTTCGGACGTAGTTGGCTTTTTGGCGCGACAAGCCGACGGCCCTCAGCTCTTCGTCGGTGCAAGATACCAGTTTCTTGGGTTTGGGGTAGCTGCCGCTAAATTTGTCCAAAAAACGTTGGTGTATGGTGCTGGCCGACTTGCCGGAGAGCTGTTGGAAAATGATGGCCCGGAGGAGAGCATGATAGACGTTGGCGTCGCGTTGGATGCGTGGCAGTTTGACCTGTTCAATGATTTCCCTGAAAAGGGGGTCTTTGGAAAGATGCTCCCGTCCTTTTTTGCTCATAAGGCAAAGGTAAGGAACGTGGATGAAAAATTTGATGGGGTGAGCCGACATGCAGCCTTCTTACTCTGGTACCTGTAAAGATATTTGGTATCGGGCGGGAAAATTTCAGGGAAAATAATTAACTTGTGCGTTTTCACTGGCTGCTCTATCAATTGCAGGTCGGGCAATCGGCAAAATCGAATGGGTTGACGTAAAAGAAGCAAAAAAGTTGCCTACTCTCTTTGTTCCGAAGTGATTCGGAATTGGCTTTTCGGCTACCGCCAGATACTTTTTTGACGCGCGTATCAAACGTATATAATAGAGGGGATTAATCCCTGCATTTGGTTTTCCAGGTGTTTTTTCGGGGCAACGTATTAGGAGGAGTTGAATTTATCATTTTGCAACAGCCGGTTTCAGCTCTTGGTCAAACCGGGCTTGATCCCGATAGTTATCGGGAAGGCTTCCATTGACCGTTCTTGCGTGACCTCTTATGGTCTAAACTTCAAATATGATTTTTGGTTAGCCAAAACTAAATCGGCTAGTTGGGAAAGTTTAAAGGGGGAGATGTCTTTGTAGTTTATTTAAGTGGGAGTAGGCTGGATTTTACAATAAAACACCATCCTCAAGTACAATAATACGATGATATGAATCCATAACCAACAACAAAATGACAGGCATTGTGGCTTAGTTTCTCATCCTAAACCTTCATGAAAATATTATAATTAACTGATAACCAAAGTGTTATCTTTTGAATTCTCTAACCAACTGTAAGGCAAAAACTAGTAATGAAGGACTACAAATTAATTAAATTTTTGTCGGTATTGGATAAAACAGCATTGAAAAAGGTGCGGAAAATGTTGAATTCCCCCTATTTCACTACCAATTCCAACCTGCTGACCCTCTTCGATTTACTGACCAAACACCACCCCCGCTTTGACAGCAGTAAGCTCGACAAAAAGCAATTGTTCAAAAAAATATATAAAAATAAAAAATACGACGATGTTAAGTTCCGTACCTTGATGAGCAACCTGGTCCGCATACTGGAAGAGTGGTTTATTCAGTACCAACTGAACAAGCGCTCTTTCGACCGACAACTCCTCCTCTGCGATGCTTTGCTGGAAAATTCTCTTCTCGAATACCATAAAAAAGAAATCGAAAAAACGGAAAACCTGCTTCTTGAGTCCAAACCTTTCACCTCCGATCACTACCAGGTAGCACTCAAAGCCAATAACAATAAGTCACTGGCCAACCGGACGGGCAACAAACCGGCTTCCACCGACCCAGTACATCAGGCAAATGACTTGCTTGAAAAATACTATCTCCTGCAAAAGGCAGAAATGGAATGCGAATATTACACTATTATCAACATTGCTTCTACAGAAAAAACACTGGCCGACACAGTCGATATTGCTCGACAGTTGAAAGATGAGAATCCACTGTATCCACTCTTCCTTGACACCAAAAAACTTCACCAAAACCGCGACATCAATCTGTTTCGCGACATCAAGTCCAGGTTTGTCACCTATATTGACTTGCTGCCGATAAAAACCCAATTGGTGTTGATGACCCACCTGCTCAACTTCGTCATCTGGCAAATGAAAATAGATGATCGCCATTTCAATGCCACCGCCCTTGAATTGTACAAGCTGGGGCTCGAAAAAAAGCTACTAATCCACAACAACCTAATCAGTTCAGTAGCTTATTTCAACATTGTGGTATGTGCAGCCAAAGAAAAAAAATTTGATTGGATAGCTTGGTTCCAGAAAACATACACGCGTTATTTGGCTGAAGATGTCAAAGATGACACCCTGGCCCGATCCGATTTGTGCCTTTTTTTCCATAAAAAAGAATACGACAAAGCCATCGAACTGCTGAATAAATATCCCTTTACCAATAAATATCATAAAATCATTTCCACGGTTACCGGAATTCGCTGTTATTATGAGCTTTTCCTGATCGACCCCTCCTTCGAGGGCTTCTTAACCAGCTATGCTAAGAAGTTTGAACGGTTTTTGCGACGCGACGAATTCTTAAACGACGACAATACCAAAGCCTGTAAACACTTCAGCAAATTTGTCCGACAACTAGCCGGAGAACGATCATCGGGAAAGCTGGATTTGGCAACCCAGCAAAAATTAATGAACGAACTCAATGCACAAGAACTAACTATCTCCAGATCCTGGCTCGAAGATAAAATAAAGCAGTAGGGGCCACAACTAAGATGCAGCCCCTACTTCCCGCCTTTTTTAGTGAATTATATGGTCTTCCACTACAAAATCGACAGTGGTCGATGAAGAGCTTACAATCTCGGTAAAACCCAGTTGTTGCTGATCTTCGATGGTCAGGCCGGTCAGATCGTCGTTGGTCGTAAAGTCAACGGTCAAATTGGCTCCCTGGGTTGTTCCGGTAACGGTGGCGTTGACCGACACGTTGTTGCCAGAACCATCTTTGTACTGGAGTACCTGCTCCGACTTGATCTGCAGCCCACTTAGCGAAGCAGTTGTACGCAGCTCGAGGGTAAATCCCGTACTGGTGACAACGGCTGGAGATAAAACGGTTTCGGGGTGCTCGGCAGCAGTCGGCTGGATAGCTACCAACTGAATGAGGGCCGCCATCAAGGCAACGAAAAATAGTTTGTTCATCATATAAGGCTTTTTGAGACTTCATTTGACGTCTCGGGTGAAAAAATCTAACAACGCTTCCACAAAAGGGACAACAAATCCGGCAATGGCATACCACTCCCGCTCTGACAGCGGTCAGCAGCCGACAGACCATACAAAACGCACAACAGTCAATGCTGTGGAAGCAAAATAATTATAACAATAAAATTACATAGTGGAATTTGTTTTCATTGGTTTAAAAATGGTTGGTTTTAGTGCCAACTTTTTAAGGTCTTAGTTGCTGCAATTATTGGGGTAATATTCAATTAAGGAGCAACATCAATGTACTTACAACGCCAAAGATAGAAAACTATTGTGGGATTGTCAAGTTTTTATGGTTTTTCTTATTTATTATAACTTCCGAAGTTGTTTTTTAATATCTTCTACCGCATAGGGTGCCAGCGATAACTGTACGGTCGGATGCTCTCCTGTCAATAATTCTCTCATACCGAAAAAGTGTTGGTTTTCGATAGAGGCATATCCCGTTACCGTAGCTTTTGTACCGGAAGGTACCCGCGTCCTGTAATCTTCTCCAAATCCCTGCACCGGCAACACACTGTTATACTCTTTCAAAACGACTTTCACCTCCACCGGATCAGGGACATTGGGAATTATTTGCAGCCTTTTGATCTTGTCTTTGTCGACGTCCAAAAACCGGTCGCAGTTGATCCAGCCCAGTTGGGTGGTTTCAAACATAAAGGCATTGAATACATCGGCAGAGGTAGCCTTTCCGCTGGCAATTCGCCGCTCGGTCAGCCGTCGCATCAGTGCGCTTCGGTTGCGGGCCCGGGCCCGGAGCAGGGTGTTGGTGCGGCGCCAGTCCATAATGCCATTGTTCACCTGACGCTGGCCGGTGAAGATGTCCATCCCCGCCAGGTAATCGTTTTGAGATCGGGGCATTTCGATCCGGGCAGGGCCGTCGGGACTGAGATAAACGTTTTCGCCATTGCTGCTGGCGTTGAGGTAGATCATGCCGCCGCTTTCCAGCAGGTCCGTACCAGAAGTCGTAGTCAGGTTTTCGCGTACGGCGTCTCCCTTAGTCATCACCTCCTTGAGTTCTATTTCAACTTCTTCAAACACCGGCACCCCCGAACTGTAAAAAAAGGCATTGGCGGGAAAAACAATACGGGTACCCAACTTACCGGCAATGGTCTGTTCTTCATGCGGCCGGATTAAGAACCGCTGCAAGGGGATCCGGAAACCATTAGTAGTAGAAGATGGGAAGTCGGGGCTCGTGCGTTTTCGTTTACCACGAAAAGAAGGAAAGCTAAGCCGGTCTTTCAACGACCGCTTATCGACAGGAGAGTCATAAGTATTCATAAGCAACCAAGGCAATTTAGGTTCAGGGGTTATCTGTTTTACAAAAATAAGAAAAAACGGACATTTTTGCAATAAGGGAGTTGGCAATTAATAAGGTACGCAAAATGACGAGACTATTTTTTCTTCAGGCAAGGCAAAAAACGTAGGCGATGCCTTAGCATCGGCGAGGCTTTTTAACGCAGCATGGAGGAAAAAGAGACCGTCAGATGCGTAGGTTATTATTTTCCAATTCCCTAAATACGTTTGCAGCAGCAAAAACATTGCTCTGTATATGACCATTTCTTTACATTTTTGGAATCTTCGCTACTGTTCGCATCCTGACCAAAAGAGGTGGCTGCCTGCCACCTTCTTACCCTGAAAGATCGTATCTTTGATTTGGAAAATTCTATTGGCAGCAGTTAGAATGGTAGTTCTACCCCGATAGATTTTAGTTAAAATTCCAACATATGTCTTACACAAAATACTTGTCGACAAGCCTGACCATTTTAGCCATCGGATTGGGAGCCATCATTTGCAGTGCCCAGTCCGGAACAGCGTGGCAAACCAAGGTCGACCCCACCGTTTTGGCTAAAGCCGAAAATGGAATGACCGTCGATTTTTTAATCGTTCTGAATCAGCAGGTTTCCCTGAAACACAACAATAGCAGACTGACCAAATCCGAAAAGGGCAGGCTTGTTTTTGACCAGTTGTACCGGTTGGCTCAAAAATCACAAGCCGGACTGATCCATTTGCTGAAAAGCGAAGGTGCCCACCATCATTCTTTTTTCATCATCAATGCCATTTACTGCAAAGGGGACCTCGACCTGATCCACAAAATTGCACAGCGCAATGACGTGGCACAACTCCAGGCCAATCCCTCTGTCCGCCTCGAAGAACCACAATGGCAACATCCGCAGACCATCACGACCAATAATGGCGACCAGCCCCTCGCCGCTACCCCCCGCACCGAAGCCGAATGGGGTATCCAAATGATCGGTGCCGACAAAGTATGGGATAGGGGCATCACCGGCAATGGCGTGGTTGTGGGCGGACAAGACACCGGCTACAAATGGGACCATCCCGCCCTCAAAGATAAATACCGCGGCTGGAATGGCACCACCGCCGACCATAATTACAACTGGCACGACGCCATACACGAAATAAGCCTCCTCCACAACGACTCCATCGTTGAGCCCACTAACAACCCCTGCGGCCTCGACGCCCCCGAACCCTGCGACGACCACAACCACGGCACCCACACTATGGGCACCATGGTGGGCAGCGCCCCCGAACGCTCCATCGGCGTAGCTCCCGGCGCTAAGTGGATGGCCTGCCGCAACATGGAACGGGGCTACGGCAGCCCGGTGACCTACATCGAATGTTTCGAATGGCTGCTGGCTCCCACCGACCTCAACAACGAAAATCCCGACCCATCGAAAGCACCACATGTGATCAACAACTCTTGGTCGTGCCCCGAAATGGAGGGCTGCAACGAGAACAATTGGACCACCATGGAAAAAGTAGTCGACAACCTTAAAGCCGCCGGCGTAGTCGTGGTCGTTTCGGCTGGAAATAGTGGCTCGCAAGGTTGCGAAACTGTGTCCGCTCCTGCCGCTATGTTCAACAATAGTTTTACAATTGGCGCCACTGCTTCCAACGATACCATTGCCGGTTTCAGCAGCCGCGGGCCCGTGGGCGTCGATGGCAGTGGTCGGCTCAAACCCAACGTAGTGGCTCCTGGAGTAGCCGTTCTGTCTTCTTTCAAAGACGACAACTACGGTTTCGGCTCCGGCACCAGCATGGCCGGGCCACACACGGCAGGAGCCGTAGCACTGATCATCTCCGCCAATCCCGATCTGGCCGGACAGGTGGAGGCCATCGAGAAGCTGTTGGAGTCTACAGCTGTCGCCAAAACAGCGGAAGAAGATTGTGGTGACCTTTCTGGCAACAGCATCCCCAACAACACTTACGGATATGGTCGCATCGATGTATTGGCCGCCGTAGAAAAAGCACTGGCCATGAAAGAGGCCGCTCAAACCAGTGATGGGGCAGCCATTGTGGCTTCTCCCAATCCCACCGACGGCCCTCTTTATCTGGAGTTGCACAATTTTATTGGCGAAAGCCACTTCGAGCTGTTCGATGCCGCCGGAAGGCAGATGATCGCAACTACCTGGCACCTGATTCCATACGACACCCGCCAACTTTCGGTGGATTTCCTTTCTCCCGGAGTGTATTTTTACCGCATCCGCAACGGCGACCAGCAAGTAGAAGGAAAATTGATGCGGCGATAGAAACCTGACTGTAATTATATTTGTAATTTTTTTGGAAACCACTTGCAATTGACTCAAATCACAGACGTGTTGATTATTGGGGGTGGATTGGCGGGATTGGTAACGGCTCTGGATTTGTCAAGGAGGGGGCTAAAGGTGATACTCGTCGAAAAAAACGACTACCCCCGGCACAAGGTCTGCGGCGAATACATCTCCAACGAAGTACTCCCTTACCTGCGCTCGCTGGATGCCGATCCGCTGCCCCTTGGCGCCAAACGAATCGGTCGCTTCCAATTGAGTACGGCGCGTGAGCATACTGTTGAGACCAAATTGCCGCTGGGAGGTTTTGGCATTTCACGGCACACCCTGGATTTTTATTTTTGCCGAAAGGCTCAGAAAAATGGGGCACTGCTGGTGAAAGACACTGTCGTTGATATTTCTTTCAGAGACGACCAGTTTTTTGTCGGCACGAAAGGGGGTCAAACATTGAAAGCTGCCATTGCAATCGGTGCTTTTGGCAAGCGCTCTAATATCGATATGCATCTCCAGCGGGGTTTTATTCAACAAAAAGCGCCCTTTCTAGCCGTCAAGAGTCATTACCGGGGTGCGGCATTCCCCGACGATCTGGTATCGCTGCACCTGTTCGGCGGCGGCTATTGCGGGGTATCAAAAGTGGAAAACGATTTGCTCAATATTTGTTATCTGACGAGTTACGCTGCTTTCCAACAATACAAAAACGTAGCGGAATTTCAAACACAGGTTTTACACCAAAACGAGCATCTCAGACGAATATTGGAACAGGCCGTTCCGGTGTTTCAACAGGCCCTCACCATCGGGCAGGTTTCGTTTTTGCCCAAAGCAATCGTAGAGCATCATGTGCTGATGTGCGGTGATGCTGCGGGCATGATCCACCCCCTCTGTGGCAATGGCATGGCGATGGCCATCCTGAGCGCCCAACTCGTTTCGAAACTCATCGAACAATATGTAGCCGGTCGCATTTCCTCCCGGGAAAAACTGGAACAGGCTTACGCCAAACAGTGGCAGCAGCTTTTCCGGCGAAGGCTTTGGGCGGGACGGTTGTACGAACGATTTTTTCGCCGCGAACAACTGTTGAATACAGCGATCAAAGGCTTAAAGTATGCGCCGGGGCTTTTGACGTTTTTGATCGCGCAAACGCATGGAGGCCAACAACAATCCTCCCCATGATAAGCACCAAACACAGAAGTAGCCAGTCCGAAATAATGGACGACCTCCGCCTGGAGGGAGCGGTGCTGCGCGACACCCTGGATCAGATCGCCCGGATCAATCGCTGGCTGGGCGGCAACCGGCCCACACTCCAGGCACTCAAAAAAATGATTGCAAATTCGCCCGAACATACACCCCTTTCGATCATTGACATCGGCTGCGGCAATGGGGATATGTTGCGCACAGTGGCCCGTTTTGGGCGAAAGCACCGACGGCATTTCCGGCTAACCGGCATCGATGCCAACGAATATACCATCGATTATGCCCGCCAGCTGTCGGTTGATTTCCCGGAGATCACCTACCTTGCGGAAAATGTATTTTCGGAGGCCTTCAACAAACTGGACTACGATATAGCTCTGTTTAACTTGTTTTTACATCACTTCCGGGAAGCAGAGATCATCGAATTGATGTCGGTCGTTTTAGCGAAAGCGAAAAGAGGAATTGTCGTCAACGATTTGCATCGAAATGCACTGGCTTACTATTTGTTCAAACTCCTTACCCTGGGCATTTCCAACCCCATGGTGCGCAACGACGGGCTGGTATCGATCCTGCGTGGCTTCAAAAAAAAGGACTTTATCCGCTTCTCCCAACAACTCAACGTCGAAAAATTTGTTGTTCAATGGAAGTGGGCCTTTAGATGGGTTTGGATAGTAGAAAACGACATTCCGGCTGAAGTATAAAGAGGACTCTGTTAAAGATATGGACGTACGCATACAAGCTGTTGCCAAACAACTACCTCCTTACACCCGGAGTACAGAGGAGATATTGCCCTATGTAAAAGTATGGTTAGGCGATCAGGACGAAAGGCTCCGCCGCAAGGCATTGAAAATATTCTCCAATGCGGGGGTCGACCGAAGGTACTCCATCATTGATGCCGACGATATGTTTGTGGGGATGAGTTTTGAGGAGCGCAACGACATCTATGCTACACAATCCGTTGGGCTGGCGGGCAGGGCGCTCCAAAAAGCCCTCGATAAAACGGACTGGGTTGCTGCCGACATCGACTTTTTGATCACCGTCAGTTGCACGGGCATCATGATCCCATCGGTCGATGCCTATCTGATCAACAACCACCAACTGCGGCAGGATGTGGTGCGGCTGCCGGTCACCGAAATGGGATGCGCCGCCGGCGTATCGGGGATGATCTATGCCCATCAATTCCTGAAGGCCAATCCGGGCAAAAGAGCTGCCGTGATCGCTGTGGAGTCGCCGATGGCTACCTTTCAACTCAGCGATTTTTCGATGGTCAACATCGTCAGTGCGGCCATTTTTGGCGACGGGGCGGCTTGTGTACTGCTCTCCTCGGAGGAAGAGGCTGCCGGGCCCCGCATTGTTGCCGACGATATGTACCATTTTTTCGATGCCACCGAAATGATGGGTTTTCAACTCAAAAACGAGGGACTGTTTATGGTATTGGATCAGGCCGTTCCCGGCAAAATCGCAGAACATTTTCCCAGAATCGTGCATCCCTTTTTAGAGAAAAATAAGGTCCACCTATCAGAAGTCGACCACCTGATATTTCACCCCGGTGGGCGGAAGATCATCCAAACCGTAGAAGTATTGTTTGGCACAATGGGGAAAAACATCGACGACACCCGCGAGGTACTACGGCAGTACGGCAATATGTCGAGCGTGACCATACTCTACGTCCTCGAACGGTTTCTCAACAAAAAAATTACAAGCGGCGAAAAAGGACTGATGCTCAGCTTCGGCCCCGGATTTTCTGCGCAAAGCATTTTATTAGAATGGTAAAAGATTTTGAAGGCAAACACTACTGGGCATTGATCCTGGGCGGCTCCAGCGGACTGGGTCTGGCTTCCGCCAAAAAGCTGGCCCGGCATGGGATGAACATCTGTGTGGTTCACCGCGACGCAAGGGCCCATATGTCCGCCATCCAGTCGGAGTTTGAAAAGATCAAAAGTCATCAGGTGCAGTTTTTATCGTTCAACCTCAATGCTATGAACCCCGAAAAAAGGACGGCTGTTTTGGCAGAGCTGCAAAAACACCTGGGCAGCCAGGGGAAAGTCCGCGCCCTGGTACACAGTATTGCAAAGGGCAACCTCAAGCCGGTGCACTCGGCCGAAGGCCCCGTTTTGCAAAACGATGATTTTCATCTGACCATCGACGCCATGGCGATCAGTTTGTATGATTGGGTACGGGCAATTCACGATAACAATATGTTTTCGAAAACGGCCAGCGTCATCAGCTTCACCAGCGAGGGAAATACCAAGGCACTAAAAAACTACGCTGCCGTTTCGGCTGCCAAAGCCGCCCTGGAAGCCATCACACGCAGCATCGCCCTGGAGATGGCGCCGCTGGGCATCCGTGCCAATTGCATCCAGGCCGGATTTACCGACACCCCCTCTTTCCGGATGATACCCGGCAGTGACCGGCTGATCGAATACGCCCAACGCCGCAATCCTTCCGGACGACTCACCACTCCCGACGATGTGGCGGCTGTGGTGTATTTGTTGTGCAGAGAGGAGGCGGCATGGATCAATGGCGCGGTGATCCCGGTGGATGGCGGGGAGGGGATTGTTTGAATAATTTTCCCTACTTTTAAGCGATGGAAAAAACCTATAAACTTCCTTACGGAATCAGCGACTTCGGGATCTTGGTCCGGGAAGGGTATTATTTCGTTGACCGGACCATGTACATCGAACGGCTGGAAAGTCTGGGAGAGCGCTATCTCTTTTTTCTTCGTCCGCGCCGTTTTGGCAAAACGCTGCTGCTCTCTGTTTTGGAACATTACTACGGCAAATCCCATAAAGACGATTTTGATTGGTTGTTTGGCGATTATTACATCGGCAAACGACCCACGCCAGGTGCCAACAAATATTTGGTATTAAAATTCGACTTCAGCGGCATCAATACCACAACAGTGAAGTCTTCCTTTCAGGGCGTACTGGAAAATGTAAAGGAAGGTGCCAGAAATTTGTTTAACACTTACCCCACGATTTTCGACGATAAAGATTTGCAAACCATCGAATCAGAATCTGCCCCGAACCTGGCCCTGCAAAAAATTTTCAGCATCGTCCGATCAAAAAGAGTAGCTGAAAAACTGTATGTCCTCATCGACGAATACGACCACTTCACCAATGAATTGCTTTCCTTCCGCCTGACGGAGTTCAAAGAAATTGTAAGTCGCAATGGTTTTGTCAGGAAATTTTTTGAAATACTAAAACAAGGCACCGGAAGCGGCCTTGTTGATCGCATCTTCATCACGGGCGTTTCGCCCATCACCCTGGATAGTTTGACCAGTGGGTTTAATATCGGGATGAACATTTCGCGTGACTTTATCTTCGATCAACTTGTTGGCTTCACCGAAGAGGAGGTTGTAGCTCTGTTAAATATCGTGCAGCACAGCAGCCAACTGAGCGTTGCAGATATGCTCCCACGACTAGAAGAATGGTACAATGGGTATCGATTTTCTGCCCAAGCAAAAAAGAGCATTTACAACCCGGGAATGATCCTGTACTTTTGCGTAAAATTCCAAAAACTCAATGATTTTCCGGAAGAAATGCTCGACACCAACCTGGCCAGCGACTATGGCAAACTTCGCGGCGTGTTTGAAATCGAAAATCCGGAAAGGAATTATAACGATCTTCAGGAAATAGTCGAGACCGGCCAGATATCAGGCGCCATTATCCAACAGTTTTCATTTGAGATACCTTTTTCGCGCGATCATTTTATCAGCTTTTTATACTATATGGGGTTGCTTACAATTGCGTCTTCCTGGGCGAATATTTACACTTTCAAAATCCCCAACCACGTCATCGAACGGCTGTTTTACAATTACTTTCTTCACCTTCTCCAAAAAAGGGAACAGCTCCCCCTGCAACCGCAGGTTCTCCATTCGTCTATGCGACAAATGGCGGTGGAAAACGATCCCCGACCTTTTTTCGAATATGTGGAGACCTTTCTCCTACATCTTTCCAACCGGGATTACCGCGAATTCTCCGAAAAACATCTCAAAGTACTCATTTTCACCCTGGCTTTCCAAACCGATGTTTATTTCGTAAAAAGCGAACGCGAAGCCACAGGCGGATACACCGACCTGCTGTTTTTGGCGCAAGCTCCTACTCCCGTCAACAGCCAATACATCTTCGAACTGAAGTACCTCAAAAAAGAAGATTCCAAACAACTTTCTTCCTCCCAACAGGGCGCCAAGAAACAACTACTCGATTACGTCTTCAACGACCCCGAACTAAAAAAATACCACAACCTGCAAGGCTGGACGGTAACTGTGGTAAAAGACAAAGTCCATCTTGAAAAAGTATACCAAGCTCCAACATAATGACGCCCACCGACATCCTAAACCGCCTCCCCTACACCGATCCCTTCCTCTTTGTCGACGAACTGACCCACGTTTCCGAAACCGGCATTGTCGGCACCTACACCTTTCCGCCGGATTCCTTCTTCTACAAAGGCCACTTCAAAAACCATCCGGTCACTCCAGGCGTTATCCTCACAGAGGTCATGGCCCAGATCGGGGTCGTATGCCTGGGGATATTTTTGTCGAAAGACCATTTTGAGAACTCCAAAGATACAGGCATCGCCCTCACCTCCAATGCCGTCGACTTTCTAGCACCGGTTTTCCCCGGTGAAAAGGTCGTCGTCTCTTCCGAGAAAATATATTTCCGCTTCGGCAAATTAAAATGCAAGGTAGAGATGAAAAACGCGGCAGGAGTCGTAGTTTGCAGAGGTACCATTTCGGGCATGTTCAAAAAACTTGCATAAAATTGAGCAATAGGGTCGTCATAACGGGTCTGGGAGTAGCCGCCCCCAACGGAGTGGGCATCGCCGATTTTAACCACGCCATCAAAAACGGCATCTCCGGCATAAAATACCTCCCGGAGTTGGCAGCCCTGAAATTCTCCTGCTGCATCGGCGGCATACCCCTCGTAACGGATGAATTAAAACAACAATACCTCACTCCTCTCCAATTGCGAAACTTCAACAGCTCCGGCATCCTATACGGTTGCATCGCCGGCATCGATGCCTGGCGCGACGCGGGACTGCCACTCTCCGTCGATGGAACCGTGGACTGGGACAGCGGCACCGTTTTCGGAACGGGCCTGTCGGGCACCGAAAAAATGGCCGAGGTGGTCTATAAGGTAGATGGCAACAAGGTGCGACGCCTCGGCAGCACCACCGTCCCCCAGACCATGACCAGCGGCATCAGCGCCTACCTCGGCGGCATACTCGGCCTGGGCAATCAGGTGACCACCAACTCCTCGGCCTGTACCACCGGCACCGAAGCTCTCCTGATGGCATACGACCGCATCCGCTCCGGCAAAGCCATACGGATGCTCGCCGGCAGCAGCAGCGACCACGGCCCCTATCTCTGGGGCGGGTTCGACGCCATGCGCGTGATGACCTACAAACACAACGACAACCCCCGTGCCGCCTCCCGCCCCATGAGCGCTACCGCCGCCGGATTTGTGCCGGGAAGCGGTGCCGGAGCCTTATTGTTAGAATCACTCGACAGCGCTCTCCAAAGAAACGCTACCATCTACGCCGAAGTGCTGGGCGGTGCTGTCAATTCGGGTGGTCAGTGCAATGGCGGCTCCATGACAGCACCCAACCCCGAAGCCGTACAACGATGCATCCGTCAGGCCATCCTAAATGCCGGAGTCTCCTCCACCGACATCGACGCCATCAACGGCCACCTGACCGCCACCCGCAAAGATCCCGACGAAATACGCAACTGGGCCGTCGCCCTCAACCGACGGGGAGAAAACTTCCCCTACATCAACTCCCTCAAAAGCATGGTCGGACACTGCATCAGCGCAGCGGGAGCCATCGAATCGGTAGCGGTGGTGTTGCAACTGTATGAAGACTTTCTGTTCCCCTCCATCAACTGCGAAGACGTTCATCCGCAGATCGCAGAAGTGATCGACCCCAAAAAAATTCCACAACAACGGATGGAAAACTTACATTTGCAGGTCATTGCCAAAGCCGGTTTCGGCTTCGGCGATGTCAACGCCGTCGTTATTTTCAAAAAATATCCAACTACCTGACCATGCAAAAAGAGGAAATGATCGCAAGGCTCAAACAAATCGTTCAACCCTATGTACAGTCCGAAACCGGACTGGAAAACCTCTCGGAAGACACCGACTTCATCAACGACCTCCAGATCAACTCCGCCAATCTCGTCGACGTGGTTCTCGACGTGGAAGACGCCTTCGACATCGAGATCGACAACGAATCCATGGAACAAATGCTCACCGTAAAAGCCGCCCTGGCCATCATCACCTCCAAGCTCAACGCCAAATGATCGGCAACGATGTAGTCGATCTGGCTTTCGCCAAAAAAACCTCCCGCTGGCAACGCCCCGGTTTCCAAGAGAAGGTATTTACCACTTTGGAACGACAAATGATCGCCGCCGCGCCCCAATCCGATGAGATGGCCTGGCTACTGTGGAGTATGAAAGAGGCGGCTTACAAATTGTTTGTCCGCCAACTGAAACGGCGTTTTTTTGCCCCGGCTAAACTGATTTGCACGCCACGTAAAAATAATGTTGGAACCTGGGGAGGAGAAGTGCGGTATGAAGACCATTGTTGCGCTACCCATTCTATTGTCGAAGGTAGCGTTGTACATACCGTTGCTCACCACACAAACAAGCCGCCGGAGAGCCACCTATTTAAGATCGACGCAAGTACAGGATTTCACCAACAGCGTACTGAGGTTTACCAATTGGTCATCCAATGGTTTTCGGACTACACCGGTTATTCCGCCTCGCGGTTATCCATTCGAAAAAAGGAATGGGGGATCCCCTATTTTTACCTGGACGACCAACTAACAAACATTCCTCTTTCCCTCAGCCACCACGGAAACTACGCCGGGATGGTTTTTCACTACGGTATTTTTCCTGCATGACGTAGTTGCCTGCTTCTCGTAAAATCGCTTTATAGTGCCCCAAAGCTAGATTTGTGAAATTGCCTGCTGACAAGCAAGTGGCCCGCTAACACGGCTCCCGATAATACCAAGAATTTACTTTACAGAACACTCAGCGGTTCTCAAGTTGAAAATAAATATTTACGTTCTATACAGAGAACTTCGCGATAAAGGGGCATCAGCACATCAACTAAGTCTCGCTCGAAAAATAACTTGTCGTTGTCTTTGATAAAAATTACAAATAAGCGATTGATAATGAGCGATTTGTGATTTTTTCAAAGACACCAAAAAGACAATTTATTTTTTGAGCTTTACTAATTAGCAAATCAGCAAATTACTTAAATCTAAATTGAGAATTGCTGCAGAACACTAGAATATCAGTACCGAACAAATTTAACTTGCCGGAATACCCCATTCTGCTCTATTAGCAAGTGGTAAACCCCTGTCGACAGGCTGGCAGTCGATAACCCAATGTCGTTGTTTCCCTTTTGCAAAAACCTGGACTGTTGCAACACTGTCTGGCCTAGGGTATTCACCACTGACACGCTCACCTTTCCCGAAAGGGCGGCGTTCATACTGATCCCCAGTCGACTGCGTACCGGATTGGGGTAAACAGCATTGATCGCCAATTCACTATTCTCAAAAAACACCTCTTTCAATGTGCTGAATTTGTAGCTCCCATCCATATCCACCTGCCGGATGCGGTAATAATTGCTGCCGGGTCGGGGATGGTCGTCAACGAATTGATAATGCTGCTTGTCGGTAGTAGTGCCAGCGCCTTCCACCGTTCCGATATTGGTAAAAGCGATGCCATTGGAGGAATGTTCCAATTCGTATTGCCGGTTGTTGAGTTCGGAAGCCACCGACCATTCCAACAATACATTTTCATCTATTTGAGTTGCCTCAAATGAGAGCCACTCCACCGGAAGAATGGTTGTAATACAACAAGCCACACAATAGTTTTGCGACCAGCTCCCATATCCCACCCCCTGATGGATGACCCTGATGTAGGCCGTACTACCGGCAACATAATCGGCAGGCGCAATGCTCAACACCTGGGCGCCACTTCCCGCTGCAAAAGAAAGCGTGTGCGTACTGTTGGCGGTCATGTTGGTATAATCGCCTGGGTTGGTGGCGAAAAAGTCGATCTGACCGCCCAGGTTGGCGGAGGGCTCCACTTTGATGTCTAAAAACGTATTGGTGCCAGCCGGAATATCCACGGCAAACCAGTCGGGGTCGTCGGTGTTGGGGCTTTCGGGAGCATCAATGGAACGCACCTGAGGAATGCCCACGTAGTTGACGTCGGTGGCGATGTCCCAGGCAAAGAGGGGGTAGTCTCCCTCGTCCAATCCGCGGATGACTACCTCGATTTCGTCATCCACGCTCAGGTGGTTGACATCGGTCAGCAGGGTATCCGTCAAGCGGAAAGCGGTACCGTCGGAAGGCACAGGGCCGCTGGCGTCGTAGATCACCTGCCGGAGGATATCCACCACCAGGTCGCCACCTGTGCCTACGTCAGACGTGATCCAGGTGTAGCGCAGGTTGGTGGGCAGCGGCATGGCGGGGTTGTCGGTGGTGCCGTTCCATTCGTCGCCGGAAGAGGCGGCCTGGTTGATGCCTAAGAGGTTGTTGTCGGCTTCGTCGCCATCGCAGTTGACGTCTTCATTCCAGTAGCCCCAGGGATAGTCTTCGTCGCCACCGAAGAGGTAGGGGCCGGGGCAGGAACCGAGAATGCCGCAATTGAGCGGATTGCCGGGGTTGAAGATGTAGGAATACCGCAAGTCTCTGGTAGCTTCCGCAAAAATATCCGGCAATCCGTTTCTGTTGTTGGCGGAGTTGTCTGGTCGGGGGTCCTGTAAGGGCCAGGGGTTGCCAAAGAAATTGCTGCCGCGGTGGGGGGTGGCCGTGGTCACTGCCTTAATGACCTGGTGACCGTCGGGCTGGCCGGGGTTGAGCCACCAGCGGGGGCTGCCGCCTTCCGTACGTTGGAGGTATTCCCGGATCTCGAGGCCACCCATGGAGTGGCCTACCACGATCACTTTGTCTTTGCCGGGGTTGGCATCCAGTACGGCGCTGATCATTTGTTTTAAGGCGTAGCCTTGTTTTACGATGGCAGACTCGTTGCTGTGCGATTCCTCAAAAAGGGTATCCCCGCAGATGTTTTGGAGTAGTTCGGGGTTGTTGTATTCTCCGTTCCACCAATTTTCCCAGTTGGCGGAATAGACACATCCGGAGGCAAGGATGTTGGACTCGTTGTTGAAGAAAAACACCACATCATCGTCGCCGCCGCCTTCTGCATTGTCCGGACCAAAGACATTGGTGGAAGACAGATTGGCGTTGAGCACGGCGTGGAACACGTCGGCCCGATTACCGTAGATATTGATGAAGTCGGAGTTGTTCCACACGCCGGTGTAGGTATCCTGATTGCCGGTGTATCCGTGCAGGAAAATGATGGGATAGGGGCAGTCGCAGCTTTGCGCAAAAAGCGTTGAGGGTTGAAAAAGGGAGGCTAAAAATAAGAGGGCTGCGCATTGGGTCAACAGTAGTTTTGGTACTTGCATGGCTTGAAGTTTTGTGTTTTGAACGGGGGTAGAAAAGCGGCGAGGTGAGGTTATTATATCAAATATATGCAATCTTTGCCATTTATGAGCATTTCATCCAATAATATTATTTTGGCTTTTTAATAATAGCATATTCACTCCCGATCTATGAATGATTTTATTTCTTATGCCCGCGAAAAGTTCAATATAGACCGACGACTTTTATTGTTGTATGTCGTCGTCTATCTCCTTTGGGGTACCGCCATGGATCAGTTTGGCACCTGGATGCAGATCGCCCGGTTCAATTGGTGGTGGCAGGTCATCACAGTGTATGGATTGTATATGATACCCGTCTCTCTGCTGGTGCGGGAGTTGCCATTTTACCAACAATATGCTTACGGCCTGGTGGCGATGGGGCTGCTGGAGTTTTGCGGCTACTGGCTGGAGACGTCTCATGCCTATCCCGACAATGTACTCGACCATTTGTTCGGTATCCGGAATTTCAGTCTGGGGATGGCTTTGTTTTTTGCGCTTTATTTTCCCATAGGCAACTGGATTGTTGGGTTTTTGTACCGGTTGCTTTTCAGTGGTGCGGAATAACCGCATTTTTTCCTATTTTTGGTGAAAATCCAAAAGTATGAAGCCAACCACCCTACACCTGTTTATTGCCGTTTTTCTTTTTCCGCTGTTGCTAAATGGCCAACTCACGGTCACTGCTCTCACCACCGATTATCTCTACAACCCAGTTGGTATCGACAACGCTGCTCCCCGCCTGAGCTGGAAAATAACACCCCAGGTTGGCGAAAAAAATCTGCTTCAAACAGCTTTCCACATCCAGGCATCCGCCAACCCCGACAACTGGGAAAACGACCTCCTCTGGGACTCCGGCAAAACCGCTTCCAACCGTTCCGTATTCAACAACTACAAAGGCAGGCCCCTCCTTTCCGGCCAACGGGTGTTCTGGCGCGTAAAGATATGGGACAACAAAAACCGCGAAAGCGCCTGGAGCGAAACCGCATTCTGGGAAATGGGGCTGCTCCGCGAATCAGACTGGACCGCCCAATGGATCGAACCGGCACTGGAGGAACAGCCCAAAACCAATAACCCCGCCCCCATGTTGCGCAAAGATTTTAGTGCAAACAAATCCGTCCAATCAGCCCAACTATACATCACTGCCCACGGATTGTACGATGCCCGCATCAATGGGGAACCCATCACTGACCACCTCTTCACCCCCGGCTGGACGAGTTACCACCACCGACTGCAATACCAGGTGTACGACGTCACCAACCTCATACAAAATGGCGATAACACCATCGGCGTACTTCTGGGCGACGGCTGGTACCGCGGTGAGTTTGGCTTCGAGCAAAAATGGGACATGTACGGCACCAGGCTGGCCCTGCTTTGTCAGTTGCAACTGGTATACACCGACGGCACCACCAACACCATCGTATCCGACGAGAGCTGGAAAGCCGCCACCGGTCCCATCCGCTACTCCGCCCTTTACGACGGCGAATGCTACGACGCCCGCCTCGAAAATTCCAACTGGGACCAGCCCGGCTCCGGGACCCAACAATGGTTTTCCGTGACAACGGTCAACCACTCCAAAAAAAACCTGATCGCCACACAGGGGGTACCCGTAAAAGTAGTGGAAACCAAAAAACCCGACGCCCTCCTAACCACTCCCCAGGGCGAACGGGTACTCGATTTCGGTCAAAATATGGTGGGTCGCGTCCGTTTTTCTGCCAAGGGAAATAGCGGAGATACCCTCACACTGACCCACGCAGAGATACTCGACAAGGATGGCAATTTTTATACCGCCAACCTACGCGCTGCCGCCCAACAAGTCAAATACATCTGTAGTAACAACAATAGATTTACATACGAACCTGCTTTTACCTTTCACGGCTTTCGATACGTGTTGTTGGAAGGGTTTCCCGACGAGGTAAAACCAGCAGACTTCGAGGCCCAGGTCATTCATTCCGATATGGAACCCACCGGCCGGTTTGAATGCTCCGATCCGATGATCAACCAACTCCAAAGCAACATCCGGTGGGGTCAAAAAAGCAATTTCCTGGAGGTGCCCACCGACTGCCCCCAACGCGATGAGCGGATGGGGTGGACGGGCGACGCGCAGGTGTTTGCACCCACGGCTTGTTTCAACTACAATGCCGCCCCGTTTTTCACTAAATGGCTCAAAGACCTCACTGCCGACCAGCGTGCCGACGGCGCCGTACCCGTCATTGTACCCGACGTACTTTACTGGTATGGCTCTACCGGATGGGCCGACGCCGCCACCATCATCCCCTGGACGGTATACCTCAAATATGGCGACGAGCAGGTGCTCGACAACCAATTTAACAGCATGAAAAATTGGGTCGATTACCTCCACTTTTTGTCGGGCGACAACTACCTCGTTCAAGACAGTTTTCACTACGGAGACTGGCTGTTTTTTATCCATCCCACCGATTGGAATGCCAAGCCCGGCTTCACGGATGTCGACCTGATCGCTACGGCATTTTTCGCCCACTCCGCCGGCATTGTGGCCCGGGCAGCTACCATTTTGGGTAAAGAAGCTGAAGCAAAAAAATATGGCGCCTTGCGGCAAAAGGTAGTGGCTGCCTTCCGCAACGAATACATTACCCCCAGCGGTCGGCTCGCCTCCAATTCGCAAACGGCCTATTGTCTGGCGCTTGCATTTGCATTGTTAGAAGAGTCGCAGGAAAAGAAAGCCGTGCGCTACCTGGTCGACAATATCAAAAAGCGGGACTACCACCTGTCCACCGGTTTTTTGGGAACGCCCCACCTTTGCCATGTACTCGCCCGGCATGGCTACCTGGATGTAGCCTACCGGTTGTTGTTTCAAAAAGAGTATCCTTCCTGGCTCTATCCCATCAGCCGCGGCGCCACCACCATCTGGGAACGCTGGGACGGCATCAAACCCGACAGCAGTCTCCAAACGCCCATGATGAACTCCTTCAACCACTACGCCTACGGCGCCATCGGCGATTGGTTGTACACCACGGTGGCCGGCATCCGCCACGACGAAACAGCGCCGGGATACAAACACATCCACCTGCGCCCACAGCCCGGTGGCCCACTTAGCCGGGCTTCCGCCCAATACGAATCGATGTATGGTACTATAGCTTGCAGGTGGGAGATTCGCGATGGCAAAATATTGCTTGAAGTGACCATACCTCCTAACACGACCGCCGATATCCTGCTGCCACAGAAAGAGGAATTGGTGAAGCTGGGATCAGGAGTATACCGGTATGAGTATGTTTGGAAGAAGTAGATAAAAGCTATAAATCAGGTAAGGAATTTTATTTTTGAGCGTAATTTTTGGTAAAAAAGAGGGTGGGCCCACCCTCTTGGCCGCCGCCGCCGGACAAAAATCCGCATCGAATTCATCTGACATACCCGCCACTCCCCGTGCCGGTCACCCTTTGGTGTGCTGTCAGGATATATAATGTGAAGAATTCTCGAATTCAATTGGCCAAATTCTATCACAGTACAAATATAAACATTATTTTTTAAAAGAAAAATTATTTTTAAACTTTTTTTGTTTTTTTTCACGCGCACCTCGCCCCCCCCTGCCATTCAGCCTTTTATCGAACTGGCCAAAAACGGCCCCATTCTCACCGCCCCTCCCCAACATTCCACCACCGGCTGAACACCAAAAACAGCACCCCACAGGTCAGCCACGCCGGCAAGGTTAAAAACGGTAAAAAAACATTTTGTGAAAGCGAAATGCCATAAAAAAGTCCGAAGCTGACCAACCATGCCAACAATACGGCCACGTTGAAGGTGATGCCTGCCCGTTCGGCATAGTTTTTCACCACTCCCCACCGGTCAGCAAAGAAATGCTCGAACACGATGACCGCTCCCACCGGCGCCAGGATAAAGCCGTACAAGGCCACAAATCCCAACAACTTCATGGCAAAGGCCGGAAACAAACCCGCTACCGTAGCCACCGCTCCCGCCAGCAAGGTCACCCAAAAAGTAGACGTACGTGGCAAAATGGCCTGAAAAGCCAGCCCTGCCCGGTAGATCGTTGGGTTGGCCGTGGTCCATCCGGCAATAACGACTGCAATGATCCCGAAAACGCCAATGGCATGATAGGCCAGGGGGCCGGGAGCTACGGGCGGCGCCACCCCCTCAGAGAGAAATGCCTGCGCCTCCGGCGTATTCAAATAAACGGCATACAACAATGCTGCCGCAATCCAGGCCATGTAGTGCCCAATGTACATCCCCGCAGCCGTCGTCCAACCCGACCGGGCACTCCGGGCATAGCGAAACACCGACAGGTCAGACATACCTATGTGCATCGCCGCATTGCAAAACCACGACCACATCACCACATGCCAAAATGTGTACTTGATTTGTCCGGGGAAGGGGTCACTTCCTTCGCCCCAGATGTTCCAAAAGTCAGTGAAGTTTTTTACGCCAAGTTGGTTTAGGGCTACTATGCCGCAGACCAAAAAAGCCAGAACAATGAACGGGGCCATCCAATTGGCAGCACGGGCAACAGCATTGTAGCCCCTCGCAGCTACAATCGAGATCACCCCCCCTAATATCAACACGATGGCCACCCAGGTCGCACCATTGGGCATCGTGTCGGTAAGGCGCGGCATTTCCATGTCGAAGGGGACACCTACGGCTGTGGCCGACACCGTTATCATGGCTCCTGCCAAAAAACAAAACAAGACGCCATTGGCCAGGTTGTAAAAAACGACGAGCCGCTTGCCGCAAATTTTTTCCAATTGGTAGTACAACGTCAACCGGTTTTTGACGGCGATCTCGGCTGTGATAAAACGCCAGGACAGTACAGCCAGCAAGTTCCCCAACAACAGCCCCACAATTAAGTCGAAGGCACTCACCCCAGCGGTGAGAAACAAGGGCCCGATCATAAATTCCGTACCGGCAGCGTGTTCTCCGGCATACATGCCCAGAAAACTCTTCCAGCTTTTGAGGCGGGACGCAGGAACGGGTTGTCGCTCAAATTCGGTGGCGGGTTGGTTTTGGTCGGCCATTTTTTTTGTTTTTCGCAAATTGGTCATTGCCCCGTGAAGTGATTCCATCGACCGATCAGCGCAGCTCCCAGCGCTGAACCCCTGGGCTCAGGAGCCGCAATCACTTCCAGCTCCACAAAATGCAACGCCAATAATTCCACAAAAATAGGGTTTTCGGCAAATCCACCATCGATGTATATCCGTTTGATCCGGGTGGTGCCAATGGCCCGTTTGGCGGCAGCTATTTGTATGGCTATCAGTTCGATCATCAGTTGGTGATAGGCTTCTTCAAAGGTAGTGAAATGATCGGTTATGGAAGCCGGGGGCCCTCCTTTTATCTGCGACAGATGTTTAAAGTCAAAGCAATGCAACTTTTTTTGCTGCAACCGGGCATAGATGCTTTCGCTAAATGCTATTGACTTGTGTACATGTTGTTGAGTACGGTAGCGATTTCGCAAATGATGTACCTGCTCGTCGTGTTCCCGCCCCAAAAATAACCGGGCTGCCCGGACCGCTTTGCCGTCGGGACGCATGTAGTTGAGGCAGTCGTTCTGAACCAACTCATCAGTCAACGGATCTTCACTGAATGGATTGAGGGCAATGCTCCAGGTGCCAGTGGAGATCAACAAAAACGGCCCTTTGTCTTTTCGAAAATAGGGCAACAACGCTGCCGAACTGTCATGGATACCTACACCTACCTTCACCGGTTCACCAGCCAATTTTTTCTGAAAATAAGTATCCGCCGAAACAATAGGGGGCAACACGCCATTGATGCCTTCCTCTGGCACCCAACGATGGTATGCTCCTTTCGGAAAATCCCACAAACCGGTGTGGCAACCGATACTGGTAAACTCACTCACTGCCTGCCCGGTCAGTTTATAACAAAAGTACTGCGGGAGGTGAAGCGACCACCGGATTTGTTGAAAAACTACCGGCTTGCGTTGCTTCAACCAGTACAATTGCAACCCCGAATTAAGCATACCCAACGACGGGGAAGCCGTGATTTTGGCGAAAGCCGACCTCCCTCCGTACTTATCGTAAAATGGGTGAAGCAGATCCGGCGGAAAGGGCTTTAAGTAATTGTAAAGCGGAGTGACGGGTCGGCCGTTGTCGCCCACATGGACGAAACTGGCGCCATAGGTCGAAAAGTTGACAGCAGTTAGTTGGTATCTCCCGTCCTGCATGATCCTCGTCAATGATTGCTCTATCCAACGCTCGATGGCCGTCAGATCATCGCAGGGGAAGCCGTCATCGTCCCGGATTTCGGTTATTTGGACAGATGCACTGTGTAGCTCCCGGCCAGTTTCGTCGAAGAGGAAGCATTTTTTATTGGTTTTTCCAATATCGAATATAGCTGTCACTTTTTTCATAAGCCGGTAGCAGAGCCATCAAGACCTCTTTCTTCTATCAATTTGGCCCTAACATTTAATTTACGATAACAACCGATCGGATCGAGGGCCCCACCGCTGCGCAACCTCGCCTCTGCCACCAATGACCGGACATCCGTCAAAAATGCCTCCTGCAGAATTTCCTGACACCGAACGACATCAAGGCTTCTCTGAGCTTCTTCCAATGCAGCCCGATCTATCAACAATGCTTTTACATATGCCTGGCGGATGGCTTCCAACGACTGCATCAGGTCTTCCATTGGGTCTTTGACGTTGTGGCTGGCGTCGATCATCCAGGCAAGTGGGGAAGCTCCGGGTGGGGATTGTTGGAGCCCCTCGATCAGTTCGTTGAAGATCAGGAACAATTGGTAGGGCTTGATGCTGCCACAGGTGAGATCGTCGTCGCCGTATTTGCTGTCGTTGAAGTGAAATCCTCCCAGACGGCCCTTCATCATAAGGGTGGCTACGATCTGTTCGACATTAGTGTTGGGCAGGTGGTGGCCAAGATCGACCAGGACGTAGGCCTTAGGACCGCAGGCTTCCGCCAAAAGCAGTGCAGTGCCCCAGTCGGGAATGACCGAGGAGTAAAAATTTGGCTCATAGGGTTTGTACTCGATGAAAAGCTGCCAGTCGTCGGGCAGGTGGCGATATATTTCGTGCAGAGATTGTTGGGTGTTTTGGAATGCCTTTCGGAAATTCTGCTGTCCGGGAAAAGTGGAGCCGTCGGCCAACCAGACGGTGAGGGCTTTGCTGCCCAGGGCTTTGCCGTGTTCGATCACTTCGATGTTATGTTCGATGGCCTGTTGGCGGATAGCTGGATCGACATGACACAAGGATCCGAATTTGTAACTGTATTGTTGACCTGGTTGATCCTGGAAGGTGTTGGAGTTGACAGCGTCGAATACGATCCCGTGCTTTTGAGCGCGCTGACGGATGGCATCGGGGTCGGTGGGCACGTCCCAGGGAATGTGTAGTGATATGGCGCCAGCAGACCGGGTGAGGGCATGGAGGATGCCTACATCGTCGATTTTTTGTTCCAGGCTGGTTGGTTCGCCTCCCATCCGGAACCGCCCAAACCGGGTGCCGCCCGCACCCAACGCCCAACTGGGTATGGCGATCTGGAGTTGTTGGATCTGTTCTATTAGATGATCGGGGTGGAGGGTGGGGTTGGTGAGCTGGTTGCAGAGATGGTCGTATCGGGTTTTGTGGGGTGGTTGGAGGGGGTGATTTTGGTTGTTGATGTTGGTGATGGTCATTTTTTTTGTTTTTCATCGCGCTTCGCACGATGTTGGTGTAGTCGCCTCCCGGAACGAGTCCGGGACAGGCTTTTCAGGGCTCTTTTTGGGTAGGGGTTTCATCGCGCTTCGCACGATGTTGATGCAGTCGCCTCCCGGAACGAGTCCGGGACAGGCTTTTCAGGGCTCTTTTTAGATATTTGATGTTGCCGCTTTCCTGCTGTTCGGTGATACTGACCCCGGTTTTCAGCAGGTAAGCTTGCTGGGGTTTTTGGGTTATCGGGTGAAGGCTTGGGGTATGCCTCCATCGACGTTAAGCATGTTTCCGGTGGATTTGTCGAGGAGGGTTAGGAGGGCGATGACGGCGTTGGCCACGTCTTCGGGGCGGATGATGGCGTTCATAAGGTTGCGTTGGGCGTAGAATGCGGGTAGTTCTTCTACGGTGATGCCGTGGGTCCGGGCTCTGTCTTCGGCCCAGTTGCCTTCCCATATTTTGCTGCCCGTGATGACGCCGTCGGGGTTGATGGTGTTGATACGGATTTGCTCCGGGCCCAGCTCGGCGGCCAACAAACGGGTCATGTGTTGTTGAGCGGCTTTGGCGGTGCCATAGGCTACGTTGTTTTTGCCGGCTACCAGTCCGTTTTTGGATGCGATGTTGATGATGTTGCCGCCGAGTGCCTGTTTGCGCATTACGGCAACCCCTTGTTGGGTGATGTTGAACTGTCCTTTTACGAGTACATCTTGTAGTTGGTTCCAGTCGGCGGAAGTGGTGTTGGCCAGTGTTTTGGCGATGGCCAGTCCGGCAGAATGCACCACGATGTCGATGCCTCCGAAATCGAGACAGGCCTGGTGGCAGGCGTTTACTACATCGGTGGGTTGGGTGACATCGCAGACCAAAGCGGTGGCTTCGTCATTTCCAAAGCCGGAAAGCGCTTCCTGAAGATGGCCTCCCTCAACATCTGTCAATACGACATTGGCGCCCGCTGCCACCAGTTTTTTGGCGACAGCCGTACCGATGCCGCCTCCCCCACCGGTGATAAGTGCTATGTGTCGCGACAGGGGTTTTTCGGCTGGTTGACGCTGGAGTTTGGCTTCTTCCAGCAGCCAGTATTCGATGTTGAAGGCTTCCTGTCGGGAAAGGGCCGTGTACTCCGAAATGGCCTCTGCGCCGCGCATGACGTTGATGGCATTTTTGTAAAATTCGCAGGCCACCCGGGCGGTTTGTTTGTTTTTAGCGAAAGCGAACATACCCACCCCCGGATAGAGGATCACCACCGGGTTGGGGTCGCGCATGGGAGGGCTATCGGGATGTTTGCAGCTGTTGTAATAATCAGTATACTCCTGCCGGTATTTTGCGAAAGCTGGCTTCAACAATAATTTTACATGGTCGGGATCACCCAGGTCGGCATCTTGCCCGACGGGCAATACCAATGGTTGAATCTTGGTGCGAAGAAAGTGGTCCGGGCAGGAGGTGCCGAGGGGAGCGAGCCGGTCTAAGTCGTTGCTGTTGATGAATTGGAGTACGGCTTCGTCGTCGGAAAAATGGCCGATCATTTTGTGGTGGCTGGAGCAAAGCCCCCGGAGGAGGGGAGCTAGCCGGGCTGCTTGTGCTTTGCGCGCTTTTGCCGAAAGGCTTCTTATCTTTTGCCCGCCAAAGACGGGGCGGCCGACAGCTTCCCTTTCGGCAATGAATTGGGCGGCCTGCTCGATCACCTCCAGGCTGTTGACATAACAATCGTACGACGTGTCGGCCCAGGTGAACAGCCCATGCCCTCCCAATACGATGCCCCGGATGCCGGGATGGTCGTGCAGGCATTGTTCGAGTTGAAGGCCGAGGTCGAAGCCGGGGCGTTGCCAGGGCACCCAGCCCATTGTTTCGCCCCAAACTTGCCTGACGATCTCGCGGCCACTTTTAGCAGCAGCGATGGCAATGACCGCATCTGGATGCAAGTGGTCGATGTGGCGGAATGGCAACAGGCCATGTAGCGCCGTGTCGATGGAAGGGGCGCGGCTGTCCGGGTCGAACAAACAATGGTAATACAGCGGTACGATTTCGTCTTCGTATTCGAGGCCCCGGTATCGGTTTTTAAGGGCGCGGAGTTTGTCGACGTACAATCCGGCGATGCCATTGCGGCGGAGGGTGCCGAGGTCGCCGCCAGAGCCTTTGATCCACATCACTTCGACGGGCTGGCTGGTCAGCGGGTCTACTTCGGTGGTTTTACAGGAAGTGTTGCCACCGCCAAAATTGGTGATGCGCAGGTCGGCGCCGAGGAGGTTGGAGCGGTAGAGGAGGAGTCCGGGTTGGTCGTCGGCGGGCGGTGCTTTTTGTCGATCCCAGAGGTAGCTGACGTGGCGATAGGTGGGCATGGCATTGGCGGTTTGTAGTTGGGTGGTAAAGATACGTTTTTATCCAACCACTGTCACCGTCCAGGCTTCGGGTCTTTCGGCAAACAGCTTTTTCGTCTTGGCCCAGGTGTCCCGAAAAAAGTCGGAATGCCGATAAGCTTCGAGCGTTTGTTCCGACTCCCAATGACTCAAGGTGAAAAAAACCGTGCCTTCGGGATGCTCACGCAATAATTCGAGGTGGTGGCAGCCTTCAAAACCCGCAATGGTGGAACGGTTGTTTTGGAAGAGGTCCAGAAAGTCGTTGACCGCGTCAGGGCGAAATGTTAGTTTTACAATGCGTTTTATCAAAGTTAGCTGGAATTTAATGATGTCGTTTCTCACTTGAACGTTACCTCCACGGCATCCTCCACTTTGAGGCCATGTAGCTCTGCTGCTTTGCCCATGTTGATGGCAATTTCGAGGCAGCCCGCCGAATTGAAAAAGCAGAGTGTTTCGCCAACAGCCACATCGGTGTAATACCTGCTCATTCGGGTGATGGGGTTGTGGCGTTGAAAGTATAGTGCGAATTTGCGGCCCTGACCTACCCGGTCAAATACGTCGCGGCCGATGTTGGTGATGACGTTTTGATAATTGTCGATGTGTATCACGGCGCCTTTGATCAGGGAGGGGCCGGTCACAGGCTGGAAGGTGATCCGTTCGTCGATGGCGTCGATGGGTATGCCGATCTCATTGAAGGGAAGGTCACTTAGCAAATGTTCTACGGCGTCGGCAAAGACGTTTTTGAGGGGAAAGGTATTATTTTCGGCGTAAGCCAACTCGTAGATGTCGCGGGTCAGTTTATGATCGAAGAGTAGGGAAAATACGCCATTGTCGGGCCCGATGAAGTAGTGGCCGGCGTATCGGATGGCCAGAAAGCAGGGTTTGGCCTGGCTGTAATCGCCTACACTGATGATGTGGATGGTACCTACGGGATATTCGGCATAACAATTTCTTAAAATAAAGGCCCCCTGAACGATATCGTAAGCATTTACGTTATGGGTGATATCTACGATCCGGAGGTCGGGGTTTTTACTCAAAAGTGCTCCCTTGACCAGCCCCACATAATAGTCTTTGAGGCCAAAATCGGTAGTCAGCGTTGTGATGGGCATAAAGATTGTAGAAATTGAAATACGTGCCGGATTTTATTGCCCGGCTGTCGGCTTTTGCCTAACTTGGCGCAAAATAATTATACTTTACTTAAACACAATAAATATTGAGCGAAATAATCCTGACCATAGATGACATCGATCCCGTTGAACTATACGGCGAAAACAACGTCAAACTCAACCTGTTGCGCAAAGCTTATCCCGAAGTGACCATCACTTCCCGCGGCAACAATGTAAAACTAAGTGGCAACAAAAAAGAAACCCAAAACGCCAAAAGGAAGCTGGAAATGATGGTGCGTATGCTCCGCGAGCAGCACGAACTCACCACCCAAGCCGTCGAGGACCTCCTCAACGGCAACAATCCCTTTGCCACCAAACTGAGCAACGGCAACGGCAACTCCACCCTCGTTCACGGCCGCAACGGCAAACCCATCAAAGCCAAAACCTTCAATCAAAAAAAGCTCATCGAGTCGAGCGAAGCCAATGACATCGTATTCGCCCTCGGGCCAGCCGGAACCGGCAAAACCTATGTGGCGGTGGCATTGGCCGTCAGAGCCCTTAAAAACAAACTGGTCAAAAAGATCATCCTCACCCGCCCCGCCGTCGAGGCAGGTGAAAACCTCGGCTTCCTGCCCGGCGACCTCAAAGAAAAAGTCGATCCCTACCTCCGCCCCCTCTACGATGCCCTCGACGATATGCTGCCCCTCGACAAACTGAACTTCTTCATGTCGAACCGCATCATCGAAGTGGCACCCCTGGCCTTTATGCGCGGACGTACCCTCGACAACGCCTTCATCATCCTCGACGAAGCGCAAAACGCCTCCACCACCCAGATCAAAATGTTTCTGACAAGAATAGGCCCCTCTGCCAAATGCATCATAACCGGCGACCTTAGCCAGATAGACCTGCCCTACAACCAAAAGTCGGGCCTGCGGCAGTCGATCAACATCCTGCACGACGTGGGCGGCATCGGCATCGTCAACCTCACCGCCGACGATGTGGTGCGGCATCGCCTCGTCAAAGAGATCATCAAAGCATACGACCGTGATGCAGCCTTCCGCAAAAATCTCAAAGACCAGGAAAATGGCAAACACGAAGAAGAGTAGCTTCTTACTAACGCATCTATTTAGCACTTACTAAGTAAAGCTCAAAAAATAAATTGTCTTTTTGGTGTCTTTGAAAAAATCACAAACCCTGTCTGCCGACAGGCAGGCGCTCACCCCGATAGCTATCGGGGTCGCTTATTTGTAATTTTTATCAAAGACAACGACAAGTTATTTTTCGAGCGAGCCTAAGAAGAACCCTGCCCCACCAAACCTCAACAACACTCCTACACGTCAACAACTATGACTGCCACTGTAACCTACACCGGCCAATTGCGCACCGAAGCCACTCACTTACGCTCCGGCAACAAGATACTTACAGACGCTCCCGTCGACAATCAAGGCAAAGGAGAAGCCTTCTCGCCCACCGACCTGATGGCCACCTCTCTGGCCACCTGTATCCTCACCATCATGGGCATCGCTGCCCGCAACCACCACATCGATATGGAGGGCGCCTCCGCCACCGTCAACAAAATTATGGCCGCCAATCCCCGGCGCATCGCCCGGCTGGAAGTCACCATCACCATGCCTGAAAAACAGTTTTCCGAAAAGGAGAAAAAAATCCTGGAAAAAGCAGCCCACCACTGCCCGGTGAGTCTGAGCCTGCATCCGGATACGGAGGAAGTGGTGCACCTGATATGGACAGACTAACCCGCCATGTCGCTGCAAATATCGCATAAAAGCTCCCACCTCAGCGGTTCCATCCGCCTCAACGGCTCCAAAAGTATCAGCAACCGGGCATTGATCATCCGGGCCCTTTGCGAAAGAAAAGGGCGCCACTCCAACGAGCAACTACCTCCAGATTTAGCGAAAGCCGGCAACACCTCCTATCCTTTTGAAATAAACAATCTTTCCAACGCCAAAGATTCCCAACAACTTGCACACGCATTACACCATCCCATCTCGCTCGTCGACGCAGGCGCAGGCGGCACCACCTTCCGGTTTTTGACGGCATGGCTCTGCACACAGCCTGGACATCAAACATTAACAGGCAGCACACGTATGCAACAGCGCCCCATAGCCCCGCTGGTAGAGGCGCTGCAACAGATCGGTGCAGACATTCAGTATTTGGGGCAAGATGGGTTTCCGCCCATTCGCATTGGAGAGTTTGCCCTGGAACGAATGGCAGCGACCGGCAGTCATATAAGCATCCGTGCAGACATAAGCAGCCAGTTCATTTCTGCCTTATTGCTGATCGCTCCTACCTTGCCTGGCGGCCTGACGCTTCACCTCGAAGGCCCTCTGGTTTCTGCATCGTATATCCGGATGACTTTGCGGTTGATGGGCCATTTTGGCGTAAGCACTACATTTGACAACGCCACCATCCGCGTGCCACCGCAACAATATGTACCCAAAGACCTGATCGTGGAGGCAGACTGGTCGGCAGCCTCTTATTACTATGGGTTGGCGGCTTTCGCCAAAACAGCAGACGTTACCCTCGAAGGCCTGCAAGCCAACAGCATTCAAGGTGATTCAATACTTGCGGAAATGATGCCGGTATTGGGGGTGCAGACCCACTTTGGAACCAACCACATACGGCTAACGAAACCGGCAACTGTGCAGCTTCCCCAACAATTTAATTACGACTTCACCGACTGCCCCGACCTGGCTCAAACCCTGGCAGTGATCTGCGCCGGGCTGGGCGTACCGGGCAGATTCAGTGGACTGTCGACCCTGCGCATCAAAGAGACGGACCGGATAGCCGCCTTAGAAGCTGAGCTTAGCAAAGTAAACGTGTCTATCAGCGAAGCAACACAGGATGGTTTTACGATAAGTGGAAAGGCGGCGATCCAAGACCCCGTTTTCGACACCTACGACGATCACCGGATGGCCATGTCACTGGCGATGCTGGGGATGTTGAGACAGGTAACCATCCGAACGCCTGAAGTGGTGGAGAAGTCGTATCCTTCGTTTTGGGAAGACCTGGAATGTATTGGGGTGGCGGTGGACGGTGGACGATAGTCGGTAGACGCGATACAAACCGTAAACCATTGGACACCCCAACCGTTGACCGTAAACCATCTAATTCCGGTCAAAAACCTTATCCCAGAATTTTTTGCGTTTCTTTTTGCGTTCTTTTTTCTTTCTCTTCTTTTCGTTCTTGCGTCGTATTTCTTCGGAGCGTTTGCTGCCTTTGCTGCGCTGATCGCGTGGGTTGGTGTTGACGCGTTTTTCCTGGTCTTTTTCTTTCTTGCGTTGGCGGAGGGCATCGAGGAGGTTGTCTATTTGTGCGTTGACGCCTTCATCGTCGGAGGCGGCAATGGGTTCTTCTTCGAGGTAGGGTGGGCACCGGAGTGATTCCATTACGGCGTAAGAGGGCTCGGGAAAACGGGCTCTGCCCCAATGACGGAAGGCTTTATTTTTCATGGCTTCTTTCATAAAAATGGCCCATATCGGAAGGGCCGTGTTGGCACCCTGCCCCAGTGACAGCGACCGGAAACGCACCTGCGGGTATTCGCCACCTACCCAGGCCCCCGCCACGATGCCCGGCATAAAGCCCATAAACCAACCGTCGGAGTGCGATTGGGTGGTACCGGTCTTTCCGGCAATGTCTTGTTGGAACTGATACACGGCTCGCAACCTCCTGGCGGTGCCGCTATCGACCACCATCTGCATCATTTTGGTCATCACGTCGGCATAGTCTTCCGAAAGGACCTCTTCGGGTTCGTTTTGTTCAAATTCTGCGATGAGGGTACCGTCGGCAGCTTCGATGCGGGTAAGGTAGCGGGGGCCGACGTGTTTGCCCCGGTTGGCGAAGGTGCCGTACACCTGTATCATATCGTACAGCGACAAGTCGGCAGCCCCCAGGGCGATCGCGGGTGCGTCGGGGATTTCGGTGGCTACGCCCATATCGCGGGCCAACTCCTGCACCTCTTCTACGCCGGTACGCATAATGAGGTCAACAGCAACCGCATTGACGGATTTGCTCAAGGCACCGCCCATGGAATAGACGCCACCGTATTTGCCATCAGCATTTTGCGGTTTCCAATCTTCGTAGTCGGTGTAAGTAACGAGTCGGTTGTGGAAGTAGTCGCAGGGGAAATAGCCATTCTGAAGGGCTTTGGCGTAAACGATGGGTTTGAAAATGGAGCCTACCTGGCGGGTTGATTTGACGTGATCGTACTGGAAGTATTTATTGTTGGAGCCGCCCACCCAAGCGAGGACACTGCCGGTGTGGGGGTCCATGGCCAGGAAGCCGGCGTTGAGCATGGCGAAGTAATATTTGATGGAATCCAGGGGGCTGAATTCCCGCGTTTCTTCGCCCTCCCAGGTAAAGATGGTCATATTGTATTTGCGGTCGAATTCGGTGCGGATGACTTCTTCGCTCATCCCGGCAGCCGCCAGCTTTTTGTAGCGGTCTGACTTTTTCATTTCGCGGAACAATATATTTTCATCGCCCCATACCTTTTTGCTTTTCCAGTGCTGGTCGAATTTTTTTTGCAGGTTTTTGAGGTGGAGGGATACGGCTTTTTCGGCGTAAGCCTGAAGACGGGAATCTATTGTTGTGTATATTTTCAGGCCATCGGTGTAGAGATTGTATTCGGAGCCATCGGGCTTCTGGTATTGTTGGATCAGCTCTTTGAGTTCGAGGCGTAGGTGTTCGCGGAAGTAGGTGGCCTGACCGTCGTAGTGGCGTTCGCGGTTGTATTCTACCTCGATGGGTATTTGTTTGAGGGAGTCGTAGGTGACCGCTTCGAGGTAGCCGTATTTTTTCATTTGGTTGAGAACGGTGTTGCGGCGGCGCAAAGCATTTTCGGGATTGCGAACGGGGTTGTAGTAGGTATTTGCCTTGAGCATGCCTACGAGTACAGCGGCCTGTTCGGGTTGGATTTCAGTGGCATTGGTGTTGAAAAACTGGCGGGCGGCCACCTCTACGCCATATATGTTGGAGCCGAAGGGGACGGTGTTGAGGTAGACCCCGAGGAGTTCGTCTTTGGAATAGACCCTTTCCAATCGTCTGGCCACGAACATCTCTTTCATTTTGTTGACGAGGATGGTCACCGGCCAGTAGTTTTGCCGGGGGTAGAGGTTTTTGGCCAGTTGTTGGCTGAGGGTGCTGCCACCGCCGCCGGAGTCGTCCTGGAGGAGTACGGTTTTTACCAGCACACGCCCCCAGCTTCGCAGATCGATGCCCTGGTGTTGGAAGAAGCGGGCATCTTCGGTGGCGATGAGGGCGTTGATGAGGTGGGGGGATATGTCTTTGTGGTTGACGTTTGTACGATTTTGGGTGTAGTATTTGCCGAGGAGTACACCGTCGGCCGACCATACCTCGGTGGCGTTGTCGTTGCGGATGTTGACGAGGTCTTTTTTGGAGGGGAGTTTGCCGAAAGCGCCTATACGCACTAGTAAAAGCAATAACAATAGAAACAATACAATACTTCCGAAAAAGCCGCCTGCAAAGCGGAGTGCAAGTCCCATACGCGATTTGTCAGAGGCATACCGCTGCCACCAGGCTTTGAGGAGTAGCCATTTTTCGACGGCCAGAAACCGGGCTTTTTCCCAGAAAGTGGGGGGTGAGGAATTGGGTTGTTGGTCGGATGTGGTCATGTTGAAGGTGGACTTGTTTTGGTTGCGCTTTTTAAAACGATTTTGGGTGGGTTTTATTGGGGCATCGCAGCTGTAAACCGTGACGGACTTGGCATCGCAGTTACAAATTTACATTAAATACGGGAGGAGATGGGCGGAGGTTTTATTATTCGGTGGAATCGGGGTATTATTAGTAGAAGGAAAGATATTCAATAGTCTAATCTGAGGACTCCAAGCTTGGTATAAGTGCTCATTAATGGTATTCCATTGAAGCCAGATTGCTCAGTGATTGCGACGTTTCTATTTTTAACACCTCGTTTTAAATTCTTTGTACATTTGAGACATGGATGTGAGTAAGGAATTATTATTCTTTTTTAGTGCATTGGGGGCATTCAATGGGGTGATCCTGGCCATTTACTTGTTGTTTATTGCTCGCCCCAAACGGTTGTCGAACCTGTTTTTGGGGGGGATGCTGCTGAGTATGAGCATCCGAATAGGCAAGTCGGTGTTTTATTATTTCATGCGGGATTTAGATTACGATTATCTCCAACTTGGGTTGACTGGCTGCTTTTTTATCGGCCCTTTCTTTTATTTTTATACCCATTCAATCAAAGCCGACAACCGATTTTACCAATACTGGAAATACCACCTACTCCTATTGGTGCTCATAGCTGTGGGAGGAGGGTATTTCTACCCATATGAGGAGAATATATCTTTATGGAAAAATCACGTTATATCTTTTATATACCACTTCTGGCTGGGATATTTGCTGTTGTCAGGTATTATTGGTCGGGACATGCTCAAGAATGTTGCTTTCCGTCGTCTGTCGTCTGGTAGCATGGACAAATGGTGGAGCAGCCTTTTTATTGGAAATATAGTCATTTGGGCAGCTTATTACTTTGCAGGGTTTACTTCCTATATCCTAGCGTGAGTTTATCACGGAAATGCAGAAAAAGTCGAAAATCTCGGCTATAAATCATTGAGAGTCAGTAAGTTGTGAGGGCTGGGCGAGTTTTAAAAATGTATACACTAACTTTTGCTAAATCAACACTTGCATAAGTGGTTGATTTTCAGTAATTTTGCGGTGACGAAAATTTAAGTGTATACACCAACTATGGCTAGCTTGCAACAGAAAACAGTAAAAGGCCGCAAATACTGGTACATTGTGGAAAGTCGGCGGGTCAACGGCAAACCCCGACCTGTCGTGCTGGAATACCTGGGTAGTGCAGACCGGCTGCTGGGTCGCCTCAGCGGGCCTATCAATACGTTGCGGTTAAAATCGTATCAGCATGGCGACGTTTCGGCCTTGCTGGACATGGCCCGCCAAGTTGACATCGTCTCAATCCTCAACAAATATATACAATCTAATCGAAAAAACGACTCTTCTAAACCATTAAGAAACGGACTTACGGCTGGCGCTACATTTTTACTGGCTGCCATCGGCAGAAGTTGTCGGATGACTTCTAAAAGAGGCTGGTATCAATGGGCAAAAACAACTTCGCTGGAGTATCTGCTCAAAGGCGATTTATCAAAGTTGGACAGCCAGCATTTTTGGGATCAGATGGACGTCCTTCCAATAGAAAATATAGCAAAAGCAGAGGAGGAGATTTTATTGAAAATATTGGACAAATTTGAGATAAAAACGGATAGCTTGTTCTATGATACGACCAATTTTTACACATTCATTTCAACCACTAACAATAAAAATACAATTGCCCAAAGAGGAAAGAACAAGCAGAAGCGAAATGATTTGCGACAGGTTGGCCTTGTCTTAGTAGTAAGTCAGCAAGATCAGATTCCATTGTTTCATCACAGTTATACGGGCAACATAAACGACAGTGCTGTATTTAAGAATGTCATTGGGCAGGTGGTAAAGCGAATGATAGCTTTGAAGCTGGACCTGGCTCGACACACTGTTGTTTTAGATCGTGGTAACAACTCAAAGACTAACCTGGAAATTATAGAAAAATCGGAGTTGTACTATGTAGGTGCGCTAACGCCAACCAACCATAAAGAACTGACAACCAAATCTTTACAGAAGTTGAAAGGGAAAGCACTTGGGGAAGATGTATCCAATTATCATATGGTAAAAACAGAGGTGTGGGGTAAAGAAAGAACGCTCGTATTCTTTTTGTCGGACAACCTCAGGGAGGGGCAATTGCGCGGTATGGATACGAAGCTAACTAAAGTTGAACGTCAGTTGGAGCAACTTCAACAGAAGCTGTCGAATCCAAAATCCAATAAAAGAAACAGAAAGCAACTGACCCGACAAATAACAAGGATATTGGAAGAAAAGAAATGTAACAATTTGATTACATGGGAGTTGAAGTGGAAGAGTAAAGGTAGGTATGAGTTGCAATTTGAAAGAAACGAAGCACAGATAAATGAGGCTGGTAAAAACTACGGTCTGAGGATATTGATGACCAACAGGCATGAGTGGGCAGCCGTACAGATTATACAGGCCTATTACGGCCAAGCTAATGTTGAAAAAGCGTTTAAGGAACTAAAGAACCCCTATCATCTAACAATAAGACCACAATACCACTGGACAGATCAAAAAATAAGAGTACACTATTTTATTTGCGTGATCGCTTATTTGTTGAGTGCATTGTTGCTCAGGCAAGTTAAAAAAAAGGGATCATTCAAAAGAGGGATCAATGCCCTGCTCAATGAATTGGCTAACATCCGACTGGTAAGTGTGCTGGGTAAAAAACCAAGGGATGGACTAATAGAGCCACGCTTTCAACTAGAAGAAATGACGCCCAGCGAAAAAGCCCTTTTTAAGGCGCTCAACTTGGAGAAAATTCACCATAAAAAAGTGAAAATAAAGGGAGTTAGTGTATACAAATGACATTGACTTAAGTAACTGTTTGTCAATGAATTAGGACGCTTTTTCGCTATTTTCGTAGTAAACTCGCGCTAGGAGCGCTGCTTTTTTCTTTTATGCTGTACATGCTGATCATGCTCCTGATATTCCGCAGACGGAAAAGTTCGACCCTGTTAGGGCAACCCTCTAAATACAACAACAAAAGAATTGAAGATACAGAGGCACAACAACTTATCCACCAATTGGAAAACATACTCAAACAGGAGGAATTATACAAAAATCCAGATTTAAAATTACCTGAACTGGCAGCCCGCCTCAACATCCTACCCCACACCCTTTCCCAGTTGTTAAATGACAATATCGGCATACGTTTTCAGTCCTTTATCAACAAATACCGCATTGCCGAAGCTAAAAAGCGTCTGGCTTCCGACCACCATCTTACCCTCGAAGCCATTGGCTACGAATGTGGCTTCAACTCTAAATCCACTTTTTACACGGCTTTCAAAAAAACAACCGGCACTACTCCAGCAAGGTTCCGTGAATCCATAAAATGACCACTTCACATTTTTCAATTCGAGGGTTTAATTGTTCAAAGTTATAAGTTCGCACTACGAGGTTATAATAAACCAATGATTTTCAATAGAATACCCATAGCTTTGAATCGCCATTGTTGTTGGCAATTGAATTATTCCATAAATAACATCTTGTATGAAGACTTTATCTTGTATAACCCTTGTATGTATCGCCGCTTTCGGAATATTATGGGCTCAACCGAATGCCCCTGCTACAGATCTTACGGAAGAAGACCAGATCAAAGCAGTTATTGGTCAATATGCAAATGGTACGGCCTATAATTACCCTAACCAATTGAAAGCCGCCTTTTTGCCGGGAGCGAATATGTTTTTAGACCATAAAGACAAGCCGCTCTTCATTATGAAGATCGAAGAGTATGCCGACCGGCTAGCCAAATATGAGCCCGGTAAATTCAATGGACGGGTATCAAATATTCTTTCTATCGACCGCTTTGAGGGGATCGCCGTCGTCAAACTGGAGGTAATCATTCCTTCCCTCAGCAAGCGATTTATCGACCTTATCCTCCTAAAAAAACTGGAGGATGGATGGAAGATAATTACTAAAACGGCCGCCAGCGATGACAGCAACCGGCATGGCAGAAAGGCCCTCATTGTGGTGTCGAACGCTAACCGACAGGGCGATTCCGATTTGCCGGCAGGCAATAGCTTTTCCGAGGTAGCAGTAGCCTACGATGCCTATCACAACGCCGGTTATCACATTGACTTTCTAAGTCCACTAGGTGGTATGGTGCCTCTGACATACATCAATCCCGCTGATAGTTTTCATATGAAGTATCTTTACGATTTCGACTTTATGTATGCCCTCAAAAATACACGTAAACCTACCGATGTCAACCCCGACGAATATGGCATTGTCCAATTTACCGGAGGGAGTGCGCCCATCTTTGACATTCCACAAAACGAGGCGATCCAAAAAATTGTCATGCATATTTACGAGAAAAATAATGGCGTGATTGCATCGGTTTGTCACGGATCGGCCGCATTGGTTAACCTAAAAACATCTGACGGAAAATACCTCGTGGAAGGGAAAAATGTAAATGGATTCCCCGACTCCCACGAACGAAAAGACCTGCCTCATTATGCCCAGTATCCCTTCATCTTGGAAACTTTGCTGAAAGATCGGGGCGCCCTTTTTCATCATTCCGAAAAAGGCACAGCCCATATGGAGGTGGATGGCCGGTTGATAACGGGGCAAAACCACCTCTCCACGGAAATGGTGACAAAAAAGAGCGTTGAAGTAAGGGAAATGCAGTAGTATTTTAGAAGTAGTTTTTTTGTTCAACAACCAACATAGTCCCAACAGTACTTGGGTTGCCCAGCTGGAGAAATGTATCTGAACCTGGCCTGCCAATTTTTCATCCCAAACTATAATTCTTAAATTTGTCACTGATAGATATAGTCGGGGGTCATTTGCGAGAAGTACAAAACATTCATCAAATTATGAATAAACTCATTCCTTTTCTGTTTTTTTGGCTTTCGCTAAATGTTGGGGCAGAGGCAAAAAACGACCTCAGCGTATTTCACAGATTATTGATATATAATGCCAACGATGAATTGATGGTCCTCAAATTCAAAAACACGGACCTCTGGGTAACACCAGGATATTATCAAGATGACGAAGGGTCCATCCAGAAAAACCTACACCGGCTCGCAGCGGACTATGGGCTAACTATTTCTGACCCTGTGCTTAAAGGTACATTTTCGCTGACATCCGTGGAAGACGATAAAACCGATGTTTCTATCCGAAATATGTATTACTGCCAACACCTTAGCGACACCAACAACACCATGCCCGACAACATAGGTGCCGTCGAATGGTTACCAATCGAGCAGGCAATACAACGAATTTCATTCAGGCACATCGAACTATTTGTCAGACAAACTTATGACTATCCGGACACTATCTGGAGCGGGTCCATCGTCAGAAAAAAGAAAACCAAAAAGTGGGAAGTACAAACAACTGTCCCGTTTTATTCGTTGGGGGCTTCGCCTTCTTCTGACCTGGAAGCAATTACAAACACCTTGTTAGACTACATAGAAGGCACTGCCAATGGCCAGCCCGAAAGAATTGCCCGTGCTTTTCATCCCGACCTCAATCTATACACCGTTGCTGGCGATAGCCTGATGGTTCGAAATGGACAAAAATACATTTCTTACTTTCAACCTGGGAAAAAAAACAACCGCATAGGCAGGATACTCTCCATCGATTATGTAAATGATGCTGCAGTGGCTAAAGTAGAAATTCGAATGCCCCACATGAAACGCGTTTATATCGACTACATGATGCTGTTGAAGTACCAGGGAAGTTGGAAGATCATTCACAAATCCTATACCTATGAGCCCTACCCGGAGTAGATAATCGGTAAAGCACTAAAGTAAAAATGCGAATCAGGGGTTAAATTCTCTTCTGAGTGGTCAGGAGTCAGATCGTTCCCGCCACGGCAGGGCTGACAGAGGTCAGACTGCCCTAAAACGCAATTAATGCGAGTGGTTTGGCCTGATATCCGGCTGCTCAAGAAATGTAAGGGTCAAACCCTGATTCACATTAAAAGTAATTTTCTTACACCTTAGCCTCACCGATACTCCTCAAACCACCCCAGTATATACCCCACCTTCGCCATCAAATGACTGGGTCGGCGTGCAATAAAATGCGAAGCCCCGGGAATCTCCACCAAAGCCGTCTCCACCTCCCGCAATTTGAGCGCATGGTACAACTGTTTGGCCTCCGAAGGTGGGGTGCGCAAATCGTCGAGCCCCACCATGACCAGTGTTGGTGTCTGTACATTGCCCACCAGCGAGATGGGTGAAAACTTCCAATAGTCCATCGGATTCTCCCAGGGCTGGCCGGGGTAGCGGGTATGGGCATAGCCGTAGTAATTGTCGGCGGTGAGGGTTTTGCTGATCCAGTTCATCACCGGTTTGATGACGGCGGCGGCCCGAAAGCGATTGGTCTTGCCGATGATCCAGGCCGTCATGATGCCACCGGCACTGCCACCGGTCACATATAAGCTGTCTTCCGATACCACGCCTTTTTTGACCAGCACATCTACGCCGTCCATCACATCCTGATAGTCTTCGCCGGGGTAGTTGTGATAAAGCAGGTTGGCAAATTCTTCGCCATAGCTGGTGCTGCCTCGTGGGTTGGGGTAGAACACGACGTAACCTGCTGCCGCATACAGTTGAATTTCCGGTGTAAACCGGTCGCCATAATTCAGAATCGGCCCACCGTGGTTTTCCACCAACAACGGGTACACCTTGTTGGGGTCATAGTTGGGAGGCGTCACCACCCAGCCCTGAATATCGCGTTTGTCGAAAGACGATTTATACCAGATCTCCTCTGTTTTGCCGAGGGTACGCTGGCCGAGCAGGTCGCCGTTTAGGAAGGTGATCAGTCTGGGCGACCGGTCTCCCCGACGGATGATCGCCAATTCTGCCGGATGATCGGGGGTGGTATGGGTAAAGGCGATGACCCCGTTTTGGGAAACCGAAAACGAACCACTGGGGTAGGGCCGACCGATGGAAGTGCCCCCTACATTGCTGGCCACAACAGCATGCTTACGGGCGGCATCGATGTATCCGATTTTGGTATTTCCTTTTTCGTCGAACAAATAATAAATGCCATTTCCTGCGGGGTCGGCCTGGGGAGCATAGATGCTGATGTCGATGTCGGTGGTCCATTCTTTGCGGTTGGAGCCATCGGTGTTCATCGTGTAAAGACGCTGGTTCTGGTAAGTTTGCCGCTTGTCGGAAAAGCCGGCATAGGCCAGCGTTTTGCCGTCTTTTCCACGGCTAATGCTGTGATCGGGTCCGTCGCGGTCGGTGAGTGCCACAATGGAGGTATCGGCCAGTTGGAGGGCATAAATTTCGGAGTTTCGGAAGTCGTACTCCCATTTGTCTTTTCGGTTGGAGCTAAAAAACAAGGTGTTTCCGTCTTTCGACCAAATGGGAGAGGAGGCGTGGTTGAAGTTGCCCGAAGTGAGTTGGCGCGGGGTGCCGCCGTCAGCCGGTATCAGGAAGAGGTGGCTGAATCCGGGTTTCATTTTTCCGGAGCCGTCGGCCTCGTGTTTGAAGCGGGTGGTCACCGTGGGGGCTTTTCCCCATTCTGCTCCTTTGGGTTTTTTGGGCGCCTCCCATAGCTTCTTTTCTTTCCCCTCTACGAACATCGAAAAGGCGATCCATTGGCCGTCGGGCGACCAGTTGAGGCCGTTGGGGGAGGCAGGCAACTGTGATATTTTGGCGATGGTGCCGGTATTGGCCCAGTAGAGGAACAGCTCGCTTCCGTCGTTGCGGGTGGAGGCCGTGAAGGCCAGCCGGGTGCCGTCGGGCGACCAGCGTGGGTTGGCTTCGTTGCCGAAAGCCGAGGTCAGCTTTTGATGGTTGGTGCCGTCGGTGTTGATGATCCACAGGCTTTTTACCCGCTTGTCTTTCATGATGTCCATGCCGTTGCGGAGGTAGACGACCCTTTTTCCGTCAGGGGAGATTTGGGGGTCAGAGGCCCATTCGAGTTCGAAGATGTCGAGGGGTTGGAGGGGTGGGTGTTGTTGGGCCTGCAAAAAGTTCGCCAGGGTGAGTAAGGCGATGGTGATTAGGAATGGTAGTCGGGTCATAGTGGTAATGGTTTGAAGAATTGCGGGTTATAGGTTTTTCTTTTTCATTGCTTCTTGGATACCCGCTAAAATATTTTTGGCTTTTTTTATGTTGGGATGCCCTTCGGGTAAAGTGGCTTCAAATATTGTCACCGATTGTTGACTATATACTATTGCATCTTCGTAATCCCCCAGGGCTTGAAGCACGGTAGCCAAATTCGAATAACTCCTCGCAGTAGAGGGGTGCTCTTTTCCATAATTGCGCTCTGCCGAAGCCACCGCTTTTTCCAATAGCGCTTTGGCACCTGCATAATCCCCCAGGTCTTTAAGCACCAGGGCCAAATTCGAATAACTCACCGCCGTGGTGGGATGCTCTTTTCCATAGTTGCGCTCTGCCGAAGCCATCGCTTTTTCCAATAGCGCCCTGGCACCTGCGTAATCCCCCAGGGCTTTAAGCACCAGGGCCAAATTCGAATAACGAATCGCAATGGTGGGATGATCTTTTCCATAGTTGCGCTCTGCCGAAGCCAGCGCTTTTTCCAATAGCGCTTTGGCACCTGCGTAATCCCCCAGGTCTTGAAGCACCAGGGCCAGATTGGATTGCAGGCGGGATACTTTATGTTCATCCTTTGATGCCTCGGCCAGTTTCAAGGCTTTTTCCTTTAATCGAAGGGCGTCGGCATAATTTCCCAAATACCATTGAAATTTCCCTTTTCCATCAAAGATCTCAAGCAGGTTGTCGTCGTTACCAAATAGCTCTTTGTGCCAATGGTACCAGGTGTCGACCGTTTCTAATCCATTTTTATACTCGCCGATGTCTTCGTATAGACTTTGCAATTGATCGAGCAAACCAAAGAGCAGGTCCTTGTTCTTTTCAATCTTTGGGAGGGACCGGATTCTTTTTTTGAGCGCAGCGATTTCCAGATTTTTCTCGGAAAGATTCTCTCCGCCCAGCGTTCCGACAGGTACGTTGGTTAGTTGATCTTTATTTCTTTCCGTTTCCACCTCCAGGCTCAGGGTAAGGTTTCTGAGCGACCACATATCAGGGATTTTTTCCACTACTTTGCGAATAAACCCCGGCCCTGAGGGGAGAAGCGCAATCATTTGTATCGGCAACTCCGAGAGCAGGTCTCTTCGTTGGTTGAAAAAAACAGCAAAGGAGGGGTCGGCAAGGAGCTTTTCGAAGTTATTCAAAAAAACAATGCCTGCTTCCGCTTCTTTTATGTTGGAAAGGAAAGACTGGGGGGCCACCGCACCCAGGTCTAATTCTGTACTATTTTTGTTGGGAAATCTCTTTTGAAAATGATCTTTTAAGAAGGAGACAATGCTCCGGTGGTTGTACTGCAACACGATAAACCGGAAATTAGAGCCTTTGAGGGCGCGCTCCAATTCTCTAATGTCTTCGAGGCTGTCGGTTGAAAAATCAGGAATCAAATTTTTGACGATATAGGTTTGATAATTTCAAAACGGGATTGATGTTTTTAAATGTCCCGTCATTGTATTCCATCAGGATCAGTTTTTCCAGGAGTGTTTCGATAATGGGGTCGTAATCGGTGTCTTTTTGTTGTTCAATATTTTTGATTACTTCTCCGATTTTCTTCCACTCTTCGGGCGTCAGGTATTGTGCGGTTTGGTTGCCCAATTTCACCAATGCTCTGTCAAGAGCTGCGGATTGGATCTGACCGGTTTCTTCATCGCTTAAAAAATAGGCCCGCTCCAGTATTCTCAACAATTCGCGGGGGCTGCCTCCGCTGTACTCGATGGCTTTGTCCGCAATTGCAGGGTCTTCAAAAAGGGCGGGGTTGATCCTTTTAAAAACAAACTGGCGGAGCCTTTCGTAAGATTCAGCAACGGGGGTATCGTCTTTTTGGGCAATTTTTATATAGGGGAAAGATATGACTTGCGTTGCAAATTGATTGATCTGCTGCCGTTCTTTCATCAGCTCAATAGGGAGGGTGTAAATGATGTTGGTTTTAATTTGTTGAAGGCGGTTGGCTTCGTCAACAATGATCTTACGACGGACTTCCGCCGTCCATGTTTTTTCCAGGCCATCTATAATGAAAAGGATTTCCTGTGCTTTGTTTTTTTCCCTCAATGCCCGTCCCGCTTCCAGTAGATATTCATTAAATTTTCTGGAAAAATCAATAAAGTTGTTTTTCAGGGTCGAGCGGATGGATTGTTTTCTTTCGACACTTCCGCTGACCCCCATTTTTAGTGTAGCAAATACCCCCAGCAGCCATTTAAAGACATTGTTTTTACCTGCCTCTGCGCCTAACTCAATACCTGCTTCGCCCGTAATGCTTCTGTTTATTTCAACCACTCTGTTTTCAAACCATCTTTTCAACGACTTGGCGGCCTCCTCATCCACCTGTATCCTGGCTTCTTCCATTTTTAAGGTCAGTTTTTCCAACATTAAAATCAGGATGTCCATAAATTCCATGTCATCCAAAGAAAGGTCCTTGTCGATATTGCAGGTTACTACAAAATAGCATTGGGGGTTGTGAAGAAGTTGCGCATATTTGGCCAGTTCAGTGGATTTTCCCGAGCCCCTCATCCCTCCTAAAAACAGAAGTGTTTTATTGTCTTTATTGATTTCGTAGTTAAATACACATTGGTCCGTTTTTTTCTTGACACCAAAAGCCCGAAATATCTGCTTCTCCTGATACTCCCCTCTTACATCATTTAGGTCTACAAAAAAGGCATGGGTCGGCTCAATAGGTTCATTGAATTTCAACGCCTGGTCTATTTCATCAAAGTGATTTGCTTTTTTCATCAACTTTGTTTTTGCAAAAGTATAAAAACATTCTGTGACAACGGCGTTTCTTCAATTACATTGAAAAATCACCACTTCGTTTGCCTATTCAACAAAAATATTTCCAGTAAAAAGGCGCCGCTCTATCCAGAGGAACGGCATTTTCATAAAAAAAAAGAAAGAGAAAAAAACTGCATAGCTTAGCGGAATAATCAAAACACCCACTAAAAAAATGCTATGCAGCAAGAAAAATCGTATAAAAGTTACTTTACAGACTTATTAGAAAACCTCAGCAATTCTTTAAGTACTGATTTCAAAAGAGAAACACATAGATTAAATGACAAATTGAATCTTCATTTGGATCTGCTTTGCGATTATTTTATAAATAAGTTGCATAGAATTGAGGGTAACCAAGTCAAAAAGCTGTCTGACTTTTTCCCATAAGGCTTTATTGGATCCTGCCTTTCTTCTGGCTGCCAAAAATGTTTGATTTGTCCGCTGTTGTATTTGGTCAAAAAGAAAAGCCAAAAGCATCAATACAGAGAAATTGGCTGCCAAATATTTTTTACCATGCCCAAAGTTGTGTTCAAATTCATAACCCTGGTTTTTGAGGGTATTAAAGGTCTCGTTTTCAATTTTCCAACGAGCACGTCCCACTTTTACAATCTTAACGCAATTGTCAAGGGTAATCGTAATGTCGGTTATCCAGTTGAACACCTTGACTTTGCCTGTTTTCAGATTATGCTCTTCAAAATGAATGAAATTTACCAGAATGTCATTATTAGTTCCATTGAGCATCAATCCGTTTGCAAATTTTGTAATATACTTTTTTCCATTGGCAGTTGTGGACAAAATTTTCATTTTCCCCGCAGCCTCCAATCTTTCTGCCTGCAGGAAAAGATAGCCTTGGCTACCCGGTTTGACGGAAAAAACAAAACGCATATCAATTTCAGGCGTTTGCAAAAAACGGATGACAGGGCCATTGGCAAAAAGGGCATCTCCACCGATGATGATTTTTTTGTCGGGCAGGTTTTCCCGAATTTGGGGCACCAAACGCTTGAAAGCTGCTAGTTCGGAATCGTTTTTTGTTTTTCCATCTTGTTTGACAATATCTTCAATTGATACAGGAAAAACTTCCGAGTACCTGGGGTTGACAATGACGGCTCCCAAAGCATTGTGATGATAAGTGATTGAGCCTCCTTGTTTTTTAGTTTGACAATTTTCACAATGAATCGTTTTGCTCTTAAAATACTGTGTTCCATCAACAGGAATCAATAAATGACCCTCTATTAATTCATAGTCTTTCAATACCCTTTGATGATCAAGTTCTTCCAAATAGGGTTTGAAAAGTGGTTTTAACTCACTGGTCGGCACTTCATCCAAAAGTGTACGTATCGTAGTATCTGAAGGTGTTTGGGTAATGTGAAAGATATTTTTCAAGTTGGCTACCCGATTAGCGAGTTCTCTGGTAAATTTTAATAAAGAACTGTCTTTAATCGAAAAGAGGGCAAAACCACACATCAAAATATTGGACAGCTTATAAGTGGAATTAATAGCTCGTGGCTTTTCAATTGCTTCAAAGCGTTTTTTTAAATCTAAAATCAGGTCGTCAAAAAGCATAATCAGATCGTTTTGTATACAACTTCAAAATTCAAAAATTTGATTTTTATTCCATTTTTCAAAAATTTGACGAACCTGATTCAATAACTGATTAGCAAGTAATTGTTTTTCATAGCATTAAAAACATGAATTTAAATAATATGAATTATACATAGAAATAAACACAAAGTGAAGGATGAAAAAATAATTCACCTTTTTTCAAATGTTTTATACATTGATTTTTAGAACTTAAAGAATTGCTGAGAAAACCTAAGCGACCCACGAGATAATAGAGGAAAACGTCACAATTTAGGTTTTATTTGTGTCTGTGTGATACTAGCAATAATGAATGGTCGGCTATACCCCACGGCTATACAAAGGTATATAAAAAATCGACACGAGGAATTATGCGAACAACTAGGGCACGAGAGCGAAAAAGCAATATCGCTAAGCCAGTTACTTCGCCTGTTACGCATAGTAAACTGGGAAGAATGGAATGAAATTAACCTAAATCATTTCAACAAGACAGTTACTTTTTCAGCTACACAAGCGGCTGAACACTGGAAAAGCGTAGATGGAAAAGAGTTAAGAGGAAGCATAGAGGAAGGAAAAACAAGAGGCTTGAATGTTGTTCGTGCAATCGGACATGAGGATAAAATCGTACTAGCTCAGCGGTACTATGATGGTAGCAAGGAAAGCGAAAAGCTAGAAGTTCGCCAAATGGCAAAAGAGGAACTTAAAGGAGACTCCATCACCGCTGACGCCCTACATTGTGAACCGGAATTATTGAATATAATAGAAGCTAATGCAGGGAAATACATTGTACAAACTAAAGATAATCAGAAACTTATGCGTGAAGAGTTAGAAGCAGCAAGCAGGTATTTGCCGATGCAAGGTAGCTATACTACTCATGATAAAGGCCACGGTAGAGTAGAAAGTAGAACCTATCAGTCCTATGATTTACGACATCCCCTATTTGAGGATTGCTTAGATGAGCGTTGGCAAAATGCAGGTATTCGTAGTTTAGTCGTCTGCCATCGTAAATTTACAATACTAAAAACAGGTGAACTACAAGAGCAAACTTCTTGGTATCTGAGCAACGATAGCCATGTAGAGCATGATGACCAAAATTTAAAAACCATTGAGTGGGGCAATGCCATTCGAGCACACTGGGGAATTGAAAGTGACCACTATGTTCGAGATGTTACTTTGAAGGAAGATTTTCTAAAAATCAAACAACATCAAATTCAACAAATCATGAGCATTTGTATCTCTGCTGCTGTTATGCTGTTTAGACAATTGAATGTCACAAATATTCAAGCAGCAACTGAAACTTTTTCTGATAACCCTAGCCCTGTTTTTGACCAATTAAGGGCTATCAAGTTTTTATGAAAATGCCGTTTATCCAGAGGAGTATTTGATGCCCTTATTCATCATTTTTGAGCTATAAACTGAGAAATCCGCCCATTTCACCCCACATTTCTCAACTAATAAATTTTTATTAATTGAGAAATCTATGTATTTTGGGCTACATTTCTCAACTAATAGCTCATTTATGGCAGAAAAGCTGGTCGCCCGTAAAGCGGAACAGGAAGTCTTGCAGGAGGCACTTACCTCTGAAAAAGCGGAGCTTATTTCGGTAATCGGAAGGAGGAGGGTCGGGAAAACCTTTCTTATAGAGTCTTTTTTCAAAAACCGGATAAGGTTTCAAATTTCAGGAATCGAAAAGGCCTCCCTAAAAGGGCAATTGCGGAATTTTTCGGCGCAATTGACAAATTTCATCCGCAGCAGTAATCCCTTACCCGTCCCATTACAACGTCCTGCCGATTGGTTCGAGGCCATTTTACAACTAATTGACTTCCTTGAGGCCGAAAATCGAAAAGAAAAACACGTCGTTTTTTTTGATGAGCTACCGTGGTTTGCTACCCACAAGTCGGGATTTCTTCAGGCTTTTAGTTATTTCTGGAATAGTTGGGCCAAACAACAATCCATCATTGTGGTCATATGTGGTTCGGCTGCTTCCTGGATGATAAAAAATGTGGTCCATCACAAAGGCGGTTTACACAATCGGATCACCCGACAGTTGTTCATCGACCCCTTCACTCTGGCAGAAACAGAGGAATATTTCAAAAGCCGGAACCTTCATCTCGAACGGTATCAAATTTTACAATTGTATATGACAATGGGCGGCATTCCCCACTACCTGGAAGCTGTCCGGCCCGGGCTGAGCGCTATTCAAAACATTGAGCAAATATGCTTTTCCAAAACGGGATTGCTCCACGATGAATTTTCTAAACTTTATACCTCACTCTTCAAAAATGCGCAAATACATATTGCCATCATTAAAACCCTGGCCACATCCCGATATGGCTTGACGAGAAGTAAGATACTCCGCCTAGGTAGTTTCTCAGACGGTGGTACTTTTCAAAAGGCGTTGAATGAACTTCAGCAATCCGGATTTATTTCCGTATTTCAACCTTTCGGCAAAAAGAAAAAAGAAAAACTACATCGCTTAACGGACGAATACTCCCTGTTTTATTTGCAATTCATGGAAGGCAAAGAGCACGAAGGCCCCGGCATTTGGCAACACCTAAGCCAAACGCAAAGCTATAAAATATGGGCTGGCTACGCATTTGAAAGCATTTGCCTGAAACACATCCCGGCCATTAAAAAAGCCCTGGGAATTTCAGGGATATATTCGCTGTCATCGGCTTACGTAAAAAAAGCGACAGCAGATGACACCGGTATTCAAATAGACCTCGTCATTGACCGAAATGATCAGACGGTAAATTTATTTGAAATAAAATTTTATAGCGAACCATTTGTGATGACCAAAGCCTATGCAGAAAATCTGCGAAATAAAGCAAGCATTTTCCGACACACCACCCAAACGAGCAAACAACTGTTCTGGATATTCCTATCCACATTTGGCCTGACCAACAACACGCATAGTCAGGGCGTCATTGCGCAATCGTTGACTATGGACGATCTGTTTGACTCCTGACATCACTCCACCCCCTCCACCCCTTTCCTGTTATCATCATACACCCGGTCGATCAATATCCGCAGCGGATCCACGGCTGCTTTGGTCGGCAGCTCGTCGACGGTGAGGTGGAATTCGGCGTTTTCATCACTTACGTAAACGCGTTGTTTAAAAAACAAGTCTTCCTCGTCCCTGTCTTTGTACAACCCAATGTCGATCCAGTCGGCGATGGGCACTTCAGTGACGTTTCCGATGGAGTCGGCTTTAATTTTTTTGGCGATCAGTCTCAGTGTTACCTCGTATTTTCCGGAAGGTGTTTTCACGTAAGTGGCCTCCTCCATCCGAAGGTCGTACAAGGAGATGTCTTCAAACCAGTCTTTGATCAGGTATTGTAATGAATCGGGCACCTGGGGCCGCAGGTGGCGCATAAAATCGTGCGATGTCGGATAGGGCGGTTCGCGGTATCTGAACTCTTCCAAAAATCCGCGCAAAGCCGCATTCACCTTTTCCTCGCCAATGTATTCCTGGAGCGCATATAGTATCAGGGATCCTTTTCCGTAGTGGATGTGGCCCTGGTTTTCTACCTTGTGAAGGGGGAGTTCCTTTTCCGTTTCACGGCTTCTGCCCCGGAGGTATCGCTGGAGGTCGTACTTAAGGAAGTCCTTCATTTGGAGCGGATCGGTTTCCTGTTTCATCACCATGAGCGAGGAGTATTCGGCAAAGCTTTCGCTCAGCATTGTCGATCCCTGCATAGTGGCTCCGATCACCTGATGCGCCCAATACTGATGCGCCATTTCATGGGCGATGACGGCGTCTACAACGTTGTTTTTGTCTTCTCCTTCGAGGTCGATGATAAAGCCAATGGCCTCCGAGTAAGGCATGGTGCCGGGAAAGGCTTGCGCAAAACTGGCGTACCGCGGAAACTCGATGATCCGGGCCTGCTTGTGGTAATAGGGCCCAAAGTGACGGGTGTAGTATTCGAGCGACCTTTGAATGGCATCCAACATTCTGCTTACATTTACCTCATGGGCGTAGTGGTAATACACCTCTATGTCGATGCCCTGCCATTTTCGGCGGGCCACTTCAAAGTCGGCAGAGATAAAGGAGTAAAAATTCTGCGAGCGATGGTCTACCTTGTAGTGGTATTTGCGGCGGCCATTTTCGGTTTTTTCGCTGAGCAAGGAGCCGGGAGCAATCGCTATCTGATCGTCGGAGGTGGTGATGAAGGTCTCCACGTTCACCCAGTCGGAGGTGCCGTTGGAGAGGTAGTTTTTCATGCACAAGTGGTTGCAGGTGGTTTGCAGTTCGGGCATCCGTTGGCGGGACGGGAGGTCGTATTTGCGGCGTTTGTTTTTATCGCTTATTTCGTAGCTGCTTTGATAGCCAAAGCCGGGCAAGACATTCATGTTGTTGAAAAAAGTACCATTTCGGATGACGGCTGTGTTGGGCACATCGTTTTCAAACCCTTTAGCAATGTAGGCGGCCGTACTCGTCATTTGGAGGGTGTCGCCGGGAAAAAGTGGGGAGTCGAGCGCGTAAATTTGATAGTCGTTATCGGCGTATACCTGCTGGCTGTTTGGGATGTTGACCTGCTGGTCGTAATTTTCGTTTATCGAGAAGTGAATGGAGTCGATGGGCTGCTGGGTTTTGTTGGTCAGTAGGAGGTTGCAGTTGATCATAGCTTTTCGTTCCGACGGAAATACATCGATGAAATACGTCGCGTCAGTAATACTTGGCGATGCTACGTGTTTGTATTGTTTGAATTTTTTTTCATAATCCACTTGTCTCAATTCGATTTCATGGCTGGTATGATAGGGGTTGGTGACTTGTGTATTGTAAAACACCCAGCCGGCCACCGCCACCCAGACCAAACCCAAAAAACTGAGCATGCCATAATAGGGTTTGCCCACCGATTTTCGGCCCACCTGAAACCGCTCCACAATCGACTTGTTCATTCCCCTCGGCCAAAGCAGCCCCGCTAAAATGACTAAAATAACGGCCACCAGCCCCCAATAAGTTGAAAACCAGAGATGGCCTTTCATAGCCGGCCCAAAGCCATTCATATCGGAATAAAGCGCGTTGGGGGTCGAGCCCAAAATCAACATCTTGCTTTCCACCTTCATCACTAAAAACAATAAATCCAATATAAACAACAGCAACACCGACACAAAATACCCAATGTATTTCTGATTGATGACTACCTGAATAAAAACAAAGACGCCGCCCCAAATCAAATACGCAGTAAATCCCTGGGTTAGAAAATCCGTCAGATAAACCCCCAGCTCAAAATTCGTATAACCATTGAATGCCTGATAGACCATGCCAACACCCACCAATGCCAGGTGCAATAAACCGGCAAGCAGCACCAACGACAGGGCTTTTGCAAATAGCGACACCACCGACTGATGAGGCGTACCGTCGATCACTTCGTTGAGGTGGTTATCGCGGTCGCGCCAAACCAACTCCCCGCTAAAAAACACCAAAACGATCAGCACAAACAACGACGAAATATTATTGATCTCGTCCAGCATCTTGTACGTCACCGGATAGGACTGCAAGCCAAAATACTCAAACCCGCCCCAAAGGTTGGCCAACAGCATAATAATGGCAAAACTCATCAAAAGGATAAATGTCGTACTTTTCAGCATCGACAAAAAGTTGATCCTGAAAAAGCTGAAAAAATGCTGAACCACACTACCGGAAGTGGTCGTAAAGATTGGTTTTTCCAAAGTCGAAACAGAGGAAGTTGCGGCTGGTGATTCCTCCTGCTTCTTTGCCTTTTTCGATTTTACCGCAAAGGAAAAACGGAAATACGATACCAACAAAAACAACAACCCGATCCCCGTCCAAAGCAAGCGGTTTTTCAAAATATGCCCCGAAAAAGACGGCACCACCGTATTGCGCTCAAAGGGGGTAAAATACTGCGTGTCGAGCCGGTAGGTGCTTACGCCAAACATGTCGACCAGGGCAGCCAGATCCTGGTTTTCCATATCACTTACCAGACTGAGCGAAATGATGTACCCCATCATGATCAGAAAGGCCCCCAGAAACGAGACAATGGTACTTTTGAACCGCGTGGCCAGACCAAAAATAATCGCACCGGCAAAAAACATATTGGGCACCACAAAGATCACCCAGGTCATCAAAAACGAACTCCACGGGGTGGGACCAACCCGGTCGGGTCCGATCCAGCCGAACAGAGGCCCCAAAGCTGCCCCCAACACAAACGCCAGATAGACGCCCAGCATAACCATACTCGACAAAAGCCAGGCACCACAAAACCTTCCGAAAAAATAACCGAACTTCCGAATGGGCGTACTGAACAAAATCTCATTGAACTGAAACCGGTGATCGCGCAGTGCCGCATTGTTGAAAAACGCTGCCGCAAACAACAACCCAAAAATATTGAGAATACTCACATACATGGCCACCACAGAAGGGGCGTTTTTCTTCACGTCGCCTACTTCGCTGCCGATGGTCACGTTGTCGCTCACCACCGCCCCAAACACCAACAAGCCCAAAATAAACATAAACAAATAAATCATCGGGCGTTTCAGAGCCGCCACCATTTCTCTTTTGAAAAAAGTTGAAAACATGCTGTTGGATTTGAGTTAGTGAGTCAGCTGCCTGACAGCCCGCCTCGATTCATGTCGGGAGCAGTCAAGGTTCCAATGCCCCGCTAACTTAATAGCTCTATTGAGCGGGTGAATGAATTTTGGTAAAAAAAACATCTTCCAAATCGGGTGATACGGAGGCGAACCCATTTCCGGGATCGGTATCTGCCAGGATATGTATCTGCGGCTTTCCTCCCACCATCTTATCGGAAATGACGTGGTAGAGCGACCGGTACTGTTCTTTCTCCGACCGTTCGATGGTTTTGCGCCAGACCTTGCCCTCCAATTCCAACAAGGCATTTGCTGGGGTGCCTTTGTATACGATCTCACCATAATTCATAATGGCCATATCAGTGCAAAGTTCGCGTACATCATCGACGATGTGGGTCGACAGGATGACGATCACCTCTTCGCCCACCTCCGCCAGCAAGTTGTGAAAGCGGTTACGCTCTCCGGGGTCGAGGCCGGCTGTGGGTTCATCCACAATGATGAGGCGCGGGTTGCCGATGAGGGCCAGGGCGATGCCCACCCGCTGTTTCATCCCACCGGAGAATCCTTTGACGTTTTTGTTGCGCTCTTTGTACAGGTTTACTTTTTGGAGGAGGTATTCGACCAGCTCTTGGCGCTCTTTCCGGTTGGTAATGCCCTTGAGCGTAGCCACATGGTCGATCAACTGGGTAGCGGTAATCCGGGGATAGACGCCAAATTCCTGTGGTAAATAGCCCAGTATTTTGCGCACAGCTTGTGGATCATTTAAAATGTCAATCTCGTCGAGAAAGGCGGTGCCGGAGTCTGCTTCCTGTAGAGTGGCGAGGGTACGCATCAGGGAGGATTTTCCGGCGCCATTGGGTCCCAGAAGACCGAACATGCCATTGGAAATTTCCAGATCGACATCCACCAGAGCTTTGGTGCCGTTGGGATAAGTCTTGTTGAGGTTTTTGATAGTGAGTTGGCTCATATTTTGTTTTATTGCTAGATCAGTTCAACTCCTCAAAGAAAAAATAAAAGCGTTGGAAGTGGAAAAATACTCGCTAAAATAAGCCTTTTATTAGAGAAATAGATTTTCTCACAAGACAAATCTGTTTAAAAATGATGTATGATTTTTCCCACAAACCCGTAGCTTTGCCCCCTTTTAAATCATCCTTTTACCTACAATAAATACACCTATGACCAACTGGTCCCATCCCTACACCCCCGACTCCAAATACGACAAAAGAGTGGTCTATCTCTCCATGGAATTTGGCATCGACCAGGCGCTCAAGATATACTCTGGCGGCCTGGGCTACCTGGCCGGCTCCCATATGCGCAGTGCTTTTCAGCTCAAGCAAAACCTGATCGGCATAGGCATGTTGTGGAAATACGGCTACTACGATCAGGACCGCGACGAGCGCAGCAATATGCAGCCCCGTTTCCGGGAAAAATATTATTCCTATCTGAAGGAGACCGGCATCGATGTAACGGTCACCATCGATGGCAATGAGGTAAAACTGCGGGCCTATTATCTCGCCCCGGAGATTTTCGGCACCGTGCCTATGTATTTTCTTACCACCGATATAGACGGCAACGACGGGCTGGCACGCAGCATCACCACCCGCCTTTACCACCCAAATGAATCTACCAGAGTCGCCCAAAGTATTGTATTGGGTATTGGTGGTGCTAAGGTAGTCGAGGCCCTGGGCGGTACCGACATTTATCATATGAATGAAGCCCACTCCCTCCCCGTTGCCTTCCATTTGCTGGACAAATACAAATCCCTTCAGGTAGTCAAAGAAAAGTTGGTATTCACCACCCACACTCCTGTGAAGGCCGGCAACTCGGTGCGTCCCATTGCCCTGCTTGATAAAATGGGATTTTTCAACGGCGTGCCCCTGGATGTTGTGCGGCAACTCACCGGTATGGAAGGCGACTCGTTTGAATACACCCCTGCTGCCCTGCGCCTGTCGAAAATAGCCAACGGCGTATCGCAACTACACGGTGAGGTTGCCCGAAAAATGTGGGCCGACTATGAAGGCATCTGCCCCATCAAAGCCATCACCAATGCCCAGGATGAAGTCTACTGGACCGATCCGAAACTGGCTGCCGCTTGCCGCAAAAACGATGACCCAACATTGGTATTGCGAAAGAAAAAAATGAAACGGGCACTGTTCAAAATCGTTGCTGACCAAACGGGCGACCTATTTGATGAAAACGTGCTAACGGTAGTCTGGGCCCGCCGCTTTGCCGCCTACAAAAGAGCCGACCTGCTGATGCGCGACGAGGAGCGGTTCCACCAACTGCTTACGCAAAAAAAATACCCCATCCAGATCATCTGGGCCGGCAAACCTTACCCTGGCGACCACGACGCCGTCAACCTCTTCAACCACATCAAAAACCGGGCTTACCAATACCCCAACATTGCCATCCTCACCGGTTACGAGCTCCAACTGTCTGCCGCCCTGAAACGCGGAGCCGACATCTGGCTCAACACGCCCCGCCGACCCAAGGAAGCCTCCGGCACCAGCGGAATGACCGCAGCCATGAACGGCACCCTCAACCTCTCGACCCAGGATGGCTGGATGCCGGAATTTGGCCGCGACCGCGAAAACTGCTTTTTCATTCCCATTGCCGACGACTCGGCCGATATTCTCCAACAAGACGCACACGATCACAAACACCTGATGAGCCTCCTCGAAGAAGTAGTACTCCCCCTGTATTACGATCAACCCAAAGAGTGGGCAGCTATGGTGAAAAACAGTATGCGGGATGTCGTTCCCCGGTTTGACTCCAAACGGATGGCGGCGGAATATTACACCGAAGTGTATGGTTATAAAGGCTAAATTCGCTACCTTTAGGTGAAGTAGAAACCTAAAGCAACATGAACCCAACCGCCGAAGAACACCTCCCCGCATACCGCGTCCGACCCCGATTTGAGGTCGAAACGGAGTTGTCTGCCGACGTTCTTACCGAAAAAATCGCGGCGGGATTGGCACAGCCAAACGCTCCCTGTAAAGGTCGTGCCGATCAGGGATACATCTCTCTATATCTCCCCCAGGAAGATCAGCATTATTGGTCACCCCGGCTTAGCATTACGCTCGAAGACACGGAAAAAGGCACCCTCCTCCGGGGAATGTACGGCCCCCGCCCCGCCGTGTGGACCATGTTCATCTTCTTTTACGCCCTTATCGGATTTGCCATTGTGGTGGTGGCGATCATCGGTTTGTCCAATTTATCACTCGACAAATCGGCAGGGATACTTTGGTTGGTCCCTCTGCTGGTGCTGGCATTCCTGTCGCTTTATCTGGTAGCTTACTTTGGCCAGAAAATGGGACACAGCCAAATGGTGATCCTTCACCAATTCGTTGAAGAAACGACCGGACTGACGATTGATGGCTCCTCCTAAATATCTGGCAGCAATTGTATTGTTAGTACTCATCGCCCTGCTGGGCTGGAATGGAGTATTGGAGCTTCGCGCCGAAGAGCCCCGCCGCGCCATCGTGTCGATGGAAATGTGGCTGACGGGGGAGTACTGGGTACCCCGTATCAACGGCTGGAGCTATTACAACAAACCACCTCTGTTCAACTGGTGGATGGTTTTGTTTTTCAAGCTCTTCGGATCCTGTGCGGAGTGGGTGGTGCGGCTGCCCTCGCTGGTGGCTTTTTTGGCGACAGCCGTACTCAACTACGCCATTGTACGGCAATTTCTGGCCAAAGAAGTGGCCATTTTATCGAGTTTATTTTTGGTGACCAGTGCCGACCTGCTGTTCTACGGCACCGTTAATGCCGGTGAAATAGACCTGTTTTTCAGCGCGTTGGTGTACGCACAGGTGATGGCGATCTTTGTATTTTCCGAAAGGAGGCAAATTCTTCAACTGTTTCTGGTTTCGTATCTGCTTGCAGCACTTGGCACCCTCACCAAAGGGCCACCCTCCATTGCCTTTCAGGGGCTAACGCTGGTGCCGTGGCTGATTAGCGGTGGCAATTGGAGGTGGTTGTTTAGCTGGAAGCATATTGTTGGGATGGTGACCTATGTGCTTATCGTTGGAGGGTATTTTATGGTTTATGCTCAGTACGATGACGCGGTTGGATTTATGACGCGGCTTTTTAAAGAGGCCAGTCAGCGAACCGGGACAGAGCACCCCTTTTGGGAAACGATACAGCAGTCGGTTGTATTTCCATTTTTGCTGATCCAATTGTTATTGCCCTGGAGTTTGTTGGTGATCTTCTTTTTCCGGCGCGACCTTTGGCCTCGGATACGCCAGCGGGGCTTGCTGCGGTTTTCGGTTATTTTTATATTGTTCAACATCCCGTTGTATTGGTTTACAGCCGACTCCAGGGCGCGATATTTGTATATGTTCTTTCCGTTTTTCTGCATTTTGCTGGCACATTTTGGCGCAAGCTCAACCTATGTATCAGACAAGAAAACAATACATTTACATAAGTGGAAAAACAGGCTGGAAAAATTCTTCCTGGGCATGATGGTTGTCGGCACGCTGGCATTTACAGCAGTACCTTTCTATCCTCTAACGGCGGTTCTTCCGGGCATTTTGTGGAAGAGTATTCTCATAGTCGTTTTTGGATGGGTGGTGACATATGGGTACTGGCGATTTGCCGAAAGGCGGATGTACCTCCTGGTACTGTTCATGCTGGTGTTGCGGCTGGGCTTCAACTTTACCTACTTACCCGCCGCTGCCCGGCATTCCGACAGTATGATTTACCGGCAGCGTATACAACAAGTGCTAAAGATCACAGATAGCGAACCGGTTTACCTGACAGGGGCTCCGTACACCTTTGCCTCCGATGTTTCCCTGGGGCCGCTTATGCTAAAAAACGTCGAGCTTACTTCAGCCCCATTGATCGCCTACCAAATCCCCTATTACCTGACCAAAGGAAATGGTCACATCCTGCGGTTTGATACGGCTCTGGTGAGCGGCAGATACTATTTGGCCCATCAGCCGGTTGTTTTACAACAAAACATGCACGAATCGTATCGTTTTCCGGATCAATGGTTGCGGAAGGAAGTGGTGCTGTTTAAAGTGGAATGAAGGAGTATTCAATACTCAAACACCATCTCCTGATATGGAAACCCGAACAAACAGCGCTCCTTTATCAGTTTGGCTACCCGGGAAGGTACCATCTCCTCCCAGCCTTTTTCATTTGACTGGAGCATTCGGTACACCTCTTTCGAGAAAATGTGGAAGTGGTCGGCATTGAACCCGCTGATGTCGACGATCTGGCCACTGTCGAGCAAATGCCGGTACAGGAATTTGACGCCTTCCGGCACCGGCAGGTTTTCGCAGGTCATCAATTCTTCGCTGCCTTCCTGTAGGGCGGGATAGACGTAGAACTTGACATTTCGGGCAAACAACTCACCAAATGCCGACAACAAGCGCCCATCCATATTCTCGTGGTATTTATCGCTGATGAGTTCCAACAATTGGTGTACGCCGATGACCATTCCCAGCCGGGGCACCTTATAGTCAGTGAGGTACCGGAAAAGTTGTTGCCGGTTGGAGCAGTTCGAGACCACGACCGTTTGCCCCAGCGTACAAAGTACATCGGCGCGGTCGAGAAAGTCCTGTACGTCGAGTTCGCCCTCCGAACATAGGTTGTCGAGGGTGATCTCCGTCAGCAAGAACGACTTTTGAGCGGCCTCTCCCAGATCGTTTTTAAACTGTTCCCAGCTACATCGCATCATGTCGAGGTTGACCAGGGTGGCCGGGCGAAAACTACCCCGCAATACCAGTACACTTTTTTTGTATAAAAATTCGGAGGCATGTACATTTTGTCCGTCGGGGCCAAACATGGCTACCTCCGTCAATCCGTGCTTGACCAGCATAAGACTCAGCCACCGGTTGTCGAGGCTTTCAAACTCTGGGCCGGTGAGGCGGATCATGTCGATGGCCACGCGACCGTGGAGGTTGTCCATCAACGATTTTAGCAGTACTTCCGGCTGCAGATGATAGTGATAGCAGGCATACACCAGGTTGACGCCGAGGATGCCTACGGCTTGTTGTTGGAGTTGGTTGTCGTTGTCGAGCATGCGCACGTGGAGGATGAGGTCGTTGGTTTGCCCGTCGGGGGTGAGTTGGAAGCGGAGCCCCAGCCAGCCGTGGCCTTTCACCGTTTTGGTGTAGTTGATGGCGGCCACGGTGTCGGCAAAGACGAAGAAGCAGGTATCGGTCCGCTGGGTGCCGAGGCGCGACTCCATCAGTTCGTATTCGTGGTCGAGCATTTTGTATATCCTCGACTCGCAGACGTAGCGCCCGCTGGCCTCTGTGCCGTAGATCTGGTCGGAATACACTTTGTCATAGGCCGACATGGTTTTGGCGATGGTACCGGCAGCGGCTCCCACCTGAAAAAAATGGCGGGCTACCTCCTGGCCGGCGCCTATTTCTGAAAAAGTGCCGTATATTTTATCGTCGAGGTTGATCTCGAGGGCTTTCTGCTCTGTTTCTAATGCCTGTCTGTTTTGCATAAGCAAATTTACGAAAAAGAGATGGGTTCGTTGCACTTCAAATAGTACCCTTGTTTTTCATATGAGGCTGCCCCATAAAACTCAAACCCCGGAACATAATCATTGAACCAATGACACAGGCACCGGGGTGTAAAAGGTCAAAATTAAATGCGGGGTAGTTCTACGCTTATTTTTACTTTCAAGCCAAATTGCGTACTTTCGCTTATTCAAGTAAAAACGTAAATTAGAATTAAAAACCTCGGACACATGAGAAAAATCATACCCTTAATCATCCTGACATTGGCCCTGTCCTGGTCGGCACAAGCCCAGGAAACGCAAACCGAAACCATCGAAGACCTCATCAAAAAACACGGCCTCGAGAAAAGCCAGGTCATGGACATCGCCAGCTGGATCACCGATGTCTACGGCCCACGCCTCACCGGCTCGCCCATGCTCGACAAAGCCACCCACTGGGCACAAACCAAACTCAACACCTGGGGCATGCACAATGTACATCTCCACGAATGGGGCCCCTTTGGCAGAGGCTGGGAACTGACCCACTTCGAGATGCACGCCCAAAGCCCCAGCTACTGGACGGTCATGGCTTATCCAAAAGCATGGTCGCCCCCGGTATCGGGCACCGGCGAAGTAGTCTATCTCGACATTCAAGACAAAGAAGACATCGATAAATACCGCGGCAAACTGACCGGCAAATTTGTCCTGATGGACACCATCCGCGAAGTGAAAGAACCCTCCAAAGCAATGGCCAAACGACACGATGCAGAATCATTGTTGAAACTCGCCAATGCAGGCCCTCCCACCCCCCGGCCACGCCGTGGAAACCGAACCCGTGGCGGCTTCCGCCTAAACAAAGCCATATGGACCATGCTGGAAGAGGAAAAACCCCTGGCCGTACTCGACCGCAGTTATAAAGGCGACCTGGGAACCATTTTTGTATCAGGCGCCCGTACCGGCGAAGGAAGGGCCAGAAACAAAGGCAAATACGTCGTCCCTCAAATGACCCTATCGGTAGAACATTACAACCGCATTTTCCGAATGTTGAACAAAGGCGTCGACCTAAAGCTATCTGTCGATCTCCAATCGCGCTACACCAACGCCGACGGCATGGAGCACAACATCATCGCCGAAATACCCGGCACCGACCTCAAAGACGAGGTGGTCATGTTTGGCGCTCACTTCGACTCCTGGCACACCGGCACCGGCGCTACCGACAACGGAGCAGGCTCGGCCGTGATGATGGAAGTTGCAAGAATATTGTTGGAAACGATCCGGGAAAGTGGCGTAAAACCGCGCCGTACCCTCCGGCTCGCCCTCTGGACGGGGGAAGAACAAGGGCTCTATGGCTCACGCCGCTACGTAGGAGAATACTTCGCTCACTTCGACTCCCTGGGCTGGACCCCTCAATCACTCAAACCGGATCAGAAAAAAATATCGGCCTATTACAACCTCGACAACGGCACCGGTAAGATCCGGGGCGTCTACCTCCAGGGTAACGACAAGGTTGCCCCCATTTTCAGAGAATGGCTCAAACCATTTGAAGACCTGGAGGCCTCCACCCTCACCTTGTCGAATACCGGCGGCACCGACCACCTCCCCTTCGACGGCGTGGGCATCCCTGCCTTCCAGTTCATTCAGGAACCAATGGCCTACTTCACGCGGACCCACCACTCCAATATGGACAACTGGGATCACCTCAGCGGCGAAGACCTCCAACAGGCGGCGACCATCATCGCTTTTTTCGTTTGGCAAACCGCCCAACGGGATGAAATGCTTCCGCGAAAAGAGTTGGATGAGGATTTGAAGGAGCAGTAATTGATGTGTTGATTGGTTAATATGCTGATTTGCTAATGCCCGCCTACTGCATGAGCATTGCCTGATGCCTGTCCAGCGGCAAGACAGGTTGGCAGATTAACGGAGTATCGCGATTGCAAACCAGTCTGCGTACTCCAATACTGATAGCTATTGGTACCGGGGGCAGGCGGAAGTTCTTCAACCAAACACCATTTCCAACACTGTGTGCGCGTGCAATTCCGGCAGATTTTCGATATGCAACCTGTAATATTTTATCAGTTCTTCCAGCAGATGCTTCCGCTCTGTCCGGCTGAAGGGCAGAGCATGGCTCTTTTCCAATGGACAATTCAACAATTCATTTACAAACCCACTGTATGGCGGTTTCAAATAGTGAGGCGATAAGGCAGCTTGCGCAAAAACGCCCTCCTGCAGGTCGAAGATGGGGGTTATTTCGCTATAAGTACCGCCCGGCAAAAATCCCAGGAAGGCTGCATACTGTACTAAAAACCACAAGTGGAGGTTCTTGACAGACTCCACGGTACGGTCGAGGTATTCAAACAAGCCAAACAGAAAAGAAAACAACTCCGGATGGGCTTCCGGCTCTTTCAGCGTTTTTTGTAGTACTTCTGTTACAAATGTTCCTACGGCGCCTTTTTTCAGGTCAAACGGCAGCGATTGGTATACCAGGGCAGGGGTCAACTCTTTGGTACGACATAGTTTTTTTTCGTCGCGGTGGTAGGCTACCAGGTGGAGGAGCGTCATGGGTTGGAGAATGCTGGCGGGTATGCGGGCTTTTCGGGAGCGCACACCACTGACGATGTAGGACCGCAAGCCCTTCAACTCCGTGTATATGTCGATGATGAGGCTGGTTTCTGAATATTTCAGGGCACGGAGTACAATGCCTCTCGTTTTGATGAGCATGGCTAAGTAAAATATTTCAGCATAATGATCTCCCGGTCGCTCAGGTACCGCCAGCGCCCCCGCGGCAGATCCTTCTTCGTCAGCCCTGCGAAATAAGTCCTGTCCAGTTTTTGGACGGCATAACCCAACTGCTCAAAAATCCGCCTGACAATGCGGTTGCGGCCGATCTGAATTTCGAGGCTCACCACCGTTTTATCCTTTTCAGAAACGTAGTGCAGACTTTTGACAGGGGCGTGCCCGTCGTCGAGTTGCAGGCCGTTTTTGATCTGTTCAAAATGGTTGGTGGTGAGGGGCTTGTCGAGGCTAACCTGGTATATCTTACTCACCTTATGGCTGGGGTGGGAGAGCTTCTTGGTCAGCTCGCCGTCGTTGGTCAGTAGCAGCAGGCCGGTGGTTTCGCGGTCGAGGCGCCCCACAGGGAAAATGCGTTCGGGTATTTTGCCGCCGAGCAGGTCCATTACCGTTTTGCGGCCCCGGTCATCACTGACGGTGGTGATGGTGCCTTTGGGTTTATTGATCAGAATGTAAAGCTGTCGTTGTTCGGGGGTGATCACTTCCTCCTTGAAGGCGACCACATCTCCTTCCTGTATTTGATAAAACGGCTCCAACACGGTGTTCCCGTTTACTTTTACCAATCCGTTTTTAATGTGTTCTGCTGCTGTTCGGCGGGAGCTGATGCCGCAATGAGCGACGTACTTATTGAGGCGCATACCGACAGTAGGCACCGGCTCGCGGCCCGGAGGAGGCGTCTGGCCGGGGTTGTCGGCTTTGGCAAAATTCCACTTACTTTGCCGTTTTTTCTTCGGACTGTTTTTTTTTCATGTTGGCACAAAGGTAGGGGAAAAGGTTCAATCGACTGGGTTAAGGCCATGTCTAAAACGGAATGTCTTCTGCATCGTCATTCATCTTGGAGGGGCGGGTGATGACATTTGGCTGGGCGTTGGGATCAAATCCTCCTGCCGCCAGCAATTGGTTGAAATCCGGATCGTCGAGATTGGTGAACTTGGCGTATTGGTCGGTGAATTTCAGTTTGACAGTGTCCAGGGCGCCATTCCGGTGCTTGGCGATGATGATCTCGGAAATGCCTTTGAGCGATTGGCCTTCTTCATCTTCCATGATGCCGTAGTATTCAGGGCGATAAATGAAGGAGACGATGTCGGCGTCTTGCTCTATTGCGCCACTGTTGTGAATTATAATGTCGTTTGCAACGAAATTGTGATGTTCAGCAACATGCAAGTCGTATGTCATTGCCTTGCCTATGTGAGTAATAGATTTAACCTTCTCCCACTTAATGTCGCTGTTGGCAAGTTGAGCAAGATTTTCATTTTCCAGAACCGTCGATATCCGACCAAGCCGATGCCTGGACAAATTACTTTTATAGAGTGCTGCCCCACAATACTGAGTATCTATTGCAGCTTGAAAGCTTCGTTCGGACAAACCTTTTTCGCGCCTTAGTTTTCTGACTTCTGTCCAAATGGCTTTGGGAATAATATCTGAATTCAGATCACTGCTTTCACCTCCAGTGATGAAACGACTTGTAGCAATGTAATCTCCAGCTTTGATGTCCACTAATTCTTGCCATCCACCAGGTGTATAAAACGGGTGGTTAAGGCTGGCCTTGATGGTATATCCAGATTGTGTCACAACTTCAAAAACCTCTTTTTCTCCGGTTTCCCAAACGTCCAGACACTCGGCCTTCTGCAATTTTAGTTGATCGTCTAATGCCAGTACATGAAACCCATTTTGGCCAACCAATTCGTCCACACGTTGATAAGCACCGCTATCCGCCA
>CBDCTQ010000023.1:0-164598 GCA_965222105.1 Saprospiraceae bacterium | reverse complement strand
TCGCTGAAGCGCAATTCGAGGAGGTTTTCTTCATCGGCCTGGGAGATGGTCATCACGTTTTCAAAGCTGAAGTCGCCGATCTGGTCGGACTCATCGACGGAGGTGATCTCGTAGGCCCAGCTTTTGAATATCTCAACGCTTTCACCTGCCACCGGAAAAGTGGCGGATTCGTCGATGTAGGTATTTCCGTCCCAGGTATCGCCACGGTGGGGAGGGAAGACCATTTTCACGAACCGGAGATTGTCTTCAAACCGCTCTGCCTGACGATCGGTTCGCCAGGCCGCCCATACGTCGGTGAGTTGCCAGTCGACATTGACGTTGGGTCGCTCGGAGCGCTCGATGCGGAAGGCCAATTGACCCAGTTCATTCCGAAAGGTGTCGACAATCTGTTCGCGGACAAAATGAGAGGTAGTGTAAGAGACGAGCTGTTCCGACACTTTATCGTAAACGGTGGAATCGACCCGGTAGATCATTTCCTTGCCGATGTTCAGTGGAAAATAATCGTACCCAAAGTCTATATCCGGGTCGACGGTAGAGTCATCCTGGCAGGCTGTGAATGCCAGAACAATAAAAAGGCAAAATAGCAGGTAGCGCATAATTGATGTCGATCTAGGTAATCCAATTTACATAAGTGTACAAACTTCAAACCACAAATTACAGTTATTTTTGATAACTGACGTAAATCAGGCCCCCACCTACGACGTCGTCTCCTTCGTAAAACACGGCCGATTGTCCGGGAGCTACCCCTTTTACGTGGGCGTAAAATTCGACCTGTACCCCGTCGTCACCCTCCCGGGTGAGTTTGCCGAGGGTGCCCTGGTCGTTGTAACGGATCATGGTCACCGCCTCGAAATCGTTGGGGAGGGGGTCGTATTTCATTAGGTTCACCTGCCCTACGCGCATGCCGTTGCGGAGCAGGTCGTCTACTTCGCCGAGGACGACGGTGTTCGTATCCGGTTGAATCTCAGTGACGTACATTGGTTTCCCAAAAGCCACTTTCAGCCCTTTCCGCTGGCCGATCGTATAAAAGGGATAGCCCTCATGGTGGCCGATCACCTCCCCTTTGGTGTTAACGAATGGGCCGCCAGCGAGTTGCGCTTCGAGGCCGTCGACTCTTCGTTTGAGGAAGCCCCGGTAGTCGTTGTCGGGGACAAAGCAGATCTCGTAGCTTTCCGCTTTTTTCGACAGCTCTTCGTATCCCCAGTCGGCAGCCATCTGGCGCACTTCGGGCTTGGTATAGGTGCCGAGGGGAAACCTGCTTCGGGCCATGCACTCCTGGCTGAGTCCCCAGAGCACATACGACTGGTCTTTGTGCAGGTCGGCGCTTTTGCGGATGAATCTGCGGCCGTTTTCCTCCTTTATCTGGGCGTAATGCCCCGTGGCAATGAATTCGCAATCCAGCGCATCGGCTCTTTTGAGGAGGGCATTCCATTTGATGTGGGTATTGCAGAGCACGCAGGGGTTGGGGGTGCGGCCGGCGAGGTATTCATCCACAAAATTGTCGATGACGTAGTCGCCAAATTCTTCGCGTATGTCCACAATAAAGTGGTGAAACCCCATGTCGACGGCTACCTTCCGGGCGTCGTTGATGGAGTCGAGGCTGCAGCAGCCCGTTTCCTTTTTGGTGCCGCCGGAGTTGGCATAGTCCCATGTTTTCATGGTGATACCCACCACTTCGTACCCTTCATCGTGCAACATCATGGCAGTGACGGTGCTGTCGATGCCGCCGCTCATAGCTACCAGTACTTTTCCTCTTTTGCTCATATTTTGAATCAATAGTTTTTACAAAAGTACAAAAAATGGAGGGTAGTGGTTCCATAGATGTTTATTCATCGCGGGGAATTTTTACCTGATGTGCTGATGATTGATTTGCTAATGAGTTAATTATTGCCTGTCTACCGACAGGTAGATGTGCTGACCTACCTACACTTCGTTCCGGCAGACGAGTTTGCTGACTGCCTACCGCGAAAACTTTCGGGGTTAAAATTGGCTGATCCCGAAACGAGTTCGGGACAGGTTTGTCACGCTCTCATTTGATTCCTTTACAAAACTCCAAACGGAAAGTCTATTTTTTATTTAAACCCGCGATTTTTTTCACCCATTCAGAAACCTGACAAACGACAGATAGTAAAAATTAAACAAAACAATAATATCAACGAGTTATATATTTGATTTATGGTGATTCGGGAATTTTGTTTGGTAGGGTGTGCGTTGAAGGGGGAGAACATTGTTTGGTGACCGGGGAAACTGGAGCGTTGGGACGAAGGAGTTGAATGCTGACTTTTGGGGAAAGTGGGCAAAAAATAATATGAAAAAAAGTTGCATGTATGGGTATATTCGCATTGTATTTGATTTATTTCGCGGTATGTTCTGTAAAAATAGTCTTGGTGAAATGCTTAGACCAATACTAATCGCCAATGCGAAATGATCCCCGTAATAATTCTTAAACGTCCCAAAAGTGCTATGAAATTTTACATCCTGTTCATCTGCCTTTTATTTGTAAATGAATTGTTAGCTGATCCGACCTTAGAAATCAACCCGGATATAATAATATGCGCTGGTGAAACTACTTCTCTTACACCTACTGAAATAGATTTTGATGGTAACGAGTTTGATTCTTTTTGCTGGACGTCCAACCTGAACAACAGCTCTATTGATCCCTCGACGGCAAATGAACAAATTGCCGTAGTATACCAAAGGGGAGCTATTATTAAGTAATGGAATTTCGCCGTATGACGAAGGGCAAGGAGTAGAAGCCCAGCTAGAAACGATTAACTCTATTGAGGTTGCTGCAGCCGAAGTGGTCCTTAAGTTTGATCACTATATAAACACTATACATGGTGGCGCAGGGAATAACTTTCAAGTTGAAGCAAGTTTAGACCCTAATTTTAGCTCAAATTCTCAAATTATGAAATCTGAGGTTCTAACGGCATGGAAAAGAATATATATTGAAAAAGATATGATGTGCAAAATTGGTGCTACTATTACTGAAGATCATGTTGGAGATACAAACAATGATGATGATATTCTCCATGTTAACAATACTGACGATCTTTATGCTACTCAAGAAGTTTTGATCTTTGATAATGGTTCAAATAATGTAAACGAAGTTGTAACTATTATTGCAGTTGATCATATTCAGAAACAAATTACTGTGCCAGATATCAATACTACAATTAGTAAATGGAGTGGTATAAGGTTGAATGTGACAAATCCTGATGCTTATGATACCTCTGATCAATTTATTGATCTATCTTTTGGGGATATCTCTTGTGGAATGTTTGTTGAATTTGTAAATGCACCACTTGGAAGCGGGTTTGTTCCAAAGTATAAACTTTTTGAAAACTTGGCTCAAGTTAATCAATATTCTCTGTTTTGGTTCAAACATCATGAAGATAATATTTTAAATAAGAATAATGTTTTTCATTGGATTCCAGCCTTTGACCATAATGTTCCAAATACTCCAGATAATCCGTATATAAATATTTCAAATGCATGGTCAGTTGCCGGTCTAAATTTAAATATTTTGTTTCATTCCAGATTTGATACTGGTGCTAATTCACCTGATGTTGTAGAGAAGAAAAAAGCACGTACACTAATCCACGAATTTGGACATCAGTTTGATATAATGAATAATCATGTTGATGAACCTCTTCCGGATCACCCTAATCCGTCAGAAATTTGTAACAATAGTATAAACAATTGTCATACTTACAAGTGTGTTATGTCATACTGCAGCAGCCGAGGAGAACTGGCTAACGGAGTAGGTTTCGGAAAAAATGAACCTGGGTACTCAGACCAAAAATGTTTTTATGCTATCAGACATTCATTAGAACCTAGATAATTTTAAATAAACAATATGAAACTTTATTTACTATTTGTTTTTTGTTTCTTTACTCAAGCCTGTTTTGCGCAAAAAAAAATTATTCATAAACCAAAAGTTGAAATGGAAATTTTAATTCCAGAAACTCGGCTTGATTCAATATGGTCATTTAAATTATTCAATAATTCGAATGACACGATTTTCACTTCAAATATTGCAACCCTTTGGAATCGAATAGTTATTATTACTCCAGAGGGAGAAGAATTGGAATATTACTTATCGACTCCTAGTTCAATTGAGATTTATCCTGGAGAAACAAAGTTCTGGACCAGAGATATTTGGGAAGAGTTTTTTATTCCGATGCAACGAAAATATAAAGAATCTTCTTTTTCAGTGTTTTGGAAAATTTATGATAGAAAAAAAATAACTGTTGCAAAAAAACATGGGGTTACGAAAAGAGAATACAAGACTTTTGTTTCAACTAAAAAACAAATCAAGCTATAAATCCCAAAGCCATGCACAACCACCTTCCCACATTGTTCTTTTGCCTGGCTGCGACCTTCACTGTATCAGCGCAGGCCACCTTCGACATTACCCCAGCCGATAGCCCAACTTCCTGCAATGGATCCATCACCGTCACCTTCGGTAGTTTTGGACCCTATGATTCCAACTGGACAGGGCCCAATGGTTTTTCCTCTACCAATGAAGATATATTCAATTTGTGTAGTGGGCTGGTATAATTTGGATTTGGCGCCTCCAGGCGGCCAATGTGGGTGGAGTTATACCTTTTATGTTCCTACGGAAACCACAGATGATCTTTCTGAAGCCGATTTTAATGTTGCCATTGGCCCCGATAACTGCCAGGTAACCTTCACAGACCTTTCTACCGGCGACATCGATTCCTGGTATTGGTACTTTGGTGACGGGGCTGTTTCCGAAGTAAGCCTTACAGCATTTGGTACGATGGAAGCCAATAACCTAGATGCTTTGCAAAAAGAAAATGAAGAACTAAAATATCAGTTAAAGCAAATTAAGGGGAAGTGACCAACCGGCTCTCCTCTTTCCTGCATCATCAGTCCCTCTTCAATGCGCCTTGAAGAACAATCAATTCATCCAACAGCTCGTCCTGGTGATGGATAATGTAGTGAAAGGTCTTTCCGGAAACATTCGTCTCCAGACAGATGTGCTCAAAGTTCCTGAACTCCTTTTGATTTTCGTCGGGTACTGCTTCCGGGTTAGCGTCGGCTTCGAGGTCAGAGGTAAACAATGTCGGCCACCGCGAGGCTGCCTTTTGGGCACCTATCATTTCCAGGCCTTGCAGTACCCATATTCTCTCGCCTTCGGAAAGCAGGGGCAGAAAATCGGGCAGCCTATTGTCCGTCAGGTATTCATTAAATTCGGCCAGGTAGGTCAAGCCAAATAACGCCGAAAATTTTTGCGCAAGCAATTGTTTTTTGGTCGAATCGGAGTGGTCGGCCACTTCGACCACTGCCTCCCGGATCATTTTCTGAATTTCCAGATAGCGCTGCCAATCGGACTCGGTGCCCGAAATAAGTCCATAACGCCGATGCTCTTTGTCGAGGGAAGCCTCATCGGGCATTCTGACGATCCGAATATCATCCAACAACATATTTCCGTTTACCGGCTCTGGAGCCATCGGATGGTAATACACCCGGAAGGTCAAAAACTTACAGCGCCGGTCGGGCTTCAGGGCAAAGGAGTATTCCTGCCAGTCGGTGTTGGTGACCGGCACCGATTTGGCCAGCAAAATCTTATTCCTGCATTTGCGGTCGCTGCCAAAGACTTCGAGCAGGAGGGGGATGTCGTAATTGACGGTGAGGTGGGTCATCCGACTCCGCGAAATGTAGGTATCCGACCGGGCCAATTTTACCGTAAGGTGGTAGTAGCCATTGCGCACCAGTGGTTTGTGCAGCTTGGTGCCCACCCCTTCCTGGGTGTTGTTGTCTCTGGCCACCATCCCGAGGTATTGTTCGCCGTGGGCGGCATGGCGCTGCATGCGGAAGTAAGTGGTTTCATGGCTGTGGACGTCGGGGCCTGTTTCTCCATAGCTGCCGCAGTTGTACCAACCGGTAATGTAGGAGTCGAGGGTGCCGACCTTTGTCGCACCGTCTTCAAAGGAGGGATTTTGGATGAAGACGGAGGTTTGAGCCTGGAGGCTCACCGCCGAAAATAGAATTAATATGTAACAATACTTCTTCATTTATTTATCCTTCAGCCCCATTTCTTTCCGCAAAGAAAGCAAGGCATCCAATATTTGATCCTGATTGATATTGACGTATTGAAAACACTGCTCCTGTACTTCTCCTTGTTTGACTACTCTGATGAATTCATCCAAAAATGCCCGGTCTTCTTCCGGCAACGTTCCTTCATTAAAGGAAGCCGACCGAATAAGTCGGCTCGCCTCTGTCCACTTTCGGCTTGTATTTTCAGCTCCGACCCGTTCCAGGGAACGCTTTAGCACTTCGACTTCTTCATCGGAAATAGATTGAACAAAAACGATTAGATCGTCTTTACTCATGTGATCGCTAAAATCAGCTAACGCCTTTAGTTCCACCAGTTGGGGGAACTTTTGTTGGTAAATACGGATCAGGGATGTATCAGAGCGATTGGCAGTAGCACGACCGGCTTCCTGAACCAACAATTCCTGAATTTTTAAAAAACTGGCCCAACGGGGATCTAACTTTCTAAGGGAATCCGGCTCCGTTGTTTCTACCAGGACGATGTTATCCAACAGTATATTGCCATTGTACTCCGGCAATAGAGGGGCGTGGTAATACGCTTCAAAGGTAAGTGCCTCAAATACTTGATCGGGCTCCAGTATAAAACTGTAGTTGATCCATTCGGATAGAGCAATCAGTTTACTTTCCGCTAAGAATACCTTTCGGTCACATCTTTCGCTCCCTCCATAGATCCGAAGTACAGCCGGTTGATTATAATTGGCTGGTTTATTGGTAACCCGGCTGACTGAAGCGTATTTATCCGATTTAGCCAAAGCTACTGTCAGTTGGTAAGCATGGCCTTTCAACATAGGTTTTACCAACTCCGACGATAGACTTTCAAAATTCAGGTTGTCCCTGACCACCAAGCCAACATATTGCTTCCCCTCCGCCGCAAAATGCTCCACGCCGTAAAAAGACGATTCATTGTCGTGGACATCAGGGGCGGTTTCTCCCTTAAAGCCACAGTCGTACCAATACGGGATATCTGACTCTAGCTTTCCGATATGGGCACTTCCAATTTCAAAAGAACCGTTTTGGATGAGGTTACCCTCCTGCCCCATTCCCCAATGCCCCATTATGCACAGCAGAATGAGAAGAATCCATTTTCTGTTGAAGATAGAAGAAAGTCTATAGTACTCCAAGGTAAAATTTGTGAAAACTACCTGTCCTACCGACAGGTAGAAAATTACATGTATTTGGGGCCTGTCTATCGGCCAGGCAGGTTTTATTTGTCCTTCGGACAAATAAACCAGATTGTCCCGATGCATATCGGGATGTGTCCTATTGTGCCTATGTGCCTGCCTAGCCGACAGGCAAGGTTTCAATAAAATCGCCGTAAGGTGATAAAAAATGCACAAATCTTGGCTTGTTACACTCTAGTTTCCACAATGCCTGCTTTGGAAAAATCCAACTTAAACATCCTGCTCACATCAACCCAAAAATCTTAGCGTACTTCAGCATCTCGCCCTGGTTGCTGATCTTTAGCTTACCGGTGAGTAGCGCCATCATCGGGTTAACGTCTTTATTGAGCAGGCCCATCAGAGTTGTGTCGGAGGCTTTTACGTTGCACTTGGGTTCCCCCGAATGCCCTTCGGTCGCCGTCATCTTTCCGTCGGCTACAGCGAGGGTAAACTGCCCGCCACCGTCGCCGGAAATGTCAAAATGAAAATTGGTTTCCAGTCCTTCCAGCACTTCTGGCTTGACCTGAGTGGGCAGGTTCAGTAAAAAATCTTTTGCAGTCATATGCTTTTATTTATCATTTTTTCGATCCAATCTACTGTAAATATAAAAACTTTTCTTTGTTCCGCCTCATTGTGAATTTCGTGGTAGAGGTCGCTCCATTCCCGGTACACCACCTCGGAGGTGAGCCTGTCGGCAAATTCTCTGCTGGCTAAGGGGGAGGTGATCTGATCGTCGGCACCGTGCATGACCAGCAATGGCACGGGGCAATCACCCCGATATTGGTTGAGCCAGCGGGCACCATTGAGTAGGGCTATGGCCAGGGCAAAGCTGATCCGGTCGTGTACCAGTGGGTCGTCGATGTAGTGTTGCACTACCTCCCGGTCACTGCTTATCATTTCGGGGTTCAGTCCGTTGGATTGGGTTACCGATGGGAGGAGGTTGTGAAGTATTCTGCCCATGCCTTCCAGGATAGCAGAAGGCTCAACCACCATCCGAATAAAAGGCCCGGTGGCGATGGCTCCGGCCAGAGCGGGGCGCTTTCGCAAAATGTAATTCAGGACAATGTTGCCTCCCATGCTGTGCCCGTACAAAAATAAAGGGATGCCGGGATACCGCTTTTTGGCATTTTCCAACATTGTGCTTACACCTTCTATCAATACTTCCATGTTCCGCGCATGGCCGCGTTTGCCGGCTGTCTGGCCATGACCGGCATGGTCGTACCCCAAAATGGCGATGCCCTTTTCGTTGAAAAAAGCAGCCAGATGGTCGTAGCGTCGGCAATGTTCTCCCAGCCCATGGACCAGGACGATGACCGCTTTGGCAGGATGACAGTCCCAGTCCACTGCATAATGTTTCGGGGAGCCGGCGGAAGTGAAATTAAATTCTTGCATGTGCTTTCGGTTTGAATTCCTAGCAACGCGCCCATTCGGGAGTCAGGCGAATAAATTCGCCGACTACCTGGTGGCGACGCAATCCATTTTCAATTCAACAACTCCTCATCCCACATATTGGCCAGTGGATCGGAAAACGAAGTGTTGGCTTCGATCAGTTCTTTGGTCAGTATGTTGAACGAAGCCAGCCCGTGCAGTACCAGCTCCATCAAAAGGAACTCGTTGGCGGTGCTGCCCAACTTTAGGTCTTTGACCAGTCGACTCAGGCCTTCCACCGATTTCAACCCTTTGTTGTATTCTTTTTCGGGCATATCGCTGTGTATCGACAATTCATTGCCAGCCGAAAACCAGGCTCTGATCTGTCGGTATGGGTCGGGGTCGGTTCTTTTTTTCAGCTTTTCAGGATGGGGGAAATGTTCCAGAAATTCGTTTTGTATGGCCTGGTCGATCAGGGCTTGTGCCACCTGAAAAGATCCTTCCTGTTCGCCTTCGTACACCAGCTCGACCTTACCCGTTATGGCTGGCACGATCTGGCAGAGGTCGCCGATGCGAACGCTGGCCTTCTTTTCCTTGTTGAGCAACATACGGCGTTCGGCGGCGCTGGCCATTTGCTCGTAGGCGGATATGCTGAGGCGGGCTGATACGCCACTTTTCTCATCGACAAATTCACTGGCTCTGGCGGCAAATGACACCCGTTCCAACAGGGTCTTCAGCAAAGGGGGTACGGTTACCTTTTGTAATTGTTCTGTTGGAATGCGGGCTTCCTGTGCGGTGATCTGCTCGGCAATGGCAAGCGTCTGAGGATAATGCGTCAATATCTGGCTTTCGATCCGGTCTTTGAGCGGAGTGATGATGCTGCCCCGGTTGGTATAGTCTTCGGGGTTGGCTGTGAAGACGAAGGAGACGTCGAGGGGCAACCGCAGTTTGAATCCCCGGATCTGGATATCGCCTTCCTGCAAAATGTTAAACAGGGATACCTGAATACGGGCCTGAAGGTCGGGTAATTCGTTTATAACAAAAATACTACGGTGGGCCCTCGGTATCAATCCGAAGTGGATCACCCTTTCATCGGAATAGGGCAATTTGAGGCTCGCCGCCTTGATGGGGTCCACATCACCGATCAAGTCGGCAATGCTGACATCGGGGGTGGCGAGTTTTTCAACGTAGCGTCTGTCGCGGTGGAGCCAGTCGATGGGCGTATTGTCTCCTTGCTCATTGATGAGGTCGAGGGCAAATCTGGAAATGGGTTGGAGGGGATCGTCGTTGATGTCGCTGCCCGCCACCACGGGTATGTACTCGTCGAGCAGGTGGGTGAGCAGACGGGCAATTTTGGTTTTGGCCTGGCCTCTCAACCCCAAAAACAGGATATTGTGCCTGCTGAGGATGGCCCGCTCCAGATCGGGGATCACACTGTCTTCAAAGCCGATGATCCCGTCGAAAACCCGGCGCTTTTGGCGCAAAGCCTCCAAAAGGTTTTTGCGCAATTCCTCCTTTACGGCAAGGGGTTGGTAGCCACTGGCTTTCAACTCGCCCAGGGTTTTAATATGTTGTGGGTTCATGTAAACAATGATTAATAATTATTAATTACTAATTCTCTGATTCGGCAAGATACAATTTTTTAACAGCATCCAACAACACTGCCCACGATACATCGTTATAGCTGCCCCGAACTGTCTGCGAAAGTTTGTATTACCACCGAAAGAGACTATCTTCGGGGCAAAAATCCGACAGTTTCAATTATTCCATTATAAATTCACTACATGAAAAATTTACGCTTTTTAATACTGCTGGCTTGCCTGTTCTCCATGACCAGTTGTATCGACATCATCGAAGAACTGTCCCTGCAGAAAGGAGGCCAGGGTAAATACGTCATCACGATGGACATGAGCTCCCTGATGGAAGAAGGCATGCGCGACATGCTCAAGGGGATGGCCGGTGAAGAAGGCGCCAGCCTCAACGATATTCCCTCCGAGATGGATACCACCATGTATTTCTCCAATGCCCCTGATTCCGTCCGTTCACAGTTCGAGCATCCGGAGATCCTCGACAAGGTGTCTTTCCGCACACAGATCAGCGAAGCCAATGAGCTGATGAGAATGACCTTCTCCATCGACTTCGATGAGCTCAAACAAATCGACTATTTCCTGGCCGACATCGACAAGATGCAGGGAGACTCCGGCGGCCTTCCCGGCGGCGGGCTGGGCGGCGGAGGTGGATTATTTCCCACCGCCTTATCCACCAAGTCGCTTTTCTCTTTGGCCAAACGCAAACTGACCCGCTCGACCGCCCCACAAGGCGATGATGAAAAACTGGAGGGAGAAGAACTCGCCATGATGAAGATGTTCTTCGCCGACGCCAGCTATACCAACATCTACCACCTTCCGGGAAAGGTGAAAAAGACGACCATGCCCAACGCCCAGATCGACGGGAAAAAACTGACCATCGTCACTCCACTGATGGACATTATGGAGGGCAAAGCCGTACTCGATGGAGAAATTTGTTTTAAAAAGAGATGATTCAGATGATTATTCATCACATAAAAAAATCGCTCTGCTGGTAGTGGAGCGATTTTTTTATGCCGCTTTTTCAAAAAAAGAGATACATTCAGAAATTTAAATCAGTGTTAAAAAACTCAATTTAAACGTATTGGTTATCAAGCCAAAACACATACAAATTCACCCAAATTAAGTTTGTTTGAATATTAGTTACTTTAAACAATCCTGGGGTTTAGAGGCCAACCACTGTGCGAGAAAAAAAATAGCATGCTATTTGTCCAGAAGGAAGATATATAACCACTAATTTTATCAACAACTAACCTAAACTATTCGAACGCCAACAGGATTTGAATAGTTGCACGACCATGAATCAAAATATCACAACCAACCATACCGCCACCCTGCAGGAGCATATCTATGCCTTCATCGACTCCAAGTTACAGTTCATCAATTATCAGATAGAGAGTACGGTCAAATCATTCAAAGTGAAGGATTCCATTGTGGCAGACCGCCACCTTGAAATAGCATTCCATCATGCAGGACGCTTTGAAGAAGTACTTCGCGTACTGGAAGAGCAGTCGAGGATCAAGGGCAAACTCCTGCTGATGCGCAGCAAATTGGACAGCCACAATGCCCCTCTTTTGTTTGACCTGCTCACCGGCAATAAATTCCAGTATTACAGCGAAAAAAGGCTGAGTCAAATGCTCGACAAAGTGGCGGAAGAGTAACTGCTTCCAATTCAACTCCCCACTACCCCAATTTCATATCGCAATGCCAGCCTCGGATGCGCCCCGTGTCGCGCGGAGCCATGTCCTGCACCACCAGTTTCCACACCCCTTTGGCTGCTTCACCGATCATCGGTTTGAGTACCTGCTCAGCGGTATAAGTCGCCATCAGATCGTTTTTATTATGGCCCTCGCGATTGTGCAGCACGACTTCTTTTCCGGACGGAGCTTCCAATGCAACCCTAAGGTCGCCAATGTATCCGTGCTCTAAATCTACCTTAACAGTAATATCTCTTACCGTCCCTTTCACCCGGCACATTTGTTTACTTACGAGTTTTTTGTCCGCCTTATCGGGGATAAACGTCTCTGTGGATTTGCTTCGGGTACAATCCATTTTGATCGACCAGTCGCGGAGGTGTCCTTCATCGCGGGGAGCAAAATCCTTGACGATGAGCTTCCAGTCACCGGCAGCTTTTTCGCCGATAAAATCCTGCATCACCTCTCCTTTAAAAACCGCTTTAAGGTCTTTGTCCTTTTTCCCGGTACGTTTGTGCAATTGGACGGTTTTGCCAGAAGGCGCTGCCAGCGATACTTCCAGGTCGCCATTGTAGGGATGAGCAATGTTGACTTTCACTTCCATTTCCTGTACATGGCCGACACGAAATACCCGGATGGCATCTACCAGCCCTGTATCACTGTTGTCGGGAATAGAGAGTTTGCTTTTCTTTTGTTTCGTTAAAAATGACATATCGATTCCTGATTTTTAATTGATTTGCAAATAAGAGAAGGGGTTATAGCAGCGGTCTTTCTACCGGGGTTAGAAGGGTATGGAGGCTTACAAGCAAAAGTATTAATATTTCCCTAAAGCACAAAATGAAGGGAAGGCCCTCTGCTTGTACTTGACTCCGCAGGGCTTGCCGCTGGTTTCAGCTGCGCTCAATCAATGCACTGCTCACATCAGCAAATTAGCATATCAACTAATCAGCATATCATCCCACTGCACCACCACCTCTACCGCATGCCGCCGCCCATTCACCAGCAGCAACTCCTCACCGGAGGGCAGCATTTCCTCGATTTTCAGCATCGTAGTTACTTTTGGGAGTTCCCTTCCAAAAAGGCTTACCAGTGCAGGCGTCCGAAAGTGAATGTATTGGGGCTTGTGCCGCTGGTCTTTCCCCGAAAACCGTTGCTCCTCTCCGGCGGACCATTCGGGCGGGCCTACCGTTATGAAGACCGCTTCCGGCAAATGATGTTTTTTCTGCCAGGCGTTAATCCTCAAAAAATACCCAGCCTCTGTCTCTGTCGGTTGTCTTAGTGGCAGCTCCGCCACCGGCACATACCAGGTCTTTCGCTGCAGTACCAACAATTCATTTACATATATCCGTGGCAGGCAGACCCAATTGCCTTCGTCCCGGGCAGTGGCTTGCCTCAGCAGGTCCTTAAAAAAGCCCAGGTCAGGTTGTGGGACGGAAAAAGTAGAAAGCATCCGATACATGGGCGATCGCGTGGGTAGAGCCTCCAGCCCATAGTCGAAAACTTTGAGTTCGGTGCCACGGTGGCGCAACGACAGGCGGTTGTCATCCTTCTCAAAGTGGATGTTCAACTCCGTCAGTGGGATCGCATTTTGTTCGCAGGACTCCCTTCCCGGAACCGTAAAAGTATTGTTTAGAATAGGCGGATGGTCATTGGCATTGTGGCGGGAGGCGTCGGCATTATCGACCCATACCATACCCTGGGGAGGGCGGATTGCCCAATCGCGCAATTCGGAAGTATATTGTTGAGGGAACAAAAAGAGAAAGCGACCGAGGAGTTTCCCATAACCAGTAAAAACAGCGTCTACATAGGATTTATACTGTCCATCGGACAGATAGGGCTGCAGGAGGGCGCCATAGGTATTCCACCCATAGTGGGGTGCAGGCGCCACCCCCAGGCTGTTAATCATCGTTCTCAGATCCGACAGTTGCAGGTCGATGATGTCCCGTTTTCCAACGGCATATTCCGTCAATTTTCGGACCATCTGACGCCGCAATGTAAGTATTTTTGAGGTATTTTGCGGCTCTTCGGCCGGTTTTTGTCGATAGAATTCCTCATAAAAGGTAAATAAATCGACGGAATCCCGATGTGTATATTCTTTTTTGTAAAAATCCAGCATGGCTTGCCGGAGTGAATAGAGGCGCAACGGCATCGTCATATACACCAATTCGGCCAGGGGCTCCAGGCAGTCCAACAGGTCTTTTTGCCCCACTGCATATCGGCCCCCATCCGGCAATCTTCAAAAAAAAGTTGATGAGCCTCCAGCGAAAATCGTTTTTGCCGAAAGGCCTGAAATCCATCGGAATGATCGGAACGAACGGATTCGGAAAGAGGGATTTTTTTGGCGATGGCTTCAAAGCAGGCATTGAGCCGGTCCCTGGAATCGCGCATCCGTTGCCATCTTTCTGTCGTATCCGCTTTCGCGAAAAGGCGATGGCTTTCTTCTAAAAATCTCAGTGATTCCGCAAGTTGTTGTTGTTCAGCAAAAGGAGGCAATTGATGGATCCAGTCCCGCATTGGAACCAACCAATGGGCATCCGCTACCGGCCACACCCAGTTGAGCAATCCATACCTGACCAGATCAACCAGCCAGATCTCCAATTGCCGGGCATCGGCATCCACCCGGTTAGAGAGCAGTCCGGTCAGCTCATCCAACAATATACTTACACCCTTCTGGTTTTTCAAAATCTCCAACACTTCTTCTACAACCGGGTTCTTTTCCATTCGCTGTACCGACTCCACGTTGCGGCTGTTGAGTAAAAACAGGTACCCATCTCCCATTTCCCGCAAGGTGGGATTCGTTTTAAGCCCCAGCCGACGATATACAGGAGGGTAATTGGACAACAAATCCTGCAACTGAACCCAAATGTAGTTGTTAATACGGATCTCGCTGTGCAGCTCGCCTGGTTGCCCTACCAGGTTCCTTCCGGATAAGTCGTTGAGCGACAAGGCAGTAAAGGTCCCAAACGGAGATGTTTTGGCACATATCCGCGACAGGTATTGTGCCAGCGAGCGTTCCGTCTGCCGTTCTTTTTTGCGGTATTTAGGGGGGGATTGGTAGCGATAGCGGTTTACATTTTCCCATAGAGAAGGGCTTGACAGCAGCAATCCCTTTTGAAGTTCAGGATAGGCCGCCAATTTCGTGAAAACGGTACGGCATTCGCGTTGACGTTGCAGATAGTTATCTTCCAACTGAGATTGCAACTCCGACAACTCCTGCTGGTGTTGATTTTCCAAATATTTTTCCAGCAGGCCATCGTTCGGGCGCCACTGCAATTCGTCGAGCAGGTGAAAGGGCAGGGTCGCCACCCGGCAGAGGAGAAAGGGAAAGCATTGTGGGCTTTGGGTATGCAAGGTCGGTTTTTACAGATGGTTATTTTCTATTCAATGAACGATCACCGGCTGATACCAAATGGCCTCTCCCGACTGTACCCATAAATAGTAGTACCCTTCCGGCAAATGACCTGTCTGGATTTCCAGTTGTTGATTTCTTTGGTCAATGGTGGTATTGTAAACGGCTTGTTGGAAGCTATTGAACAGCGCCACTTCCGCTTTTGGGGCAAACCCGGCCGCCCCAGGATCGACCACCAACTGCCCATTCACGACGGGATTTGGATAAATACTCCAGCCAATATCCCCTAAGGAACCAACCGCCGAGGTATAGTCGCCAATCATAAAGCATGTCAGGCGTTGGGTCCGGCTGATAAGTGTACCATCGCGAAACTCCTCCATACAGGTCTGTGCCACATAGAAGCCTTCGAACACCGGTACGACCCACCCCAAACTACCATCCATTTCGCTTATAAACAAGTCGCTGCCTACGGGGAAAAATTCATCGGGCCAAAGAAAGTCAAGGGCATTGAGGGGTTCACAGAGAGTCGCCGAATAGGTATCTCCTTCCGGATCGGTGACCGCACCGTGAATGCCCTGTATCGAATCTGTCATACCTGCCGTCAGATGTCCCTGATCAAAATCGGGGGTGGTATTCAGTTCGCCAGATTGCAGGACGATCATCGTCTCGATGTAAAAATCGGTTATTTCGGGATTGTCCATGCTTATCAGATCATCGTCGTAGCAGCATTTCTCGATAAAAACGGTAAAGGTATTCACCTGGGGATAAGAATGCTGCGCGGTGAATTCATAGGTTTTAATACCCCAATCGTCATTGACTACCGGCGTCAAAACCGGGAAGGATGAACAAGCGCCATCGCCCCAGCAAAGAGTCAGATCGGTTACGTCGGCGTGAATGTCGACGACGAGGGCCACTTTGGCTTCCACCGTTGTAGCCGTCAATTGGGTGATCTGGATGACGCCGGCCCGGAATTCGTTTGCCTGCAAAGGCACTTCCCACAGCAAAAAAGTGAATGCAACGAAGAGGAGTATTTGTTTTTTCATAACCGAATTTTCCTCTAAGGTAGGGAAAATGTTATGGAATGGATTAGTGATTATTGATTTACTCGCCGCGGCCTTTACCACAAAGACACGAACCTGCCTGTCTAGCCCGTCTGGCCGCCGGACAGGCTAGCCAGATAGATCCGGCGGCCAGACGGGGACACAAAGATTCACACCTGCCGGCCGGCCAATGTCATTAAGATTGGAAAATAAATATGTGTTGAAAATTTTTGAAAAAAAAAGTTAAGTGGTTTTATTTATGGTGAAATCACATATTATTAACCACTTAACTCAAAAAAAATGATTTCATCAAAAGTACATATTCTGGCAGACTTACGAAAATTTTTAGATGATTCCTCGGCAAATAAATCAAAATATACAACGCATGAGGGCGCATTTACCAAGCCAAAAAAGTTGACATTCATCTTAACGGTCTTATTTTTATTGAACCTACCAAGGAAGAGTTTAGGGATTGAAATAGAATCTTTTTTTAAGGTAATAGATAAGGAGTTAGCAACTTGTACAAAGAGCGCAATGAGCCAAGCGAGATATAAGCTAAAAAAGGAAATTTTCATAGACTGGAATATTGCGCTACAACAATCATATTACAAACACAATGAAAAATCAATAAAGACGTGGGGGAAATATAGATTGGAAGGGATTGATGGGTCGACTGCTCATTTGATGGATACGGAAGAAATACGGAAAGAATTTGGTTGTCAACCCAACCAACATGGAGGAGAGCCAATGGCAAGAATATTGGCGAGAGTGGATGTGTTAAATGAAATAATAATAGATGGTCAGATAGGTCCAATCAGCAAGGGCGAAAAAGAAATGGCTGTGTCTTACCTAGACCAAGTGGGTGAAAATGTGATTAGTATATATGATCGAAATTTTGCAAGTTTTGCGTTTATATATGAGCATGATCTTCGAGACCTCCCTTTCATTATACGTTGTAAAGTAGGGTTTAACAACGTGGTAAAAGAATTTGTATCATCGGGCGAAGAATCGGCGATCGTGAAATTTTATGCTACAAATAATGCCGTTCAATATTTTGCCGCCAAGGGTATAAAATTGGAAAAGCAAGATTTTGTAAAAGTAAGGTTAGTTCGAGTAGAACTAAGTAGCGGAGAGACCGAAATACTGATCACATCATTGAAGGATGAACAGGAGTTTCCAACACACGAATTTGGCGAAATATATAATACGAGATGGGGTACGGAAATATGCTTTGACACACTTAAAAATAAATTCCAGATAACTGCATTTAGTGGTCATACACCAATGGCAATTTATCAGGATTTTCATGCTACTGTATTGGTGGCAAACATAAATACGATCTTGATACAAGACTGTGAAGAAGAGGTGGAAAAAATCAGTGAGCGCCGACAACATGACTACAAAATCAATAAAAACATCAGCATAGGCTCAATGAAAGGCGATCTGGTCAAGCTCTTTTTAGAAGAAGATAAGCAGGTTGAACTACTATTGAAGGTAATGAAAGCCAGATTTATAAGGCATGTCGAGCCCGTCAGACCCGGTAGATCATTTGAAAGGAGGTTCAAAACACGGGCTAGGCGAACGAAATATTATACCTTAACTAATTATCGCCGTGCCATTTAAACATATGAAAAATGCAATCTTAACGACATTGGCCGGCCGGCAGGTTCGCCGACTACAAAAAAAAAGCCCCCCTCCAATAATCACGGAGAGAGGCCATCCCAAAAACCGATTTTAAAGCATTCTTAAACCGGTTACTGGTACGAGTATCGTTGTTTGAACATTGCCCCGATAATTACTATCGGGACAATATCCAATATTCATCAATTAGTCGAGCATGATCATCTTCTTCGTAGCTGAGAACTCAGATGTCTCCAACTGATAGTAGAGGACACCTGTGGCACTCAACTCACTGCGATCGAGGCTCACTTCATTGTAACCTTTGGTGTAATCACCTTCCACCATGCGGATCACGCGACCGGAGATGTCGTATACTTTCAGGGTAGCTGAAGTAGCTTCCGGCAGGATAAATCCGATGACTGTCTGATCTTTGAATGGGTTCGGCGTGTTCTGGAACAGTTTGAAATCATTGGCGATCTCGACAGCGTCGTCGTCAGTGTACTGGATGGCTACGTCCATCAGGTCGAGGTTGGTGTTGTAGGCTTCCGCTACGGTGTATCGGGAGCTGATGTTGAATACCTCGCTGAGAGAAGTGTTGCTCAGAGCGTTGATGGTCACGCTGAATACTACTTCATCGTCGGTTACGGATGTAGCGGCTTTGTTGTGCCAGCTGGTGGTGAGGATGCCTTCGCTGAGCTTGCTCATACCGAAGTTGGCAGCCGTCATACCACTGAGGGCACCTGCTTGTACATCTGCTATCTCGATGGCATTCTGATCGAAGGCCAGGGAGAATTGATAACCCAGGATGTTGTTGAATTCGTTAGCGGCAAAGTCGATGGTGTAAGATTCACCCGCTTCAAGACGTTGGTCTTTGACGTTGAACAACAAGTCGCCATTGAAGGTTCTGTCGTCGGCGCCCCCGCTAAAGTCGGTGCTGGCACTGAGGTTGACGTCTCCTTTTTTGATGGCTACAAAATCAGCTATTACGTCGTCATCCAGTCCATTGATGTTGTATACCTCTGGGAAGGTCGTCTGCCAGGGGTTCTCTGGGTTGGGGAAGACAAAGTCTGCCTCCACAAAGCGCCAGGTAGCGGTCTCCACCGGGAATTCGGTTTCGATGAACAGGATCAGCTTACGCAGTTCCACGATGTCGATGGTGGTGATATTACCGCTCATGTTGACGTCGGCGGCGATCATTTTGTATGGAGAATCCAGCAATTCCGTTTCCAGAATGTGCTTGCTGATCAATACCAGGTCGTAGGTAGAAACACCATTGAGTGGATCGAGCTGCATGTCGGGATCAACCGTGTAATTGTAGCTGGAATCGACATTCGCAAAGAGATAGTCACCATTAGAATCTGTTGGTACACTCTGGAACTGTCCGGGCATGGTACCATCCAGTTCGACAGTCACATTGTTGACGCCATCGCCTACTTCAGTGGCAATCGTACCAGCAACGCTAAATTGCGGCATACCTCCCCCTTGTATATTGATAGTACCAGTGACATAAGTCCAGTTGTTAGCGCAGTCTTTAATCCACCAATCGGCAGAGTAAATACCTGTGGTTGTAAACGTCCAGCTATCCGTAGTAGGTGGAGTGGTCTGTCCAGGTCCAAGTGAAGGCACTTGAATTCTGTAGTCACAGATGCCGCTACACTCGTCCTCAGCAGTTCCCTCAAATTCGGTTGCCCAAATGGTGAGTGGTCCACCGTTGATCAAGGATCCAACATAGTCAGATGCCAGGAATACGTAAGGAGGCGTATTGTCTTCCACGTGGAAGAGGTAGTCGCACTGAGTTACGTTTCCACAACCATCTTCCACCGTCCAGAAGATGCGGTGCCAGCCCATAGGAGCGGTCGGGTGGATGAAGTCGCTTGGATCGGGATCGACAAATGGCAATCCGGAAGGTTGGTTGAAAGAAGGACCAATATCGTTGGTGCCGTCATCGAAGAGGTCGACCCAATAGTCGTAGTTCAGATCGTCGGCATCGGCGCAGATGTCCGTAGCGTCATGGACGATGGTCACTGGAGCCGTACAGCCGTTGTTGAAAATTCCGTCGTTGTCGGTGACCACGTCGTAGAATACATCTTCACAGTCGGAGACGAGTTCGGGAGCGGTTTCATCAAATACTTTGATGATCTGCTCGTATGTCCAGATACCTTCTGGTGGGCTGACGTTGTTGTTGTACTGGCACCAGTCGATGATCGTCCAGGTACGGAGTACCTTGTAACAGGCATCACCCTGGATGGGCAGTGTCAGGTCGACAAAGGTATCGGCAACCAGTGAACATTCATCGTCAAAAATCTGAGGATAACCAGTGACAGAAGGATCGAGACTGACGCCGTTGACATCGCAGTGTACGTCGTAGTCGCAAGGCCAGATGACACCATCAAATGGATTCTGATTGAAACAATTGGTATCGGTGATGTAGTAAGGCGAATCGTTGAGTACCCAAAGGCGTTGTACACAAACGTCGGTACGTCCGCCATCATCTACAGCTGTGTAGAAGCGGTTGATCCAGGGTTCTGTCTCACCGCAGGAGTTGATGGTACCTACATCGCGGACATAAACGGTGGCATTACAGTTGTCGTACACATTTTGGTAGTAACCAATAAACGTAGTATCGTTATCGGCATTACCAGGACCGTTCAATTCGACATAGTAAGTCTCTGCACCCGGAGGATCGTCGGAAACGCCGGCGACCGGAATATCAGAAGGATCGTTGATGTAGGTAGAGCAGTAGAACGTATCGTTTGGTGGACAGCTAATGACCGGATCGAGTTTGTCGTCGACGGTGATCTCAACCATACAGGTATTGCTGTTGCCGTGTACATCCGTTACGCGGAATTCTACCATGTGTGGGCCGGTTCCTACGTCGCAGCAAGCGAATGGGACAGCTGGATACCAGAAGGTCATACCGCGGTCGCGTTGATTGACGAGTCCGTTTGGATTTTCGTCGATACCGGGGCCGTTGGTAGTCCAGTCGAAGTTGATGCAAGGAGTGGGCGGCGTCATACGTCGCACTTCCATGATTTCGACTTCGCAATTGTCGTGGCTGCCGTCATCGAATGTTTCGGCGTAGACCAAAGTAGGCTCATAGCTTGTCAGCGAAACGACGTGGTGGGTCTCACAGATAGCTGCGGGAACTACTTCGTCAGATACGTTGACGTCTATTTCACAAGTGGAAGTATTTCCACAATTGTCTTCTGCAGTCCAGGTAAGGGTATGCGTTCCGATCTCCAGACCAGTAATGACGTATTGGCTGCCATTGGGCTGAATCTCACCAGAGGAAACCTCTACTGTCCAGGTAATGGTGGACGAACAGTTGTCGGTAGCTCCTGGTTCGTCGACAAAGATGACGGCTTCGCAGGAGTTGTTGGTGGTACTGGCGTTGATCTCATCCGGGCAGTTGATGACCGGAGGCGTATTATCCATCACTTTGATGATCTGGACGCAATCGTCTTTGATCTCGCCCGTACACCAGTCTACGACAGTCCAGGTACGAAGCACTTTATAACTGGCTTCACAAATCGGAATGACTATGTCCTCGTAGGTCTCTCCCAAGTTATCACAAGCTCCACCTAAACCACCTGGAGAGCCGGTTGTAACCGGACTGGGCAGTCCATTGGGTAATGCGATCCATCCGGCGCCGGAACAATCCAGCGCAGGTTGATCCAGGTTGTCGTAATTGGGTGGACAGATAATATCCGTCAACTTGCCAAACTCCACCTGAATGACTTGTAAGCAGGTGCCTGAGTTGCCTTTTTCGTCGGTGGCCGTCCAGGTTCGTTCGATTATTTTGCTGAATGGCCCTTGTCCACAGTCAAATTCGATCTCATTGTCGTCTGATTCGAGGGTGTATTGGCCGCAGTTTTCGAATACGGTTGGGCTTTCAACGCCTTCCAAAACCCATTCTACTTCGATAGACAGATCTTCGATACATCCACCACTATCATCGGGTGTGAATCCATCGGAGAAGGAAACCGTCCAATCACCATTTACATCAACACCGTTTATGTCATCAAGGTTACCGTTAGGACTGACAACGCCAGAGATGGTAGCATTGTTGAGGTAGTCGCCATTACAGCTTTGTTGATTCATACCGCCATCTACACCACCACAGGTGATGTTGTTGCCAGAATCGGAATCAAATGTAGCATTGATGTTATCTTGCGTACCACAGTTCGGGTTGAAGAGGGTAACGGTGTTGGCACCACTTGGATCGGTCAATTCGATGGTAACATCACCCAACCAGGTGTGGCTCAAGCCAACAGTCACGTTTACATCAGTTACAATGGCACCAGCAGGAGCACCTCCCACCGTTACAGAAGCATCAACAGTAGCAGTAGCGCCATTCCCTCCAAAGGAGAGGTTGGGTGAAGAAGCACCACTGGCCATACCGGTTTCGTCAGCCGTTGCTTCGGTAGGCTGTGTACAAGCAATGGTGATGGTATCCGGACACTCCAATATCGGAGCCAGTTTGTCTTCGATCATCCATCCATCGTTCCAGCAAGAGTTGCCGTCATCCGGATCGGTTACCATAACAGCAAAGGATTCAGCCGTCATGCCATTCCAGCCGTCCAATTGAGAGGCTTTGATGGTGACGCAAGACGTTCCATTGCCGATGATCGCCTGAGGCGGCGACAATCCAGACACCGTTACCAGATAATCGTCGTAGCATTTGTAGGGGCCACCTTCGAGTACATCGTCGGCACAGATGATGGCTTCGCAGTTTTCATCGACTGATACGTTAATGTTGGCATTGCAATTGAGGTTGCCATATGGGCCGGGAAATTCTTCAACCGTTACACACCAGGCACAGCTATTGGTGTTGCCGTTGATGTCTTCAACTGTATATTGGAAGCAGTGCTCACCGATGGGCAGAAGATCACCTGACTCATACTCATTGTATCCGTCTGGAGCGGTTGGGTCGGGTTCGGTTACATCTACCGGTGGCAATATTCCATTTATATCCATAAAGGCATCAACGTTACAGAATCCTACATCGCAAAGGTACAGTTCTTGGGGTACACAAGATTGGCTAGCAAGATAAGTATTGAATCCAGTAGCTGTTTGGCCGTTGCAGCTCGTTCCGGCTCCAGAACCGTTGGCTACCAGGTGACCAAATCCTGGGTTAAATACCTCTAGGTAAAGACCGTCGTTTACGGCTGGATCGAATACAAATGGTGTTTCGAAGTCAACGCAAATACACATACCATTGACACCTCCCAAAGAAGGAATGTTCACCAGGCCGGAAGTAGCCACAGGTGTTGATGTCAACCAGTTGGGTGGTGTATTTGGAGGAGTACCCAAACCAGCAGGAGCATTGTAAAGTCGCACTTCACAATCAGTTACCCCCCAGGAAACATTGTCGAAAACAAAACATCCCTGAGTTACTTCCAATCCAGCTGGGAAAGCAGGAGAGCTGACCTCTTGTATCTGAGCGATCCCTGGCAATCCGCAACCGATGGAAAAACCAGAAAACATACAGTTGCAAATGTCACCAAAGAATCCGCTTCCACCTACTGAAGGCATAAAAAAGCCACAGTTGTCAGCAACGGTAATATCGAAAGAGTATCCGTGCTCACATTCTCCGGCGTCGAGGTGGATCACTTCATCAGAAGGACAAGATATAGCGGGGCTTTCTATATCCAAAACGGTAATAGTTTGAACACAAGTAACGGGATTTCCAAATTCATCATAAGTTGTCCAGGTAATGGTAGTTGTTCCCACTGGATAAGTACCTGCAGCACTGGATGTGCCAGTGAGGTCATTGGTAGCTTGCGGAGCCGATACACCTCTGATAGATAAGTTATCTATGGCTACATACCATGCCCAACTGTCATCATCATCATAAATGAATTTAACTCTGAATTGGTTGGTCAGCAAGGCGGGAGGTATATCAAAAGACTGAGCTGCCCAAGGAAGGATATCCGAAGTCGCAACCCAAACAGACATCCAGGAAGCTCCACCATCTCCAGACAATTGGAGTTCGACAAAATCACCGTTTCCAATGTCATTATAAATGACATCAAAATCAACACTACCTCCCGATGCACTATAGGGTGACATATCTATTATCGGAGATATAGCCTCTCCTGAGTTGATTACACCAATTCCTAATTGATCGTCATCGAAAAATAGATTATCACCATCCAGGTTCATGAAGTTACCACCGAAAGCACCTCCATCTCCTATCATCCAAGCGCCATTTCCGTCGAAATCATTTAAGGTCCATCCAAATGCATTGTCAAAATTGAAAATAGCTACGTCATCCATCCCAACACAAGGGCCGGATATGATCGGACTACCAATTTGAACATCCGTAAGATCTGCAGAGCAATCTCCTGGGTCAGCACTAACTACAACATCTGGTGGACATTGAATTTCACAGGGAATGCCACAACCAACTACCTGCAAGGCATCAATGAGGATGTCTCCCTCGAAGGAAGTACCTCCGGTTCCATTGATCCCTTCGATGTTCAATAAAACATTTTGGCCAAAATAAGCGTCCAGGTTGACGCTTGCCGTCTGCCAATCTGAAACACCTCCATTTACTGGTTGACCCTGGTCACCTGTTAAAGTAAAAAGAGTGGTGTAAGTAGCTCCACCATCCGTTGATACCCTGATATTCAGGGTTCCTACATTGCCACCAGCCATGTAATAAGCAAAACCCAATTCTATTGGGGTATTCAGAAATACACTGGTCAAGTTGAGATTGGTTTCTACTGACGAAACAGAACCGAGCGCAGCAGGGAATGACGTTTCGAAAACAAGCATCTGCGTACCACAGAATTCCGTATCTGTTCCAGTGTTAAAACTTTCAACATCATTTTCGACTTCCCAAATATCCACATCTCCAGGTCCAAAACTCCAGCCGGAAGGCAGACCAAGTAAAGCAGCATCTTCAAAGTCTTCATTTAAAACTGTAACAGGGGAATCCCCGCCGCCGCAGGCCGGAGCAGCGATAGGGCAGTCTTGAGCAAGCATATCTTGCTGAAAGCCGAAAAGACATACTGCAATAGCGACTAGCCCTTTAGATAGATTTTGTATAAAATTATTTTTTTTCATGGAAAAAGTTTTTTCATTTTGTTGTTAAAGTGAAAACAGATCCACCACCTCTTGTAGCAGATCATCGGCATAGTTGTAAGTTGGCGGCCCATTTGGAACCCTCACAAGGGTATACGATGATGATCCCGAAACAATCCATCCCTGTACACTACCACTTGCATTGTTGTTTGCAGCAATCGCCCCAAATGCTTCCAAAATAGAAGGTTCAAGTTCGTTACCAACTGACAGGTACTCAACAAGCAATTCGTAAACACCCTGCTTGCGATTCACATAAGCGTAATCCGCGTCTTTTTCCGAGATGGATTGCAAGTCATCATTAGCCTGCGCCAGTTCAACTTCAGCTAAAGCCAATGCTTGTGTCTCATTCACCAATGGCGGAAAATTCGATTGAGCTTGCATCACACCAATCCCTATAAAAAGGAGAAGAGCAACCATCAAACTCAATTTTCTTGTTTTTTTCATGAGAAGTAACTTTTTTAGTTAATTAAATAAGGTTTCGAACATTAGGATTATATTTTTCATTTTGAGGAATCGGGCTACTGAATAGTATAAATACTTTCCGAAATATAATGCCCGCCCCTCACGTTAGGATTATACAATTTGTACGTATAGGATTCAATATAATCTGCTCGGATATAATAATTTGTATCGTCAAAAACTGTCAATGTATTTTTATGGTAATTGGCTGGGGAGGTACAATCGCAAATGCAATGTTGGAGAAGTTACATGCTTTGGGATTATACATTTCCCTGGTCAGGAAATAATGCTGCGTGGATTGTTCCGTTTTTGTGTGTTCAATGTTAGAGTTTGGCAACGAAAAACTGTAATAACAATACGTACACATTATTTTCAAAATTGGCATAACAGCCCAGCTCTTCAAAAAGACATTACTCTTTTGAAGTGATTAATTAACCTACAGTTTTGGGCAATTAATATCCAGAAACCACAACAGTTCGAAAGAACATGCCGGGTAAGTGGCATTCCAAATGAATTAGCGGATCATATAATCTGTAGAAATGGTAGCACGCAAAGAAGGGGATACCAGAGACGAAAGAGTAGTTAATAAAGGCCTCAGGTACACATTCAATGAGTGTACACAAACAGGTTTGAGGGATGAGTTCCTTTGGAGGAACTTTCGTGGTCGGTTAAGGGATGAGACTAAAAAGGTAGGTTTGAGGGATGGAATTATGCTTGAAAAATAGTGTGTTTGATTAATTTATGTTCATGGAATTTGATCGAATTTTGCAAACTAATAAAGGCAAAGATAGTAAAATTTATTTGCCTGCAAGAAATTTATACAAATTTTTATAATTATTTTTTTGCTATATATCTGCGGCCATACTCAACTGTTACACTTGAAAACCGCCGCCGCAATTGCCTGTAGCAGCTCAGAGGCAAATGTATGTGTTTTTAATTTAATAAATCAAAATCCCGGAACATTTTTTTACAAAAGAATTATTTAATTTTGGGCTTGATTTCTGCTCCTTTATCCAATGGGGCATGCCCGAGTTCGCACAAGCACTATCCCTATCGTTTTAATTCGTTGATTTACAGCAATTTACAGCGGCATCGACGACATTGGCCATGATACCCAGGTCCCTTTCTTCGATTACGGCCGTGACAACGGTGGCGACAACGATTTCAACACCCCGCTACGATGCCGGCACAGGACTGGTACTTATGGTTGACGGCACTGGAGCTTTTGCTCCGCTTAAGCCCGCCGAGAGTGGATTTTTTGCCAACAAAGATGTGCGTAGCCTTGCCTGGCTGAAGAGTGGGGGCAATAAAGGCATGGTGGTGGTAGCCAATAATTCGGGGCCGTTGCAGTTTTTTGTACGGTAAGCCAACGCCCAAAGGCATTACATCAGCTTCACATTGATGGCAATGGGGCCTTTGGGGCCGCTGCCAACCTCAAAGGAGACCTTGTCGTTGGATTGTATTTCTGTTGATAGATTATCGGCGTGGACGAAGAAGCTTTCCTGCGTTTCTTTGTCGAGGATAAATCCGTAGCCTTTTTCAGTGTTGAAAAATTTTACCGAACCTATTCGGGTAAAGTCTTTGGCGCCTGTATCTTCGCTTTTAGGAGTGCTTACATGGATGTTTTCAACTTTGATTTCTTTCTTTTTGGAGGGGTCGGGAGGTGTTGGGGTGAGGTTGCCGTCTTCATCGACATACATAAACTCTTCCGTTTTTCCTTCCAGTTTTCTTTGTTTTTTCCTTTCTGCTTTTTCTTGTTTTCTCTTCTTTCTTCTCTTTTCGCGGTCTTTTTTGTTATAACTATCTGCCATAAATGAAATTTAAGTTTGGAAATACGCCATTTTAACCGTCTAAACGGGCGTTAGCATTTGTAAAAATCACAAGGTAGCCTTTTTATTGCTGAAAGAGGGCCGTTTTGATGGTTTATCTTTATTTTTTGGGTGTTTTAAGGTGAATTTACTGGTCGAGAGGTCACCGGTTAACTGGGATGGTTGGGATTTTGTGATATCTGCACCTGATCTCCTGTCACATCCCAAACATCCTACCCATCCCATGAATCCCAGTTCAGACAAGGGGGCGTGGGATGGCCGAAATTCATGAGATTTATGGGATCGTACACTTAAACTCACCGCCCCTCCCGAACCCGGTTGACAAACTGCCGGGCCCGCCCGGTAGAAATGGCCTGTATCTCGTAGGGCGCTCCTCCTTTTTTGACTTTTCGCATCCGCTCTTTGTTCGACAAACCATCCAAAAGTGCCATGTAATGTTCGTTATCAGAGCAGGTACTAAGAACGGCGTTCCGATAGGATAAAAAATAAAAATGCCCATCGGGAGCAACGAGGTAAAGGGTTACCCCATTTTCTTCGCCGGTGTAGGTTCTGAATTCGATGAAGGCTTCCACCTCTTTGTTGAGTACGGCCTTGGCCACACTGTTGAGGCCGAGCTTGTCTTTGGCAGAAATAAAGGAACGGTAGTCTTCATTCCAAATCATGGGCAGCTCCGAAAACAAGAAACTAAAATCGTTGTATTGCTGTGGCAGGTGCAATTCGCCAGCCGATTTCAACTGCGCCAGTGTCATCTTCATGGCGGGGGCATCGGGTATCCAGTTGGCGAGTGCCATTTCGTAGAACTCATCGTCGGAATAGGTCATTGGTCGCAACTGAAAACTGTTTTGATTAAAGGCATCGTAAATGACCCGCATTAGTTTTTCCGGAAGGTGTAGCTCAATACCCGCCATAAAGTTAAATGGAGCCTCCCCCTCCCCTTTTTGATCGATCCGGGTACGACCCACCACTTTCGACCCTGCCAACGGATGGGTGGGGCCAACGTCGAACCAACCCTCCGCTGTCAGGACACCGGTATGGTCGACTTCCAGCGATTGCCCAGAGAGCACGCCTGCCACGACCTTCAACGAGTCGCCGAAAACATACCGTTGTGATTGCGGCCAGTAGTCCACCAGGCCATCACATACAAATACCGGCCGGTCGGCTGCCGAGGAGGGAGCATTCAAAAAGGTTGGATAGATATTCCCCTGTCGGCGATCGACAAATAATCCGGTATACACCTGCTCTCCTGCCTTATTCAACAATTCTTTTCCGTAAGGGATTTTTAGGTCCTCTTTGTTGCCTCGTCCCGACCAGGCGAACCAATCGGATTGAATACCCTGCCAGTTGATCCGGGCAAAACCGTCGAAAAGGAGTTCTTGGTGTTGAGTCGACAACCGGATGTCGCCCTGGTAGGTCGTGTAGTGGTCGATGAGCAGATCGGAAACGGTCGTTTCGGCCAGGGTATTGCTCTTACGCTTTTTCTTGTTCTTTTTGGGCTTCTGAGCGGTGATGCTGACAAATTCAACTTCCTGTATTTTATCGCCGATGGGATAATCATAGACTCCGGTAGCGGCGTATTCGTTTCTGCTGTCAATAGTCAATGTTGCTTTGTGAAACTGATGGCGTCCCTCACCAGTGCCTGCTACGATCCGGGCGTTTTTCAGAGCAGGCATTTCGCCCCCCGGGAGGATCATCACTTTTTCCTCATCGGGAAAAATGCGGGCATCGGCCACTTCAATGTAGGGCACGCCACCGATTAGCAGCTCATTGGTTCTCAGATTGAGGCGAGCTGAATGCCCTTGAAAATTAAGTGAGTCGGCAGCCTTACTCAAGGCCAAAAACTGGCCCGCTTCTTCGGTGCCGCTAACGAAGGTGATCTCCTCCTCATCGATCTTCCAGTTGAAAGCATTCATGGAGGTGCGGTATTCGTTGTAAGGGAAATCTGTGGTGATGGTATCCGAATTGGCTTTTACAAAAGCAGTGTTATGTTCAAAATCCATTTTGGAAACGACATTCTCGGTGTGCAGGGCCAGGTCGTTGAACCCCTTCACTTTTATTTGCAAATTGGAAGTGTCGGAAGAAACGGTGTGGCTCCCCAGGGCAAAAAGGTCGGAGGTGATGTTGCCCAAGTCCCAATCGAAAACGCCTCGTCCGTGCAGGCCGTCCGGAGTAAGGATGAGCATATCCATCAGGCTATGCTTTCCGGTTTCATAGAGTTGGAATGGTTGGTCGAGAGCCTGGATGTACATGCTGTCTTTGGCTGGCCGCCAGTCGATTTGGATGTTTTGACCAGCGATGGTGGGTATATTGTTGGAAAGGTCTTCCGTCAGCGAAAAATGTTCCGCTGTGGCAGTCATTTGATCGGGCCGAAACACGATGTCCTCCGATTCGAGGGTAGCCCATTTGTATTGTATTTTTCCCTGGGCATGCAACCCACGGTTGCTCAGATCGATGTTGCCATCGAAATGGCCTTTGCCATAGGCTTGATACCCTTCTGCCGGGGTACGATGAACGAATCCCAGAGAATGATCCTCTTCCTGAAGGGTCAGGGTTTCTTCAAAAGCGGGGAAAATGCCTGCCGAATGCATATTGCCTTTGAAATGAAACTGGTCGGCCGAAAACTGATCAAGGGCATTCAGGGTGAACGGATACAACTCAAAGAAAAAAGAATCGCGGGAATAACAGCCCGACATGGTTTCGTCAAAATCGTAATAAACGTAGGCGGGGCCGGTGGTTTTAAAAGCGGGGAAAGTGGGAATGTCTTCCCGTCCAGATTTATTGGAAGAAGCATCGATCAGCAACATGCCGGACGTATTTTCAATGCGGGAGCCGATCGAAAAGGCCTCAGGGGTTCCGTCGGAAGCGGTTATACCGTTCCAGACGAAAAGGTCGTAATAATCTACCGAATCGAGATGGATGACAAAAGGGTCGTATTCAAAGTTGAAATCCTTTCCCTGGAAGGTGGCCAGCCCGGCAAAGAGTTTTCCATCGAAGGAAAGGCTTCGGTTGGCACCGATACTCAATTGCTGATCGCGGGGTTGGGCAGCTACTTTCTGGCGGTCGCTGAACTCGACCAGTCGCACATCACTTACTTCTATCTTCTTTTCGTCCAACAATAGTTTTGCATTGGTGTGGTCGGATTTGGAACGAACCCTCAGAATGTCAAAATCGGCCTGCTGCTGACTGGCTTGGCAGTAGTGAAATACTTTGTGAAGTACTTCTATTTCACGGCGGTCTTTGTTGTACAAAATGTAGCCTTTTTCGACCAGATCGTAGAGTAAGCTGTTGATCGAAGATACGTCAAAACGAGGGTTGATGGCCTGGGCGTATTGGGAGGCAGCTACAATGCGCGATTTTTCCCGGTCGGCAACCGATTTGAGCACCGCTAGCGGGTGAACGGAGGCTGCAGATTGCAACCTGCGATAATCCTGCACGTCGAAATAATGAGCCGACTCGAAGGTAGCGCGTTTGTTGGTATGGCCCAGGTTGGCTTTTTTTTCATTGACAATGATCTCGCCGGTATTCATATCCCAGTCGAGCCGCCGGGCGTCGATGGTCATTTGCGTAAGCGAGTTGAAGAAGGGATTGCGGTTGCTGCCACGATCGCCTCTTTGCAAGGATAGCATTTTTTCCGGCAACAACAATTTGAACCGAACAGCTGGGTGGTAAATGGAATCGGTATCGAAAAAGAGAGTTGCCGCTACCTCCTCTCCTGCGAGAAGGTTGTCTATATCCAGTTTGAAACGGTCGGCCCGCGCCTCAAAATGGTGGGTAGGGTTGGCCCCTTTCCCTTTGAGGAGGGCCTTTCCGGAACTGGGACCGACACCATATAGATTTTTTCCTTTCAGCAATAGTCCTCCGGTGAATGCCAGATCTGTTTTCCCGAAAGGAATCTCCAACTGCTTATCGGCAGATTCGAAAACCGGGTAATTATTGTTATTCTGTACAGTGAGTTTGTCCTCAAAGGTGCCCGTTACCTGAGTCGACCCCAAACAGGCAGGATGGGCCAAGCGGGCATTTTTGATCCGGTAGTTTCCGCCCGACAAAGGGATTTGATAAGCATCAAATTGGCAATAGACGTCTGGAAGACCTGCCCGCTTCCAGGTCACCTTTCCGCCCCTGCCTTTCCAGGTCTTTTCCAACGGGAAAAAACTGCCGGCGGTGTCACCGATCCGCATTTCCCGGTCTTTTTTAGCGCAAGCCAGGTCAGTGCGTTCGAATACCAGGCGGGGAATGTTCTCCGGACTGGAAAACTGGACGGGCCTGCCGGTGGCCTTCCTCCCCCCCCATTGGACGTCGGCCTTTCCATTGGCCAGTATACCCGTTTCGAAATAGAGAACGGAAAAAGACAGCAGGTTTTTGACCGTTTTTTTTTAGCGCATTGGGCAGTAGAAGTTGGCTGGAAAGGGTCTGATTCCAGCTACTGAAAAGATGATGCAAGTCGGGATTTGCTTTAAGCGCCGTCTCCGCTTTCAGAAAATCGATGAAAAAAGGAGCCACCGTCAGTTGTTGCTCCACCATAACATTGCTGATGCGGATGATCTCGGCAAGTTGTTTGTCGGTGTACATGCCATCGTGAAGCTGCGTTTCAAACCGGTTGAACACGTCGATGGCGGCTTTGTTGTTGGTCGAGGTCATATGTTCTTTGAGCTCCCTGATGAGAATCGACCTTGTTCTCCGGAAAATGGCGGGGTGGCGCCCCCCAGATCAACACATGGCATAGCGATATCAGGAATACCCCGAGGTAGAGCTTGGTATTCATAGTGTTTTGTTTTAAAAAAACGGGGGGTAGGGAGTCTAAGAGGGCAGGAGTGCTTTTACGTGTTTACGATAGAAAATTACACCAGCACTGATTTTTTAACCATTGATATAGAGGGGAAAGAGATGGGGAGGAAGAAGATGAAGAGCGTGTTTCTGCGACAAAAGTAGGATGTTTGTGCGGTTTTTACCATACGCTAAAAGCGGTAGTTTTCAGATTTTGGGAAAGGATGATTTGTCTTTCAGAGCCAGATAGGGTTGGAAATAATGTGCCATTTCGCCGACGACCTCTGCGGTGGGTCTGTTGGCCTTCACCACCATATCGGCCTGCCGGTAGTGAACTTCACGCAGGGTGAGGTGTTGTTGGATAAAGGAAAGCAGGTCGGGACGGTGTTGCGCATGTCCATGCAGTAGCGGTCGGTCAGTGTCCAGCAGTCGGTCGCACAAGACGGCTGAATCTACCTTGAGGTAAATGGCAATGCCGCGGGATTGGATGTAAGTCCTGTTGGTGGGATCGCAAAAGCAGCCACCTCCGCAGGCCACTATGCCTGGCCGACGGAGGGGGAGTGCCCGGAGCGCCTCGGCTTCTTTTTGCCGAAAGGCGGCCTCTCCTTCCTGGGTGAAGATGTCGGAAATGGAGTGTCCATACCGCTGCTCGATGTATAGGTCGAGGTCGGTGAAGGGCAGCCCCCAGCGCCGCGCCAACGCCTGCCCAATAGTGGTTTTGCCACTGCCCATGTAACCTATGAAAAAAAGGATCATACCTCCCAAGGTAATAAAACCAGGAAAAGAAGCATTTTTTTAACGACAAAAAAAATTAGTTTTGCAGTCAAAAGCTAGAACGATGAAACAATCAGCAATGATGTGGCTGTTGGTACTCTGTCTGATGGCCTGCCAGGAGGACAAACCGGTCATCAACCAGGAAAAATCCGTCCAGGAAACCAAGATGGCGGATAAGATCAGCAGCATTGTGCGCAACCCCGTCAGCGCCGACAATATGAAGGACACCATTAATGTGGCGCGTATTGTATTTGAGGAAACTTCCTACGACTTTGGCACCGTAAACGCCGGGGCAAAGGTGGAGCACACCTTCCGGTTTAAAAATACGGGGAAGGTCAACCTGCTTATATCTGAGGCTCGCGCCACCTGCGGCTGTACCGTTCCGAAATGGCCCAAACACCCCATTGCGCCCGGAGAATCGGGAACGATCGAGGTGGTGTTTGACACCAAAAATAAAAAGAAGCGGCAAAGTAAACCGATTACTATTTTCGCTAATACTTTGCCCGCCGAAACCAAGGTGTATATGAAAGGGAATGTGGAGGAAGTTGAGTGATGATGGAGCCGCTGTTTCAGTTTACAATCTTTGAATTTGAGTGCGTGACAAAATCGCTGCGACCTTTACCACAAAGACACGAACCTGTCCGGCGGCCAGACGGGGACACAAAGATTCACAGAGAAAATCTTTGTGTGGCTCTGTGTCCCTGACTGCCGTCAGGCAGGTTGGAGCCTTTCCCGGAGCAAGTCCGGGACAAGTTGTGGTGAGAGGCTCCGCTAACCCGCCTGCCGGCCGGCAGGTATGTCACACACTCTTTGAATTTTAATCTTATTTCACGAATTTAAACTTGTAAAGTGTATGGAATTTACGAATTTGATATTTCCCCTGTTGATCGTCGGTGTTTTTTACTTTATGATCATTAGGCCCCAATCGCAGATGCGGAAAAAACAACAGAGCTTCATCAACGAAATGGAAAAAGGCGATGAGGTGGTGACCAGTAGCGGCATCCTGGGCCAGATCAGAAAAATAGACGGCAACATCGTCACCCTTCAAATCGACAATAAGACCTTTATCCGCATTGCCAAAGGCTATATTTCAAGGGAACTGACCGAATCCGTCTCAAAAGGAGAAAATGCAACCGCCTGATCCTCCCCGTTTTTTTCAAAATGACCGGGCCATCCTGGTGGCTTGTATGATCATCGCCCTCGTGTTTTGGGTGATCACCAAATTGTCGAATACCTACGACACCCAGCGATCCTGCGAAGTAAAATACCATCTGCCGGAAGGTAAAATACTCGCCAACGAAGTGCCCGAAAAACTGACCGTAGCCATCAAAGGCACCGGTTGGGACCTGATGCGGAATTATTTTCAAAACAAAAGCCACCAACTGGTACTCCAACTTTCGTCGAACGAACGCCAGCTATACAACAGCACCCTCCTGATGCGTAAACTGCAACCCAATCAAAAAAGCATTGAGGTGACGGGTCTCAACATTGATATGCTGGAACTGGAAGTAGAAGACGAACGCTCCAAAACGGTACCCATTACCCTGGATGCTAACCTCACGTTTGACGATCATTTTCACCTTCGCCATCCTCCCACCCTTCAGCCCGACAGTGTGGTGGTGTCGGGGCCCGTTTCTGCCTTAATGGAAATCCACTCCTGGCCCACCGAAAAATTAGAGCTAACAGCCATCAGCACTGACCAAGAACTCCAAGTCAACCTCTCTCCACCTGCTGTGAAAAGTATCCGCCTGGCGCCCTCTCAAACAGCGTTGAACCTGACCGTAGATCAACTCACCGAAAAGAGCATTTTTGTACCGATAACCGTAAAAAATGCACCCGACAGCATTACCATCTTTCCGGAAAATATTAAGATCATTTGCGTGGTGGGAATGAGTCGATTCGACGAAGTGGACCCCTCCATTTTCGTACTGGAAGTGGATATGGCAGGCATCGAAGTAAAAACGGAAAACAATACACTTCCGGTGCAGCTTACCCAACAGCCGGACTTTGTGAAAGGGGTTCAGCTATCTCATCATTCTGTTGAGTTTTTCTTTGTGGAAAAGGCGGGTGGTGATGCTCGTTCAGAGGACGGTTGACGCTGTTTTTGTGCGTTCTTTTGACGCCCCCTGCCATGCCTGTCGGCAGGCAGGAAGGGGAGCTTCAGCCCTCTTTTGTACAATTTACTAGCGGAGCATCGCGGTTGCAAACCGCGACGAACGAGGAGAGCTAGAGCCCTCTCTGCGGTACGTCAATTTTTCATTTTTTTTGACGACAGGGTATTTTGCAACTATTCGTGTAATTCGCGTTAATTCGTGTCAAATTACAGAAATCACTCCGAAAACAGTTTAAACTCTACTCTTCGGTTCAGTTGGCGGCCAAAGCTCGTTTTATTGTCAGCAATGGGCGTAGATTCACCCAGCCCCCCGACAATGAGCCGGTCTGGATCGATGCCTTTCGATACCAGGTAAGAGAAGCAGGCTTTGGCGCGGTTGATGGAGAGAATCTCGTTTTTAGAAGCATCGCCTACGCTGTCGGTATGTCCTATGATGCTGAGCTTGTGATCGGGATAGGAGTTAAGCACATCGATTACCTGATCGAGGACAGCCAGAGAGGCGTTTTTCAATCGGTCTCTTCCGGTTTCGAACTGGACGGCCTGGATGGCATAAACCAGGATGTCGGCGTGTTCTTTTTTGATTTCAGGGCAACCGTTGGGCATATCGGGAGCTGGAGAGTTGGGGCATTTATCGACAGAGTCGTCGATCCCGTCGCCGTCGGTGTCGGGGCAGCCGTTGAAGCGGCCTTGTCCGCTGGCGTTGGGGCATTTGTCTTCATCGTCCATGATGCCATCGCCGTCGGAATCAGGGCATCCTCTGATGGTACCGGCAGCACGGGGGCACTTGTCGAGGTGGTCGGGTACGCCGTCGGAGTCGGTATCGAGGTCGGGGCAGCCTTCGGTTTCTCTACCGCCTACTTCGTCGGGGCATTTGTCTATGTCGTCGGTGATGCCGTCGCCGTCGGTGTCGGGACAACCCCGAATGGTACCGGCCAGGTTGGGACATTCATCTTTGTTGTCGGCGAAGCCATCTTCATCGGAGTCGGGGCATCCCTGAGCGGATTTGAGTCCGGGGGTGCTGGGGCAGTGGTCGAGGCGGTCTTCGATGCCATCGTTGTCGGTGTCGGGGCAGCCACTGAAGGCAAAAGCACCGGCTACCTCCGGACAAAGGTCTTCATTGTCGGCTACGCCGTCGCCATCGGTATCGGCCACTGCGATTCCGGGGAAGACGGGGCCTACATCCGATTCGCTGATCTTGCCGATCATAAATCCGAGGCCGATGCCGTGGTGGAGGTTGTCGCGATCACCACTGTTGAGAGCTACTCTAAATTCCGATTGGAGGTTGATGTAGGCATATTTGCCCAGACGAATATGCACTCCTGCCCCGAGGGGGAGGAAGAAGTTCAGGTCCTGAAAGTCTTCTACTTCGCCGCCAATACCTCCCAGCAGGTAGGGAATGGCGGGGTTTTTCTCTCTAAAGTACTGTAAATGAGCCAGGAAATCGACTCCCAGGGTGGTGAGGTTGTTGTCTTCTTCGGGCAGGTTGATCACCCCTACTTTGAAGGGGATAACGGCGTTGACCGCCTGGCTGAGATTGCGGAGGTAGGCCACCTCGAAGCCGCCCCTGTAGTTGCTGAACTCCGTGAATTCGCCATTGGTGGGCGTATAATAGTCCGAAAATATCCTTTTGCCGATGATGGCATTGGGACGATTGGGGTTTTGAGCGGGCAGAATTGCAGTAGATAGAATACAAATGATGACGAGGGATGACAGTAATTTTTTCATTCTTTACACGGGATTTTTTTTGAATCAGTTTGTTAAGTTGGATGTATTTGTGGGTCGAAGATATGCTGTTCTGTAAAGGGTGAAAATGAATATATTACCTATTCAAAAACACTACCACTTTGTGGTTTTGAAGATAGACAAGCAGCAAGTAAGTTCACTTGACGGTATATCAGGCTTGGTCTGTTGGATTTTTTTAAATTATTTTTGGAACGGTGTTGTCGGGCTTAACAACGGAGATGGGTGATTGAACGGCAAATATATGAAAGAATATTGGATATATTGGTAGGAATGGTAGAAAAAGCCAGCAATTCTCAATAGGGCTTAGTAATTTGCTGATTTGCTGATTTGCTGATTTGCTGATTTGCTGATTTGCTGATTTGCTGATTTGCTGATTTGCTGATTTGCTGATTATTGATTTGCTGATGCCGAGTACAGGTGTCTATTGAATTTCAAATGGAGCGTTGCTCGCTGCGGCCTTTACCACAAAGACACGAACCTGCCTGTCTAGCCCGTCTGGCCGCCGGACAGGCTAGCCAGATAGATCCGGCGGCCAGACGGGGACACAAAGATTCACACCTGCCTGCCGGCCAATGTCATTAAGATTGGAAAATAAATATGTGTTGAATATTTTTGAAAAAAAAGTTAAGTGGTTTTATTTATGGTGAAATCACATATTATTAACCACTTAACTCAAAAAAAATGATTTCAGCAAAAGTACATATTCTGGCAGACCTACGAAAATTTTTAGATGATTCCTCGGCAAATAAATCAAAATATACAACGCATGAGGGCTCCGCTAACCCGCCTACTGGCCGGCAGGCCTGTCTACCGCCAGGTAAATATGTCACGCACTCAATTTCAAATGGAGAATTGTTGAGAGTAAGGTGAAATCAGGGAAAATGATCGGCCAATCCGGCCATTTCATCTAATTTGATTTTTGGGCTAACCAAATTCTGCGTATTTTCGTTGTTCTAACGTTAATTTCTAATCCACCGCACATGTCTTCATCGAAAAAAGGATATGCTAAAACAGGGATAAAGCTGGGGATACTGTTGTTGCTGTTATTTATGGCGGCTGTAGTGGCCAGGCCCCTGTTTATCGTCCTTTTTGTCTTGTTGGTATTCGCCTATTTCTATGGTTTTTTAAACTGGCTGATCGCCGAAGAAGGCATTTCCAAGCCAATAGAAGCACCCGCTATCACAGAAATACGCCAATCGCTCCGGCAATGCGACCTACAGGTCAGTAAACTGGAATCGGAAATGGGGTCAATAAAATCCGAGATTGCCGACCTGGAAGAGCTCATCTCCCCACATAAAGACATTCGGCCGGAGTCGTTGGAGGAGACCCGACAGATGATCCACCGGTTTGAAGAACAACTGGCTTTGCGCCAAACGAAAATCCACTTTTACACCACCTGCAAACAAAAGCTCAACCACCTGCTCGACAACCACCTCCTGGCCCAAAAACTCGAAGAAAAACAAAAAACCCTCCAGCAACTTCAGGAAGACCAATACGAAGAACTCGCCGACATGGAGCGCCTCAAAGCCAACCTCCAATACGAAATGACCTACCTCAAAACCATCGACCGCCTCAGCCTCCGCATGCTCGAAAGCCAAACCCTCAAAGAAGCGGAAGCCTTGAAAGCCGAGCTGCTCACCGTTTCGGATGAATTGAAAAATCTTTAAGCTCCCCCCTACCGGATGGCTATAAATCCCTACTTTGACTGGCTCCACTTTAGCCTGATTTTTCTGGTCGTTATTTTGCTGACAAGCTGCCGGGGAAATGACCAGGACCCCGACATTCAACAATACATTTTCATAGCCCACAGCTACGACTGGAAGGCGCCCGACGGCAACCGCGTGGACCCGCGGCTGGAAAAAATCGACTGGTCTCCATTCGACCAAATTTGGCTCGGCGGCGATATCTGTGCCCGCAGTTCCCAGTCGGCTGCTACCCTCGACTACCTCGACCGGCTTTTTGGCATCAGCCAACCCACCACCCACTGGGCATTGGGCAACCACGATATTAACCAGGGCGATCCTTCCCTTATCCGGAAGAAAACGAACCGGCCCTCCTTCTATCATTTTCACCAGGACGGCATCACTCTGCTAGTACTCGACACTAACCCAGGGCACCCCCAACTGCCGCCCCCCGACAGCAGCGCTTTATGCCACCAGTTGAACCGGCAGTTCCATTTGCTGAAAAGCGTGTGCGACACCATCCAACAATCTGCTTACATGGTGATATTGCATCACCATGCGCTGCTGACCAACCAGATGACGGAGGGAAAAGTCGACGTCCGTGAAAAATTTCATTATGTGTTGCCGGAGCTGCCCGTGAGCTGTACACCACCCGGCAATTTTGAAGAGTTGGTCTACCCCTTACTCATCGGGGTGCAGCGCAGCGGCATTCAGGTGGTACTGATCGGCGGCGATGTCGGCATGCGTGCCAAGCGGTTTGAATTCCGGACGAAGGAAGGCATCTGGTTTTTGGGCAGCGGCATCAACAATTCCATGGACCTACGATACCGCCCCGAATACGTGACCAATATGAACCCGGACAGCCTGCTGTTGTTTGAATACAACCGGAAGGTACGGAAGCTAAGCTGGAAGTTTTTACCACTGGAAGGGCTTGAGTTCTGAGTAAACTAACCGCTATTACTTCTTGCTCTTTTTGTAATGGTCAAAATCGGTCGTCTTGTAATGCTCTTCGTTGGCGTATACCAGTTCTGTGATAAAGGCCTTATCGTCTTTATAGCCGGGAGAGATCATAATGCGTTCCATCTTTTCATTGAGGTATACGATGCTGGGATAGGAAAGCCGACCGTCGAGCAGAGCTCCGGCCAGTTGGTGGTAGCCGCGACGGCCCGAGGAGACGTATTTGAAGGTATGCCCCTGAAAGTTGATGTCGGCCCGTTGTTCGGCGTTGAACTTGATGGGATAGAAATTGGCATTGACGTATTCGATTATTTTCTTTTTGGAGAAGGTTTTTTTGTCCATTACCTTGCACCAGTGGCACCAGTTGGTGTACACGTCGATGACGAATTTGCGGGGTTCTTTTTCATTGGCGGCCATGGCCTCTTCCCAGGTGTACCATTTGATCTTTTCGCCCTCGCCGACTTCTGATTCTGTCCTGACAAATGAAGAAAGCGAGCCGATGACCAGGCCGGCCAGTAATATTATTCCAATTGCGTTTTTGTACATGAAGCATGGTTTGATTCCTTGACAAAGTCGCCTTTCGGCAAACAAAGATGTAGTGATTGGGGGACTTGTCGGCCAAAGTTTGTCAAAGAAGGATTATTTTATAATCTTTAGACTCAAAAGAAACGCTAAAATAACGCCATAATTTTGATTAATCTTCAGAATGGGTTCAAAAAAGAAAAGAATTGTCGTCGGTGTAGGTGGGGCCAGTGGGGCCATTTACGCCAAAATACTCCTGGATAAGCTGGTCTTGCTGGAATCACAACTAGCTGCCGTTGGGGTCGTCCTTTCGGAAAATGCCAAATTCAACTGGCAATACGAATTGGGTGACGAATCGTATAAAAATTATCCATTTTCCATCTATGAAGCCAACGATTTTATGGCCCCTTTCGCCTCCGGATCGGCAAAATACGACACGATGATCGTCTGCCCCTGCTCGATGGGATTACTGGGACGGATCGCTTCCGGGGTCTCTACCAATCTGATCACAAGGGCTGCCGACGTGGTACTCAAAGAACGGAGAACACTCCTGCTGGTGACCCGCGAAACGCCCCTCAGCCTGATCCACATCAACAATATGAAAACCGTCACAGAGGCGGGGGGGATCATATGTCCGGCAGTGCCTTCGTTTTATAGCAAGCCTGCCACGATGGAAGCCCTGGTGGCAACGGTTGTGGATCGGGTGTTGGATCTGGCGGGGTTTGACCTGGAGTCGTTCCGGTGGGGGGCGGAATGAGGGGAGGGTGGGCTTAACGGAAAAGATGGATAAGAAATAGTAACTTTGTCGAAATCAGGAACACTGAAAAAACTTACATAAACCGAAAATAACACAGAGAAAATGAAAGTAAATGAACTAAGAGAAAAATTGTCAAAATTAAAGAAGGTCGAAGTAATTAAAATAGCTTCAGAGTTTTATAAATTAATACCAAAAGCAAAAAAAGAAGATTATGATTTAGATTCGTATATAAATGATCCAACCAAAAGACAAAAAAAATCTAGTACAAAAAAAGCCCTGGCTTTAGAGGAGATGAAAGCTGCTATAAACGAATTTATAGATGATGCAAGTGAACAATATTATTTAGTACCAAACAGAAAAGTACCCAAGAAGGAAAGGGCAACCTGGCGATTTAAGGTGAAAAGATGGTATAAGGAATTGACAAATACAAAAAGAGCGGATAAAGATTTAGCCAAACAAGCGAAATTGCTGAGTGATCTGTATGAATTATTATGCGAATCATGCGGCTATAATTATTTTTCAGCATACGACACATTTCAATCAATAGGAATAGAACAATCTGATTTTTACAAAAATGTAATTGAATTGTTACAAGAGTCAAATGGAAAATTAGATACCGTAAAGCAGAGTATTGAGCTGATCGTTGACAACTATTTAAACAGATTTACGCTCTATTCGACTTTGATGAGAGAATTCATCAGTACGCTCCATAGTGTTGATTTAAAATACAAGGGAATAGAGGTAACGGAAGAACTTCTTAAATTAATTAACTATAATCCAAATGAAAAAAACGAGACAGGAATTTGGTCCCATTCGCATGAAAGGTACCAAAGAGAGAGAAAGAACAATAATTTAGCGGAACTGGGACTAAGACTATATTTTAGCCTGTATGAGACCGATGAAGGCATTGAATTTTATCATAAGCATTATCATTACAATATCCAGGAAGTAAAGCTGTATGTTTTAATAACCCTACTGTTTGAATTTGAGATGAAAGACGAGATTGTCAAAGAGATAGATAAGGCAATTGAAAATGGGATTCAACCGAGGAATAATCTTATGAAATTAAAAAAAGAAATAGAAAAGAACAATAAATTACCTAAATATATGTGGTAACTGAACGGTATTGAATATACTTGTCCAATACAAATTTCAAAATTTGCCGTATCTTTGTTCCAATTAATTCAAACCTTAGCTACCGTGGTAAAAGACACCAAACCTGCATCCAGAAGTAAAAAGACCAAAACGCATTCCAAGGCCACCTACCTGCGATGGTACGAGATGATGCTGCGCATCCGCCGTTTTGAAGAGGCAACGCTGAAGGCATACGGCCAGCAAAAGGTGCGTGGATTCTGTCATGTATACATCGGTCAGGAGGCCATTGCAGCGGGGATGATCACTGCCATTCGGCCGGAAGACGCGGTGGTGACGGCCTACCGGCAACACGGCATTGCGCTGTCCAGGGGGCTTTCGACCAATGCCTGCATGGCCGAGTTGTTTGGCAAATCGGACGGCGTGGTCAAAGGCAAAGGGGGATCGATGCATTTTTTCAGTAAAGAACACCGGTTTTTTGGCGGCAACGGCATTGTCGGTGCTCAGATACCCATCGGTACAGGCATCGCTTTCGCGGAAAAATACAAGGGGACGGACAACGTCTGCGTAACCATGTTTGGCGACGGGGCTGCCCGGCAGGGCGCCTTATTCGAGTCGTTCAACATGGCCATGACCTGGAACCTGCCCGTACTCTACATCTGCGAAAACAACCACTACGCTATGGGCACCTCGGTAGAACGCACCAGCAACGTCCACGACCTTTGGAAGCTCGGACTGGCTTTTGACATGCCCTCTGAAGCCGTCGACGGTATGAGCCCCGAAAAGGTACACGCAGCCCTGGAAAAAGCCGCCGCTCACATCCGCTCCGGCAAGGGGCCCTACTACCTGGAGATCAAAACCTACCGCTACAAAGGCCACTCGGTGTCCGACCCGGCCAAATACCGCACCAAAGAAGAACTCCAAAACTACAAAGACCGCGACCCCGTAAAGGAAACAGAACGAAAAATAATCGACAAAAAAATTGCCTCAGAAAAGGAGATCAAAGCCATCAAAGATAAGATCAAAGCGGAGATAGAAGAGGCCGTGCGTTTTGCGGAAGCTTCTCCCCTCCCCAATCCGGCGGATTTATACTCCGACAATTATGTGCAGCCGGATTATCCTTTTCTCGATTGATGGCGGTTGAAGAATTTCTTACAATTTAACCAATTTTTTGAGCAGCCCCCCTGGGTTGCTCTTTTTTCATGTCAAATATAACTTTTTTGCATCTGCAAAGGGATCGTGATCTTTGTAAAAACGCCTTTTCCGTTGGGAAGGTTATCAAAGTTAAAATTAAAATTGTGATTGTACAAGGTATACAGTCGATCAATGATGTTTCTAATACCCGTACCTTCTGGGGATTCCTGTTTTCCAATGGGTTTACCATCATTTTCAACATGAATAACTAGGCACTCTTTTTTTCTAAAAATCTTTAGTTTTATTGACAATTCCGTTGAATCGTAAGAAAATCCATGTTTAAATGAGTTTTCAATAATTGGTTGGATGAGCATACTGGGAATCAGCGCATCGTCCAATTCGGGCTCTATTTTAATATCGACTGCCAAATGATCAGAAAACCGTATTCTCATAATTTCTATGTACTTGGATAGTAGTTTTATTTCCTCGTGTAAAGGAATTTTGTTTTTTGCATCCAACAACAATACCTCCCGCAGCAAATCAGCCAGGTTGACAGTCATACTTTGCGCTTTATTTTTATCTTCTTTTATCAGACAGGAAATGCTGTGAAGGGTATTGAATAAAAAATGAGGGTTTAGTCGCGACTTGAGGGCCTTCATTTTTGCCTGGGTAAGCTGTCTGGACAGATGGGCTCTCTGTACTTCGATCTTTGCAGTTCTGTTGAAGTAGTAATAAGTGTATATGATCCCCACAAAGCCGACATACCCTAAAAAGTGGAGGTTGGAATGAGTAATCATTTCAATAAAAAATTCTTTAATATTGAGATCAGCAACTGATATCTCATTGCTGATGATCCGGTAGATTTGCAAAACAACATATAGAATAAAAACATATGCAATTGAAAATAAAAAATGCAATCCAATAATATAACGCCATTTATATTGTCGGTCGATCATCATTTTAGTGACTATCAAAATAAGAACAACGACGGGCGACACCATAATCAGATTTGAAACCAGGACATCTACTGTAATTTGCTTCCAACTCAAACTGGAGTAGATGCCCACTTCGTTGAGTTTTAACAATATTCCCCTCAAAAGAAAAATCACATGATAGGCTAGAATGTATCCGATCAGGATAAAAAATAATTTTACATCGAAATATTTTTTCATTTTTGAAGCCCCATTCTTTTTAAAAATTCTTTCTTATACGTTTTACTGACTTTGAACCGATTGCGATCGCACATTAAGACATCGATCTCGCCGTAGTTCAAGTTTCTCATTTCAAGAATATATCTTGTATTTATAATTGTCGAACGATGGATACGCATAAAATCCCTTGATCTCAGATCGTTCGCCAAATTATGCAGAGATTCCCTTAATATATATTTTTCTTTTTGAGTATAAATTTCGGCATAATAGCTGGACGCTTTTATGTACATCACCTGGTCGGGATCGACAAAAATGGTTCTGTTCTTTAACGAGATGGGGATATGTTTTTTAACGGAAAGAGAATCGTTGGCAGTCGAAGATTGTATATAGTTTAAAAGTGAAGATATTTTCTTTTGAAGTATGGATGTGTCGGTTCTTTTGATCGATTCAATGGCTTTATTTACAGATAAATAGAAGCGATTTTCAGTAAAGGGTTTGAGCAAGTAGTCAAATGCAAAAAAATTAAAGGCTTCGATGGCGTATGAGTCAAATGCGGTGACAAATATGATCAGGGGAGGGGTGGATGTATTAATGTTGTGCAAAACATCAAACCCAGTCATATCTTTCAATTTTATATCCAAAAAAATGATCTTTGGCGTCAGCTCATCAATCATTTTTATCGCATCTTTTCCCGTTCTGCACTGAGCTATCACCTCAATGTCAGAAATGGGAAGCAATAGATTGGCAATAAATTTTCTGGCCAACGGCTCATCGTCGACTATTAAAGCAGAAATTTTCATATGCAAAATAATTATTTATTTGTGGGCCAAACCCCACTGGCTTCAAAGCTCTGTTCGCACTATAAAGTGCAACAAGCCAAGATTTGTGCATTTTTAATCACCTTAAGTTGATTTGAGTGTGTGACAAAATCGCTGCGGCCTTTACCACAAAGACACAGCTTGTCCCGGACTTGCTCCGGGAAAGACACAAAGATTCACAGAGAAAATCTCTGTGCAGACGTCGTTCGTCGCGGTTTGCAACCGCGATGCTCCGCTAATATGTCACGCACTCAGTTGATTTTATTGAAACACATAGGCACAATAGGACACATAGTTTTTTGTCCTTCGGACAAATAAACCCCCAAATGCATGTAATTTTCTACCTGTTGGTAGACAGGTAGTTTTCACAAAATTACCCTTGGAGTACTATAAATAACGTACGGCAACCTGTTCAAGCGGCTGCCTGATGGCATAAAAAGTGATTCGCTTCAATATAATGGCGATTCGCTTCAAAAAAAGGACAAAAATGAATAGTTGATTGCTGGATGATATAAGAATTATATAGATTTGACCTGATACTAACTCATAAATTTTTAACTTAAAAAATATAAAAATGAAACAACTCTACACTATTCTATTTGTCGTGGTCATTGCCTCATTTGGGTATGCCCAAACAGTAAGTACTTTCATGAACAGCCCCACAGCAGACGTCGACGATGCGTTGGTTTTTGATTCACAAGGCAATTTGTACGGTTCTAATTTTGCAGGAAACTCAGTCTTTAAAATCACCCCAACCGGGGAAGTCACCACCTTTGTAAGTGGCTTGGTGAACCCAAATGGATTGGCATTTGATTCTCAGGACAATTTATTTGTAGCAGATTATGGCGATGCAGTAATATACAAATACGACATCAATGGAAACTTGTTGGACTCCTACCAAATAGATGGGTTTCCGTCGGGATTGATTAAGTCGCACTGGAACGATAACATTATATTTACTACGGTGAATTTTACCACGGATGACAATGCAATTAATGAGTTGCACCCGGACGGGAGTATTGAAGTTCTCTATGAAGGGAACCCTTTGAGTGTTCCCGTTGGATTGGCCTTTGACAAAAAAGGAACACTGTATATCGGCAATTACCTGGGAAGAGAGATTTACAGCTTGCCTATGAAAAAGGGAGAAGTAGACGGGCCATTAAGCTATGTCGCCACCATACCGGACTCCGGAACAAATGCTCCTTTTCTTGCATTCATCGCTTATGCACAGGGGCACCTTTTCGCTACAAATTACGGCGAAAATAAAATCTATAAAGTTCATCCAAAAAAGATAGATGATGTGGAAATATATGCGGGAAGTACCAATGGCGATATGGATGGAGATGTATCAGTAGCTACTTTTTCGTATCCCGCCGGCTTGGTGGCCAACGGGTCTGGAAACACGCTCTATGTTTCCGAATTTAGTGGGCTGGGCAATATCAGAAAGATTACCGTGTTCAACGACAATTCGCAAGATCAGTCAACCGCATTGATGATGGAAGTGTATCCGAATCCGGCTTCTGCATTTATGAATGTCGAGATGACACTTCCCTTTGAAGGAAACTTTGACATCCAGATATACAACCTCACTTCAAAAAACCGGGTGTATTTTAGCGACGAAGCTTCCATAGAGGGTACAACAACGTTTTCGAAATCAATTTCATTGGAAGGATGGCCATCAGGGCTTTATGAGTTGGTGGTTTCCAATCGAAAATACACCGAATCGAAAACGATTTTTGTTGAATGAGCAGGATTTTCGATATCTGCCTGAGGGTGCTTGGGCAGGTATCGAGTAATTTAAACAATGCTGGTGGTGCATGCATCGCGGTTGCAAACCTGCCGGCCGGCGGCGGGCCGCGACGAACGGTGTTATTTAATCCGCGCAAAGTACTCCGGTATATCCAACCTGGGAATTTGCCTTTGAGCAAATCAGCAACATCACTAATATTAAAGACTTGTAAACTCCTTGTTTGAAATTCATGAGCATTATTCGATGATCACCTTTACTCTTTCCTCTCATAAGCATAACAAATAAATTCCGAATTACCGGCCTGGTCCATCCGCGTCAAATTGCAAACGATTTCCTCCCGGGGATCGTCTTTCTTTTTACAGCTCATACACAAACCGGGTAATGGATGCAAGTCTGGATTGTATTCACTGCCGTCATCGCGGTAATACCCCATTAGTTTAGGAGTATATTTTTCCCCCATCTTCCTCATCGTATACATTTTCCAAATACGACTTCACCCATTCTTCATATCTATCCGCTTTGAATTTAAACCAGCTTTGGCGGACTTCCTCGTTGTAGTCGACCTCGTATTTAAAATTTTTAAACGGCTTATTTCGGTTCAAGGCGTAAATCAATCTCTTTCGGGCATCCTTATCTGAAACCTGCTCCGCAAATGCAGCCATTACCTGAAAAGCTTCTCTTGACGACATCTGATCTACTCTCACATATTTCTCCAAATTATTTTCAATTTCCTCCAGTTCTTCTTCCCATAGTTCACGTTCGGCATAAATATCATCGGGATACATAATCGATTTGATCTCTTTGGTTTCCTTGTGGATGTAGCATATCATACCGCAATCCAGCAGTTCAGCTATTTCTCTTATTTCCTTGTCAGAGAGTTTCATAATGACGTTGTTTTAAATGATCCTTTTCCTCGTTAAAGGTACGATTCTATTGTTTATTCACATAGGGATGAGGTTGCCCTAAAACTTTTTATCTTAAAACTCAGATAGGGTTATTTTATTACCAATGGAGGCGTCGCTATGCGCCGCTGCAACGCTCGTCGAAGCCCACCCATCGGTCGGTTTTCAGACCGTAGGTGAGCAAGTCTATGACTTTGATCCTCAATTGTTTAAATGAGAAATATACCATAAAAAAAACATATAAACACAAATGGACACTATGATCTTTCCATATAGCTCTTGGGTGATGCGTTCTTTATTGTATATCAGCCAATAGCCTATTAACAATGCTGCCAACACCACGAAATAAACTACCACAAACATAATTTCATTAAGACCTGAAATCAGTGCTATCCTTTTGTTACTTTTAATAAGGGCCACTTTTTTTACCATACGGAATAATCTTGTCCTGGAAATATTTGCTGATTTGTTTTTTAGACTTGGTGAATAGTTTCTGGAACTGAACTTCAACCCACTTTCCGTAAGATATATTCCATTTTGAATTTGGTCGTTTTCATATCCACTTTTGGCCAGTACAATAGTATCGACATGAGCTTTAACAGGGAGCAAATAGAAGTCTATCAAACATATGGAAAATATAAAAAGCAAAGATACATAGATGAACCTCGTAACCTTTAATACTCCTTTGGAAATCATGGGAGGCTGATAGACAGGATAATTTTTTATCCCTGACTTTATCTTTTCAGAGATTAACCGATTTATTTTTATAAAGTCATCGACCAATTCGATGGTCGGCCAATCTTGCTTTTTCCCAGTCGAACCATTATAGGTCGTAATATTGAACTTCTTTCTGGTAATGAGATAAATGGTGCCTTTTCCATCCTGATGTCTAACGAGGTTGGTCTTAACAATGTCTTCAAAAGGAATTGCCTTAATACGATACTTGATCCCATTGAAAAATTTGAACAGAACATATTTGTTAGTTACTGCATATTTCGTTTTTTTTAAGCTTTTACACCTTATGATTTCATACATAAAAGGGGATATAAGTCCTAGCATTAAAATAAAAACAGCCAGGGGTAAAGAGTGCCGGGATAGCTCTTGAAATAGTGAAATCAGAAAAATCAGATATATAAATACAATAGAACTTATACCCGTCATCACATCATGATGGGGATCCTTTTCTAAAAACCTAAAATTACATTTAGTGGCCGTTTTTCCCTCCCATTTGATTTCTTCTTCGTTAAAGACATAGTTTTCCCATCCCGCATGAAAATCATCATCAAAAATAGAGTTTTTCATATCTTATACTTCTCCAAGGCAAGAGCCTTCAGCCGTTTGTGAAAATTGGCGGCGCATACCCACACACCTTTTGGAAACATCCGAAACCGAAACACCATGAATGCCTGTCCCGATCTCGTTTCGGGAGACTCCACTTCGTTACGCCTTCACGCCAAGCATCAGCACATTAACACATCAGCACATCAGCACATCAGCACATCAGCACATCAGCACATCAGCACATCAGCACATCAGCACATCAGCACATCAGCACATCAGCACATCAACCAAAAGATAAACCCCCTCTTTCTCCAACAATTTCCGCATTTTAACCGTAATAATGTGTATTTTTGCGGTGCTTTTGCAAAAAGTAACCAAAATAATCAGTTCATCAATCAAAATATCCGCCGTTAGTAATTGATTGTCAGTGTATTATAAATCACATTTCGCAACAACCCTAAAAACGGCATCAAACTCCGTCATTCATGGCCATAAAAAGAAAAAAGAAAAAAGAAGAAGAAACCTTAGTAGACATTGTTGAAGCCAAAGAAAGTGCCCAGGACTTCATCGAATCCAACCAGATGACCATCCTCGGTGCGCTACTCGGAGCTTTGATCCTCGTAGGAGGCTTCCTGGCCTACAAATACTGGTACAAAGCCCCCCTTGAAAAAGAAGCCGCCACCCAACTTTATCAGGCCCAGCTGCAATTTGAAAAAGACAGTTTCGCCCTGGCCCTCTCCAACCCCGGCAACGGCGGAATGGGCTTTCTCGACATCGTCGACAACTATGGCGGCACCAAAGCAGGCAACCTCGCCAAATACTACACCGGCATCTCCTACCTCCACCTCGGCCAGTACGACGCCGCCATCGACTACCTCAAAGATTTCTCTCCCACCGGCAACGTACTCCCTGCCACCCGCCTGGCTACCATCGGCGACGCTTACTCCGAAAAAGGCGATTTCGACAACGCCACGTCCTACTATAAAAAAGCCACCACCGCCGAAGAAAACGAATTCCTCACCCCCATGTACCTAAAAAAGCTTGGACTGCTTTACGAAAAAAATCAAGACTGGAAAGCCGCCTCCGAAGCCTACAATAAAATTAAAACCGCCTACCCCCTCTCCATCGACGGTCAGGATATCGACAAATTCATCGCCAGGGTAAGCGCCAAATTATAATCCACCCTTCCAAAAACAAATACAAAGGGCAGCGCTGTAAAGGGCTGCCCTTTTTCGTACCTTTGGATCATAAAAATCATCACCCCTGTGACAAACCCTGCACTTTTTGCATCATATAAAACAGCATTTACAATCTACCATAAATTTGACGAGGCAAACTCCCCATTACAAAAGAGCCTACAAAACTACAACAGTTGAATTTTTGACTATTGGCTAATGATTGTTGACCATAAACCGTGTACCGTAAACCGTGTACCGTAAACCATAAACCACCATGTCCACAAAACTAAAAAACCTCTCCGATTACAACGAAACCAGCTTCCCTTCTCTGGAAGAATACACCTTTGGTATCGTCTTATCCGAATGGAATTCCGACATCACCCATGCCCTCTACCAGGGCTGCGTGGACACCTTGTTGAAACACGGAGTTTCGGAAGACAACATCGTGCTGGCCCGCGTGCCCGGCTCCTTCGAGCTGCCCGCCGCCGCCCGCCTCCTTGCCCAGCGACACAACCCCGATGCCGTCATATGCCTGGGTTGCGTCATCACCGGCGAAACCAAACACAATGAATACATCAACAACGCGGTAGCCAACGGACTGGTCAACCTCAGCATCGCCACCGGCAAACCATTCATCTTCGGGGTACTCACCCCCGACAACGAGCAGCAGGCCAAAGACCGCGCCGGCGGCAAACACGGCAACAAAGGCATCGAGGCCGCCGCTACCGCCATCCGAATGGCTACACTGAAAAAAGAAATGGAAAAAAGCGGTGCCTCTATCGGCTACCGCTAAACACTACAATCAATAACATCTATGAAACTACACACCATCAACACCGGAAAATTCAAACTCGACGGAGGCGCCATGTTTGGCATCGTGCCGCAAAGACTTTGGAAACGCCTCAATCCACCCGACACCAACAATATGTGTACCTGGGCTTTGCGATGCATGCTCATCGACACAAATGACCGCAAAATACTCGTGGATACAGGCATCGGCGACAAACAAGACGATAAGTTCCGCTCGCCACTTCGAACCTCATGGCGATGATGATCTTTACCAGTCACTCTCCCAACTGGAAATTTCCCCCGAAGACATCACCGACGTTTTTCTCACCCACCTCCACTTCGACCACTGCGGCGGCGCCATCCGACATAATGAGGAAGGCCAGCCCATACCCAGTTTTCCGAAGGCCACCTACTGGTCGAACGAAAAGCACTACCAGTGGGCCCTGGCGCCCAAACGCCAAAGAAAAAGCGTCCTTTCTTAAGGAAAATTTTGTACCGTTGCGCGAATGGGATCAACTCCGGATGGTCACCACCCCCGATGGTGAAGAATGGCTGCCCGGCATCCGCATCCGCTATTTCAACGGCCACACAGAAGCGATGATGGCGCTACAAATCGAGCTGGAAGACGGCCGCAGCCTGATCTATTGTGCCGACCTCCTCCCCTCTTCCGGCCACATCGGTCTGCCCTATGTCATGGCTTACGACGTCCGGCCACTAATCACTTTACAGGAAAAAACCAGCCTGCTGTCCGAAGCGGTGGAAAAGAATTATTTACTATATTTTGAACACGATCCTCAGGTGGAGTGCCGCCACCGTCCGGAAAAACGAAAAGGGCCGGATCGTAGTAGACAAAACGGGTCGTTTGAAACGAAATGCTTCAGCAACGATGATCGTTATCGGTGACGACATCCGGCAACTTTGCCCCGACCTCCAACTGGGCCTCCTCCATTGCGAGGTGACCGTAGAGCCCTCATCAGAACAACTGCTGACATACATCGACGAGCAGCTTTCGCAAATACAACACAGCCTGACCACCCAACAGATCAGTCAGTTGCCGGTAGCCCAATTTACCCGGCGAGGCTACAAAGCCACCGGCAAGGATCCGGCCCGGTACCGGCCTTCTGCAGAAGCCTTGTTGCGCAGAGTGGTGCAAGGCAAGGGGTTGTACCGGATCAACAACGTGGTGGACTGCCTCAATCTCGTTTCGGTGAAAACCGCTTTTTCCATTGGCGGCTACGACATCGACAAGACCTCCGGCAACATAGTGTTGGGAATCGGGCAGCCCTCCGAAACCCTATCAGGCCATCGGCAGAGGAGCACTCAACATCGACCGCCTGCCGTTGCTGCGCGACGAAGTGGGAGCATTCGGCAGCCCTACCAGCGATTCGGTCAGAACGGCTGTCAGCGCAGACACCCGGCATTTCCAAATGGTGTATTTTAGTTTTCACAAAACGGAGTTGCTCCCCCCGGCAATGGCATTGGCGGAAGAGCTTCTGGTTCGTTTTGCGCAAGCGAAACAAATACGGAAAAGTATTGTTTCTACTTAGCAACTCTTAATTTGAATAGAGTGCATGGCGTACCTGCCTTTGTGGTAATAACTGCAATGATTCCCGCTCTCAAAGAAATGCGGTTTTACTTTACAGAACTTTATGTCGCATTTTGTTTAAAACTTAAAGTCGCGCGACATCAACTAATCAACCAATCAGCAAATCGACAATGATCCTACAATCCATCCAAAACGACCTGGCCCCCTACGCTGCCCAATTGGTAGCCGTTAGCAAAATGCGCGCTCCTGAAGCCATCATGTCATTGTACGACCAGGGCCAGCGTATTTTCGGTGAAAACCGGGTCCAGGACCTCCTCACCAAGCAGCCTGCCTTGCCTGCTGACATAGAATGGCACCTCATCGGCCACCTTCAAACCAACAAGGTGAAGTACATCGCCCCAATTGTGTCGATGATCCACTCCGTCGACAGTCCCCGGCTGCTGGAAGTCATCAACCGGGAAGCTGGAAAAATGAACGGGTTGTAGAAGTATTGTTGCAATTCAAAATCGCTGAAGAGGATACCAAATATGGATTCGACCTCGCTTCTGCAAAAAACATGTTGGAGTCGGATGAATTCCATGAATACAAACACATCAATATAGCCGGTGTCATGGGCATGGCCACTTTCACGACCGATCTGGATCAGGTGCGGCAGGAATTCCGCCACCTGAAACATATTTTCGACAAATTGAAATCAATCTATTTTGAAGACTCCGCCACCTTTCGGGAAATATCAATGGGTATGTCGGGCGACTATCTGGTGGCGCTGCAGGAGGGCAGCACGATGGTACGGATCGGGAGCAAGCTATTTGCTCAGGTATGAAACCCCACTATCCTGACAGCTTTGCCCCACATAAAAATGGAGGCTCCCTCTTCCACCTCTTTGATCATGACGTTTACCGAGGCTCCTTCTTTCCGAAGTTGGGGTGGCATATGGATGGCACGCCACTCATTGCCCTGCTGATCGACGATCCCCCAGCAACCCGGCCCTATGTTTTTGTAGACAACTGTTCCACTTATCGATTTCATAATCAATAATAAATAATTCTACCTGTCGGTAGACAGGCAATAGTTAATAATCTATAGCTCATTTCATCCGCTCATTCATCCTGGCCACACTTTCCTGAAGACTCTGGATCAGTTTCGACTGCTCGCGGATGTTCTCCTTCAGCACCTGTACCTCTTCCCGCACGTAGTTTTGAATGTTCATCGGCGAAGGCAGGAATGGGCTTATCTTGGCCCTCACATACCAGATCTCTTTCAGATCGGCAATCGCAATCTGGGTTGGCTCGTAAAACGGATTGTCGGAATGTGCGTCCAGCCGTTTCTCCTCCCGGATGTGGTTAAACACCCTTTTGACCTGCACATCGCTCCGGGTTACCAACACGTATACGTAGTTGTCTTTGACGGCCGATTCCCAAAGTTCGGGATCAACGAAATGGCACACCACTTTATCTCCTTCAAAGAGGGTGGGTTCCATGCTGTCGCCCGCCACGTCGAAACTGCGGTGGGTACCGATCTTGTATTTAAAATCCGGCAGCGAAAAAGTCGGCAACTCCTGAATAAACGACGGGTTGGACAGCTCACTGGCATAGCCCGCCTGAGCAGGAACGGGAACGTGGATGATCTTTTCATCCTCCTGGGTGTTGGTGACGATGGTAAGCGTCCGGAAAGGCCGCTGCTCCCCTTCCAACATAAAATAGGCTCCTTCGCCGGTATAAATATAGACCGGATTGAACTTAAAAACATCGACGGCCTTGCGTATCAGCTCGATGGTTACGTCGCGCCTGCCACGCATGATCTCACTCAGAGATTGTGGGAGATAGTCGAGGTCTAATGCAAACTGCCGGTTGGAGCGCACCACCTTCCGCTCTTTGAGCTGCATCAAACATTCTACAAACCGCCTGGATACGATGTTATTCACCTTTTTAGGAATTTTTAGCGGCTGCAAAGGTAAGTTTTTTGTTTACTTTTTGAAAAATTCAACCCAAAATGTTTATGCAAATAATTGATGCTTTTGGGCACATAAAGAAAGCGGGGCATTCAAAAAGACCCGATAACATCTCGCAAATAACTACTTCCATGCTAGCGCTCGGTCTCCTGACCGGCGCCTACACTGAATACATTCACGCTGGTTTCGGCTGCGCTCAACCAGCAGACGACTGCTCACGCTGACTGAGTAAAGCCAAAGCTAACAGTTGAAAGGCTCCAGCGAATTTGTAAAACTTATCCAGTCACGGAAGGATCAGCGAATCAACCTTCAAAACCATCAACAATCTGCAAAAAACCAGCAGCATCAAGAGAAGCACCGCCCACCAGCCCTCCATCCACATCCGGCTGCTCAAATAATGTGTGCGCATTGTTGGGTTTTACCGATCCGCCGTAAAGGATGGAGGTGTCGCGGGCCAGCCTTGTGCCGTATTTTTTGGCGAGGAGTTGTCGGATATACCGGTGCATTTGTTGAGCCTGTTCGGGTGTGGCGGTCATGCCGGTGCCGATGGCCCAAATGGGCTCGTAGGCCAATACAACTTTTTTGAACGCAGCAGTAGAGAGGTGAAAAAGGCTTTCCCTTATCTGCCTGGCGACAAAACGCTTTTGTTTGTTGGCCCTGCGGACAGACAGGGGCTCGCCAAAGCAAAAAATGACCCGCAGTTTGGCTTCCAGGGCGCGCTCTACTTTTTGCGTAAGCAACTTATTGTCTTCGTCGTGGTGCATTCTGCGTTCTGAATGTCCGACAATCACATAATTGGCACCCACTGATTTCAACATATCGGCCGAGACTTCACCTGTATAAGCCCCGGAAGCGTGAGCCGAACAATCCTGGGCAGCCAGTTTCAGCTTGCGGTTGCCCTTTAGAATGGCGGCCACCGACTCCAAATGGGTCGTGGGGGGTGCCAATATGACCTGACATTTCGCATCTACCGGTATTTTCTTTGCGATGGCTCTTGCCAAACGGGTGCCCTGACTGCGGGTGGTGTTCATCTTCCAGTTGCCGGCTGCTATTTTTTTCCTCGCCATAATGTTGTGTTTTGTCCGGCAAATATAGGGTTTCAGAAAAGAATACCCAAAACGAAAAAATAACCTATTTTTAATCCCATAAATTCGGCTAACCGTGCTTCATTATTTATATTTGGCTCTTGGCTTTCGCCAAAACGGCACTCCAATAATCAAATGAGTGTGTGACATATTAGCGGAGCCTCTCACCACAAAGGCTCCAAGACACAGAGCCACACAAAGATTTTCTCCGTGAATCTTTGTGTCTTCGTGTCTTTGTGGTAAAGGTCGCAGCGATTTTGTCACGCACTCTAATCAAATCCATATTTCACTTCAGCAAAGCAACATGGAATTCGGAAAACTACCAGATATCAGCAACGTTGATTTCTATTTGCCGCCGGACAGCCCTTTTAACAGCCCCCGGCAAAACCAGGAGCTTGCCTGCTACGTAGGAGCCACCGGCTGGAGTATGAAACAATGGATCGGCAGCTTTTACCCGAAAGGGGCCAAACCCGGAGATTTTCTGCATCACTATACCCGCCAATTCAACACCATAGAACTCAACACCACCCATTACCGAATCCCCGATCCGGTCACCGTAGAAAAATGGCGCGAAACCGCTGCCGCCGACTTTCGGTTTTGCCCCAAAATACCCCAGACCATCAGCCACAGTAAAGACCTCGATGCTTCCGGTGATTTGCTGTCCCTTTTTTGTAAAAACATTGCGGGGCTGGGAGAAAAACTGGGTTGTTGTTTTATCCAACTGCCGCCCTACTTCGATGTATCCAAAAGCTCCTTACTCGAAGATTTTCTCCAGCGTTTTCCTGCCGAAATACCCCTGGCCATCGAATTGCGGCACGAGAGCTGGTTTGCCGACCTACATCCCAGTTGGCCGGAGCTGTTGGCGAAATACAACCGCGCCGCTGTCATCACCGACGTTGCCGGACGAAGAGATGTGCTACATATGACCCTCACCAGTCCGGTCACCGTCATACGATTCGTTGGCAACAACCTCCACCCCACCGATTATCAGCGAGCTGCCGACTGGGCTCAACGGCTACATCAATGGCAGGCACAGGGGCTGGAAAAAGCGTACATTTTCACCCACGAGCCCAACAACGTGTTGGCACCTGAACTGGCCGCTCATTTTACAACAATACTTTCACAAACCCTGGGCATCGACCATTCGGGGCCCTGTCGAAATACCTGCCGACAAACAAGGCGAACAAATGACTCTATTTTAACCCTTCCCCGCTCAATCACCGTACCGATCCAACAACGAGTAAAAACAACATTGGTAGATGAATAAGATCACAGAAGACAACATGCCCTATATTCACCGCGACATCAGTTGGCTGTCCTTCAATTATCGGGTTTTGCAAGAGGCCCGCGACCCCCTCCGTCCCTCTGCTGGAACGTGTCAAATTTATGGCGATCTACTCCAACAACCTGGGAGAATTTTTCCGGGTGCGCGTGGCCAACCTCAAAAACCTGGTACGCATCGGCAAAAAAACCAAGGCCAGGCTGGGCTTCAACCCCAAAACCGTCCTGAAAAAAGTACTCAAGATCGTCAACCACCAGCAGGAAGAATTCAGCGACATCATGCGCAAGGAATTGATCCCCGCTCTGGAAAAAGAACGCATCCGGGCTGCTCCGCTACAAAGATCTCAACGAAGACCAACGAGAATACATCGACGATTTTTTTCAGGAAAACCTTCTGCCATTTGTACAGCCCGTTCTGCTCGCCAGGGGGAAAGATCAGACCTTTCCTCAACAACGGTGCCCTCTAATCTGGCCCTCCACCTCAAGGATAAAGAACCGGGGGACTCGAACCGCAAACAGAACAAATCCCAACAAGACCATTAACTCCATAGTAAAAGTGCCTTCCGATCACCTCGGCCGGTTTGTCAAACTGCCGTCGTCCGACAAAAACAACGACCTCATTATGCTCGACGACATCGTCCGTTTCAGTTGCACCTACCTTTTTCCGGGCTACGACATACAGGGGATGTACTCCATCAAGTTGACCGGAGATGCGGAGTTGTACATCGACGACGAGGTTTTCGGGCAACCTCCTCCAAAAAATACGCAAAAGCCTCAACAAGCGCGATGTGGGCCCCCCGTCGCGCCTGGTATACGACCGGGTGATGCCCAACCATCTGTTGAATTTTCTGAAAGACATCTTTGAAATGGACGACTATGACCTCCTCCCCGAAGGGTCCGTTACCACAACAACTTTGATCTCTTCGGCTTTCCCGATTTTGGGCGAAAGCACCTCAAACAAACCAAGTGTTGCCTCCCATTGCGTACACCTTGTTGGAAAACAGCGATGATTTTTTTGATGCCCTTTCCCGGCAAGACCATTTCCTCCATTTCCCGTACAACTCCTATGAATCGGTCATTCAATTTTTTGAGCGGGCTGCCAAAGATCCCGACGTGACGCATATAAAAATTGTGCAATACCGGGTAGCCAAAAAATCGCGTATCATGCGGGCACTGATGGATGCTGTCAAAGCGGGAAAAACCGTCTCCGTGTTTATTGAAGTGAAAGCCCGTTTCGATGAAGAAGCCAACCTCGACTGGGGCGAAAAACTGGAAAAGGCAGGCGTTTTTGTACACTACAGTTTTCCGGGGCTGAAAGTGCATTCCAAGATCGGACTCATTTCCCGAAAGGAAAAGCGAAAAAACCAAATACTACGCCTTTTCTCAGCACCGGCAACTTCAATGAAGACACGGCCCGCGTGTACAGCGATTTCGGCCTGTTTACCAGCGACCCCCAGCTGACAGAGGAGGTGGCAAACGTATTTGCCTATCTGGAAACGACCAAACCTGAAAAGGTGCAATTCAATCATCTGCTCGTAGGTCAGTTCAACCTTCGCGAATCTCTCCAAGACCTCGTCGATCACGAAATCAAGCTGGCCAAGGCAGGTAAAAAAGCAAAAATAACCCTCAAACTCAACAGCCCTCCAGGACCCCGATATGATCCTCCACCTCTATGAAGCCAGCAACGCAGGGGTAAAGATCGACCTCATCATCAGAGGCATCTGCTGCATTGTACCTGGCATCAAAGGACTTAGTGAAAACATTCGCATCACCAGCATCGTCGACCGGTTTTTGGAACACGCCCGGATATTTATTTTCCACAATAGTGGCAAAGAAAAAATATACCTCTCCTCTGCCGACTGGATGACGCGTAACTTAAGCTACCGAATCGAAACCTCTTTCCCCATCTACGACCCCGCCATCCGAAAACACATCAAAGATTTTATCCAAATTCAACTTAAAGACAATACCCAAAGCCCGGATTAACCGATCAAAAACAAAGCAATCATTACCGAAATTGCTCCTTCTAAAAAAGAACATAACGCCCAATTGGAAACCTACGAATATGTGAAGAGTCTTGCTTTGGAGTTGTCGGAGTAGATTAACAAACTTTTCCTATCTTTGCCCCCCAAATCAAAATAATATTCGATGGACCACCTAAAGTCTTACCACAAAACCCACAAAGAACGCTACCTCGACGAAAACTGCTCGAACTGCTGCGCATCCCCTCCATCAGCGCCGATTCCAAATACGCCAAAGACGTCAAAAAAACGGCCCGATTCATAGCCGATAAACTCAAAGCGGCTGGCGCCAAAAAGGTAAAGGTATACCCCACTCCCGGCCACCCCATCGTGTATGGCGAGTGCATAGTCGACAAAAAGGCGCCTACGGTGCTGGTGTACGGTCATTACGACGTGCAACCCCCCCGATCCACTCGACCTCTGGGACTCCCCGCCCTTCGAGCCCGTCATCAAAAAAACGAAAAACCATCCCCAGGGCGCTATTTTCGCCAGAGGTTCCTGCGACGATAAAGGCCAAGCCTATATGCACATCAAGGCATTTGAAGCAATGGTAGCCAACAATACACTTCCGTGCAACGTAAAATTCATGATCGAAGGAGAAGAAGAGGTCGGATCGGCCAACCTGGAGGCCTTCCTCAAAAAAAATAGAAACCTCCTGGCCTGTGATGTAATTGTACTGTCAGACACCTCCATCATTTCCAACAAGGTGCCCTCCATTACCACCGGCCTCCGCGGCCTGACCTACCTCGAAGTGGAAGTGACCGGCCCCAACCGCGACCTCCACTCCGGCGTGTACGGTGGCGCCGTAGCCAACCCCATCAACATACTGGCCAAAATGATCGCCTCGCTACACGACAAAAACAATAAGATCACCATCCCCGGTTTTTATGACGACGTAGAGCGGGTGTCCAAAAAAGAACGAACCGCCATGAACAAGGCGCCCTTCAGCCTCAACAGCTACAAACGCGACCTCTCCGTCAAAGACATCCACGGCGAAAAAGGCTACACCACCCTGGAGCGTACATCTATCCGGCCCACCCTCGACGTCAACGGCATATGGGGCGGCTACATCGGCGAAGGTGCAAAAACGGTTTTGCCTTCCAAGGCTTTCGCCAAAATAAGTATGCGGCTGGTACCCAACCAAAATCCCAATAAAATCGTCAGACTGTTTACCAAACACTTCAAATCCATCGCTCCCGATTCGGTCAAGGTAAAAGTCATACCCCACCACGGAGGCCACGCCTACGTCACCCCCACCGACTCTGTGGCCTATAAAGCAGCAGCTATGGCCATGAAAAAAACCTTCAAAAAAGAACCCCTTCCCCAACGTTCGGGTGGCAGCATACCCATCGTAGCCCTGTTTGAGAAAGTACTCAAAGCCAAATCAGTCCTGATGGGATTTGGACTCGACTCCGACGCCATACACTCCCCCAACGAACATTTTGGATTGTTCAATTACTACCGGGGCATCGAAACAATACCCTACTTCTACCAATACTATACTGCTATGGCAAATGGAAAACGTTGAGCAAATACACCCAGGCAGATACTATACCCTTCCGGAAAACGTTTGAAGCCCGGAATAACTTAGTCAACCAGTCTAACACAAAATTAAACATGAAAAAAATTACCCTTTTAATTTTCATTATGTCTCTACACCTCGGAAATAAAACCAACGCACAAGAAGTCGACTCCGTCAGCTACAGCCTGGGTATCCTCCTGGCCAAAAACCTGAAAACCCAGGGCTTCGAAAACCTCAAGTCTGACGACATCGCCACCGCCATCGTCGATATGCTGGAGGATAAAGAACTCAAAATCGAACCCAAAGATGCCATGAACATCGTGCGCAACCACCAACAGGAAGTGGCTAAAAAGCAAGAGGCAGAACGCGCCGTCAAATTTGCAAAAAACAAAGAAGAAGGTGCCGCCTTCCTCGCCGTCAACAAAGAACGCAAAGAGGTGACCACCACCGATAGCGGCCTTCAATACGAAGTGCTCAAAGAAGGTTCCGGCCCCAAACCCACCTCCGCCGACAAGGTCAAAGTGCATTACCACGGCATGCTCATCGACGGAACCGTATTCGACAGCTCCGTCGACAGAGGCACCCCCGCTACCTTTGGCGTCACCCAGGTCATCAAAGGATGGGTAGAAGGATTGCAACTGATGAACGTGGGCTCCAAATACAAATTCTTCATCCCCTACGACCTGGCCTACGGCGAGCGCGGTGCCGGCGGAGACATCGGCCCCTACTCCACCCTCGTCTTTGAAGTGGAATTGCTGGGGATCGAATGACACGCCTGTTGCGGAGAGCGTCGGTCAGGAGAGCGGGCGCCAGCATTGATGTGATGGGAAGGTAGTTGTGATTAAACCTGCGTTCAAAAATACGACCCACATTCGTCGCAGCCTGCCTGTTGGTCGGCAGGTTTGTAACGGCGATGAGGCAGCCATCATTACCTTATTCAAATGCACATCGACATCTTAACCGTTTTGCCCGAACTGCTGGAAAGCCCCTTCGGGCATTCCATCCTCAAACGGGCCCAACAAAAAGGATTGCTCGAAGTAACAGTGCATTCCCTTCGCAACTACGGCCTGGGGAAACACAAACAACTGGACGACTATCAGTTCGGAGGCGGCGCCGGTATGGTGATGAAGCCCGAACCCCTCGCCAACGCCATTGAAGCACTGCAACGACAACGCACTTACGATGAGGTGATATACGTCACTCCCGATGGAGAACGCCTCCACCAGCAAATGGCCAACGAACTGTCTCTCCATCAAAATCTACTGATACTTTGCGGTCATTATAAAGGCATCGACGAACGCATCCGTCAACACTATGTTACAAAAGACATTTCTATTGGCGACTACGTCTTGTCGGGAGGCGAATTGGCGGCAGCCGTCCTGGTAGATGCCATCGGCCGGTTGCTGCCTGGGGTGCTCAACGATGAAACCTCCGCCCTGTTCGACTCTTTTCAAGATGGTCTGCTGGCCCCGCCCGTATACACCCGCCCGGCTGAATACAAAGGCTGGAAAGTGCCCGATGTCCTCCTTTCGGGAAACGACAAAGCCATCGACGATTGGCGCTACGAACAGTCCCTGAAACGCACCCGCCAACGACGCCCCGACCTCCTCGACGATGAGGAATGACCCTCCAGCCCCTTTAATATTCCAGTACCTTTGTGTTCTGCGTTTGGTACGCCATGGTACGTACCAACAAACTAACGACTAACCACTATTCTCGAACTCCCCAACAATTCGCCTACACGATCGTAAACCTGCAATTGGTACACGCTCTCTGCAAGTCCCTCAATGGTCAATTCTATGTTGGATCCAGATATCGCTTTCGCTAAAACAGCCTGACCGAAGAGGTCGTACAACGCCAGTTGACGGGACCGGGGAAATTCGGACAAGTCTACCATTATCGTTTCTCGGGCTGGGTTGGGATTGACCTTCAGCGTTGGAACGGTTGTTGTCTCCTTTACAGAAACGGGGACCCACCAGTCGGGCGTCAATTCTATTTCAAACCAAAGGCTATCGCCTTCCAACAAGTCGAACGCAAACGATTTGGGGTTGTACCCCGTATGGGAGGCATCCAGTTGCAAATCATTTTGGGCCAGGGAGCCATAACAAAACTCTCCATTTACAATATCCATATCCAACAATGAATCTACGGGATTGAGCCAAACTGCTGCAGTGGTCAAAACTTCTCCGGTCAAGCTATCCTTCACAACTCCATACAGTCGGCCTGCATAAGTATTGTTGAATTCCCACACGTAGATGCCGTCTTCCCGGTTGCCTCCAATGATTTTTCCGGAAGGAGAAAACGGGCAGGCCGACCAAAGTCCATGTGACCCCATGTTTTCCCCTGGCCAGGTATCGTAATACCCCACCTCAACGGGATGGGTCGGGTCGGCGATGTCCAGCACCCGCAGTCCCAGTGCGTTGTGAGCCAGGAATAAAAAATCGCCCCGGATGTAAGGGTTGTGGGCAATGCTTTCTTCATGGGCAATATAGCTCGCCACAGGGAACGGATTGTCCAGGTCTTCGATGTTGAGGATGTTCATGGGCAGCCCGGTGCTTTCATCGCAAATGGCGAGGTAACGGTCGTCTTCCGTCACCCAGGAACTGTGGGTGGCAAAACCCGGATCGGGAATGGTAGCGATCAGACTGGGGGCGGTCTTATCGGAAATATCGATCACATCAATTCGCGCCTCATAGATGGCAGCTGCGTAAATGCGGTCGCCTTTCACCATACAATCGTGGATGTAGTAGCCTGGATTGTAATACCCCACTTCCACGGGGTTGGTCGGGTCGGAAACGTCGATGATGTTGATGCCGCAGTCGGAGCAGGTGCCATTCACATAAACATAAGGGGCGTCAGAATAAACATCCCGCTGTATGATGTGGCCATTAGAAAAGGTGGCCGTATAAGTCGTAACCAGGTGCAAACTATCTGGCAGATACGACAGGTCAATCACCTGCATGCCCTCTCCGGGGCCGTTCCCTTCGGTCACCACATAAGCGTATTGACCTACCACTGTTACTTCGCGCCAATTGGACCCGGGGCCTGGCACAAACCCAAGTTCGGCAATATCGGGATCGTCCATAGAATAGGCTGCCAACCCCGTTCTTGCGCCCAGCAGGGCATATTCATGACCCGAATCGGGGTCGGTAAATATCCAGGAGCCGGAATAGCGGATGTCTTCGCGATCAAATTGGCTGTATAAGGACAGATTCAATTGCGCTCCGGCAACGTTAGCCAAAATCATCATAACCAGAAGAAAAAGTAGATTTTTCATAACGACAAGATACAGATTAATTCCAAAGCATTAAATATCCGGCTTGGATCTTCTATATGATAATTCCTTTTATGTCGTAAGCTGTCTAAATACAGGGTAGTTTTAAATTATATATATGTACTATATATATTATACCGGCTTTTGGGTATGCATTGTTTATCAGGAAGTTATACCTTTGATCTTGTAATGATTATGTAGCTGTTTTGAATTTTAATCGCTCATATTTTCAATCGAGAAGTTCCAAAAACAAGGCCGAAACAATTTGGCCAAATCCTTTCCTAAAAACTGATCCGACTTCTCAAAACTACTCCCCTTCCTCCGTTCACAACGCCCATTACAACTGTTATGGGGAGCGGTACTTTTACCCATTACTCAACGAATTAAATTTTCGCTTTTGTACAATTCAACCATTTCAGGTTTGTTTCGGCTTCTGATTTCCTGTGGATTGCGGCAATTGCAAACAAAGATATTGGCTTTATTTTATGGAGCCATAAGGTTTAGGTGATTGTGTGTTAAACAAAGACTGTTTTAAGTTATTTAAAATCAGTTTTTGGGACGGCCTCTCATCGCTCCGGCGGTGGGGGGCTTTTTTGTAAAATTATTCTTTTTGTAAAATTATTGTTATATTTAAAAATTGGTCTCCTTCGATTTCATGATTGGCCAATTATTTAATGGTATTGTCGCTACCCGCCCATTGGTAGCTACATGGCAATCCACGCATGAACAGCGGCGCAGAACGCACCCCATTGGTAGGCGCAGAGCAACGCACCCATTGGTAGCGCATAGCGACGTCCCCCATTGGTAGCGGCGCATCGCGACGCACCCATTGGTAGCGGCGCATAGCGACGCACCCATTGGTAGCGGCGCATAGCGACGCACCCATTGGTAGCAACGCACCCATTGGTAGCAACGCACCCATTAGCCACAGTTCAATTTATGTCCAAAAGAGAAAGATCATCAAACCTGTCAGCCTGAATGAAGGGAAGGTAGATCACCGAACCAACGTAACATCCCCTCTCACCATCAACACCAACCCATCGATAAACAACAACTCCGCCACCACCACATAAACGCCCGAAGCCGCGTTTTTCCCATCGACTTTACCGTCCCAACCGGCCTGCTGATCGAGGATAGGCATATCAGTAATTTCATAAACAACCCCTCCCCAACGATTAAAAATTTTCATCGAACGGATGGCCTGTACGCCCTTGCCCGGATAGATGGTCAACAGATCATTAGCACCATCGCCGTTGGGCGAAAAAGCATTGGGTAGAAACACCCTGCGCTCTTTAGTGACAACGATCTCCACCTCATCCCGCGCCACACAACCATCCGGCATCACCACTTCCAGGCCCACCGTCATTTGATCGAGTGGTATCAGCCAGGGATCCAGGCAATCGGTACACGACAATGGCACTCCACTTATCCATAGAATAGAGTCCGGGGTTTGGTTGGTAATGGCATGTAGCTGCAATTCATCGCCCAGTTCGACGGTGATCGCCGAATCGGCCAAATGAACCCACGCCTCACTCCCGGGATCGATCGTGAGTACTGTATCCCACTGGCAGCCCATTGCATCCTGAATCACCAACTCATATTGGCCCGAAGCCAGGTTGGCCATCAGCGGATCCGCTGAAAACATTCCTCCATCCAATTGGAACAAAAAGGGTCCCACGCCCCCCTGTACCGTGTCTACGGCAATACTTCCCGTTGTCTCACCCAAACAATTTGGATGACCAAGCGTCAGCCCAGCCGATGAGGGGGCATTTTCATTGGGCAAAACCTGGGTATTGTCGATAGACGGGCACCCATTGTTCAGGTCGATCACCTCTATTTGGTACAAGCCAGTACCAGTAACTGTAGGTTCAGGGCTGTCGGCTCCTGCATCAATCATCCCGTCTGCACTGGTCCACAGTATTTGAAAATTTCCTCCCGGCGGCCCAATAATGGCAGCCAGGTCGATTGATTGACTGACACAATCAAGATAGTATTCAGGAGGAAGGTCAATGTCGGGCAATGCTACATTTTCGGAAACGACAACCGACTGAAAAGCACTACATCCATTATCGGTGTTGGTAATCGTAAGTGTATAAGTACCAGCCACAGCGACCGATGGCATCAGTTCGTTGCTCCCAGTGAGGGCGCCGCCTGTCCATTCCGCTTCAAACGGAATACCGGTACTGGATCCACTGGCATCCAATACTACCTGGTCGACAGTACAGGTCAAAACGGCCGGGTCAACGATGTCAACGACGGGCAGGTCGGCACTCGCCGTCACCTCGACAAAGGCCGTATCGGCACAACCAGCCGCTATGTTGACGATCAACATATAGTCTCCGGCTGCATTTACCTCTGCATCCTCCTGATCGGTGGCTCCCATTATGTTGCCGCCATTGGTGGCCACCCAACTGAACTGAAGTGGATTTCCTCCCGGATCTTGTGAGGAAGCACCACTGATAATCAAACTGGTCGTATCACAGCTTAGATTCAGGGAAGTCAAAGGGGTAATTTCCGCCACTGGTAGCTCATAAAACGTCACCTCAATGGTATTGGAAATCGACAGACAGCCATCTTGTAACATTATATTTCCGAACCCATCATCATTTCCCGCAAGGGCGGTGATGTAGTATACCACTCCATAGTCCATACCGGACTGCCATCCAAATTCGGGGACATCGGCTGTCGCCAAAATAGCAGCCGGACCGGTGGGCATACCTGTATGAAGCACATAAACAACCACATCATTGGCATCGGTCACCGGTGGGATGACGATGGTTGCAGTCGTTTGTTCAGTACCACACACCACAAGGGGTTCGGCCAGGAGGCTGCCTGCACTACTGGTGCAATTGCAATCTTCTACACCGCTGATCTCTTCGGGGCCACAGCCCTCTGCATCGTCCAGAAAAAAAGTAAAAGGTACATCTTTCGGAATTGGATCGCTGGTAAAAATATTGCCCGACCAGGTTCCCGAACCGCCGCTAATGGCATAGGTGCTCACATCACCCCCTGCCACTTCGAGCACAACGGTGTACCAGGTATTGGTGTCGTTGCAACTCAGCGTAATAGCGACTACATAGGGCGCTTCGTATTCAGAAACTACGACCTCATCCGTCCCCGTGCAACCATTGTTATCTACCACCACCGAATAGTTGCCGGGCTGGGTCACTACCAGCGTTTGGCTCGTTTCCAATCCAGGCGACCAAAGGTATTCCAGGCCCGGGTTGCCGGCATCGAGGGTTATGCTCCCGCCGGAGCAAAAGGATGTATCTGGCCCCAGGTTTACCAAAATTGCATTGTCGACGATGACTTCCGTGCTATCCACAAACGTGCAATTATTGTTATCAGATACCGTAACCTTATACATTCCGGGGTTAATGACGCTGATGGTTTGGGTGGTTTCACCGGTCGACCAGAGGTAGTTGTTGCCGGGGTTTTCGGCATCCAGGGTGACGGCCTGCCCATTGCAAAGGGCGACACTGTCCGGGAGGTTGAGGTTTACGGAAGTGGGAAAGACGTTGACCGTTATCGATCCGGCGGCAGTGCATCCTACATCGTCGGTAAGGGTGACATGGTAAGTGGTCGTTACATCAATGGTGACGGTGCGTATGGAATCGCCGGAATTGGTGTCTTCCCATTGCCAGGCGCAGCATCCGTTGCAGTTGGTATTGAAAGCATTGAGTACGACCGGTTCGTTGGGGCAGGTATCTAGGTCGTCAAGTTGAAGGGAGGCATCGCAAGCCGTTTTGACGATCCAGATATCGTTCAGGCCATTGGAGGGAGCTGTATGGTCGGCGCCGACATCGGAGGAAGAATGGCCTGCCAAAACAAAACCTCCGTCGGCATTTTGAAAGGAATGTTCAAGTACATCGCTGTCGGTGCCGCCGATGCTGGTTTCCCATTTTTTATTGCCTTCGCTGTCGAGATAAAGTATCCAGTAGTCATAGCTGCCGTTGGTGGGCGTCTCCTTGTTGCCACTTACCGGCGAGTTGGAAAATCCGCCCAGTACGTAAAAACCGGCTGAGTTTTGGCTGGCGCTGTAGCAATTTTCCAGCTCTGTTCCGCCGAAAGAACGATCCCATTCCACCGTACCACCGGCATCCGTTTTGACGATCCACATATCCACCACCCCATAAAAAGGCGCGGTTTTATGGGGCAGGAAAACATCAGAGCGCGTGCCACCAGCCAGCAGGAACCCTCCATCAGCGGTTTGTACAAAAGAATGTATTTCGTCTTCCAGAAGGCCACCATATCTGCGATCCCAAATCGGTGATCCATCAGAAGCATTTACCTTGACAAACCAATAGTCTTTGTCCCCAATCGGAGGGACAGTGACATCGAGTCCCATTTCTGAATTCGTGCCTCCTGCAAGAAGCACATTACCATCAGGGGCCATTTGCATGACGTTGAGCAGGTCTTCATCGTTGCCACCAATGGTTTGATCCCAAAGGAAAGCACCGTTTTCCTCGATCTTCACCAGCCAGATGTCCCAGTTTCCTAAGTTGGGTTCTGATTTTTCGCCACTAATACCCGATAGGGACTCACCTCCCAACAAGAATCCTCCGTCAGGGAGTTCGATCATATCGTATAAATAGTCGTTATTGTCTCCACCATAGGCATTGTCCCAGACCTTGTTGCCGGCGTTATCGAGTTTTACAACCCAATAGTCGCTCAGCCCTCTAGTAGTAACGGTCCGGTCACCGCTGATATCAGAAAAGGAATAGCCGGCCACCAGGTAGCCGTTATCGGCAGTGGGAAGTATTTTCCAGGGGTGTTCACTTTCGCTTCCGCCAAAATTGTTTTCCCATTCGATCTGGCATTGGGCATCAACCTTGGCGACCCAATAGTCGCCTCCGGTGCCATTGTTGATACCGCTGACATCGCCCGAAGCGCTGGAGGACGTATACCCCGTTAAAATGTATCCGCCGTCGGCAGTTTGCTGAATGCTGTTGAGTTCTTCCCAAATGGTACCGCCGAAGCTGTGGTTGGAGTCGATTTGGAATTGGGAAGTAGCTGTTTGCCAAAAGACCATACACAGAACAAATACAGCAACTACCAACCAATCAGTTCTTAAGTAAACTTTGTTCATAATGTGAAATTGTTTTGGAAATTTATTTGTCCGGGGGGTAAGGTTGAGTCAGTGCTGGCAACAGGCCGATAGTTGAGCTGGCAATAGGCCGATAGTTGAGTGGTTCTGAAGATAAGTAACAAGAGAGGGGACAGTTACAAAGGTATTACAAATTGCGGATATTTTTGTCAATAATTGCACAAAATGAACATTGATCGCTTTATACTTTCGTGAAATAGATTTCCCAATGAATAAATGTGACAAAAATGCAACATTTTCATAAATTTGTACCAAAAATACGATTTTAGTACATAAATTACCGTTTCTTAATCCCGTTTCAATATGGATAGACACCCCCTGCTGCGCAACGCCACCGCTAACGATGCTACCTCTATTGCGGCCATCTACCAGCCTATTGTAACCAATACGCCCATTAGCTTTGAGGCCATTCCGCCCACCGGTTATGAAATACAGAAGCGTATTCAAAAAGCGATGGACAAGCATCTTTGGTTGGTTTGCGAAACCGACGATGTCATCTGGGGGTATGCTTATGCGGGGCCTCACCGATCACGGGTGGCCTATCAATGGGCCACGGAGGTATCGGTTTACATTGGTGCCAATTTTCGTAAAAGAAATGTTGGAAAGGCACTGTATACTTTACTGCTTGGAAGTTTGCGCCTGCAAGGTTTTTTGGTTGCACTAGCAGGGATTACCCTGCCCAACGAGGCCAGTGTTGCGTTTCACGAAAGTATGGGTTTTCAAACTTTCGCCCAATACGACAACATCGGTTACAAACTCGGTCAATGGCACTCCACCATCTGGATGAGAAAAGAGCTGGCTCCTTTTCAGGAAAACCCGGCAGAGCCGGTTGCTTGTCAGCACCTTGTTGGAAACCCGACCTGGAAACGCCTTGTCGAAAATGCCACTAAATTGATACGCATATGAAGTAGGATTCGTCACTACTACAAATTCATCAACTCATGACCAACCACCGCGATAAATTTCTCCTCCCCAAAGAAGTCACCTACCTCAACAACGCCTACATGGGCCCGCTGCTCAAATCGGCCCACGCCGCTGCCCATACTATGCTGGAAACGCTGGCCAATCCATCCCTCCCTCAAAGAAGCTGATTTCTTCGACCCACCCCCGCCAGGTCCGCGAACAATTCGCCCAACTCATCGACTGCGACGACCCCGATCGCATCGCCCTCGTCCCCTCCTGCTCCTATGGCATGACCAATGCCGCTCATCAACTCCGTCCCAAATCCGGAAGTGAAATACTGCTGGCGCAGGATCAGTTTCCAAGCAATTACTACCCCTGGGCGCAATTGTGCAAAAACACATCGCTGTCGTATAACAATGGTTGCACGACCGGAAGGTGCATCGAACATTGGCAAACGCTGGAACGAACGGATCCTCGACGCCATCACCTCCAACACTGCCGCCGTTAGCATCGCTCCTCTCCATTGGATGGACGGCACCTTGTTCGATCTCCCCGCCATCCGGCAACGCACCAGCGACGTGTGCGCCTTGTTGGTAGTAGATGGGTCACAGGCCGTGGGTGCCATGCCATTTTCCGTAAGGGCTCTCCAACCGGATGCGGTGATCTGTGCCGGCTACAAGTGGTTGTTCAAGCCCTTATGGTGCCAGCCTGGCCTACTACGGCCCTAACTTCGACAATGGACACAACCCGTCGAAGAAACCTGGTATGCCCGTGAAGGCCGAGAGGATTTTACCAGCCTCCAAAACTACTCCCCCCAACTACCTCCCAAAAGCATTGAAATACAGCGCAGGCCAACATCCTGCCATGATCCACATAGCCATGCAACTGGCTGCCTTGAAACAAGTCAATGACTGGGACCAACAGAAAATACAATCACATGCAAAAGCGTTGACTACCTCATTTGTAAATGAATTGTTGGAAATAGGCGGTTCAGTAGAAGAAGATGGTTTTCGGGCCAATCACTCTGATGGGGATAACCCTGCCTCCTTCAACTAACCTTTCTCAACTCAAAGCCGGACTAACAGCCGAGCAGATCACCCTTTCTCAGCGCGGCAACCGGCTAAGAATGTCTATTCATCTTTACAACCTCCATCAGGATATATGGCGGCTGTTGGAGAGGTGATTCGGAAAAATACTTAGGGAGTTGGTTTCAGCGTTCAAATAAAATCCAATCAGTTAGACGCCATGACGCAACTCTTAGCAATCATCGAAAAAACCCTGCACTTCAACGAAACTTACGCCCTTGAACTCACTTCGGACATCCCCGACGAGCAGATGACCATTTGCCCAGGGCCAGGCTTTCGAAAACCATCCGGCCTGGACGCTGGGCCACCTCTGCGACGCCCGCTGGAATGACGGGCAAGATGCTCGACGGCACCAATCCCCTGTCGGAAAAACTGGATAGCTGTTTTTCGCTCGCAAAGGGCCCTGGCGACTTCCGCGACTTCCCCCTACCGACCCCCCTCGCTTTATCCATCCAAAACAGAGCTATTGGAAGCCCTCCCAAGTCGGCCACAAAGAGTTAATGCGATTGCTGCATTCCTCTCCCCCTCAGGAGAAATTAAATGATCCCATCAAATGGGCTTTTTCCAATCACTTCCCAACCGTCATAGAGGTGGTTCATTTCATGGCGGTATGGCATGAGACCAATCATTTGTCGCAGATCGCTGCGTGGCGCCGGGCCCATGGGGCTGTCCGGACGATTGTCGGCACTGCGTTCCTCTGATTGACCAATACCGGTTGATAAGTTCAAGGGGTTCCCTGATTGACGCAAAGCATCAAAGTCAAAGACCTGCCGGCCAATAAGCGGGCTTCGACGAACGGCGTTCAAAGAGTGGTGCATTAAGCTACTGATTGCAACATGATAAATCACAAATCCAAAAACCCAACCACGTCCACCTTCCCATCCCAGGCCAGGCTACCCACCACACCGTTACCCACCCTAAATGAAAGCACCTGATACCGCCGCCCCACAAGAGGAAAAAGATCAGACGCCCCAAATGAAAGTCGGTAGGCCCCATCCAGTAGAGAGATTTCTTCCAGGCCATCGACCAAACCCAACCCGTAGGCCTTCAACAGGGCCTCTTTCCTGGTCCAGTAGCGATAAAACAACGGCAGCGAATCACCAGACTGTATTTCCGTCTGCTCCTCTTCGGAAAAATATTGTTGGACAACTGAACTTAGATCCCGCTCCTGTTGAATCCGCTCCACATCCACCCCTACTTCTCCTCCGTCGAAGAGAAAAGCGAACAACAGCCATCCACCAGAATGACTCAAATTAAAACCAATATCGGGATAATCGGGGAAGAAAGGCTTTCCATTTTCGGCAGTGGAAATACGCAGATCAGCACTGGCCTGACCGGTGAGTTGCTCCCCTAGGTGCCGAAGCAACCCACGTCCTAAAACAAACTGCTTCCGGTCGGCAAGGCGAATATACCGGTTGGCACGTCCCCATTCTGTTTCCGTCAAATGACCAGCCAGGGTCGACCACTCGTCTTCATCAACGGTAGTCATCGCCTTACGGCAAACCATCAGTCCATCCGGGATCACTTCAACAGGACTCTTCCGCCAATCAGGGGCGGGGCAGATGAGAAACAATCGACATCAAAACTATACCTGGAGGACTTGGATGTCATTCCAAAAAAATTTACGGTGATTGCTGTTTTTTTCAACACCTCATCGACGGCCGCCTGCAATATCCGGGCAAACTCTGCCCCATGAGGAGGGTCCAAACAAATTCAAATATGAATCGCCCGGCACTTCCCGGATAATCTATTCCCTCTCAACGCATAAGGCTTCCACCCCAGATACTTGAAATCTTCCAGATAAAACCGTTGCTCTTTGGCACGGAACAAATGAATCTCCCCATCATAGGGTTCTATCCGGTATTTTTCAAATGCACGCTGGTTGGTAATATCCACCAGGGCAGCATGGTCAATTTTTCCCCTCCGCCAGATCGTGCTTGCTGCTGATCTGCCGATTCCAACGCCAGCGGTCGTACCTTCTTTTCAGTACGTGTGATTTGTACCGAAACATTGGCCACCGGGGGCTTTCGCCAAAAATAGACAAATTAAACCGGATTTTCTTGCCCAGCTCTTTCAAATGTTGATAATAATTTTTTGAATTGCCATTTTCCGAAAGGTGATAAACGCACACACCGTATCGAACATCCCCAACATGGCGATCACCTTGCCTTGTGCTTTTAATTGACGGGCCATTTCAAAAGCGATCAATCCGCCAAACGAATACCCCGCCAACAAATAAGGGCCATTTGGGTTTTGATCCAGTATTTCCGAAATATAATGTGCTGCGATCTTCCTCAATCGTTTCCAATGGTGCCACCTCTTCCCTCCCAACCCACGAGCCTGCAAGGCATAGATCGGCTGGTCGGCATCCAAATGAGATGCCAGTGTTTGAAACATTAATTACGTGGAGTCCTGCGCCATGAACGAGATATACCGGCGGCTTATTACCCTCTGGCTTAATGGGCACCCAGCGAGTGATGTACCCAGCTTGTTACCGGTATCGAAATAAAGGAGATAATGCGCCAGTTGCCCAATGGTTGGATTTTCCAACAACGAAGCCAACGGCAACCGCTTACCCGTGGCAGCTTCGATATCGGTCATCATCTTTGTGGCAATAAGGGAATGGCCGCCCCATTCAAAAAAAATTGTCGTTGACTTCCCATTTTTTCCACTTTCAGTAAATCCTGCCATATGGGTAGTCAAACAATACTTCCTCATCAGTCTGGGCAGCCACATGCTCTGTCTCCTTTTTCCATTGAGCATAATCGGGTACCGGCAATTGCTTGCGGTTGATTTTCAAAGTAGCTGTCAACGGAAAACGATTCCAATACGACAAGTGCAGCCGGCACCATATAGTCGGGCAGCTTTTTCCCGAAGGTACTTATTCAGCAAAGTCGTATCCAGTTCTCCTCCATCAAGCAGGGTCAGGTAAGCCACGAGCCTCCGGTCGCCGGGGCTGTCTTCCCGCACCATTACCACCACGGCATGTACGCCGGTCGAACTGAGAGATCAGCGTTTCTATTTCTCTCCGGCTCAATCCGGAATCCCCGTAGTTTCACCTGATGATCGGCCCGGCCGATGAACTCTATATCGCCATTGGGGCAGGTACTTGGCCAGATCACCGGTCCGATACAATTTCCGATTCGATCCGGGATGGAACGGGTCGGCTACAAATTTTTTGTTCCGTCAACTCTGGCCGCTTAAAATAACCGCCGGGAGCCACCCCTATCCCACCGACGTACACTTCGCCGGCGACGCCAATGGGCACTGGCTGCATCTTATTGTCGAGGAGATATACCTTTACATTGTCAAGTGGTCCGACCGACCGGTTCGTACCCCCCGTACCCGTGTGACCATTGTCTATACCTATCGGGCCGTGATTTTTTTGGCAGTGGTATAGATCGTCGTCTCCGAAGGGCCATAGGCATTCCACAAGGTTTTGCTTTCGCTCAATAAGTTGGGTCGGGCCAACTCGCGGGTAAGCCCCTCCCCGACGCTTTTTATCGTAAGCCGGTCCGCTGCCGCAGCCAGCCCGAGGCGATCAACATCAACCAGGTGGCCGGGGTGGCCTGCATTAAGGTAATATTCGATTTAGCCAGCCTGTTTTTCAATAGATGACCGTCCATCACCTCTTCCTGACTGGCGATCACCACCTTGGCGCCAACAAACAAAGGCATGAAAAAATCCTGCACCGATGGGTCGAACGATACGGAGGCCACACTCAGAATTACTTCCTCATCCGACACGCCAATAGCCCGGATCATGGCAAGGTGGTGGTCGACCAGGGCATAATGCGGAATAATAACTCCTTTGGGCCGCCCCGTCGACCCGGAAGTGTAGATAACATAGGCCAAATCGGTGCTGCTGACCGGGGCGCCCACATTTTCGTAAGAACATTGTTGCAATCGATCACTTTCTTTTTCTAAAACGATCACCTTGCCGGAAAATTCAGGTAACCGGCCCAGCATATTTTCCTTGGTCAACAACACGCGGGCTTCTGCATCTTCTACGATTACTTTCAGACGTTCTTTCGGATTGGCAGGGTCAAGGGGAACGTAGATGCCCCCCGCTTTCAAAATACCCATCAACCCTACCAACAGGTCGACCGAACGTTCCATGTAAATGGCCACAAAATCGCCGGTTTGAACCCCTTGCTGAAGCAGATAATGGCCAATGCGGTTGGCCGATTCGTTGAGCTGCTGATACGTCAGCGAAATGTCCTGACTTTCAACGGCAATTCTGTTGGGGGTAGCTGCTGCCTGTTTTTCAAAAAGTTCGTGTGTGCATACCTGATCTGGAAACAGTGCATCCGTTTGGTTCCAGGTCAGGAGCAACTGTTCGCGTTCCCAGACAGGCAAAAGATCGAGCTCATCAATGGACGAGGTAGTATTTTGGACAATGCTTTGCAACAAAACGGTAAACTCTGCCAGTCGGCGCTCAATGGTGGCTTTGTCAAATAAATCGGTGTTGAACGTCCATTCCAGATCAATTCCCGATTCGGTTATTTTGACGTTGAAAAAAATATCGAAGGTCTCGAAGTTTCTGGGTATGGGTTGGAGGTCGGCCTCCAGATCGCCAAATTCCAACCGTCCGAAATCAGAATCCATATTGAACAGAATGGAAATGATCGGCTGTCGGCCGGGATCGCGCGGCAGATTCATTTTTCTTACCAGAGAGCCGAGGGTATATTGCTGATGTTCGAACGCATCCAGAATGCTGTTGCGACAAACGCGCATATGGTCGGCAAAGGGCTTCGATCCGTCAACCCCCGCCCGTACCGGCAGCAGGCTTACGCCGTGGGCCACCAGGTCCTCATTGCCGGCTATGCCCTGGGCGGCGGCTACCACTCCCAGTACGAAATCTTCCTGTCGGGAAAGGCGATACACAAATGCCTGAAATGCCGCATACAAGGAGATAAACAAGGTGGCCCCGTGGCGAGACGACATGACCTTTAGTTGATCCAGAAGAGTTCGATCCACCGTCGCTCTGGCGAAATCAGCCACATAAGTTTTCACGGGCGGACGAGAGCGATCGGTCGGAAATTCCAGTACCGGCACCTCATCTTTGAATTGCGACAGCCAGTACTCTTCGGCTTCTCTGTATTCCTGGGTCTGCTTAAAGGCGTTTTGCTCGCGGGCAAAATCGGAGAGCTGTTTGGGAGGTTGCAAATCTATTGTTTGGTTTCTGGAAATTCGGGTGTACAACCAGCCCAGATCGCGCACCAGCAGCCCGCACGACCAGCCGTCTGCAATCCCGTGGTGGGCAGTAATGAATAAATGGTGGTCGGTTTTCCCCAGTTTGATGAGCTTAAACCGGATCAGAGGTCCCTTAAACAAGTCCAAAGGCCGGGTCGTTTCTTCCGCCCTTAATTCTTCCAACTGCCGGAGCCTCTCCTCCGTACGCTCCTCCGCCAGGTCAATAATGGGGAGCTCTACAGCCACTTCCGAAAATATTTTTTGAACGGGCTCCGTCGGGTCAAATACGGTCCGCAACGCTTCATGTCTTTGTATCAATGCGCGGATGGCTTTTTCGAGGACTGTTATATCCAGTGAGCCATGCAGGTGCAGATCGCCTGCCAGATTGTAAGCAGCCGCGGCCTCATCGCCCAATTGCTGTTCAACCCATACTTCCTTTTGGCCATCGGTCAAAGGAACCCCTTCCTTACCTTCTTCGGCTTGTTGAACCTGGCGGCTGGAGGAAGGCACCGGGATCACCTGGCTTTCCACCGCTACATTGCCAGCGGAGATGGGCCAAAAACCGGCTGTCTGCATTTCACGGATACTTTCTTCAAACATCCGGTAGGTAAAATCCAATTCCTCTTCGGTGTGTGCCACCGACAGGAGAGCCGCCTTTTCTTTTATGTGGATGCCTTTGAGCCGAAGGTAGTAGAAAAACAACGCCGACAACGGGTTCTTGTTCATGATCTTTATGGCGACGATGGAGGCTGTCGAGAGCACTTGCAGAGGTACTTTGGTGGTTTCAAAAAGTTGTTTCAGCCTTTCGGCAAAACGGGCTGACCGGGCATTGAGGTCATCGTACATCGGCTGACCACGCCGTTTGATTTCCCGCAAGGTAGCCAAAGAAGCGGCCAGACTAACAGGATGTTTACAAAAAGTACCACCAAAAAAGGTAACGCCTGCTTCGGGGATGGAGTCGTCGCCATAAGCCCACTGCCCGCCATCGAATACATCCAGAAACCGGGCCTTGCCTGCCACCGCCGCCATAGGCAGCCCGCCCGACAATATTTTGCCATAAGCAATGATATCTGCCTCAACTCCATACCACCCCTGTGCCCCCTGCACCCCAAGGCGGAATCCGGTGATCATTTCGTCGAACACCAGGGCTATGTCCTCTTCCAAAGTCAACTGACGGATGGCCTTCAAAAGTTCCACCGGCTGCCGGGTCGGAAGGTTGGGTTGGATGGGTTCAATGATGACAGCGGCCAGTTCCCCAGCATACGTGTGTATTTTGTTGAGTACATTTGGGTCGTCGTAATCTAATACAATGACCTGCTCTACCAGTGACGGTGGGATGCCCGGCGCTATGGGCATGGATATGCGCTGATCGCCCCGGTCGATCCCCCGCACCAACATCTCATCGGCGATGCCATGATAATCCCCTTCAAAGACCACTATCTTGTCCTTGCCAGTGGCAGTGCGCGCCGCCCGCACACAGGCCGACACCGCCTCCGATCCCGTATTTACCAGCGAAGCCCGCTCCGTCCCGGTCAATTCACAAATGAGGTCGCAAACTTCTTTGGCCAAGGGCGTCAGCACCCCCAACTCAAATCCCTTATCTACCTGTTCTTTGATGGCTTGTTGTACAAAGTCAGGCGTATGCCCAAAAAGGTTGATGCCAAACGAACTGCGGAAATCGATGTATTCATTGCCGTCCACATCCCACATTTTAGCACCCTTGGAATGGGTCATGGCTATTTGATAGACCATATCTTTCCACATCCGGTTGAACCCCACAATGGAGCGGGGGTCGGCCATATGTCTTCGTTGCGCCTGAGCCAATGCCTGAGAGCCTTTGGTACGGGTGGTATAGCGTCTGATCAGATCGTCGAGGTATTTTTTTTCCCGGTCGGTCAGGTCAGCCAGTGTCTTTTTACGGATGGGTTGCCAGGGGCCGAAATTTTGTTGTTGAGCCACTGCTTCCAGGTCCTCGGGTTGGGGAGGGGCCGGAGGTTTTTCCCATGGAGTAACCTGACCAGAAGCATTCTCAACAGGTTGTTCGACTGAGCGCTGACTCAGAGGCGGCGTCAGTTGACCCGGACTCTGCTGGGTCCCTCCCCGGAGCAGTTCCAACTGCTGTTGCATTAACCGAAGCTGCTGTTCGATCAATACTTCCAGACGGGTACTGGGTTGTATTGGCGAAGACGGCGGGAGTGCCGTTGGTTCGAAGGAGATTGCATCAGATGGAGTTTGGGCAATATCATTTCCGGGGTGTTCAACAATGTGTTTTCGGTTTTCGTTTTGCAATTCTTCCTGAAGGGCCGTTTCCGGCAACTGGCTGTCGATGTATCCGGCCAAAGCGTCGGTGGTAGGTGCTTCGTCGAAGAGTTGACGAAAGTTGATCTTTACACCAAAGGATTTTTTGATCCGGGTGAGCGATTGGGTCAGGAAGAGGGAGTCAAATCCCAGTTCGAGAAAGGTGGCGTGATCGGCCATACTGTCCACCGGAAGTCCACTAAGTTCGTGGAAAATAGTCTTCAGTTTGCCAACAAGCAATTGTTTTCGGATCAGCTTTGGGCGATGATCCGACGGCATGGCGGGTTGATTTTCTATGGGCATTGATATGTTCTGTATAATATGATCCCTTTCGGGTGCATATTGTTGGGCTTCAAAGGCTTTGGGTTCTATCCAATAGCGTTTTCGTTCAAAGGGATAGGTCGGCAGTGGTATTCTTCTGATCTGTTGGAAATTTTGTTTCCAATTGGGCTCCACGCCTACCAGCCATACTTGTCCGAGGCTTTTGAGCCAAAATAAGCGGTCGGGCGTCGTTTCTTTCGGATGGCGAAGAGAGGCTACTACCTGGTGGTGTTCTCTCCTTTGAGGGTGCTGCCGGGTAAAGGTCGACAGCGTTTGGCCGGGGCCAATTTCAATCAGAAGCTTTTGTTCATCGGTCAACAGTGTAGTCATTCCATCTGCGAATCGAACGGTTTGCCGAAGATGCTTTTTCCAGTAGTCCGGCGTTTGCATGGTTTCGGGGCCAACGTAGTTGCCATCCAGGTTGGATACGATGGGAAGGGTGGGTGGAGAATAGGTTACCTGCTCCAGAAATGCCCCAAATTCGTCTAAAATAGCTTCTACCATCTGCGAATGAGCTGCCACATTGATGTGTAGCCGGGTGGCGTGTATTTCTTGTTGGGTCAGCTTTTCTTTGATACGGTTGATGGCACCAACCGGCCCTGACACGACGCAGTAGTCCGGTTTGTTGATGGCCGCCAGCGATAGGTCGTCTTCCAGATAAGCAGTCACTTCCTTTTCCGAAAGGGGAATGCTCAACATCCCTCCCTCTTCGAGTTGTAGAAACAACCGGCCTCTTTTGGCCACCAGGGCCAGGGCATCTTCCAACGAAAAAACACCGGCCAGACAAGCCGCTACATATTCGCCCAGGCTGTGCCCGATCATCTCATCAGGGTGAATGTCTTTCGACATCCAAAGTTGTGCGGTGGCATACTCGATGGTAAACAGCAAGGTAATGCCGTGTAAGGGGTCTGTTATGGGTTCAGATTTGGAGTGGTCGGGATATAGTATGGAGCGCAGATGAAGTTGGTGTTGCTGTTGCAAAATAGTCAGGCAACGGTCGACTGCATTCCGGAAGACGGTCTCTGTCTGATACAGGCCCAATCCCATATTGGTATGCTGGGCACCTCCCCCGGGAAAGAGGAATACCGTTTTCCCTACCGGATTTTGTAAATGAGTTGTTATTACTTTCTGGGGATCCTTTTGCCGAAAGGCCAACGCTGCTTCTTCTACACTGTGGGCTGCCAATATCCGCCGGTGAGCGTAGGCTTTGCGTCCCAACTGCAAGGTAGCAGCCAGATCCGTCAAACGAAGATCGGTATGCTGCTGCAGGAAGGCCCCCATTTGAGCGGTAAGGGCATCCAGTGCGGTGGGAGTCTTGGCAGAGAGAATGAGCAATTGGGCTTTTTCTTCTACATCGGGACGCACCCGCCCCGGCGCTTCTTCCAACACTATGTGTACATTGGTGCCGCCCAGTCCAAAAGAACTGACACCGGCACGGCGGGGCTGAGCGGTTCGCTTCCAATCACGGGCTGTGCCGGTCACAAAAAAAGGACTTTCGTCAAATGGTATTTGTGGGTTTGGCGTTTTAAAATGCAGGCTTGCCGGCAACCGTTCGTGCTTCATAGCCAGCACCGTTTTGATGATGCCGGCCATACAGGCGCCTGCGTCGAGATGGCCGATGTTGGTCTTGACCGAACCGATGCCACAAAAGCCTTTTTTGTTGGTAAAATGTCGGAATGCCTTCGTCAAAGCTGCCACCTCCACGGGATCGCCAAGCCGCGTACCGGTGCCATGAGCCTCCACATACGAAACCGACTCAGGGTTGATCCCGGCGTTCTTGTAAGCCTGTACAATGGTTTGGCTTTGACCTTCAACGCCTGGCGCCGTAAATCCCACTTTGCCGGAGCCGTCGTTGCCGATGGCCGAACCTTTTATCACTGCGTGGATCGTATCGCCGTCGGCGAGGGCTTGCTCCAGTTTTTTGATGACGATAAAAGCCATCCCATGGCCGCGCACCATCCCATTGGCTTCGGCATCGAAGGCGCGAACGTAGCCGTCGGGAGAGAGGGCGTGGCCTTCTTTGTGCATATGGCCGACGTACAGCGGGGGTTGTATCCTTCCTCCACCTACCAGGATGATGTCACTTTCACCTAACAATATATTTTCACAGGCGAGGTGCAAGGCCACTCCCGACGACGAGCAGGCTGTTTGAACGTTGAGGGCCGGGCCGCGCAAGTCGAGTTGATAAGCTACTCTCGTTGCCGGAAAATCTTTTTCCAACGTAATGCCCAGTTGAAAATCATCGACCGACCGGAAAAACCGTGGATGTGTAATCACATTGTTGACCAAATAGGTGTTGCGGGCAACAGCGCCATAAACGCCAATTCGCTGGTCACTATTTCCGGAGTGGTAGCCGGCGTGTTCGAGAGCGGTATAGGCGCATTCGAGGAAGTGCCGGTGCTGAGGGTCCATCAAGGCAGCTTCGTTAGGCAAATAGCCAAAAAACTCGGCGGCGAAATGGTCCGCATCTGCCAGCGGCATACCCCGGTTGACAAAGTTGGGATCGTGGAGCAGCGCGGGATTCTGCCCCTCCTTTTTCAGATCATCAGGGGTAAAGGTCTTGCTGACATCCGTTTCGTTCTTCAGGTTTTCCCAAAACTGGTCGATGTTTGCTGCACCGGGAAACCGGCCGGTCATGCCTATGATGGCAATGTCGCGGGAGGTAGCGGAGTGAATTGGCGGTGGTTTTGTTTCGCCAGTATGGGGTTTCTTCTTTTTTTCTTTTTCATGGCCGGGGTCAGGCCCATTGTCGAAGCTGCCGTCAGGAGGAGTATATCCCAGCGAGGCCGCCGTCGACCAGGTGGTATGACTCAGAAAATTGTCTTTCAAAACGCCTCGCCAGGCTTCTGCCAGCGCAGGGTCGATCTTTTTGTGGGTGAGGAGATTGATGTCACCCATTGGTTTGGACTCCTCGTACAAGCCATCGACCATTTTCTGGTCGAGGTTTTGGTAAGGTTGGGTCATTTCCCGGACGAAGTCCCAACCAAAACGATCGCACAATTGGCGCATGGCGATGTCGGGTTGTTGTACGAGGTATTCGTATTTGAGATAGAATTGCCGATGGGCAGGTACGTTTTGTAGAAATGTTGTTATAATTTGATGACTCTTCGTCCATATCAACTCTCCGAGGTGACGGGCGTCGTAGGGATGCGGGTGAAGAAACATCACCTTGTCCATGTGCATTTTCTCGAAAGAGCGGATCATGGCGTAGGGGTGGCGTACCAGGTTGATGTACAGAGGTTGGTCGAATTCTGCTTCCGCTTTTTGAAGGGCAGCGGGATCAAGCGCATAGGAAGGCGACTTGTCGACGAGGTGCCGGTCGTTCATCCAGGATTGCAATTGGGCGTACATTTGGCGCGTAGTAGCGTCATTGTCGATGTATTGTTGGACGAATTCTTTGGCTTCGTCGGCAGAACAATTTTTCAGAGACATAATCAACCGAAGCAGCCCTTCCGACCAAAGGGAAAACCGCCCACAATAGGCCGTTTGTCTTTCCGCCAGCGTATTGAAGTGGAGAAGTTGCAATTCGTTGGAGGCATATAACCGGGGGTGACCGGCCAACATGATGCGAAGCAGAGAAGTGCCCGACCGAGGCGGGGCCAGGATGAAAACGGCTTGTTGGAGTTTGGGCTCTTCAGTTGTGGGTTTCAATTTCGTTTTGGGGAAGTATTCGTCGAATTTCTGAAAAGCGGTGGCCGGTAGCTTTGCTTTTTTTGGAGGGTCGTCGTCGATGGATTGTTTGGCAGAATTTTGAACTAACGATGGAAGAGGCATTTCCTCAGCTGCATCTCTCGAAGCCTGTAAGTAATTTTCGACCCCCCGGACATAGTCTTTTTCCAGCATTTGGGCAAAAGCCGCTATGGTGGGTTGATCGAAAATACTGGTTACGAAGACCACTTCTCCGAGTTCGCTTTGTAGTTGGGAAGTGAAGTCGGCAGCCTGGAGGGAGTTGCCTCCGAGTTCAAAAAACCGGTCGTGGATGCCTATTTTGTCGATCTTTAGAATTTGCTGCCAAAGCGAAGTTAACTTCTTTTCCAACAAGGTGCGGGGCGGGGCGTAGGCTTGCGCCAAAACGGGGCGTTGTTGGTCGGGATCGGGAAGAGCACCCCGGTCTATTTTGCCGATAGTGGTCAGCGGCATTTTTTCCAACACCACGAATACAGCAGGGATCATGTATGCCGGTAGTTGAGCCGACAGAGACTGGCGAAGGTCTGTTTGGTTGACCTCCGAATTTTCATTTGCGACGATGTAGGCCACCAGTTTCTGTTCTGCCGGGGTGCTGCCTTTCCGCAATACAACTGCTTCGCGGATATGGGGATACTGGGTTAGGGTGTGTTCAATTTCGCCCGGTTCGATGCGATAGCCTCTGAGTTTTATTTGAAAATCGGCCCGGCCGATGAAGTCAATATTGCCGTCGGGAAGGAGGACGGCCAGATCGCCGGTGCGGTACATTTTTCCGGAAGGGGCAAACGGATTTGTAACAAAGCGTTGGCGGGTCAGCTCCGGGCGGTTGAGATACCCTCTTGCCACTCCGGCTCCTGCGATGTACCCTTCGCCCGTCTGACCCGGGTGGCAAGGCTGCCCTTCATCGTCTAAAACGTATACCTGCACCTTGTTGATGGATTTGCCAATGGGGATGCGAGCTTTAGTGGCGTCGTCGGGACTGGTGCGGTAAATGGTCGCCCCAACGGTGGCTTCCGTAGGGCCGTATTGATTGAGCAAAACGACACCGGGCAATTGATGGTGATGTCGACCAACGAGTGCAGGCGGACAAACTTCGCCGGCTACACTAACGTGTTGCAGGCTGGTGAGCTGGCTGGCACTGGCTCTTTCCAACAAGAGTCCATACAAGGATGCAAATGTCAGCAGATGGGTTATGCGGTATTGTTGAATGAAGTGGGCCAGTTGGTGGATGTCTTTTTCAAGGTCTTCGGGCGCCATGACGAGGGTACCGCCGGAAAGCAACGTCCAAAATAGGAGCAGCACCGATCCGTCGAAAGCAAATGAATAGGCGAAGAGAAATCGTCCGACGGGTTTTTCGACAAAAGCGAGCTGTCCCTGCACGAGGTTGGCCACGCTCTGGTGTTCGATCTGTACCCCTTTGGGTTGGCCGGTAGAGCCAGAGGTGAAAATGGTGTAAGCAAGTTGTTGGGGATGGCAGTCCACCTCGACGGAAGTTGTTGGCAGGACATCAAAAAACCCGGAACCGAGATCGATCAATGCCCGGTCAGTAGCAAGAGAACTGGTTGTCACATCCAGTTTTTTTTGCGTAAGCAAGATGGGTGATTTAGACTCTTCGAGGAGAAGAGCCATCCGGTCGGGAGGAGTAAGCGGGTCGATGGGCAGATAGGCCGCACCGGCTTTTAGGATACCGAGAATGCCTATGACCATTTCGGCCGAACGCTCCACACAAATAGCGATCAGGTCTTCTTTTTGAATAGAGCGTTCGACGAGAAAGTGGGCCAGTTGGTTAGCTTTCTGGTCGATTTGCTGATAGGTCCATGTTTTTTCCCCAACCATCAAAGCAGGTGCGTTGGGTTGGCGGTCGACCATCCATTCAAAAAGCTGGTGCAGGCACTTGTTTTGTGGTAAATGCAGGTATTTTTTCGCTCCGTGATCCATTGGATTATTAATCGTCCTGTTGTTTTCACCTAAAGAATACCGGAGACAGGCGGCAATATAAAAGTGATGTCAGGGGTGAAATTTTTCCTCTCCGGCATAGTCCATTTTTCAGAACAACAGACTATACCACCGTACCCAAATTAATATAAGTAGATTGCATGTATTTGTTAGAAAAAACCAGACCATAATACACCGAAAAGGTGCAACTGAAGAACCAATTTCAAGTTAAGGAATGTATAGAGGGGGGAAACATTTGGATGTTGATCGGTTCTCAAAAAGCCAACGGATTGATGCTATATGCTAATCAATATGTTGTATGATCTATTGCACTGCCGGGGAAACCTCAAATGTACAAAACTTTGGGCCAGATACCAACTGGATTTTTGGGTAAAAAACACTTGTGAAAAACTGGTTATTTAAACCAATTCGCGCCATTTTCCAGGTATTTATCCATTCTTGCTACCTTAGCAGACTTAAACAGCAATACATGGCAAACAAATTGGAAAAATCCCCTCTTTTCAAACCCTATCTCCGGCCTTCCAGCCTCTATGTCGGCGGAAAGTCTAAAGACGAAGTAGACGCGAGAGGGAAAAAAATATATAAACTTTCGTCAAACGAAAACCCACTCGGCCCTTCTCCCAAAGCAATGGAAGCCATCCGGCAAAACATCGATAAGATCGGCGAATACCCCGACCGGACGGACATTCGGCTGCGTCAGGCACTGGAGGTGTTCTACAACAAGGAGCTGATGGCCGACCAATTCATCACCGGCAATAGCGGCAGCGAGGTGTTGGAATTCATCATCCGGGCATTTTTGGAGCCGGGGGCAGAGTACATCGTTTCCAACCCGATGTTTAGTCCCTACCGGATGTTTTCGGAAAAGATGGGCGCCAAAATGGATGATGTGCCGCTGCTGGCTCCCGATTTTCGGCTTGACCTGGACGGCATTCTGGCAGCAATTAACGACAAAACCCGGTTGATATTCCTCACTTCCCCTAATAACCCGACGGGCAGCTACATCCCTAAAAAAACATTGGATCGTTTGATCGACCAACTCCCCGGCGATGTGGTATTGGTATTAGATGAAGTATATTACCTTTTTGCGGAAGCAGCGGATTATACTACTGCCCTACCCTATGTTCAGACGGGCAAACAAGTGATCGGCCTCAATAGCTTTTCCAAGTCATTTGGCCTGGCGGGCATGCGGATTGGCTATGCATATACAACACCTGCCCTGGCAGAATACATTCAGCGTTTGTACAAACCATTTATGCACGACCGGCTGAGCATGGAGGCCGCCATCGCCGCCCTTTCGGATCGGGAATTTTTGGACCGGTCGATTCAATTGGTGAATACTGAGCGCCATTTTTTATATGAAGCACTGGACGAGTTGGGGATGCGCTATTGGAAGTCGGAGGGCAATTTCATTTTGATGCGCCCCGAAATGCCGGAAGCGGAATTTGAAGCTGCCCTACTCAAGGAAGGAGTCATGGTGCGGCCAGCGGGGGCCTTTGGGGCGGAGGGTTGTGTGCGGATTACGGTGGGGACGCGGGAGGGGAATTTGGCGGCGGTGGAGGGGATGAAAAGGATTTGCTGATTTACTAATGATTGATTTGCTGATTCCCCTCAATCGCAAAGTTTTCTGTGTATCATGTCAAGTAATAATGGGGTATATTGGTTTTTCAAATTGAACTGCTGGGCGAAAAGAAAAACCGCTGACAACTAAAACGTTATCAGCGGTTTATAATTTTGACTTGTGGAGCTGCCGGGAATTGAACCCGGGTCCAGACAAAGTACCTGAAAGCTTTCTACATGTTTAGTTCCCGGTTGAATTGTCGGGAAAGAGAAAGGTCCGCAAACCCACCCATGCTCTTTCCTTAAGCGCTTAAGTTTCGCGAAGCAACCGCGCTCCTCTACTCCGCTAGCCCGAAAGATGATGATGCGCGGCAAGCTGTGTATCGGACGTCAAGCCAGCGGCGCAAAGGCGTCTAATTCCTTGAATTAGGCTGCCATGGCTAACCTATTGGTGCCATTTAAAATTTGGTCGATTACCATTTTTTGCGAAGTGAGTAATCTTTCTTCGACATGCTTACTAACCGATAGACTTTCCTGTCGATTCCTTACAGCCCCTCGTTGTTATGACGCAAAATACAGCAAAAAAGTTCGGTGTTCCAAATAAAAAAACCGCCGCACCACAAAGGCCGACGGTTCGATGACTAAGAAAAATTGCTTATTTGCTTCGTCTTTTCATGGTTTAATGACAAGTATATTTTCTATTCCACAATCAATTCCTTCTGGATGGTGATGCCCTGGGCTGTTTTCAGCTCCACGTCGTAGGTGCCGGGATTCATCACTTCGAGATTGAGTTCGTAAATGGTATTTCCAGGCAGATCGCGCACGTCATCTTCCAGCAAGGCCTGGCCGTTTTTCAAGACATTTAGCTCGGTGATTTCGCCCGCAACTGCTTGAAAATCAATAAACAAAGTAACATTATCATAATCTGACAGGAATATATCTTTAAGGCTGATGGCCGTGGTTTCTGAAGAATTGTTTTTTGGTGTTTCGGGGTCACCGCTGTGGGCTGATAATAGGTTGAGAAACAGGATTCCGGCAGCTAAAGTCAAAAGGCATTTTTTCATGGTTACTACAAATTTGTTGGATGATGGATAGTGTATAGTGTATAAGCCGGGGAGTCAGCGGAAGGAATAATGAGGGAAAAAACCGGGGAGAAATTCAGTTGGAAGGATACCTCAAAAATGGCAATTACTATGCCAACAGCCTTTTTTTTCTGTCACAGCAATAAAAATTACCTCGTTTAGGGTAGGTGGAAATAAAACCTGGTGAATTGTGACAGGGTAAGGGGTGGATTTGCTGATTTCGGCTACGCTTAGCCAGCGTGCGATCCGCTGATTGAGCGTAGTCGAAATCAGCGCAAAACCCCTTCTCACCGGGCATCCAACCATTGAAGAACATTCTGCTCTATTTGGTGGATCATGTTGTCGGTATCCCGTTTTTGGAAGGTCTTACCCGTTATCAACTCGTACAATTCGATGTACCGGTCAGATACTTGCATGACAAAATCGTCGGGCATAGCGGGCATGGTCTGACCCGTTTTGCCCTGAAATCCGTGGTCCATCAACCATTCGCGGACGAATTCTTTGGATAGCTGTTTTTGCTGTTGGCCGCGCGACTGTCGCTGCTCATAACCTTCGGCGTAAAAATAGCGGGAGCTGTCGGGCGTGTGTATTTCGTCGATCAGGTATATTTTTCCATCCTTCTTGCCAAATTCATATTTGGTGTCCACCAGTAATAGGCCCTTTTGGGCAGCCATTTCGGTTCCCCTTTTAAATAAGGTGTGGGTGAACTGTTCCAATTGCTCATAGTCCTCAGGGCCCACGATGCCCTTTGACAGGATATCGTCTTTAGAAATGTCTTCATCGTGCCCCTCCTCGGCTTTGGTAGCAGGTGTGATGATGGGCTCGGGAAAGGGATCGTTTTGGCGCAAGCCTTCCGGCAATGATACGCCGCAAAGGGTCCGCAAGCCGGAGTTGTAAGTACGCCAGGCATGACCTGCCAGATGGCCACGAACGACCATTTCGACCTTAAAAGGCTCGCAGTCATGGCCAATGGTCACATTGGGATCAGGAGAGGCGATCCGCCAGTTGGATACCAGGTCGGTAGTAGCATCCAGAAAATGAGCAGCCAACTGGTTGAGTACCTGCCCTTTGTAAGGGATCGGACGGGGCAAGACGTGATCGAAGGCGGAGATCCGGTCGGAGGCCACCATAATCAACAGGCCATTGCTCAAGGTGTAAACGTCCCTGACTTTGCCCCGGTAGAAGGCTGTTTGGTTGGGAAAATGGAAATTGGTTTTCTGTATAGAGAGGTTGTCTAAAGAGATCATGGAAGATTAATCGGATGGAGGGCGCTCAAATGAAGGTCGGGGCTTCACACGTATTTGGCCTGGTTGCGGTCGATCAAAATGTCTTTCAATTCTTTAAGGCATTCGTATTCGGCGGGCATTACTTTTTTAAAGGCTTCTTTGACGGCGAAGTAGGCGCCCCGTTCTACCTCTGGCAGTTTGTGAATGACGTGGCTGGCGACAATTTTGACGTCGTCTTTGATCATTTTCCGGATGGAGGGTATCTGGTGCCAGTCGCCTTCGATGGCTAGTACTTTGCCCACCTGGCCCTTGGCTTCCAGCTCGATGCAGTTGTCGCCGGGTTTGAGGTCTTTGGACATCTGATTGAGCCTGCTGGTGGGTATTTGCCATTCTTCGGCACCGGTATTGATGAGGAAAATTTCCAATCCTTTTTGATTGATCCTGTAAATGCAGATTCTGGCGTAATCAAGTAAGCTCATGCTAAATGGCAATTATTAGTCGTAGTAAATTAAGTATAATGGGATCGTTGTCAAAATGTTGCCCTATTCGGGCTGCAAGTAATAAATAATAACTGATTTAACGAAGAAATGTTTGGAATAACTTATATCAATCATTGAATTTTATAACTGCGCAACTGTCATTTTCGATGAATCGGGAAAAATCCTCTTTTAACGTGGAATTAATTCACAATTATTCTTATATTTACATTCTGGTTCTAAAGCCCACCCATACCTTAGTTGGCCTAACCTATAGAATAACTACTTTTCTTCCAAATTTTAAGGCGTTCCTCCATACCATTACAACCTCTATGCCCGGGATGAAGACTTCTATTTTTAGAAGGCTGGAATAATCCGGTTTAATCAAAGCATAAACCATGAAAAGCTCTACACTCCACTATTCCAAACACAACACCTTATTATTATTGCTGCTGGTATTGCCCTGCTGGTTGAGCAGCCAACAGTTGTACATCAACGAATTTCTGGCGTCCAACTCCAATGTCAACGCCGATTCCTATGGGGAATACGACGACTGGGTGGAAATCTACAATGCCACCCCCGCACCCGTCAACATCGGAGGCATGTACCTGACCGACGATCTGACCAACCCCACCAAATGGGCTCTCCCCGACAACCAGGCACCGCTAACCACCATACCGCCTTACGGTTACCTCCTCATTTGGTGCGACAACCAACCCACCCAGGGACCACTCCACGCCCCTTTTAAGCTATCGGCCTCAGGAGAAGACATCGGACTGACCGCTTCCGACGGTACTACCCTCCTCCACAGCTATACCTTTGGCCTACAATCGGCCAATATATCTCAAGGACTGGAGTCAGACGGCCAAACGCCCTGGGTATTTTTCTCCGCCCCTACCCCCGAAGCCACCAATCAAAACAATAGCAGTACCGTGGCCGCCTTACCCGTTGCCTCTATTACCGGCGGCCACTACAACGCCGACTTCTCTGTATCCCTCACCACCCCAACGGCCGGCGCCACCATCAGGTATACCACCGATGGTTCGGAACCAACCAACTCTTCGTCAACTTATAACAATGCTCTCTACATCGACGAAACGACCGTGCTTCGCGCCCGCACCTTCAAGGGCGGGATGGAACCCAGCCGAACGATGACCCACACTTACCTGTTCGACATCAACCATACCTTCCCCATCTTCTGCCTGTCTACCGACGACGATAACTTCTTCGGACCTGTTGACGGAATTTACGAATTCTGGGACGAAGACATCGAACAACCCGTACACGTTGAACTCTTTGAAGCCGATGGCAGCTTCGGTTTCCGTCAGGATATGGGTGTACAGGTACATGGTGGCTTTAGCCAAAGCTATCCGCACAAGGGCTTATCATTCATCGCCCGCAACGAATATGGCAACAACAAGATCAACTATCCGCTTTTCCAAGAGCTGCCTTACAATGAATACCACGCCTTCATCCTGCGCGCTTCCGGCAACGACTGGAGCAAGCTGCTCTTCCGCGATGTGCTTTGCAGCAGCCTCATCCGCGATTTTGAGGATGTGGACACCCTCATCAAAGATCCCGACTTCGACATGCAGGCTTACCGGCCCGCCGTCGTCTACCTCAACGGCGAATACTTCGGCATTCACAACTTACGTGAAAAACTCGATTGGCGCTACCTCAAAGTTCATTACGGAATCGATAAAAACGAAGCGGACATTGTCGAGCAAAATTACGACCTCGAACACGGCGAATTGACCGCCTGGGAAGACTTTGTCGATTTTTACGAAAGTGCCGACTTCAATGACCCCGACGACCTGGCCACTTTGCACTCCTGGATCGACGTCGACCATTTTATTGACTACTTTCTGCTCAACGTTTTTGTCGATAACAACGATTGGCCCGACAACAACAACAAACGGTGGCGCCTCCGACAGGCCGGCGAAAAATGGCACTACTTCGTCTACGATATGGACCGGGGCTACGGCCTCATTCCACTCACAGGCGATTACAATTCGGGAGACTGGTGGTCGCCCTCCCTTGAATACGTGATGTCGCCCACCGAAAGTTACGACCACAACCCACCCTGGTCAACATTGCTTTTACGCCAGATAATGGAAAACGACGACCTCGAATTGAAATTCATCAACCGGATGGCCGATCTGCTCAACATTGTGTTTACACCCGAACGGGCACTCGCCCGCATCGACAGTTTTGAAACGCTGTACGCCCCCGAAATACCACTACACGATGATCTGTGGTGGGACAACGACGACAATTGGGAAGAAGATGTCGACATAGCGCGCCTCTTTGCAGAAAATCGCACCGATGAAATGTTCAACCAATACGATGATTACTACGATCAGATCACCGATGTGGTCGACCTGACCCTTACGGCAAATCCATCGGTCGGCGGCATCATCCATCTCAACACCATCAATTTGTACGAGGCCCAATTTCCCTGGGACGGAAAATATTTCGCCGGTGTAGATGTGCCGTTGCGGGTGGCGCCCAATCCGGGATATGTTTTCACCGGATGGACGCCTTCCTCTCTGGGGAAACGCTCCCCAAACCACCATGAACCTGAACGGAAACGAAACCATCACCGCTCATTTTGTTTTGGGCTCGACCCAAATTGGCGACATCGTCATCAATGAGATCAACTACCATTCGCCCGATACCTGCGACACCGGCGACTGGGTCGAACTCTACAACGCAGGGGCCACCACGATCGACCTCTCCGGCTGGTTTCTTCAGGATGGCGGCCATAATTATTTCAACCTTCCGGCAAATACCATCCTGCCATCCGACGGCTATTTGGTACTGGTACAGGACAGCGCGCTCTTTCAGGCCATTCACCCTACGGTGACGAATTTCATCGGCGGCTTTGGCAATTCTCCAACCGGAGGATTTGGATTGAGCGGCGCCGGTGAATGGATCAGCATCAACAACGCCGACCGTTCTTATATGGACACCGTTCACTACGACGATGTCCTGCCCTGGCCCGAAGAGGCAGACGGCCTGGGATCTTCCCTGATGTTGATCGATCCCTCCCTCGACAATGCCCTCCCCTCCAGTTGGGTTGCCTCCCCCATATCGAAGGGGTCGCCGGGTGCTCCCAACCAGGGCGTTTTGTATCTCGGACCCGATGCTATCTACTGCCAGGACACCGTACTGATATTGGATGCAACCTATACGCCTTGTTTTAACTGTATCTATTTTTGGAACAACGGCGCCACCACCCCAACCATCGAAGTAACGCCCTTGCTCGGCCCCAACTACTACACGGTGACCGTAACCGAAGCCAACGGCAATACCCAGTCCGATTTTATGACCATCACCATGTCCAATCCCTATAGCCTGGATCATACTGCCACCGACCTTCCCTGCAACGACGACAATTACGGTACCATCGACCTGCAGGTCATCGACGGAATGGGGGCTTATTCTTATGTCTGGAACAATGGAGCCACTACACAAGACCTGGCTTTTTTGACCCCGGGCACCTATACCGTCACCGTTTCCGACGCTCAGTTTTGCACCAAAACATTGTCGGCCACCGTTGATGCACCTCCTCCCATAATTGCCCTTACTGATGTGGCGGCTATTGATTGTTATGATGATCTGGCCAGCATCGACCTGACCGTTTTCGGAGGGGTGGATCCCTATGAGTTTTCCTGGTCGAACGGCGACAGTACCGCCACTGCGGAGAATTTGCCGCCAGGCGATTACACGGTTACCATTTCCGATGCCAACAGTTGTACAAAACTACTGGATTTTTCTTTTGATGAACCACCCCAAATAACGGGTTCTTTCGACATTGAACCCGCCTGCAATGGATTGTCGGATGGATACATTGATGTGGACATGGAGGGCGGCGTCGGCGATTATTTTTACGAGTGGAGTACGGGAGAAAGCGGCTCTGCCGACGACATCAGTGATGTTCCCTTAGGCACTTATAGTGTTACCGTAACCGACGATACGGGCTGCACCTGGACGAGCGAAATATATCTGCCCGGCTCCACGACCATTGAAGGTACGTTTAATCCTTCCGATCTTTTGTGTATGGGCGACAGTTCGGGGGCAGTACAATTGACCGTAGGTGGAGGGGAGGCTCCCTACTCCTATGAATGGAGCAATGGAGCGACCATCCAAAACCTGTCGGCTCTGACGGCTGGGATCTATGCTCTCACGATCACCGACGATACGGGTTGTCAGTTTTACGACAGCATCGAAGTGGCCGAGCCCGCTCCGGTGATGGCTGTCGGCACCATCGATGTGGTATCCTGTTTTGGCGGGTCGGATGGGCTCATCTCCTTATCGCCGACCGGTGGTACGGGCAATTATTTTTACCTGTGGAACACCGGCGACACTACCAGCAGCATTGACAGTCTGGGTGTTGGCACCTACCTCGCTACCGTCACGGATGGCAACAACTGTATGGGGGAGGCCAGCTTTGTGGTCGATCAAAATCCAATACTAAATGCATCACTTCAACCCATTTCCATTGACTGTAATGGCACCGCCACCGGCGAAATACTACTAACGCCTTCCGGAGGATTCGGAATGTACAGCTACCTGTGGAACGATGGATCAGGCAATCAAAATCTGACCGGCGTTCCTGCAGGTACGTACAGCGTGACCATAACCGATGAAGTGGGTTGCACCTATACGCAAACGGCCGCTATTGCGGAAAACAGCGCCATAATAATCGATTACACTTCCAGCGACCTTCTTTGCAACAATGAACCCACGGGGAGCATTGCATTGACGCCATCGGGGGGTGCGGGTACTTTTTCGTACACCTGGGATATGGGCGACACCATCGATTATGTTGAGGGTTTGTATGCAGGTACGTACACAGTGGCAGTGACCGATTCGTTGGGTTGTACCCAAATGCAGAACATCGTGCTGACCGAAACCACCTCCAGTGGTTTCCAACGTTGTTACAACAGATGTACTTTGCCACGGTGGTCAATCGGGGATCCATTGCGTTGGAATCGGCGGGAGGGACGGCCCCCTACCTCTACAACTGGAGCAATGGCGGCGACTCGGCTACCATTCAAAATCTGAACGCGGGCGAATACATCGCAACCATCACCGACGGAGTGGGTTGTAGTCAGGTGGATAGTTTTCAGATCGAAGAACCCGACCTCCTACTCCTTCCCGGACAGGGTACCGATGTGAGTTGTCAGGGTTTTGACGACGGACAGATCGCCGTTTTCCCGGAAGGGGGAACAGGGCCCTATTCCTTCCTATGGAGCAATGGGCAAACAACAGATCAGATCACCAGCCTGACCCCCGACAACTATTCCGTAACGGTGACCGACAACCACGGGTGCAGCCAAACAAATGATTTTGACATTACCGAACCGGAACCGCTATCGACGGATTATGAGGTAACGGAAGTGGATTGTTATGGACAGGAGTCCGGCGCCATCAATGTCGATCCTTCCGGGGGAACGGGTCCTTACACCTTCCTCTGGGCAACCGGCCAGGACAGTGCAGCCATTGATGATCTGGCTGCCGGCACCTACCTGGTGACGATCACCGATGCGCATAATTGCAGTTTTGAACAATCTGTTGACGTGATGGAGCCCGATGCGATCACTGCCAGCTTTGATCTGATGCACAATCAATGTTACGGCGATGAAGATGGGAGCATCGAATTGTCGGTAGAAGGTGGCAATGGTTTCGTTCACTTATGCCTGGGACAATGGCGATAATGACGACAACCTTTCCGACCTGGCAGCGGGTTTCCTATGAAGTGACCATTACCGACGACCAAAAATTGTACGCATAACGAAAACCGTCGTCATTACACAGCCCGACCTGTTGATGGTGGAAACAGAGGTGATGGGATTGGAATGTTTTGGCGGCTCGGAGGGTACTATCCAGCTGACGCCAGTGGGGGGGCACAGCGCCCTACGATTTTTGAGTGGGACGACGGCAGCAACGACGATCATCTGGAAGGCATCACCGTTGGAACCTATGAGGTCACCATTACGGATGCCCATGATTGCGACATTGAGGAGAGCATATATGTCCCTCAGCCCGACGTCCTCGAAACAGATTTGGCGGTTACGGATGTATCTTGTTATGAAGCATCAAATGGCACTATCGCAGTAGAAGTAGCGGGAGGTATAGAGCCTTACGTTTTCAACTGGAGTAATGGTATGACCGAACCCATCCTGGTCGATTTGCCGACAGGCGACTACACCGTTACCATCACTGACGACAATGGTTGCTCCGAAGTTCTGGCCACCACCATCGATCAGCCCGAAGCCCTGGTTGTCAATTCCCTTACGGAAAACAATCTTTGTTTTGGCGAAAGCCTGGGGGTCGATCCAGATAGATGCGGCAGGGGGTACCGGCAATCTCAGCTACAGTTGGAGTACGGGCAGTTCCAACCCGTCGATCGATAATTTGCCGGCAGGCAATTACGCTCTTACCATCACCGACGCCAATAATTGCATTTTTAGCGAAAGCTATATCATAGACCAACCCGAATTGCTGGCAACCGATGCAGTGCTGGTAGCGGCTTCCTGCAATGGACTTAACAACGGCGCCATTGACTTGAATACAACTGGCGGGACCACGCCCTACACCTATCTTTGGAGCAATGGGTACGAGGGGCCTGACCCATCGGGGCTGTATGCAGCCACTTACCTGGTCACCATTTCGGATGCGAATGGTTGCTCGCTGATAGAGTCGCATAACATTGGACATCCCGACGTCCTGGCTCCAACCGTAGAAGTCACGGAAATACTTTGTTATGGTGAACTGACCGGAGCTATAGAGACGGTTGCGGGAGGTGGTACCAGTCCCTACACCTACGCCTGGTCGACCGGCGCGGGCACTCCGTCCATTACCGATCTGGGAGAGGGATTTTACGAGCTGACGATCACGGATGCCAATGATTGTACATTTAGCGAAAGCTATTCTGTTACCTCACCTCCATTGCTTAGTGCCGTTTGGGTGGCGGATATGGTTGATTGTCACGAAGGTAATACGGGCAGTATCGATTTGACGGTAAACCGGTGGAGCGGGCGATTATGCGATCAATTGGTCGAATGGCGCTACCGGCGAAGATATTGGCGATTTGACGGCTGGCATTTACGCCGCCACCATCGTCGATGCCAACAATTGTATTACAACGGTTGAGGATGTGGTAGTCGAACAAAACAATCCGATCAACATCGTGGCTACCGACGTGGTGCCACTGCCATGTGGTGGACTGTTCGACGGTAGTATCGTACTGGAAGTGGAAGGGGGCATACCCGATTACAGCTACCTTTGGAATACGGGCGATGTATCGCCTTCGATCAACGCCACTTATATCGGAGAATATACCGTGACGGTGACGGATGACCTGGGCTGTACGGAGGAAGCGACCATGGAGGTTGGAGCAGAAGAGGGGGCTGACCGTCAAGGCGGATGCGGATGATGTGTCTTGTTTTGGCATCTCCGACGGAGTGATCGTCCTTTTTGTGAGTGGAGGTACGGAATCCTACAATTACATTTGGAATACCGGCGACACGACGATATTCATCGCCGATCTGATGTCGGGCGATTATTCGGTGACCATTACCGACACAGATGATTGTTATGCCATAGAAGAATTTACGCTAACGGAACCGCCCGTCCTAACGACTACGGTGGCCAGTACCAATCCGTCGAATATCTCGGCAGGTAGTATTGGTGTCGAGGTGGAAGGAGGGATTGAGCCCTACTCGATTGTTTGGAATACCGGGTCTACTGATTTTGAGCTAACCGGGCTGTCAGCGGGTTCCTATACTTATCAGATCACGGATGCCAATGGTTGCCTGCTGATCGAAACCGTTGTACTCGATTTTGTGAATGGCTTGTCGGACGTCGACGATGGGATGGAGGTAGTCGTTTATCCTAATCCCACCAATGGAATGCTATTTATTGAGAGTGATTTGATGCTTAAGAGCATGAGTGTAGTCGATGTATTGGGCCGAAGTGTGCGGGAGGTGGAGCTGATGCAGGGCGGGGACGTCTTGGAGGTGAATGTGGGTGGGCTGGCGCCGGGGGTTTATTTCCTGCGGTTTGGGACGGATGATGGGGAGGTGGTGCGACGGGTGGTGGTGGAGTAGTGGGGGGCTTCATTTTTTGGTAGCCCTACCCCGATAGTAGTAATTGGGATGGGCCGTGGCTGAAAATCGGTCTTTGGTGCAATTTTCAGGATTTAATTTTAATGCCAGTTTTTATTTTTTTTCATAGAATTTTTCAGAATTAAATTTATCGTAATAAGTCGTTTTACATCCTCCTCCACAACTATAACAACTCACAGATTTTCCCATATATAATTTATCATCTCTATTATTCTACTGAACACTAAATTTGTGCAATACATAATTCGTTTATAACGACCCATTTATCGAGGAATTGGTTCGCTCCAGCGGAGCGGTATCTTTGTAGAATTAGTTGATTGAAATGCTTTCAGCGGGCCGTAGGTTCGCTACCTGATTTTTAGATAGCGAACCTACGGCCCGCAAATCCACAATTACAGACAATTTCTACAAAGGTATCGCACCTACGGCGCGGAATATTCATTCATATTAAACTTTTTCGTTGTTCAGTAGAATACATCTCTATAGAAAAAATAGGTTCCTGTATTCTGTGCTGATTTTATTCTTTTTCAAATTCTAAATAGAGCATTGGAATCGTCATTATAAATTCTCCTTTTGATTTTATATGGTCATTGATTTGTCGGATTAGTCTTTCAATAAAATTACTTCTACTTTCTTCTCTTACCATTTTACTCCAAGACTCTCTAAATCCTACTCGAATTAAGACATGATTCAGCATTGCTTCAGCTTCAATAAATCTAATATTTGTCGAATCAGTTTTACTTTTTACCAATTTCATATCAAATTTTTTTAACTCAGATACTATAATTTCTTTGGTCCCCCTATGTTCAACATATTTCTTCAATTTTAACTGTTCCTCTTCCAAATTCATTTCTTTAAATATTGAGTTAAACATCTCGAAAAGTTCCTTAAACGTTCCAATTGGATTTGTGGTTATTGATAGCCTTCCTCCTCTTTTTAATATCCTTTTGATTTCAAAATATACTTTTTCCTTTTCTTCAAAATTGTTAACACCTAAATTTGATGTTACCAAGTCAATTTGACTATTTCCTATATCAATATTTGATGCACTTTCTTCTATTATTTCAACATTTCTTATTTCCAATGTTTTTATTTTTTCTTTCGCCTTATTGATACCTTCTTTCCAAATTTCAATTCCATAAATTTTAGATTTATCTCCAAACCTTTGGCTAAGTTCAATTAATGGAAATCCAGTACCAAATCCAATATCTACAATTTTGGTTTTGGGGGTCATTGGTATATTTTCAAGCAGTAGCCTTCCAAATGGAGCTGACCATAATGTAACTTCATCGAAAATATTTGCAACCTCTTTACTTTCGAAGTTTAATATTTTTTTCATTTTTTCTTATTTGCACAGAAAACAAAGCTATGTATACCTCGCCCCCAATCCCGATAGCAATCAGTATCAGTCAGGAAAAACAATCCACCTTTCATAAAATCCAGTTGTCGCTCCTATGTCCAACCCTCGCCAGGCACATTCGAACAGGAAAGGTAACGATTATTCGCCATGTTTCCAAAACATGAGTGGGGGATAGTCTGGCTACGTAAAAGTCTTGTTGTGGTCGGGATCGGGATCGGGGCAACTATTTATTGCCCCATAGGTGGGCGGGCAATTTCAACATATCGTGGCCATAGTTTTCATGCTTGGTCGTGCCGACTGGACGAAAACTTAGTTTTACTTTACAATAATTTTTGCGAATATTGATTCGAGTATTTTCGTTTTTTTCCAAATTGCAGCTAAAACCTACAAAAACCATTGCCATAAAAACTTTCCAAAATAAAGTCTAATATGAAAAACCCATTCTGGAATTGGAACCTGGTAACCAGTATCGTAGCCGGAAGCAGTATGTTATTTGCTGGCAAGCTATTAGTAAGCGGCTTCGACGAAGAAAGCATCCGCGTACTCATTCGATGGACGGCGCGGATCAGTGTCGTGTTGTTTTGTTTGGCATTTGGTGCTTCTGCTCTGCATGCTCTTTTACAAAATTCAACTACCTGGTGGGTGCGGATGAACCGAAAGTATCTGGGCATTTCATTTGCGATCATTCATCTGATTCATTTGGCGGTATTGATCGTTTTGCAGGTCAACTTCCATCCCGTTTTTGAGCGGGCGGCGCCGCAGGCATTGTTTGCGGGGGCGGGTGCTTATCTATTTATTGTGTTGATGTTGTTGACTTCTTTTGATCGCTTTGCGGATAGGTTATCGAAAAACGCCTGGAAGAACCTCCATCTGGTGGGTGGCTTCTGGATATGGGGTGTTTTTATGACCAGCTACTGGCGACGGGCACTCACCGAATACACCTATTTGCCCATCGCCTTGCTGTTGGTGGTGGTGATGGGATTGCGGGTTTGGAAATTATTCAAGACGTCGCCTCGGCCCGCTGCTTGAATTTGCCTTTGCTTTTGCGAATGCGCACGGCCACTACCTTATACTCCGGGCATAGGGCCTCCGAGTCGTGGATGTCGGAAGTAATGTTATTGACCATGATCTCGGGGAAGTGGAAGGTAGTGCTCAATATGCCTGGGCGCACCTCGTCGGTGATCCGGGCTTTGACGTCTACTTTGCCACGGGGTGATTCCAGACAAACGAAATCTCCCTCAACGATGGCATGAGCGGCAGCATCGTCGGGGTGGATCATTAGATAGTCTTCGGTGAGTATCTGTTGGTTGGGCGTTCGCCGGGTCATGGTGCCGCAGTTGTAATGTTCGAGTTCGCGGTTGGTGGTCAGGATGAAGGGATAGTCTTTGGCGTGTTCGGTCAGTTCCTTTGTTTCTTCAAAGTCGTGGTATTCAAAGTAGCCCTTTCCTCTTTTGAATTCTGTCTGGTGGAGTATCTGCGTGTCGGTACCGTCTTTCGCTACGGGCCATTGCTTGCCGTTGATGCCGAGGTTTTCCCAGGTGATCCCGGCAAAGAAAGGCACTATCTGAGATATCTCTTCAAGCATTCCATCGGGAGTATAGTCGGGTTGGGCGTATCCCATCCGATTCATAATGTCGACGATGATCTGACCGTCGGGTTTGGTGCCCGGCAGCGGATCGATCACCTGGCGGACGGCTTGCACTCTTCGCTCACCATTGGTAAAGGTGCCGCTCTTTTCGAGGAAGGAGGAACCCGGCAAAATGACATCGGCGTATTTGGCCGTTTCGGTCATAAATAATTCCTGAACCACTACAAAATCAGTTGCCTGCAAGGCCCGGATCACCTTTTGGGTATTGGGGTCGGTTTGAACGACGTCTTCACCGATGATCCAGATGGCTTTCAATTTTCCGGCAAGGGCCGCATCAAACATTTCGGGGATCTTGTACCCGATCTCTTTGGGGACTTCGACGCCGTAGAATTCGTTGTATCGCTGGTTGACTTCCGGGTTGGTTACATCCAGATATCCGGCGCCCTGATGGGGTTGAACGCCCATATCGGCACTGCCTTGCACGTTGTTTTGGCCGCGTAGTGGATTTACCCCAACGCCTTTTCGGCCTATATTTCCCGTAAGGAGAGCCAGGTCGGCAATTTGCATGACTGCAAAAGTGCCCTGAGAGTGCTCGGTTACGCCCAGACCGTGGAACGACATGGCTTTGGGGGCGGTGGCATAGGCAATAGCTGCTTCTTTTATCAACTGGCGGTCGACGCCGCAAACGGCTTCCATTTTATCGAGGTCGAGACGGAATATCTCCTCTTTGTAATTCTCAAAACCTTCCGTCCGGCTGGCGATGAAATCTTCGTCGGCCAATCCTTCGGTGATGATATAGTACATCATCATGTTGAGAACGGCTACGTTGGTTCCCGGCCGGAGGGGGATGTGGTAGGTGGCGTATTTGGCCAATTCGGTTCGACGTGGGTCGATGACAATGGAAATATTGTCCGACTTCATGGCAAACTGTTTGAGCTTAGCGCCAGTCACCGGGTGGGCATCGGTGGGGTTGGCTCCGATTACCAGGATGCAATTGGTGTGTTTCAATCCTTCGATCGAGTTGGTGGCGGCTCCGGTGCCAAAGGTACGTTGCATACCCAGGGCCGTTGGGGAGTGGCATACCCGGGCACAGCCGTCGATGTTGTTGGTACCGATGACGGCGCGGATGAATTTTTGCATCAGGTAATTTTCCTCGTTGGTGCAGCGGGAGGAAGAAATGCCAGCGATGACGTCGGGGCCGTGTTCTTTTTTATAGCTTTCCAGCTTTTCAGCGATGTAGTCGTAGGCTTCGTCCCAGGTCACTTCTTCCAATTGGCCATCGCGACGGATCATTGGCGATGTCAGCCGGTCGGGATGATCGTAGAACTTGAAGGCGTACCGTCCTTTGAGACAGGTGTGTCCCTGATTTACTTCGGCGTCGTAGGGGGCGTGGATGCTTACCACTTCTCCATTGGTGGTGGAAACGTCGAGGTTGCAACCGACCCCACAATAGGTACATATGGTACGGGTGGTCGCCGTAGCGGTAATGGATTTCGATTGGAAAATATCGGAAATCGCGGAGGTGGGGCAAGCCTGTGAACAGGCACCACAACTGACACAGTCCGACTCCATAAACGACTGGTTGGCTCCTTTGATGATGTGGGCGTCAAAGCCCCGGCCCGCCATACTCAATACAAACTCTCCCTGTACCTCGTCGCAAGCGCGCACACACCGGTAACAATTGATGCACTTCGACAGGTCGGAGGTCATATAAGGGTGGCTTAGGTCTTTTTCCCGGTCGAGGTGGTGGTCGCCCTCCGGGTAACGAACGCCACGAATCCCCACCTGGGCGGCCACTGTTTGAAGTTCGCAATTACCGTTTACCTCGCAGGTGAGGCAATCCAACGGGTGATCGGTCAATACCAGTTCAATAATATTTTTCCGCAAGGAGAGTATTTCCTCCGATTCGGGAAATATGTGCTGGCCTTCGGCGATGGGCGTATGGCAGGAGGCAACTGTCTTCAGCGGCCCGCCTTCTTTCATAGACACTTCGACGCTGCACACCCGGCAGGCACCGAAGGGATCCAGGTTGGGAGCATCGCATAACGTAGGCACCCTGTTGGCGCCGACATTTCGCTTGATGAACGACAGGATGGTTTCGCCTTCCCGGATGACGTAGGGCTGTCCATTGATATAGGCAAAACGGGTGGTGGTGTCGGTCTGTTTACCGGTAGAAGTACCACGGTCATCATGCTTGGCGCTGGGAAGGGTCTGGCCAGCCGTTGTTTCCTGATTGGATTGATGCTCTATGTTCATCTTTTGCGATTTCTTTTAATTTTTAAAATGTTCCTTCAGCTCGGATTCAAAATAGTACAGTGCGTTTCGTATGGGGAGTGGGATGCCACCGCCGTGTGCGCAGAGGGATCCTTTTTCCAGAGTGGTAAGAAGGTCGTCAAATAGTTTTCGGTCAATTTTATAATCGGAAGTCAGTGCTTTGGTCGCCATTTCCTGTCCTCGCTTGGTGCCCAACCTGCAGGGGAAACATTTGCCACAGCTTTCGTAGGCGGCAAAGTCGAAGAGGTGTTCTATCAATTGGAGAATGGGAAAATCTTCGGGGATGGAAACCACCGAAGCATGGCCCAGCAAAAAGCCGTTTTCGGTAAACGACTCAAAATCGACAGTCAGGTCGCCGATTTTCGAAACGGGCACCAGCCCTCCTAGTGGTCCTCCGATCTGTAAGGCTTTGACGGGGCGTCGGAATCCGCCGCCGAGGTTGTAAACCACGTCGGAAAGGGGCGTCCCCATTTCCACTTCGTACATGCCGGGTTGGTTGAAAAAGCTGTCGAGGCAGATGAGTTTGGTCCCCGATGAGCGGTCGGTGCCGATGGCTTTCCAGGCGGCGCCCCCGTTTTGGAGGATGTAGTGGAGGGTAGCCAGGGTTTCGACGTTGCTGACCACGGTGGGCTTGTTGAACAATCCCCGCTGGGCAGGATAGGGGGGCCGGATGCGCACTTCCGGTCGCTGACCTTCGATGGAGTTGATCAGGGCCGTTTCTTCCCCACAGATATAAGAGCCCTGTGCCTGGATGATGTGGACATCGAAATCGAAGCCGCTATCTGCAATGTTTTTCCCAAGCAGTCCCGCGGCGTGTAGTTTAAAAATGGCATTTTTGCATTTGCGGACGGCATCGGGATATTCGGCGCGGATATACAAAATGCCGTTGCTGGCGCCGGTAACGAATCCCGCTACCATCATTCCGAAGAGGACGGAGTGGGGTCTTAGTTCCAACAAAAAGCGGTCGGAGTAGGCACCGGGGTCGCCTTCATCGGCATTGCAGATGATGAATTTGATGTCGCTTTCTTCCTTTCGGCAAAATTCGAGTTTGAGGCCCATTGGGAATCCAGCTCCTCCCCTGCCCCGCACGTTGGAAACTTTGATCTCTTCCAGTACCGAGATGGGATCTTTCCGGAGGGCATCGAGAAAGGGGGCGAAGTAATTTTTGATCGAACCGGTGTGTTTTATCAGTATCTCCCGGCCACCGGCCTTTACTTCATAGCGGTCGATGTTTCTGTCGCCATCGTCGTTGATGATCTGGAAGACATCGTTGATGGCATCTCCTGAATAATTTTTACCCTTATAATGGAATGCGCTGTTTTCGTGACAACGACCTAAGCAGGTCATATGGCCTATTTCGTGGCTTTTGAAGGCTTGTCCGAGTTTTTCGACCACCTCCTCCTGGGTACCGGCACAGAGGCAGGCCGTACCGTTGCAGACGTATACTTTTTTGCCCTGGTTGTCGGGTTTGAGAAAGTCGTAAAAAGTAGCGGCTCCATAGGTATTGGCGGTACCGATGAGGAATTCTTCGGCGAGCTGGTTCAGTTCGTCCACAGAGGGCGTGCCGGTGGGTTGAGCCAGTTGGCCCAGTCGGTTGAAGAGGTTGTCTTCCAAGCCCTTCCTCCCCGATAATTCACTTAAGTTTTTGGACATAGTGAGTTGTTGAATTTTGCGGAAGCAGAAAATCAGCAACTAAAGTACGGAATTTTGAGGACAGATGGCGTAAATCGGCATGGAAAAGGCGGGACTGCCGCCAGAAAGATATATAAAAACCCCGGCCCACCTGGAAGAGGCGGCCGGGGTTGATAAGAATTTGTTCTTTAGTCAGTTTGGCAGGACTATTCCACCATGATCTCTATTTTATCGCCGGCGGCTTTGGTTTTATTTTCGTCGCCCATGCCTTTGGCGGAGATTTGATTTTTATTGACGCCCAGGGTAATCAACATTTGCTGTACCACTTTGGCGCGTGTATCGGTGAGCTTTTTAGCTTCTTTACCGGAGGCATCATTGGTGTGGGCCTGTACCTGAATTTTGGCGTCTTTGTCCATTTTCAGGGCGGCGGCCAGACCTTCTACTTCTGCTTTAGAGAAGTCGGTGATGCGGTGATTTTCCGGGTTGAAGGTAATATCGGCGAGGGTATAGGTGTAGCCCTTGCGGTCTTTCTTCTTGAAGATGCCGGTAAAGGTTTTTTGGAAGAACTCCCCTGTCTTCTCGGCTGCTTTTCCGACGGCTTTTCCGGTGGCTTCGGCGGCGTCGCCTATGGCCTTCCCAATTGCTTTGAAGATTTTACCGAGGCGGTTTCCGTCGTTATCGACATAGTAACCATCCTGCTCTTTGAAATTGCCTTTTGTAGCGAGTACTTTGCCTTCGCGGGTTACGAGGTCTCCGTTTTCGTTGATGTAGATGGGCGGTCTTTCTGTATCGACACTTACTGTACTGTTTGAAGTGCCATTACCGGAGGAGCTCACTGTGCCCGCAGTAGGTATCCTGATGCTGGTCGCATCGGATGCTTTGTAAATGATGTTGCCATTGGCATCTACGATATTGCCGTTGGCGTCTTTGGAATACTGACCTGCTCTGGCGACAATGGTGCCGTTGCCGTCCACCAAATTGCCGGAAGCATCTACGCGGATGCCTTTAACGGATTGGGTGCCTCCAACGGTGTTGTCGGTCATTTCCACTTCAGAGCCGTCGCTGTCAGCAGCGGTGCTGGTGGAGCCACTACATCCGGACCGGAACAACCAGCCCAGCAGCAGCAAAGCAGCCAAACCGAGGAGTAACCATTTGAGCATTCCGCCACCTCCCGAGGAGGAGCTACCTGAACCTGTAGAACTGCTGTGAGAAGAGCTACCGGTGCTGTCAGCAAATCCAAGCAGGCTGCCCATACCGGCAGGCATGGCCTTATTGAGCATTGATTGCTGACCTTTGAGCAAGCTCATCAAACCGCCCGCATCGAGGTTGCTTTTGCGCACCTGTTTGCCGATAAGGCCCATCATAACCGGAGCCAGCAGGCTGAGGAAGGAAGAGGTGGAATTGCGGCCCAGCCCGGTGAGGCTGACCAATTTGTCGAGGATCGAATTTTGTCGGTTGCCGAAAAAAGTGGATAACAATGCTTTTCCGGTGTTCATCAGACCACTGGAAGCGGAGCTGGAACTGAACAGGTTGGGCAGGTCGTCGAGGATGCCTCCGTCGTGATTGCCGGTGTTGATGAGGTTGAGCAGGCTGGCAGCACCGCTTTGGGTGGAGCCTTTGCTGACGATGCTACCCAGCAAGGTGGGGAGCAGTGAGCCCAGCGCCGAGCTGGTTGCCGATTTGCTTTCGCCGATGAGATTGGCGGCTTGTCCGATAAGATTATCGTTTAGTTGGCCTTTTACAAGGTCCAAAAGGTTGATTGCCATTTTTGTCAGGTTTTGTTAAAAATTAGTGTAATTACTATTGAAATATTGAGAATATATATGTCGATTTGTATTTTCGCCAGAGAGGCGAATAGTCGGGCCAAAGCACATGGTAATTGCTGGGAAGAACCTGGTAGATGTGAGATGAAAGTCGGTTTTGATCATTTATTCTGTTTCCGGTACCTTTTGGACGTGGCTATCCTGTTGGAGTAACGCCTTTTGATGTTGAAGATTCACCAAACAGAGATTCAATTGTGGCCGCAAAGGTAAAAAAATATTCCAATTTACTATATTTTCATTTTGAATGGATGGAATAATGCCTTTCAAAATTTCTTCTCAAACCTTTTTCCAATTCCATTGTTTTGGTAATATTGCATTCTGCAACAATTTACTTTCATCTTCAGAGTCGTTGAATACTAATGAGCAAAACAGCCAGACAAGCCTCTATCATTGCCGCCATTCTCCTTCTGGCAGGCGGTGTGTATATGTTTCAGTATTTTAAAGCACAAAAAAAGCCACCCAAAACAAAGCCACCCCAAAAAGCCGTACTCCGCCCGGTGGAAACGATGCCCGTTAACAATCAAAGTCTGGTGACTTACATCGACCTGCAGGGCCGTATTCAGGCATTCGACAAGATGGGCATCTTTGCAGAGGTGTCAGGCAGATTGCTCCAAACGGGACGCCCCTTCAAAGTAGGCAGCTATTTCAAAAAAGGAGACCTGCTGATGCGCATCGAAGATACCGAAGCCCGCCTCAACCTCAGCGCCCAAAAGGCAGCCCTGATGAATGCCATCACCCAAATGATGCCCGACCTGAAGATAGACTATCCCGACAGCTTTCAACAATGGAAAGATTACCTCGACCACTTCGATGTGGAAGGCCCTATCCAACCATTTCCCGCCGCCGTCGACGACCGGGAAAAGTACTACGTCACCTCCAAAAACATTCTCAACAGCTATTACATGATCAAAAGCGCAGAAGAGCGCCTGGCAAAATACAAAGTATACGCCCCATTTGGAGGCATCCTCACCCAAACGGCCATCAACCCCGGATCACTTGTGAGAGCCGGACAAAAAACCGGCGAACTGATGAACACCAACCAATACGAACTGGCCGCCACCCTCCGCCTGTCAGAACTACCATTTGTCAAAACCGGCAACAAGGTGAGCCTCCACTCACCCGACCTGGCCGGGAAATGGCAGGGCACCGTCAAACGCATCAGCAACCAGATAGATCCCAACACCCAAACTGTGGTCGTATATATAGGTGTAACCGGCCCCCAGCTCAAAGAAGGGATGTACCTTAGAGGCAATCTGGCTTCCAAAACCATCGACAATGCCATGGAAATACCCCGGGACCTCATCGTCAACCAAAACGGGGTATTCCTCATCGACAAAGACACAACATTGCAATTACAAACAGTCGACATCCGCACTATGAACGAAGAAACAGCGGTAGTGGCGGGCTTACCTGGCGGGGCCACCTTGCTCAAAGCCACCTTCCCTGGAGCTTACAACGGACAAAAAGTATCGCTCAAACCAATGTAGCAGACTATGAGAAATGCCATAAAATACTTCATCAAATATCCCATAGCTGCCAACCTGCTGATGGTGGGCATCTTTGCCATTGGCATCTACAGCATGCTCAACATGTCGTCCACTTTTTTTCCGGAAACGGAAAGCAGATTTATTTCCATTCAAACCATTTTCCCGGGAGCCTCACCCGAAGAGATCGAAGAAGGAATTATCTCGAAGATCGAAGAAAACCTAAATGGCCTGACCGGAGTGGAGCGGGTTACTTCCGTTTCGTCGGAAAACAGCGGGGCGGTGCGCGTGGAGATCGCCAAGGGATACGACATCGACCTGATACTGACAGACGTCAAAAACGCCGTCGATCAGATCAACTCCTTCCCGGCAGCTATGGAACCGCCCACTGTATTCAAAGAAGAAAACCTCAGCTTTGTCATTAGTTTTTCCTTCAGCGGGCCGGTCGATCTGCGCACCCTCAAAGAATTTGGCCGAAAGGCGGAAGACGATCTGCGTGCTACAGATGGGATTTCCAAGGTCAGCCTGTCGGGATTTCCGGAAGAAGAAATTGAAATCGCTTTCCGCGAACAAGACCTCCAGGCATACCGGCTCCCTTTTGCGGAAGCTACCCGCGCCATCCAAGCGGCCAATCTCGACCTGACCGGTGGCACCATCAAAGGAGAAAAAGAAGAGCTGCTGATCCGGGCCAAAAACAAAAAATTCCAGGCTGATGACTTGCGTAATATCATTGTTAAAAACACACCCGATGTCGGAGTCGTATTGCTGCATCAGGTGGCCGACATCACCGACCGGTGGAAAGACAGCCCCAGCCGCAGCTATATGAATGGCGAACAGGCTGTGATCGTATCGGTGCAAAACACGCTGGAAGAAAATGCCCTCGACATTGCAGATATGGTATTGGCTTACATCGACGAATTCAACAGCACCAACGATGTAATAAAAGCAACAGTGGTCCAGAATCAGTCCATCTACCTGAAGCAACGCATCGCGCTCCTTACGGAAAATGGACTGATGGGCTTCGGAATTGTATTGTTGTTGCTGGCGCTTTTTCTGCATTGGAGATTGGCATTTTGGGTGGCGCTGGCCATACCGATTTCCTTTGCCGGCATGTTTTTTTGTGCGGCATCCCTGGGGTCGACCATCAATGTAGTCTCTTTGTTTGGAATGATCATGGTAATCGGGATATTGGTCGACGATGGGATCGTGGTATGCGAAAGCATCTATCAGGAATACGAACGGGGAAAACCCCCATTGCAAGCGGCCCTCGATGGCACCATGAAAGTTTTTCCTGCTGTTTTTGGAGCTGTATTGACAACAATGATCGCCTTTGCCGGTTTTTTCTTTATTGACGGCCGCTTTGGCGACTTCTTTAGCAATATGAGTGTGATCGTCATCTTTTCGCTGCTGTTTTCGCTGATCGAAGCGGCCTTTATCCTGCCTACCCACATCGGCAATTCAAAGGCTTTGTCGAAAGACACCAAAAAATGGAAGGTGATGGCCACCTTTGAAAAGGGTATGGATTGGGTGCGCGACCGGTGGTATGCCCCAGTGCTGGATTTTTCGATGCGGTATAAAAGCCTGATCTTTGCCGGGTTTATGGCGCTGATGCTGATGACAGTTGGTGCCATACAGGGAGGTGTCATTCGCAGTACTTTTTTTCCGAACATCGAATTTGACAACAGTCTGATCAACCTTCAACTCCCCGCCGGCACCAACGAAAACATCACCCGCCGGTGGCTCGACAAGATAGAAGCGGCCGCCTGGGAGGTAAATGAAGACCTAAGTCAACAATACTACAACGGAGAGAAAAATCCCATCCTGAAAATCTCCAAAAACATTGGCCCCTCCACTTACCAGGGCGATATTAGCATCACCATTCTCGATTCGGAAAGCCGGGGCGACGATCTTACCGTCAGCGACATCAATGTACTCCTGCGGAATAAGATTGGCCCGATACCGGAGGCAGAGGTTTTCACCGTGGGAGCAAGGGGAGCATTTGGCAAGCCGGTTTCAGTAACCCTTTCCGGCACCGACCTCACCGAACTGACCATCGCCTCCAACGAGCTGAAAGATTCGCTGCGCTCCCTGGCCGAACTCACCGACATCGACGACGACAATCAGCAGGGCCTCCGCGAAGTCAACATTAGTCTTACAGAAAAAGGGAAATACCTGGGCTTAAACCTCCAGGAGGTCATCAGCCAGGTACGGCAGGGGTTTTTCGGCAGCGAAGTACAACGGCTCCAACGCGGCCGCGACGAGGTGCGTGTATGGGTGCGCTATGGCGAATCCGACCGCCAGCGCATCGGTCAGTTGGAAAATATGCGCATCCGGTTTGCCGACGGCAGGGAGTTTCCCCTTTCGGAAATAGCAAACCTGGACATACAACGAGGCGTCATAAACATCAGCCACATCAGCGGAAAACGCGGAGTGACGGTCAACGCCGACCTCGCCACGGTGGCCGCTTCGTCGCAGGAGTTGAACAACATCGTCCACGAAAACATACTACCGGGGATACTGGCCAAGTATCCGACCATTTCTTACTCAGTGGAGGGAGAGGCACGGGAAAATGCGCGTTCGATGGGATCTATGCGGAGCGTCATGCCCATTGTCTTGTTGGTGATGGGGTTTGTGATCATGCTTACCTTCCGGTCGGTGGGCCAGACGATGGTGGTGGCAGCCATTATCCCCTTCGCCCTCATCGGGGTGGGTTGGGGGCATTATCTGATGGACTTTCAACTGAGCATGTCGTCGTATCTGGGGGTATTTGCCCTGATCGGGGTATTGGTCAACGACAGTTTGGTATTCATCACCACGTACAACCAATCTTTGCTTGAAGGCAAAACGGTGGAGGAGTCGATCCGGGAGGCGGGGATTTCGCGGTTCCGGCCGATCGTGCTGACTTCGATTACGACCATTGCGGGATTGTTGCCGCTGATGTTCGAAAAAAGCGTGCAGGCCCAGTGGCTGATCCCTATGGCGATCTCCGTATCGTTTGGGTTGATTGCCGTGACGTTGTTGAACCTGATCATGATCCCGTCGCTGCTGATGCTGATGAGCAAGATCAGGGTATACGGCTTGTATGCCTGGGAGGGGGTGAAACCGGTGCCGGAGACCCTGGAACCGGTCTTTTCGAAAAGGAAAAGCAATTACCTGGTGTGGTTGGTAAGTGCATTGTTGACTTTTGGGGTCTTTGTGGCGATACTCATGGGGCTGTTTAGGTTGCTGGGTTGAACGAAGGGGAAGTTGTGCGGTTATTCGTTTCGTTTTCACAAATCAAAAACTATGAACAGAAAGATCACTCTGGTTATTGGGACACTCCTGTGGTTTGGTTGTATTCCAATGTTGTTTGCACAAATGCCATTGAGTTTGGCAGAAGCCATCGAACGAGGCTTGCAAAACAGCTACCCCCTGCAAACAGCCAAATTGCAACAACAAGTAGCTGCCAACAACAACAGTTGGAACGCCGCCGGCCAGTACCCGAACGTCAACTTAAACGCAACCTACAACAACAGTTTTACTGGGCAGAACAATCCCGCTTCTTTCCTTCAGGAATTTACCTCATTGAGTAGTGGTCTCAACGGCAATATCGACATCGGGTACACTTTGTTTGATGGCAAAACTTTTAAGATCAATAAGGCAAGATTTGAAGCCATTCAACAACAGACCGGTGGCAACACCCAACTCGCCATCGAAACCACCATTGCCAATGTAACCAATGCCTACAACAATGCCCTGATCCAGAAAGAAGCGATGGCAACACTTCGGGAATTGCTCGACCTTTCCTACGACCGCATCCGCTATCAGGAAGCCAGGCGCGAGTTTGGCCAGGCCGGGCGGTTTGATTTGCTGCAAAGCGAAGATGCCTATTTTGCGGATTCGGTTTCCTGGCTATCCCAACAATACAGTTACAGCCTTGCCATCCAAAACCTTCTTTTGGCTATGGGAGACGACGATGTGGGGCAAGCCGTAGTGCTGACCGATACCCTGCTGCACGATGCTCCTGGATATGATTATGAAAACCTCAGAGAAAAATTGCTGCGACAAAACCAATCACTGGCCAATTTGGTGATCGCTCAAAATCTGACTGCCGTCGAGACCAGGGCGGCAAAGAGTTTTCGCTCCCCCACCCTACGCGCCAATGGCGGCGCCAACCTGGGCACTACATTCGCCAACCTCAACGTGATCAAACCCGAAACATTTCCATCGGAAGGGGCCAATACCTCCTCCAATTACAATTTTTACCTCAACTTCACAGCTTCCTACAACCTTTACAATGGCGGCAACGTAAGGCGCAACATAGAAAACGCCCTCGTCCAGGAAAAAATCGCTCAACTCAACACCGATGATCTGAAAAGAAGCCTCTCCGCACAACTTCAAAACACCTTGCTCAACTACAACAATCAACGTAGATTGCTCGCCGTCGTGGCGGGCCGGGTCGACAATGCTCGCGCCAACCTACTCATAGCCGAAGAGCGATTCCGCGCCGCCCAACTCAACTCTTTTGACTACCGGGCCGTCCAACTCACCTACCTGAACGCCGTTCAGTCTCATTTGCAAGTCATCTTTAACATCCGGTCTGTGGAAACGGAACTTCTGCGACTGACGGGCGATTTGATCCAGGGAGTTGGTAATTAATAAGGTATGCAAAATGATGAGGTTATTTTTTCTTCAGGCAAGGCGAAAAATCTACCTGTCGTAGACAGGCGTAGGCGATGCCTAAGCATCGGCGAGCTTCGCCTGGCCGCGGCCGCGAGACAGGGCTTTTCAATGAAGTATGGAGGAGAAACCTGCCTGCCGACAAAGGCAGGGAAGCCATCATGTGCGTAGATTATTATTTTCCAATTACCTTAATAACGGCATCCATTTGTTAACGTATCGTTAAATCTCACCTAGTCATGCCGCACATTTAGGTTTGAGACGTAATAGGTGCGGATATTTATTTTTCAACTTAAAAAAATACGATATGACAATTAAACAAGTGATGATCTTGGTGTTGGCCGTGGCCACTATTGGTTTTACTTCCTGTAAAGACGACGAATGTACTGCTCCGGGGCTGTCTGAAAACATTGTAGGCACCTGGGAGGTTCAATTTTCGGGGAGCGAAGCCGAATTTCAGTCTGACGGGACATTGGTCGACCCAGATGACGCCATCATTGGAGGAGAAATCAATGGTGTCGTGCTGGACCAAAAATCCTGGTCGGCGGTGGGAGAAGACTCTTTGTATGTGAGGGCTGCCAGTGGTTCCAGTTCAATTGATGCGACTTTGCCGATACTTAAGAACGAATGCGACCAAATTACTACTGAGATAATTGGCATCAGTGTCAATTTGAACCGTAAGTAAGATTTGGAGGATAAGCAAAAACTTCTTTGACAAAAACAGGTAAGTGCCCGCTTACCTGTTTTTTAAGGTCAGACGGGTTGGCCTGAAAAAAGGTGATTAAAATCAACTATCACCATAACCAATGTCAGTTTCTTTAAGTACCTTTGGCAGTACCTTTAGGTTATTCAATAACAATATAAATTCGAAATATGAAAAAACGCACGCCCATTTCAAAGATCATGACCGATAATGTAGTTACAGTCAATCACACCCATTCGCTACACGATGTTAGCAATCTCATCAAAGAAAAAGGAATACATCATGTACCGGTGGTGAGTGGCGACAAACTCATCGGGATGATCAGCAAAACCGATCTGGAACGCATCACCTTCGTCACCAATTTTCAGGATGGCAACCTCTCCACTCAAATGTACGATGCCCTCACCATCGAGCAGGTGATGACCAAAGACCTTAAAACCCTTCAAACGTCGGATACCATCCTGGATGCAGCTACCATATTATCTAAAAATGAATTTCATGCTTTGCCGGTAATGGAAGGAGAAAAGATCGCGGGCATCGTCACCGGACGAGATTTGCTTAAATACTTGATCGAGCAGTATTGATGATGGCAATTTGAATGGAAGGTAAAAAGGCGGAAACAAAAAGAAATGGAGAATAATGTGTTCTTCAAATCCCAATGCTTCCGCCTTTTATCTTTTCATTTGGTTGGGTTATCTTATTCTGATTACAAGCTGTCGCTTCTAAAAGCAAACCCAAACTGTTCGACAACTGTTCCGTCAGGCCCGAGGTCGGGGCCGTAGGTCATCCCGTCGATGTGATAGGCTCCAACGATATGCCACTCAAATTGATCGGTCAAGGCGCAGTTTCCAATAGAACCAAACATGGACAGATCACCTCCGGGAGATACCAGCGTTATTTCAGCCACGCCTTCAGCGGTGGCTACAAAAGTATTGTCGGACCCATCGCCTCTACCTGCCGCACCAATACCAATAATGTTGAACATTTCACCGGCGGGATCAAAACCCGGGTCTTTAACGTCGACGTTCCACACGGTATACACGCCATTGGGAATGAGGCCGGTTACCCGGAAATTGACATAGGTTCCTTCATCCCGGCATTCGGCAGTTAGGGCGCCTCTCACGGCACTGAATTCCCCCCAGGTGACCTGGTGTCCTTCGGGTGCCAATACGGGATTGTTCATTCGCACATCGTACAAAAGGTCATCGGGGTTGGCGGGTAGTTCACCTGCCTCATTAACAACGAAGAAGGGGACATTGACGACTTGGTCGGAGGAGGCAGTTACTTTTTCTTCAATAGGAGGTTCGATGGGATCGATGGCTACTTGTTCGTCGTCGGAGCAACTGGTTAAACAGAAAAAGCAAACGGCAATCAAGGTAAAGGAGAAGAGAATAGTGGCGTTTTTAAAAAAAGAGCGAGTCATGATTTGAAAAATTTAAGGTTAAAAAAAGCGGTTAGTTTTCCGCGTTGACAATGCAAGTTTACACCACTTTGCTCCGGTTGTAAATGACTAATGATTCTCTAACCCAACCCAGTTTATTGCCTTGCTTGTTTTTATGAGTGAGTTGAATTTGGGTCGAAAAAAGATGTTTTAATGCAATTAACTTTCAACTGCTCAATAAATGGGATCGATGGCTCGACTGGATGGTCGCTTGATGTTCTTTGAATGAAGAACAAGCTAAAAAATACCCCCAACCACCCAAACAAGTCCCATTAATTCTGTATCTTAGCTGCCGCAAGAAGGGCCGATTTTCCAACTAACAGAAAATCAATTCCTTACCTTTAAAAGGAGAAAACGACACATCAAAACAACAGCTGTCACAAGGAACCGAAAGACCTGTGAAACTTTCCAAGAACTTGGAAAGCCGGAGGCGCTATCTGGTTATGCCGGGTCAGTCGATTCACCTGATGAGCGCACAACCGCGTTACTTATCCCATCCTGATAATTAACGGGATGATTTGGAATCTATAAACCATCAATTCAACCATGCCCGAATTCTGTCACCTACATTGCCATACTCAGTATTCCCTCCTCGACGGCGCCTCCGACATTGCCGGTATGATGGAAAAAGCCAAAAACGATGGCCAGAAGGGCGTCGCCCTCACCGACCACGGCAATATGTTTGGCGCCTTCAAATTTGTGGCGGAAGCCAACCGCCGCGACCTCAAGCCCATGATCGGCTGCGAGTTTTACCTTGTCGAAGACCGTCACCGCAAATCGTTTAGCCGCGCCAAGGGAGAGCAGGACGTCCGTCACCACCAACTCCTGCTGGCCAAAAACCGCAAAGGCTACGAAAACCTCACCAAGCTCTGCTCTCTGGGATACATTGAAGGGCTTTACAGCAAATACCCCCGCATCGACAAAGAATTGTTGGGACAATACTCAGAGGGACTGATCGCCACCAGTTGCTGCATCGGGGCCGAAATTCCACAGGCCATCTTAAAGGGTAAAAATGACCATGCAGAAGAATTGTTGAAATGGTGGCTCGATCGTTTTGGTGAAGACTTCTACATCGAGATACAACGGCACCGCGGCCTTGAAAACATCGACGGATTGGGCGTAAGCCAGGAAGACATCAATCAGACATTGCTGGCTTTCGCCAAAAAATACAACATCAAGGTCATTGCCACCAACGACTCCCACTACATCGAAGAAGAAGACTACGCCCCTCACGACATCCTGCTCTGTATCAACACCGCCAGCACCATCGACGAAGTGGACCGGTTTAAATTTCCCAGCTCGGATTTTTATTTCAAGACCCAGGCGGAAATGACCCAGCTATTCAGCGACGTCCCGGAATCCGTGGCCAACACCATGGAAATTTTCGACAAGATCGAACCCCTTCAGTTGGCCCGCGACGTGCTCTTGCCCGCCTTCCCTTTGCCGGAAGGCTTTACCTCACAAGACGAATACCTCCGACACCTCACTTTCGAAGGAGCCAAAAAACGGTACGGCACCCTCACTTCCGAAATAGAAGAACGATTGAACTTTGAACTCGGCGTCATCAAAAATTCGGGCTATCCGGGCTACTTCCTCATTGTGCAGGACTTTACCCACACCGCCCGGAAAATGGGCGTATCGGTTGGCCCCGGACGAGGGTCGGCTGCCGGCTCCGCTGTGGCTTACTGCAACGGCATCACCAATGTCGACCCCATCAAGTACGACCTCCTGTTTGAGCGATTCCTCAACCCCGAACGGATCTCCATGCCCGACATCGACATCGATTTCGACGACGTGGGCCGCAGCAAAGTGATCGACTACGTCATCGAAAAATATGGCCGCAACCAGGTGGCACAGATCATCACCTACGGCTCGATGGCCGCCAAAATGTCGATCCGCGATGTAGGACGGGTGCTAGACGTCCCCCTCCCCGAAGTGGATAAGATCGCCAAAAGTTTTCCCCATCAATTGGGGGCCTCCCTCAAACAGGTACTGGCTCCCGGCGACATCGATCCCGGCCTGAAAGACAAAATGAACTCCGAAGACGTCGAACGGGCCTACAACTTCCGACGCATGGCCGAAGGCAACGACCAGGTGGCACAAACCATCCAAACAGCGCGCAAACTGGAAGGCTCCATCCGCAACACCGGCATCCATGCCTGCGGCGTCATAATTACCCCCGGCGACATTACGGAATACGTCCCGGTAACAGTGGCCAAAGATTCGGACTTGTTGGTTACCCAATTCGACAACAGCGTGGCAGAAGACGCCGGCCTGTTGAAAATGGACTTTTTGGGGTTGAAAACCCTTTCCATCATCAAAGACGCCATCGCGCTGGTCAAGCAAACCCGCAACATCGACATCGACCCCGACGCCATTCCCCTCGACGATGAAGTTACGTACAAACTCTTTCAACGCGGCGATACCATCGGCATTTTCCAATACGAGTCGACGGGGATGCAACGCTATATGCGCGAGCTGGTGCCCAACAAATTTGAAGACCTCATCGCCATGAATGCCCTCTATCGGCCCGGCCCACTGGCCTACATTCCCAACTTTGTGGCGCGAAAACACGGCCGCGAAAAGATCACTTACGACCTTCCGGAAATGGAGGAGTATTTGGCGGAGACCTATGGCATCACCGTCTATCAGGAGCAGGTCATGCTGCTTTCGCAAAAACTGGCTGGCTTCACCAAAGGACAGGCCGACGCTTTGCGCAAAGCAATGGGTAAAAAGAAAAAGGCGATCATCGACAAGATGTGGCCCCAGTTTTTGGAAGGATGTCAGAAGAACGGCCATCCCGAAAAAGTCGTCAAAAAAATATGGAAGGACTGGGAAGCCTTCGCTTCTTACGCCTTCAACAAATCGCATTCTACCTGCTATGCCCTCATCGCTTTCCAAACGGCCTATCTTAAGGCCCACTACCCTGCCGAATTTATGGCCTCGGTGCTTACGCACAATAAGAGCGACATCAGTAAGGTGACCTTCTTTCTGCGGGAATGCAAACGGATGAGTCTCACCGTACTTGGCCCCGACATCAATGAAAGTCTTTCCGACTTTTCGGTCAATCAGCAAGGGCATATTCGTTTCGGATTGTCGGCATTGAAAGGTGTGGGCGAAGGACCGGTGGAGGCCATCCTGGACGAACGCGACAAGAATGGATTGTTTGGCGACGTTTTCGACCTGGTCAAAAGACTCAACCTTTCTGCCCTCAACAAGCGCGTAGGGGAAAGCCTGGTGCTGGGAGGCGCCTTCGACCGATTCAACAACATTGACCGGGCTACTTTCTTTGCTCCCTCCCAGAAATACGATACTTTTTTGGAGCACATCCTCAAATTTGGGGCAGCCTGGCAGGGGCAAAAGGCGCAGGCTTCGATGTCGTTGTTCGGCGATTCGGAAGACGCGATGATCCCCACCCCCGCCATTCCCAACAATGCGCGCCCGTGGAGCCTGATCGAAAAGCTGACCCGTGAAAAAGAAGTCACTGGCATTTACATCAGTGGCCATCCGCTCGACGACTACAAGATGGAAGTGGAAAACTACACCACCTGCTCCCTCGACCGGATCGATCAATTCCGGGGCCAAAAAGTCAATCTGGCTGCCATCGTCACCTCCGCCAATCACCGCATCAGCCGCAAAGGTACGGGCTGGGGTCTTTTTACGATCCAGGACTACAACGACGTTCTTGAGCTTCCGCTTTTCAGCGAAGACTATAAAAAGTTCAAGCACCTTTTTGAACCCGGGGAAGTGCTCTACATCACCGGCACCTACAAGCAACGATTCAACAGCGAGGAGTACCAACTCAAGATCAAAGAAGTTAAACAACTAGCCAGCATCGGCAATAACCTTACCGAGTCGATCCTGTTGAAATTTCCCATCGAAAAAGTCTCCGAAGATTTCATCGACGACATCGACCGCTTATGCAAAAAATACAAAGGCAAACACCGATTGAAAATGATGCTGATGGATCGGACCAACGAAAATACCTTGCGGTTGTACGCGCCGGAGCGGAAGGTAAAGGCCGACAATGAGTTCATAGCCGAGCTGGAGCAACGGGGCATACCCTATCAGTTGAACGGATGATGAGGAGCCATTGCCACTAAATACCGCAATCTCATTTTGGAAAAGGCTAAATTTATTTATGCACCTGAAAAACAACCAAATAATATTGTATCTTAGGGACTTACCACTTCACTTAACTCTGTATCAATTATGAGCAAATTACTACCACAAGCACCGAAAAACACCACCGTAATTATCAGTATTGTACTCGTCTTGCTGGGCATTCTGGGGGCTATGATCAGCCCAGCCATTGCCGACAATGGTGACTGGTTTCTGCTGGCCGGATTTGTCCTTCTTTTACTGGGCGTTTATGTGAAGGGACTGTAGTAGAAATCCGAAATCAATCGTCGTCTAAATGAACCTGTGGAAGATTCCGTACCTTTGTGTCAAATTTTGACCATTTGATGAAAAAAAGGTTCAACATCACCGGCGTATGCTTCCCCGAGGAGCACTACATCATGGACAATTCCGCCAAGCTGGCCAGGATCATGGAGTTGGTCGAGCAGGGGCAGTATTTTACCATCAACCGGCCACGGCAGTATGGTAAGACTACGATGTTGTACTTTTTGATGGAGCAATTGAAGACATCGGATGGTTATATTCCGGTGTCGCTCAATTTTCAAGGAGTTGACAGAAAATGGCATCAATCCGACGATGCGTTTGCCCGGATGTTTGCCCGGGAGCTTCATCAATTTTTTGAATTTTCTTTTCCGGAAATCGCCCGCTTTACTAAAGAACAATTAGCTGAAGTATCCGACATGGGAGGGCTCTCCTGGCTCATCACCCGTTTGGCCAATAAGTTCGACAAAAAATTGGTCCTGCTCATCGACGAAGTAGATGCCAGTAGCAGCTACGAACCCTTCCTGAGTTTTTTGGGTATGCTCCGCACCAAATACCTTGCCCGCAACCAACCCCACCACCGTACCTTCCACAGCATTGTGCTGGCAGGTGTTCACGACGTAAAAAACCTGAAATTCAAACTCCGAAACCCGGAACAAGGGCAGTACAACAGCCCCTGGAACATCGCCATCGACTTTGATGTGGATATGCGGTTCAACCCTTCGGAAATCACCCCCATGCTGGAGGAGTACAGGAATGCCGAAGAGGTTGAGATGGATATTCCGGCTATTGCCGAACGCCTTCACTACCACACCTCCGGCTATCCGTTTTTGGTAAGCCGACTTTGTAAGATCATTGCTGAAAACATATTGCCCGAAAGGGAACGAAAGAAATGGACATTAGACGATGTAGAGGAAAGCGTTCAACGCCTATTGCGGGAAAACAATACCAACTTTGACAGCCTTATTAAAAACCTGGAGAATAATGCGAAACTTTACGACCTCGTTTACCAAATAATTATAGACGGCGAGAATTTGCCCTTCAATCCCGATGAGCCCCTGATCTCCCAGGGAAAGACTTATGGTATTTTTAAGGCAAACGGAAACGGCCTTAAAATTCATAACCGAATCTACGAACAACGCATTTACAATTACATGACCACTAAAACCATCGTTAATTTAAATAAAACCCAAAACTACTCCCTGCATTTTACTACTGACGACAAAGGGCTCGATATGCGAGCCATATTGCTCAAATTCCAGCAGTTCATGAAAGAGCAATACGCCCAAAAAGACAAAGATTTTTACGAACGACAGGGGAGGGTTATTTTCCTGGCCTTCCTCACCCCCATCCTCAACGGTCAGGGGCATACCTTCCGCGAGGTGCAGGCCTCCGAAGAAAAACGCCTCGACGTGGTGGTTACCTATTTTCAACACCGATACATCATCGAACTAAAACGCTGGTACGGCGGCACCTATCACCAAAAAGGCATCGGGCAACTGGCCGGGTACCTCCAATCGCACAACGCCAGCAAAGGCTATCTCGTCATTTTTGACGACAGGAAAGAAAAGTCCTGGGAGGTACAGACCATTCGACACGATGATAAGGAAATTTTTGCAGTTTGGGTTTGAAAACATGCTGACACGCCAAATTCGCCTCACTAATTCTATTTTCCACCTCACTCTCCCAACCAACGCAACCACTCCAGGGCAAGGCCATGCTGAGGATTAGCTTCAGTAGCCAGCAACAGGTAATGCCTCGTTTTGTTGCGGTCGTTTTTTGCTGCATAAGCTTTGGCCAGATCCACCTGATTTGACTTTGAGTCTGGAAACCAACTGGCTTTTTTTTGAAAAACAGCTAATGCTTCCTCCTGCTTGTTTTTATTTAACAAGATATACCCAATAGTCCGCAACGCTCCGCTGGTCAATGTGGGTTTGTCCTTCCGGTCATCGGCAATTCTCAATTTTTCCAGCAAAGTCAGTCCTTCTGCAATCCCATTGTCGACAAATTCGTCGACTGCTATTTTCCGGATGTTGTCGGCTTCCAGGTCGCGATAGCGGATGTTGTAATCGGGTCGACGGCAGTGAATATCCAGCTCGATCACGACCTCGTCGGCAAGTTGTTGGAGGCCGCCTTCCATCTCGCTGTTCCAGAACCCATCGCCCGTGATGTCGAATTCGGATCGACGAATGGTTGTTTTGCCGGAAAAATCCACCTGGTCATTGCCAGCATAATCTTTAGAGAGGGCGGTGGGACGGTCGAACGTCAATGTAGTTTCTCGGGTAATGCTTTTGATGGTCAACTCACCAATGAGTTGGAAGCCACCATCATCGAGGGGGATCGCCCGTTTGCTTTGAAAAGAGGCTTGGGGAAAACTATCGGTATGAAACCAATGATCTCCCTTGAGGTCGTCGTCGCGCATACCCACCCCTGTGTTGATGGTGCGTATGTCCATAAACAGCGTGACAGAAGTTTTGGACAGGTCATTTTCGTCGTAGAGCAGGTGTCCTTTAAATTCATTGAAACGGCCGCGCACCGGGCTAAAGCCAAAATATTTGACCTTAAATCCGACATAGCTGTGCTGGTCGTCAATTAAAAAATCAGCAATAGTAAACAATCCGGTTTGCTCTACAGCAGACTGAGCAGCTTGAGCAGAAAGGTGGTTTTCCGAAAGGAAAATTGCACACAAAAAAAGAATGAAATACGGTACCTTGTTCATTTCAACGTACATTTGCTCACAACTCTTTAAGCCGGGCCAAAACGGATTTATTGTCCGGGTCTTTGGCAAGGGCTTTTTCATAAAACTCCTTTGCCTGGTCGGGCTGGCCGATTATTTTATAGGTCTCGCCCAGGTAGTACCAGGGCCGCCAACGATCGGGATAGGCCTCGGAGAGCAGTGAAAATAACAATATGCTTGCAGACACGTTTCTTTTGGCCATGTACTGCCAGCCGAGGGTGCCGGTGGCGGGGCCGAGGTTTTCGTCGGCATGAAACGAGTCGTTGTGGTAAGCCCAAAAGGCGGCTTTGGCGGCGTCGAGATCGTTGTTGTCGATGTGGTGACTCATCATTTGGCTGAGGGTCAACAACTCTATTTTGCTGAGGTCGATGGTGGTGGGCTCTTTGCTGGTCCATTGGCCATTGACGTTGTTGACGTAGAGTACGCCAGTGGTGGCATCGACGCCAATTCCATTGGGTGCGGAAAAGGAGGCAGAGGGGGCAGGTCCGGGAGTGATCGCCGTTTTGCCGGTTCCGGCAAGGAGCTTGACCTCTCCCTTTTTATTGATGCGATACACCCGGTTGCTTTTGATCTTGGTGAGAAAAAACTGATCGTTGTAATACACGAGGTGGGCGTTGCCGTCGGTGCCTTTTACTTCCGCAAAAACAGAGGGTGTTCCTTCGGGACTGATCTTTATGACCTGGTTGCTGTTGAAGTTCACAACCATTATATTTCCTTCGCCATCAATGGTGATGCCGTTGGGGCCATTGAAAAGGTCGCCTTTGGCAAAAACCGAAATGTCTTTTTCCGGCGTTATCCGGAGGATGTTGTTGTCGTTGAAATTGCAGACATAGAGGTTGTTTTCTCCATCGAAAACCATACCTACCGGACCATTGAGTCCATTTTCCACGAAAGTGGTGACTTCCCCAAAACGATCAATTTTTACAATGGTATTGGAAAAAAAATTGGCCTGGTAGAGATTGCCCCGGGCATCGAGTGTATTGCCCGAAGAACCGTACATTCCATCAGACAAAAGGGTGACTTTTCCTTGCGGAGAAATTTTCCATACCGCATCGTGAAAGTTAGATACATAGATGAATCCGAGTCGGTCTACCGTCACCCCACCCAGTTGAGAGCGGGCATGAAGGGGTTGGTCGAGCGGCAGGATACTCACCTGATCGGTAAGCGTAGTTTCCTGAGCTGACAAGGGTTGGAAAAGCAGCAACAACCACATGGCGATGCTCCATTGAATGTAACGTTTGTTCATTATTTTTGAAATTTTGATGTCATTGTCATTTTTCTTTCTTTTCAAACGAATCTTCCAACAATACGTCCCCAGCGCCATTTTCCAGGCGAACATCATCCAACTCCCCCATCCCGGTAAATTGCATCCGCATTCCCGCAATCATTCCAGCGTCTTCCAAATAGGCTACTTCGTGGATCTGCACTCCGTTTAGGTACAGGCGGACCATCCGGTTTTGCACCGAAATGCGGAAGTCGTTCCATCGGGAAAAATCACATCCGAATTCGGAAAAGTCGTGTTGGCTGCCCACCTGGCCGACGTCATTGAACCGCATCGACAGGTCGCCCACACATCCCGGAATGGAAAAGGGAATGATGAAAACCCCATCGGTGCAATCAATCACCAAACGAGTAAACCGGCAGGCACCGTCTCCTTTGGTATACGTATTGCGAAACCGAACGGAGAGAGAAAAATCGTCGCTATGCAAATCGCCAAAATCATCGATGTAGTGAAAGCTCAGCCGTTCGGGTGGATCGGTTCGGGCATTCACCTCCCGCTTCATATTTTCCGAAAGGGCTAAAAAGCCATCCTCAAATAATTCCTCGCCTTCCAAATACCTCGGAATGGGATCGCGGTCGAGGGTAACCACCCAGCCATTCGACTTGATGTAAACATCGTGTTCGCGTACAACTTCATCGTCGATCACCAGCTTGGCTTTCCAGTGGCCAGGATAATAATAAGTGGAGGCTACCTCGCTTTTATTTTTGTCGATGACGAAACGCCTGCGATCATCCCAGGTTTGCTGTATCTGAAATTGGCCGGCATCGACCTGCGAGACATCGTAGTTGAATATAACCGTGTTGGGCACGCCCTCCGCAACGGGGCGACAACCAAACTGAACCGTTTCTAACATCGCTTTTTCGAGCGGCTTTTTGGCTTCAGCCGACACCAGGCTCAAGGCTGCCCACCCCAGAAGGAAGCAAAGGGCTACTCCGGCAGCTATTCGTAGCGGTTTGACGGTCCCAAAACCTCGCTTTGACGAAGGTACTTCCATCGGGGTAGTGCCATTGGCGGGGACCCTTCCGTTCAGTTGGGAGGATTTAAACATCAACCAGTTTTCGTGGTCAGCAAACTGGGCCAGGATGTTGAGGGTATGGGTGTTGGGCAGGCTGCGATATTCGAGTTTACCCCAAATGCGTTTGAGGGTGCTGTGACTGAGTTGCTGTCCTGTTTTTTCAAAAACTTTGTCGCTTAGTTGCACGAAGTCGTGGTGGCGCCAATTGTCGGCGGTCCCCCACTGGAGCTGATGTTCGATTTGTTGTCGAAGACGGTGCAGATATTCGTTATCGGTAGTGCCATTTTCTGAATGGATCATAGCAGCTGTTTTTAAACAGACATTGGAGTTTTTGGAAACTACAATATACACCGATTTCCGCAAAATGAGGAGCCCCGAATTATTGGTTTCGCCTTCAGCCAGACATAGTTCAGTCATTTCATGGGTTGACAAGAGGCTTGAACCAACTTGAACCAACTTGAAAAGCCCTGATAATCCAATTTCTGTCGTTTTGCCTTAGCTTGGGTATCTTATTTTCATAAAAAAAGACAAGCCATCATGAGAAAAATTGCAGTGATTTCCACTATCATGATCCTCTCTATCGGGATTTTGGCCCAAACGGCCATCGTCCCCTTCCATTCCGACAGTTGGCAGATCGACGCTCAATCCTATGTGCTGGACCATTACAAGGGGAAGGAATGCATCTACTTGAAAAATGGAAAAGCGTATTTAAAAGACGTCAACTTTCAAAACGGCATCATCGAATTCGACCTTTTTGTTGAAAAACGGCGCTCTTTCTCCGGTGTCATTTTCCGGATAGCAGATGGTCAAAATTACGAAGAGATCTATCTTCGGCCTCACCTTAGCGGAAAACCCGACGCCATGCAATACACTCCGGTTTACAACCGAAATTCAGCCTGGCAACTCTATCACGATCAGGGGTTGGCCAACTTCGATGGCAATATCGGATGGGAAGTGGAGTCGGTGGGCGGCTTCAATGCCATTTTTGATTATCCCTACGACCGGTGGTTTCATCTCAAATTGGTGGTTTCCGGCACCCGGGCTGATCTCTACCTCGACGATGGAACCGACCCCGTACTTCAAATCCGGGATTTGAAACGAGGGATTTCCACCGGAAGCGTGGGCATCCGTTCAGGGCGGGGCGCTGTCCATTTTGCCAATTTTTCAGTACAGCTCACCGACAATGTCCGGCTGAAACCACTACCACCGGCCCCACAAACGGAACCGTTGAGGGGCATCATCCCTTCCTGGCAAATCGGAAGTATTGCCCTTTCGGAAAAATCCCTTTCGGAAAAAACGATATTGGACAAATCTCTGACAGATGACCAATCCTGGACAACACTCAAAGCAGAAAAAAATGGCGTGATCAACATCTCCAAACTCCATCCACGCCAACGCGACGCCAACACGGTGTTGGCAAAAGTCATCATCCAGTCCGACAGCGACCAAATAAAACGACTCGATTTCGGATACAGCGACCGGGCCAGGGTCTATTGTAACGGCAAGATTCTTTACACCGGCGACAATAGCTACCGCAGTCGCGACTACCGCTATCTGGGCACTATGGGTTTTTTCGATGCCGTATATCTCCCCCTCCAAAAAGGCCGCAACGAAGTGGTAATCGCCGTAGCAGAAACCTTTGGCGGTTGGGGTCTCCAGGCCAAACTGGAAAACATAGAGGGGGTGACCTTTCCTGAAAACTGATCCACTCCTGCCCAAACCAATTGATACAGATTATCTCAAACAGTCAATCATACCAATTATAGGTCATTCGGGGGTAGCTGGCAACGGCTGCCCTCCGAATGCGTTTTATTTGGTTTAGTAAAACTCAAATATCCAGCCCACCAGTCGGCAGCTAAATTCCCTATTTTAGATTTTTGAAAAACTTACCGATGGTTCCATATCTTCGCATGCATACAATTTTCTTCATCGTTTGTGGTGATAATGAGCGATTTTTGATTTTTTCAAAGACACTAAAAAAAACTATTTATTTTTTGAGCTTTACTTAGTTTTGCGATGGATACACCGATGATATCCATATTGCCACAAAATTTTAACGATCAACCATGTCAGAATATCCCATCGATTCAAGAAACAAAGTAAAGCGCATTCCCAAAAGAGGTCATTACGACCGTGAAACCATTTACAACATCCTCGATGCGGGCTTTCTTTGCCACATCGGATTCGTGGTAGATGGGCAACCCTTTGTGATTCCAACCGCTTATGGCAGATCGGGAGATAAAATATATTTGCATGGCGCTACCACCAGCCGCATGTTGGTCAATGCTCAGACCGGGATACCCCTTTGCCTGACCGTTACCTATCTTGATGGGCTGGTCGTTGCCCGGTCTGCATTTCACAGTTCAATGAATTACCGCTCTGCCGTTATTTTTGGGAAGGCGGAACTAGTGAAAGGGCAGGAAGAAACGGAGGCGTTGAAGATCATAACAGAACACATACTCAAAGGCCGTTGGGAGGAATGTCGGCAGCCTAATGCCAGGGAGATGAAAGCCACTTCCGTCCTCCGTATGGATATAGATCAGGCTTCCGCCAAAATCCGAACGGGACCTCCGGGCGACGACGAGGCAGACCTCCAATTGGATATTTGGGCAGGGGTAGTACCTCTAAAACGCACTTGGGAAACGCCCCAAGTTGACCCCACCTTGCAGCGCGCGATTCCAATACCGAATAGTGTTGTAAATTTATTTGAGAAGCTATCATGATGAACGATCAGCCTCCATCGAAATTTCCTTCCCTATCCCAAGTCAGAACCCTGGTCAGACAACGGTATCTGGTCGAAGGCAATATTCAACAACAACCCTGCGACTACGGCCGTTCTTTCCACATCCAAGCTAATGATGGAAACAACTACCTATTGAAGGTCTCCTCCGCAAATGAAGCGGAAGGTCTGATCGATTTGAGAATCAAAGCATTACAGCACCTTTCCGACAGGAGTATTTCGTTGCACATTCCACAAATCATTGCCGATAAAGATGGGAAAGCCTTCGGTTGGTACATTGGCCAAGAAGATATCCGTCACGGTATTTATTTACTTGGTTTTTTAAAAGACGGGCTGAATTCTTCTGAAATTGTATCGCCTTTTGTAAGTATCAATGTGGCTTCCCCCCCTCCTTACTCCATTGGTCAGTTCGCGGGACAACTGGCATCTTCTTTTCGCAATTTCTTCCACCCCTCAGCTTCCGTCGATACTCCCTGGCACCGACCCGACATGATTACAAAGTGGCAATCGGATATTTCAGTCCTGCCTAACTCCGAGGTTCGCGATCTCTTTGCTACCATTTTGGATCGAGCCATTTTTTATACCTTGCCTCAGCTCCAGCAAACTCGTTGGCAGATAGTACATCAGGGTATCCAGCCTGAAAAATTATTGTTATCCGCTGGTCTCTCCCCCATTCTAATTGGCGTTACCAACGTCGACAGTATAGGTTTCAACACGGTGTTGGCGGGAATCATTGGGGGCATTAGCCTCAGAGAATCCGATGGCGATCCTCTGCACCAACTATGCGAAGTAGCGGCGGGATTTGACAGCGTATTTCCATTGGAAGAACAAGAGGTAGACCTATTGTACGATTTCCTTTTGCTTAACCTCGTCAGAAACTGCACGGTCTGCCACCAAATGAAAGGTCAGCCATCGTATTTCCACGGAAGTGATCTCTTTCTCCTTGCTCAACCGATACAACGCTTGCACCAACAAGGCCGTGAAGAAAGCATCCGTCGATTGCGCCGTGCCTGCCGATTTCCTGTATATGCCCCTACCGGGAAGAACGACGATGTTTTCGCCTCCGACCGCGGTCAGCTCTATAAAAAACGGGAAAAGCACCTGGGAAAAATTTGGCATTTTTACGCAAAGGCCATCCACTTTACCCGTGGGCAAAGCGCCTGGTTGTATACTGCCGATGGTACCCCCTATCTGGACACCTACAACAATGTGCCTCAGGTAGGTCATAGCCACCCTCATGTTGTCAGGGCCATCGCCCGCCAAGCCGCCGCATTGAATACCAATACCCGTTATATTTGCGACATCACAGCTGAATATGCGGAGCGGCTTACCGCCACCCTCCCAGATCACCTCAATGCTTGTATATTCGTCAACTCCGGCAGCGAAGCCAACGATCTGGCCATGCAAATTGCAATGGCGTTGAGTGGCCGCAAAGGTAGCCTGGTTATGGAAAACGCCTATCATGGCTGCACCGCATTGACCACGGATCTATCGCATCAGTCATGGGCTCATTTGCCGAAAGAAAAACACCCTGGGGCAGTAGCAACCATATTGGCTCCCAACACTTTTCGGGGTCCCTTTGCTGGAAACACCGACGCAGCTCAACAATATGCTTCCGACGCTGATCGAGCCATCAAAGCATTGACAGGCCGGGGTCACCAACTTGCAGCTTTTATGGTAGATACAGCCCTCTGCTCAAACGGACCGATCCTGGCACCAGAAGGTTATTTTAACCTAGTAGCCCAAAAAGTGAAAGCAGCCGGTGGATTTGTAATCGCCGATGAAGTACAGGCCGGCTGTGGTCGTATGGGAACTTTTTGGGGCTTCAGAGCAAACGGGATGGCAGATGAGCTTGTCGACTTCATTACTATGGGAAAGCCCGTAGGGAATGCCCATCCTTTGGGGGTGATTATTTTGAGTAGGGAATTGTTGAACACCTTTCTCAAGGGCAATCATCCTACCTTGTTCAGCACCTTTGGTGGTAACACTGTAGCTTGTGCTGCGGGGATGGCTGTGCTGGATGTCCTTGAGCGGGATAATCTGATTGCAAAAAGCAGGGAGATCGGTAATTTTTTCCGTGCTGAATTGCAAAAACTGGCAGCTAAACATTCGTTAATCGGAAACGTGCGGGGTCGGGGAATGATGATCGGCGTGGAATTGGTCAAGGATCGAGCCTCAAAAGCACCTGCAATCGAGGAAACAACCCGACTACTGGAGATGATGAAGATAGAACGGATTCTGGTAGGCACCGGCACGCCAAATGTCCTCAAGCTGCGCCCGATGCTGATCTGGCAAAAAGACGAAGTTGATTTTTTTATAAACGCATTGGATAAATGCTTGAATCAGCTCACCTCCTCCGCTTAAACGAACCCGCCGCTTTCGTCCCTGACTTCCGCAATTTGCGCTGCGCAAAAAACTCCTGTTTGCGGCGCTGTTTTTCTTTGTTCCATTCTCTTTTCTCTGCCTCTGTCATCGGCTTATCCGTTTGCGGAAAGGGGTTGTCTTTGATTCGCTGGATTTTCTGCCGTATCAGTTTTTCGATGTCTCTGACGTAGGCATTTTCCTCTGGTTCGCAGAGGGAGATGGCCGTGCCCTCCTCCCCTGCCCTACCCGACCGGCCAATGCGGTGGACATAGGTTTCGGCTACGTTGGGAATGTCGTAATTGATGACGTATTTGAGTTGGTTGATGTCGATGCCGCGGGCAGCGATGTCGGTGGCGACCAGTACCCGGACCTTTCCCTCTTTGAACTGTTTGAGGGCTTTTTGTCGTTGGTTTTGGGCCTTGTCGCCATGAATAGCGGCCGCTTTGATCTTTTTCTTTTTCAGGTTGCGGGCGATGCGGTCTGCTCCCCGCTTGGTACGGGCAAACAGGAGTGCCTGGTCGATGTCGTCGTTTTGGAGGATGTGCAGCAACAGGTCTTTCTTGGTCTTTTTATTGGTGAAGTAAATGTATTGTTGGACCGTTTCTGCGGTGGAAGATACCGGACTGACCTCTACCTTTACCGGCTGGTGGAGAATGGTACGCGACAGTTTTACGATGTTGGCGGGCATGGTGGCGGAGAAGAAGAGGGACTGCCGTTTTTCCGGAAGGAGTTTGAGCAGTTTGCGGATGTCGTTGATGAAGCCCATGTCGAGCATCCGGTCGGCTTCGTCGAGTACGAAAACTTTGATGGTATCGAGGCTGATGAAACCCTGGCCTATTAAGTCGAGCAGCCGACCGGGGGTAGCTACCAGTATGTGAACGCCTTTTTTGAGGCGCTCTACCTGCCTGTGTTGTTTTACGCCGCCGAAGATCACGGCGTGTTTTACGATGGTGTATTTGGCGTAAGCCTCAATATTCTCATCGATCTGGATGGCCAGCTCCCGGGTAGGGGTCACGATGAGGGCCCTTAACGTATGGTGTCCTTTCTGTCGCTTTTCGATCTGATGGACGAGTTGGATGATGGGTATGGCGAAGGCGGCCGTTTTGCCGGTGCCGGTTTGGGCGCATCCCAGGAGGTCTTTTCGTTGAAGTACCAGGGGGATGGCTTTGGCCTGAATGGGGGTGGGCTCGGAGTAGTTTTTGTCTTTGAGGGCCCTCAATACAGGAGGAATAAGTGATATATCTTCAAAACGCATCATTTGCACACTGAATTTTGCTCCACAGTTCGTCTTTCTAATGAAGAGTTCACCAGGATTGTCAAAAGAGGCGCAAAGGTAGGGTTTTTTATTGGGATATGCCCGGTTGGATGATTTTTTCCAATTCCAGGGTGAGGCCTTTTTTGATTTCCAGAGTATCCTGCCAGTCATGGATCGACCAGGGTTTGTCGGGTTGAGCGATCATCACTTTTTTCGTTTCCGTAAATATCCAAACAACTTTTTCAACGCCAAACCGGATCAACTCGGTCGTTTTTTCCTGATAGTATCCGAATGGATTTTTGACTTCGGTCAGCTCTGCGTGGTATCAATTTTGATTACGATTTCTGGTGGGACAGCCAGGTATTTATCGTCGATGGTTTTTACCTTTCCTGCTTTTACAACTGCAATATCCGCTGATCGCCAGGACTTTTTCGAAAATTGAATGCCAATCTCATTGGTGAATACCAGATAATCATCACCAAAAAAATTGCTCAGCAGTACGATCAATTTAGTGAAGATGAGTGATTGTAATTTGCTGCATCCCATTAGTTCTCCCAGTTGTTTTGTTCCTTTCAGATAGTCCCGATATCCTTTATAGTAAATGGGCTGGCCCTTTACCATTTCGTAGATCAATACATCGGGAACATTATGCGTTGCACCATTCATCTCTTTTCATTTTCTGCTAAAATACTCAATATTCTCCTACAATGCTGTCTTTTGTAAAAGATAATTAATATTCAATTCCCACTCAGTTGCACAACATACTCGGCGAGCGGCATCGCCATCTCTTTTTCAAAAGCCTCGTACAGGTCCGATGAGGAGGCGAAACCACATTCGATGGCCATCTGTGTAAAATTTGTAGATTTGTTGTTGGAAGACATCAATTTTGTCTTGAAAGCCTCCACCCGGTAATGCGCCATAAATTCGTCAAAACTTCTGCCGAGTTGCTCATTCAGTATCCAGGATAATTGGCTGGGTTGTATTTCCAATTGTTCAGCCAACTGATGTACCGTCAAATGAGGATTCAGATAGGGCCGGTCTTCCTCAAAGTAGACCAGAAGTTTGGGTACAACACCCTCCAGAGCATCTTCCGGGGGCTGCATTTTCCCTGGAGAGGCAGACCCAATGGAAATTTCACCATTAAAGCTCGCTCCAAATATCTTTTTCACCACCGCCTGATACCTCGGCTCATCGCGCAAGGTCTTGATAACCGGATCGGGAATGGTCAGCAACATCAAAGGAAATTTGGCAGCCACACCCTCCTCAATCCAGGTCAGGGCTTCTTCCGTTTTTCCGGAAACGGTATACACCATCAATATAAATGCTCTGGCCCTGGGTGCATGGTTGTTTTGCAATTCCCCTTGCAGCGACGTCAGAAATTTTTCGGTATTGTGCTCCTCCTGTTTTTTTGCATAAGCAAGGGCCAGCATACCGTATTTGGAGGTAGCATCGACCGAGGTGTGGTCCTCGAAATACCGTATCGCTTCGTCGTATTGATGGTTCAACAGCAACAACAGTCCATTGATGACATGAAAAAACAAAAAATCGGGCGACTTCTGCTTGGCGATCTCCAACAGGTGGAGAGCTGTTTCAACGTCTTCCAACATGTAGTAGATCCATATCTTAGTAAATAACGGATGTGGTGAAAGTGGATCGAGCCTAATCGCTTCATCGATGTGCTCAATAGCAGCGGCAATATTTCCCGTAAGGAAAAGAATGAGCGCACAAAGATGATGCCCTTCTACCAGATTAGGGTTGAGCTGCAGGGCTTTGGTGATGTTGAAATGCGCTTTTTCAAAATCCCAGTCGCTCCAAAAAAGAACACTGGCCAGTCCGACATAAACGTCCGGGTGTTGATCGTTGAGTTGCAAGGCCCGTTGAATGTAATCCTTTGCCTTGGAAAATGTTTGTTTGGCAGGTAGAAAACCCAATTGAGCCAGAAAGGAGTAGCAATTGGATAAGCCAATATACGATTCGACATGGTGTGCATCGAAGGTCAGTGCCTTTTCAAAGTGAAGGATGGCCTGGAGCACTGTTTCCGGATTGTATTGCCGCAATTGATGTTTGCCCTTCAAATAATGTTTGTAGGCCTTCATGCTGTGGGTTTGGGAAGCTACCCGTTGTGGTTGTAGGTCAGTGGGATCGGCATTCTTGCGCAATTTATCGGCAATCAACAAACTGATTTCATCCTGAATGGCGAAGATATTATCCACATTTCTATCCCAGGTTTCCGACCAGAACTGGAACCCATCCGCCACGTTGATCAAATGGGCCGATATCCGCATCCTGTTGCCCGACAGCCGAACGCTCCCCTCCAATATGGTCGACACATTCAGCTCCTGCCCGATGGTGGATACCGGCAGGTTTTTATTTTTGAAAAAAAAGGAGGAGGTTCGCGAAGTGATTTTCAGCCCTTTGACTCTCGACAACGTGTTTATGATTTCTTCCGTTATCCCGTCGCTGAAATAATCGTGTTCGCCGGTGGCGGGAATGCTCACAAATGGCAACACGGCAATGGAGTTGGTGAGGGCGACCTGCTTTCCCTTTAGTTCGGAACGAAGCGGCAGTTTAATTCCCTCATTGGAAACGGCAAAGACTTCGACGGGTTTGGCAATATTTTTCAGGCCGAACCGCCCCAGCGACCTCGTCGAAATATGCGGATGGTTTTTCAGCTCTTCGTTGGTGGCACTGCTGAGCAGGATGGCCCCTGCCACGCCCATGCTCTCGATGCGGGAAGCCATGTTGACCCCGTCGCCATACACCTCTACCCCATCGAAGACGATGTCGCCCAGATGGAGGCCGATCCGAAGGGGCACCTTTGGATGTCCGCTGCTCAGTTGTTGTTGGATGGCAATGGCACACTCCACGCATTCCAATGCACTTTGAAAAACGCTGAGGGTACCGTCGCCGTAATATTGTAAGATTTTTCCGTGGCAACGGTCATGTTCCCGTTGAAAAACCCGGCGGTGAGTAGCCCTCACTTCCACAGCCGCAGCTTCACTCTGATGCATCAAAGCCGTATACCCGACGATGTCGGTAAACATGATGGCTGCAAGACGTCGGGTTCTCTCTATTTTCATCGAGGGGTTAATTTACGATTTCCGACCTAAAAATACAGAGAACCGAGGCAAATGCCATAAAATATCTACGAAAAGGGAGTTCTGACCGTCCATCTGGCTCCAATTTGAATTAGGGGTTGGGTATTGTTTCGGAAGTCAGAGGTCAGAAGTCAGAGGTCAGAGGTCAGACTTCCCTCTAACGTAGCTAACGCGAGTGGGGACTGTCTGACTTCGGATAGCTTACTTGGCGAAGCCAAGTGCGGTCTGGCCTCTGATACTCAAAATACAATATATCTCCAGATTCATACGCTGCCCCTACCGGTGAGCAAAAATCCAGTAGGTATATTTCACCTCCAGTTCCCCGCCGGCCTTCACTCCCGTCTCCCAGCATACATCTGTCATTGGGTTGAGTAGGTGGCTCGACTGGATGCGGTCCGCCTTCAACCATTGGATGGTGCTGTCTTCCAGGTGGCCGGTGATGGTGCGGCGCACGTTGAGGGCGATGTCTTTGTTTTTGAAATTGCGGATGTTGACCACGCCTTCCACCGTTATTTTGTCGTAGTGATAGGTCCGCCCGCCTTGTTTGACGGATTTGGCGTTTTCTTCGGTCCGAACCACTTTTTCCTTGTGTTTGACCTGCACATCAGGCGACTCGGTGAGTTTCAGAAAAGAGTGACCACCTACGGGGGTATAATTCAACTGATCCTGGCTGATGGGTTTAGACTCATTGGTGACCACCAGGGCCGAACCGGTGGTGAAGGGCGATGTGGTATTATTGTTTATTTTTATTCCGTGAACCACCATATTTACCTTACCCGGGTCTGCCAGCAGGGATGCCGACGATTGATTTCTGTAAAAATTTTCATTGGTTTTTGGCAAGGCGCATTCGTAGACATGCTCAATTGCAACTTTATTGTTAAGCAATTCGTATTGTCCGTGTCCGCCTTTCGGCAAACTAATGTTGTGGAGGGTATAAAAATAGAGGTCTTCCTGGGCGCTGCCTTCAGTGCTGTTGTCGAAAGGCACTCCATCAATCGGTGCAGGAATATCTATTTCGTACGCAGGTGCTTGGTTTTGAAAGGAAGAAACATTCCCAAAAGTCGGAGATGCCAGGTGCCGGAAGTTATCTCGGTTATTACCAAAAATTTGAACTAGGGCAGATAGTTGGTTCGAAAAGCGAAAATTAGGTACTCCAACCACAAAGTTGACGGTGGCATCGTCGATGTCTTCCGACGAATTGGACATCTCGGCCCGCAATGTCAGTTCAGCTTCTTTTTCGCTGAGGAGTTTGACGAGGTAGAGCGGTGTCCATCCAATATTGCCGGTGAGGTACATCAGGTCGAGGGGTTCTTCCGGTCGTTTTTTGTCAAAATCTATTTCCACGACGGGCTGGGGTTTGCGGGTTTCCTCTTCCAGACTTAACAGTGGTTTTCCGTTAAGGATCACATCCTGGATATCTGGCGTTTTTAGGTGCGCCCACTGTTCGCCGGACGTTCTCAGTACGACAAAATTAATCATCGGGTCCAATGTTTTTTCATCCGGTTTTTCCGGCCCTTCGATGGTACCTGTATACTTCCTGCCTTCCAGGACGATGGTTGCCGTTTGGCCCATATTGGCCCGCAGCAAGGATGCCACGCTTTTGACCTTTACCTCCTTTATTTCCGAAAGGGTATCGGTGTAGCTGCTGAGGTGGCGGATATTATCGTCGGGCGACAATACCCAAAACGTGCCAAACCGCGCTGCCGGGATGGATTCGGTCATACGGTATCGGCCATCGGTGGTTTTGACCTTTCCCGACTTGATGTAAAAAGCCGTTTTGTTTTTGAAAATGGAAATGCTGCTGGTTTTGAAGTCATTGGACAGGTCTTGTGCCGAACTGTTCGGTTGAAGAAATCCAATCATCAACATGGAGAAGAAAAAATATCGGAATGGCATAGCTTTGTTTGTTATAAAGTGTTTAAACGCCTGCAAAGATAGCGATCGGAATTGATGGTTCCTAATTTTTCGCTCCAGTGGAGTTGTGCAGAAAAGTAATTGGCGAGCCACAGGGAGAAGAGCACACCGCTCAGGTTTTTGTCTGTGTGAAGCCGGGTACTCGATTATCGGTTTTTTTTCAATCAGCTTCTAATATAATAAATTCAACTCTTCTATTCGACTTTCTACCACTTTCAGTCGAGTTGTCTTTAATTGGTTTACTTTCTCCATAACCATTGTATGACATCCGATCTTTATTAATACCATTCATTTCCAAATAATTGAAAATTGCTTTAGCCCTGTTTATTGATAAGGCTAAATTGCTCGCTTCATCTCCTATATTATCAGTATGTCCACTAATTTCTATTTTGGTTATTGGCGATTCTTTTAAAAATGCTATTAATTTATCTAGTACCAAGAAGGATGTTTCAGTAATTTCTGAGCTATTGATTGAAAATTCTACGTTATTCAAAATGATTGGTTTTCCAATCTCAATATTTTGATTTTTAAAGTTCTCTGACATAATAACAGGCTCCTCATCTCCTTCTTGCCAAACTCGGACATCATCAATTATATAATATGCATTTGGTGTCTTAAATGGATTTCCTTTAAAATTAGCAACTTCTGCTATTGATGTATTTTCATTGTTATAAAAATTACCTATTGTTAAAAATCCAAATGCCTTATCAGGTATAAATGTACCTTTTATTTTAACCCAGCTATCATTGCTTCTTCTGATTAAAGAATCATGATTTATTTGTGGTATTAATTTTAGTGGTTCTAATATATTTGCATATATTTTATTATTTGAAAAATAGAAGCCTATATTATTAGATACTAATTTTGATTTCTGTTCACTTTTTATCCATAGTTCAACATAAGTCTTTACACCTATAGTCAGTTCTTTTTTCAATTTAATTTCTAGGTATTCCCTATAGCTGTCTGTATTCTCATTCTCCATATATGTAATAATTGCAACTACATTTTTCCCAGTCCGTGCCTGATCGCAAATTCTATACTTTTTTATACAATTACCATAATAATCATCAGTTAAAATTCTCAAATCTGGTGTTGTTCTACTTGCAGAAAACCAATAGTTAAGATGGTTCTTAAATGCCTTATTTCCACTTTTCCTTTCGAATTCAAAGTTGTTCACAGGTAATTTTTTTACTGGCAAATTCCTTAATTCTTCAAAGGACGGGTTGGGCACTAAATTCTGACTGTTTCCAATATATGCAAACAACAAATTCATTATTATACAGATAGGAAGCATTCTTCTTGTCATTTTGAATAAGGTTTATTCAAATAACGAAATTATATCGGAAAGTAACTAATGATAGTTGGTATTTCATACTCCTAACATTAAATTTGTAATTGTTTTGTTAATTACTATGAACACTAAGGAGTGTAAATGTCACCCACGAAGCACTCAAACCAAAGTGTCCCCTGTCACAGGTGACATATACAGCTGCTGCGCTGATCCCGGTCCCCATCGGGGTTTCAGTTGAACACTCACGCCCTCAGCAGGCGATTTTACCAACGATCAAAAGATTCTTCCCCGAAAGGTGTTTACGGGATCAAGCAGGAAAGGTACCGATTATTTGCCATTTATCGTTGCTGCACGCGAACTCGTCATTTTGATGCGTAAAAATAAAATCCTAGGAAACGCTTATTAGTGAGATGGAAGATGCATATTTTGAGGTCTATGGGGTTGCTGTGAAAATTATCAACAACAACTTCGATTCCAACTTCGACTGCTTAATCTTTTACAAACAAACTGACAACTTTTTCACCTCGATTTTCCAACATAATTGCTATACAATATATTCCTTGAGATAGCCCTGAAATATCAATGCTTTCAAATGCATCGTTTGAAGAAGTGCTTTCCGTCATCCTTTTTCCCAACATATCGTAAATTTGGTACTTTATCACTCTAACTCCCTTTCCATCCATATACAATGTATTATTGGCTGGGTTCGGATAAATTCCAACCGCTCTCTTTAATGGTTTTTCTGTACTTACCAACTCTTCACATGCACTCATTTCTGGATATGAAAAATCTCCATTTCTATAGCAATGAAAGTTATTTGATCCACCTCCTAAAACTACACATCCGTCCAGATTCCAAAATAAATATTCAAATCCTATTTGGCCGATCCCTTCTATTATCTGTACATATTCCTGACCATTAACGACTGTTCCTACATAACATAATTTTTGTAAATGCCATTTTTTATGGTCTATTCCATTTATTGTTTCCATTGTTATGCTATCAGCTACTAACTTAATGACACCGCTAAAGTCTACATTTATTTCTAAGGTATCTCCCTCATCCATTGAAAAATCCAATATTAACTGATCATTTACAAATATTGAATCATTTTTAATTTGCATTGTTCCATAAATATAAGAATTTTGTATCGTATTATTTTGAGGAAAAAATTCGGTTCTTGAATATGTTCTTCTTACAATCTTATGAAGTTCTCCGTCTATCATCGTATCTCCTTCAATTGAGATCATGTCCCATCCATTCCCATTTCCATCATGGGGCGAATATCCATAGTTCCAATGTGATCCGATTGCCCCAAATTCATTTTGTCCACAAACAGGATTATTGAACAATAGTAGCAATATCACATTAAATAGCATTAGTTTTTTCATATCGTAATATTGTTGTTTTTTAGATGTATTTGGTTAGGAAATAGCTGCACCCCCCTGATGACTCTCTCCTTACAGGTATTTCAGGATCGGACAGGAAAGGCTAATCACTGTCGGTAAAAAATCGGTCATTTCCCCAGTGTCGAACCCGCACCAGGCACGTTTGAGCAGGAAAGGTAACGGTTATTTGCCATATCTCCAAAACTGTTCCTGGAAACGAACGGCATTTTCATAAAAAAAAAGAAAGAGAAAAAAACTGCATAGCTTAGCGGAATAATCAAAACACCCACTAAAAAAATGCTATGCAGCAAGAAAAATCGTATAAAAGTTACTTTACAGACTTATTAGAAAACCTAAGCGACCCACGAGATAATAGAGGAAAACGTCACAATTTAGGTTTTATTTGTGTCTGTGTGATACTAGCAATAATGAATGGTCGGCTATACCCCACGGCTATACAAAGGTATATAAAAAATCGACACGAGGAATTATGCGAACAACTAGGGCACGAGAGCGAAAAAGCAATATCGCTAAGCCAGTTACTTCGCCTGTTACGCATAGTAAACTGGGAAGAATGGAATGAAATTAACCTAAATCATTTCAACAAGACAGTTACTTTTTCAGCTACACAAGCGGCTGAACACTGGAAAAGCGTAGATGGAAAAGAGTTAAGAGGAAGCATAGAGGAAGGAAAAACAAGAGGCTTGAATGTTGTTCGTGCAATCGGACATGAGGATAAAATCGTACTAGCTCAGCGGTACTATGATGGTAGCAAGGAAAGCGAAAAGCTAGAAGTTCGCCAAATGGCAAAAGAGGAACTTAAAGGAGACTCCATCACCGCTGACGCCCTACATTGTGAACCGGAATTATTGAATATAATAGAAGCTAATGCAGGGAAATACATTGTACAAACTAAAGATAATCAGAAACTTATGCGTGAAGAGTTAGAAGCAGCAAGCAGGTATTTGCCGATGCAAGGTAGCTATACTACTCATGATAAAGGCCACGGTAGAGTAGAAAGTAGAACCTATCAGTCCTATGATTTACGACATCCCCTATTTGAGGATTGCTTAGATGAGCGTTGGCAAAATGCAGGTATTCGTAGTTTAGTCGTCTGCCATCGTAAATTTACAATACTAAAAACAGGTGAACTACAAGAGCAAACTTCTTGGTATCTGAGCAACGATAGCCATGTAGAGCATGATGACCAAAATTTAAAAACCATTGAGTGGGGCAATGCCATTCGAGCACACTGGGGAATTGAAAGTGACCACTATGTTCGAGATGTTACTTTGAAGGAAGATTTTCTAAAAATCAAACAACATCAAATTCAACAAATCATGAGCATTTGTATCTCTGCTGCTGTTATGCTGTTTAGACAATTGAATGTCACAAATATTCAAGCAGCAACTGAAACTTTTTCTGATAACCCTAGCCCTGTTTTTGACCAATTAAGGGCTATCAAGTTTTTATGAAAATGCCGTTCCTGGAAACGGGTGGGTTTGTAATAATATTGTTATATATTCTGATTACTAAACAGAACCTGCCCTTGCTGCGAAAAAGGACAACTGCATACGATAGACGTTTGGTTGGCAAATAAAAGGAGTGTGTGACATATCTACCTGGCGGTAGACAGGCCTGCCGGCCGGCAGGCAAGTTAGCGGAGCCTCTCACCACAACTTGTACCGGACTTGCTCCGGGAAAGGCTCCAACCTGCCTGACAGCCCGTCCCGATTCGTATTGGGAGCAGTCAGGGACACAGAGCCACACAAAGATTTTCTCCGTGAATCTTTGTGTCCCCGTCTGGCCGCCGGATCTATCTGGCTAGCCTGTCCGGCGGCCAGACGGGCTAGACAGGCAGGTTCGTGTCTTTGTGGTAAAGGCCGCAGCGATTCTCGCCTGGCGGCCAGGTAGATTTGTCACACACTCATTAAATACCCAAAGATAATGCAAGCAACTACCAAGGCAACAATTACCCAATTCAACTTTTTCCATATCTCTGATTGATAGTTTGAATCTACTTGAATAGAAATATACACAGATACCCAAACAATACCAAACCCTATAAATCCAGATAAAATTGAAGTTATAAGTATTAAAAATGAATGGGTGACATTGCTATTCATCCATTTAATTAACCCTACTTTTTCTCTTTGCAATACAGCAGAGTTCAATTTAATCGTCTTTTTAATCTTCCTTTTCTCTATTTCAATATTTGCAACTTCAATAAAATACGCTGGATAGTTCAATCTATTTTCTGCGATCTCCAATAGAATATTATCGCTAACTTCAGTAGTTCTTTTCTCCCAAAAATTATCATCCATTAATTGCCTATCATCCATTACCTGAATCACTAAAAAAGAAAATTTTCGTTTAAACTTATCCTCGGCGTTGTTGCATGGCTAAGAATAAACAACGAAGCCACCCCTTATCAAAAGTACGATCAAAAAACAAGAAAAAGAAAGGAGGATCAAAGAAGATCAAAAATTAGAATGGATATAATGCAAGCTTAGCAAAAAGAGGAAGCAAAACCTTTTGGAAAAATGAAGAATCGACGGTAGGTACTGTTTTTGTTCAAAAGACCATACTCAATCCAATAGTCAAGTACTCAAAAAGCCTGGCCACTTGCTAAACTAATTACCCAAACCAATAATTTGACATTGACCGAATGCAACAATTGAACTAATCTTGCCACTGTTATGAAAAATCAGTTGATTTGCAATTTCAACAAATGGTACACACTGCTCGGTCTAACAATAATGCTTAATGGTTGCATTACCTCTAAGAAAACCGTCAAAAATACTGACACTACCCCACCCCGGTTTGCCTTTTTCCCAAAAGATTTGGAAATTTACCAGGGCAAAGAAGCGGATTTCGGCACCCCAATAGCCATCGACGACAAAGGTCCCACACACCTCGCTTTTGTCGATCAAAAAAAGGACAACCCCTCCGGCAGCCAAACCATCATCCGCACCTGGAGCGCACTGGACACCAACGGCAACCAAACCACCCGACAACAAACCATCACCATTGGACCCAACAACACTTTCGCGAAAAAAGACCCGGCAACCCTTCCCATTTACGACGACAAATTGCACCTGCTACTCGACACCACCCAACAGATACTCCACCTCCGCTTCCGCATGGAACGATCCGGCCAGATAAAAAGCACCATCTACGACCTGTCGGGCAAGACCATGACCACACTCGAAAAAGAACTACCTCCCGGATCGCAATCCGAACAGATCAATGTAAGCCAATATCCGAGTGGCACCTACATCGTAATGATGACTCACAATGGGAAGTGGCTCAGTGGGCAGTTTGTGAAGAACAAAATTGACTACAAATGAGGAAGAAGAAAATAGATTCGGTGTTCAAAAATAGATAGATGTTGTTAAAAACTCTTTTGTCCACTCCATAGGGCGTATAATTAGGCAGCCCGGATGAACGTTGTCGTTTATTACCTCGATGCAACAAATGACGATTTAACAAGAGTTACGTTTCGGATAAATCAACATATCAGCACCATGAAAGCCTGCCCCGGACTTGATACGGGGGACTACGCTATCGCTTCGCCTTCACGGCAAGCATCAACACCATGAAAGCCTGCCCCGGACTTGCTACGGGGGACTACGCTATCGCTTCGCCTTCACGGCAAGCATCAGCATATTAGCATATTAGCATATTAGCATATTAGCAAATCAACAAATCATGAAATCAATCACATTCCATCTCGCGCTTTTACTCTTTTTGACAACAGCCTGCCAAAACAACACCAAAAACTCCAATGCCACCACTCCAGCCAACGAACAATCTCCCCCTCAAACCACCTCCGACATCCCCGCCACCCTTTGCGCCCCCAAAACAGTGGACGCCGAATGGTACACCGCCGACAATGTAGCACCATTGTTTGACGGACTCGAAGGAACCGACTTCCCCATCAGCACCGACCACCAGCTCGCACAGCGGTACTTCAACCAGGGCATGGCCCTCGCCTTTGGATTCAACCACGCCGAGGCAGCCCGCTCCTTCCACTACGCTTCCCGGCTCGACTCTACCTGCGCCATGACCCATTGGGGATTCGCATACGTACTCGGCCCCAACTACAACGGCGGCATGGAACCCGACAACTACCAACGCGCCTTCGACGCCATCCAGAAAGCGCATTCCCTTTCGGAAAACGCATCTCCCAAAGAAAAAGCCCTCATCGAAGCCATGACCAGGCGATACGTAAAAGACCCTCCCGAAGACCGCTCCCACCTCGACAAAGCCTACGCCGACGCACTCCAAACAGTATACACACGTTTTCCCAAAGACCCCCACATCGGAGCCATGTATGCCGAGTCATTGATGAACCTCCACCCCTGGGACCTCCAGGACAAAAACGGAAACGACAAACCCTGGACCCCCCAGATCATCAACACCCTCGAAGAAGTACTCGCCCTCGACCCCAAACACGCAGGCGCACACCATTTTTACATACACGCCGTAGAGGCCTCCAGCACCCCGGAGCGCGGCCTGCGAAGCGCCCAACTGTTCGACGAAGGGCTGGTACCCGGCTCCGGCCACCTCGTTCACATGCCCGCTCACATCTACATCCGCACCGGCCTCTACCACAATGGCACCGTGTCGAACATCAACGCTGTAAAAGTCGACAGCAACTATATGGAAAAATGCCACGCCCAGGGCGCCTATCCCCTCGCCTACTATCCGCACAACTGGCACTTCATGGCCGCCACCGCTACCCTCGAAGGCAACAGCCAATGGGCCATCAAAGCCGCCAACGAACTACACTACCACACCAGCAAAGAGATCATGATACAACCCGGATGGGGCACCCTCCAACATTACTACACCACCCCCTACAACGTACTCGTAAAATTTGGAAAATGGAACGAAATCCTCGCTATGCCGCCCGAAGACAGTATCCTCCTCTATCCCACCGCCGTACGACACTACGCCCGTGGGATGGCCTTCCTGGGTAAAAACGAGTTGGCTTCCGCTAAAAAAGAATTGGCGTCACTGGAAAAAACCGGCACCGATGAATCCCTCAAAGAACTCACCATCTGGGACCTCAACTCCACTTACGACCTTATGCAAATTGCCATCCGCGTACTCAAGGCAGAAATACTCGCCGAAGAAAAAAATTACGACAGCAGCACCCGCCTACTCAAAGAAGCAGTCGCCATTGAAGACGGCCTCAACTACAACGAACCACCCGACTGGTTCTTTTCCATAAGGCACCACCTGGGCACCATCCAATTAGAGGCCCAACAATACACCCACGCAATCGCCACCTTCGAAGAAGACCTCCTACGATTACCCAACAACGGCTGGGCCCTCAACGGCCTGAAAATCGCCCACAGCCAACTAAACGACAAAGTAAAAACCGACAAAACCACCCTCGCTTTCAACAAAGCCTGGGCCACCGCCGATGTAGACCTCTATGGCGCCGTAGTGAAATGATGTGTTAGCGTGTCTTTTGAAAAGACCCGCTAACTTTTTCTTCATACCCCATAGCGGTTAACAAGCAACCGTGCCCACAAACAAAAGCGCAACGACCAACATCGGTCGCCGCGCTTTTGTTATTCAAAATAGCTTCGCTTTCCAAACAGCTCCTAAAACGGACATCCCTGGCAAGCATCCACCCGCGGATTATTCTGCGGCTTAGACATCTCCCGAATATCGTACTCTCCCAAAGTACCCAGTATACGGAACTCCGTACGCCGGTTCATCTGATGCTCCTGCTCGCTGCAAGGAATATTGTTCGAGCAGTTATTCACATTCTTGGTTTCTCCGTAGCCCACTGCCACCAACCGGTCGCGGGAAAGGCCGTTTTTAGTCAGCCAGCGCACCACTGAGTCAGCCCGACGTTGCGACAAGTTCCGGTTGTAAGAGCTCGACCCCCTGGAATCGGTATGCGATCCGATCTCCACAATGTAATCCGGGTTATCGGTGAGGGTGGCCAGGAGTTTTTCCATTTCCGGATGATCCTCCTCGCGAATATACGACTGGTCAAAATCGTAGTAGATGTGTACCAGGAAAGGTATTGGTTCGCCAGGTTCCAGACTGCCGCTATTTGGACCTATTGGATGGGAACCATCATCGGTGTCTGTAGTGTTGCCTTCCTCCCCCGTTTTGTTATTGGCCAAATCCTCTGTACCATCATCGGGAGGGAAGGTGGTGGCGGGATTGGTGGGATCATCGGGGCTTTTAGTTGGGTCATCTACGGGTTCTGTTGCATCATCGAATGGATTATTATCCGCTACCACATCGTCGCCCACTTTAAAGGGTTGCAGATTAATGGTCACCTGAAGCATAGTCGGCTCCAGTAAGTCACGGGTGCATTGATCCTTGACGGATTTGGCCAGGTAGTCCTCTTTTGACCCCTTTACGGTATAACAATAGTCTTCCTTCAGTGGAAAGGTGAACCCGCCCAGAGAGTCCGTTACAAGGGTGAGCACCTCATCGTCGACATCGTTGGTCAAAGTCACAGTGGCATTGGGCAGCGGCATGCCGGTACTTTCGTCAAATACAGCGCCCACCATTTCAAATTTGCTTTCGGGCTCCAGCGGGATTTCCACAAACACCGGATCACCGATGCTGATGTCTTTGGTACACCCTTCTTCGGAGTTGTCGATGTATCCTTCCATGCTTGCCGCAAAATTGCAACACTCATCCATTTTCATGTCAATGGTCACCTTACCGTCGGGGCCGGTGGTGAGGGTGTTGCCGGTACAGTCGTTGACCACAGAAGCCCCTTCAATGGGCTCTTTAGTGTTTTTGTCGTACACAAGTATTTGTACCGGAGCAGCCGTTTTGCGAAAGCTGTAAATATCGTCTCTACCGGCACCCCCATCGCGGTCGGAGGAGAAGTGGCCGCAAGTGCCTTCTTCGTTCATCACCAGTCCAAAATCGTCGGCGATGGTGTTCATGGGATAGCCCATGTTTTGGATCTCGCCCCACTGACCGTCACCGTGGTCATCCATATAGTACATATCGAGCCCTCCCAGGCCGATTTGCCCATCGGAAGAAAAGTAGAGCCGCTCTGTGGCGTGATAGTAGGGAAACAACTCGTGTCCTTCGGTATTGATGGCCGGTCCCAGGTTCATGGGAGGTCCCCAACGGCCGCTTTCTTTTTCGGCAACGTACAGATCCATTCCGCCAAAGCCACCCGGCATATCCGACGAGAAAAACAACCGCGAACCATCAGGTGTAAGGGCCGGATGCGCCACGGAGTATTCATCGCTGTTGAAGGGCAGTCCTTCGAGGTCGCCCCAGGTGTTGCCCCCCTGATTGGAGGCGGCAAAAATTTTGAGTTTGATCACATCGTCGTCGTCTTTACCCACCTTGCCATCTTTGATATTGTTGCGGGTGAAGAATATCTGCTGTTGATCGCTTGAAAAGGCCACGGCGGCATCGTGGTATTTGCTGTTGAGGTCTTTGGAGAATTTTTCCGGTGAGCCGTACTCGAAATGCCCACAACCTTCGCCGTCAACGGGTTTGGCTTCGATGTAAAACAGTTCGAGGAAGGGATTCCCCGTCCAGGCGTGTACCCGTTTTACGGCATTGCCCTTGTCGCGCTCGGAGGCAAATACCAGTCCGTCGGCGAAATACACCGGTGTGAAATCGTCGAGGTTGGAATTGAATTCGAGATGCTGAATATCGTAGATGCCTGAGTTTTTGGTCATCAGCTCGTCTTCATAATCGCAGGCCTCCACCAGGTATTGGCCGCGCAGGTCGTCGGGTACTTCGCGGATGTAGCTTTCGTACCATTCCTTGGCCAGGTCGCATTTGCCGTTGCGTTGCAGGGCCTGGCCGTAGTACAACCGGTGTATGGGTTCGGCTTCCGCCAAACGGACCACCTGCGCATACCAGTACTCTGCGTTTTCGGAGTCGCTGATCTTGCGGTAGCATTCCGCAATGTTGATCTTGGCTTCGGGAATGTCGTTTTTTTCGAGGATTTGATTGTACAACTCGATGGCACCAATGTAATTCAACTGATCCATGTACCGTTTGGCTTTGCTCAGCTTTTGGGCCTGCATTGCTGTAAAGAAAAGACAGCACGCCAATGCGGTGAGAATTGTTTTCTTGCCAGTCATATTGAGTGTTTTTTGAATTTTTTCAGGTTTCTTACAACCCGATGGTTAAAAATATCTAGGCGTAACCAATTGTTTGGTTTTGTAATTAAATTCATATCCGAGCATCACTTCAAAAGAACCCTGGGCCGGGTTTTGCAGCTTGGTCAGGGTATAGTCGTAGGCCGCCCCAATGCGGAGTCCGTTGGCCAGGTAGTAGGATGCCCAAATGTCGATGCTGTCGAAAGAGCTGCTGTCATTGAAGGCTTCAAAAGCGGAGCGGAAGGAGGCCCCGATCCAAAAGGTCTGATAAAACAACAACGACAGGTCGATGTCAAACTCGTTGGGGGCACCGAAACCCCGATACTGTTCATCCTTATTCCAATTGCTGAACAAACCCACATTCTTCACCAGAATGGAAGGTTTCAACACCAGCATTTCGCCGTTGAGCGGCATGGCCAGCCCGGCACTGAGAAAATAGTGGCGGTATTGTTTGGCCCATTGCTCTGATAGAATACCATCATCATTTAAACCTTTTTTCCTCAAGTCGTGTTCGATCAAATGCGGGACCCCGAAGCCCATATAGAATTTTTCGTTGTAAAAATAGATACCACCCCCAAAATTAGGTAATAGAAAACTGGGGTTTGACTCAGCATCAAAAGCCTCGTCTTGTTGACCAACGCTATGGCTTTCGAGGGTCAGCTCATTCCAGTTGGCGCTCCAATTCATAATACCGCCCTGCACGCCAATAGCCAGTTTGGAATTTCCGAAAGGGATCCGATAGGCATAGCTCAGGTTGGCGTGAATGGTGTGGGTGGGTCCGATGTTGTCGTTGATCAGGTTGATGCCCACACCCACCCGCTCGTTCTTCAGTGGGGTATGAGCGGTCAGCGTCTGGGTGGTGGGTGCCCCCTCGATGCCCCACCACTGCGTCCGATGTAAAAGACCGATGGCCAGGTGGTCTTTGGCACCTGCATAGGCCGGATTGTACACCAAACTGTTGAACATATACTTGGTAAACATGGCATCCTGCTGTGCCTGAACGGTTACCACACAAAAGAGGGCTGCGATAAGGAAAGACGTAAAGTTTTTTCTCATTATATCTAAGTTTAATGCGTTTTGGTTAAAATTCACTATTGATTTTGTACAAAAGCGGGGACTTTCGCCAAAATCAATTATTTCGTTTCTGTTCAAGTGCCTTCTTCAAATGATACCCTATACAAAAACAATGCTATTCTTAAAGAGTGAGTGACAAACCTGTCTGGCCGCCAGGCGAGAATCGCTGCGGCACTTACCACAAAGGCACAAAGATTCACAAAGAAAATCTTTGTGTGGCTCTGTGTCTTTGAGCCTTTCCCAGAGCAAGTCCGGGACAAGTTGTGGTGAGAGGCTCCGCTAACCCGCCGCCGACCGGCAGGAAGGTCACGCACTCATTCTTAAATTATTTTTACACTACCGGCTCAAAACGACCCATCCCGATGACTTTTCGCCATCGCCGTGATCGAGCAAATAATAATACACACCATCCGGCAACTGTACGCCTTCCCAAGTACCATCCCAGCCGGGCTGGTTGGTGTAACCATCGATCTTAAACACCTGATTGCCCCATCGGTTGAACACATACAAGGTGTTGTCCGGAAGGCCTTCAATCCCTTCAATGCGAAAGGTATCGTTGACCCCATCCTGATTTGGCGAAAAGCCATCGTAAAACGCGAGATTAGTAGCCGGACAGGCCACATAGATTTCCACGGAAGTGGTATCACAACCGGCTGCATTGCAGATCACATAGGTATACGAATCCGTTGCACCACAAAAATTATTATCCGGTATGTAATCAATGGTACAATCACCGGGATTGGCAAATGTCGCTCCGTTTTGTGGGCCAAGTCCCCCTTCGTCGATCGCCAATACAAAAAAACTGGTAGGGTCATTTCCCGGCACTTCATCGTTGGCACAAACGTGGGTTACCAGCAACGTATTCTGAAAAGCAGTATCCACATCGGCATTGGCCACCGGCGGCGTGATCACTTCCTCATCATTTACATTTATGTAAAAATAAGTCGTATCGCACACCGATAGGTCGTCGCAGATATACACGCAAAAAGTATCCGTCCCCAATGCCATTCCGGTGATGTCGATGCAAAGCGCCCCATTATCGGGATCGACCGAGACTACATCCAGGTCGAGCGGATCGCAAAACTGAATATTGTTGCTGACCGTTCCTCCCAATTCCGAAACATCCAAACAATGCTCGGCACTCAACCCCAGCCGGATGGTATCGATCACCACGCTGGGCTGGGGCGCCAGTACGCAAACCACCATCATCAGGGTATCCTGGTTGCCCAGGTCGTCGGTCAAATAAATACAGGCCGTATCCTTGCCAGCCGACAGGGCATCATAAGCAACACAGTTGTTGACGGCATCTACTGTAAAATCGACAAATTGTCCCGAACTTCCCGGACAACCATTGGTCATGTTGACCAGGTTGCCCGGCAACTCCGACAGATCGAAATTGCAGTATAGCTCATCGGTATTGAAAAACAAGGTGTCGTAAAAATAATCCAGCCCCAACGTCAACACCGTGATCGACATCACCGTAGTATCGCAAACCCCCATATCGTCGCAAACAACAATGCAAGCCGTGTCGATTCCTTCCGCAAGGCTGTTGTAGCTTACGCAAAATGTGTTTTGGTCGAGGTTAAAAACACTGCTCTGTCCTCCGGAACCAGGGCAAATATTGAATATCGTATCGGGCACCCCAGGCAACACGCCGGTATTGACACAAAACAAATCCCCATCTCCCAAAAACAGTGTATCGGCAAAGGTTTGTGTACCGGGAGTACCCGGCACATTTACATTGACGATAAAGGTGGTCGTATCGCAAAAACCGAAGGTATCGCAAGCCACAAAACAGGCCGCATCCGTCCCTCCGGCAATGGTGGTAACCACCACGCAGGAATCGTCGTTGACCAGAAAAAAGTCAACCGCCGTACCCGAATTTGTCGGACAGGCATTGAACACTGTATCTACATCGCCCGCCAATTCGCTGAAATCCAGGCATTCCACACTGGAGTCGCTGATCAATAATGTCAGGTTGATCGTATCATGTGGGGTGCAGATCACATTTACATGAAAGGTGTCGGTCAACTGCGTGGTATTTTCCTGAAGGACAAACTCGGTCCACCCTTCCGGGAAATTCAACGACGTTCCCAGAGCAGTAAAAGACTGCGTCACCCCAAAAACCACCTGAGAGGCATTTTCAGAAATGACCATATCTGAATAGACATTCGACTCCACACCTCCTTCTATCAATTGATTGACGGGATCGTGTACCCAATTGCCCAACGGGTCAACGGTGTTCATATAGGCCACCAACTCGTCGATGGTATTGAAAGAAGTTTGACTTTGAGGGATGCCATTGATGAACCAACTGTCCAGAGAGTAGGGGCCTGAGGTCGTCAGGTTGGCATAAGAATACCGGTGGGTGGTGTCGATGTTGCATTGGTCGAGGCCAAGACTGTAAAAGGCGCCATTGGCCCAGAGGGTGAAATTGGAAACATCGTCGGTGGGCAGATCGACACAAAGAGGAGCAGTAGCTGCACAATCGGTGATCTGAAGCAATACCGTATCCGGTGCGTTGACGAAGTTGGTGTCAACCACCCAGGTAGTAGCTGCATGTTCATCGGCATCAGCAAGCCCGTTCCAGTTGAAGGCAAGGGCATTGGTTTGAACAATCGCCAGGAAAAGTAGTGTGTAAAGTATTCGCATGTGGATTTTATTCGGTTCCATTTTCCAAAAACACCAAACGGCCGATACTTTGCCGACCTTCTGAAAAGGGTCAATAGACCAATTGATCTTTAAGTCCAATAAAATGGTTATCGTATGTTCATGTGGTGAAGTGCCATTCAGCCTGCCGGGACTCAGACTGACCCACAAAACGCGTCGGTTCACTTCTTCTTTTAAAGTTGGGTATCAAAGCCACAAAACATAGTGTGGGAAAGCAATAGAAATTCAGCTATGCCGTATCTTTGCGAAGGGGTCGAAAATCATGCCAATTAAGAAAAATCATAATAAGTCCCGGATTTACTGGCTATTATACCCCTCCACAATGGAAAAACCCATCAATATATTTTTATTTTAACATATGTATTTCGTTTTTTAACAAAATATAACACATTTTTAAAATCGAAATATGTAAAATTTATCGCAAACCCTAATTTTTGTAACCTGGCCTACCCGATGAAAGTCACTCAACTTTATATTTACCCCATAAAATCCCTTCAGGAGGTCGCGGTTGAAGAAGCCATCCTGACCAGCCGTGGCTTGCAATACGACCGTCGGTGGATGATCGTCGACGACGATGGTGTCTTCATCACCCGGCGCAAAGTACCGGCGTTGGCCCGCATCCAACTGGATTTGACCACAGACACCATACGAATACACCACGCCCACGATCCCGGTGTAGAAATACCACTACAACCCGAACAAGGGGCGCCTGTCAGGCCCGTAAAAATTTGGGATACCGTATGTTCAGCGATGGGAACGTTTGAAGAAGCGAATATATGGCTTAGTCGGCAACTTTCCATGAAATGCCAGTTGGTTTATATGCCCGATAGCACGCGAAGGCCCATTCTTTCTCCAAAAGTACCGGAAGGTTCGGTGGTTAGTTTTGCCGATGGCTATCCCATCCTGCTGATCGGCCAGGCCTCTCTCGACGATTTGAACGGCCGCCTGCCCCACCCCGTCACCATGCATCGGTTCCGGCCCAACATCGTGGTGCAAACTGACACCCCTTTTGAAGAAGACCGTTGGAGTAATTTCCAAATCGGGGCACACTCCCTTACCGGCGTAAAGCCTTGCAGCCGTTGTATCATGGTCAATGTCGATCCTCGAAGCGGAACCGTTTCCAAAGAACCGTTGCGCACCTTGTCTTCCTTTCGGAAAAACGGAGGTAAAGTCCAGTTTGGATTGAATGTCATGTGGCAGAACGGACAGACGGAAGAGGCAGCGGTCCGGGTGGGGGATTTTGTAAAACCATGATGCTAGAAAAGCGCTTTATTGCTCGTTAAGAGTCGTGGGGTTACGGGCTTTGCCCGGCGTTGCAACACAGCAGATTTTCATAAAAACATCAAAACAACATATGAATTCCGAATAATAAATTTCCACTGTGTTGCTCGTTAACAGCCGTGGGGTGTAGGGCAAACTCCTTCACCCAGGTATAAAGCTGTTTATTATAAAGTCATCTAAATAACATATAAAATCTGAATAATAAGTTTACACTGCTTTGCTCGTTAACAGTTGAGTGCGTGACGTATTAGTGGAGCCTCTCACCACAAAGGCTCCAACCTGCCTGACGGCAGTCAGGGACACAGAGCCACACAAAGATTTTCTCTGTGAATCTTTGTTTCTTCGTGTCTTTGTGGTAAAAGCCACAGCGATTTTGTCACACACTCTTAACAGTTTTACTGTTCCACGGGCCAAGGCCGCGGGCTTTGCCCGGCGTAGCAAAATAGACCGGCCAAAGACCGAAACCAATACTTGTGTACCAGCAGAGTTAACACTATTTATTTGTAGTTTCGTAGAATCTGTCCCGCCCAAAGCGGGAAACGCGACGTGCCATGTAGGCGATAGTCCTTCATGGCAGCCCATAGCCAGGGGTTTTTTAACCCCTGGAAAAATGCACAAATCTTGGCTTGTTGCACCATATTTAACAAATTTTTTAGTACTATATACGGATGGTACTTGTTGTAGATTTATTGATTCAGAATGTATTCCAATCGGTTAATAAAAAACATATACAATGAAAAAATCAAATATTAGTCTATTAATGTTAATAATAGCCGCTTTGTTTTTAACCTGTTCCAAAGGTGATGAAACTATTACAAATCCTGATAGTGGTACAAATAATAGTTCAAACAACAGTACCAACACTCAAGATGAGTATTATAAAATTGAAAGAATAAAAGATTTATTTCCAAACATGGAGAATGTAGAAAGAGTTGTCTTTAAAAATGCAGAAGGCCTCGAAAAGGGATTTTCCATCGAATACACATTAGAAAATAAGGATCAAACTGCTGGTACTGGTACAAAGGCCCATAAAACTGAATCCCATAGAGTAAATTATAACCTGGAGGATTCGGAAACTGTTGACTATTACATGGCCATTAAAATGTATTCCATTAAATCTACTGAATCAGATTTAATCGTTGAAGTATTAAGTGGATCATTATACAATTCAATTAATAATGGAACAATACCTATTTTTGAACTTATAGACGCTGACCTTCCTATTGTATTTCAGAATTATATTTATGAAGAATCCGTAACTTTATTGGATAAGAACTTTTCAGATGTTTATACCAACTTAGACTTACCAATAACACTAGATGGATTTGATAAAATACATTACAACCCTGAATTTGGCTTAATTGGTTTTCATGATGCACAAGGTGATCTATGGGTGTATGAGCATTCTGAATAAAACATCGTTTTGGGTGTATAAAAAGGTCCTCACTCGTTGAAGCCTGCCTGCCGACCGGCAGGTCTCTGGCTTCGATGCTACGCAATACTACCCCACCAAAATATCCAAAATAATCAGCCCGCACAACAACATACTTGCCACCCCATTAGTCGTAAAAAAAGCCAGGTTGACCCGCCGGAGATCGCCGGGACTCACCAACCGGTGCTGATACAACAACAGTCCTACAAAAATCACCGCCCCCAACCAATGCAACCAATTGACCTCCACAAAGGCGCTGCTCAACAAATATCCTGCATAGAGTATCAACGTACCACAAAGGATGTGCAACACCGACGACAACCGCAGTGCCCGCTCCAACCCCAACCACGTCGGCATGGAGTGAAGCGATTGCGCTTCGTCGAAAGACTTATCCTGCATGGCATAAATAATGTCGAACCCACTCACCCAAAACAATACCGCCAACCCATAGCACACCGGCAAGACGTGAAAGGCACCTGTCACCGCCAAATAGGCCCCCACCGGCGCCAGCGACAACCCCAGTCCCAACACCAGATGGCAGAGCGCAGTAAACCGTTTGGTGTAACTGTACCCCAAAATAATGAGCAAGGCCACCGGCGATAAATAAAAACAGATCGGGTTGATCCACCAGGTGGTGATAACAAATAACAAGGCATTTACAATTACAAATAACAGAGCCGACCGGGGACTAATGATCCCGGCCGGTATCTCCCGGCCCGCGGTCCGGGCGTTCAGCGCATCGATGTCGCGGTCGATGTACCGATTGAAGGCCATAGCCGCGCTTCTGGCAAAGATCATGCACAACACCACCAGCCCCAGCAACCGCCAGTTGATGCCCTGCCCAACCGTCAATGTGGCAATGGCAAAGCCCAATAGAGCAAAGGGCAGAGCAAATATCGTATGGCTGAATTTGACGAGAGAGAGGTACGACTTCATAGTCCGGGTTTTGGAGTGCAAGTTAGCATTTCCTGAAAAGGTAATCACATACTAAAAACAAAAAAAGCCCACACGATGTTGACCTCGTGTGAGCTTTTTGCAATGGGTAAGATTGCGAAATTATTGTTGAGCAGCAGCTTCTTTCTCTGCTTTTTTAGCGGCAGCGGCGGCTTCAGCAGCAGGATCGGGCGTAACCTCTCCCTTGATGGTCAGGAAGGTCTGGGCCGGGTCGGTGTTGGCAGTGATCGTAACCCGCTTGCTTTGCTTGTTTTTCTTTCCTTTGGAGTCGAACTGTACCTGGATCTCACCCGTACCACCTACTGGGATGGGCTCTTTGGGCCAGCTGGGCACCGTACAACCACAACTTCCCTTGGCATTGCTGATGATCAGAGGCTCGTTGCCGGTGTTTTTGAACTTGTACATGTGGTTTACTTTTTCACCTGCATCGACTACGCCGAAGTCAAATTCGGTTTCTTCAAATTCGATCGATGTCAAGGGGCCGGCAGGCACAGCAGGTTCAGCAGCTTTGCCATCTTTGCCTGCACTAAAAGCAGGATTGTTGGGCGTTACAGCAGCGGCAGCGTCGGAAGCCGGGTCGGCTGAAATAGCAGTACGGGCATCTGCGCGTACATCTTTGTCGCCACCACCTCCAAAAACACCATCGAACATACCGGTAAGGTTAGCCAGCAGCAATCCGGCTACCAATACTAAAAGACCAATTTGAATTTTCTTTGAATTTTCCATTATTAATTTTGAGTTTTAAAAGTGATAATCGAAATGAGTGTATCTTATAATTAACAATAATTTACAACCACAAAGGTAAGTGCTCCTTTAAAATTTCCCTGTTAATGACTATCCAACAAGTGTTAACGAGTTGTTAATGAGTCGCCATTCTCTATTTGAAATTTGCTGGAAATACAAACCCCTTGCGTCAAGTGTAACCCAAAACTGAAACGCTTATCCTCCTCGACTGTTATTGGGATCAATTATCAGCACTTTGAATGCCTGTCCCGAACTCGATTCGGAGGACTCCGCCAGTGAAGAGCGCTACCTTCACTGCATGCTTCACGCCTGCCATGCAGGGTAGGAGCAAGCATCAGCAAATCAATCCTCAAGCATTAGCCAACATACAAATATGATACCTACTTCGCTGTGACAAATTCGGCAAAATCAGATACCTTTTTTGCCGTAAGGCAATCTTCCGCAGACAATCCTCCTTTCCTGGCCGCAAATGTCCCAAACCGGATGTCGTGGATGCCAGCCGTACTATGTGCATCGGGGTTGATGGATATGAGTACGCCTTTCTCCAAAGCATAGGGTATCCACCGGTAATCGAGATCAAGCCGGTAGGGGTTGGCGTTGAGTTCAATGGCCACGCCGTTGGCAGCGCAAGCGTCAATGAGTTCGTGGTGGTCGACCGGGTAGCCGGGTCTCGACAAAAGCAGCCGCCCGGTGGGATGACCCAATATTTTGGTGTAAGGATTCTCAACAGCTGTTATAAGTCGCTTCATCGCTTTTTCCTCGTCCATCTTCAAATGACTGTGGACCGAGGCGATGACAAAGTCAAATTGGGCGAGGAGGTCATCTTCGTAGTCCAATGATCCGTCGTTCAGAATATCCGATTCGATGCTTTTAAAAATCCGGAATGGAGCCAGTTTTTTATTGAGCTGGTCTATCTCGGCAAACTGTTCCAGCACCCGGTCGGGTTTCATGCCATTGGCGTAAAATGCCGATTTGGAATGGTCGGAAATAGCCAGATATCCAAAGCCCTGGTCGCGGGTATAACGCGCCATTTCTTCCAGAGAATTGATCCCATCGCTATATGTGGAGTGACAATGGACGACCCCCCGGATGTCTTCCGAGTTTATCAGACCCGAGGGCATTTTACCATTTTGCGCCAAGCCTACCATCTCCGCCTCCTCCCTCAATTCCGGTGCAATATATGGGATATCGGCTTTGTCGAATACGGCCTGTTCGCTGGAAAGGTTTTGAAAATCTTTTGCCGCAGCTTTCGCTAAAAACGCCTCGATAAAATCCTTAGAGCCAGTGTATCTGAATTGCTTGGAGCCAAATTCGTCGGGAGCGCAAAAGTAAAGTTTGAATTTTACCTCTTCAAAACTGCCTTCAACCAGGTTTTCTTTTTTTTGGGTGACAACCATACTTTCCAATTCAGGCAAAGGTTCCGGCATTTTATCGGTTGCCACCAAAATGGCTACTTCGTGTACCACCGGGCAATACCTTCTTATTTCCCCTACCAGTGACGTGGCTTGGGGCTCCAGTTTTTCTTCTAAAAGAGCCAATAGTTTTTCCGCTTTGGGCAACACCGCCGCGTAGTGATACTTTCCACTCGACTGCTGAAAATATTCGACCTGTTTTTTGAGGTCTGCCTGCGTTTTGGCGCCAAACCCCTTTAGTTCTACCAGGCGGTTTTCGTTGCAGGCATACCAAAGCTCCCCCACCGACTCGATGCCCAACTCCTTCCACAACTGCTTTATCTTTTTTGGACCAAAGCCTTTCATGCGCAACATGTTCTGGATGCCGGGCGGCGTTTTGGCGCGATAGGCTTCCAGGGCAGGCAGCTTGCCGGTAGAAATAATATCCATGATCTTGGTGCTGGTGCCCTTGCCTATGCCCTTGAGGCCTTCCATTTCGGAGAGCGACATCTCGGCGAGCGGGCGCGGCTGTTTCCTCAGTTGGATGTAAGCATTTTGATAGGAACGGATGCGGTACTGGTTTTCGTCGTACAGCTCCATCATTTTGGCCAGCTCGTTGAAGAAGCCGGCGATTTCTTTGTTTGTCATTTTTGCAAATTACGGAATAACTTATCGAAATCCGAATATTAAAACAGCACTATTTTGCTCGTTAACTGCCATGAAGTGCAAGAGCAACTCCTTTACCCTGAGCTGTTATATTGACCGAGCTAATTAGTTCTACCCATAGAAACAAAAAGCGATGCCCTATCTGGTAGCGGCGCATAGCGACGCCTCCATTGGTAACAAAACATCAAGTGTAATTTTATGGCGCGTAGCGACGTTCCCCTTGGTACATGGGCCACCTGTTCATCGCCAGGTAGACCAGCCTACCGCCAGGTAGGTTTCAAATGCCCCTCTAACTTCATCTTAATGGATTTGAATTTTTTCCTTGACCAACGGTTTTTAGTAATACGGACCAGAAAAACGAGTGTGTGACATATCTACCTGGCGGTAGATATGTCACGCACTCAATTAAATAGTCGTAGGAGAATTGTTATCGTCTTCGTCGAAGTAGAGGTTGACGTTGGTGACAAATTCGAGTTCGTTGAGGGACCGGACGAGTTCCTGCTGGTACTTGCTGCTGCGGAGAGCGACGTGATAGAAAGCCTCGAGGTTGTCGTTGAAGCCCACGTTTTTGAGGTTGACCAGCTTGAGTTTTTTGCAGTATTTTTTAAGGGTGGCGGCCAATTGATATTCGGCGCTGTCGGAGCCGGCATAGGCAATTTGGAGCAGGTGCTGGCGTTTTTTGGGAGAGGCAAAATCGGTCGACACCAACAATATAATTACACTGCATATGATGAGGGTGGCAATGATGGCCACTTCCACTAAACCAACCCCGGCAGCCATCCCCACGGTGAGGGAAAAGAAAATGAAAATTATGTCCTGCACATCCCGCACTGCCGTCCGAAACCGGATGATCGACATGGCGCCCACCAGCCCGAATGCCCGCGCCAGATTGTTGCCAATTACCAGGATGACCACGGCCGTGATCATTGACAGCAACACCAACGAATTTACGAAAGTGACCGAATAACTGGGCCCTTTATACACAAACCGATACACCAATGAGATGATCAGCCCGCAGATAAGGGCCACAAACATATTGGTCGCAATATCAAAAATAGAGGGCCGGAATACGTCAATCTGTTGAAACTCTTCTAACATATCTTTTACAATGTCTTGCCCCGATCAGAAGGATTTTCCCCTTCCGGGAAACATCCTGCCGTAAGACAGGGTGTCGTATCGGGCATTTGTGTTTATTTTATTGTGCGAGTCGATACAAATGCAATACTTGGATGCCGACTCGCGGTGAAGGCCCATGACGCCGATGATGGGCTTCATCCACACCGGGTACGCCTTGTTGAATTTTACTTCGAGGATAAAATATCCCGACAGAGCCGATACCATTTGCGATTGGTCAAACAGGTCGTCTATGGTGGGATAAGCCCGGCTCCGCAGGTTTTTGTCGAGGGTGATCCGCAGGTCGTTTTCTTTTTCTGGTTGTAGGTTGAGGTAGGGTTCCCGCTCGTAGACCACGCAAATGACCGGTTTCATTTTGCGGGCGTAGAGGTTGTAAAAAAAGCGTTTGCCGTTGTCCAGTGCATGGGGTATTTTGTCGCCGCCATTTTTGAGATAATCCTCCAGAGCAGCTTCCCCTTTGGCTATTTTTTTAAACTCGTTGAAATGTACCATTGCCCTGTTTTTCAAAATGGGTGCCTCGTATTTCCGTTTGATCTCCATGAACACCACGTTGGTGCCGTCGTAGGTATTGTACCCGCGCAGGCGGACCTTATTGCGGTGTTTTAACCCTTCTATCTTGGTTTGGTAGCATTCAAAGTCAGGCGTTTCAAAGTAAATACTGCGTACGGTATATTCCTTTGCCGGCTGTTGTGCTGCGTAGGGATCCAGCCGGGTAAAGGGCCCGATGAGCTGGCGCAACATTTCCAGTTTGGACATGGGTACGAAGTATTTGTACTCATATCGCAGTTTTACTTTTGTAGGTTTCTTTGACATACGTTCAAACGTAAAGTATAACTTACTGATATACAATCACAACCTGGCTTAAAGGTAGTGTTTAATCCAGATAATAGTCTGGTTTTCACCAAAAAAACGAATGTTAACGGGTAAGGCTATCGAGTTGTAGTATGGAAGTGAGAGGGTTGTTTTCTCAAAGTATGCACCCAATATTTCTACATCTTCTTATCTACTTACTATTCGAGCCTATCGAGCGCTTCATGTATTCAATAGGCAGCACCTTGCCACAGGTGATCTTGCATTTTACAGGCATACCGGTCGACAAACCGGGGACGGTTCCGCTTACTTTGACTTTGGCCAGAACCACGACGTCGCGGTTTAGTATTTCGACTTTATCGCTCACGTCTACCAGTTCCACATCGACCAATGTGTCGGAGCCCATGATGTCGATCTGAATACGGGTATCTTTTCCGACAAAATCTTTGTCCTTGAGTTTGATGGGGACGATGAGGATGTGTTCGGCGGTGTCTTCAACGATGAGTTTGTCGCCGTCGACGCCGGTTTCGTAACTTATCTTACCGGTGATGGGCGTGTGTATGGCGTAGCTATCGCTGGTCTGGGTGAAAAAGTCAATTTCATTTTCCAGCGATTTGATTTTGGCTTTAGTCAATTTGATCTCTTCCCTTTTCTCGCCGGTATTGGTAACGCGGATCTTCTTTTTGGCCAGTTCGATCTCTATTTGGGATTGTTTGAAGGCGGCTTCTGCCTGTTCGTATTGCAGTTGGGAAATCAGTCCGTCGCGAAATAGTTTTTGTGCGCGGTTGTAGTTTTTGCGCTGAAAATCGTTGTTCTGATAGGCTTTATTGAGTTCTTCCTCTGCCTGATTGACGATCTGAACTTTTTCACCGGTAGACACTTTATCGAGGTTGGCCCTTTCTATGGAAAGTTCGTTTTGGAGTTTGACGAGTTTTTCGGCCAGGTTGACGGAGGCGATGGTAGCGATGAGTTCGCCAGAGTCGACTTTTGTTTCCGCTATTTTATTGGGGTTAAAGGCAATTTGGACAATGTCTCCTCTGTCGAATTGATAGGTACCGTAGTCGGCGAGGAGGCCTGTTTTGTAATTGTGGAGTGATTTGATGAGGTTGCCATCGCGGTTTTTGTGTAAAACCCATTGCTGAACCGGATATACTTTGGCGGTGCTTTCAAAAGTATAGGGAATTTCGACGGGTACAAAGACACTTGCAACCAGCAAAACAACCATTAATATGCCCATTGATCCTTTCAACATGAGAGACTATTCATCGTGCTAAAAATTATTTTAAGTCCTTTCAATGAAATCAATTCCAATTCCAACATAATCGTAGTTTTACTGAAACGGGCAGCAACACGTCCATTATGGCTATGTAATTACCCATCAACAATAACCACCTGATCGATGCAGATACAGCCAGGCAAGGCGGCTTGGGATAAAGTTTGGAAGAAGTTAGACAAGTCAGGGCCCTTGTTTCAGAGTGACCCCATCAAAAACCACACGTCGGGGGTGGTGGATTTGTTCGGCACAAGTCAGTCATTAGCTCTGGTACCGAAGCATCAGTTTTTCGGGGTGCCACATCATCAAAACGCTTCTTTTCTCGTTAGAGGCCGGTTGCCTCACCCCGTGGCAAACATTTAGTTATAAGTACAACTGCACTGCAAACGCACAAATTTACAATAAATTAACATTAAAGTAAAACAAATAGTCCCTTTTTATTGGAAAAAAGGCTATTGGCAGGCATTTTTTGAAACGGAAAAAGCACATCAATGCTTTTGCAAAAGTTTCCATTGGCTGGAAATATCATTTTGTGGGCTTTACTTAGTATAATTGCAGTGCTATTTTCTAACCGATTTCAATACTATTTAAGTCATGAAAAATTCTTTGTTTTTGTTGGTTTGCGTACTCTTTTGGGCATGCGGGTCAACAGGTGGCGGCGAAGCAGCAGCCCCCGCCAATCTGGAAGGATTCACCATCGAAAATTTTAACAACGGCCTTCAAAAAGCGACCAAAAAGAACCCGGCCGGACAACTGCTGGAAGAAGGCGAACTGGTCAACGGCCTCAAATCGGGTGCCTGGATCACCTATTACCCCGAAGACGGCCGCATCAAAACCATTACCAATTTTATCAATGGCAAAAAAAACGGCGTCTTCCTCGAACTCAACGACCGCGGCTCCGTCAACCTCCAATGCCACTATGTCAACGACATCCTCCACGACAAATGGGCCAAATACCGATTCGGCAGCCGAGCCGAAAAAGAAGTGAACTACAACATGGGCGAATACGATGGCTTTTACCGGGAATACTACAACAACGGAAAACTCCTGAAAGAGGTCGAATACAAAAACGGGGTACAGGATGGCATGTTCCGTCAATACAGTGAAGACGAACAACTCATCATGGAATACGAATACAAAAATGGGGAGAAGGTCAGTGGCGGGATTGTTCCGACCAAATAAATAATTAATAATTGGTAGCGTGCCATCCCGATAGCAAGCGGGAGAACTTTAATCTATGCTAAGGGCCAGAGGCCCTGAATATTGGTAAAAAACAACGATAAAAAGTACTGTTGTAGGGCCAGAGAGCTTGCCCCGCGAAAAGCGGGGCCCTGGATGTGAAAGGTCATATGCTGTTTAGGCTCCACAAGTCCATACTTGGGAACGCCATCAAATAATTAATAATTACTTACTGCTTCTCCACCTTCACATGTGCCACGTAATCTTCTTGTTTGATTAAATTCTTGCCGTCCACGCCGGGGTAAGGAGCAAGCCACATCAGGGTAAACTTATAACCGTTTTCGCTGACAGTGTTGCCGCAGGAGCCGTCGGTTTTTTCGCAATGGCCTTTGGCTTCGAGTTCGATGTGGTAGGCATAGTCTTCTTTGATGATGCGGAGTGTTGCTTTGGCCTCACCGGCACGGATGCAGTTGGTGTATTTGGGGCATCGGCTCTCTACTACTCTATCGAGTTTGAGTTTTAATTGTTCAGCATCAATGGAGGTATTGTCTTTGTTGGAGACCTGCAGGATGTCTCCCAACTGGTGGCTATTGGCGGAGGTGGACGAACCGTTCTTTTTGGTGGTGTTGCAATGCCAGTTGGACAGGACAAACAACAGGGCCGTAACCATTAGCCATAAATGGAACGGCGCAGCGGATCTGTTTTTCCGAAAGGACAGAAAAGACATGGGCAGATAATTTGAGTAAAAAAATTGGTTCTTTGACGAAAACTGTGATTTGCCATCCCGCACCCTAGCCCTAAAGGGGAACACAGCCCACTTTTCCAGGCTAAATGTGAGGGGTGTCCCTTTGGAGAGTGAGCATGTGCGAAGGGAAATTTAGCATTCCACAGGATCTGTCTAAGAATGAAAAAATTAATCCGAGATGCTTCTATTTCAAACGGATGCTCACCCCCGCATCACCACTTGGTGAGTCGGCCGATTTGCCGGTATACCGTTCGATGACCCCTTTTTTAAAGCCGAGGTTGTACAGTGCTGATCTCATTTTTCGGGAAACCCTCGTGGCCATGCGGTCATCATCGTTGTACCCCGTTACGACCACTTTTGCGTTTGGGTTTTCTCTTACATTGTTTTTCAGGTTGGCGAGATAATCCTGTACCCCGTCGAATTCGTCGAGGTTGAACCGGGAGTTGGTGATGTGCAACATAAGGGGTTCGTCGAGCGATAGAGCTGGTGTCTGGGTGGGCGTTTCCACTTTGGCATCCGGGTTTGTAAGTTCGTTGTTAGAGGAGGTGGAATTGTCATTAGCTTTCGCAAAAAGAAAATTGACACCGCCCATCAGTTTTTTGTCTTTATCAAAATAAAGGTTGTTCGACTCGGCAGCCCGGGTTTGAATGGCATCTCCATTGGCACCTTGCTGGATCAACACCGATTTGATGGTCTCCGCGCGGGCAATGCCCAGATTATCGTAGGCCGTGTTGTTGGTTTCGCGGCTGTCGAAAACGCCGGTCAGTTGGAGTTGTCTCTCCGGATGATCGTTCAGGTAGGTGGCAATTTCTTTGAAGGCCGTCTCTGTATTTTTGGTGTAGGTGGCTTTGTCGCTCGAAAGGGCAAAGGTGAACATATCCTCTGAGCTGGCTTTGAACTGGTCGTCAACAACGCTGAATCCGGCTTCGGAACCAGAGCCGCAAACGATGCTGGACACCCACCAGGTGCCGAGGATCAGCCACAATGCAGACAGTACGCCGAGTATGGGAACTATGGGTTTCATGTAGAAAAGATTTATCGAATTAAGTATTTGATTGAGGTAAAAATAGGTCATTTGAACTGGGAATTGTAATTTCTTTCCGTTATTTTTTTTAAGATGGGGGTGATTTGCCGGAATTTCAGTATCTTCGTATAGAAAGCAATCCATATAACTCCTTTCAAACCCTGTAATTTCTTTCAATTCTAATAATCAAAACGGACTATGTTTAGCTACATCATTCTCGCCGCATTCGGAGGTTGTCTTTTGCCTGTATTCCTGGGCATGCTGGTTTCCTGGCTGCTCGGATCACTCCTAACTCATTTCCTTACCAAAGGAAGATACGCCTCCAACCTGGAAGATAAAAATACTCAACTTGCCAACCTCGAACAATCCGTCGCATCGCTCGAAGGCGAAAAGGTGAAGCTGAATACCGATTATACCGACATGAAAACGAGTTTTACCAACCTGAAAAGAAGCTACGACCAAATGGAACTCAACTACAAAGCCGCAGCCGAAGCCCAGGTGGAAGTAAAAGAAGTGGTCAAGGAAGTACCCGTTGAAGTGGTTCGGGAAGTAGAAGTGATCAAAGAGGTACCCGTAGAAGTAGTCCGGGAAATAGAAGTGATACGCGAAAAACCCGTCATCAAAACAGAAACCATCATCAAAGAAGTAGAGGTCATCAAGGAGATTCCGGTCGAAGTGGTCAACGAAATCCAAAACATCAAGACCGTTGAAACCATCCGCGAAGTACCCGTCGAAAAAACAATCGAGATCATCAAAGAAGTAGAAGTAGCCAAAGAAATACCCGTCGAAGTGATCAACGAAAAAGAAATACCCAAAGAAATTGAAGTGATCCGCGAAGTACCCGTCATTCAGGAAGTGGAAGTCATCAAAGAAGTGGAGGTAGTCAAAGAAGTACCCGTAGAAGTAATCAAGGAGGTAGAAAAAGAAATCATAAAAGAAATCGAAGTACCCATCGAAGTGATCAAAGAAGTCGAAGTGGTCAAAGAGATTCCCGTAGAGATCATCAAAGAAGTGGAAAAAGAAGTAATCAAAGAAATCCCGGTAGAAGTGATCAAAGAAGTAGAGGTCATCAAAGAGATACCCGTCGAAGTGATCAAAGAGGTTGAGGTAGTCAAAGAAGTAGAGGTGGATGTGATCAAGGAAGTGCCTGTCATCAAAGAAGTACCCGTAGAGATCATCAAGGAAATCGACGTCATCAAAGAAGTAGAAGTCATCAAGGAAGTACCTGTAGAAGTAATCAAAGAGGTGGAGGTGGAAGTGATCAAAGAGGTGCCCATAGAAGTGATCAAAGAAGTAGAGATCATCAAAGAAGTGGAAGTAGAAGTGGTCAAAGAAGTGCCCGTACAGGTGATCAAAGAAGTGGAAGTGATCAAGGAAGTACCCGTCGAGGTAATAAAAGAAGTACAGGTCATCAAAGAGGTCGAAGTGATCAGAGAAGTACCCGTACAGATAGAACGGCGAATAGTCGCACCTACTGAATCCGCGGTTACCAACGACCTTCCCGCCGAACCCGAAGAAGAAGTAGAAGAAATAACCCTCACCGAAAGAACCATCCCCATAGTCGACAAACAACCCGACAACCTCAAACTGGTAGAAGGCATCGGCCCCAAAATAGAACAACTACTCAACGACTCCGGCATCAACTCCTTCGAAGACCTTGCCACCGCCCGCCTCACCGACCTACAAATGATACTCGCCAAAGCCGGCTCCCGATTCTCGATGCACGACCCCAGCACCTGGTCGCGTCAGGCCAGCCTGGCTAGCGCCGGCAAATGGGAAGAACTCAAACAATGGCAGGAAGAACTCGACGGCGGGAAAGAGTAATAATTTGGCCTACAAATCCAAAAATCGCGCAAATATATAAATTAAAATTAATATTTTGCACATAAATTTCGGAATGATTTCTGATAAAAAATTTAACGTAAATTAATCCGGAATTTACTTTGATAAAAGATTTTAAAGTCATAACTTTCCAGAAGAATTGGGAAGTTGGATATTAATTCCCCTTTCTACAAGTTCTTTTCTTATTCTAATACTATTCCTAACCATCTAAATTCTCGTCTTATGAATATTACCTTTCAGGAATTGCGGAGGATCAAACATTCCCTCCCAACCGGCAGCGTCCAACGTATTGCAAATCAACTAGGTATAGAAGAACAAACCGTAAGAAATTATTTTGGCGCCAGCAAATTTAAAGATGGAGCCATTCCCGACAGACACATCTCTCCTGGCCCCCTCGGCGGCATCGTAAACCTGAAAAATACCGAAATACTGGACCTTGCCAAACAAATCATCGCAGAATCAAGAGCTGCAATACATTCCTCCTAAGGTAGCAAAAATTGAAAAACTGCCCCCGGCAGTGAAAAAGGCTTCATGTGTTTGACATGTAGCCTTTTTTTATTAATTATAAATCATTAAAGTACTCGCTGCAACATAACCACGAAGGCACAGAGGCACAAAGATTCACAGAGAAAATCTCTGTGCAGACGCCGTTCGTCGCGGTTTGCAACCGCGATGCTCCGCTAACCTGGCTGCCGCCAGGCAGGTATGTCACACACTCATTATAAATCATTAAAATACTCCCGCGCCCGGCGGTTGATTCCATCTGGAACCGAGGTGGCGTCGTAATCGAGGGCCTGCATCGACTGGGTATCATCCCGGTACAATTCCATTTCCCATTGAGGGTTTTGCAACTCCCCCCGGCAAGTGGGAATGCAGCAATTGAAAATTACCCCCCGCCAACGAAGGATTGTAAAATAAAAACTTCACATTGGTCTGCGGCGGATCGCTGGGAACGCGGTCGTACACCCAAATCTCATAAGGGGGGGCAGAGGGTTCGTTCTCCACCGTGATGATGTCGAGGGGTTTGCCGTATTTCATAAAGATCACCCCACGATCCGTTTCAAAACCGTATCCAAAGCCCGAGTGGTAAGTCTGATCGACCGCTCTGGCTACTTCCATGTATTTATCGTAAGCGGCCTTGGGGTCGGCGGGCTGTATCCTGGCCCAAAACGAATACAGGTAACGGCGTTGAGCTTCCACATCGCGCCCTGCTATTACCATATTAAGCACTTCTACCGATCCGTCGTTTACATTGGGAGCGATGGCTTTTAGGCTGTAGCGAAGGTCGGCCGAGTCAAGGTTGGCAACAAAGACCTCTTCCAGGTCGGTTTGAGCCAGTACCATTTCGTCGCGTTGGGGATTGCTCCGGTCAAAATGGGTTTCTTTTTGGCTGATCGTCGCCCCTTTCCGGTCTTTGATCTCC
>CBDCTQ010000022.1:0-137645 GCA_965222105.1 Saprospiraceae bacterium | reverse complement strand
CTCCTGCAGCATCGACTCGCCAGCCTCTCCATTGATCGCCAGGATGCAATTATTCTTCTTGGCGAAAGCACTGGTCAATGTTTTGCGTTTTCGTTTTTCAGGGGTGATCACGATTTCCACACCCGGGTGGTTTAGGTCAACTATGGCAAGATAACCAACAGCTTTGGGATTCTCCTTTCGGAAAATATACAGGTCGATGACTTCGTTTACGGGTCGATCCCAAAGTTGAAAATCATCGAAATGATCACTCAACACTGTTTTTACATTTTCCGTAAGGACACCCTTTCCTCCACCCCCACCAGTGGCTATGCGGCTCCCAGCCATCAAATATTTTTGCTGAAGGACATCGAGTTCCGTTTTTAACAGATGGAGCTTATGGTCAATTACCAACAATACTATTACAACCCCCACCAGGGCCAATCCTCGCCTCCACCACCGGCGTTGGGTTTCTTTTTTGGCTACCAACCGCCTCAGGGTCAGCCAACCTATCCACCCAGCAGCAATCACCATTGCAACAAGAAGATACAACGGCAATTCGAGCAGCCGCCAACTTGCCGACAATAGATTGTCTATCCAGTAATTGAATGCATCGCCCATGGATTGTTGTTTGCTTGCCCATGCAGGACTATCACCTGCATAGCGCGCGTGAAGGCGAAGCGCTAGCGTAATCCTTCACGGCGTGCCCAGACAGGCAAATCGGAAAGGTATGGCTTTTTTTGAAAACGAATCGTTCAACGCAACCAAAATAATAATCTGCGCATCTTCATGGTTATAATGGCATCGGACTAAGAAACCTATTGTCTGGTAGAAAATCAGAACTTATGTATGGACCATTTTCAAAGGCTCTTCAATAACTGGTGATGGAGATGATTGATGTAGGCAGGACGAAATTATTGGTGTAGGTAGGATGTATTAGGTGCAGATAGGGTGGTTTGTTTTGACGGGAACGTAATATATGTTTTTATTTTATGTCAAGTAATTTACCACCCTGTGGGTGGGTCCCACCCTAACCGCCGCCGCCGCCGGAAAACCGGAGCAATGACCAATCAACATACCTGTGACTGACAACCCAGACAGACAGACCGATTGTAGGGAGAAGGAAGATGAAAAATTTTTCATGTGCTTAAGGCACAACGCAAAATAAAACAAATAAAATTAAAAAACAAAATATTTAACACATTTATTTTAAAATAAACATTGTAGCACAATCCACCAAAGCAAATTTCTAACAAAATGTCAACCTCTCCGCAAACCACGTTATCGGCAGCCTTCCACCTAACCCACCATTGCAATCTGCGGTGTTCCTATTGCTATACCGGTGAAAAGCTGCCATTGCCATGTCAAAATCCACTGCCGATACCGCCATAGATTTCGTTTTGCGCGAAGCTGAGCAACATAGCATCCCCCGGCTCGACATTACCTTTTTTGGCGGAGAACCCTTGCTGGAAAAAGAACTCCTGATACACATTGCAGACCGCTTCATCACCGAAAGTGGCGACATAGACGTCCATTTTAAAATGAGTACCAACGGCACCTTGCTGACAGAACCTCTGTTGCAAGCCCTTCTCCAAAGACGGATTTTCATCTCCATCAGCGTAGATGGCCCCCCCGACCTTCACGACCATCAACGCCCTAATGCTGCGGGAAAGGGGTCGGCCCGAAAGACGATGAAAGCCATCGGCCTGTTGCTGAAATACAACCCCTGCACCAACGTCACTTTTGTGATAACCCCACACGCCGCAAGTAGGGTGACGGAGTCGATCAATTGGTTGTTCGACCAGGGGTTCCGGTTTCTCACCACCACACTCGATTATTCCGCTCCCTGGAAAATGAGTGACATGAAGACCCTGGAAAAGTCGTATCGGGAATTGGCCAAATGGTACGCACAAAAGATGAAAGTGGAAGAGCGGTTTTATCTCAGTTGCTTCGATGAACGCATTCGTACCCGAACGTTGAAGCCGCTAGCGCCTCAGGAACGATGCCTGTTTGGGATATCGCCAGTTTTCGATTGCTCCCGATGGCGAGCTGTACCCCTGCATACAGTTTGTTACAACCGAAAAAATACCGGCTTTTATGATCGGCCACGTCCGGGAGGGTTTTAATGAAAGTTGCCGCAATTACATCACGTCCGCTTCCGAGGCAGAGAAACCGGAATGCAGCGGCTGCCGCCTCCGGGACCGGTGCAGCAGTTGGTGTGCCTGCATCAATTTTATGAGTACGGGGTCTATCGAAAAAGCCAGCCCGGTGGTGTGCCACCACGAACGGATGCTGATGCCGATCGTCGACGAGGTAGCCAATCGATTATGGAAAAAACGCAACCGGTTTTTTGTTCACAAACATTACAATCCGGACTATCCGGTGTTTTCACACCTGGAACTTAGTGCTGAGTGATTCTGTTTTAAAATTACGCTCTATCCCGCTATGAAAAAAAATAAAAAATCCGAATTAACCGTCCGCCCACAGCGGCGCTACACCCTTCCTCGCTATCCATCGTGGCAGCAACCCAACCCCATTGAACATCCCGAAACACTCCCCTACCCTTTCACCCAAAAAATTTTTGAACGCCTTTTGGAGTGTCGGTGTTGTAGGATCATTGTTATGGCTCAACGTAGACGACCCCGACCCATCAGCAACCAAAGAACCGGTGGAGGTACAGGCCGATTCATTAGCCAATCCCTTTCCGCTTGAAAGGGCCGGGGTACCCTATACACCGGCTTCTTTTGGCACGGGTCTTCCTGCTCGCCTTTCACGGGAAGAGGCCGTCGAAACAATTTACAAAGTTTTTGAGGAGCAGGGCATTCTTCTGGAAAAAAATGTACCGGTGGAGCAGGACAGCGTCCGGATCACCGCCGAAGGCTACAACGAAGATCAAAAACTGGGATTCGTATGGATTGATCACTATAATTATGGGCCGGGGATGACCGTACCCTACAGAAACGATCAAACCGCAGATTTAAACATCGATGAGTTGGAAGACCGTTTCATCAGCCAACTCATGGTAAACTATCTCCAACCAAATAATTACTACTTAAAAACACTCAGAAAAAAACCAACGCCTCATGGTACGCGTTTCTTAAAGTTTATTGACGAGGAGCTCCCCCAGTTATCGGCCGACCAACAAAAGACGGCTTTCAAACATCAGTTTTTAGTTCATTATTTGAAAGACCTACTTTTCAGAAATGGCGATTACCTGGCACCTTTACGGGAAACGGTCAAACAAACATTGAAAAACAACGACGTTTCCAAAATGCTACGCATGAAGCAGGTCGTACAACATTACAACCGCTTCAATGGAAATGCTTACAATGAATTTTCACCGACTATTTTGAAAGAATTGCTGAAAGGCTTTGATGGCAATGATTCAAACTGGTTCCAACAAGTCAAATTCGTCGATCAACTGTATTATAAAATCCACAAGGCCTCCAGGTATAAGCAACAGGATTACCTGGAAGCCTTAAAAACAGCGCTGGAAACCGACGAACCACAGCGCATCACCTTGTTTGCGGAAGCAGACCAAATACTCGACCATGTGCAAATTGGTTTGGCGGAAGCCCACCGCCTGGAAGAAGCTGCCGAACATTGCCATTATTACATTGCCCCTATTTCTCAGCGAGACTATAGGTTTGCCTATCGTCATCCCTACCGGGAGTATGAACCGACTCCGAAAGCAGAAAAATTGATGAAAAAAATAAAAAAAGCCAAGTCCGATGAAAAACGAAAAGAACTCCGAAAACAACTCGAAGCAATGGGAAAAAGCGCCTATGTGTTGAAAAAACCGGAAGTTGATCCCAAAACAAAATCCTTGAAACGACTGGAAGAAGAGGTCCGGGCATACATCCGCTGGGCCAGATCGCAGCAAGGGTATTAAAAATTAATGAATTAAGCTCGCTCGAAAAATAAATTGTCGTTGTCTTTGATAAAAATTACAAATTTCAATTCACACATATGGCAAATCCAATCCATATTCTATTCATCCTATTGATCGTTTCGGTTGTCGGTTGCAGAGGTCAGCAACCTAACAGCCCCTCCGACCCGTCCCCCTCAACCAATGAGCAAACACCAGTCGGAGGCCCCTTTGAAAACCGCCATTTTATGTTCATCGGCATGCCCGATCAGATTGCATCGGTCGACACCAGCGCAGGTTGGCACCAAAACGACCAAAAGCTGATGATCACCTGAACCATTTTCCGAAAGGATGGCAAGACGCCTGCCCCCGGCGTTGTACTCTACTACTACCACACCGACACCAAAGGGGTGTACAAAGTGACTAATGACCTCGACCCACAAGTGGCCCGCCACGGCTACATCAGGGGATGGGTAAAGACGGACAAACACGGCCGCTATACCATCTACACCGTTCGTCCGGGCTCCCTATCCTAACTCCCAGGCTCCGGCTCATATCCATCCGAGCATATTGGAGCCGGGTCTGGAGCAGCCTTATTACATCGACGATTTTATGTTCGACGACGACGAGTTCCTTACCCCAACAGAGCGGCAACGAATGCCGAACCGGGGCGGAAGCGGCATTCTTAACCTGGAACGCAAAGAAGATTTGTACATCGGCAGGCGGGACATCGTGCTTGGACAGAACATTCCCAACTACCCCGATTAAGTTCAGCGTCGCACACGCTGAAAGCCTGCCCCGGACTTGCTATGGGAGCCTGTCAACGTTCACTGCACTTTTCGCTACGACATTCAAGGACGTAGCCTTCACTGCATGCTTCATGCCAGCCATGTTTGCGATAGCCCCTGCCGGCCGGCAGGCGGGCTTCATAGGCACGCCCTGAACCGCAAACCATCCACCCACCAAACCACCCCGCCCCCGCATCTACCCTATAGAAATGACCGTACAGAGTATTGGAATTCTCCCAAAAACCCGTTTCTTACACCAAAGCAACGGAGTGCATGAGGTAAACTACCGTTTTGGCAAGGGGCACAGGGGTTTTCTTTGTGAATCTCCGGGTCTCCGAGCCTTGGTGGTCACAAAACAGTAGTTATCGAAAACAAACGGAATGACGGAACTCGAACTGATCCAAGCCTGCAAAAACGAGGATCGTAAAGCACAAAAACTGCTTTACAACCGCTATTCGCCGAAAATGTTCGGGGTCTGCATGCGCTATTGCAAAAACCGTGAAGATGCAGAAGACGTTCTGGTCGAAGGCTTTTTCAAAGTGCTCACCAACATTCACCAGTACAGCGGAGCCGGCAGCTTTGAAGGATGGATCAGAAGGATCATGGTCAACGAGTCCCTCATGTTTTTGCGAAAGCGACACAACTTCAAACTCACCGTCGAAGTGAGCAACATCGAAATAAAAACCAACGTCAGCATAGAAGACGAATTGATGGCCGCCGACATTCTGGCCCTCCTCGACAAACTGCCCACAGGTTATCGAACCATTTTCAACCTCTATGTTCTGGAGGGGTTCAAACACCGGGAGATCGCAGAAAAACTCGGCATCAGTATCAACACCTCCAAATCACAGCTCATCCTGGCCAAAAAACGACTGCGCAGCCTGTTGGAGGCCAGTCAGTATCCAGATGTGGGGTGAAGGAAATTTTGATTTTTAAGGAATTCTATAATGAAACATAAAAAGGATATTTTCGAACTTTTCAGAAAAGGCGAGCACAAGCTGCGCGAACGGCCCTCCGACCGCGCCTGGCATCGCCTCGAAAACCGTCTCGACCGACGCCGACGCCGGATAACCCCCGCTGCCCGGATGCGCACCTGGCTTTCAATGGCAGGAGTATTGGTCTTGCTTATTGGTTTAATCAGCATCATCAGTTTGTTTTTGACGGACCGGCCCCAAAATATGGCAGTAGCCGAAGCCGATATCCGCCCGCAATTTGTTCTGGAAGAAATTGGCATTTACAACGATCAAAAAGACATCGTTTACAACGTCAGCGCTTATCAAAAACAACTAAACCGCCTCAACACCAACCCCATCCTGGAAGGCGACCCCTCTAAGGAACTCCGCGTTCAAAAAAAGGTCTATATCGGCATAAAGCAAAATGCTAACCCCATCGCCTCGGCTGCTACTTCTAATGCAGGCAAGGTAGATGAGCTAACAGGCGATGACCGGTCGTCCAAACCCAAATTCAAACAAATCCAAAGTAATGCCCGTGCTGCGCAGAAGGAAGCCCCCACCACGTCTGTAGCCTCCTCAACTGCCGCCACCACAGATAATGAAATCGTTGATGCTGGCTCGGATTTTTCAATCGCCATGCCCGATGATATTGCTGCTGAAGATATTGTGACCGAAGAAGATGTTGTCGATGATAAATTGGATGAAGCCCATGTGACGGCCTATGGAGTGCCAACCCCTTCCCGGGCGGAACTAGAGAGTAAACCACAGATGAACCTTTCAGAACTCAAATGGCTGTTGGGCAAATGGGAAGCCCCCGCCGATCCGGCAACCGAGGTTTCTAAAGTGACCATCGTTTCTGCCGAATCAAAAAGGAAAAAGCAAAAGAAATCAAAAGCTGCCGCAAAAAAAGACCGCTCAAATCAGGCCCCCGTACAGCGTTCGGTCGAAGAATGGAAACAAGTCAGCGCCCTTGCACTAGAAGGCAATGGCTATGTTGCTGATCGGAACCGATACAATCTTCACAGAACGGATGCGCATCGAACAAGTAGACGATGAACTGTACTACATCCTGGCACTCGATGAAAAAGGCCAGTCCATCCGGTATCGACTAAAGAATTTTACCCCTGAAGAAGTCGTCTTTGAAAATGAATCTATTTCCTTTCCCAATCAGGTCATTCTTCGTCCTAATCCCGAAAACAATAATTTTACTACTCTGCTTCAAAACAATACCCCCACTCAACTCAACACCCGGCAGCAACAATATTTCCAAAACCGAAACCAGATCAACAGCGAACAGATCAAGAGAACCCTCAACCGGGTAGAAAAATAAAAAATTCCCAGGTGCGTTACAGCACCCGGGAACCAAGGTAAATACACATTCAATTATTTCTTGAATCCAAATTGAGTAGGGCGGAACCTATCCGATCAATTGCCGCTGGGCGACAGAGGGACGTTCAACGGGTTCGCTGCGATAGTACCTCAGAATCGCACTTACCTTTCTGTCTTCTTCCAGTTCGGGACAAATCTCAAACAGCAACCGATGTGCATCAAAGTCTTCCAGGAGGCCTTCGCGTAGGGTGTCCATGGCAATGGTCTTGTTGCCACTGATGAATTGGCAGGCAGCCTGGCAATACAAAAGAGGTGCATCGTAGCTGTGCCTGAAAGCTTCTTCGAGTAGGGTCAGAGCGGCCCCTACCTTATTTCTGCTAATGTAAATTTGCGTTAAGGCCACCCAATTGGAGCTGATCTCCGGCAGCAGGGTTGTTGCCTTTTTATACAAGGGAATGGCCCGGTGAGCGTATCCCAATTGGACGTGGTTGTGGGCCAGTGCAGCAATGTATTCATCGCTGTCGGGATTGAGCTTGACGGCTTGTTTGAAAAAATGCATGGCGCTTTCCCAGGACTCTCCTTTGGCATAGCATTGCCCAATGTGGAAATAAATCTCAGGGTCTTTGGGATTGATGGCCAGTGCACGATAGAGATAGACTTTGGCTTTTTCATACGCTCCCAAATACTCATAACATTGACCGATGCGGCATAGAAGTTCTTCGTCTGGTTCGATCAGGTGGAGCAATTTCAGGTAGTATGGTAGTGCTTTGGCCCACTTCTGCAGCGAAAAACAAAGCTCTGCACAATCGAGATAGGCCAATTCAAACTTGTCGTTGATGATCGTGGCATATTCAAAGGCTTCCAGTGCTTTGTAATGCTCTCCGGTGGCATACCAGGCGTGACCCAGATTGAACCAGGCGATAAAAGAATAAGGTTCGAGGTCGATCACCTGCCGATGGAGGGTGGCGCTTTCCTGAAATTTGCCGGAAAGTTCGACACACAAATACATTTTTCCCAGCGCATCCTCATTTTTAGGGTGTTCCATAATGGCTTCTTTGAGCGAATCGAACATCTGATGATAATCTTCCATCCGCTCATACATCAAAGCCTCCATGGTATATACCCTGGATATTTTTTTAGGGGTAGGAAAATAGGTGATCTTCATTTTGGTGAGCAGCGTCCGGGCCACCTCGTACTCCTGGATATAGCAGTAAATGCGAATGCGCAACAACCCGATTTCAAAAGGCGAATACTCGAAAAACTCGGCCCGGTCCAGCGATTCAAAGGCCCCTTCGTACGCTTTTTTATACATCAGCAGTCGGGCTTTGCGAAAATGCAATTTCCCAGATGTCCGGAATACCTGAAGCGTATGGTCGACAAGCGAAGTTGCACGTTCCAGCTTGTTTTCCTGTTCGTAATAGTCGAGGATGGAAAGAAATTCCCTTTCGGAAAATGAAAGAGGGGTGCCGCTTTTGATCATTTTCTCGTAACGAGCGACGAGTTCGCCGGGAGTACGGCGACTACCTTGGTGAAAGTGCTTCATAGTCATGATAGTGTTTATGGGTGATTGTAATTTTTGCTTTAACCCAATGGGTTTCTCATAGGCATTGTCTTTTTACAAATATTTACTATTCAGATAATAGCACAATACTAATACATAAATTACTAAAAAACAACTGTCTGTATATTTTTATTTTTTGAAGTTAAAAAATATTCTTTTTCTGTTGAAAATTCAGGCGAGTAGTTCCCCCCTTTTTAGCGGAAGTATTGGTTTGTAAAATCCGTGTTGGATAGCGTTTTCTCTATTCGCAACCAACAACCTGATTTGTTACGACAAGTGATCATAATGGTTGCAAAACGGAGGCATTTTTGTTGAGAAAGATATATCTGCTCCGTTAGAGGGATTTTTCCTTCGGCTTTTTCGGTTTTTTCGACTTTCCCAAGGCCTTCAAATCCCGGTTGACGGCAATGCTGGCATTCAATTCAAAACCAACCAGCAAGATGAAAGCATTGATCTGAATCCACAATAATATTACGATAATGGTACCGATGTAGCCGTAGAGCTGATTGTAGGTGTCGAACTCACGGACAAAGAAGGAAAATACCAACGACGATAAAATGGTCAATATCGTAGCCAGGGTAGTACCAGGAGAAAACAAATGAAACCGCCGGATGGTAGCTGCCCCATACCTGTAGATGATGGCTATGCCAAAGTAAAACAGGGCAATGACCACCAACCAGCGCAACCCCTGAAGGGCTACGCCGCCAAACACATCCAGCGAAAGGTAGTCGAGGAGCCAGTTCATCAGCCGTTGACCCAGAATGACCAGGATGACCGATACAATGACCAGCATAGCTATCAAAAATGTCAGTAACATCGCTAATATCCGCTTACGCAACCCGCTGCGCTTTCGGAAAGTCGTTTTGTAGGATTTTTCAAAACCGCGCATCATCGACATCATGCCATTGGAGGCAAAAAATAAGGCAAATATAAAACCCACCGACAGCAACCCCGGCCGGGGATTGGTGGCCACATCGGATATGGTATTGAACACCCCCTCCGGGATGAACTCCCGAAACTGGGTTTTGAGCTGCCCCATCAACTCGGCCGTATCCTGAATGTCCAGCACCGCACTATCACGCACCACCAGGTGCCGCAACAGGTAGTTTTGCAGGTAAGGTACCAAGGTCAGCAACGACAAAATGAAAGGAAATAAAGACAGAAAAAAACTAAATGCCATCGAATTGGCGCGGGTAATCAGCGCCTGACGCTTCAACTCATTGAGGATAAACACCACCACGTCGAACAAAGGTATACCATGAAAGCCCGGCAATGAGCTGCGCTTCGACCATTCCAGCACCTGGGCTATGACTGGTAAGTTGAATATGAATTTTTGAATTTTGTCTATCACTGGTTGTTGTTCGTTGTTTGTTTGCGTGCCGTGAAGGCGTAGCGACACGTGCAGTGAACGGCGATAGTCCCCCGAATCGAGTTCGGGACAGGCTTTCACTGGCGTATTCTCCCGAATCGAGTTCGGGACAGGCTTTCATGGTTGTTTGCATGTTTACAGCCCAGAAAACTTTTATTAGATGGTACAATAATCAATCAATTGATAATTAATAAATTATTAATTACTAATCATTTACAACGATCTGCCTACAGCTTACTGCAAAATCCTCTACTAGCTCCATCACCCTGTTTTCCGAGGTATCGGTGATGAACACCTGCCCCATATCCTTTTCGATCAACAATTCGAGCAGATGCCGGACGCGGTGCCGGTCGAGTTTGTCAAATATATCATCCAACAAAAATATCGGGGTTTGCATTTTTTGCTTTTTCAGCAAATCGTATAGTGCCAGCTTAGCTGCCAAAACATACGATTTCAATTGCCCCTGGGAAGCAAACTTCTTTACTTCGTGGCCGCCCATTTCAAACAATAGATCGTCTTTGTGGATGCCCACGGTGGTTCGGGCCAGCAGACGGTCGCGGTCGGCAGCGGCTTTTGACAGAGCGGTGAACCCTCCTTCCGACAACTGGGACCGATACCAGCAACCCACCTCTTCAGCCGCCCCTGAAATGCGCTGATAATATTGTTGAAATAAGGGCAACCAATCGGCCAAAAACTGTTTTCGTTTTTCATAAATGAGCTGAGCTGGCGCCGCCATTTGTTGGGTATAGGCCATGAGTAAGTCGCCGTTTGCCCCTCCTTTATTTTCCGCATGGGGAAAGGGCAGTCCTCTGGCCGAAGTATTGTTTGCGGGTTGGCGCATTTGTTTAAGTGTTGCGTTACGCTGTTTGAGGCATTGCTGATAGCGGGCCAGAGCTTCCAGGTATAGGCGGTCCATCTGCGAAATCGCCGTGTCGACAAATCGCCGCCGTTCTTCGCTGCCTCCGGTAGCCAGCCTCGCATCGTCGGGTACGATCATTACTACGGGTATAAGCCCGATGTGTTCTAGTAGTTTTTTGTAAGGGACGCCATTCCTTTCTACGGTTTTTCTTTTTCCCCGGGGCAGTTTGGTGACGATGGTTTCCGCCTTGCCGTCGAGCGAAAAATGCCCCTCCAGCCGGAAAAAGTCCTTTTCGTGTTGGATCATATTTTTGTCAGGCAACCGGAAGTGGCTTTTGCACATGGCCAGGTAGTGGATGGCGTCGAGTAGGTTGGTCTTGCCCACGCCGTTTCTTCCGACAATGCAATTCAGTCGGGGATCAAAATCATAGGATTCCAATCCGTAGTTTTTAAACTGAATGATTTTCAACTGTTGTATATGCAAGCGCTGTTGTTTTTCCCGAAAGGGGCAAAGATAAGAAAGAGAATTGGGTGGTTTTATCTATTCCACTACTTCTGCGACAACAAATGTGGAGCCGCCAACAAAGATCAGATCTCTGACGTCGGCAGCCGACCTGGCCGCCTCGAATGCAGCCCCAACGCTGGTATATTCCTCTCCTTTAAGGCCAAACTTAGCCGCCTTTCCGGCCAGGGTGGCCACCTCCATGCCACGGGGAATGGCCGCTTTGCAAAAATAATACTGTGCTTCCGGCGGCATACAAGCCAGGAGTTTGTCGACGTTTTTGTCGCGAACCATGCCCACCACCATATGCAGCTTCCGAAACGGTTTATCCTGGAGGGCTTGCATGGCCCCTTGAAGCCCGGATTCGTTGTGGGCGCTGTCGCAAATGATGGTAGGACGCTGCCCGATCACCTGCCAGCGCCCTTTGAAGCGGGTGTGCTTTTGAAGCTTAGGCCAGCCGTTTCGGATATCGTATTCGCGGATCAACCGCGACTGGCTTAGGCTATTAAAACATTCGACGGCCTGAAGGGAGGTGGCTATGTTTTTGCTTTGGAAAGGCCCCAGTAGCTGAACTTTCAATTTAGGATAACAAAGTTTTTCCTTTCGGTAAATGTCGTAGAAGGTATGGTCGTTTGAGTGGCTGGTTTCCCTTGCTTCGAATTGCTCGTCGGCAAAAAAAATGGGGGCATTCATGCTCTGTGCTTTTTTAGCAAAAACCGATTTTATTTTGGGCTGCGTTTCTCCGATCACTACGGGGGTGTCGCGCTTGATGATCCCCGCCTTCTCGGCGGCGATCTTTTGAAGTGTGTTGCCAAGCATTTCCTGATGATCGAAGCTGATGTTGGTGATCACGCTGAGTATTGGCTCGATGATGTTGGTGGAGTCGAGCCGTCCGCCCAGCCCTGTCTCAATGATGGCGATGTCGACTTGCTCTTTGGCAAAATAGTCGAAGGCGAGGGCTACGGTAATTTCAAAAAAGGAGGGCTCTAGTTTTCTGAAAAATTCCTGGTGGTTGTCGACGAACTGAATCACTTTTGATGGTGAGATGTAATCACCGTTGATCTTTATCCGTTCCCGAAAATCGGAATAATGGGGAGAGGTGTACAGTCCGGTTTTGAAGCCGCGTTGTTGAAACAAGCAAGCCAGGAGGTGGGCGGTGGAGCCTTTCCCGTTGGTACCGGCGATGTGGATGCTGGAGAATTTTGTTTGTGGCTGGTCGAGGTACTGGCAGAGAGCCTGTATGTTGTTCAGGTCTTTTTTAAAGGCTACGGCGCCCTGCCGCTGATACATGGGGAGCTGTTGGAAGAGCCATTGGAGGGTTTGCTGATATTGTGGGGATTGATTGGGCATGGTGGTGGTAGGAGTAGATGTTGTAACAAAAAAAGAGCACCCGTAAAAGTACTCTTTTTTGCTTTTTTTTGCTGGTTAAATTTATGCAGCGGCATATTCAGAATCTTTTCTTAATTGAGGAGGTAATACCCCCAATACAATATCCTGTTTATCGATTCCCAATTCAACTAATTGTTCTGCTATGAGAATGTCTGTTTGATTTTCCTGTATCCATACTTTCCCATCAATGATGTCAATATGAAAAACACAATAATGAACATAATCGTCTTCATTTCTCCAACCCAACCTAATTAATTGATAGTGGTTTCCTTTGGGATCAATTATGGTTTGGGTTCTTATATTATCTTCATTCTTATTCCAGTTCGACGCATATCTTTCCAATTCTTTTATAATAATTTCTTCATATTTAGCTACTCTTTCCATGCTAATATTTCTTTTTTATCAATATCAAAGATTACTATTTTCACATCATATTCTTCCATAGATTTTATAATTATTGGTAATCGTTTCAGGCGATTAATAGGCTTCTTTTGGTATGGCTAAAAATAGTTTCCTATCGCCTTCCACTTCAGCAAGACCTATACGGTAATTTAAAAATTGTCCTAACGCAGTATGATATTCCGATACGGCACTTTCTTTTAAGAAACTTTTAATCTCTATGGCTATTATTTGATTTCCTTTTTGTGCCGCGATAATTTTTTCCGCTCCTAAATCAACTGGATAATTAACTCCTTCTGTTTCAATCACATATGGATCATGCGTGATTCTCCAATTTTCTTTGATCAGTGCCTCCTTTATGTGATTATGGTATTTGTCTTTTGCTGGCATCAGCTATAAATTGGTTCAAGCATCTACCCTTACTGCAACTGAAAGCGATACGTAATTGTCCCACATTGTTGGTCGATGCTGGAGCGGTCGAAACGGTATTTCTTGGCGTTGGCGATGGCCAGATTTTGGAGCTTGGAGCTCTGGGTAGTGGAGCCGCTCAGTTTGGGTTTTGCGGAGATGACTTTACCGTTGCCGTCGACACATACTTTGAGGTTGACGGTGCCGGTTTCCTGGAAGTTGCCGGAGATGGGGCTGGGTCTTTTGAAGCCCCGGTCGCCAAAACCGCTGACATCACCCTTGCCTTTACCGAGGCCTTCGAGGCGGGAGGCGTCGGGGTCGCCATCGGGGTTGCCTGCGTTGCCGGGGGTACCGGAATTGCCCTGACTCCCGGAGCCGCTTCCTTGTCCGGAGCTATTGTTGAAGAGGTCACCGATCTTGCTTTTTTGCTTATCGTATTCGGCCTTTTTACGAGCTTCGGCCTCCGCCTTGCGCCGGGCTTCTGCTTCTTTGACCTTGCGGGCTGCATCTGCTTCGGCTTTGCGTTTGCGGTCGGCGGCCTCTTTGGCTTTGCGTTCTTTTTCTTTTTTCCGTTTGAGGGCCAGCTCTTTGGAATTGTCGTCGGTGTTGACCTTTTTGGTGTTGTCCCGTTTGGGTTTTTCTCTGGGTTTCTCCTTAGGTTTTTCTTCTTCTACCTCCCGTTCGGCCAATTCTTCTTCCACCGGAGGTTCTTCCACGGGTTCCACTACTTCTGGCTGTTTGGCGGGAGCAGGTTCTTCTTCGCCCTGCCCTACATTGGGTTCACCAAAGGAAACGAGTACGCCTGCCTGTCCGGGAGGTGGGTCGGGAAAGGTGAGTAAAGGCAATAAAATGAGGATGAGGAGGATGAGGTGTACCAGAGCGCTGGTGATCATCCCTCTACGTTTGTTCTGTTCTTCTTGATGCAATGCCGTATCCATGAGATAAAGGTTTTGAGGTTTTCAAATATGGTTTCTGGTAGATTTTAATTGTGTTGTTGTAATGGAGATGGCGATCTTATCTGTTTTGGTGTAGAGAATGGACTAATATAACGCAATTTTAGGAGACCTCATGCTATTTGGAGATAAATTTTGAATTTGTTAACAGGTTTGCCGCCTTTCAGTAGCCAATTTTCCTATTCTTCAGTAGCCAGAATGGCGTTGATCTGGTGTCGCATCGCGATGTCCATGATGGCAACGACGTTTTCCACCGGGGTGCCATCATCGGGGGAGATGGTGATGGCGAGGTTGCGGTCGGACCGTTTTAGGCGGCGCAGGGCCGTTTCGACGTTGCGCAGGGTGATCCTTTTGCCGTTGAGGTAGTAGTTGCCGTTTCTTTTGATGGTGACGTCGGTGGGATCGGCGGTGGCGGTGGTGGGGTTGCCGCGCCCGGGCAGTTTGAGGTTCAGGGCGTTGGGCGCCACCAGGTTGGAGGTCAACATGAAGAAGATCAACAGAAGGAAGATGATGTCTGTCATCGACGACATGTTGAACTCGGCACTTACTTTATTTCTTCTCTTTACACCCATTGGGTCGTTTTTTAGGTTTTATCATCCTTTGGGAGAGGTGGCCAGAATGGCTTTCATCCGGAGTTGTTTGGCGATGTTCATCACGTCCACTACCCTTTCAAAAGGCACCCCTACTTCTGCTACTATGGTAACGGTGGCGTTGGCACGGTCTTCCTGTTTGGCCAATTCCGTTCGGACAGCTCTTGATAGCTTAGACATGGAAATGTCCTTTCCGTTTAACGAAATGGTTCCGTCTTTGGCCAAAGAGACAGCAATAGAAGTGGGTGCCACCGTTTTGGAGTCCGATTTGGGAATTTCAAAGTTTTCGATCTTCACAAAGTTGGCCGTCAACATAAAGAAGATCAACAACAGAAAGATAATGTCTGTCAACGACGACATGCTGAATTCGGCACTTACCTTGCTTCTTTTTTTTAGGCCCATAGAGAATTAATGATTAATAATCAATAATTATTAATTTATTACGTGGGTTCCTGGAGTAAGTCCATAAACTCGACGGTGGTTCGCTCCATTTGATACACGACCTTTTCGACGTTAGCCACAAGTAGGTTGTACCCGACAAAGGCAAAGATACCGATGGCCAGCCCGAAGGCTGTAGTCAACAGGGCCTGATAGATACCGCCTGCGAGTACATCGGGGGTCACGTCGCCCTCGGTAGCCATGCGGTAAAACGCGAGGATCATACCGGTGACCGTTCCGAAGAATCCGATCATGGGTGCTGCCCCGGCAATGCTGGCCAGGCGGGAGAGGTTTTTTTCGAGTTTAAATATTTCGAGGTTGCCGACGTTTTCGATGGCGGCGTCGATGTCGCGGAGGGGTTTTCCGATCCGCAACAACCCTTTTTCGACCATCCGGGCTACGGGCGAGTCGGTGGTCTGGCAAAGCGCCTGAGCGGCGGCGATGTTGCCGGCAGCGACGTTGGCGCGGATGTTATTCATAAAATTCTGATCGATCTTTGCCGCTTTCTTAATGGTCAACAATCGTTCTACAAAAATGAAGATGGCGATGACCGAGAGGATCAGCAAGATCAACATAATGGCGATCCCCAGTGGTCCTCCTTCGGTGATGATGTTGAAAAGGCTTTGGGAGCCGGTAGTGGCCTCCGACTCATCCTGAAAAAGCAATAAGGTTTTGTTGTACATTTAATTGATTTTATTGTTTTCCCTTTTGTTTTGATAATGGCAATCGAACCCTCTGTTTTGCTTCAAAAGCAAGAAACGCGGATTAGCGGGCCCAAATTATTAATTGGTAGTCTAATTTTATAGTATTTATGAATAATTTTCTGGATTACAGGAATTTAGGGGAAAGGAATACATTGATCCCAATTTCTTCCTAACCACCTTAATATTCCCGATCAACCATCGTATTTCTCAACACAATTCCCTATTTTTGCGAAAATTCGCTTCCTTCAAGTTCCAATTTAAACATTTACCCCCAAAAGTCCGTTTGAATCTCGACGCTGGTCTCTAACCACTTTTGGGTAAACCCGCTCCGTATTACACACCTTATAATCAACGTACATACCAATGGATCATCAACTCACCGTAGAAAAAAGCCCCGCCAATGCCAAAAAAACAGACCCTTTTATGCCGAGGATACGAAAAGTAGCCGTACTGGGTTCAGGAGTGATGGGCTCCACCATTGCCTGCCACTTCGCCAATATCGGCCTCGACGTGCTCATGCTCGACATAGTGCCATTCGATATTTCGAAAGAAGACAAAGACAATCCCAAGGTGCGCAACAGTATTGTCAACGCGGCGCTGACCACTGCCATCAAATCGAAACCCGCTCCCCTTTACAAGAAAGGGTTTGCCAGCCGTATTCAAACCGGCAATTTCGATGACGACTTTTCCAAAATCGCCGATTGCGACTGGGTCATCGAAGTAGTCATCGAACGGCTCGACATCAAGAAGCAAATTTTTGAAAAAGTAGACCAATACCGCAAAAAGGGATCGTTGGTCACTTCCAACACCTCCGGCATCCCCATCCATCTGATGACCGAAGGACGGTCCGACGATTTCAAACAATACTTTTGCGGCACCCACTTTTTCAACCCGCCCCGGTACATGCGATTGCTTGAAGTGATCCCTACCCCTCACACCGCTCCCGAAGTGGTACAGTTTTTTATGGACTATGGCGACCAATACCTCGGCAAACAGACCGTGCTTTGTAAAGACACTCCCGCTTTCATCGCCAACCGGGTGGGTGTGTACGCTATGGCTAAAATATTCCAACTGACCAAAGAATTGGGGCTCCCCATCGAAGCAGTCGACAAACTCACCGGCCCGGCCATAGGCAGACCCAAAACGGGAACGTTCCGGTTGGGAGACCTCGTAGGACTAGACACTGCCGTGAAAGTAATCAAAGGTATCAAAGATAATTGCCCCGACGACGAGCAGGCCAACGTCCTGGAAATTCCGGACTTTCTCAACTCTATGATCGAACAAAAATGGCTCGGCAATAAGACCAGAAAAGGATTTTACGAAAAAACAAAGGAAAAAGACGATAAGGGCCGACCCATTATTTTGGGCCTCGACCTGGATACCATGAAATACCGACCCAAGGCCCAGGTAGATCTGCCCAGCCTCGCCACTGCCAAACAAATAGAAGAGTTGCCGAAGCGGATCAATTCTTTTTTCAAGGCAGAAGATAAGGGAGGCGAACTGGTGCGCAAATCACTGCTCAGCCTCTTCGCCTACGTTTCCAACCGGATTCCGGAGATCACCGATCATCTGTACAGCATCGACGACGCCATCCGGGCAGGATTTGCCTGGCAACTGGGCCCATTTCAATACTGGGACGTTGTAGGATTGGAAAAGGGCATCGACTTGGCGGAAGCGCAAGGCGAAAAAATAGCCGACTGGGTCAAAGAGATGGTGACCAACGGTCATACTCAGTTTTACAAATCCGAAAACGGACAACAATACTATTACAATATCAGTGCAGGCGACTACCACCCCGTTCCAGGGACTTCGGAATTCATTGTGCTGGACAATTACCGCCAGCAGTCTCCTGTATTCAAAAACGACGAAGTTACCCTCCATGACATTGGTGACGGCGTGCTTTGCCTCGAATTCACCTCCAAGATGAACGCCATCGGCGAAGGGGTACTACGCGGCATCAACGAAGCCATCCGCATCGCCGAAGAAGACGGATGGAAGGGGTTGGTGATCGGCAACAATGCCCAACATTTTTCCGTCGGTGCCAACCTGATGCTCATCGGTATGTTCGCTTTCCAACAAGAGTTCGACGAGCTCAACATGGCCATCGACCTTTTCCAGAAAACGACCATGCGCTGCCGCTATTCAGCCGTGCCCGTAGTGGCGGCCACACAGGGATACGTATTCGGAGGTGGATGTGAAACCATGATGCATTGCGATGCAGCCGTCTGTGCCGCCGAGTCGTACATCGGGCTGGTAGAAGTGGGCGTGGGATTGTTGCCGGGAGGAGGCGGCACCAAAGAATTTGCCGTAAGGCTTTCCGATTCCTTTTACAAAGGCGATGTGATGATCCCCAAACTGATCGAATACCTCAAAACGATTGCCATGGCCTCCGTCAGCACCTCGGCCTACGAAGCATTCGACCACAAATACCTGCTGCCCGAACGCGACAGTGTGGTGATGAACACGGCCCGCAACATTGCTGCCGCCAAAGAAAAAGTACTCGAACTGGCCCCCGGCTACACCCAACCGGTTCCCCGTACCGACATCAAAGTCCTGGGGCAAAACGGCCTGGGCGCCTTGTACACTGCCGTCAATGAATTGCAATTGGGCGGCTACGCTTCCGAACACGACGCCCTGATAGCGCGAAAGATCGCTTACGTATTGTGTGGTGGTGATCTGAGCGGGCCTCAGGAGGTTTCTGAAAAATATTTGCTCGACATCGAGCGGGAGGCATTTCTCAGCCTTTGCGGCGAACAGAAAACGTTGGAAAGGATACAGCATATGTTGCAAACCAATAAACCGCTTCGGAATTGACGCTGGTGAGGGAGCAAAGAACCTGGCAAAGACTGAGACCATCCCACAGAAAAGAAAATCTAACATAATTGGCTACTATTGGTAGGCAATTTTAATCAATCATTGAACAATGAATGCATATATTATAAAAGCATATCGAAGCGCCGTTGGTAAAGCCAAGAAAGGCGGCTTTAAGAATCTCCGGTCCGACGACCTGGCCGTAGATATTGTCAAACACCTGATGAAGGACGTTCCCAATCTGGACCCGGCCCAGGTCGACGACGTGATCGTTGGTTGTGCCAACCCGGAAGGAGAGCAGGGATTTCAGATCGGCCGCCAAATTTCCGTAAGGGCATTGGGTAAACCCGTGCCGGGCATGACAGTCAACCGCTACTGTGCTTCGGGGCTGGAGACGATCTCTATAGCTGTCGCTAAAATTAAAGCAGGCATGGGAGAGGTCTATATCGCAGGTGGAACCGAAAGCATGAGTATGATCCCGATGACGGGTTATAAACTAGCACCCAGCTATGCCGTGGCCAACAGCACCCCCAATTACCTGGCCAGCATGGGCGCTACCGCCGAAGCCGTCGCTAGCAAATACAACATCAGCCGGGAGATGGCCGATGAGTTTGCCTACAACTCCCATAGAAAAGCAGCGGCAGCCATCGACAACGGCAAATTCAAAGAAGAAATCGTACCGGTAACGGTCAAAGATATTTTCGTATCCAACGACCAACGAAAAGAAACTGAATACGTAGTCGACACCGACGAGGGCGTGCGGAGAGATACCACGCCGGAACGCCTGGCGAGACTACGCCCGGTGTTCAAACTAAAGGGCAGCGTTACGGCCGGCAATGCTTCGCAGACTTCCGACGGCGCCGCTTTTACCCTGGTGGTGAGCGAGCGGATAGTCAAATACCTCGGACTCAAGCCTATTGCACGAATGGTTTCCTGCTCCGTGGCAGGGGTCGACCCGTTGTATATGGGCATTGGACCCTGTGCAGCCATCCCCAAGGCGCTGAAACAGGGTGGCCTGGAGCTAAAAGATATTGAGGCCATCGAGTTGAATGAAGCCTTTGCTACCCAGGCCCTGGCGGTCATTCAGGAGGCGGGACTAAATCCTGACATCGTCAATGTCAATGGTGGGGCTATTGCTCTGGGGCATCCGCTGGGCTGTACCGGCGCCAAGCTGACCACGCAGTTGATCAACGAAATGCGCCGCAGCGATCAACGATATGGTATGGTAACTGCCTGTGTAGGTGGCGGCCAGGGCATTGCAGGTATTTTTGAGCGGTTGTATTAGGCCGTTCACTATATTAACCGTCGGTAATAGACTTTATATGAATTGAGTATTTTAACATAATGTACATAGGAGCCACTGGCATCATTGCCGGTGGCTTTCTTGTTTTCGAACTGTATAGGGACCGGGCGGATTCTCCCATCTAAGGCCATAACAAACTATTCTATTTCCCCCTCCCTGCTTTGGTGAACAAAGCAATTCAAATTGCACAAGTCTTGACTTAGGGTACTATTAAAGCCCTAAAAATTTTACTATATTTGCGTACGCTCTCCCCGACAACAGTACATTCACATTTCCTACAAACATTCAAAAGCTAAAGAACATGCGCACCCTCATCGCCTTTCTTCCCTGTCTTTTTTTATCCTTCTGCCTATTTGCCCAGGTCAATTACACAGCTAATGATCAGATCATACCCTACAATGGCGTGTACCGGGCCGGCGTCAATCCAGGTTATCACGGCCCCAACTGGAGCAGCCAAACCCTGGCCGATATTTCTGCCGGCAACCCCGCAGCAGGCACCGAGGGCGTCGGGGTGCGGGCCCTGCGTGGCTCTCTTCCCGAAGACCTGGCATTGCAATACGGCTATTTCATCTGGACACCACTGTACGATTATTTCGATGGCATTGGGCTGAAAGACAATACGGTATTCGTTGGGTTTGCCGCCGACCTGCACCGCGATCCGGTACAATACTGCCCTGGAATTGTCACCGATATGTTCGACAACCTTTACGAACCGATCTGGGATAATGGCGAAAACGGAACCCCCGTCAACGACGATAATTATTACGCACTCTACCTCTACAATGTCATTCAGGCTATGGGTGACCACGTTAAGTTTTGGGAAATCTGGAATGAACCGGGCTTTGATTTTTCCGGCGCTCATGGCTGGCTCGAACCCGGACAACCCGGCAACTGGTGGGAGAATCCGCCCGATCCCTGTGATTATAAACTCCGCGCTCCCGTCTATCACTACATCCGCACTTTGCGCATCTCTTATGATGTGATCAAGACACTTGCGCCGGAAGACTATGTGGTGGTGTCGGGGGTGGGCTACGATAGTTTCTTGGATGTAATCCTCCGGTATACCGATAATCCCGTAGATGGCTCTGTGACCTCTCAATATCCGCTGACCGGAGGAGCTTATTTCGATGTGCTGGGCTTTCATGCCTATCCTCATATCGACGGGAGCCTGCGATATTGGGACAATAGCATTGGCGGCTTTGTATACACCCGTCATAGCGATGCGGCCATAGCGGGTTTGCTCGACCGCCAGCAGGCCCGACGTACCATTCTCCAACAATATGGTTACGATGGCAACACCTATCCCGAAAAATTGTGGACGGTAACCGAGGTTAATGTGCCTCGAAAAGCATTCAACAGCGAATCGGTGGGATCGGATATTTTGCAGGTCAATTACATCAGCAAGCTGGTGGCCAAGTCAATAGAAAATGATATTGTTCAGACCCACATTTGGGACCTCGGCGAAAAAGAGTATTTTGCGGAAGCAGACAGTGAGTTCGACCTCATGGGGTTGTATCTCAAATTGAACGATGAGGAACCCTTCACCGAGCAACCCACCGATGAAGGCATTTCGTACAAAACTGCCTCCGATTTCTTGTTTGGCTGTAGCTTCGATGCCTCAAAAACAGCCAGCATGAACCTCCCGTCCAATGTGGGCGGCGGAGCTTATCAAAGACCCAACGGAGATCACGTGTACATGTTGTGGGCGATTACTCAAACGGACCTTTCGGAATCGGCTTTTGCCAATTATTCATTTCCCGGATCGTTTGGCATCAGCAACCTGACCAAGCAGGAATGGGATTTTTCCCAAACGGGAACCCAAACCACCGTCGACGAACAAAATGTAGCCCTGACCGGAACGCCCATTTATCTGACACCTAACATTAATACTCCGTTGGGTGAACTGACCCTCGTTTGCCCCGACTACGAGTTTGAGCTAGGGGTAACCGAACAGGAGGGCGGAGCCTTTGTCACCTGGCAGGAGCCTTTTGCTACCACGACCTGCCCGTCGGGAGGAGCTACGGTGACGCTCGAATCGTCGACCCCCAATGGTGGGTTTTTCCCTTTCGGGATGAACGTGGTGCGCTACAAAGCCGTCGACAACTGCGGCAATGAAACCTCCTGCTCGATGGCCATCAAGGTAGCCAGCACCGGAGGCGGAATTGGTGATTGCCATTTGTACCGGTTCAATTTCAACTATCGGGGCAGCTATAACGGCAATAAGTATTTTATTTCTAAATTCGATACCACCTGGACGGCCGCCAAGGAGATATGCGAGTCGCACGGAGGGTATTTGCTGTCGATCAGCGATCAGGCTGAAAACGATTTTGTACAAGATAACATGGAGGAAGACGTGGCTTTCATTGGGTTGACGGATTACCTCGTGGAAGGTCAGTTGCAGTGGGAAGATGGCAGCCCGGTGACTTACACCAATTACGATAATTGCTCCTGGTGCGGAACCAATACCGCCCAAAACGATTATGTGGAATTTCACCGCTGGAATGGGGAGTGGAGTTTTAATGACGGGTCGGCCGAAATGTTCTTTTTGATGGAGTTGCCCTGTAGTACTTTTAATTGCCTCGACGACGACAATGATGGCGTATGTAATGCCGACGACTGTGCCATCAACGACCCCTCGCTCCCCACTACTCCGGGTACGCCCTGCGATGATGGCGATCCGAATACCGACAATGATGTGATCCAGGCGGATGGCTGCACCTGTCAGGGCACCGGCAATAACCCCTGTGGTTTTACCTGGTCGGTAAACGGAACGACCCTTACGGTAAATGATGCCGTGGCGCCACACGTCAAGATCAGGGTGTTTGATGCGGGGTGGCAGATCGTATTTGAATGTTTTGACGATTGCAATAATCCCCAGACGGTGACTTTGCCGGAAGGCGATTATATCCTGGACGTTTTATTGATGGATGCCAACTGGCAGAGTTTGTGCGTCCTGCAGGAGCCCTTTACGGTGGATGGTTCCGGTTGTCCCGACAATGACAACGACGGTGTCTGTGCCGCCGACGATTGCGACGACAACGACCCCTCCGTGCCTACCGCTCCCGGCACCCCCTGTGATGATAACAATCCTACTACAAATAACGACGTCATTCAATCCGATGGCTGTACCTGCGCCGGTACGCCTACGGGCGACCCGGATTGTTCGACGGTTCAGATATCCGCTGGCTCCAACAGTATTACCATCAGCGGGGTAATAGCACCGATTTCGATCATCCAGGTGTTTGACCCGTCGTGGAGTACGGTTTTTAACTGCAATAATAGTTGCAACGCCACCGAAACGGTGTCCAATTTGCCGGAAGGCACCTATTATGTGAAAGTGCGGTTTTTTACCGCCAACTGGCAATCGATCTGCGAAGTGACAGAATATGTGGAAGTGTCGGACGGCCCCTGCACCGATGCGGATAATGACGGCGTTTGCGCACCGGACGACTGCGACGACAACAACCCCGACCTCCCGGCCCTGGTAGGCAGCTCCTGCGATGACGGCAATCCCAATACCACCAATGATGTGATACAATCGGACGGTTGTACTTGTGCGGGTACGCCGATTGGCGGAGGGCCCTGTGGGCTAAGCTACTCTACTTCCAACAATAGTATTACTTTTTCATTTGACAATAGTCCCCACTACAAAATACGGCTGTTTGATCCCAGCTGGCAGGTTGTATTTGAATGTTTGGACGACTGCAACAATCCGCAAACCGTCAGCAACCTGGCGCCGGGGACTTACCACATCGATGTATTGCTTTTTGATGGCAATTGGGCGACTACCTGTTCGCACAATGAGGCGGTGGTGATCAGTGGTGGAGCGGGAGCTAATATGAGTGGCCCCGGAGGTGGGCAGCCCCATGCGGTTCAATCGAAATTGGAGACAAGTCCTTCTGTTTTCCTCTACCCCAATCCTACAGGTGGGGTGGTTTATGTGCGGCCGGAAGTGGGTATTGGCCAGGCGGCGACTTTTGAAGTTCGCAATGCGCTGGGTGTGATAGTGTATCGAAAGGAGGTAGAAGAATTGTTCATCAATCCGATGAAGATCGATCTTTCGGGCCAGATGAACGGGTGGTATATTTTGGTGATGAAGCTGGCGGATGGCCGGCGGTATTCGGAACGGGTGGTATTGATGGGTGGGTATTGATGCGTTTATACTTGAGTGAAAGCGCCAGTTAGGAGACGACATCGGGATTGATCAACCGCAAAGAACGCAAAGCGGCCATCGTTGATGGCCTTCGCCAAGGTTTTTAACCTTGACGTGGAAGCGCTGGTTGGGAGAGGCGGGCGCCAGCAGCATTGGCGAGAGCCTATATCAGAAGATATGTTTGTTTATCGTTTTGCATTATTTGTATTGCTTGTAGCTATGAGCTGCCATCCCTCTCTTTCTCCTTCTGAAGGCAAGGAGTTGATCGGCGAAATGGCCCCGGCGTGGCAACCGATGGCATGGATTAATTCCCCTCCTCTTTCATTGGAGGAACTTAATGGCAAAGTAGTCCTATTGCGGTGGTGGGTGGACAGGTGCCGGTTTTGCGTTGCAACGGCGCCATCGCTCAACTATTTTCACCAACAATACGCTTCCGAAGGGTTGGTCGTGATCGGCATTTACCATCCCAAGCCCTACCCTGGCCCGGTTGGTGTTGAGGCGGTTGAGATGCTTGCCGCTGAAAAGGGTTTTGAATTTCCAGTTGCTTTGGATGAAGATTGGGCAAATCTGAAACGGTATTGGCTGGATGGTGGGCGACGGACTTTTACTTCCGTTAGCTTTTTGATCGACCGGTCGGGGATCATCCGGCATATTCATCCGGGTGGGGAGTATCATGCAGATGGTGTGGACGAGCACGCCGGTTGTAGGGATGACTTTTTGGAGATGGAGGCTTGGATTAAGCGGTTGTTGTAGGGAAGCTGTGGGAAGCGCCGGTGTATCTAATGCATCACATAAACCTCGTAAGTGTAAGTGATTATTTTCGTTTCCTGGGGTTTCATATTCAGCTTCCATCTCACCAGGTTGGTTTGGTTGTTTTCGAAAAGATACCTCGATGTTTGCAACACTTTCCAATCTTCAGAAGAATCCAACAATTTAATTCCCCTGATATTTCTGTCTATCAACAATTCCAAATTATCTTCTTTAAAATTCGTAATTTCAATTTCTCCCTGAACTTTCACAAAGTATCCTCTGTGACCTGTCTCATCTTTACTTCTCGACTGTTCTTTGTCGGAATCTTGAACAAGTATATTAGGAGCGATACTCATCTTGACATAGCAATGTTCTCCATCGGGGGTATAATCCAGTCGTCCCTGGCTAATGGGTTTCACTCTATTGTTGGTCAGTTCTTTTCTAAACAACACGGTTCCGGTTGTGAAGGGTAGGCCGGCAGAATTCAAAAACCTGATGGTATGCCATACGTCGTTTGATTCCTGCTCTTCTTTTTTTCTTTGACTGCGGGAACTCGAAATAAAGTACTCGTTCGACCTCAGGTCGATCATATAGACGTCTTCATAGTTGCCTTTTAGCGCTGCAATATCTAAGTTCAATCTTTCCCCTTTGCCCAGGCTGACATTGTCTATTCCGTAGGTGTATATATCATCATCTGTGTCACTTTCAAGAATGGGAAAAACGCTGTTGCCGTACCTTATCTCTCTAAGGTTCATTTCCGATTGCATGTTTATGAAGTTCCTGGAAGTTGTGCCCGGTGCTTCTTCACTTTTATCTATTCTGTTTACAAAATCAATCACTCTATCCGACGAAAATATGGGATCACCTATTGCTGCATATTTAAACACAGGGATTCCGACAGCCAGATTCAGTTCTCCATTTAACAATTCTTCCACATCATTTACTACAACAGCTTTCAAGCTCAATTCAAACTTGTTATCCGCTTTCAAGTCAATGTGATAGTTCGGGGTCCAGGTAATGCCTTTTCGCAAATAGGATAATTCTATCTGCTGCTTGCTTTTATCCTTTTCCAATTGCAAAATCAAATGCTTCTTTTCCGATTCGGAAAATAATGAAGGTGTGTCAATAAATTCAAAATTTCTTATTTCAGACAGGCTTACAAACTGCCATTGGTTATTCTCTCTCAACAGCAGTGTTTGCTCCGAAACATTGTCTCTATAATGTAACCCAGATATTAACCTGTCGACCGAATATATTTGTCCGGTTATCTCTTCTTCGCTGCCTCTCAAGTTGATTTTAATTCTTTTCCCTTTATTTTGCACAAGTAACCGATCGATCGATTCAATCGGCGTATCCGCTTCTTTTGTTTTTACTGATTTTCTCGAAAGAATTATATTGTCTTTTGCATGGACGTTTAGCGTTCCAAGAATAATTTCATTTGCTACGTATTGATTTGGCCTGTTGTAATTGGATTGTTTGGGATTCCTCTTTTTCAGTGGCAAATCAATTTTTACCACCTTTTCTTTGACGTCGAAGTTTCCTTCTTTTTCGACAAAGACGGTGGCATCTTTGAACACCGTTAATCTTTTGGTGGTCAATTTATTTTGCCCTTTGAGGCTATGACAGGTGAGGAGCAACGCGATCAGCAGGTTGATTTTCATGGTTTTCGTTTTTTATTTATTGATGGTTTACCAGGATGGTGGCTATGCACCCCCGCTGGTCGAAGTTTGAAACTTCGACCAGCGGGGTCTGTGTGTAGACGTCGTTCGTCGCGGCCCGCCTGCCGGCCGGCAGGTTTGCAACCGCGATGCTCCACTAATACGTCATGCACTCAAAAAATATTTTTTCATCCAGTACTCTTTCTTTCACAATTTTCAAGTTAAATGCTTTAAGCACCTCCATCAATTCCTTTTTGCTCATTGCCTTTTTACAAATGTCTCCATCATTATCCAACTCCCTTAGTGATTCTATCAAAATTATCTTTCCTCCCTCTTTTAACGAACGAATCACGGACCTAATCATATCTTCTTGCCTGCTAAAGTGATGGAGCGCATTTCTCAATAATACCGCGTCAAGGTCTAACCCTTCTAATCCCGTTGATTTTTTGGTGCCTTTTACAAAAGTAACAGATTTTGAGCTACCTAATTCTGTCTTTTCAAGCTTTTCCTTCTGATAATCCAAAAAGGATCTGTCTATTTCATTTACGTACTGAATTACACGTGGATATTTCATATTTATCAGCAAGCTAATTGTCCCCACTCCCGAACCAACATCACCAAATGTCCTTATCCCTTCTAAATCCAACATAGATAACTCTTCATATATAGCAGCTTTTCCCTTTATTTTGAATGGAAAATCTGAGTCTAATATTCCTTCATGGATTAGATCCAATATTTCGCTGTTTTCATAAATCGCATCTAATTCTTTTTCTGTCAGGTATTTCGCTATTATTGATTCTGGCATGTTCTTCTTCGCCAGTTTTTTAATATACTTAAAATTGTGCTTATCAATTCTTACTAATTTCAAAAGGTGAAAGGTTAAGTCGATTTTTTCTTTTTCAGAAATATTTTTTTCCTTCCAATTCTCAAAAATCTTTTGGAGTTTTACTAATTCCTTCCCTTTGCTATTAAACAATTCGTCTCGATATTGGGATATGAGTTTAATCCATTCAACCTGATTATTGTCACGCTCCTGGCAATAGAGCTCGTTGTAACCAACTGAAAGGAGGAGCATCATTAGCAACAACCTTAGAGTTTCATTCATTCGTAATATTATTGTTTTTTTTCATTTAGTGATACGGGTCTCCCTGAAAGTATTTGATTCCCGCAGCAAACGGACTGGGATTGTATTGTTATAACCGTACGTACTATCAGCACCCGAAATGACGCGATAACGCGGTTTTTTGATACCGCAAAATGCCGAAAAAGAGGATAAAGTCGCTGCTCAAACGTCCTTTTCTTGTAGCTCGGTTTTTACTTTTATCGATTTTCTTTAGAGAATTAGCACGTACTTCAAACTCCATAAGGGTGCGGTGGCTCGCTTTTGGGTTCGCTTCGCCTTAAGGCAGGCCTGAAGGCAGGCCTGAAGATAAATTTAATTGATCGACCCCGATAGCGATAGGGGTGGACAGTGACTTTAAATTAATTCTACCTTATTTCTACGTGCAATTCCATCGTTTCTCCTTCTTTCTCACTTTTCAGACTCCCCAATTCGTGGTCAAACAAACCGTTCAGATTATTTCCAGAAGGGTCCTCCAGTCTACTGTTTATCTGTAAAGTGTAAATTCCTTTTTTCCAATTATTCTCAGGATAAAAACACCAAGTTTTCTCTTGATTGCTTATTTCAATTTTGCCATAAACAACCTCACCCATTTCATCCAACAATCGAATCTTATGGTATAAAGAAAGCCTGTCCAAAACCTGTGAGGAAATGATTTTCAAAGGATACTGACTCTTAAACTCAGGAGTAATAATTTCCCAGTTTTTGATGTCAGGTATTTCTTTGTCTTCCTTCGTTACGTAAATATCCTTCACATAGGGTTGTTCTATTTTATTGCCATGAATGTCTTCTGCCTCCTCTATGACAAGCTGGAACCGTTTTCCAGGTTCTAATGCCCGCCCTAAGGTTTCATGTGCTACTAATCCAGTTTTCACTCTTGAGGGGTCAAGAATAAGTGTCAGTTGTTTTTGTTCGCCATCCCATAGTTCATATACATTATTAAAAATAGCCCCTTTAATTTCTTTTCCTTTTTCATTCAATAACTTTATATTTTCCAAGTTATTTACGGCTTTCATTGAATGAGAAAATTGAACATAAAAACGTAATAGATTTTCTGGTAAGGTATCAGAAGAAGGATAAATCGCCACCACTTTTGGAAGTTGATTTTTCTTTGCGCCGTCTTGCGCCTCTTTTGTGTAGCAAGACATAAAAAGGCAGAATATGAAAAACACCAAGCCTATTGCACAGACAAATAGGCTTGGTAATATTTTTTCTGATTGCGGTGTGAACATACTTATCTTGTCCTATTTCTTTTTCTCCTTCATCAATTCAGGAAACCCTTCCATTTGTTTCATAGCATTTTGATAATCAAACCAAGGGTCACCTTCCCTGTGGGTAAACTCTGGGAATTCGTATTCACTTTCAAAATCACTTAACCTAAAATAGGCACCTTTTAACTTTGAAATCAAATCCACTTCACCTGTATCAATATTTCTTCTTAACATAGCTAACATCCTTTGATTTTGTTCAGAAATCTGCATGACACCAGCCATTGGCACAGGGAATATTTGTACTCCTTCCGGCCCCATGGTAAAACCGCCCAAGGCATTCCCTTGATTGGCTGTAGCAAAATCCTTTAATGAAATCAAACTGGCACTTCTCTGTTTATTTGTAATCAATAGTTTTTTGTCAAAAGAGCCATCCTGCTCTTGTGCCATAAAAGTAATCATGTCAATAGGTGTATTACCATAACCCAATTCTGCAATGGTTTTTGCCTTTACATGACTTCCTTCCTTAATTTCCTTTGTAGGAATACTTACCAATGGTGTACATGTATAAGCGGCTATTAAAGTAGATTCCCCATTAATTTCTTCGAAAGTCATTGTCCTGATAGGCGCTCTTGTTTCATTTTGTGCATGAACAGCATGGTACATTTCAATGCTTGCTACCTTGCTTTGATTCCCATTGAAAGGATATTTTATTTTTCTCAATGTAGAGGCAAATTCTCCATTCGTTAAACCGGACACGTAGACATAACCATTGTGATAATCAATATCGGTAATGTTTAGGGTAGAAGCTGGAAAATCTCTGTAAAAATTAAAATCTTCTGTACGAGGTGCTTTAATAGATACTTTTTTAGTTCCTGTTGTTGTAACATCTAAAAATCGTATTTTATTACTTGTTGGACTTACAATGGCAATCAAGGATTTTGCACTGGGGGCATGTCCGTTTTTAAAGGCGATATATGCCTCTTGGCTTGCAGGGTGGATTTGCATATCATTGATAATTAAATCACTAGCGGCGATACCAAGTTTATTTGCTATTTTTCTGTCAATACCAAAACCATTGAATGGTATTGGATCTTTAACTTCGGTTGCTTTAGTAGGAATGGCATGGATTACCGCAGCTTTGCTGTCTCCGACAAATAATACATTGTCTGGACCAAAAGCAATTACTGTTGCACCATCTAATGTTTTTCCCGATAAATTTATGGTAGGTTCTGTCGTTTTAGCAGTCGTTACTGAGTCTGACATTTTTTGACTGCAGCCGATAAGTAAAATAAGGCTGAAAGCAAAAATGCCTAATGATAAAATTGAATATTTCATAACAAATAATTTATTGATTTAAAACTAATTTTAATTTTTAGAAAAAAGCCATCCTTTAAATAACTTTACGATATTCGGCATTAAAACCCAAGTTAATAAAGGGACTAAAGTCATAGTGGTTAATAGTGTCAAAATAATTGGGTGAGCAGTAGGGAAAAGAAAATGATATGATTTTGATAATACTACCACACCAGGAAATACTGCCGCCCAAGTCAATAAGGACATTTTCCATTTTGGGGGAGTTCTTACATTCTCTTTTTCTGGTGTTTCAAACCAAAAATCAATCCCTGTGATTTCTCCATATACTCTTTCTTTTTCCGAGAGTTTTTCCAGTTTATCCAACTCCGTTATTCTTTCTTGAGAATCCATCCATCTTTGCAAATCAACAAGTGATGAAAACTTAAACAAGGTGACATATTCATTACTCTCCGTTGGAGGTTTAATCAAATGCAAACTTTCAAAACCTTTAAATGTTTTGGCTTTGGCACTAATTTCTTTTGTCCAATTTTCAAATGCACCCTTTTTATCTGCTTTGATGAAATGACGAACAACAGTGGTAATAGATTGATTTTCCATCGCTATTCTTATAATAAATATTTACCCTCAAGAGGCTTGATTTTAGGAGCTAATTCTTTTTGGTGAAATTGTATAATTTATCTATTTGTATATTTGTATTTGCCTTGTTAAAAGGCATCTGCTCAAATTTTAAAACCTAAAATTAAGTGTAGGGGCAATGTGAAATATATTTTCCGACTCCCCGCTTTCCTCCAAGAATTTGCCAGCAATAAAGTAACTCAAATCCAAATCAAATGATAAATGCCTATTGATTTCATATTGGGTTTTTAAACCTACTTGATGCCCGATATTTCTATTATTTGTCGCGCTTCCAACCCTATTTATAAATCGAGTTGGACGGTATAAAGCATCATTTCTGGATGCTCTCCAAAAAATAGCCCACTCAGCATATATTTTAAAACTTTTAATGGGTATTAAACTTATTGAAGGATGAATGCCAATAAGATTTGAAGGAGTGATAGTCGCTGCCAAACTATAATAAGCCGGGTTCACAAACATGGGATTGAATGAATTAATTTTATCATCTCCTATTTCCTTATCCCCACTTGCATATTCTAATTTCAAGCCCGGAGACCATTTCCATTTTGTATCAATTAATTCATAGTGCCAATCTGTGTTTATGCTGAAAGCACTGATATTATCATCTCTTATTTCTCCGAATTGGTAAACAGCTTCCGAGTTATACTTCCAATGTTTACCTATCTTCCCAAATCGTCTTAAACCAAGTGAATGTCTATTTTCACTTCCTGCAACATCATTGAAAGTTGCATTATCCACTTGGAATCCGAGATAGTAGATTTCATTGGTCCCATTTAAACCTTTTATTGGAAATTGGCTATACATACCCCAGAGTTGGGGATTAGTAGCATCCTTATCAAAGAGTGAAAAGTCATTATCAAAGGCTTCAAAAAGTGGGCGTACCTCCTTGCCATAAAATGCTTGGATTTTTATTTTCTCTTTGGTATAAATCACCCTGGCCATATCATAGGAACGGCGAATGTTAGGCCCTTCCCGAATACCTATCAGGCGGGCAGCCCCAAGTCCCATTTCCTGTCGCCCAAATCGGAAAGAAAACTGTTGTTTTTCTTTTATGGGGAGTTTAATTTCTGCGAAAAGCTGAAATAAATCAAGGTCATCATATTCAGCGAATGCTTTTTCATTACTGATATTGCCATGATATAATTCCCCAAATACACGGATATATTTTCCTAATACAATATTGCTATGTAATGCCAGTCGTTGGGAATAGAAATCCTGGTCAGCATCTGCTACCCAAAAGCGATTGGAGTAATGTTCAAAACGGGGTCTAATCTGCCCACCAAGAGATAAATAAATCTCACCATTTTTATTGATAGGGATATACTTAATCGCATCAAAAAATCCTTTTTCATAAGGACTTTTTTCCTTATTCTTCAAATAAGAATAATCCTCCTCCGCCCTTGTCAATTTAAAGGAAGGTGGTTCACTCTTTATTGTTCCTTTCTCCTGAGCTAATAAGTATTGAGAAAATAAGGTAAACAATATGATGAAAAATTCAATCCTGAGCAATCTCATTCTATCCGTTTAAATAAACTAACATTGCTTTTCCTAACTTTCTTTAAATGTTGGTTGGCATCATCATTTGAACGAAACCCATAAGATGAAGCCGATAGACGGATTGCCTCCTTCAATAATTCGATGTTTTCTTCTTTTACTTTCTTCGAAGCATCAAATTTTTTGGTGGCATATCGCCAGCTTAGATTCTTTATTAATTCCATTTTAAATTTTATATTTATCAGTCCCATTTATTCTTTGAAGACACTGAATATTTCCCCCCTCCTGTAAAAAACAATGCAACAGCACCAAAAAGAAATAATCCAATTAATTCTACCGCCCAACCACCATGTTTCGATAAAGAAAAAATATCACCTGAATGGGCTAAAAACATTGCCATTAGCATATTGAAGGCGAATATAAGAGCCGCGATTCTGGTTCTAAATCCAAAAATTATAAATAAAGGCACAATGATTTCTCCTATATAAACACCATAAGCGATGAAACTCGGTAATCCTTTAGCTGTCAGCATTCCCTGTATGCCACCGATACCATGAATTAGCTTTGCTACTCCATGAAACAACATCAATCCACCTACTGTCAAGCGAAGAATAAGCAATCCTAAATCTATATTTTTACTATGCATTATAACACTACTAACCACTTAAATTTTTAATATATAATTGATTAAGCATTTGCCAGTTTTGTATAGTTTTTCTAAAAATGCGTTCCAAATGCTCCAAAAACTGGTCGAAAGTGGCGATACCTGTTAATTCCCTTAAGCCTTGTCTAAACACAGATATTCTTGGATATGTAGTTCCATTGTTATACTCGATTTGTTTTGGAGGATCTTCTTTTTGACTCTCTTGCCCCTGAAAAACAATTAATCCATAAACTAGAGATAATATTGCAAATAGAATATCCGTTTTGTGTGTTCCCTCAAGATTTAATTGTTCTAAATTCAATCCTTTTGATTTCAAATACGAAAAACAAGTTTCTATTTTCCATCTCTGCTTATATATTGTTCCCGACAAATCAATATCCTCTTGGTTCGTAATTAAATATAAATAAGGCTCTTTCTTAGCTAGCTTTCCTTCATTTTTTACTATATATAATTGGGCAATCGCTTCTCCACTTAACACTAATTCTACATCTTCGTTAGTGCTCTCCATATATCGATGTAATACTTTAACCCCAAACTTTTTTCCGATTTTATACCTTCCCTTTAGCCAGGTCTCGAATTTTAAATTTCCTTTTAAACGAATAACATATTCAATCTCCCTTTTTGCTAAAGCTGTTAACCATTCCTCCCCTATAAATTCTCGATCCCCTACTATAACAAATTGAGGAACAGGTATTTGCATTGACTTCCACCATTCTAACAATTTATCTACTAAATTTATTCGCGTTTCGCTGTCGCTGTTTCCTTTATAACCTAAATCCTCTCCTAACAATGGTATGTAAATTTTTTCATCATAAAGTAATCCTATCGATAAGATATTCACTTTTCTGTCTCCTATTTCCCAATTCGTCCTATCAATCAATAGCTTCACTTTTGCCTCCCCTTTATAAAATAGTACTACCAATATGTTAAACACTTGCCGAATCGTCTTTTCAACATTTCCAGTTTGAAATGTCTTTAACAAGTAGTTGTATTGACTAGCTCTGCTTAATCGACCACTCTCCTCTAATGGGATTTGGTCATTTACTAGACTGATATTTACCGTTTGTGCTCGTAAAATCCCAAAACTCAATACTAAAAGGCGCTTTAATTCGCTTTCTTTTAAAAAATATAGATACTTCCCAAATACTATAACTTCTATTATCTTTGCCATGGCGAAACTATTTTGTTTAAGTAATATTTTGTCCAATTATTATTGAACAAATGTTTCGCCATCTTTTATCGCCTAGATTTTTTTCTTCATATTACGATTTTTATTGGTTAGTAGTGTTATGCATTATAATAAAATCTTTCGTGGATGATTTGACCATTTTCCCATTGTTGTACCGCTACCTGTTCCATGAGCACTCGATGCCCTCCTTTAAAAGTTATGTCCATATTTACTTCAATAAGGACTTTTCCATTGTTAGCATCTTCAGCCATTGCTTTGATTTCCATACCATGAAACGCTTCTACTCCGGCTAAAAATTCTTCTTCGGACTTCCGACATGCTTCTTTTCCCGACCTAGTACCTTTGGGTTCTTCCATGACTACATTTTCAGCATAATACTGTTCAAAAGCGTCCATTAATTTGCCTTGTCCTACTTGTTTGTATAAGTCTGTAGCTCTTTCTAAATTTGTCATAATCTTTTTTTATTTATAGTTTAAATTGCATATAAGTTTTAAATTATACTAAGAAAGCTGCATTGGTACTTCCATTAATAATATTCGACTATTTTTACCTGCGATAATTTCAAAATCTTGGACATTCCAAATACCAAATCCGTCTCTTCTCTCTAATGCTTGGCCTGCTATTTCGGCAGTACCCTCAATGATAAATGCATACACCCCGTTGCCCTCTTTATTCATTTTATAATTGGTAAATATTTCTTGGTCAAACTCCCCTAAGTGAAACCAAGCATCTTGATGAATCCAAACCCCTTCGTCATTAGCATTGGGAGAAAGCACTTGATAAAATTCATTTTTCTTTTCAATATCTTTAATCGATATTTGATCATATCTGGGTTGGACGTTTTTCTTGTTTGGGAATAACCAAATTTGCAGCAATTTCATATCTTGATCATCAAGTGCATTAAATTCACTATGTTGAATACCCGTTCCAGCACTCATCACTTGTACATCACCATTTCGAACAACTGCACCATTGCCCATGCTGTCTTTGTGCTCTAAAGCACCTGCTAATGGGATAGAGATAATTTCCATATTATCATGCGGATGTGTACCAAAACCTTTTGAAGGGGCTATTCTGTCATCATTGAGAACTCTCAACACCCCAAAGTTCATTCGGTCGGGATTATAATAATTAGCAAAACTAAAAGAGTGTTTCGCAGTAAGCCAGTCATGATTAGCGACTCCCCTTGTATTCGCTTTGTGTAATATAGTATTCATCGTTTGTGCATCTTTTTGATTAGGTAAATGATTAAACCCTACTTGATTCATTAGTTTGTCATAAGTAGATTTCTCTACTGAGGCACTCTTTGCTTTTGCTGTTACAGGAAGAAGACTTCCTGCCAGACCAGCAATTAATGATTTTTTAATGAAGTTTTTTCTATCCATAATTTTAACACTAACTATTTTAGGAAAATTTATAGTGCAAAACTAAGAAGGATGAAAGGCAATAAAAATGAGGTAGGTTAAAAAATAAAGTTGATGTAGGTTAATTTTCTGGCTTGTCCACCATTTTTTTTCTCATTCTACTGAGAAACTCCTTAGTAATGCCAAGATAGGATGCTATCATATATTGAGGGACACGTTGAGTAAATTCAGGATAAGAACTGGTAAATAAGTGATACCTTTCTTTAGCGGACATGGAATGGTTACGGACAATTCTTTTCGTTACATTTCCATAGGCTTTTTGAATAACAATTCGAAAATATCTTTCTAACTTTGGTATGTCCTTATACAATTGTTCCATAGCCTCATAAGAGATTTGTAAAACTGTAGTTTTTTCTAAACATTGAGTGTTATACTCCGCAGGGGTTTGTGTTGTAAAACTACAAATATCTCCTACCCACCAATTTTCGATACCAAATGAGACCACATGTTCATGCCCATTCTCATCTAGATAAAAAGTTCTGACTATTCCAGAAATGACAAAAGTTTGGTATCTATAAACATCTCCTTCTTGTGCGATAAAATGCCCTTTGAGGTAGGTTCTTTGTTTTAGCCTGGAAATTAATATAGATTCTTCATCTTTTGTTAAATTTACTTTTTGGTTTATATTATTTAATAAACTTATATAGTGCATAAAGTCAAAGTTAAGGTATATTTATGGAAATCATATCGAATACGCTTATCGAAAGGAAATCAAAAGTTAATTTGTAAGACTACCAGAAAAATCAATCATCTTGAAATATAATTTCCACAAACAAAAAATGAGTTACATTTTAAATATGTAACTCATTGATTTAGAGCAGTGCCCGGGAAGGGACTCGAACCCCCACGCCTTGCGGCACACGCACCTGAAACGTGCGCGTCTACCAATTTCGCCACCCGGGCAGCAGGCCGCAAAAGTACGACTTTCAAATCAATTATGCCAATGGAAATGTTATTTTTTTGAACTCTATTCTCCTTCAATCCCCTACCCCATATTCGCCCACCACAGTGGCAGTGGCCTTCGTCAAACCATTGGGATAGCGGCCGATCTCGCCGGTAGAAACGGGATGGGTCGGATCGCAAACGATGAATTGACGACCCTTGTACTGAAACGAACGCTCGAATGAACCATCCAGCGCCACGGCCAGGGTCATATTGTTGTTGTAGTGGGTGATGGCCAGCATCGGCAATCCCAACAATTCTTTTACAAGGTAATAGTACAAAGCACAGCGGTCTTCGTGGTCGGAGTATTTGTGATGGAATATTTGTTCTGCAAACATGGGGCGGTCTTCGTCGTACACATCCCAATCCCATTTGTACTGGAAGCCGGAGCGGGTGAAGGCAGCTAGTATTTCCAGTTTTTCCACTACGGTTTTGCCCTCCATAAGTGCTTCCAATTGAGGCAACAAAGAAGTTTGCAAAGTTGTAGACAGTCCCGTATTGAGGTAGTCCATCTCTTCTAGCAGCGGATAGTCGACCATGAAGTCCTGCACCACTTTGTCGAGTTCGACCGTCAGCGTGATCGGCTCGTCCTGATAATGGAAGGTAATATTTTTGGTAGTGAGGTCGGGTTGGAGAAGGGGCATTTGTTCTAAACTAAAAGAAAAAGGCCGCCCGTCGGGGTTGGCGACGAACCGGGGTTTGTTGTAAATGGCGTAGGTGGTTTCTACATTGTAAATTTTGGCGGTGATATTGTAAAACCGTTTATCGTCTTCTTTAAAGCTGCCTACGTCCAGCAATTTGTCTTCGCTTGCCGCAAATAAAAAAACATAGATGAGCTCAGAAACACATAGCCGCACATCATACCCCGATTCGTTCAACAAAAACCACCACACCAATGCCCGATGCGTCTCCCGGTTGTCGGCATATATCGAATCAATTACAATACGAACCATTCGGCAGTACAGCCAATCGTTCAGGTTCAATTCTTCACGGTAGGCCAGCAGGTCATTCAATAAAATTTCGTGCGGGCCGGCCTTCATTGTCTCATAAAACCCCTTCAGCCTTTTATCGTAGGTGTTTATCAGTTTGCTTTTTTCGTCCAGCTTCATCGTCGGATCGTACCGGATTTCCAATCGCTCATTGAAAAAATCAACTGACGCGGTAACACAGGCCCCTTCTGCCCACAAGCTGAGAGCCAATAACATAGTAACAAGAATAACCATCAATGACTTCATAGACATTCGACAATTCAATTTTGGGACAAAATAATGGGGGAAGTGAAAAGATTATGTGAGAGACAAGGATACAACCCCCAAAAAAAATACCAAGTAATAACTTCCATACCCATTTTGGTCAAGCCAAACAGGATGAAAGCCAAATAAATGTAAATGGGATAATAAAACCGACGGTTACGGGATGGTGAATGTCACGGGAAGGATGAGCGCAAAAATAGGCAATGCTATTGAATTATCATAAGTATTCGTATATAAAAAAATGGTGATTTGGTAAAATATTATTCCAAATCACCATTTGACGACAGAAAGACTTAGTAATGCGTAATAAATAAATTCCCGATTTTGGGTAGTCTATTTTGGTGTTGAACGAGGCGAAAAATCTACCTGTCGGTAGACAGGCGTAGGCGATGCCATAGCATCGGCGAGCCTCGCCTGGCCGCGGCCGCGAGACAGAGCTTTTCAACAGCCTGCCCCGATTATTTCGGGGAAGTGCAGCGCCAAAACCTGCCTGCCGGCAAAGGCAGGGAGGCAGCCATAAATGAGGAAGTTACCTGCCAACCGGATTTCCTACCGGAGGTAGGCAGGCTGGTTTTTTGAGCATTACTTAACCTATCCCCGATCCGCTATTTCCTTTTAGGGTGTACCAAAGTCATTTCCATGATAAGGTGCCGGGCTCCGGCGTATTTGTCGATGATAAACAAGATGTATCGGGCATCTACCATAATGTTGCGGCAGATGGACGAGTCGTAGTTGATGTCGCTCATTGTGCCTTCCCATACCCGGTCGAAGTTGAGGCCAACGAGGTTGCCGTGCGCATCGATGGCAGGGCTGCCCGAATTGCCACCGGTGGTGTGGTTGGAGCCGATGAAACAGACAGGCATCTTGCCGTTTTCCCCGTAGGCACCGTAGTCTTTGCGTTCGTAGAGTTCAATCAATTTTTCGGGCACGTCGAACTCGTAGTCGCCAGGCTGGTATTTTTCCATGACGCCCGACAGATAGGTCTGATGGCCATAGTTGACCGCATCCCTGGGCTGGTATCCCTTCACCTGACCATAGGTAACGCGCATGGTTCGATTGGCGTCGGGGTAAAACCGCTTGTCCGGAAAAACCTCCATCTGAGCTTTCATGTACCGGCGTTGGGTTTCGTTGATCTGACCTGTGTAGTCTTCCAGAGGAGGGCTGACGTGTTTGGCGTAAGCCTCTCTAAGTTTGGAGGCAAAGGCCACCAGTGGGTCATTGGTAAAAAACCAAGCGGCCCGCTCTGATTGGCCTGCAGTGGTCAGCAATTTCTCAATGGATTGCCAGTTGGTCAGCATCGTCGACTGATATAGTTTTTGTGCCAACCCCTCATTGTCCGATACTTTTTGGGCGGTTCTTTCGGCGGCGATCAGTCCGGCCAATTCTTTGATGGGCACCTCTTTTTCGTAAATGTCCATCAATGCGGCAAACACTTTTTTGTCGATCTCCGGCCGGTAGTTTTTGTAAAAACCTTTAAGGAATGGCAGCAGTCGTTTTTTGAATCCCTCATAGGCATTTTCACCCTGCTCGCTGTGCAGTTCTTTCAACCGGGCCATATATCCGGCCACCTGCATGAGTTCGACATTGCGGCCCATGATCTCGTTGTGGTAGTCCCTCGTCAGGGCATATGGTTCGATTTTGCGATACAGCTCCTCGAAGCGGGGCAGAAGGTCGGTATAATTACGGAAATTGGCGTTTTTACCTATTGCGGAGGTAAATTCCTTTTCGTATTGCTGTTTTTTTCCGATCCCGTTGGTGGATTTGAGGCCCAGGTTTTCACCGATCCATTTTTTCCAGTAGTTGGCAATGCGGGCAAATTTGGAAGCGTATTGTAACCGAATGGATTCGTCGGCCCGCATTTCGGCATCGACGATTTTGAGGGCCCGATCCCGGACGGCTATTTTGGCGGGGTTCAACACGTCCACTATTTGCTGTACGGCATACGAGGGGAGGTACTGATCGGTACGGCCCGGAAATCCGAAGACCATCGAGAAGTCGCCCTCCTCTACCCCGTCGAGCGAAATGGGCAGGAAGTGTTTGGGCTTAAAGGGTACATTGTCTTCAGAATAATCGGCCGGCAGATTGTCTTTTCCGGCATAGATGCGAAACAGGGCAAAATCGCCGGTGTGACGTGGCCAGACCCAGTTGTCGGTGTCGGAGCCAAACTTGCCAACACTCTCCGGGGGTGCCCCCACCAGTCGGATGTCCCGATAGGTGACAGTTACAAACAGATAGTATTGATTGCCCTTGTAAAACGGCCGGATGACCACCTCCTCGTAGGGCTCTATTTTGGCGGCAGCCTTTACTTTTTCCAGATTTTTATCGATGGCCGATTGCCGGTCTTTTGGCGAAAGCTGATCGCCTACCCCCTGGAGTACCTGATCGGAAACGTCTTCGATGCGGACGATGAGGGTGGCCGTCACACCCGGATTGGACAATTCTTCCTGACGGTTGGCGGCCCAAAAGCCGTTGCGGAGGTAGTTTTTTTCGAGGGTTGAGTGGTTTTGAATTTGGCTGTAGCCGCAATGATGGTTGGTGAGTAATAAGCCTTGCGGCGAAATCAACTCCGATGTACAACCGCCATTGAAATGCACAATAGCATCTTTAAGACTTCCTTTGTTGACACTGTAAATGTCTTCAGCGGTCAGCTTCATGCCCAGGTCCTGCATTTCCGATTCGTTGAGGGCTTTGAGCAAAAGTGGAAGCCACATGCCCTCTCCGGCAAACAGGACGGATCCGGTCAGACACATCACGGTGCCGAGCAATAATGATTTGATGTTGAGATTCATATTGAGTTGTGTTATTCAAGTGAAACAGAAATGTCTATTCAAGCTCCTTTTGATTTTTATACTTTTTTCTTGATCTTGAACTTCTCTTTGGTCTTAAAATTTCGTCAAAAATAAAGATTTTGTCCAATTTCTGACCTGATCTTTTAGATACTCTCTGCTTTTTTGTATACATTTGGTGATTCAACTCCTACTATATACACACCATAGCCTTACCTGACCCAAATCCTGTCCCCACATTTTTCAGAACACCGTTCTACTCATCAAACCACGATCATTACAATGAGCAAACAAATCCCTCTTTTATTTTCATGCTTTTTCCTTTTGTTGAATACCTCTAGCCTGCATAGTCAGATCAATTATACCGCCAACGACACCGTACCACCCTATACCCAACCTTTTGGCTACGGCTCCAACATGGGCTGGTACCACCCCTGGAGCGACAAGGAACTAGCAGACATAGCAGTCGGCAACCCGGATATGAACATCAGAGGTCTTGGAGTAACTGCCCTGCGCCCTGCCCTACCCGAACATTTCGTTGAAGAACATGGCTACGATGTGCGCCTCGAAGAATTCCAACATTACTTTGACATCGGCACCCGCAACAATACGGTCTTCATTGGCTACCCCTCCGGTGAACATCGCGACACCACCCCCTACTGCCCCACCAGTTCCAACAAGACTTTTGCAAACCTCTATACCCCCATCTGGGATGGCGGCGCCAATGGCACTCCCGTCAACGATACCAATTACATGGCCTTGTATCTCTACCGCATCGTGTCGATGTATGGCGAGAATATTCGCTTCTGGGAAGTGTGGAACGAACCGGATTTTGACTACACAGGCCATGCCTGGCGCCCTCCCGGCGAAGACGGCAATTGGTGGGAAAACGATCCACCCCCCTGTCAGAACGCCATCCGGGCCCCCATCTTTCACTACGTCCGCATGTTGCGCATCAGCTACGAGGTGATCAAAACACTGCGCCCCGATACCTATGTGGCGATTGGCGGCTTGGGGTATCCCAGTTTTTTAGATGCCGTTTGCCGAAATACAGACAATCCGGTCGACGGCTCCATAGCTGCCGGATACCCACTGCGCGGTGGCGCTTACTTTGATTGTATGAGTTTTCATTCGTATCCACACATCGATGGATCGCTCCGCCAATGGAATCATCCGTTGGGCAGTTTCATTTATTCCCGACATTCCGACAAGGCCGTCGACGGGGTACTCCAACTATACAACGAATTCAAGGAAGTGCTCAAGACCTATGGCTATGGCCTGGTGTATCCACAAAAGGAATACATTATTACCGAGTCGAATATCCCCCGGGTAGTCTTCGATAATTACATCGGCTCCGACGAGGCCCAACGCAACTACATGATGAAAGCCCTGGTGTCGGTGCAGCAGGTGGGCATTCGCCAATTTTGTGTATACGACTTGGGAGAAACCCAGGACGTCGATACCGCCCACACCGAATTCAAGTTGATGGGCCTGTACAAAAACCTCAATGCCGCCCCACCCTATCAGCGGGAAGTCAACCCCTCCGGAATCGCTTTTGCTACCACGTCCACGCTGTTGCGAAATACCGTCTACGACCCTACACAAACCGCGCTCCTGAATCTGGGCCCGGAGGTGCGTGGAGGAGCTTTTGCGACAGATAGCTCCGACTATGTTTACGTACTGTGGGCCGCAACCCAAATCGACCAAAGCGAAGCTGCCAACCATACTTTTATGTTCCCGCCCATTCTGCAAGCCGACAGTTTGCAAATATATGCCTGGGACCATTATGAAACCGGAGCGTTCCACACCCAGCCCGGCCCGGCTATCGCCCTGACCGGCTCGCCGGTGTTTATCCGGGTCAAAAAGGACAACCCACCACCCCCAGTACTCCCCGAAAAAATCAACCTTTCCTGCCACCCCAACCCCTTTTATGATTCGATGCAGATCGATGTATTCCTGCCAACGGAGGAACAAGTGCAACTTTCCATCTACGACACCGAAGGACGATTAGTAACTCAATTGTTGCCTCAATCCCTTTTGCCGCCAGGCGAACACCAATACACCGTTGGCCAGTCTTTGCCCTCCGGAGTATATATTTGCAAAATGAAAACTGCGAAACGGAAATTCTTTTGTAAGTTTGTTAAAACGAAAGAGTAACGGTATAAGTTCAAGTGTTAAGTTCAATGGTTCATAAAGTTTATGACACGAACCTGTCTAGCCCGCCTGTCCGGCCGACAGGAATTTCACACCTAGCCTGACCGGCAAGCAGGGATTATTGAAAGCCAGAGGCTTTCATATGGCAAACTCGTGCAATTTGTGATAATTTGTGCCGAGCTAACACGCTTACTTTCAGCGGGTTATAAGAAGTTAATGAACTGTTGAAGTTCAAATATCAAGTGAGTGCGTGACATATTAGCGGAGCATCGCGGTTGCAAACCGCGACGAACGGCGTCTGCACAGAGATTTTCTCTGTGAATCTTTGTTGCTTCGTGTCTTCGTGGTAAAGGCCGCAGCGATTTTGTCACGCACTCATATCAAGTTATCAAGTTTAAAACACTGGCCCACATGGCCAATACCCGCCGACGAGCAGGAAGAAAATCTCCGTGCCTTAGAGCCTTTCCCGAATCCCGATTGCTATCGGGACCGGACAAGTTGTGGCGAGAGTCATGCATTACTAACAATTCACCTACAACCCAAATTTATGCAACAACGTTGGGTCATCCTATCCCTCTTAGCAGGAGCATTATTGTCCTGCAACAACACACCAGCCCCCATATCTACCAGCGCCTCCAACCCCGTAGATGAAAAATCGGGCTATGCTTTTGAGATGAAAAGACTAAGCAAAACCGCCGGGGATTGCCATACCGAAAATGCCAACTGCATGGAAATTGAACTGCGGTACCCCCTGCTCACCGGTGGCGATGCGACGGTTTGCCAACGGATCAACGAATCGATACTGGAACAACTGCTGGCTTCTTTCGAGCTGGCCGACGAGGAGGAAGGCCCCTCCTCTCTGGAATCGGCTCTGCAGGCGGTATTGGACGATTTTACCGAGTATGTCACCGAAGAAGAACAAGGCGGGGGACATCGATGGTACCACCGCATAGAAGGCAGCGGATCGTTTTACAAGGACATTGCCGTAGTGGACCTCCCGCTGTCGACCTATTATGGGGGCACCCATCCGAATTTTGTTCAAAGTTTCAGCAATTTTCATTTAAAAACGGGGACCGAATTGACCTTGCCCGATCTGGTGAAGGATACCAGCTCGTTTAACCGCCTGGCAGAAAAGGCTTTTTTTGAAACCCGGCTTGACGAAGAGGGTTCCCTTCAAAAAACGGATTTCTTTTGGGATAAACCGTTTTACCTTCCCGCCAACTTCGCCCTTACGGAAAAAGGCATTCAACTCTTTTACAATCCGTACGAAGCGGCACCCTATTCGCTGGGCCCTACTGATTTTGTACTTCCCTGGAACCAATTGAAGTCTGTGATCGCTTTACCAGCAAATTGACTTTGGATGCCGCCGCCATTTTGCCAGCTTATTTTTTTTTCGTAAAATTATGGCTCGCTCGAAAAATATTTTGAATTAACCAGTTGAAACCATCTACCGTATGTGCTCAAAACCAATTATTGTATTGTTGCTGTTGATCATGGCCTCCACTTTGACAGCTCAGAAATTGCCCGTTTCCAACATTTATCTGTTCAATATGAAACAGGCGTCGGACACGGCTTTTCTATTTTCGAAGCCCAAATTTCTGACTCAGTTCAATAAAAATGGCTACAACAATCAGCCCTTCTTCGTCAATGATGATGAGTTGTACATCACCGTACAAATGGCCGACGACACCACCCAGACAGATATCTACTCGCTGAACATCAAAAGGAACATCCTCACCCAAGTCACTTCAACGGTCGATTCGGAATATTCACCCAAATTAAAACCAATGGATGATGAAGATGAAGATCCCGTGCTGACCTGCGTCCGCGTAGAAGCCGATGGAGAAGATACACAACGGCTATGGCAATTTCCACTGGACCGCTCCGATAATGGCGAGCCGGTATTTGAATCCATCGTCGACATCGGTTACTATGCCTGGCTCAAACCCAGCGAAGTAGCCCTTTTCATCACAGGAAGCCCTCACCGCCTGATTTTGGCGGAGACCAAAAACGGATCCACCTCCAACATCACCTCCGACATTGGCCGCTGCCTGGCACGCATGCCCGCTGGTGCCCTCGCATACGTCCATAAAGGAGAAGACTCCTGGCTGCTGAAAAGGCTAAACCCGTTCAATCGCTACTCCAACCTGGTGACCCCCACCCTCTCCGAAGCCGAAGATTACGCAGTGCTGACCGACGGCACATTCCTCATGGCGAAAGGAAGCAAAGTTTTTAAATTCAACAAGAGGAAAGACGTCGATTGGGTCGAAATAGCCGATTTTAAATATTACGGACTCGACAATATCAGCCGCCTCGCCATACGCGAAGGAAAATACCTGGTGGTGGTGAATAGCGAATAATGTGAATCAGGGGTTTGAGTTGTGTCTTTTAGAATTGTCAGCGGTCAGATCTCACCCGGCAAAACTGGGTAGGCTCTCAGAAGTCAACCCCCTTCAACCACGTTAGCTACGTCAGAAGGAGTCTGACTTTTGACTCCTGGCTTCTCCAAATAAAATTAACTTCTCTATCGCATCAAATATTAGGCATTATGAACAATATTATGAAAACCACCTTCCTCTTGTTAACCCTATGCCTGGCCATGAGCGCCTTTGGGCAAACCCGGTCCGAATACAAAAAGAGCATCAAGGACCACCGTCGTGCATACAAAGCCAAATTCCTCGCAGAGGAGCGTTCTCCCTTTTTCAACAGAGCCTCCGCCATGAAGAAAATGCGGTTTTTCAAAGCCAATCCTACCTACAAAGTAGCATGCACCTTTACGCCCTCCCCCGATGCCCAACCATTTGACATGGCAACCTACAGCGGCAAAATAAAACCCTATGTGACCTATGGCATTTTGACATTCCAACTGGATGGCCAGCAATACCAGCTGGCGGTGTACCGCAACCTCAATCTGATGAAGATCGAAGCCTATGCCGACTACCTTTTCCTGCCTTTCAAAGACGGCACTAACAATGAAAGCACGTACGGAGGTGGCCGGTATATTGACCTTAAAACCAGCGATATTGTGGGCGGCAAATTTCTGCTCGACTTCAACAAATGTTACAACCCCTGGTGCGCATTTAGTTCAGGGTATAATTGTCCTGTACCTCCGAAGGAAAACCATCTGAGCATTCCCATTAAAGCCGGTGAAAAAAAGTATAAGAGAAAAAAATACGACCAAAAAAAATGACCCGCTCTTTTGTCGATCAAATGGGCCGGGCGGTCAGTATTGCCCACCCGCCGAAGCGCATCATCTCTCTTGTACCCTCCCAAACGGAATTGTTGTGTTATCTGGGGTTGAAAAGTCGGCTGGTGGGCGTCACCAAATTTTGTGTACACCCTGAAGACATCCGCCGAAAATGCACCGTAGTAGGCGGGACCAAAAAACTCCGTTCCGACAAAATCGATCTTCTCCAACCCGACCTAATTATCGGCAATAAAGAGGAAAACGCCCAGCAACAGATCGAATCATTGATGAAGCGCTGGCCGGTATGGATCAGCGATGTGGCCAACCTCGACCAGGCCCTTGATATGATCGCCCGCATCGGGGAGCTGACCGGCAGCGAAAAGGAAGCCATCCAACTTGGCAGCAACATAAAAAGGGCCTTTCATTCCCTTTCGGAAAATCCGCCGCTGCCGCTAAAAACGGCCTATCTCATTTGGCGAAAGCCATACATGGTGGCCGGGTCAAATACATTTATTCACGATATGTTGACCAGGATGGGACTGACCAATACCTTTGCCTCCCAGCCAAGGTACCCACAACTGACTCCAGAACAGTTGCAGCGTGGGGCCCCAGATGTCCTCCTTCTTTCTTCCGAGCCCTACCCTTTCGGGGAAAAGAACATCGATGAACTCCGCGAAATTTGTCCAGATGCGGCTGTAATCCTCGTCGATGGCGAGTTATTTTCCTGGTATGGCAACAGATTATTGCATGCTGCGCCTTATTTTGCTAAATTACGGGGTGAAATTTTCGGGTCAGACTCCTGACTATTGGCCCAATTTAAATTGACAAAAAAAGCAATATGGTATAATATTGCGTAGAATCTTTTTGAAGCAGGAAAACTCAACTAAATAACCTTCCTATGAAATTGAATGTTTTAGCAGCAGCTATCTTATTTTTCCTGATAACAAATGTTTCGGCTCAGCGATACATTGAGCACCAAATCGTGGTGCAATTCCACCCCGAAGTGGACGCCGATCGATTTATTGAAAATATCCAACAACAAAGGAATTTCAGTACCCTGATCGGCCAACACCATTCGATCTCTAAACCCCTGAATGCCTACAGATTGGAGGTTAACACCCAACCGGGTGTCCATCACGACCTCCTGCAAACCCTGCAATCGCATCCAAAGGTAATGGCAGCAGGTTTTGATTTTCAACTGGAAGTCCGTTCCCGAACACCCAACGATCAACTCTTCAGCCAGCAATGGGATATGGAAGCCATCAATGTCGAAGAGGTCTGGGAATGCACTACCGGCGGCGTAACCGCACTGGGCGATACCATAGTGGTGGCGCAATTAGAAGGGGTAGACATTTTCCATGAAGACCTCCAGGAAAACATCTGGATCAACCACGCCGAAATCCCCGATGACGGAAACGACAACGACCAGAACGGATACACCGATGATTACTATGGCTGGAATGTGACCCGATTATCTGATAATCACCTGGAAATACCACATGGCACACAAGTAAGCGGGATCATCGGCGCCAGAGGGGATAATGACGTGGGAATCTCCGGTGTCAACTGGAATGTAAAAATCATGATCGTCAGTACCGACAACCTGCTTTTCAGTGAAATAATCGATGCGTATGGATATGTATTGGAAATGCGCAAACGATACAATGAAACCAATGGAGCGGAAGGGGCTTACGTCGTAGCCACCAATGCCAGTTTTGGGTTGCCCGGACAAATCGAAGACGATCCCCTATTTCCAACCTGGTGCAGTATGTACGACCTCCTCGGCCAGGAAGGCGTACTCAGCGCCGGGGCCACAAGCAATGATGTGATCGACATCGACATCAACGGCGATATGCCCACCTCCTGCCCCAGCGACTACCTGATAGCCGTGACCAACGTGGATCAGACCAACCAACTGGTGGGTGGGTACAGCGCCGAAAATATCGATATTGGCGCTCCCGGACAGGAATTGCCGGCTACCATCCCCGACGACGGGTACAGCAGTTCTTTTCAGGGTACCTCCTCGGCCACCCCTCATGTATCGGGAGGGATTGCCTTGTTATACAGTGTCCCCTGTCTCAAATGGGCCGAATTTGCCCGAAACGAACCCGCCGAAGCCGCCCTCGCCATGAAATCCTTTCTGCTGGACGGTGCCGCCCCCCTTGAATCATTGGCGGGGATGACTACCAGCGGTGGCTTACTCGATCTAAAAGCCAGTATGGACCTGATACAGGACTTTTGCGGAAGCCAGATTGGTAAATTGGACATCTTGTCGATAACCCCCAATCCAGCCCATCAAAATATATTTGTCAAATACCAGACCCGCGACAATACACCTTATACCCTGCGGATATTTAATGCCATTGGCCAATTGATCTACCGGGAAGAGGTCTTGCCCCCTAAATTTGAGCTAAAAGAGGTGGAAATTGACGTTAGTGGCTTTGGAGCGGGTGTCTATTTTGTCTCCATCGAAAACAACGCCGATATCGTTAGCGACTCCTTTGTGGTTTACCACTGGCCTTGAGAACTATTTTTTTCGTTAAAACGTTTGGCATAAGTAGCTAAATCCCGTATCTTTGCGCACCGAACCAAAAATGGCTTCGTAGCTTAACTGGATAGAGCACCTGACTACGGATCAGGAGGTTACAGGTTCGAATCCTGTCGAGGTCACAAAAAAAATAACGATCATGTCAAAAGTGTGTCAACTGACTGGAAAGCGCCCCATCGCAGGCAACAACGTCTCTCACTCCAACCGAAAGACAAGGCGGCGATTTTTGCCCAATTTGCATAAAAAGCGCTTCTTCATTCCCGAATTGGACAAATGGGTAACCCTTAAGGTGTCCTCCTCCGCCCTCCGCACCATCAACAAACTTGGCCTGTACGCCTATTTGCAAAAGCTGGAGAAAAAAGGAGTCAACACGGGTATTTCCCTGAAAAAATAACTTTCTTAAACTTTCCACATAATGGCTAAAAAAAGTAAAGGCAATCGCGTTCAGATTATCCTGGAATGTACTGAACACAAAAAATCCGGTAAACCGGGTACGTCCCGCTACGTCACTCAAAAAAATCGTAAGAACACCCCTGACCGGTTGGAGTTAAAAAAATACAACCCCATCCTGAAGAAAATGACGATCCATAAAGAGATTAAATAGTCCCCCTACCTGGTAATCCAATTTTTATTACTTTTAAAAAGAAAACGTCATGGCAAAAAAAGTATCCAAAAACGCCCGGGTCGGTCAACGTGCCGCAAACGCAGGTACGGGGCGAGACTTTGTTAAAGTGGTCAAAAGTATCAAAGACCCCGAAACAGGCAAATACACTTACAAAGAAGTAATGATCCACAAAGATGAGGTGAAAGCGTTTTTCGCCAAGAAATAATTTCACCTGGCCGATTTATCCATCTGTTAAAAGGCTTTTCTGTCATGTATGGAAAAGCCTTTTAGTATTTCTAATCGTCAACCAAACCCTATGAGTTTCTTTAAAAAGTTTTTCACAAAACAAAAAGAAGAGGAGCTGGACAAAGGACTGGAAAAAACAAAAACCGGTTTTTTCTCCAAGATCACCAAAGCCATTGCCGGCAAATCGACCGTCGATGTCGAAGTGCTTGATGAACTGGAAGGCATCCTCATATCTTCCGACGTAGGGCTCGACACCACCGTCAAAATCATCGAACGGATTGAGGCCAGAGTGGCCCGCGACAAGTACGTCAACACCTCTGAACTCAACGAAATACTCCGCGACGAAATAGTCCAGCTCCTCGCCGAAAACAATACTCAGGAACTAGAAGATTTCAACACGCCCGCCGATAAAATGCCTTATGTTTTACTGGTGGTCGGCGTCAACGGCGTAGGCAAAACAACCACCATCGGTAAGCTCGCCTGGCAATACCAACAACTCGGCAAAAAGGTGGTCCTCGGTGCCGGTGATACCTTCCGGGCCGCCGCCGTCGATCAACTCAAAATATGGTCGGAAAGAGTGGGCTGCGACTTTTACAGCAAAGGCATGTACACCGACCCCGCTGCCGTGGCCTACGAGACCGTTCAATACGCCATCAACAACGATTGCGACGTGGCCATCGTCGACACTGCCGGCCGCCTCCACACAAAGATCAACCTGATGAACGAACTGACAAAAATAAAACGTTCAATGGGTAAAAAACTGGAAGGCGCCCCCCACGATGTCATGCTCGTACTCGACGCCACCACCGGCCAAAACGCCATCGAACAAGCCACCCACTTCACCAACGCCACCGAAGTAACCTGCCTGACCCTCACCAAACTCGACGGCACCGCCAAAGGCGGCGTGGCCATTGGCATCAGCGATCAGTTTAAAATACCGATCAAGTACATCGGCGTGGGAGAAGGCATCGAACAGTTGCAGGTCTTTAATAAACAGGCATTTGTGGAGTCATTGTTTAAATAACCAGCAATTCTCAATTTAGATTTAAGTAATTTGCTGATTTGCTAATTATTGATGTGCTGATGCCCCTCTACCGCGAAGTTCCCTGTGTAGAACGTAAATATTGATTTTCAAATTGAGAACCGCTGTTAAATAACCAAAGAGCGTTTGACATAGCTGTTTTAGAACCACGAAGGCACAAAGACACGGAGTTGCACAAAGAAAACTTAAGTGCCAGGTCTCAGAGAATGTCGCGCCGCCTGCTCCTACTCTCAACGCCCTCCCAGCAAACTGCCCAACAGCGTCATGGCATTTTGAACGAGGGCTTCGCTTTCCACCGGTATCTTCAAATAGGTCTGCCCCGATTTTTTGTCTTTTTCGACGATCTGACTCACCAGGTTCTGTGTAGCTTCGGGGTTCTGCAACGTCTGCACCAATCCCTGAAAAAACGACATGCCCGTTTGCACCAAAGTGTCTGGAGTTGCAGGTGCTATGCCCGGTTGCCGCTGCCCCGGAGATGTATTGTTGGGCTGCCCTTGCAAGCCGGGCAGGTCGGGTGTAGGCAAAACAGCGGGCGTTTCCGGCCCTGCCGCCACATCGTCGTCTTCTCCCAGGTCGGGGGTTGCCTGATCTTTTTTTGCATCCTGTTTGGGGCCACCTTCCAACGATTCTTTTTCTTCGTTGATTCGCTTCAGGTCCTCAAATACGGATTCGCTGGCGGCCAGGCCATCGGTGAGGTCTTCTATCTTGCCCATAAAATCGCTGAACTTGGTACTCGACATAAAAATGGCATCTTCACCATCATCCAGAACGCCCTTAGCCATTGCGTGTTTGAATTTTAGCACGCCCAGCATCTTGTGTTCGATGGTAGCAGACGAGACGAGGTTGATGACCTGTACTGGCCGCTTTTGCCCCAGCCGGTATACTCTGGCGATGCGCTGTTCGAGTACAGCCGGATTCCAGGGAATGTCCATATTGACAACCAGGGAGGCCACCTGAAGGTTGAGCCCTACCCCACCGGCATCGGTGGATAGGAAAACGCGGCAATTGGGATCATCTTTGAAGTTTTTCAACAGGCCCTGGCGTTTGGCGGAAGGCACCCCTCCATGCAGGTACTCAAAGGGCATATCCCTTTCTTCCAGTTCTTGTTTGACCAGGTCGAGCATCCGCGACCACTGGGAAAAAATGACGACTTTTTCGCCTTCAGCGCAAAAGAACTCTTCGAGGATGCACATCAGTTCCATTATTTTGGTGTCGTGCCGCGTTTTCAGGTCGAGGATGTAGGTGCTGTCGCAAACCATACGCATCTGATTGAGGCTCACCATCAGCCTTTTCCGATCCACTTCGTTGAGGAATTTATACCTCTTCCATTTTGCCACCAGCCGGGCCACTACTTCTCCAAATTCTTCATGAGCGGCACGCTGCATCTTGGTCATGGGCACCAGCAGTACTTTGTCGCTTCGGGTAGGCATTTCCAGCAACACTTGTTTTTTGGTTCGTCGGAGCAGGATGTCTTTCAGGTTGACACCGATCTCTTTAAGGTGCTGATAACCAATGACTTTTCCGGTTTCTTCGTCGGTGATCTGGTGGTAGTGCAGGAAGGAATACATCGGCCCGAGCCGAAACTGATCGATGACCTGCAAGATGGAATAGAGTTCTACGAGTTTGTTTTCGATGGGAGTTCCCGTTAATACAAAGGCAAAGGTTGATTTGATCTTTTTAACGGCCGCCGATGTTTTTGTCTTCCAGTTTTTGATGCGCTGCGCTTCGTCGAGGATGAGCAGGTCGGGTTCCATCCGGTTGATCTGCGCAAGGTCTCTGGCAGCCACGTGGTAACTGACGATGTGGTAAAAAGCCGGATTCGTTTCGTATTGCTCGCGGCGCTTCAGTGCATTTCCCTCCACCACATGGACGGTACTTTTAGTAAATTTTTCGATTTCTGCCTTCCATTGATATTTCAACGAGGTGGGGCATACGATGAGGACTCTGCCAATTTTGAAATGTTTTTTATACAACTCGGTAGCCACAATGGCCTGGATGGTTTTGCCGAGGCCCATATCGTCGGCGATCAGGCATCGGCCTGCCATCAAGGCGAATAGGACGCCTGTACGCTGGTAGTTGTACAGTTTTATATCGACCAGGTTTTTAAGGTCCTTGCGCAAGATGCCTCTGGGAAATTTCTTTTTGATGGCTTTTTGACGATTGATTTTTTCGCGTTGCTGCAAAACGTATTCCATGGCATCGTCGTAGCAGCGGAAGGATGGATTGATGTGACGTCCCTCTTCCAGTAATTTTTCAAAACGTTCGAATCCTCTTTTTGTCAATACGTTGTTGGTATCAAAATATTTTTGCGCCAGCTTTTCATATGCCTGTTGGCTGTCGGAACCAATGCTGATCTTGATCTGCCTGCCGCTTTGGTAGTCCAGATAGATGGAACTGTGTGGTTGGGTATACCCTTCGCGGAAAATCTTTTTGTGGCCGCGCTTTCGCTCCAGCTTGTGGAGGGCAAAGCCCAGGTGTTTGCAAATGCCCAGCCGGTTGGTTTTGAAGTCCATACACGAACAAAAGTTCCTGGAGTTGTCCCGGCTTCGGATGGCTACTTTGTATACGTTCGTAGTGTCGGGGTTGGAAACCAAAAATTCCGAGAAGACGGGATGTTCGCCTACGTTGGTCAGTTGGAACTTGCTCTCTTTACCGAATTGGATGCGAAGAGCGGTCTGCCACTGATCCATCGTCATATCGCTGGGGCGGCTGTGGTAGGGTATCCGTCGTTCTTTTTTCTTCTTGCGTTTGGAGGTGGTTTTGGGTTTTCCCTTCGTTGTGGAGCGGGTATTCTTACGGGTTGCCATTTTTTTGATTTTGATTCTAAATTTTCAACTTGTTTTCTCCTGTTTCGAGCCGCTAAAGCTACTACTTTTGTGCAAATTCAAATAATGAGATGGAAAGAATTCTTTCAGGAATTCCCTTTTTTTAGCTAATTTGGCTCCTACAACATAGTCAAACACACTCATTATGAACAAACCGATCATCGCATTTCTATCTCTCTCCTGCCTTTGTTTCCAACTGCACAGCCAATGTTGGAACCTCGTCTGGGAAGACGAATTCACCGGCACTACCCTTAACACCGATTACTGGAGCTATCAGACCGGGGCCGGAGGTTGGGGCAACAACGAACTTCAATACTACACTGACCGGGTGGACAACGTTAACGTAACTGGCGGCAACCTGGAAATCATCGCGCTCGAAGAAAATTACAATGGTGCCAATTATACCTCCGGCCGCATCCGCACACTCGACAAAGCCCAATGGACCTACGGCAAAATGGAAGCACGCATACAAGTGCCCGAAGGTCAAGGCATCTGGCCGGCATTCTGGATGATGCCCTCCGATAATGCATACGGGAGTTGGCCCGGAAGCGGCGAACTGGATATTATGGAACTCCTCGGCCACGAACCCGATATCTGTTATACCACCCTGCACTACGGTTATACCGACGACCACCAATCGCAGGGCACCTCTTACCAACTCCCCGGCCCCGATGATTTTGCAGATGGTTTTCACGACTTTTCCGTCGAGTGGGAACCCAATAAAATAGAGTGGTTCGTCGATGATGTTTCCGTTTTTATTCTTACTGATACCGACCTCGCCCCCTACCCCTGGGTATTCGACCGGGATTTTCACTTTATCCTCAACGTTGCCGTTGGTGGCAACTGGCCCGGCCCGCCCGACAATACCACCGTTTTCCCGCAAACCATGCTGGTCGATTACGTCCGCGTTTATCAATTGCTCGACAACATTGATATCTGGGGCAACGACCACGTCATGCCCAACTCCACCAACCTGACTTATACGGTGCCCGATCTGCCGGGAGCCTCCTACGTATGGACCGTACCCGCCGATATGACGATCACGGGTGGACAAAGCACCCACGAGATCACCGTCGATGTAGGGACTACCAGCGGCGATATCACTTGCGTCATCACCAATGGCTGCGGCACCGTAACTGCCTTGATGCCTGTTGAAGTCACCATCAATTTTTGGCCCAATTACGGTTTTGAACAAAGCTATGCCCACTGGAATACCCGCGATGCAAATGGTGGTGAGGCCAACTTTAACATCACCACCTCCGATCCGCAAGAAGGTCTTCTCGCTTCTCATGTGGAGGTCATCACACCCGGCCAAAACGGCTGGGATATCCAACTTTCGAGAGACGATGTACCCCTCGTGGAAGGTACCGACTATAGCCTGGAGTTTTGGGCCAAAGCCGACATCAACGGCCGCCAATTACCCATCGCTTTTATCGACCTGGATGACTACACGGGGTACGCTTCCACCACGTTTACCCTGACGAACAGTTGGGCTGAATATTCCTTCGATTTCACCGCTCCTGCCACCGCCAACGGATTGTTCAACATCGACCTGGGTGGAGAAGCCGGCGATTTTTACTTCGACGATTTTTTATTTACCGAAACCAGTTTACTACCCATCGAACTTGCTGAGTTTTATGCCTTACTCAACGACGACCACACCGTATCGCTCCATTGGACTACCCTGTCGGAAACCAATAATGATTACTTCCAAATCGAACGATCCGCCAGCGGAGACCGTTTCGACCCAATCGGAACGATAAAAGGCGCTGGTGAAAGCTTTGCTTCTCAGCAATACACTTACAAAGACCGCCACCCGTTTAACGATCAAAATTATTACCGGCTCAAACAGGTCGACTTAGACGGCAAATTCAGTTATTCGCCCATACGGTCTCTGACGATCCCCAATGGCGACGATATCCTTCCTTTCCCCAACCCAGTGATTAACGAGCTGTTCGTCCCCCTTTCGGAAAATACGGCGGCAAAGGTATTCAACAGCTCCGGACAACTCGTTACAGAGCAAGCCCTAACCCCGCAAAACAACCGGGCTGTGTTGATCACTTCCGGTTTGCCGAAAGGCTGGTACCTCCTCCAGTTCACGGAAGCTGGAGTGCTTCAACAATATACTTTCAATAAACGTTAACAATGAATTTACGAGAAGACGGTGTTCTCATCGGCATCATCACCGGCATACTGGTTCCGGTATTGGCCTATGGGCTACTCACCCTCCTGTTTACCCTGCTTACCCAAGTGGGGATCATGGACCCCACGGGATTTTCCGAGTCGTGGCGCCTCCGCACCATAGCCTTGCTGGCCATTTGCGCCAACCTGGTACCCTTCCAGATGCACAAAGGCTGGCACAATGATCAGTCCATGCGAGGTTTGATCTTTCCCACCATCCTCTTTGTTGCCATCTGGGTTTTCTATTTTAAAGCCGATATTTTTCAGCAATGAAATATTTTGTGGTGGCAGGGGAAGCCTCCGGCGATCTGCACGGCGCCAATCTCGTAAAGGCATTGTTGGATAAAGATAATGATGCCATTATCACGGGTTGGGGAGGCGACCAGATGGCTGCTGCCGGTGCCACCGTCCTCATTCACTACCGGGAGTTGGCATTTATGGGTTTTGTTCAGGTGGCTTTGCATATTCGCACCATCCTGCGCAATTTTAAGCTATGCAAGCGGCAAATACAAGCCTTCCAGCCCGATGCCCTCATCCTGATCGATTATCCCGGTTTCAACCTCCGAATGGCTCGTTGGGCGAAAGCCAGCGGATACCGCGTCGTCTACTACATTTCTCCACAAATATGGGCCTGGCACAGCAGCCGGGCTCACCAGATCAAGGCCAATGTAGACCAAATGCTGGTGATCCTTCCTTTTGAGCAGCAATTTTACCAACAATACAATTACGAAGTCCAATTTGTAGGGCATCCGCTGCTGGATGTAGTGAATGATCTTGAAGCACCTTCCGATTTCCGGCAACGGCACGGGCTATCGGCTTCCCTACCTGTAATTGCCTTGTTGCCGGGCAGCCGAAAGCAGGAGGTCCGGATCGCACTCCGGATCATGTTGGAAGTGGCCTCCCGATTTCCGGGTCACCAGTTTGCCATTGCCGGCGCCCCTTCTATCCCGGAGGCATTTTACCATTCCATTTTGAAGGATTTCGCTTTCGCTAAAAACGTGACACTGATAAGCGGAGCAACATATGAACTGTTGAGCGTGGCCCGGGCAGCCCTCGTAACCTCGGGGACGGCTACTTTGGAAACGGCCTTGTTCGAAGTGCCGCAAGTGGTTTGTTATAAAGGGGCAGCCCTTTCTTACTGGATAGCCCGTCGGTTGGTACAGGTGAAATACATCTCACTGGTCAACCTGATTTTGGATCGACCGCTACTGACCGAGCTGATCCAACAAGACTTTAACGCCACAAAAACAGAGGAGGCGCTCCGTGCCATTCTTGAAAACGGGGAGGAAGATATCCGGGAGGGATACCGTCAATTGCGCCAGATGTTGGGGCGGCCCGGGGCTTCAACTCGCGCTGCGGCTTGCATTGTGGAAGCGATGAGGGCTTCCCTATGATTTGCTATGTAACAAAACCTGCCTCCCCGGCAGGTGCGCGTTTTTGGCCTATTTTTTCTTTCTTTTTTTCTTGGCAAAGGCGTTGGGTATTTCGGCCTCGATCAATTCTTTGACTTCCTCCAATGACATTTCCTTGGCCGCCTCAGGTGTAATCCGCTCATCGTTGACTTTGGGTATTTTGACCGACTTTTTGCCAAAGCGAATGAAGGGGCCCCAGCGTCCATTTTCTATGGCAATATTTTCTTCTTCCCATTTTTGGATATAGCGATTGGCTTCCTTTTCTATCTTGGCGGCAATGAGTTCGTGGGCCTCGTCGACGCTGAGATTTTCGGGATCGAAGCGCTTGGGAATGTTGACGAACATCTCGTTCCATTTGATGTAGGGCCCGAATCGTCCTTTGCCCATCGTGTAGGGAATACCATTATAGGAGCCAATGGGTGCATCGGCCTTTTTGCGTTCTTCGATCAGTTCTATGGCCCGGTTCATTTGCACTTCCAGGGGGTCCTCGCCTTTGGGAATCGATATAAAGGTCTCGCCAAATTTGACGTAAGGACCAAAGCGGCCCACCGCCACGATGACTTCCTTGCCCTCGTATTCGCCCACTGTTTTGGGGAGCTTGAACAATTCGAGTGCATCCTCGAAGGTAAGGGTTTCCATCGACTGCCCGGGGCGCAGATTGCCGTAGCGTGGTTTTTCATCCTCTTCCAATTCGTCGGGAGCGCCTATCTGGGCTACGGGCCGACCAAATCGGGTAAGGCGGATGAGTACGGTGCGGCCCGATTCGGGATCTTTACCCAGGATGCGTTCGCCGTTTGCTCGTTCTGCTTCTTCAAGTGTTTTTTCCACTTTGTGGTGGAAGGGGTCGTAGAATTCGTCGAGCATTTCCGTCCAACGTTGTCCGCCGGCGGCTATGTGGTCGAACTGCTTTTCGATGTCGGCAGTGAAGCTGTAGTTCATGATGTTGTCGAAGTGCTCGGTGAGGAAATCGACGACGACCATGCCCATGTCGCTGGGTACGAGCCGGTTGGAGAAAGAGCCAGTCCTTTCCATTTCCGTTTTTTGGCTTACCTGATCGTTTTTGAGCGAAACGACGCTATAGTTCCGCTCTACCCCTTCCCTCGTCTCTTTTGTTACGTATCCTCTGTCGGGTTCCATAATTTTGCTGATGGTAGGCGCATAGGTGGAGGGGCGGCCTATGCCCAATTCTTCCATTTTTTTGACCAGCCCTGCTTCGGTGAATCGCGCAGGAGGCCGGGTAAACCGCTCGGTGCCCAGCATTTCGTGCAAGCGCAACTGCTGATCCACGTGAAGCGGCGGGAGGATGCCTTTTGTGTCGTCATCTTCTTCATCATCGCCTTTCGATACGAGGTAAACCTTGAGGAAACCGTCGAATTTGAGGACTTCCCCTTCCGCTCTGAGGCGGGCGTCGGGCTGGGAGGAGATGCCGATGGTGGCAATGGTTTTTTCCAGTTGCGCATCGGCCATTTGAGAGGCGATGGTGCGTTTCCAGATGAGCTCATACAGGCGTTGCTGGTCGCGGTCGGAGGTCACGGTCTGGCGGTCGATATAAGTGGGTCGGATGGCTTCGTGTGCTTCCTGGGCCAATTGCTTTTTGCTTTTGAACCGGCGGGTGTGGAGGTACTGCTGACCGTAATTTTTGACGATCTCATCGGCTATCGACTGCAATGCTGTTTCCGAGAGGTTGACACTGTCGGTACGCATGTAAGTGATGAACCCCTGTTCGTAGAGTTTTTGAGCGTTGATCATAGTTCGCTTTACCGAAAAACCGAGCTTGCGGCTGGCCTCCTGCTGTAAGGTGGAAGTGGTGAAGGGAGCGGTAGGGCGCCGTTTGAGAGGTTTGACCTCGATGTTTTCGATGCGGTATTCGGCGCCGATGCAATTGGTCAGAAAGGTGTGAGCATCCTGTTCGGAGTCGAACTGGGTAGGCATTTGGGCTTTGAGGCGTACCATTTTTCCCTGTTCGTTCTGGACGTTGAACTGGGCCGTTATTTTGAAGAAGCTCTTTGTCTGAAATCGTTGGATCTCGCGCTCCCGTTCAACGATCAGTTTGACGGCTACGCTTTGCACCCTTCCGGCTGATAGTTTTCCTTTGACTTTTCGCCAAAGAATGCCGGACAATTCAAATCCGACGAGCCGGTCAAGTACGCGCCTTGCCTGTTGCGCATTGACGAGGTTGATGTCGACCGTCCGGGGTTGGGTGATGGCCTTTTGAATGGCGGGTTTGGTGATTTCGCGAAAGACGATCCGTTTGGTGGTAGCCTCATCCAGCCCCAATACCTTGCACAGGTGCCAGGAGATGGCTTCTCCTTCGCGGTCTTCATCCGTAGCGAGCCATACTTCATCTACCTTTTTTGCCTCTTCTTTCAGGCTTTTGACAACTTTCTTCTTTTCAGGAGTGACTACGTATCTGGGTTTGAATTCGTTTTCGACGTCGACACTATTTTCCCCTTTGTCGAGGTCGCGCACGTGTCCAAAACTGGATTTGACAGTGAAGTCGCCCCCTAAAATCTTTTCAATGGTTTTGGCTTTAGCCGGAGACTCTACAATCAATAAATTTTTTGCCATAACGGGTGTTCCGTTTTTGTGATTAGTACTCTGGGTCATGCCGACCCGGAAGCATATTGTTATTTAAAAATTTATTTCAAAACAGGAGTGCAAAGGTATAAATAATGCATCATCTACAAAAAAAATTCAGGTTTGTACTATTGTTTTTGGAAAAAACCAAGCGATTGTCCCGGGATCATGGTTCCACGAAAGAAGGAAATTTGCCACAATCCGGGAAGAGATGGATATTACTACTGTTTCCGCTTCCGTTTTTCTTCGTGGATCACCTCTTTCTTCTGGTTTTTCTTAGTCTTTTCGAAAGCCTCTTTTTCTTTTTCCTTGTAAAATTCGACCCTTTCTTTAATGCCGAGGTCTTTCTTGTTGAGGTGTCGATGAAAGGTGATAACGATAAAATGCGCCATATGTTCCGGGTAGGTGATACCCAATTGCCGGATGAGATGAGAAAGTCGGGAACCTTCGCGGAAATGCCAGTTTTCGACGAGCCACATGACGAGATAGAGTTTTCGGCCGGCCCGTTCTTCGGGGAGGGTTTGAAATTGAAGGAGGGTGGGTTGGTCCATCAATCGCTTCAGTTGTTCAAAGCTGTCGTAGAGGTCTTTTGGTATGTATATCCCGTTTATCCGCGATTTCAGGATGTTTTTTTGATATTGCTGCTCAAAGGGGTCTTCCTTCAGTAAGGTGTCCTTCGGTTCATTCAGGGTATCCTGGATACCGCGGGGAGTCATTTTTTGTGCCTCCGATCCGGCAACCACAACTAACAAAAGACCTAAGATCATCCATTTTCCTGACATATGCAGATGGGTTTTATTGGCAATAGTGAATTAAATGCTTTGGCTTCGATCCAATTAAAAACGCACGAAATTAGGGATTTTATTGTAAAATGAGCTTTCAATGGATCGTTAAGTAAAGCTCAAAAGTCACTATTTGATCTGTCAGGGGCATAGAATGTGCCAACAAACCCGGCCGCTTGTCGGTGAGTTAAAGATTAAAGGACTATGGGAATCTCCAATCCACACCCAATTTTCATTGCCGGATCACCTTGCTGACTACGCGGTCGATGCCATCAGAAAGCAGGACAAAATACATGCCCCCCGGCCAGTTGGACGAGTCGACAACCAACTGTCCTCTATTGTAATACGGCCCTGTTTGGGTATGAACGATTTGCCCCAGCGCATCCATGACCTGTAGCTGCAGGGGGCTGTTTTTTGTAAAATGATAGTCCACCACCAGCCGGTCGTTGGCCGGATTGGGGTACACCCACAAGTATCCATCCTCTCCGAAGGGTTGTTTGGTATCGACCAGCTTTTCTACCGAAATGGTTTTGGTAGTGGAATTGGTACAGCCGTCTGGTCCGACAATAGTGAGACCAACAGTATAGACACCCAATTCATCGAAAAGATGCTCGGGGTGTTGTTCGGTGCTGGAAGTTCCGTCGCCAAAATGCCATAACCAGGAAACGGCATCGACCGATTGGTCGGTAAACTGTACCGGCTCAATGTTGTTGAAGTCCACTATTTCGGCGGAAGCCTCAAAGGCAACCTCCGGGACATTATCGGATTCCACCACCTGAACGTCGATGGACTTTCTGCCACAGAAGTAATCGTAGCGGACCTCCCAGTCGTAGAGGTAAAACCAGGTGTCATTGGGAGCAAACTGATGAGTGGATGTTTTGACCTGTGCAATACCGGCCACATCGTATGGATAATCGGCTTCCGTACTGTAGTAAAGTGGATTGCCAAAGGTTTGTCTGATCACCATGTTTTCTCCTTTCGGTACGGGCAAATTCAATTCGAGGCGTTGCTCCCCTGGGTCAGAAATAAATAAGGGCCGTTGGTTGATCAGATCGCCATCTTCATTGGAAAGGGTAATGAATCGGGCGCCAACCTCATCGGCATAAACTTTCACCGATACGATCGTAAATGGATATTGGGCATCGATCACCATACCGCCATTGTCCTGACCAATGTCGCTGGCATCATCGTCGAGTGCTACTTTTCCGGCATAATCGGTCACTTTAACGTCGGCATAATAAGTAAAATCGAAATTTTGTTCGGGAGTTGAAAAATAATTTCCCTGCCCTTGCGAGGCTCCACCTATGGGAACATTATACCAAAACACCTCACCCGCCTCCCCCTCGTAGTCACAATACAACAAGGTACTTGCACCAGCGCAGGTGCTTGCCGTATCTACACTCACCACCGACAAAGAGAAGTTTTCGCCTTCAAAAATGGAAAAGGGTGCACTACCCCGGTTGTTGAGTGGTTTTTCATCGGGGATGCCATTGGGAAGCAGGAGTTCAACATTCACTTCGTAATTACCGTTGGTCAGGCTTATTTCCGGAAGGAAAAAGGTGGCTCGTTCGCGGGTGTTTAAAGAATCGGTCCAAAGAGCCTGTTCTTCTGCGATGAGGGCTCCGGTTTGGTCTTTAATGGTATAGTTTATTTCAAGGCTTGTGAGGGGAGCCATTCCGGCATTTTCAAAAACAATGGAGCCGGCAAAACTGCCTTCACAGTACAATTCGTCCAGTGGCAACCCAACCAGCAAGGCATCGTTGTCAACATGTGGTGAAGCAGGCACATGTCCCTGATCGATCAAAAGATTGAAAGCATCCAATACATTAATGATGCCCATGCCGTAGGTGTTGTCCTCCCCTATTTCTCCCAAATCGACACAGCTGTGATAAATAGCTCTCAGCAGGTCTTTTCCCGTAAGGTAGGGAAAGGCTTCTTTCAACAACAATACCGCACCGGCCACATGGGGTGCGGCCATGGAGGTTCCGCTTTTTTGGCCGTATGAACCATTGTGTTCGCAGGAGCGGACTGACTCACCGGGTGCCGATACTTCGGGTTTGATGAGCAGAGATCCTGCGCCACCACAATCGGATGGCCCACGGCTGGAAAAATCGGTGATGGGAAACGTAGAGATGTTGCCATTGAGGGCGCCCACCGTAAAACAGTTGAAGGTGTCGGTGTTGATGTTGTGGGGCGGGGTGATGGTACTGACTCCGGGGCCTTCGTTGCCGGCTGAAAAAATGTTGGCGATACCGGCTGCTTCCAGAGCGTTGAGGGCATCGACGTAAACGCTGAAGCAGTCGTTGCCCGCTATTGAAGGATCGCGCCAGGAGTTGTTGATGACGTCGGGCATATCTTCGGTTGTAGAAGTATTGTTGTCGGGATCCAAAGCCCACTGGAAGGCGGCAATGTTATCGACGGTGCCAATGCCGCAAAGAATGGCCGTGCCGATCCACTGGGCGTTGAATGCTACCCCTATGGTGTCGTTGACGTTGCGGTCGAGTCCCAGCACGGTGCCGATGGTGTGGTTGCCGTGGTCGCCACATTCGGAAGGCGTAGTATTTCCGGTTACCACACCAAAATCGTTGAATTCAACCCAGGTTTCCGAATGGTCGACGTAATAACCCCGATATTTGAAGTCTATTGCAGGATGGTTGGGTTCGATGCCGGTGTCAGCGGTGAATGCCACCTGGCCGTAGCCGGTGTAGCCCATTGCCCAGAGAGCTGGGGCATCAATTGCTTCCAGACCGGGCTCCGTTCCATTGGGAGAGGGGGGCATTTCGCAGTCCAGATTCACATATTCGTCCATCACATTTTCGACATTGAGATCGATCCAAAATACATCAGGGCGATGGCTGATGTTGGAAATGGCCTGGGAAGTGGCTTGTACGAAAACGACATTGCTGATCCAAAAGGGCCGGATGGTGGTGGGGTCGGCCCCCGGCAGGTTGCTTAGATAGTTTATCAATGCTGGCTGTGATTGGCTGGCCTTATTTTTAAGGGTTGTGATCAAGATGTGTACCCGCTCTTCGATGAGCAGGTTTTTGGCAATAAATTCCGTTTCAAGTGCTTTTACATCGATCCGGTCCGCCAACTGAACGTATACGAGCTGCTGGTCATCCGGCGATTCTAATAAAGCGTTTTGGAGTTTTTGCGAAAGGATGCCTTCATTCCATTGCTGTGCCTGAAGCAAAAAGGAGGAGATCAGGGCCAAAAAAAGAAGGGTGTAATTTTTAATCATCTCGTTGGTTGGTTTGATATGGTTAATAAAGTCTTCACCATTTCCGTAGATTTGTGTGGTTCTTCAAAGGTAGTAATTAGCATTTGGTATACCAACAAAAGTCAGATTCATGTTATCGATCCGACCAATAGAATTTTTTTTAATACAATTTGTCTGTTACCTGGGGCTGTGGTTGTACGACGACTATCTTGGGTCGCTGATGAGCATACTTCTGGCAGGTGTTTTTTTGGTGATCCTCCTGGTATCACTTATCGTGGAATGGATAGAGCCTTCGCGTGTACCCCGGAAGTATTTTTATATGATGGGGGTGTCGGTACTGGCTCCCCTGCTGGCTTTGGTGGTTTATCTTGGGGTGATGGGGGGAAGGGTGGAGTGGTTGGTTTAGTGTTGATGTGCTGATGATTGATGTGCTGATGTGCTGATGTGCTGATGTGCTGATGTGCTGATGTGCTGATGTGCTGATGTGCTGATCGGAAACTTAGTTTGTAGGCCAGTAGTTCACTGAGCTTAGGTAAACTAAACCTGTCGTCTTCATAGCGTGCATGAAGGGGTTTTGCAAGGGCAATTGTTTGTCAACTTTCCAGTTTTTGGAAAGTTTTGGGAGCTTGGCGAATAAACCTGCCTAACTAAGGCACGGCAGGCAGGTTCGCCGCTACTTATTTATTGCCTTTTCCAGAATATCTTCTTCTACCGTGTTGGGCAGGGTGACCTGGAGGGTGGGTGTACGTTCCATTTCTCTTTGGAGGGCGAAGAGGGCCTCTTCATTGCGTGCCCAGGCGCGCCGGGCAATGCCATTGTTGACGTCGTAAAACAGCATTTGGCTGAGTCGTCGTTGTGCTTCGGGTGTGCCGTCCAGTACCATTCCGAAACCGCCGTTGATCACTTCACCCCATCCTACCCCACCTCCATTGTGGATCGATACCCAGGTGGCCCCGCGAAAGCCATCACCGATTACGTTGTGGATGGCCATGTCGGCCGTAAAGCGGCTGCCGTCGTAAATGTTGCTGGTTTCCCGAAAGGGGGAGTCGGTACCGCTTACGTCGTGGTGGTCGCGGCCTAAAACAATAGGCGCCGAAATCTCTCCTTTCGCAATAGCATTGTTAAATGCCGTGGCTATTTTGATCCGCCCTTCGGCATCGGCATACAGGATACGGGCCTGCGAGCCCACCACCAGCTTATTGGCTTTGGCATCGGTGATCCATTTGATGTTGTCCTGCATCTGTTGTTGTATTTCGGGCGGAGCGGTTTTGACGATCGCTTGCATGACTTCTTTTGCGATGCGGTCGGTGGTATCCAGGTCATTGGGATCGCCAGAAGTGCATACCCATCGGAAGGGCCCAAATCCATAGTCGAAACACATGGGCCCAAGAATGTCCTGCACATAAGAGGGGTATCGAAAACGAAGGCCGTCCTCGGCCATGATGTCGGCCCCAGCCCGGGAGGCCTCCAGCAAAAAGGCATTGCCGTAGTCGAAAAAATAGGTGCCACGGGCCGTGTGCCGGTTGATAGCTTCGGCATGGCGGCGTAGAGACTCCTGCACTTTTCGTTTGAAGGCGTCGGGATCGTCGCGCATGAGTTCGTTTGATTGCTCATAGGTCAACCCCGCCGGGTAGTAACCACCCGACCAGGGGTTGTGGAGAGAAGTCTGATCGGAGCCCAGATGAATGTAAATAGCTTCGTCGTAAAAACGTTCCCAAACGTCGACTACATTGCCATGAAAGGCGATGGACATCACCGCTTTTTCAGTTACAGCTTTTCTGACGGTGGATACCAGGTCATCCATGTTGTCGATCAATACGTCGACCCAACCCTGTTCGTGGCGTTTTGTAGCAGCATTGTTATTGACTTCGGCACAGACGGTGATACAGCCCGCTATGTTCCCGGCTTTGGGTTGAGCACCACTCATGCCTCCCAGCCCGGCCGTCAGAAAAATTTTGCCGACAGGCGACTCACCGGGCTGCAAGGTTTTGCGAAAAGCATTCATCACCGTGATGGCGGTCCCATGCACGATGCCCTGGGGCCCGATGTACATGTAGGAGCCCGCCGTCATTTGACCGTATTGAGTGACACCGAGGGCATTGTAGCGCTCCCAATCGTCGGGGCTGGAGTAGTTGGGGATCATCATGCCGTTGGTCACCACCACCCGTGGCGCTTCTTTGGAGGATGGAAACAACCCCATCGGATGGCCGGAATACATGTGAAGGGTTTGTTCTTCGGTCATGTTGGCCAGATACTGCATGGTGAGGAGGTACTGCGCCCAGTTTTGAAATACGGCGCCATTGCCACCATAGGTGATCAACTCTTCAGGGTGCTGAGCCACAGCAGGGTCGAGGTTGTTCTGGATCATGAGCATGATGGCTGCCGCATGGCGCGACCGGGCCGGGTAATCCGAAATGGGACGAGCATGCATTTTGTATCCGGGTTTGAAGCGATACATATATATACGACCGGTGGTGTTGAGTTCGTCAGCAAAATCGGGAGCCAATTCACTATGCCACTTGCGTGGAAAATAACGCAGCGCATTGCGAAGCGCCAGCTTTTTTTCCGCCAGGGTGAGGATGTCTTTGCGGCGGGGAGCCCGGTTGGCATTGGCGGGGTATGGCCTGTGAGGCGGGAGGTGTTCGGGGATGCCCTGGAGGATTTGTTGTTGAAATTTTGGTAGGGTGTTGGTCATTTTGATGTGATTTATGGTGTGCGATTCACGGCGACAGTCCTTTTATATGGATTAGTGCCTATTTAGCAAACTTAAAATCGTTCAAACAGGTCATGGAATTCCGTTATTTTTTTAGTGTTGGTCATTTTTAGAAGTTCTTTGCTTAGAAGGATGTCGGTTGCTTTTTGAATGTCGTTAGCGAAAATGCGGTCTTCCTGGGCATGGGGTATTATGCTGCGAATATAGGTGCGTGCTTTTTCGATGATCCTGCCGGATCGGAGCGGGCGATGAAAATCCATGGCCTGAGCAGCGCACAAGAGCTCTATGGCGAGGATTGTAATCAGATTGTTGGAAACCCGAAGTGCTTTGCGGCCGCTGATCGACCCCATACTTACGTGGTCTTCCTGCCCCAGGGAGGTGGGGATGCTGTCCGCACTTGCCGGGAAGCAGAGCCCTTTGTTTTCACTTGCCAGAGCGGCAGAAGTATACTGGAGGATCATAAATCCGGAGTTGACCCCTGTTTTGTGGAGCAGTAGTTTGGGAACGCCATCCGTTTTGCCTTCGAGCGAAAGATAGGAACGCCGGTCGGAGATGTTTCCCAATTCGGCGGCAGCCAGGCAAGCGTAGTCCAGAGGCAATGCCAGCGGTTGGCCATGAAAATTGCCACCGCTGATGGCATGGTCCCGGGAGAAAACAACGGGGTTGTCGGTCACTGAATTGATTTCCGTTTCAACGGCTTCTTTCAGATGGAGCCAGGCCGTCCGGGAAGCGCCATGTACCTGGGGTGCGCATCGCAGGGAGTAGGGGTCTTGTACTTTGTCGCAGTTTTTATGCGAAAGCATGATCTTCGATCCTTTAAGGAAATGGCTGATGCGCTGTGCCACATGCCGGTTGCCCGGATAAGGGCGTACCCTGTGCAGATCGTCGTGAAAAGGCATTTTAGAACCGAGCATACCTTCGATCATCATGGCGCAGATCAGGTCGGCATGCGACAAGGCGTTGTGCAACCGGTCAACAACCATCACAGCATGTGCCGCTATAAATTGGGTTCCGTTGATGAGGGCCAGCCCCGCTTTTGGTCCCAGAGCCACTGGCTTTTTTTTGAAACGGCGCAGCACCGTGGAAGTATTTGCAATTCTATTGTTGTACATCACCTGTCCTTCCCCGATAAGCGGTAAAAACAAATGAGCCAGCGGGGCAAGATCACCCGAAGCACCTACCGATCCCTGCTCGGGAACAATAGGTATAACGTCCTTTTCAATATGCCACAACATGCGGTCGAGCACTTCCAGGCTGATGCCCGAAAATCCCTTTGACAATGCATGTACTTTCAATATCAACATCAGCCTGGCCATGTCCTTATGAAGGGGCTCCCCTACCCCTACGCTGTGGCTGAGCAAAATCCGCCGTTGTAATTCCGTTGTTTGGTCTTTGGAAATGATGGTATTGCAAAGGGGTCCAAAGCCCGTATTGATTCCGTATACTGCTGCTTCACCATTGGCTATAGCGCGCACGGTGGTGTAGGAGCGGCTGATCTTTCGGCGGGTGGCTGGAGTGATCGTCGCTTTTAATTTCCCACTGAGGATCTCGAGTGCTTTACTTGTTGTTAGGTCGTCTTTTCCGTATCGAAACATAATGCCGATGGGTTCTTTCGTTGTTTGTCTATGAATTGGTGGAGAGCCAGGCAATCAATTGTCAACTACCTTTTTAGCCGATTTGCGCATACCCCGAATAAATTCCCCAAATGTATCGAATTCGCGGCGATAGCTAAAGCCCAATCCGGTTTTATTTCGTCGGCCTTCCACAGTTTGGTCGGTGAGCTGATAAAATCTGATCTTGAAGCGGCGGTCTTTGGTGAGTGCATATTCGATGGCCAGATCGCCAGCGAGAAATGCACCTTCGTTGGTATTGCTGATGGCGGTGCCCCCCCAGTCAATGTTGCCGCCGAGATTGATGGACAGGCGGTCGTTGAGGAGGTTGTTGCGAAGACGGAGTTCAAGTTCGCTGCCGGTGCGAAGTACCTGGTCGCCACTTCTAATGTCGACATCCTCGGCAGTATATACATTATAATTGATATCAAAATCGACACCGGAGATGAAGCCCACATCAGTGAATACCTCTGAAAGGAGTTCAGTTAGGTAGATCGACAATTGGTTCGACAGCATTTCGGTGACGGTGTTGAAGGTGATGACCCCTTGCTGACCGCTTAAAGCCGCATCGCCTGCCGGCAAAAAACTGCCCACTACCATCAGGCCGAACACCTGGCGGTTTAATTCGTTTTGGTCGTTGCGAATGGCATTTAGTTTGCTTTCGACAAAATTGCGGAGTTCATTGTCGACATTGGGGAAGTGGATATCAAAATCGATGTCGGGATTCAATAAGGGGCCGGTGAGGTACATAATTAGGTCAACCGGAGTGGATTTGCGGGCCAATTGCTCCAATTCATCGCTGTTGATGTTGTGATCGAAATATTCACTGAGGAAGGTCGATAAAGTGGTGCGTCCCGGGTAGGTGGCTTCCAGATCGATCACGGCGTTGAAGGGGTCGCCCGCCCAGTCTATGGTACCACCGCGTTTGACCTTAAAGGGCTTATTGACCAGATTGAGCAAGGTGAAAAGATATTCCCCTTCGGCGATGATGTAGTCGCCATACATCGTGATGTCACCAGCGCGACTGACGGATAATTCAATGCTCCCCTCCCCTCGTCCCCGGATCTTATCACCGGCGCGCTCATCGAAGATGATAAATACTTCCGCCTGATCGGTAATGTCCAGAAGCATGGTGACTTCCACTCCGCGCAAATCCGTAGCGCTGCGGTTAGTGCTGTTGTCATCTTCTTCCCCAGCACTTTTGTCGCGATAGTTTATGAAAGAAACTTTGGAGGCACTTCGCTCATAACTTACCGGAATATTCAGGACGGTGTTGGCGCCGGTAGTCGCGTCGATGTAAATGTCGGGCTGCCTGAACGTGCCGGTAAATTGCACCAGGCCGCTGCCTATTCCCTTGCCATAATACAGGTCGTTGTCTTCAATTTCGGTATCCAAAAACAGGAAATTGTCAGAGGTAATAAGGGCATTAAGCCCGAAGTTGGATAAACTGTCGTGAATAATCCCCCCTTTAATCAAAGCTCTGTTGCCCAGTTCATCGGTGATGTAGTTGTTGGACGCATCAAAAATGCGGTTGTCAATTTTGGCGGTGCCTTCCGCCATGCGGTACCTCGTCTGGAGGTAATTGATGGTGACGGCCAGGTCGTAGGCAGTCAACGTACCGCCGATACTGGGTTTGGAGTTAAAATTGCCCTCCAGTTTGACATCGGCATCGAAGGTGCCGAGGGTATTGGAAATGCCATTGCCAATGAAGTACTCGGCAATGGCGAGGGGGTAGTTGAGAATGTCAACCTTGAAGCGGTAATCTTTATGGTCGAGGCTTTTGGCCGATTTGGAGAAAGGGCCGAGGGCGCCTTTGGCAGTGAGCCTCCTTTGGTCTTTGGTAATAGAAACGTAGATGTCGACTGAGTCTTTTTTAGAGCCCGTCGTCTCTGCATCAAGGCGAAAAGCTCCCCAATCTTCCCCATTGATCTCCAGAGTGTCGGAGGTGGCAACGGCATTGATGTCGGAGAGTTGAAACAGGTCCCCCACAGAAGCATGTACGTTTAGGGTGCCGTCGAATTCGAGCTTTTCGTAGTCCCAGAAGTCGTCTATCAGGCTAAGGCGTACGTTTTCCAGGTCGAGTTTGAGGCCCTTGTTATCAATGCTTTCGATGACGATTCGCTTTTCTTTACTGCGCAGGTCGAAGTTTTTTGTTTCCACAAATTTTTCGCCAAATCGGATGTAATTATCTTGTTGGATATCCCATTTATTTTCCAAAATCACCAGGTCAGAAGGAAGAAACCGCACCTGGAAATATTTGTCGGCAAAAAAGAATTCCCCATTGAGATTCAGGTCGTCGAGCAAGGCGTTGAAATTGGTTGAATTGAGGGAGAATTCCATGGTGTCGCGGTTGATCTCGCCTACAAATTCGATGGGTTCAAACAAGAGGTTGTTGGCATAGGTTTGATAGATGCCAGCTTCGATCTCGGCGTAGCTGGAATCGACACTTAAGTCGAGCGACAACTCATCGAAGACCATATTTCTAAACTGAATAAAGGGGATGAAGGCATCCAGTTCCAGTTGTTCTTCGCTGGTGCTGAAATATCCGTTGATCCTGGCGTTGCGGATGGTATCGATGTCGAGATTGAGAAAGCTGGTAAAATTGCGGCTGTCTGCAATGGTGAGGTCGAAAATGAAATTGGCTACTTTGTCGGCATGTTCGTTTTCACCTAACAGCCAGGTACTATCGGCGCCAAATGCCACGGGATGAACCACCAAAGAATCGGAGCGGACTCCGGTACTGTCTTTTGACAGGATCCGCTCGGTGATCTCCGGGAAATTGCGCTCCATAAATTGCCGGATGGCCAGGGGTACATCTGCTATTTCAAATTCACCCGCCACATAGGCATTCATCACATCCGATTGAATCTTTATGGTACGCTGGTTATTGGGGCTCAGCTTGGAAAACAAATAGAGGCTATCTAGCCGGAAGGTATCTGTTTTGACAATTTTTCCGCGGGGCGGAGCAGTATTTATCATTTCGAGGTCGTAGGCGCGGGCGGTGCCCTGGAGCGTCTTTAGGTCCTTGCCCTGTCCTTCGATGTTGAGTTTTCCCGAAAGGGAGATGTCCTGTTTTTTGGAAAGGTTGATGGCTTTGAAGTCAATCTTGCCCACATCGGCAAAAAAGTCGAAGGTGGGCAGGGATTCTGTAAAGTTGATCTTACCGTCGAAATTCAGGTCGATGTGGTCGTCTTTGACAGTGAGTTTTCCGTTGAATTTATTCTTTTCCAGTTGGCCATCCAGATTGATGTTTTCGTAGTTATAGCCTCTGTAATCGAATTGTTGGATGGTGGCCTCTCCGCTGGCGCTGACGGTTTCGAGGGTGAGGCCTCTGCTGTCGAGTAGTTTGGAATTGAAGCTGATGGTTCCGAGTTGATCGTTTCCGGTAAAGGTCTTCAGGTCGAAATTCAGAAGGTCGAACTCACCATGATAAATGGCGGCCTCGGGGCCTTCCTTTACGTTGAGCCCAATGTCCATCCTGGCCGTTCCGAGGTTGGTATTCATGGTGCCAAAGGCAGTGAAACTATTTAAAAAGCCAAAGAAGGTACCATTGAAATTGATGTTGCCGAGACGGTCGAAGTTGGCAGGGAGTCGGAGATCGGGAATGAGTTGCCGAAGGGTCGACATATTGGTTTTGAGCTGGTTGCAGGTCAGATCGATGAATTCGTTGTGCCGCTCCGTTATCTGGTTGGTACTGAAGCGACCGGTAAAGTAAGTGTCTTTGTCGAGGCTGATGGTGACGTTGCGGCCCTTGAGGCTGTTGACGGTGCCGAGGCTGCGGCCGTCGATGGAGAACACTTTGTCTTCATTTTTTTTGAAAAATTTATTTTGATGTAGTTTGGGTGCAAACACCATGATGTCTTTCAAGGCCACCGTCGATTGGTCAAAATAGGCGTCCATATGCACGTTGTCGACAAATTCCTTGAAATCTGTAAAGCCGTTTCTGTAACGCATGACCAGGGTATCGCCAAGGTTGCTGTGTGGGGTGACCAGTTGCATATCGTACAGTTCCATTTTTTTTGGAGAGACACGGGCTTCGCGAGCCGCCAGCTTTTCGAGTACAAACCCGCTGCTTTCGCGGAGGGCAATCCCGTTGACCTGCCCGTGGTAATGCCCTTCGCTGAAGCGAAAACTATCGACGTCGATCTGGATGTCGTCAACCATTAAGTGTTTCCAGTCGAGTTGGGTATCGGGCGTGGTTTTTACGGGAGCTTTCCGGTAGTTGTGCAATTGAAAAGAGGCATCGGCCAGGTCGAAGTCGTGGACCCACAGCACCAATGGTCGCGCTGTAGAATCGGCCGGAGCAACGCTGGTATCTCTTAGCTCCCTAGTATCTGGTGCTTTTTCAAATTCCAGATAAGCTACATCGGGCCGGGTCAGTTCTGCCTGTTCAATGACAAACTGATTGGAATCCAGGTCGACTTTTGCTATGGTGAGGCGGCCTTTCGGCAAATCGACTTTGATGGTTTTACCGGCGACTTGGTCTTCCAGCAGGAATTGAATATTCGTCAGGTTCAACTCATCGAGGTCCAGAAAAAATGGGTTGCCGGACTTTGAAGCAGAGGTATTAGTTTTTTTATTGTCTGATTTGAATTTGGCCAGTAATCGTTCGAGGTTGGTGTTTGGTTCGTCGGCTTTTCGTCTCAACTGAAATCGGGCCTCCTCCAACGTCACCACATCCAGGTCGATGTTTCTACCCAAGAGGGTCATCAGGTTGGCGGTCAGACTGGTGGTGAGGGAACCGCTGTACAGAAGCGTATCGCCGTGGTCGTCTTCTACGTAAAAGCCATTTAGTACGAGCTTGTCAAAAAAGTCGATGTCGATGAAGTCAACGCTCACCGGCGTACCCAGCTTTTGGGAAAGACTGGTAGTTACCTTGTTAACCGCCCAGTTTTGTACCCGCTCCGTCTGAATTAGAAACCAAAGCGCCACCAACAGCAGCATCAATGCTACAAGCAACCACCCAAAAAAGTTGCGCACCCTTTTGAGGAAACGTTTTCGTCGCACCCGCTTCAAAAACTGCTCTAGCTGCTGCGGTGATTCATCCATGCGGGGATTAAGAATTAATGATTATTGATTGTGAAAAATGCGTCATCCTTATACCAACAATTTAGTCTTTGTCACCTGGATTTGAAACCAACAGGCATAGTTTAACGAAAGTTTAATTTTTCCCAAAAGGGAGACTTCATGGGCAAGCATCAGCCATAAGCAAATCAGTCATCTTCAAAGCTGCTCACAACTCAGCCGGATCAATGGCTTTTCCTGTCGGCTCCAACGGTTTACGCGCAGTATTTCCAGGCCACTGGATTTGGGTTGGTCGACACATCTGCACCACTGCCGGGCGATGCTCCTCATGGTTCGCTCACTGACGTAGGGTGGTACGCCCATTTCCATCATCGACCATTCATCGAGTATCAACCGTTTTTCCCTTCCGTGTTCAACGCTTAGATCGTAGTAAATGTTGGCCCCGTTGGGGAAACAATCCCTGGCGCTGGCCGGGCTGTACAAAATACCCTCTGTATAGGCTCCAGAATACATTTTAAACGACAGTTGCTCATCCCAACAATGTACGATATTTAATACCGGCAGTACCCCCCACCCGACCAAAAGAGCCTTGCCGAGCCATCCCGATCGCCAGATGGCCCCAATCCCCTCCATTTTATCTGACCAAAACAGTAAGAAAACCAAGGCCATCATTGCCCCATTCCAGGGCCAAACCACCTGATTCCAGTAGTGCCCAACAGGTCCCAATATCAACAAAATGAGCAGGTGAAAAAGCAGGGCCATCACTACGGCCATTTGGCGGGTTTTCCCCAAATACAAACCCACCGCTATGCCTACCTCTACCAGGGCACTTAAAATGGCCAAACCCGACGATCCCCCCCAATTTTCCGAAAAGGAAAACGCCTGCATCAGCCAGGGAAAACTATGGTCGAGGTAATAAACATTCAGCTTGTTGAGGCCGCTCCAGGCATACAGGGCGATCATCATAAACTGCAACAGTAGACGCTGCCGGGGCCAAGTCCGGGTCAGCGTGAGCACTCCCAGCATCGCTATCCACAGATACGACCATACCTGCAACCGGTTGCCATCCAACAATACTACTACAATCCCCATTCCGAAAACGACGGCGCGCACCAACCGGTGGCCCGGAAATACCAGCCCTACAGCCAAGCTGACCGCAAAGAGCACCGGCATCAAAACCGTCCACAACCAGCCGTCCAGCATGATGACGTCGCTAAAAAACGGAATAGTGGGAAAGCTCCGTCCCTCCGGCCACCAAAGCGCATACGACAACCACATTTGGAGCAAAAAGCACAGGCAGATCAGTTGTACGATCCGATCCCGGCGGGGTTCCGGTAACTTATCTGCGTATGTCAATGGATCGAATCGCAATTTTATTGTTGGAAAGTCCTTTCTTTTTGAGCAATCGCATGTACTGCCGGGCTGCTTTTTGAGCTTCCTCTTTTTGGGTAAAAAACAGATCGTAGCTCACCCAGTACAAGTCTTTATTGTCTGAAAAACAGGAAAGGTTGAATGCATTGATGGAGATGCCCTCTGAATTGAGCCGAGCGATCCGCTTTTGAGCGCTACGGGGACCGGTGAACACACCGTCGACCACGAGGTAACGAATGCCCCGCAGGTTGAACAGCCGCTCACAATCATACCGGATGGGCAGACCATCTCCCGGTGCTATGATCACCTGAAAAGGTTCGTTGGGAATGGCTTCAATTTCGAGTAAAACCGCCTCACTGACGTCGTATTGAAGTTCGCGGACGGGGGCGGCCGTAACGTACTCATCCGGAATCGATGTTTGTTCCAGGTGGAGATAACCGTCGGTTTTGACAAGCGGGTCAATGCTCGGCGTATCGACGAATGGGTCATCGTATTCGTGATAAAAGTCGGGCTGGTACTGTGCCAGGCTGTCTTCGTAGGCTTTTTCATCGACGAAAACGAATTCGGTTTGTTCCATCTCCCTGTGAAAGATGCCGCCAATAAGCAAAAAGGCAAACCCAGACAAAAGGGCCTGACGGATATATCCCCGCTGATACCTCAACAGGGTGGATTGTCCCGGAATACGGGTCTTTACTTTTCTGTTCCAAAACTGGTTGAACCGGGCGATCCTCCCCTTTCTCGTCGCCTCATCCCGAGGTTCAAAACTGAGTCGTTCCCGTTTTTGTCCAAACACTTCATTGCGGGAAGGGGTAATGGACATTTTCACCGTTTCGTCAAAACCGACCACCATCAATCCAAAGCCATTGATGACGCATTGGTCTTTGAGTTCGACGAGGATGGTGTCTTCCGGATGTTCAAATACATCTTCGCCAATAGCGATCCACTGTTCGTCGGCGTGGTATTTTTTAAACTGCTCAATGGCATAAATATAACGATAACGCCTCCGGTTGCGAAACATCCATTGAAACAGTAGGCCCAACAAAACAATCAATGCAACCAGCAAAGTCAGCGAAGCACCCAGCCCTATCTGTTTGATGGTAAACTGGTCGAAGGTGTAGCTGTAGCTAAAAACCAAAGCCGTTACGATGGAAGCGGCAGCCATACTATCCCAAAACAAAATGGGATATTGCAGCTTGCACCGAACCTCGTCTTTGGTTGCGGCAGAGGTGGCCTCCACAGTTGCGCTAAAGTCTTGTCCATTGGTAGCAACGAACGAAAGGTGACCATCAGCGATGATCCCTCCTTCTGTAACCACATCGTATCGGGCAAAGGTCTTCCCACTCCCCGACCGCTCCCGTTGGCGGTAGTAGGACTTGAGGTAGCGGATCCCCGCTTTTTTGATTTGATCTTCAGATAGTCGTTCCATCCTGGACATGTGACAATACACGGGATTAACTCTGGCAAATTAGAGTTTATTCGAAAAAATTTTGTATGCAACCCAAATGATCCCTGCCTTTGCCGGCAGGCAGGTTTTTACCCTATTCTTCCCCGAATCAAGTTCGGGGCAGGCTGTCACGTACTCGTCCCGATAGCTATCGGGACTACGAGGCTCCGTGCGTTCCTCGACTAGTGTAATCCCGAAAGCTTTCGGGACTCTTTGGTTGCTATACAAAAAAATTCCGCATAATCTCTATTTTTAGACACGAATTAACACCAATTTCACAAATTATTTCCACTCCCCTTCATCACTTCATGGATATTCACCGCTTCAACCGCTTCCCTAACATCATTCACTCGTAGATAAATAGTCGTTCCATCCTGGGCGTATCCGAATAAATTTTCCCTTCCAACACCAACCGGGATCAGCATATCAGCACCGCGAAGCCTGCCCCGGACTTGCTACTGGGGACTACGCCAGTGAAAGCCTGCCCCGGACTCGATTCGGGAGCCTGCCCCGAACTTGATTCGGGAGCCTGCCCCGAACTTGATTCGGGGGACTATCGCCATTCACTGCACGTGTCGCTTCGCCTTCACGGCACGAATCAGCATATCAGCACCATGAAGGACTCCACTACGTTACGCCTTCACGGCACGAATCAGCATATCAGCACCTTGAAGGACTCCACTACGTTACGCCTTCACGGCACGAATCAGCATATCAACACCATGAAGGACTCCACTACGTTACGCCTTCACGGCACGAATCAGCATATCAGCATATCAGCATATCAGCATATCAACAAATCAGCATATCAACCCATCACCCCCCCCCCATCGCCTCATGTACCTTCACAGCTTCCATCGCTTCCCGCACATCGTGTACCCGTAGTATGCGGGCCCCTGCCCGGAGGGCGATCATATGTAAAGCGGTAGTTCCGTTAAGAGCGTCTTTTGGGCTGACATCCAGCAGTTTACAAACCATTGATTTTCGCGAAATTCCCACCAGCAAAGGTAGTTCCAATATACGAAAAACGGATAGGTTTTGCAGCAATTCTAAATTGTGGGCAAGTGTTTTGCCAAATCCAAATCCTGGGTCCAGGATCACATCCAGGATGCCCGCTTTTCGTAAATGGGTCAGCCTTTCGGCAAAAAAGGTGAAAACAGTTTCGACTACATCTTCGTATTCCGGAGATTGCTGCATGGTGGCGGGTTGTCCAAGCATGTGCATGGCTATAAAGGGACAGCGGAGGGCAGCAACGGTGGAAATCATCCCCGTATCGTGTCTTCCGGCACTGATATCATTGACAATTTTGGCGCCAGCCTCCACCGCTTCCCTGGCTACCTCGCTCGAAAGGGTGTCAATAGACAATACGGCCTCTGGAAATCGATTACATATTTGCTGTATGGGGCCGGTCACCCTTTTCAGCTCTTCTTCAGGAGGTATGATCGCCGCACCGGGCCGGGACGACATCCCTCCCACATCGATGATGGCAGCGCCCTCTTCCAGCATCTGCTCTACCCGCCTAAGCAATTGACTATCAGTGGTATAGCGTCCTCCGTCGAAAAAAGAATCGGGGGTCAGGTTGAGGATGCCCATGACGAGGGGACGACTCAAATCGAGTAGTTGGCCACGGCAGTTGATGGTTTGTTGTTCGAAAAGCATAGATGGTAGCCCGATCCCGATACTTTTCAGAAAACTGTGTCCGCCTTTCGCGCACCTTTGATCCCTGCCATGCCGACCGGCAGGCGGGAAGGGAAATCCGCCCTCTTGACACATTTTCTGAGCAATATCCTGATTTCAGGCGCGCCAAATTTAACTAAAAAAGCCGTATTCCCACATGGCAATACGGCTTAAATCATACTAACTATCTAAGAGAAATTCTTTAGTGATTTTTAGCGTGTTTTTCGTAAAACGCCTATCCGTTGCCCGACGCTGCCTGCAAAATATCCATCCAGATGTTAGGAGATGCCTTGCGGAATGGTTTTCTTTGTAAACCTGCCTGAAACGGTAAATCACATAAAACACATCGCTTATGAATGGCCCTACCATCGGAAAATTGCTCCTCTACACCACCCTAATCTGCCTGGGCGCCTACATTTTTTACAATTTTTATAAAAACAATGTGGCCGGCACCACCTTTGTTCCCAAGGAGATGCAGATCAATTACGTGCCCAATGACTTTCAGTTTGATATGGACAATGAAACCGCCCTGGCCATACTGACCAATCCGCAGCGGTACCGCCGGGAATTTAATGAAATGGTCTACGACCTCAACATGTCCATCCTCCAGCACGTGGCCCAACGGATGAACCTCCCCGACAGCGTGATGGTGCAACTGGAGCCGAGATATAAAGAACACCATAACTACCTCCGGCAACTTTATTACAACGACTTTATCGCTTTGCGCGACTCCAGCGCCAATTTTTACGAAGCCTGGTACGAAAACGAATACAGCAGCGCCGCCGAAATTCTCAACGAAGTGGCTTCCAAATACACCTGCTTCCTGGTCAACCACGTCATCATGTCGATGGTGAAGTCGGAGGATGGCAAAATAGTGGTCCGTGGCAAAAAGGTAGAAACACCCTGTGCCATCGCCATGACGGAGGCCCTGCGTCCCGTGATCGCCCGGTTGCAGGAACGGGCCGCCATCGACGATTTTGCCAAATCGAAAGGGCTGCTCGAAGAAAAGGTAGAAAAAATGATCGCCGAACTAGCCACCGTGGAAATACGCGACAAGAAAGGGCTGAGCAAACAAATGCAAACCAAGATTTGGGGGGTGGCGGTCTCGTCTACCGACGTGGAAATTTCTGCCGTGAGCATCCTCAAGGCGGGTTTTAACCTGAACGACTATTTCGACATCAAACTCAGTGAGAAACATAAAACGGTCGTATTGACTATGGCCGAACCCTCCATTCTCAGCCACGAGGTATACCCAAAAGTTGACAAACTGGACATAGGGTGGATGCGCGAACTCAACAACAGCGATTTCAACCGCAATTTCAATATCCTACGGTCGGAGTTTAGAAGAGAGGCCCGCGAAAGCGGCATTATGAACAAGGCTAGAGAGCAGGCCAAGGAGATCATGTCGATGATCTTCAGTCCCGTTTTGCAACAGCTGGGCAGAGGCTACAAACTGCACGTGCGCTTTAAAGCAGTTAAACAAGAGACGGAACCAGAATTGGCCGAGCCCGTTTTCCAGGAACCGGAGACGGCGGAGATACCTTTTGAAGATTAGAAATTATGTAATTATTATTGATTTCCGCAGTTCAATAAATTCGAGTGCATGACAAACCTGTCCCGCCGAATGGCGGGAATCGCTGCAACATAACCACGAAGGCACGGAGGCACAAAGATTCACAGAGAAAATCTGTGTATAGACGTCGTTCGTCGCGGCCCGCCTGCCGGCCGGCAGGTTTGTAACCGCGATGATCCGCTAACCCGCCTGTCGGCCGGCAGGCCTGTCTACCGCCAGGTAGATATGTCATGCACTCAATAAATTCCTAATTCCTTGATGTCAATATTGAACAAGAATTACTGGAACGACCGCTATCGCAACCGCAACATCCCCTGGGATGCCGGTGCCCCAACTACTCCACTCACTGCCTTTGTCGATCAACTGGAAGACAAAAGCATCGTAATCCTCATTCCCGGAGCTGGACTGGCTCACGAAGCAGCTTACCTCTTCCAACAAGGGTTTTACAACAGCTGGGTCTGCGACTGGGCGCCGGAACCGCTGGAACAATTTCACCAAAATTATCCGGATTTTCCGAAACGACAACTCCTCTGCCACGATTTTTTCGATCTGACCGGCCACTACGACCTCTTGCTGGAACAGACGTTTTTCTGCGCCCTTCCCCCGGACCAACGACCCGCTTACACTAAAAAAGCCTGGGAGTTGTTGCAACCTGGAGGTATGGTGGCAGGCCTTCTTTTTGCCCAGCCCTTCGATCAGCCTGGACCTCCTTTCGGGGGCACCAAAGCGGAGTATCTGGGATTGTTTAGCCCCTATTTTGAGGTTCTGGAAATGGAGGTAAGCCCACTTTCTATAAAACCCCGGGCAGGGCGGGAGCTGTTTTTTAGGATGAAGGCGAGGGTTTTGGTGGAGGATTGATTTGATCGGGGGAGGTGAGTTTGAGATCGTTCAAATGTTGATGTATTGTTTACTATAAGTTCATAATATTTTTAGAGTGCGTGACAAAATCGCTGCGGCCTTTACCACAAAGACACGAACCTGTCCGGCGGCCAGACGGGGACACAAAGATTCACAGAGAAAATCTTTGTGTGGCTCTGTGTCTTGGAGCCTTTGTGGTGAGAGGTTCCGCTAATACGTCACACACTCATATTTTTATAAGACTCCAAAGTATAGGCTTGCTACGTCTGAGCGGCTCCCGACCAATACCATGCCGGGCCTCGCTATTCGTGGGGCAAGCTCTCCGGGCTTTGATTTGAGGTAAAGTGTTCCATCCTGATAGTTATTAGGATCAACGGTTCATAAAGTTTTTGACACGAACCTGTCTAGTGCTTAGTAAAACAAAGTTATTGGCAGTATGGCGGGCCAAGAAAGCCTGCCCCGGACTTGATACGGGGGACGCCGCTTCGCTCTGCCAATGAAGGGTTATGCCTTCACTGCATGCTTCATGGCAGGCAGTTTAACGGGGGCGCCTGCCCCGATATGTATCTGGGTAGGCAAGGTTTCCCGCGCCCCCGTTATTTTAAGTGATTGATGGTGTTCCAAAGTATGGATCTTACCTCAAATCAAGGCCCAGGGGGCCGAAATGTTGGTAAAAACAGCGATAATACACACCAGTTATAGGGCCAGGGGCCCTGCATGTGATTTGTCGGAAGCATTCGGCCTTACCAAGTCCTCCCGATAGCTATCGGGATGGAACCTTATCAAGTGATTGCTTTTCAAATGTTTAAGTTAGCGGGGCACTCGAATCCTTGCCTACCGGCGGCAGGTGACCCGCTAACAACCAACGCTCCAATATGCCGGAAATTTAGTTTGTAGAACACTAGCCATTAACCCCGCCCTATCTTAATCAAAAAAGCAACATCATTTATGATCCGGTCAAATCCAACATCAAAACGATTTACTTTTTCGGTAGCCGGTTGCCCTTGATCGTCTTCATATTCTAATTTGCCAAAAACCGAATGGACATTGATCCCGAATTCTATACCGAACAAAATATTCTCTGTCAATTGCTTCTTCACTCCTAACACGGGCGTCACTCCCAGCACAACCATATTATTTCTTTTTCTAAACTTGGTATCAACAATTTCTTCTCCGGTCATAATCGTACTCATGGTTGTCTTTATTTCCCCACTTGCCAGTCCTATATTTCCATCCAAGCCATAATATACCGGCAATTTATTGTTAGATAAGTACTTTACAATGCCCAAACTCAGGAAATAACTGGTTTTCGGGTGGTAATTTGCATGAAAATAGGTCAGGCTTATTGGTGAGTTGTCCTCTATTTGTTTTCCCAAAATTAGCTCCTTGCCCACGTAGTTATAATTGTTGATACTCAGCTTAATCCTCAGATCCTTATCCTGCTGTGATTCCCGATAGAGGAACTCGAACTCATCAAATGCACGGTCACCGCCCACTGCCCAAATCAAAGGAGTTATAACGTCTATTCCAAATTCTATATGGTCATTGTCTTGAGAATGGGCCGGCTTCGCTATGGCAAGGATCATAAAACAAACAAATACTTTCTTCATGGCGTTTATATTTTTAGTTTTACCAAATAGGGCTTTCTTATAAAAAAATTGAAGCGGTTCCGGCGGGACGCCGGAACAGAGCGCGGGGCTTGGGTTCGGCGTCCCGCCGAACCCTTCCAAAAAAGATGTTAATTGAAAATCAACGAGTTATCGTTTTTATGAGAAAGCCCTTTATTACCAAAATATAAACGAAGTAAATCCAATCAAATTTTCTAATTTTGTCTGGTTTAAACAAAAAAAGTCAGATATGAACATCGAAGAGTTCCAAATCTACTGCTTTCAAAAAAAGGGGGTCGAAGAGACCTTTCCCTTCGATGAGGTGACCCTCGTATTCAAGGTGATGGGCAAGATGTTTGCCGCCACTGGCCTGGACAGTGAGGAATTTACCGTCAACCTCAAATGCGACCCGGAATACGCCGTCGAGCTGCGGGAAAAGCATCCGGAAATCCAACCCGGATGGCATATGAATAAACAACATTGGAACACCGTCAATTTTGAAGGAGGCCTTTCGGAAAAAATGTTGAAAGAGCTGATCGATCACTCCTACGACCTGGTTGTGAAGAAACTGACAAAGGCAGACCGCTTGATTTTGGACAACCTCTAAGCCATCCTATCTTTGCACAAAAAAGATTCACCATTTGATTTTTTGATCGTTGGGCAGGGGCTGGCCGGCTCGCTGATGGCCTGGTTCCTCCAACAACGGTCTTACAAGGTTTGCCTCATCGACCAGCATCACAAAGGGTCATCGACCAAAGTAGCAGCTGGTATCATCAATCCCGTGACGGGCAGGCGACTGGTCAAGAGCTGGATGGTCGACACCCTCCTCCCATTTGCAGCCGATACTTACCGCGCCATCGAACGTCAATTGGGCATATCTCTTTATCAGGAGAAGGTCATCTACCGAGCCTTGCCCGACATCAAGGCCGAAAACCAGTGGGATGGCCGCAGTGCAGACCCCACTTACGCTGCTTACCTCGACAACCAGCCGCTACCAGAAGGAGTTAGCGCCTTTTTCCACCCGCCGTTCAGTTGGGGAAGCATTCACCGGGCGGCCCAGGTCGACCTGCCAACCCTTTTGACGGCATTTAAAGCCCGCTTTGAATCGCAAGGCATTTTATTTTTCCAACAATTTGATTACAAACAACTGCAAATGGAGTCACCTGGGGTTCAATATCAAAATATAAGAGCCCGCCAGGTAGTCTTTTGTGAAGGGCAGCAGGGGCGGTTCAACCCCTGGTTTGAGTACCTTCCCTTTGTCGTTTCGAAAGGGGAAGTCATGGAAATAGCGGTGGAAACTGAGCGCCGTCTTCCAATCGTCCGGCACGGCTGTTACATCGCTCCTTTCGGGCCTAAAAACTATTGGGTGGGAGCTACTTACGACTGGAACGATCTCACAGAATCCCCCACTCAGCAGGGCAGAGATAAGTTGAGAAAATATCTGGTCGGTTCCATCTCGGTCCCTTACAAAATAACGGCTCATCACGCCGCCATCCGCCCAACGGTAAAGGACCGCCGGCCTTTTTTAGGGACGCATCCGACGCATCGCAATCTGCACATTTTCAATGGGTTGGGAACCAAGGGGGCTTCCCTGGGGCCCTACTGGGCGCATCATTTTGTGGAGTACCTTTGCGGAAAACATGCTGTGGATGAACGGGTGGATATTCGGCGGTTTGGGAGCCAGTAATTCCTAATTTAACATTTGTTGAGGTGTTGATATGCTGATGTGCTGATATGCTGATATGCTGATTCGTGCCGTGAAGGCGTAACGTAGTGGAGTCCTTCATGGTGTTGATATGCTGATTCGTGCCGTGAAGGCGTAACGTAGTGGAGTCCTTCATGGTGCTGATATGCTGATGTGCTAATGTGCTGATCCCGAAACGAGTTCGGGACAAGTTCTACCTTCACTTCGTTCCGGCAGACAGGTGTGCTGATGTCCTTTTCTAGCGAATTTTCCTATGCAAAATATCACATAAGGAAGCGCTATCCCTATAGCTATCAGAAGGAGGGGGGTCAAAATGAGGATTGCTATCTATGGCTTAAGTTTGCGGTCAACTAGCGGAGGTATATACCGTCTTCTTCCAATCGAATGAGGCGTCGTTTGTACAAACCACCAATGGCTTTTTTGAACACCTTTTTGGACATCTGCAACCGGGCTTTAATATCTTCCGGCGAGCTTTTATCGGTGAGCGGTAAAAAAACCGTCGTTGGCTTCCAGCAGTTGCAGGATCGACCGGGCTTGCGTGGGGATGGCCTTGTAGCCCGTTTGTTGGAGAGAGATGTCCAGCTTCCCATCGTCGCGTATTTGTTTGACGAATCCCTTTAATTGCTGGCCAGACTGGACGGGTGTAAAAATTTCGTTGTCGTAGATCATGCCGGAGTGGGCTTGGTTGACGATGACCTGATACCCCAGCTCCGTTTTTTCTCCCAACAATATATCTACTTCTTCGCCTTCGGTGAGTGTAAATTCTTTTCGGGAAAAAAAGTCGATGATCTTGGAGGATGCCACAAGCCGGTCGGTTACCTCGTCTTTGTACATACACACCAGGTAGGACTCTCCGGCTTTCATGCGTTTCTTTTGTTGGGAAAAGGGCACCAGGAGGTCTTTTTCCAACCCCCAATCGAGGAAGGCACCATAATTGTTGACTTCCACGACGCACAACCAGGCAAATTGATGGAGGAGTATTTTTGGCTGAAGGGTGGTGGCGGTGGGCCGGTCTTCTGAATCGTTGAAGACGAAAACGGTCATTTCGGTGCCCATTTCGAGGTTTTCGGGCACGTATTTATTGGGTAGCAACACTTCCTGGCCGTCTGGGTCGCGGAGGTAAACCCCATTGTCCGTTTGCCGAAAGGCAGTCAGGTCGTTGAATTCGCCAATTTTTATCATTGGGCAAAGGTATATTTAGTTTTCGGTTTTTCACCCCGTTCTCGGTGTAGATCAAATATTTTTAGCAACCAGGCCGGTAATTTCATCAAATTCCTTACATTTGAATGAATTTAATGATCTATTCCCATTCTGCCATCAATCATCAAAACCATGAAAAGCAACCGCCGCAGATTTTTACAACTGGCAGGCACCGTTTCTGCCGGAACACTGATGTTTCCGCATTTAAGTTGTAACAATACTTCTTCAAAAGAAATGAAAGATAACGCTTCCACCACCCAGCCATCACCTCCTCCTGTTCCAGCCTTGAAAAAGTTTGGCATCCAATTGTATTCTCTCCGCGACGATATGCCCAAAGACCCAAAAGGAGTATTGAAAAAAGTAGCGGATTATGGCTATCGCCAAATTGAAAGCTACGAAGGCGAAATGGGCATGTTCTGGGATATGCCGCACATGGATTTTAAAAAATACCTCGACGACCTGGGCCTCGAAATGGTCGCCAGCCATTGCAACATCAATGAAAATTTTGAAGAAAAAGCCGCCCAAGCAGCTGAGGTCGGCATGTCGTACCTCATCATCCCCGGCCTGCTTCCACCCAAAACGGTAGACGAGTGGAAAAAACACTGCGACCAGTTTAAAACGCTGTGGCGAAATTTGCAATAAAAACGGCATCCGCTTCGCCTACCACAACCACGACTATACCTTCCAACCCATCGAAAACACCACCGGCATGGACCTGCTCATGGAATACACCGACCCCAAACTCGTCGATTTTGAACTAGATGTCTACTGGGTCATAACCGCAGGAGCCGACCCCCTCGAGTACATCAAAAAATACCCCAACCGGTACCCGCTCAGCCACCTTAAAGACCGCAGTAAAAATGCACCTCCTGACGAACGCGACGCCTCCTGCGACCTGGGCACGGGATCGATCGACCTGCCTGCCATCGTAAAATTGGCCCAGCAAAACGGCATGAAATACTTTATACTAGAACAGGAAAAATACGAGGGGTCCACCCCCCTGAAAAGTGCAGAGGCCGGTGCCCGGTATTTGCAAAAGCTGTCTTTTAGCTGATCAATGATCAAAATACAATGAAACGAAGAGCCGCCATACGCAACATCGCCATCGGCACCGCCACACTGCCCTTCCTCCCCTACTGCAACGTGGAGCCGGAAAAAATATATGAAAACCTGCCATTGGATAAACCTCAAAAGTCATTTGTAAAAGTAATGGCCGAACAGATATTGCCCACCAAAAACAGCCCCATTCAAACACCCGAAACCACAGCCGATTTCATCCTGACCGTTCTCAACAATTGCTATCCCCCGGAAGATATTCAACGGTATTGCGAAGGTCTGGCAGCTTTTCAGATCGACTGGAATACCCATAAGCAACTGCCCACCGATTTGCCGAAAGGCGAACCAACCAAAGCCATCGACTACTTCCTAACCACCACCAGATCATTGGCCACAGAACACCTGACCACTTCCGAACATTTTCTGACCAACTACCTCGACTACCAGTTCGTACCGGGAGGGTATGATGGTTGTGCTGCGACCTAATTTCGAACCATGTCTAAAAATACCGATCACCATTACGATGTCATCGTCATAGGAGCCGGCATGACCGGTGGCTGGGCCGCCAAGGAGTGCTGCGATCACGGACTCAAAACCCTTTTGCTCGAAAGAGGGCGCAACGTCAAACACCTCGTCGATTACCCAACAACAAACACACGTCCCTGGGAGTTTCCGCACCGGGGCCGTATTCCGCATGCCATAAAAGCCGCCAACCCCATCATCAGCCGGTGCTACGCCTTCAAAGAAGACGCCATGCACTTCTTCGTCAAAGATACCGAACACCCCTACATCCAGGACAAACCCTTCGATTGGATACGCGGCTACCAGGTGGGGGGACGTTCGATCATGTGGGCCCGACAGGTGCAACGCTGGAGCGATTACGACTTTGAAGGCCCGGCCCGCGATGGCTTTGCCGTGAATTGGCCCATCCGCTACCAAGACCTGGAACCCTGGTACAGCCATGTGGAGCGCTTCATCGGTGTGTCGGGCAACAAAGATGGGCTGGACACCTTGCCCGATGGCGAGTTTTTGAAAGCCTGGGAGTTGAACTGTGTCGAAAAACATTTCCAACGATCAGTCCGGGAGCACTACCCCAACCGGCATGTGATCTATGGCCGCTGTGCAAACGTGACGGAAACCAACGAACTGTTCCAACAACAAGGCCGCGCCGTTTGTCAAAACAGAAATCTATGTCGGCGTGGCTGTCCCTACGGCGGCTATTTCAATGCCAATTCGACGACCATTCCCTGGGCCGCCAAAACGGGCAACCTGACCCTTCGGCCCTTTTCGGTGGTGCATTCCATCATTTTTGACAAATCTGAAAACAAGGCTACCGGTGTCCGTATAGTCGACGCCAACACTAAAGAAACTACAGAGTACTATGCACGTGTGATCTTTGTTACAGCAGGAGCCATCAACTCCAATCTGGTAATGCTGAACTCTACTTCCGACCGCTTTCCCAATGGGCTGGGCAACGACAACGGCTTATTGGGCAAATACGTCGCCTTCCACAACTACCGGGGCATCGTGTCGGCCGTTTATGAAGGTTTTAAAGACCGGCGCCCCAAGGGCAGTCGCCCCACCAACGCTTATATGCCGCGCTTCAGAAACGTGGCCAGGCAAGAAACTGACTTCCTCCGCGGCTATGCCATTTCGGTGGCAGCCGGAAGAACCAAATCGGTCAACAAGGAAGGCGTCGGCCCTGATTTATACAATAACCTGATGGATACCCATGAATGGAAACCCTGGACCATAGGAGGCCGCATGATGGCGGAAACCATCCCCAAAGAGTCGAGCTACATCGCACTGGATGCTTCCAAAAAAGACGAATGGGGTATTCCCTTGGCGCATATTTCCATCGACTACGACGACAACGATGAAAAAATGCTCCAGGATTTTCACGAGCAACTTTCGGAAATGTTCAAACGAGCTGGTTGCACAGAAATAGAACGAATCGACACCGCCCAAGCTCCCGGCCTCGACATCCATGAAATGGGCGGAGTGAGGATGGGCCACGATCCCAACACTTCCCTCCTCAATAAGTGGAACCAACTGCATGCCTGCAACAATGTGTTTGTAACCGATGGGGCTTGTATGACTTCTACTTCCACCCAAAACCCTTCCCTCACCTTTATGGCCATTACTGCCAGGGCAGCCAATCACGCCATTGAATTGTTGAAACAGTCTGACCTCTGACAGCGCAGCGATCTGACCTCCAGCAGCGCCCAATCAATCAATACTCCGGATCAGGGAAAAAAAGGTTTCTTTCTCATAATTCCTCAAATTGAGCTCAGTAGAAAAGTCGGAAGTAATGGTAATGGGTTCGTGGTCGAAATAAAAACGGAATTTGTCCAACCCAATGGCTACCAGCGATGCGTTCTCGTTTAAGGGAATACCACTTGCCGAAAAAGTATTGCCGAGGAGCGGTAGCTCTGCCATACCCTGAAAATCATCGAAAATCAGATACACTTTAAGTTCGAGCATATCGGCAGGGTCTTTATTGATCGAAACGGATACGGAGGTTGTTCCATTGGTTGACTGAAGCGGCTGGCTGGCAGACATCCATCCCAGACGGGTAGAGGACAAGTCGAAGGCCTGACCACCGGTAATGTCTTCCAGTGATAGGGTACTGTTGTCGGTCGCTGGTTCCCAGCCAGTGCCATTGCCGACGTGGTAGTATACGTCCAGGTCCGACAAGGCACTTGTTTGAGCGTCGGCGGCAAATAGAAGAGAAAGTCCGTCGTCGATGGTTAGTTGTTGCTGGTCTACAAAGGCAGTAATGGAAAAACTGCCTGCCGATTCTAACAACGTTCCTCCGTCGGTTTGCAATGGCCGGTTGCTGAGCAATCTATCGCTTTTCGAATTTACCTCTATGACGCGCATCTCCACATCTCCGGTTACCGCATTGCCGTTTTGATCTTTAAGGCTTCCCGCATCGACGCTGACATTGGTTCCGTTTTCAGTGGTAAATACGGCTTCCTGGCCGGCGTTTCTGACAAAGGTTTGTTGCATATGTCCGCCATCCAGGTACAAGGCGTCGAGCGAAACATAGCCGTGTACAACCTGCGGATTGGGGGAAGTATCGTCGAGTTTGCAGCCGGTTCCAACAATGAATATAAACAGGGATAAACAACTGAAAAGCAAGTAGTTGGAGTGTATCTTTGACTTCATTTGACTGTTTTTTAATTTCGGTTAAACCTTCAACCCCGTTAGACGGAAAAAAGGCGACTTTGTTTGAATTAACCGAAATTTACCTTCATTTCAGACCAAAGATAACATAAAACACATTTAATAATCAATAATTACTAAATTAATAATTATTGAGCTGTAGCTGAAACTCAACATCAATCAATTCTATCTGTCGGTAGACAGGCAATCAATTTCTTTAAGGTAAAGCAACTGCAAAAAAGGCTTCTCCGTTTTCCAACTGCAATTCCTCACCGTTGTCATTGAAAAGCGAACAGTTGAACGTTGCGCGGATCACACGGGTTGGTCGGCCATTTTCGTTGGCTTCATAATTGGCAATTTCCTGGATATTAAAGGAAGTGCTTGCTGGCTGTGGACGGGCATCAGACCGAAATACTTCTCCCTCCGGATCTGTATAAACAAAGGCCACAGAATTGGGGATGCTGCTTTCGTCGAACTGCCAGGTTTGGAGCAGTTCTATCTGATAAGAAAAAGCAGCCGACACATATCGCATATCCGGTTGCCCAAAATTGATGATGCACACACAGCGCTCCAATTGACATCCTGCGTTGTCGGTGATCGTCAGACAGTAATTTCCATCGCCGGTAACGGTTATTTGCGGTGTATCGCCACCGTTGCCCCAGGAATAATCGTATGTAGCCGGATTGTTATTAGGAGGGGCGGCAGACAGCACATCGCCCTCAATTGAAAATTCAACATCGATAAAACAACTATCTTCAAATGCCTGTGAAACCAACCGGCTGTAACTCGAAGAACAAATCGAATTGCCATCCTCCAACATATTCACTTCGAGGGTGGTGGGTATTGGAGAAAACGCATCTATGGTGTCGATCAATTCAAATCCCGGCCCAAACCCGATGCTCCCCGTCCAACTGGAACCCAGGTTAGCATCGTTCGTCCATGTACGGTCGAAGTATTCGATCCGGTAACCATTGAACCCCAACAACGTGGAATCGATGGAAATCAGTTGATAGGTAAAAGGAAAGCCGATTTCGGCAACCAAATCGTTTGTGTTAGAAAAAGTACTGTTGAGTACTTCTTCATTTATCCGGGAGAAATAGATGCCAAAAGATTCTTCACAATATTCCTCGCATTCATCCAATTTTGAAAATGAACTAGTAAACTGATAGGTTCCATCATGTTCGGTCGACTGATCGCTGAACATGTAAAAATCGTCCTGTCCTGCACGGATCTCCAACTGTTCTCCATCCAGACTGGCCGTTATCCAAAATACCGGATCTTCTTCCTCGGCAGCCAGGTCCAGATTTTCCCGGCTACAGGAGATCATTGTCAGTGTAAGGAGAATTATCGGAAATATTTTTTTCATCATAGTTCCAGCAGTGGTTTATAGGTATATCGTGGCTTGGCGCCAAAAAAGTACTGTGCTCCCAATTGAAAATTCAGGGAATTGCTGATGGCCAGCGGGATGTCGGGGTTGTTTTCCTCCTGAGGGCTCGAGCCCGGCTCCACACTTTCTACACCGTTATTGGCATAGGGATCCCAAGGGCCGTCACCGCCAAATCTGTCTTCCTGTGAGCCACTCGAATCGGAGATTTCATTGGTAATCGCTTTTTTTCCGGGATTCCATACCACCCGAAGTCCAACGTTGAGTTGGTCGGACAATTTGAATCGGTACCCGGCCACCGCACCTAGTTCAAAAGGATTGAATCCTTTGAGATTCAACCAGGTGTTTTTGCTGTCGCTTTCCTCGTCTGCCAGCGGGCTGGATGTCTGATCCGTCAACGCACCTTTCAGGCCAAATACATAGGCAATTTGTCCGCCAGCTTCTACGAGGTGCCGCCCGAAGTGGTATCGGGCAGTGATAGGGATCACCATCCGGTGGGCATGGTTCAACACCAGTTCGACCTCCCGGTCTTCTATTCCAAAGCTGTATTGACGGATGTTGGTTTTCAGGGTATCGCTGCCATTGGGGAATACAGCGTGCTTGCGCCGAAATTCGTACAACAGATCGGCATTGACCGACCAGCGAGGGTGGAAACGATAATTGAAACTGAGTCCGGCATTGGCTCCCGAAAAACGATAGTTGCTGATACTGCCATCAAATGCAGAAATGATGCTTCCCGTGGCCCCCCATCGAAACCGCTGGGTCTTACATTTTTTTATAACCGATTTGGGTGCTGGATCTGATGCCTCTAACAATAGATCCAACACCGGTAATTCGAGTTGGGCGATGGCTTGGATGCCGGCATTCAAAGGGTGTGGCTTCTCCTCAGAAGGATTCAAGCCCGTAACAGTATTGTCGGATACCAATTTTTCATCTTCGCGATCCCGGATAAGTTCCGCAGGTACATTGGTATGAGTAGCCGGCAGTTGATGTGCCTGAGGCTTCTGCCTCACAGGTTGTTTATTGGTTCCCGTATTAGCAGGAGTATTCAAAGCAGGAGCAGGGAATGTTGCGGGCTGTTCTCCTTTCGGAAAACCGGATGGATCGGCGGTGGTGGTGGTATTTGCTGGCACAAGAGTCGCGTCGGTTTTTTCCAACAAGGTGTTTTCAGGTGTCGATTCTGTATTTGGCGGAAGCTGGGAGGTGGCTTGCTCCGTTGTGTTTTCGGAGCGTGTTTGTGATCCGTCTGATGGAGAAACGGTTTCCATCAGGGTGTTTTTCTGAAAGGATGGCAAATCAGCAGTTGCCGGGCTCCAATACAGTACCAGGCAAAACCCTCCCACGACGAGGGGCAGCAAGAGCAGCCACCACCCAAAACGTCGGCGCCGTTTTTTGCGCTCCTCCTCGGCGATCAGCTTTTCGGCCGCCGCCCAGTAGGCATCCCGGAATGTCACCTCCCGGTGTTCCAGCTTGTTTTTAAATAACTTATCGATATTGCTATATTCCATATCAAATAACTTTTGAAGACCGCATGGCATTCCTCACCATGTCCTGCAATTTTTTCCGGGCAAAGGAAAGGTGCCATTTCGAGGTACCGTCGCTGATGCCCAACATTTTGCCCACCTCTTTATGGGTATAACCATCGATGGCGTATAGGTTGAACACTTTTTGCGACATGGGGGGCAGTTGGCGGATCATGGTTTGGAGTTCTTCGGCGTCGAATCTGCGGTCGGCTTCGTTGTAGTCAACTTGTTCCGTAAAAATTTCTTCCTTTTCAAAGTCGGTGTTTTCTATGAGTTCCCTGACTTTTCGGTTTTTCCGAAAATCGTCAATCAGGGTGTTGATCATAATGCGGCGTATCCAGGCTTCGAAGGGTATGGCGTCCTGATATTTGTCGAGGTTGGTTAGGATTTTCATAAAGCCCGTGTTGAGGACTTCTGCTGCGTCGTTCTCATTTTTGCGGTAACGCAAACATACACTCATAAGCAGGGGAAAGCAACTGCGATACAGTTGGAACTGAGCCTTCCGGTCACCACGGCGACAATCCGCTATCAATTGAGTGTTTAACGCCATTTGTTTCTTTTCTGGTTGGTCAATTTTAGGGGGTTGTGGTTTTGTGGTTTTGTGGTGTTGTGGTTTTGTGGTGTTGTGGTGTTGTGGTGTTGTGGTGTTGTGGTGTTGTGGTGTTGTGGTGTTGTGGTGTTGTGGTTTTGTGGTGTTGTGGTGTTGTGGTGTTGTGGTTTTTTGGTGTTCCTGATGGTTCTCAGAAGTTACATTATCTTTCATTAAATCTGTATTCAACCCTGAGCGAAAACTTTAGCGGTTGAAAATTTTCGCCGCTGTTTTCTACAAATATATTTCTGAGTATGTATTCGCTCTAAATTACGCAATTACCTGGCATCGGGTTGGGGCCCTTTCGATTTTTTCCGGCGATGGCTCTAAATTACTTAATTTTGCTCTAAAACTGCTATAAAATGAAACCACTTGCCGAAAGAATGCGCCCCCTCAACCTCGACCAATACATCGGACAGCAACACCTGGTGGGCAAAGGAGCCGTACTAAGGCAGGCCATCGACTCGGGCAACATTCCCTCCTTCATCCTTTGGGGGCCTCCCGGCGTCGGCAAAACGACCCTGGCCGGCATCATAGCGCATCAACTTAAGCGGCCTTTCCAGTCTCTCAGCGCCATCAACTCGGGGGTAAAAGATATCCGCAACGCCATCGACAAAGCCAAAAATCAGCAGTTCTTCAACCGGCCCAACCCCATCCTTTTTATCGATGAAATACACCGATTCAGCAAATCCCAGCAGGATTCCCTCCTGGGGGCGGTCGAAAAAGGGATCATTACCCTCATCGGTGCTACCACCGAAAACCCCTCTTTTGAGGTCATTTCGGCCCTGCTGTCCAGAGCGCAGGTCTACGTGCTCAAGCCACTGGCCAAAGAAGACCTCCTCCAGATGATCGACCTCGCCCTGACCAAAGACGAGTACCTTTCGATAAAAAAGATCAAAGTAGCGGAATACGATGCCATACTCCGTTTCAGCGGTGGCGACGGACGCAAACTCTACAACATCCTCGAACTTGTCACCAATTTCCAACAGGGGGATGAGGAAATGGTACTCACCAATCAATTGGTCACCGACCTGATACAACAAAACATCGCCCTCTACGATAAAAGCGGCGAACAACATTACGACATCATTTCGGCCTTCATCAAATCGATCCGCGGCACCGACCCCAATGCCGCCGTCTACTGGCTGGCACGCATGATCGAGGGCGGCGAAGATATCAAATTCATCTGCCGCCGCATGATCATCTCTGCCTCCGAAGACATTGGCCTGGCCAACCCCAACGCCCTGCTCCTGGCCACCACCGCCTTTCAGGCAGCTACGGCGGTGGGATTGCCGGAGGCCCGCATCATCATGTCGCAATGCGCCGTATACCTCGCCACTTCTCCCAAGAGCAATTCGACCTACCTCGCCATCAAAAATGCGCAAACCCTGGTGCGTCAGACTGGCAACCTCCCCGTCCCCCTACCCATCCGCAACGCCCCCACCCAATTGATGAAAGACCTCAACTACGGCAAAGAGTACCGCTACGCCCACGACTTCGACGGCAATTTTACAGAATTGGAATTTTTACCCGATGAGATCAAAGGAAAGACTTTTTACGACCCCGGAAAGAATCCGGCAGAAGAGAAAATACGTCAGAAACTCAAAGGGAATTGGAAGGAGAAGTATGGGTATTAGATAAGTCTTGTAGTGGTTGTGCCCTTCGTTTTGTCAGAGGTCAGACTTTGCCGAGCCACCCTCTCTGAACTGGGATGGATGAGTTTAGCGGGATTTTTGGGATCTTATACCTGAACTTTGGATTATTCGGTAGTTCTACCCCGGAACGATGTGAAGGTAGAACCTGTCCCGAACTCGTTTCGGGATCAGCACCATGAAGGACTACGCCAGTTAAGGACTATCGCCTTCACTGCACGTGTCGCTTCGCCTTCACGGCACGAATCAGCAAATCACAAAAACTACTGATCCGACTCCTTAGAAGTAACCGGTGCTTGTTGTTGATCGGATTGTTTGACCAGGCGTTTTTGATCGACAATGGTAAAATCTTCGGGAATGAATATCCGCAGTTTGATGAATTCGAAGCACTCCCCTTCTTTGGTTTTAAGGGTTTTGCGGACTTTGTCTTTGGAGATCATTTTGAAGTGTTCGCCATCCAAAGTACCTTCCATGTCGTAGCGGCCTTGTTTGACGTAAAAATCCATGATGTTGGGCGAGGCGTCGTAGAGTTGGATATGGGTTTCGGTGAGAATGGTATTGCCGGCCCATTTTTCGAGTTCGTATTCGCCGTATAGGTCAAGAGAGATGGAAGTGACCTCTTCGATGTCAAAAGATTGGTGGAGTATTTTCTGCAATTGTGCATCAGCGGTGTTGGCCAACAAGAGGAAGGCCACCAGCCATGCCAATATGGGTTTGAACGGTGTTCGTGTTTGTTTCATGTTCGAGTGTTTGTTATATGTTTTGAAAGCATGAGGAGGAGGGGTTGTGTTGAAATGCTGGTGCAAGATACAGGGTTTTAATGGAAATAGAAAGAGGTAGCACATCGAAATATGCTACCTCTTTTACGTTAATTTGGGTATGATTATTACATAGATGACGATTTTTTAACAGGCGATGTAGCCTGCGTGGCAGATGTATCCGACAGGGTTACTTGTACATTGTCGGGAGCAAAGACGATGTACGAAAGCTGTTCTTTAAGTACTTTGTCTTTGAGCTTAACGCCTTTCAGCAGTCCAGGTGCTTGGATCAGAAACCCATCTTCGGTAATCGAATCTTTGAGGTTGTAGCGCCCTGTCAGGATCAGGGATTTGAGGATGGATTCTGTGCCGTTTTCCAGTTGGATGCTGATTTGAATGCGTACCAGCTCTTTTGGCCAGTGCTGCACATCCACATCTCCCTTTAAGTCGAGAACCACTGCGTCGTGGCCTTTGAGGTTGAACGATTTGACCAGGGTGCGGTCGGCCGTCTGGGCAGAGAGGGCAAAACCCATTAAGGTCAACAATAATACGTTAGTAAGGGTTCTTAGGACTTTCATTTTAACCTCCTTTTGGTTGTTGTAGAAGGGGCAAAACTGGCGCGGTTGAGCCTGTTTTTATCCTTCTACTTAGTTTGCAGATAATTTAAAATATATTTTGCAAAAAGTCAAGTGTTCTCCTAATTTTATTTTGATTGAATCAAAACTTTCCTAATTTTTGCCAGGCTGATCAATAATTCTTCCAAATGGTCGAGGGGTAGCATGTTAGCGCCATCAGACCTGGCTTCCGTGGGTCGTGGATGTGTTTCGACAAACACCCCGTCGACTCCGGCGGCCACCCCTGCCCTGGCCAATGTACCGATCAAATGCGGCAGCCCGCCGGTTACACCACTCTTTTGATTGGGTTGTTGGAGGGCATGCGTACAATCTAATACCACTTTTGCGCCAAAAGATTGCATGACGGGTATTCCTCTGAAATCGACGACCAGATCCTGATAGCCAAAGGTGGTTCCCCGTTCGGTCAATAAGACATTGGCATTGCCGCTTTCAACGACTTTGCGGTAAGCAAATTCCATAGCCGCCGGACTCAAAAATTGTCCTTTTTTGATGTTGACCACTTTTCCCGTTTTGGCGGCAGCCACCAGCAGACTCGTCTGTCGGCACAAAAAGGCAGGTATCTGCAACACATCGACGTATGGAGCTGCCATAGCCGCCTCTGGGGCACTGTGTATGTCGGTCGTCACCGGAATATCGAACCGCTCCCCTACGGCTTTGAGTATAGACAGAGCCTTTTCATCGCCGATACCCGTAAAAGAATCGAGCCGGGTGCGATTGGCCTTCCGATACGACCCCTTGAAGACGAATGGAATGGCCAGCCGCTGGCAGCGTTCGCCGATCCGTTTAGCAATGTCAAAGGCCATTTGCTCGCCTTCGATGGCACAGGGACCTGCGATGAGCAAAAATTGGCCGCTTTCTTTGTTTTTTAGTTTTGGGATGAACTCGATCATCAGTATTAATAACGTTTACGAAAGTGAAATGGTTGGCTTGAGGGCAAGGTTTTTGCAAAATTTTATTTTAAAACATCAATTTTAATTCACTTTGTCCATTTTTAATTTTATTTTTTTCGCTTTTGCAAAATTTTATGATTCGGGGAGTGGTTTTGGGGCTAATTCAATGTAACCAAATAACAAGACGCATTCCTGGCCTGCAAAACAGTGTCAACCCTTCCGATCTGCCCGATTTCCATTTTCAACCTTTCCAGCTCTTCGCCATACGTATGGCAGTCGAAAATCCACAATCTGCTGACCCCTCTCCCCTTCCACTCCTGCCTCAGCGGTACCAACTTGCCTGGCCAGGTTCCATACATCGAACCGGAGGTGGGAATTTTAATATTGGGAACATAGAGCCGGGTGTAAAAATCAAATGCCGGTACACCGCCATAAGTCACGTAGAGGGGGAGGGAACGATCGGGATGCGCCGCCAGTTTTTGAAGCAATGGCCGCGGTTCTTCCAATTCATATTTTTCCAAGAAAAATGGTATTCCCGATTTTCCCGCCAGGGTGAGCACTACCGGTATCAACATCAGAAAAAGACTTATATATTTTGTAGCCCCCCGAAATGCTATCGCTTTTTTATAAAGCACCGCAGCACCCAACCCAATAAACAGATAAAAAGCCGGCATCAAAAACAAACAGAGCCGCGGCAGTAATATGTACTGATGAAGCAAAGAAGCCAAAAAACAACCGATAATGGGAAGAAGCAATAAAAGTGATTTCCCAACGTCCTTTTTTATCAGAAACCGCATGCCGATGGCCATACACCCCGCCGCCCAAAGCTGTTGTACTACGGTATGCCCCACCAGGCTGGTCAGCAAACCGGTCAATACATCGTAAGACTGTTGAATATTGGTCACCGATGTGGGAAGGGCCAGAAAAGACCGGGCATGATAGTCGCGGAGAAAGTCGCTTTGGAGGCCCTTCCTCAAATTGAAGTAATAAAACATTCCAAAACTCAACAGCCAGCCCCCAATGGCAAGAAGGCTATAAGCCAATTGGGCTCTATTGTTTATCTTAAATCCGCGCCAACCGACTTGCCGGTAAAGCAACCCCCCCCCCACCCCCAGCAGCACAAACACCAGCGGCATCGAAAACCAAATACCCACTACCCCGACCAGCCCCATGATCAAATAGTGCCTATAAGTTGTAAATGGAAATAGCCAACAGAGGTACCAACAGAGTAAGGCAAAAAAAACATCGGCCGAATACTGTTTGCACTCGGTCTGATAGCGCAATAGATAAACGGAAAAACAAAACAACAACAGTGGATAAATCAAGGGCAAGCCGTCAAACAACTTTTGCAAAATCTGATAAAACAACCAAAGCCCGGCCAGCCCCAATACTATGGAAAACAAACGAAGGCCATACTCACCGGCCCCCAGTAATTGGGTACACCCCTTGACTGCGCAGGTGTACAGCGGCGGAGCAAACTGCTCATAGCCCAACGGCCCGAACAAGGCCTGGTATGATTTTTCGACGATGTTTCTACCCAGGTTAGCTTCGTCGATAAAGAGACTCCTGTTTTGGAAAAAAACTACAACTTTCAACAAAGCTGCCGACAGTAATATGAATACCGCAATCGATCGAACCGTTTTCTCTGGCATGGTTATCCTTTGGTATCTTCCGGCCCCAATATACGCAACTATTGCCAAAGGAAATTCCGGCAACTACAGATGGAACACACATCCTTTCAAAAAAACTATCTTTGCAGCTAGCCTAATTTAATAAATCCGTAATATGAAAATCCACCTATTCGCTTTGCTCTTGCTGTCACTGGCCATGTCAGACTGCAAGTCGCCCAACAGCGGCACTCAACATCCTACCGACCCCAAACACGCCAACCACCTGGCCAACCAAAGCAGCCCCTACCTTCTCCAGCACGCCAATAACCCCGTCGATTGGTATCCCTGGGGAGACGAAGCCCTCCAAAAAGCCCAAAAAGAAAATAAAATGATACTGGTGAGCGTAGGCTACGCCGCCTGCCACTGGTGCCACGTGATGGAGCACGAATCGTTTGAAGATTCCCTCGTGGCTGCCGTGATGAACGAAAACTTTGTCAACATAAAAGTGGACCGGGAAGAACGGCCCGATGTCGACGACGTGTACATGACCGCCTGCCACATGGCCAGCGGTAAGAGTTGCGGATGGCCCCTCAACGCCTTTGCCCTCCCCGATGGCCGACCGGTATGGGCAGGCACCTATTTTCCGAAGAAAGAATGGATCAAAGTGATGAATTATTTCGTCGACCTGCGAAAAGACGAACCGGAAAAACTGGATGAATATGCTAACAACCTGACAGAAGGCATCCAAAATGCCGAGGCCATCGCCGTTAACACTTCCGATAAAAATTTTTCGAGGGAAACAATCGACGACATTGCCGGAAAGTTCCTCAATAACATTGATTTTACTAAAGGCGGCCGCAAGGGTAGCCCTAAATTTCCCATGCCCAACAATTACGAATTTTTACTGGCTTATCACCACCTTTCGGGAAATGAAAAAGCGCTGACCGCCGTGACCACCACCCTCGACGAAATGGCCCGGGGCGGGATCTACGATCAAATTGGGGGCGGCTTTGCCCGCTACTCCGTCGATGCCGTATGGAAGGTACCCCATTTTGAAAAAATGTTGTATGACAATGGGCAGTTGGTCAGCCTCTATGCCCTGGCTTATCAACTGACCAAAAACCCCGAATACAAAACCGTAATTGAGGAAACGCTGAATTTTATCGAACGGGAACTAACCGACAAAAACGGCGGCTTCTACTCCTCCCTCGACGCCGACAGCGAGGGTGAAGAAGGAAAATTCTACGTTTGGACAAAAGAGGAGATCGACGCCGTACTCACCGACGAAGCCACCAATAAATTGTTTTGCGATTATTACCAGGTGACCAAAAATGGCAACTGGGAACACCACAAGAACATTCTCCACCGCAAAAACTCCGATGCAGCTTTTGCCAAAAAACAGAAAATGACTGAATCTGAGGTACAGACCATTTTAGCGAAAGCGGAAAAGGCATTGATCGCTGCCCGCGACAAAAGAATCCGCCCCGGCCTCGACGACAAGATACTCACCTCCTGGAATGCCCTCATGCTCAAAGGCTATGTAGACGCCTACCGCGCCCTAGGCAATCCCGACTATCTGAAAGCCGCTTTGAAAAATGGCAATTTTATCGTTTCTAACATGATGCAGCCGGACGGCCGCCTCAACCGCAATTACAAAGACGGAAAATCGGTGATCAACGCATTCCTCGACGACTATGCCCTGACCGTTCAGGCATTTGCGGCCCTCTATCAGGTGACCTTCGACGAACAATGGCTCCAGCACGCCGACAAATTGACCGCCTACGCCCTGGCACATTTCAAAAATGCGGAAAACGGCATGTTCAATTACACCTCCGATCTCGATCCGCCCCTCATCGCCCGAAAAATGGAACTGGCCGACAACGTCATCCCCGGTTCCAATTCTTCAATGGCAAGAGCACTTCACCAAATCGGCACCTTTTTGTACAAGCCGGAATACCTGGAGCAGGCCCAACAGATGATGCATAATATGAGCGAGTCGATCACCAGCACTTCAACGCCCAATTTTTACTCCAACTGGTGCAACCTCTACCTCCACCTCTTACAACCACCCTACGAAGTAGCCATTATCGGATCGGGATATGAGCCACTGCACAAGGAGATGATGTCGAACTACCTGCCACATGCCCTTTTGCTGGGGGGGGAAACGGAAGGCAGCCTTGATTTATTGAAAAACAAATTGATGGAGGACGAGACGTTGATCTACGTCTGCCAGAATAAGGTTTGTAAGTTTCCTGTTAGGGCAGTGAACAAGGCGTTGGCGCTGATGCCGGTGGGGGGGTGAAGTGTTTCTCACCGTTTCCCCATCAAACTAACCGTAAACCACCCCAACAACAAAATGATCGCCAGCATGATGCCCCATAACCACCATTTGTTTTCAAAGATAGACGAAGATTTGCCTTTTGAGGGTGAGGCATGGTGCTGTAGTCTACCCAGCGTCAGCAAGGGGGCTTCAGTCGGTATTTTGTCGGCAAAATGGCCGATGTCGTATTGCGGTTTCCGGGCCAATGGGTTGCCATAAGCCAGATGGTATCGGGCGGGCTGGGTAAAGCGGGCGGCGAGCTTGTACACGTTTCCTCCTACAACGATGTTTCTGATCTTTAGGGGTTCGTTGTTGTGATGCCGGATGACGGCTTTCAGACTTTTCGTAATTTTATTGTTAAAATCAAACCGGTTTTCTTCCACGGAGGTGAGTATCCCGGTCGCCAGACGGGTGTATTGGTACTGCCAGCCCTTTGCGGTTTTGAAGCTATCCTGCAGGCATTGGATGGTGACGGGGCGGTAATAATCGTAATCGGCATCGACGTCTATTTTCAGAAAGCTAACCGGAAGCGGCATCGGCAATTCGATGTTAACAATGGTTTCCCGAAAGGGCTTATCTTTATTTTCGACCGTGGTTTTTACATTTTCTTCATAGGTGCGATACTCCCCTTTGGTGATCTGGCGGTGCAGGATGGTGGCTTTTTCGAAGTCGGGTTTTTTATTGGCCACGATCTGAATGCGAAAGTAGCGGTAGCTGGCATCGGGAAAGCGCAGATTGGTAAATTGGTAATCGGTTCTGTCGTTTTTAATGCCCAGGATGCGGTAATTTTCCAGCAGGGTGAACCATTCCTTTTGGTCCTGGCTGCCCTGGAGGGTTAATTTCCAGTCGAAGTTGTTTTGTCGAAAATCGAGATGGATTTGGTTGATGGTCTGTTGGTCGTGCACCTTCAGGGTAAAGTAGTAGAGGGCACCTTTCTGAGTGGTGTTGAGGAGCTGAAAGGCTACTTCTTTTTCGAGGACCTTGTCATTCTTTAGTTCAAGAAGATAGGGAGCTTCTATCGTGTCGCCATTTGCCGTAAGGCCGAAAATGCGGATGTCCGATAGGTTGCTATTGGCATGTCCAAACAGGTTGTCCGGCAACTCAATCCGGTGCCACTGATCGGTGATGCCTTCAAGTGGCTGGCTGTAGGCCCAACCTGGTTTTTGCCCGAAGGCAAGACTGCCCCAGCAGTAAACTAACAGAAATATAACATTAATTTTTCGAATCATCGAATAGCACTTGTTTGTAGCGGGTGTATAAATAGGAAATGAGGAGCAACAGTATGCCCAACGATACAAAAACGACCGTTTTGGCGATGGTATTGAGTTGGGAAATGTCGTAGACAAATAATTTCACCAGCGTTACCGCAAACAAGGCAATGGCCCCAATGCGCAGATGTCTTTTTTTGCGACGAATGCCCCAGAAAATCAATAACAAAGAGTACACGCCCCAGAGAATACTCAGCCCTAATTTGTACGACTGTTCCGCTGCACTCATATCCATCCAGTGGATGAGTTCACTGCTGGCCACCCATAGAATGGTCAAATGAAACAACAGGTCAAAAGCCATGCGAAAGCCTTTTCTCAAACCGAGTAGTCGAATGTACCGATAGCTGGCATACAACACCAATCCCAAAAACAAATAAGAGATGTACCGGATGGCAATGTGCATATACCCAACCTGAATAGCACCGGCCCGGTCGGGGGCGAGGTAACTATCGCGTAGCAGGCTTATCTGAAACAAGGCTGCCACCAAAAATCCTGCGATCACCACTACATTGAGGATCAGATTGATGTAGGATAAGGTGGTCACCTTCCAATAGCGAATATTGATAAACGACAACACCGCCAGAAAAAACAAGGTGTAGTTGATGATCCAAATCTCTTTGAAGCGCAGCAGGTCGGAGTATCCCCGCTGAAACCCCAGAGCCAGATCTCCCTGTTGCAGTGATGCATCGGAGTCTTTATAAAGTTGCGTCCAGTAGCTTTCTATCTCTACCCGAAAGGCAAGGTAAACGGTAAAAAACAATAGTGCCGGCACGGCGATCGACATAATACTTCCCAGGGCCCCTTTTGGCTTTTTAAGCGGCGAAGGGTATTTATTGTTATAAAAGAGATAATTGATGAATCCATAAGCTGCTATGACCAGCACGGAGGTCATAAAATGAATATTGAACAGCGGCGTTACCCGCGATTCGGGAGAACGGGGCGAATACGAGTAGCCGGTCATCCAATCGTGCCCGAGACTGAAAAAAGCCAACAACATCAAGGGGTACGACAGCTTTTCGTAAAGAGCTATCCCCTTCGTACGCCCGATCCAAAAGAGCAATGCAGCCTCTCCTGCCCAGAGCAGAGTAACCCAGTTGCCGTCGAGCTGTACGGGGATGGCTATGGTCAGAAAAACGAGTACCAACCCCGATAAAAAATAGAACAGGTTGCGGTCGGCCAACTCTCTGCGGTACACCATCAGGGCCACCCCAAAGTGGATCACTGCATTGGTGAGTGTAAAAAGCCCCAACAATTCTTCTCCGGAAGCGAGGTCGGAGATCATTCCATAGCCAAAGCCGTAAAAGATGAAGGCATTGGCCAACATAAGCGCAATATCTCCAGTGGAAAATTTTTCCTTTTTTATTAACTTGTAAGCCAGAAAAGTCAGGTAAAACAAGGCGAAAAAGATCAGCGCAAAGATCATGGCCGTTCCGAAGTTTTCATCTTTGTCAAAATCGGTAAAGGCCCAAAAGGCGTAGATCAACCAGGTCAAAACAAAGGCGGAATAAAATACCGGTTTCCAGTATTTTCGAAAGGCGATGAGGAGCACCCCGGTGTTGACAATGGTCATGTAAGTGAACAAAACACGGGCATTGCCCGAATCGCTGCTCAGCAGAAAAGGCACGGCATAGGCCCCCACCAGTCCGAGCAGGGCGATGATCTGGCGGTCGTACTGCACCGCTGCGAACACCGTAAAAGCTGTAAAAACCACCATCAGCCCAAAAGCCAATAATTGTGGAATGAGGCCGTAAAAGTCGTAGGCAAAATAGGTCAGAACGTAGAGAATGGTCATGGCACCACTGAGCAGCACGGCGCTGAACCGGGGGTATTTTGGTTTTAGCCGAAAGGCAAATCCCAACAAGCCCAAGCCCACCAGATAGCCCAGAATGATGCGGGTAAGCGGGCTGATCAGCTCGCGGTCGATGGCGTATTTGGCACCAATGGCTACCCCGATGACGAGGATGACAATTCCGATTTTGCTGAAGAGGTTTTCGCCAATGAAGTTTTCGAGGTCCGATCGTACTTTGGGCGGTTTGATCAGACGCCGCTTGGTCTTGACCGGTTCCGGGCTGGCGACATTGGTTGGAGACTCCGCAATTGAGGGGGCTTGAGGCTCAGGAGACCCAAGAGGTGTAGGCACAGTGGGCACTTCGATTTTCTTCTCAGCAGGAAATTCTTTTGTTGATTCGGATGTCAACTTCCCGATTTCTTCACGCAACAGGTCTATTTCTCTGGCAAATGCGTTTTGCCTTTGGAGCAGGGCATCCAGTTTTTGAAGCAACTGATCGATCTTTGAGTGGTCGGGCATATTTTAGGGTTGGTTTTGGCAGTTTCGCATGGAGGATTATCATCAAAGATAGTTAAAAACAGGGTGTTCGCAAATCCCCTGGACCAAGCCTCTAAAAATAGGCATTATTCTCTGTTGGTAAAAATTTCCCAAAAAATTTCCCAAAAAAACACATTAATTAAATTTTAGGTATGAAATTGGTAGAGAGGAGGGCAGAATACACGTTGAATATGCAATAAACCTTTTATATCACTCCTCCTGAAAGCGCCTGGTATGTCCCTGATATAGGGCCATACAAGATTCTTCCTTTTCCCTTTTTCCCATTTTAACTAATTAGTGTATAACTTCCTCGCAGCCACTTAACTGGGCACCAGTTTAACTTTTGCGACGAGGTAGGTCCATCGTATTGCCATCTGTCATAGTGGGGATGCTCCCTTAGCCAGTGGACATTGGGAGTCTGTAGTGTACAAAGATAAAAGTCAAACAAAACACAAAAATGAAGCAATTACATAGGTATTTACTGTTGTTGGTCTGCTTTGCCTGGATTGGGATCCCGGCATTCAGTCAGCCAACAAAATTGCATAAGGCCTCCGAAGACGAGATCTATCAAAAGGCAGTAGCCCTGCTTGATTTTAGCGAATATGCTTCCTTACCGCTGACGGGAAATGCCCCCATAGAGCAAATCGCCCAATTATTCCAATACAACCAGGTTACGTTTGATTCGCTGGAAAGGCAATTGCTGCAAGAAAAGATCAGGTATATTGAAAAAGACTATGGGTTGAGGCTATCCGCCAGATTCAATCACAATGGCGACCGGGACGACGAGTTGCTCGACCCCGGCTCCAGGTGGAAGGGAGGTGTGGAGTGGGATTTGTTGAACGGAGGATTCTTTGACAGAAAGCGAAAGTCAAGTGCCGTTAAAAAGGATTTGGAAATACGCCAGCTAGAGCATTTGCTGGACAGTCGGCAAAACAACTATCCCTATCTTTACAATAAGATCATTTACAGTTTCAATCAGCGCAAAATTGATCTTTTACATCAACGCATTCCTTTTCTCGAATCGTTGCTCGATGTAATGATGAGCCTTTACTACATTCACGGAGTCAATTACGCCGAAGTGTTGGATGTGAAAAAGAGTTTGGAAGAAAGTAAGGTGATGTTGATGAGCTATGAGGATTTCAACCGGTCTTTCCGCAAGATCGTCGAGGAGGATACAATATTATTGGATGCACAGTTTCTACCCATTTTGGAAATCGATATCGATCGGTTGTTGAAAGACTCGGCCAGTCAACTGTTGGTCAACACCCTGATTGACAAAAAACAGGAAGCCGTTGCCTTTAAGCACAACTCCGGGAAACTCCCTAATTTGAGATTGTACAGCCATTACAACATCAGAACGAACGACGGTGGGTTTGATCGTTCATTTGGAAGCGTTGGGGCTTTGCTCAGCCTGCCGCTAAATTTTAACGGAAAAGAACAACGCTCCACCCAACATCTGGAGAAAGAAATCATCCAACAAAAAACCCTTTTCCAGGCCCACAATAATACCAAAGAACTGCTGAACCTAGTCCACGAATACAACTATAAAATGAAACAATACGTCCGGTTTTTACACAAAAAGGCCCGGATGGAAGAAAAACTGCGAGTTGAAAAAGTATTGTTGAATTACGATCAGAGAGGACACTCCCCGCTGATGGCCCTCAACCATAAGGACTTGATACTGGAACTGGAATTGGAACTGAACGATATCACCCAAATGATGTATCTCAAATTGGCAAAACTGGCTACCAAAAGCAACCTGGCCGAATTTGTATCCTGCCTCAAGGTCCGGTCTTTTGAAGATGTTGGTCAAAAATTCAAAGGAGACAGATGTGTCACTCTGCGGGAAAAAGATCTGGGAGACAATTTTTCTTTTACCATCAACTACCTCCAAAAAAATGAATTCAAATCCGTCCATCTTCCCGGAATTACTTCCGCAAAGGTTATAGAAAAACTGAAAGATGCCAATATCCAAATATTGACCCCCGACGAATTCAAATCAGATAAGCGAAGCTACCGGCAAGTCCATATGAATCAATTTGACAGCCGAACAGACCTGGAGTTTTGGATAACCTCCACTTATCTGGACGACCCCGACCAACTGTACCTATTTGAAAGTCTGGAGGAGCTGATCAATCTGGATCGGCAAAGCAATATTCTGGCAATTGATAAAAAACGAAAAAAATAATTCAACCTCTGACAAATCAATACGTTCCCTCAACCAATTATCGACAAACAAACATGAAGAACTTCCGCTTTAAAACCAAAACCAGCGTTATCAAAACACTCAAGGAACCACCCAGGCCCCAAAGAAAGATCAATTGGCAAAAATGGTCCTGGATCGGAATTATTGTAAGTGCGGTGTTATTTTCAGGGTTTCGCATTTTCGACAAAGTAACTTTGGTAAAAGGACTTGGCCAGGTGGAGCTGAGCAAGCAGGTGGTGGGGTTTACCGACGACATCCGGTTGGGGGCTATTCTGGTAACCGAAGGGCAACACGTATGCATAGGCGACACCCTGTTCTTCTACCAATACGACTATTACGATGGCGAAATGGCTGCACGTCTTCCTTCCACAGCAAAAAAACCAATAGACTGGCTGGAACGGGAAAGACTGAATCTCAAAAAGCAAATATCTCTGAAAAATATAGAAAAAGAGAACCTGAGTACCAGAATACGATTCAAAGAAGAGGAGCTGAAACATCAACAAGACCTGGTCTTGCTGGGTGTGAATGAAATTGAAGCAACCCTAACCAAAATTGAAGCGGAAATTTTAAAACTCAATACCCAGGCAAAAATTTTACACGAGGAAATACACTTTTTAAAACAACACCTCTCACGCCTTTACCGGGAGGAAGAAAAAATCCGCAATGCCGGCATAGCCACTCAGATAGCCGGAGGCCATATCGATGGCAACACCATCCCCTACCTGGCCTTGATCGACGGATTTGTGGGCAACATCAATTTTTCTCCCAACGAGGTATGCTACGAAAAACAGGACGTGATGACCATACATCAAAAAGAAGACATCAGTATTCGCGCTTTTTTTGATCCCGAACTGGTCGGATACCTCTATCTCGACGACATAATGAAAATTAAATTCCCGGACGGCACCCAGGGCCAGGGAAGAATTAGCAACATCTACATTTCCACAAAGGAATTGCCGGTCGAATTTCAAAAGAAATACGAACCCATAGAGCGAAATGTAGTGGTCGACATCCAACCCCTCAACGAAGAAGAAGAAATCAGATGGATCGATTTTTATAAAATGAATGTCGATGTATCAAAATCGAAATGGTAACACACCGAAAATAATATCCAGGTACGAAAAACCATTGCCTGGCAACACCCACTTAAAAACAACAATCGATGAACCACCTAAACATTTCTCAAAAACACAACGGCTTTGAATTTATTGATGTAGAAGGGCCCCGATTTGCTATGGCCTCCGACCATACTCCCCTATCCCATTCCGATTGGATGCGAAAAGACGGCATCATCATCCAGTCCGACCGACCGGAAACGGCTCTCAGCATCTTAAAAAAAGTAAGGGCCGCAAAGGAACCGGCCGCCTATCTCAAACCGATTTTTATCCAATCATCCTCTATGCCGGAGCAAATCGTCCAGCTCTCCGACGGCCTATTGGACGAATATGCCATCAGGACGACTGAACATAAGTGCATCCAGATCATCAATCGAATCAAAACCATCCGGGCAGGCTGCCAGCATCTCGACCATTCGCAAAGCCTGGTACTGAAAACCCTGCAATACATCTACACCCGTCAACAACCGCTGGCTCCTTTCAGGGATAGAACCTCCAAAATCGGTTACTCCTTTCCTTTTTTGAGCAGCTTCATTGATGAAAGAGATCATCTGGAATTGTTGAACCTACTTCAGAGCAAACAATACACTTCCTTTTTCAATAGCAAAATGGTGGACAAGGTCAATCACTGCAGCAACTGTCAGGGTACCTATTTGAATTTCAGGGAAGTGTGCTCCAGTTGCGGCTCTCTGGAGCTTAGCTCCGAAAACATGATCCACCACTTCCGGTGTGCCTACATCGGGCCGGAATCCGATTTTGTAGACGGCGCAGATTTGGCATGCCCCAAATGCAATAAATCCCTTCGGCACATAGGGATCGATTACGACAAGCCATCCGAGATGTCGCATTGCAAAAGCTGTAATCACCAAGCGCAGGACGTTGTTATGAAAGCAAGCTGCGTGGATTGTGGTCAGGATATGGATCTGGAACAAATCGCAAGCCAGGACATCTGTCACTTTAGTATTACAGAACAAGGAGAACAGCTGGCTACTCATGGTTTTGCAACAAGCACAGCTCCCCCCAACAGTCAACCCCAACACCTAAACCAGAATTATAACAATAATACTTCAGGCAATTATTTTGGCTGGAGTTTATTCAAAATACTGGTACGCCAGGAATTGGAACGATCCGCGTCAGGCCAACAGAATACCTATCTGGGAGAAGTGCGATTCCGGGAAGCAGCTTTCAGCATGTTGTCCGAAAAATCAAAAGAGGTTTTGCAAAAAGAACTCCTTTCCATCATCGGTCAATATCTCCGGCCCGACGACATTATTTCGACCGCCAATTTTTCGACCTATGCGTTTCTCATGCCAAATTGTGATCAACGTCTCGCTGCCCAGATGAAAGAAGTAATCACCTACAACCTCAAAAAACTGATCGGTGACAACATTATGCAGAGGGACGAAATGTTCATGATCGAGGTAGACATTCGTCCGCTCAATGGAAGCGATTCGGGTGTATTGAGCATGTTTGAATAAAACACGATGATGGATCAATTTACACCCGAATACATCCAATTCTGGTTGGAGGTAGGGCCCAGGCAGTTTTTTCGGGTATTCTGGTATTTTATTCTATTTGAGCTGACCCGTTATGTTTTGCTCGACTTTGGTGTGGCCGCCTGGCTTTGGACGTTTAAAAAGTCAAAGCAAGAAAAATGGGATATTGCCCGCCGGAAATTCTGGAACGAAAATCCTTTCGTTTCCATTATTGTACCCGGAAAGAATGAAGGAAAGCATCTATTCAAACTCACCAGGTCACTGGCCGAGCAAACCTTTCAAAACTTCGAACTTATCGTCGTGGATGATGGTTCGGATGACGACACTTCCACCATCGGGCGAAACCTTCAAAAAAGGGGCTTGATAGATGTTTTCATCCGCAACGATGTAAGGGGTGGAAAGGCATCGGCTGCCAATCTGGCCCTGCGCTTTTCAAAAGGGAAGTTCATCATTCATCTCGACGCAGACTGCTCCTTCGACCGGCAGGCCATCGAAAACAGCCTCATTCCTTTCTATTTGGATGAAAAAATTGGAGCCGTTGGTGGAAATGTTAAAGTAAGGAATCACAGCCAAAGCATCTGCACCCGTTTGCAAGCCATTGAGTATTTAAAAACAATATCTGTTGGCCGGGTCGTCGCCTCCCAATTGGGAATATACAAAATAATTTCGGGAGCCTTTGGTGCTTTCCGCGCCGAAGTCATCAACTCCATAAAAGGCTGGGACATCGGCCCAGGACTTGATGGCGACATCACCGTCAAAGTCAGAAAGTCGGGATACAAAACCGTGTTCGAGCCCTCTGCGGTGTGCCTGACCAGCGCACCGTCCAATTTTAAAATACTTACAAAACAACGAATGCGCTGGAGCAAATCCATTGTTCGGTTTCGAATAAGGAAACACTTCGATATTTTCCTGCCCAACGAAAATTTCCGTTGGCTTAATTTTCTGGCTTCCGCCGAAAATCTTTTTTACAACCTCATCCTCGACATTGCCTGGTGGTTTTATGTATTCGACCTGCTCTTTCATTTCTCCGGACAATTGCAATTCATCATTCCCATGAATTTTACCATTTATACCCTCGCTGGCCTGTTACAGATGTTTGGCACCTACCTCTACTCCGAACGCCGAAAGGAGGAATTAAAACTCTGGCCCTACATCCCGCTGATGAGTATCTACACGGGCACCTACCTCAGGACCGTCCGGACGATATCTTACTTCCAGGAAATATTCTTCAAAAAATCATACGACGATCCCTGGAATCCGGCCAAATCAAGTATGCAGGCTAAAATAAATGGTTTTTAACCAGGGAGACTGCTACTCTCTCAGTTCCAGTCTTTTCATTTCGCCGGAAGGCGCTATGAGGTAGTACTCTTTTGTAGGACTATTGTTGGTTTTAGGTGGTCGCAGAAGTTGGATCTTCAACTCATACATCAACTGAATGACGGGTTCTACGATCACGGGGTTGATCACAAAATCAAATTCCTTGTCCTGGATGGGGTAATAAAAAGAGGTGGTCGACTTCTCCGCTTCCCGCACCTTGGCCGATCTCTTTGGGCGTATAGAAGAGCTATTGTAAGCCTGATAAGCGCGGTACATCTCCACGGGATACAACACCCGGTAGCCATCGGCCATGTTTTTTTGCAGCGAGTCAAGAGGAATATCTACTAAGCCTTGATAGAATTTCAGCTTTTCTTCCAACACTGTTTTTGCAAGGTCGCGTAATTCTTTTTTTTGTTGCCGCATATTTTCGGAAACGTAATCAACCCGGACCAGGTCGTAAATTTCTACCGTACCGCAGAGGTCGACCAACTCATGGATAAACGCGGGGTCTTTGTATTGGATGTGGATGTTTTTTTTCAGTTCAAATCCGGCGGGCACCTCGTTGTAGGTCTTTTTGCTGAATATTTTTTTCTCAACGCTGTACTCGTACATCGGCACAAAGGAGACCATATCGACATAAGTCTCCACTCCGGGTTTTCCGGCAACGGCTTTCACAACGGCATCTATACGCTGATCCATCAGTTCGTTGGCCTCATCGGTGGTGAGTCCCGTTTGGGTAACGCTGAAGATGGCAACGTAGGCATCCGCCCTTATGTTGCTCAGTCCTTTTACAGAAATGACAAGGTCGCTACCATGCAAGCTGACATTGATCTGGTTGTCTTGCAGGCGCACGTTTTGCTGATAGTTGATGTTGCCGCTCACTTGCGCCAGTAAAAGCTGGATAGAGAAAAGTAGTATTAATGTTAGGTGAATTCGCATCACTATTGAGTTTCGTTTTTCTGTAAAGTATATTCCTGGTATTTAGGGTTTGCTCTTAAAAGGCGAAATTGTTAAGTCTTGCAAACTGGACGAGGTTTGTGATGAAGAGCGTCATGGTGATCCATGATTCAGAGGTGTCTTTGAGTTTAGCCCTTATCTGGTTAAGATTATAGCCCTGTTTAGCTTGTCCAATTTTACCTTCAATTTGATTTCTTTCTGCGTATTGCTTTTTCTCTTTTCTTTTTTGATAGGGCGTCTTTTTGGTTGGTCTTCCTTTCGGAGTAACAGTCATTTCAATACCCCGGTCTTTGCACCATTTGCGATTTTCATTGGTACCATAAATTTTATCTACCTGGAGAAGTTTTGGGTAATATCCGTACAAGGTTTTGTAAGCTTCAGTGTGTTTTATCAGGTCTGTACTTTCGCGGTAAGCATTCCAGTTAATTGTTTCAGTTTTCACAAAACCATCCATCAAGGCCAGTCCTAATTTTGACCCGAACTCTACTTTCTTTCCCTGTTTGCCCCGAACAATGGGCCGGACATGAGGTTGGGTTATGCTAACGATCCGGTCATCGCAGCGGTTGCTCTTTTCATTGTACATTTGTCGCTGTTGATCTCTTAAGGTATTGATAACCCAAAATGTTCTCATCTGACTATATGTAAGTGGATTGTCATCCAACATATCCAGCATTTTGTTGATTGTCAGTATATTACGATCCACGCAATTGAGCATATAACGAATGGTCTTGCGCAAAGAGACTTTGTTTTTCTGGCGTTTTTTAGCCTCTGCCAGATATCGTTTGTGGGCAACTCTACGGTAGGTTCTGGGTTTGACTGTCAGGTGGTGTTTAAGAATTTCATACAGTTGATCAATTAACATTTCCGTTTTCACTCTTGCTTCATTCAACAAGCTCAAGTCATTTGGATACCTAATATATTGATCTGCAACTGTTGCATCCAGTTTTAGTTTTCCTTTATTGGGTAATTGTTTTTCAGTTGGATCAGGCGATGTAATTAATTTGTTGGGAAAACTAATCCTTATTAAAACATCTGTGAATTCATTGATCAATTGAGGGTCAAATTTTCTACGAAAATCAACAAATGAATTAGAGGAAAACACAGGCTTTGCATGAAAAGTATCCAAGCCGCAAAATAATTGCATGTAAGGGTTTTCCTGAATAGATTGCAGGGTTTCTTCGTCTGATAAATTCAGTTTGTGTTTGATAATCAGGCTTGCGATAATAATCCTTGGATCAACACAAGGACTGCCTTTGAGTGCAAACTTTTGCTCCAGAATTTTTACCAGTTTGTCCCATGGCAGGCAAGCTCCCAGTTTTATCCATCTGTTATCCGGATCAAGGGGAAGTTGGTAAATATTGTTAAATTCGTCAATGGAGGCTTGAAATTGAGATGTATAATTGAGCATAATGCAAGGTTTTTGCCCAAATTTACAAAAAACCTTGCATTTAATCAAGTCTTTTTTTAACTTATTTTATTGATTTTCAGCTTGTTATGCCTAAAATAGCAAACCCTAATTAGTCACACATTCTAAAAAAAATCACCGATCGTCTTTATATCGATCCAGCCAGGCCCGCTCTTTTGCCGACAGGCTGTCCATTCCGCTGCGACGGATCTTATCGAGTAAGTGGTCGAGCGTTATTTCTTTATTGGTGTTCGCTTTCTTGGTTTTCGTAGATTTGGTGGTTTTTCGTTTTTTGGCAGGAGGCTTTCGCCGAAAGGCCTCTCCCCAATAATGATGGATCATCAACACAGCCGGATTGCGGACGATCATCAGTAAAAATGCAGTGGTCGGCACCAAAATAAGTGCAACGATCCACCAATTGTCAACGGCTATACTGGGTTGTAGCAATATTGTCATCAATACTCCGACGATGGCTCCCCCCAAATGCGCTTCGTGTCCAATGTTGTCGCTCTGCGATTTTATGCCAAATATGGAAATAACGACAAACAACAAGGCAAAAACCCAACTGGACAACTCGACCGGCAATATAATGAATCCGATTTTCCCTTCCGGAAACAAAACGATAGACGCCATCACAATACCGCTAATGGCTCCAGAAGCACCTACCGCCCGGTAGTCGCCGTGATTGCGGTGGATGTATAATGCTAACAGGTTGCCCCCAATGAGCGAGGCAAAATATATAAGCAGGTACTTCCACCAGCCAAACATCATCTCAATGGAAAGGCTAAAACCGATCAGCGCGATCATGTTAAAGCCGAAGTGCAGCCAGTTGGCATGCAGAAAACCGGAAGACAGGAGCCGCCCGTATTCTTTTCGGATCAATATCTTATCGACGTGAAATACGTATTTCTCAAAATAGGCCCGATCCATGAAGCCTTTGTAAGTGGTAAGGCCGGTAAAGATCAGTAAAAGGGTACCGATAGTGCTGTGGTGATCCATTTTCAGCGAAGGGTTTGGCCAAAGATAGACTATTCACTGGAAAATTACCACTTAGTAATTTTGGTAATTCCCGCTTTGCCGCAGGCGGGTATAGCATGCAGGTGATACAGAAGGGGTAAAACCTATTTTTAGTACTCGTTTTTTTTCCATTCTCGGCATCAGTGTTGTTTGGAGTCTTTTTTAGCTTGATATCAGCTTCCTTTCGGGAAAAAGCGGTAAATCATGATTTTTTTTGATTTTTTTTTCTCACTGGCATATATTGTATTTTTTTTTACTATCTTTGTCCTGCATTTTTATTAAAGGATTAACCCTCCCCCTCTTGAATAACAATTTTTTTGGTCATTGACAATGATTGCAGATGTGCTGAATTGTAGCTACGCTTTGCAACCAAATCAATGTCGTTTTTACCTACCCTAATAACTTTTTAAACAGCCGCCCCATCCAATTGATGTTTGAGTTAATCTTCAACACGCAAAGAAAAGCACGCGTCTTCACTATACACTAATTGTTACAACCTGTATTTTTTGTAACCAATTTTTTCACCCATAAAATGATTCAACATCATGCAAAAATTTAGAATGATCGCATGTCTGCTGTGCATGTGTTCAACTACGCTCCTATTTTCACAAAAAGCAGCCGACCATTATCCCGTTTTTGACAAAGTAGCTAAAGCAAAAGCTACCAAGACCCTGCCTTCCTTCAATTTGGTGACAACCGTAACCAAAAACTTAGTTACCCAGGGTATCTCTGCCGACAACCTCGAAAAAGGCGTTATCGTCGACCTCGATCAGGATGCCATCAGCGCCCTGAAAGCGCAAAACCCCGACGTGGTAGAGATGAACTTCCCCCTTCCGGGAAATAAAACGGCCAAACTACACCTGGTCAAAAACAAAGTGTTTACACCCGACTTTATCGTCCGTCAAAGCTCCAACCCCGATGCCGTGATGGACTACACCCCGGGTCTTTACTACTCAGGCGTTCTGGATGGCGATCCCTCTTCCCTTGTATCCATTAGTGTATTTGACAACGAGATCATTGGACTGATCCACTCCGGCACCGACAATTTCAACATCGCAAGACTGACTGAACAAAACACCTCCAAGCACATCATCTACAACGACAAAGACCTCAACGCCACTTTCGACCTCGACTGTGCCACCGAAGACGACGGCTATTCCTACCGCCCCGACGAACTCACATTCGACATGAGCAGAGCCGTAGGCGATTGCGTTCGCGTATACATTGAGATTGACGACGACATCGTTACCAACAAGGGCGGTGCCACTGCTGCTACCAACTACATTACCGGATTGATGAACGAAGTCATCACACTTTATTCCAATGAAACCCTGGCGATGGCCGTTTCCGAAATTCTGGCCTGGGATACACCCGCTCCGTATTCTGGCGGTTCCTCTTCGGCTATGCTGTCCTCTTATCAAAGCAACACCGGATCTTTCAATGGCGACTTGAGCCATCTGGTGTCTTATCAGGCCAGTGGTGGGATTGCTGCCGGATTTGCAGGAATCTGTAACAGCAACCCCGACAACAGCAAATGTTTCAGTAGCATTGACGCTACCTATGCAACTGTACCCAACTATTCCTTTACCATCATGGTGGTAACCCACGAAATGGGGCACCTCATCGGATCGCGACACACCCATGCCTGTGTTTGGAATGGCAACAACACCGCTATCGACGGCTGTGCCGGCCAAACCGAAGGCAGTTGCTCTCTGCCTCCCAGCCCTCCGGGCGGCGGTACCATTATGAGCTATTGCCACCAGACTACGGGTATCGATTTCACTCAAGGATTTGGACCACAACCCAATGCCGTGATCCTCAACACCATTGCCAATGCCACCTGCCTGGGTGCCTGCTCCGGCCCCACTTGCAGCGACGGCGTTCAAAATGGCCAGGAATTGGGCGTGGATTGCGGCGGCCCCAACTGTCCTCCCTGTAATACAGGCTGCAACGACAACGATGTCTACATCAACTTCACCTTTGATAATTATCCCGAAGAAACCAGTTGGGACATTAAAGACTCCGGCGGATCGGTTGTCGCCTCAGGTGGTACCTACGGCGGTCAACCCGACGGCTCCTCGCTAACCATTCTGGAATGCATCGCTGATGGCTGCTATGACTTTACCATCTACGACTCCTACGGCGACGGCATTTGCTGCGGCTACGGAAACGGTTCCTACTCCGTGACCGATGGCAGCGGCACCATCCTCGCTTCTGGCGGCAGCTTCGGTAGCTCTGAAACGACCAACTTCTGCCTCACTGGCGGCGGTGGTGGCCCCATACTTGGCTGTACCGATCCCAACGCTCACAACTACGATCCCAACGCAACCCAGGACGACGGCAGTTGCGAAACCTGTTCCGATGGCGTTCAAAATGGCGACGAAACAGGCGTTGACTGCGGCGGTGCCCTTTGCTCTCCTTGTGGTGGCGGTAGTAACGTCATATTCGGTCACTACTTTGAAACCGGCTGGGATGGCTGGCAGGATGGCGGCAGCGACTGCGCGCGCTACTCCGGCACCCGATCCTGGGAAGGAAGCTACTCCATCCGCATCAGAGACAACTCCGGAACGGCTTCTTCTATGACATCTGCTTATTACGACCTGAGCGGTTACACTTCCGTCGATCTGGAATTTTACTTCTTTGCCAATGGCATGGAAAATAATGAAGAATTCTGGGTGCAAATGGACAATGGCGGCGGATGGGTTACAGTGGCAGATTATGTCAAAGGTCCCGATTTCAACAACAATACTTTTTACCAAGCTACTATTACCGGTATAACAACCAGCGGAAGCAACACCCGGTTCCGGTTCCGTTGCGAAGCCAGCAACAACAACGATAAAATCTACATCGACGCCGTGACACTGACGGGCAATGGCGGCAGCAGTCTTGTGGAAAGCAAGGTTGCCATAACCGAAGTAGAAGCTCCTTTAAGAGCTTTGGACGAAGGCAGTGCCGCTGTTGATCAGCAACGAAACGATCTGAGCTTGTATCCCAACCCGGCAGGCGACTACCTCAACCTGCAGTCTGTGCATAACATGCAGGTAGCAAGGGTATTCAATGCCAATGGAAAGGTCGTCAAATCCATCCAACTGGATTCCACCCTCGATGAAATCGACATTACTGATCTGCAACCAGGTTTTTACATCATTCAGGTGAAGACCGCTGAAGGATTAGTGAGCAGAAAATTCGTGAAGATGTAATCGTTTTCACAAAACAGTCACTATATCCATCAAAGCAGGATGTCTTCGGCAGAAGGCATCCTGCTTTTTAATACTGACAAAACGCAATGTAAACGAAGGCCTGCAACATTTTCAGGCTTAGTTTGTTTTCGCAATTGTACAATTAACTGAAGAAAGCAAATGCTATTTTTGCCAAAAACCGCAAAAACAAAACTTATGGTCGATGTTATTCAGATCATCCCTTACTCGGATCAATATCAGTCGTTTTTTGCCTCTTTGAATGAAAAGTGGATCACCAAGCATTTTAAAATGGAAGAGGTGGACCGCAAATCGTTGTACGACCCCCAGGGATACATCCTCGACAAGGGCGGCCACATCATTGTGGCTTTGCATAACAATGTGCCCGCAGGCGTCTGTGCACTCATCAAAATGGACCATCCGGAATACGACTACGAACTGGCGAAGATGGCAGTCACCGAAGAATCCCGCGGCTTGGGGATTGGAAAACAACTGGGCCTGGCCATTATCGAAAAGGCGAGAACGCTTGGCGCGAAAAATGTCTACCTGGAAAGCAATACCGTTTTGAAACCTGCCATTAATTTGTACCGAAAACTGGGATTTGTCGAAATACCACCTACTTTTACACCCTACGAGCGATGTAACATTCAGATGGTGGTGGAATTGACTTAACTATTCTTCAAACTCCAAACTTTCCAGGCTTTAAAAACTTGTAAAGCTTAAAAAGTGATAAAACAATCTCCATGGCAAGCAAAACACAGATCCTAACTCCCGACTTGTACCAATACCTCCACGATGTCTCCCTCCGCGAACCCGAAACGGTGAAACAACTAAGCGCCGTCACCCAACTTTTGGACAGGTCGGTTATGCAAACATCCCCGGAGCAAGGTCAATTTATGCACCTCCTTGCAAAGTTGATCGGCGCCAGGCGAATCCTCGAAATCGGTACCTTCACCGGCTACAGCACCCTGTGGCTGGCCCTCGCCCTTCCGGAAAACGGCACACTCACTACCTGCGACATCAGTGAAGAGTGGACCAGCATCGGCCTACCCTACTGGAAACGAGCTGGCGTCGGCCATAAAATAACACTACATTTACAACCGGCACTCGATACGCTCTCCAGCCTTCCGTCAGACGACCCATTCGACCTTATATTTCTGGATGCCGACAAGGAAAATTACAACGAATATTACGAACATTGCCTTCGCCTCCTCCGACCAAATGGACTTTTGTTCATCGACAATACCCTCTGGGATGGAAAAGTGCTCGACACCCATACGACCGAACCCACCACCCTCGCCATCCAACAACTCAATAACAAACTATTGACGGACGAGCGGATAGACCTCAGCATGCTGCCCCTCGGCGATGGCCTGACACTGGTCAGAAAGCGATGACCACTGAAATGCTCTTTCAGACTATCTGCTCAAACAACAGTAACCTTGCCCGCCCTCCTTTAGGTATAAGCGCCTTGTGCCTGCTGGCCTTCCCTGCTTCGATCCAGAGTCCATCTCCGGCTTTGTATTCGACTGGGTGGCCATCGTAATCAATGGTGAGACTGCCTTCGAGGATGTATCCTACATGGCCTTTTTCACACCAGGATTCTTCTTCAAAATCATCGAACATATCCAGTATTCTAATCTGCTGGTTTCCCTTTCGGAAAATTTTGGAATGGACGCCCGGACTTTTTTCCCAGGGCATCCCCGAAAAATTTATTTTTGACATTCGCATTTTATTGAATTCGCAGCAAAAGTCGGATTAAAACTCCCTTCAAAATTGTACGAATGCGAAGGCCCGGTTTCGCATTGGTGCAATTGTGATTGGACGGCACCGGTTAATTTTGCATCTATGTATCTTTATAAATTCAGTGAGCGTTAAACCAAGCTGAGGCGATCTCGTTGAACGCGATCTCGTCTCAGTTTTTTGTTGTATTTACTTTAAATTTGTGAACCTGAAATGAGTGTGTGACAAATCTACCTGGCGGTAGACAGGCCTGTCCCGTCCCGATAGAGATCGGGAGAATCGCTGCGGGCTTTACCACAAAGACACGAACCTGCCTGTCTAGCCCGTCTGGCCGCCGGACAGGCTAGCCAGATAGATCCGGTGGCCAGACGGGGACACAAAGATTCACACCTGCCTGCCGGCAGGAATGTCACACACTCAAAATTAAAAAAGATGAGCAGTAAAAATTATTTCGAAAAGGTAGCCAACAATTGGGACGAAATGCGCAGCGGCTTTTTCCCCGAATCCGTCCGCCAACGGGCATTGGAACAAATCGATTTCCGCCCCGGCATCACCATTGCCGACGTGGGGGCCGGCACCGGTTTTCTCACCGAAGGACTGATCACTTATCCCGTAGAGATCATCGCCCTCGACGAGTCGGAAAAGATGCTGACCGTTATGCGGCAAAAATTCAAAGCGGCCACCAATATCCGCTATCAGGTGGCAGAGTCTGAAGGTCTTCAACTCGCCGACCAGTCTGTCGATTATGCCCTGGCCAATATGTACCTCCATCACGTAGAGCGCCCTCCCCAGGCCATCTCCGAGCTGTTCCGCATTCTTAAGCCGGGTGGAAAACTGATCATCACCGACCTGGATAAACACGATAATGAATTCTTACGCATTGAGCAGCACGACCGCTGGTTGGGTTTTGAACGGGAAGATATTGTTACGTGGTTTCGGGAAGCGGGATTCCGGGAGGTATCCATCGACTGTGTCAATGCTTCCTGCTGTGCGGATTCAACGAATTCGGATGCAAAAGCCGATGTTAATATTTTTATCGCCGTTGGAGAAAAATAAGGAGGAACTGTCATTCTTCCGGTTGAGGGCTGCGTGCAGTATTCCAATCGTTCACTCCTCAAAAAAACAATCCACACATAAATTTTCACTAAAAAAGGATTTGGGAGCCTGGCGGGTCACCGCCTTAAAATCGCGGATAAAATGCGACTGATCGAAGTACCCGCACTCGTGCGCTAAGCTCGTAAAACTAATGGGCCTGGCATTGGCCAGGGTGGCTGCTACATATCTCAGACGTGTCTTTCGGGCAAATTGCGTAGCGGTAATCCCCAGCCTGGACTGAAATTGTAATTCTATTGTTCGACGGCTTACTTTCAGTCGGTCTTTTATCGATTGGATAGCTACAAATCCATTGTGCCGGAAAATATCTATGCAACTTTGCTGGAGTACAGAACGCTTGAAAAAAGGGCCACTGAGCAATAAACTATTTTGAAAAAAGTCAAGCACCTGCCCAAGGGCAGCGGCATCATCAGGCATATCCAAAAGGTGTAGTTCACTGATCTCTTTTCCAAAAACAAACTCCGGGGCGATGGCTTGTTCGATCAGTTCGGATACGGGGTAATTCGTAAAAGCGGCAATGGCCCAGGGATGTATTTTCACTTCCAGCAGCTTGGTGTTTGGCGGAAGCCCATACTGCCAGCTCTGCATCAATTGCCCCCATAGGATTCCTTTTCCTTGCTGGAGAAAATACAGGTTTTCTGTATTGCCAGCGATCGCAAAAGGGTCGCCCAGGTTGAACGTCACCTCAAAATAACCATGCGGAATGGTGCGGCTGACAAGAGGTGCGGGGTGTCTCCCTTCAATAACCGTAACGGCGTGAATGTAGGGCCTTAACCGTTCGGGCACGAAGTACCTTGTAATTTTCATGTAAATGAATTGTTGGGATTCACAAATTATCTCGACAAAACCGGTATATAGGCCATCCAGGGCCCCACCTCGCCTTTGTATTGCCTGGCCATCACCCGGCTGATCTGAGCGATGTGCCCCAGATCGTGTGTCACCCAGGTGGAGAGCAACTGTCCGAGGTTGACCACCCCCAATTCGGGGTGGGTGCCCTTCCATTTCAGTGTCTCTTCGGTAACAGTAAGCGATTTTAGCGCTTCCATGTTTTCCTTTCGCAACCGGGCAAACTCGGCCAATAATAGGTCCAACGATTTTCCCTTGCTGTTTTCAAATTGAGCAAACCGGTCAAAGGGCTCGAAGGTTTTGTCGGGGTTGTCCTCCAAAATGATTTTGGCACGTGGAATCCAATCGGTTTTTTCGCCGTGGATGAAGTGCCCGACGATGTCATAGGGGCTCCAGGTGTCGGGCCCCTCATTTTGGTGTGTCCAACTTTCCGGCAAGCCGGATAACAATAAGGTTACAACATCCGGGGTTCGTTCCAGAATGGGGATGGCTTCTGCCAAATTGAATTTCATAAAAGGTTGGTTTATTAGTGCCAGGTAAACAAAGTTATCGATATAATAGCAGGCCAGGAAAGCGATTGCTTTTCAAATGCTTAAGTTAGCGGGACACTCGAAGTCTTGCTTACCGGCAGGCAGATGACCCGCTAACAACTAACGCTCGAACATGTCGAAAACTTAGTTTATAAAACACTAGATTTTCAAAAAACTTACACACGCAACACCTTGGCTTTAGCCTGTCCCGATGATAATACGGGTACAAATTCAAAATCGGCAAATTCGCGCCATTGATCGGCCCATTGCCGAAGGGCTTCCAACGACTCACTTTCCATCAGTTGGTAACAAACGGCTACCTCCGAGTCGATCCAACTGTCGATGTGGGTAACGCCTTTGGGTAGTAACCGACCACATTTTTCAAATCGCCGATACAACTCCTTCACCTTGCCGGGGCGGAACCGCTCAATGACCATGTACCTGGCATGCTGTTTTGCGAAAGCACCATGAACAGAAGGATCGCCATCAGTCTGATGAACGGTTTGTATGATGCGATCGATCTTCCATTGTTCGCTGCGTCGGACGAGGTGAAACTCATAAATTCCCTGAGAGTGAAAATGTTTGGTATCATCCCCGGGAAGGTATCGTTCGATGGTAAACCAGCAACTTATATCCGCCTCATCGTCGAGCAGGGTTATTTTGAAATCGGCCAGTTGGTGGCTGGTTTTCAAATGACGGATCGCTTCCATTCGCGAATGGACGTATCGTTGCCGGTCGATCGTGCGGGGAGGGGTTTTGCGAAAGCTGGAGTAATCTGCAAAAATTTGGTCGTCCAGGCAGTCGCTCATCGCTTTGGGGTCTTTATCGTCGAAGGACCGTACAAACCGATGGAGTACCTCTGTGATCTGCTTCTTTGGCAGGCTGTACTCCATCAATATAACATAATTCCCACGTTGTTGGATGGGCAGACTTTCGAGATGGGGCGTGGTAAAAAACTCGACAAATTCAAATCCAAAACTCTTGTAGTAGTCGATGATATTTGGATTGTCGCCCCAGGTGTCGAGGCGGATATTAGTCAAATTGTTTTGCCTGGCATGTTCAATGGACCAATCCATGATCTGACCCACCAGCCGATGGCCTTTGTGTCTGGGGTTGACAACGATGCGGTGCAGATAAATGGCATTGCCTACATCGTGGTGGCGCCATACGATGGAGTCGGAAGTACAAACGCTAAAGATGCAGGCGATCTCTTCGCCGAGGGTGATCTTGTATTGTCGTTGGAGTCGGATGTCCTGGTCTAACACGGCTTTATCGTAGCCCTTCCAGACGGGGTATCCCTTCTGTTTCTGGTAGGCAATGGCTTCTTCAAAAAGGTGGTAGATGAATGGTAAGTCCTTTTTTTCGGTGTGGACGATTTTATAGGAATGGTTCATAGCTGAGCAAATTGAGGAGGTTATGGATTCAGGTTTTTGGCCCCGTTCAGAAATATCCGGGTGATGATGTCCATGGCTTCCGTTTTGCTTACGCTGCTGTTTTCCAGCAGGTTGGTTTCGCAGACGATCTGCGATGATTTCAGATAGGTTTGCAATATAAAATCGGTGGGAAGGCTCTTGTCGAAAAGGCCTTCGCGAACGCCTTGCTCCACCAGTGGCCGGTAACAATAGGCCACCCGCCGTTCGCGGCCTGCTACGTATTTGTCGTAAAGATGGGGGGCGTGGATTTTCAGATCGTGGTGAAACTTATAGTTGGCTTTCCCTTCCAGGCTTTTGGCCAGTTGGTGAGACACGGCGATGAACTTGTCGTAGGTCGACATCACATCATCATTTACTATTTCCCGAAGGCCGCTGTTGAGCCTTTCGTCATATCGTTCCACGATCTTTTCGATCAGGCCTTCTTTGGAGCCGAAATTTTCATAAATGGTGCTGCGGCTTACGCGCAACCGTTTGGTTAGTTCTTCCAATGACAGTTTGTAAAACCCTTGTTGGTAAACCAGGTTTTCGGCCAGGTGGAGGATCCGTTCGTAGCGGGTTTTTTGTTTGGGAGTGAGTTGGTCGTATGTGGTCATGGATTATTTGGTTGTAAAGGAAACCGCGATCATTCAGAACAAATGTACTAAAATTGTCTAAATAGTACAAAAATTTGGACGGTTTTTTTCTCAAAAAATGCCATACTCCTCATAATAGGGCTATCTCATAAAAAAATTGAAGCGGTTCCGGCGGGACGCCGGAACCGAGCGCGGGGCTTGGGTTCGGCGTCCCGCCGAACCCTTCCAAAAAAGACTTTAATTGAAAATCAACGAGTTATCGTTTTTATGAGAAAGCCCTTCTTCTCAAAATTCCTTATTTTTGTATATACTCTTCAATGGATAAATTTGTGATTTTCTTGCACTCGCCCACCCCCTAACCCCCTAAAGTGGGAAATCCACGCACAAAATCACAAATCTATGAACGAACAAGTATAAATTCATCATGCGATTGGTAAGTAAAATCTTTGCCTATAGCGTACTATGCCTCCCCTTTCCGAAGGATCCCCATACCCTACCCCCCCAAAGGAACACCAACCACCTTCCCGACAAAAGCCGGTCTTCCCTTCGGCTGCACCTTGATGAGATAGATTCCATTAAGTAGCTTTTCTGCCAAATCCACCCAGGCACTTCCATTCACCAGGTCTACTCTTTGGCTCCATGCCATATTCCCGGAAGGGTGCCACCACTCCAACACTGCTTCTCCGGATATGTCTTCGCCCAGATCAATGGTCAGTTGGTGGGATACGGGATTAGGACTTACAACAATGTGCTTACGAACCGGTGTTTTCACCACCGTCGTCAGCTCCCATTCAAACAGTTTCACCCTTGCCTGGGCCGACGGCCAGGGCAACAAGGTAAAGTAATAAGCACCAGCGATCTGCCCCTCCCCGATGCCCAGTCCCCAGGTGCGGAGTTGGTCGCCTGTTTCGCCAAAGCTGCCGATGAGTTGCGGATCGGCGGGGTTGCTCACATCCAGGGCTATCAACTCGGTATCGTTGCCGTTTACGATCAGTATTTCTCCTTCGTGTCCGGGCAAAAACCCCAATTGGTTGGTATGGCCGGGGCTGTCGATCCAAAGGTTGTCGAGGGTTTCACAATCCCAGGGATTCCATATGCTGACCTGGGTGATGCTGTGTGGATCGGAGACGTCGAGTACTTCCACCCCACAATAGTCGATGGCCACAAAAAGCAGGTCGCCGTGCAGTACGGCATTGTTGTAGGCCTGCTGGGTTAGATTGATAAAATCGGAGTGGATATACCGGTGTACTTCCTCCGGAGAAGTAATGTTGGAAATGTCGACAACGCTGATCCCGCCCGCATCGTAACAAAGGTAAACCAGGTCGTCGGCAATGGCCATCCCCCTGGCGTTGGGCTCCATCGTAGCTCCGGGGTTGGGAACCGGAAAATCGGGATCGGGAACAATACGGGCCACCTCCTGAATATCCGCCGGATTGCTGACATCGAAAATGATAAGTCCATTGCTCATCGCCCCCAAAAAGGCGTAATTATCCTGGAGGCGAACGATGGCAGTCCCTTTGCCCAACTGGTCGTCGATCCAATAGTCGGTCATAAAAGGTGTTTCCGGATCGGAAATGTCAACAATGGCCATGCCATATTCCTGCATGTCCCCATCAAAAAAAGAGCCCAGGGGGAGATAGAGGAATGCCCCCTGCTGGGTAGCATCCATCACCTTGAGGTCGTTCCAGTTGTCGGTGGTTAGCTGGGCCACCTGGGTGGGGTCGGCTCCCGGTTCATTTTTATAGATGCGGATGCCGCCGTTGTCGTTGGCTACGTAAAAATACGGCCGGTCCAACTGGTCGAACACAATCGTGTACGGATTGTTGGGAAATATATTTTCCTCCCACACCAGGTCGAACGAAAGCTGGTTTTGCGAAAGCAATGGACAACAACAGCCTGCTCCCAATACAATTAGAAAAATCAAACGCCAACGATTCAATGCTGTATAAAATAGAATATGCATCATTTAACATTTTTTACAACATCTGTTTCAGTGCTGTCATTTATGGCATAATCGTCAGGAAGCAACTGTCTTAATACGCCCTGATGGCCAATTTCATCCTATCGGCGTCCAGCAGTTGCAGGTAAAACGCCTTAAAATCGTCGTAATCTTCATAGGACACCAGCCGCGATTTAAAGATCATCGTCCGGTGGATACGCAATCCTTTTGGGGTTTTCTCAAAGGTCAGTCGATAGCGCCCAAATTGATTGTCGATCTCCATATCGGCGGGCATTTCCATCAGGCGAAAATCGGCGGGGATCTCCAGATCAATTTCCTGAAAAGAGGGCGTCAGCTCAAATAGAGCCGACAGATCGAGGTTGTTGTATCGCTTTTCCGCAAACAGCGCCGGGCGGGTAGTAATGCCTTTGAGGAGGGGGATCTGGATGATGAAAAAATCGCTGACCCGTTCCACGTGGTTGTAGGCCTTGAGGCTGAGGTTGCCTTGGAGGGGTGCCGTGATGTCGTCGAGGTTGTCGAAACCAAATTGGTTGAGCAATAGGTGGTCGAATACTCCTTCGGCGAAGTATTCGGTGAGGAATTTTTTGCGATCGTCTTCCGTCGTCACCCGATTGAGCGATTCCCGGAGGGTGCCTCCCAACACACCGCTTCCGGAATATGCTACAGCCATGTCGAGGCTCCGGTCGGGATTGATTTTGCCCTGAATGGCGATGTCAAACCTGCTTTTCTGTACGTTGATCGACTGGTCGGGCAACCGGAATATGTCGGTCTCCCCTTCCCGTACCAGCAGAGCCCAGGCCTTGGAGTCGGACTCCGGCAAAACGTAATGGGGATAGTAGTCGGTGGTCAGGTCGAGGTATCGCATCTGGCCATCTGACAGTTGGTAGCCCACGATCACATGGTTGAAAGCAGCGATGGTAGGCAGGGGTGTTTTTTCGGTAAAATTGCCGCTCCTGACCAATACATACCAGGCGTCGATGCCCACTTCGCGGAGCATGGCGATCATCAGAGAGGCCACGTCTTTGCAGTCGCCGATCTCGTCGGAAATGGTGGCTCCCGGTTTTTTGGGAATGTAGTTGGAGTTGAGAAAAGACACAAAGGAATAAGTGATCTCTTTGGTAAGGTAATTGTAAATGGCCGTTACCTTTTCTTCATCGGTCATATCGTCGGTCACCACCTCTTCGACGGCTGCCAGCACTTCGTAATTGGGTTCGAGCCGCCGATAGGTTTTACGCAAGTACCATTTGACCACCTCGCTCCAATCGGTCAGGGTACTAAACATAAACCAGGTGTAGCTATCGAGGTTATCTTTGACCGCTTCTTCCTGTTCCATTTTGGCCACCGAGTCCAACTCCCAGGTGTACGAGGTAAAATCTTTCACCTGACGGGTGGTGTAAACACAGTTGGTCCTATAACATTGTGTTTTCATTTTTTTCTCCGAAGGGATGATGTACTCAATGCGCACCCGGTGGACGGGCACCTCAAAAGAGGCGGCGGCGATGTGGTACATTTCGTTTGGAATCTCGCGGGTCATATCCCCTTTGGAGTTGCCTTCGAGTTGGATGATGTCGCCGGCTTCCAGGTTTTTAAATACAACATAGCCGTAATTCCTCGAAGGGCTGGTAATGCGACCGTCCGTCTTGAGTACTTTCACAAAAGAAATGCTGCCCATGAATCCGAAGTTGGCCTCTGTCCAGTATTTGGCGCCAGCCTCGTTCTGGATTTTAATCATCAGCTTTTGGTTGTAATTCATTTCGTTGTCGCGGTCGAGGGCCGCTTCGACGGTGTAGAGGAGGATGACAGATTCTTCGTCGGTATATTTGGTTGCCCAGGAACTATCTTCGAGTGCCTGCTCAAAAGACAACGACTCGAAATACTCTTTGAGCGACTCCTGGTTTTCAATTTTCTCGATCTTTTCATTCAGGCCATTCAGACCATAATAATATCCGATCTTGCCGATTCGGCGGGCCTTTTCGTAATTGGATTTGGCGGAGGGCTTGTCTTCCTTTTCAAAATGGATATCACCGATGGTTTCAAAGACGTTGGGATCGTAGGGATGGATGGTGAGCAATTCGTTGAGCTCTGCCAGGGCTTCGTCGAGGCGGTCTTTTTCAAACAGGTAATCGGCCTTTTGTTTGCGGTACCAGGCAGAGTAGGGATAGGCGTCGATGAGCTTGTCGTACAACTTCAATACCTGATCTGTTTTTTCTTTTCGCTTATAATATTCGATCACCGTCCGGTAATCTTCCGTTTTGAATTTCCGCTTCATATTTTTCATGGCCTTTTTGGCTTCCTTTTCCCGTTCCTTATCCGTTTTGGGTTTGTAGGAGGAGGGTTTATAGCTGTCGTCTTTCAGGAATGGCTCCAGTCTTTTTTTGTATTCCTTGTCGGGAAATTTATCGAGAAAAGACTTTATGAACTGGCGTTTTTCTTCTGTCTTTCCCTTTTTCGAAAAATGATCGAGTTTGGCATAGATCGTTCGCCAGTGGGTGGGCGATACGGTCAGCAATTTGTCGAGGGCGGCGAGGTAGGCTTCTTCATTTTTCTCTTCGTCGATTTCATCCAGTTTTGTGGCCATCAGTGCGAAAATGGGCGTTTTTTCTTCATTCATGCTACTGATGAGTTCCTCTGCTTTTTCGCCTTTATTGTTGGCCGTATAGCATTTTGCCAGGAGGTAGTTGAAAAACAACGAGTTGGGTTGCGCCTCCGCGTATTGGGCAAAAAGTGGTTCGGCCTTTTCGGCAAATCCGTATTTCATATACGACTTACACAACAGGTAATACCAATGCCATTGTTCGGGCGAGGTGTCGATCTTGTCGTGGTAATAGGGCAATAAGGTGGTCCGTTCCGAAGTCACTTTGTACTGTTGTGGGCTGTGGCTACCCAAAAACGAACTTTTCACGTCGGTAAAAACCCGACCGTTGGCGTCGGTGAGGCGCAACGCAAAGGTGGGCGCACGCTGGTAGCCCCGGTAGCTGTACGGATCATCGTAGTAGCCATAAGAGTTGTCGTCGGAGGGACCTGCTCCATTGTCGTATTGTTCGTGAAAACCCAACCGGAGCTTGCTGTCGGACCGGTCCTTGGGCAGAGGTGCCATTTTGATCAATACGCGGTGCCATCCTTTTTTGATGTTCAGGTGGACCGCCTCGTAGTCCCAGCTGTAAAAGAGATTGTCGTTTTGTTGAAAAACGAGGTCGTCATCGAGCCATATCTTCATTGGGGTTGACCGGGCGAGGCGAAATTGGACTTGGCGGTCTTCCGGAAAATACAAAAAGCTGTTGGCGTAGTAAGTGCCCTCGGAGGTGGCGGGCAGCACCGAATGAAAATTGACAATGCCGGTAGGCGTCCGTACTACTCTCTTGTTCCATTGTAGTTTGATGCCGGCTTCGTTGACATAGGTCGAGTCGATGTAGAAAGGAGAATCTTCGATAGAGGTCGTCTCCGCATAGCCGCTTCCCGATACATTTTCAAAAGGCCCGATGACCGACCACTCGTAGTTGCCGATGACGCTGCGTTTGGTCTGTTCGCTTTCCGCAAAACGCCGTTGTTCGAACAGGGAATCGGCAAGGACCATCCGGTCGGCCAGTTTCAGGGCTTCTGGCAGGTCGAGGTGGAGTATTTCTTCGGGACGTCTTTCGTACAAATGTCCAAAGAGCCGGAAAAACGCCTCCGTTTCCACTCCCGATTCGATGAGTTTCCGGGTGTATTTTTTGTAGGAGGCGTAGTCCTGACGGGTTTCGGCAACAAATAGGAGGCCGGTCATGGCACTGACGTCTTTGGGATTTTGCGAAAGCGCCTGCTCAAAAGCGGTGGCTGCCCCTTTGAAGTCATTGTCCATCACCAATTCCCACCCCGAGCGATGCACCGTCTGGGCGGATACTGATGAGGCGGGCCATCCACCCGAAAGGAGGACAACCGCACACAACAGGACAGTTAACCGGAATTTAGCAGAAAAAAGAGATTGTATCATAGTAGTTTGGTTGGCAATTGTCAGATGCTGCATAGGTTTTGTTTTCAGAGCCAAAATAATTTTAGACCATTTTTGAGGGTAAAGTTAGTTGAGTTTTACGGAAAACGACTGTTTTCGTTCTTTTTAGTACCAATGCCTGCCTCTTTTGCATCAAATGAATGAGTTGGGAAGGTAATTTCAAAACATCTAGTCAGTTTTTAAATTGTTTGGGAAATGGCAATGTGGTCTGGTTATTGGTATTTTCAAAAAAGATAATACGTTGGTGTGGTCGTTGCCCGGTCGCAATGTTATTACCACTAACAACGGAAAAAAGTTATCCAGTGTTTAAGTATTAACCCGTAGAAAATCTTGGGTGAGCATTTGAAAATGTCGCTTTTTTGTCGTAAAATTGTGGGTTACTGTGAGAAGGTATTTTGATGTATGGCTTTCGTTGTATATATGAACGAACCGGCTTTCGCCTAAAAACGGCCATGCGCCACCCGATACAAACAATCGCTTACCTTTTACGTCCCCTACTTTTCCTTTATACAACAGCCTGTACTTTCGCACTATAGGTGCTTAAATGCTATTGAGAAGACATTAGTCCATTATGGAACTGACCTATTTTTTTAAACATACTGTGGAGAAGGAAATGGCTCATACTCACCTGTATGATCGTGGCCGCCGTGGCCGCCTTCTTTTTCGTTAGCCGACTCAACCCCACATACCGGGCGCAGGCTTCCATATCCACCGGGATTATGGGCGAATCGGGCCTCGACCAGGATGGTTCCGCCCCCTGGCTTCAGGAATATCAGATAAAAATGCATTTTGACAATCTGATCACTTCCCTTCTATCCCGCAAAAATATGAGCTTTCTGTCCTATAAGCTCCTTCTCCACGATACCGACGGCAAAGAAGAACCATTCCGCGACCTGACCCAGGAAGAAATTCCCAAAGAGGTGGACCTAACGGGCATCACACCCGAAATAATATCGGAACTGAATGAATTGATGGAAGAAAAAGTCGACAGCTTCGACTACACTTTTCAGAAAAAGCCACACCTGCAAAAAGTCTTCGACAATTTGGCGAAAGCCTACCGCTACGATTACGAAACGCTAAAAACCTACCATATCACTACCCTCCGCTCCGGAGCTTCTGACAATATTAAAATTTGGTTTACCTGCGAAAACCCCGACATGGCCGCCTGGGTAGTCAACACCTTCTGTGAGCTCTCACTGGAATTTCACAAATACAACAAAAAATCCAGCCAGGCACAACGACTGTCTTTTGTTTCGGAAGAATTGAAAGATAAAAAGACCGAACTGGAAGAAAAAACCAAAGAATTGGAATTTTACAAGACCCAACGAAACGTGGTAAACGTAAAAGCCTCAGTAGATGCCCTCGTAAGCCAGCAAAAAGAACTGGAAATGAAGCGCGAAGAACTATCGAACCAAACCTTCGCCCTGACCAAAAATATCCAGAACCTCGAATCGCAAATCGCCCTGATGCGAAAAGATAAAACCACGCTGGAAGGCGAAGTAGAAAACACCAACATCGCCATCGCCAACACCAGCAAGATGATCCGCGAGTTGGAAATCGAATACGCCAAAAGCAATTATAAAGACGAAGACCTTAAAAACCGCCTGGAAATATTCAAACTCAACCGCCAAAAACTAATCGACCTGACCGTCATCCAGCAGATCAAAGAAGGCAAAGCCCTCGAATCGGAAAATGCCCTCAACGAGTTGTTCCGCAAAAAAACGGATGCCGAACTGGAACTCTCCCTGGTGGATGAACGCAAAAAAAGCATCAGCTCCGAACTGTCCAGGATCGGAATCGAACAGCGGAGCTTCGTAACCATCGACGCTAACGTAGAGCGGATGAACTCCGAAATTGCGATCGTCGAAAAAGAATACGAGGCGCTACTGCGCGAATGGGAAGGCAAGAGAAGGACCTTTACCAACAAGTCGTTCCCCCTGCGGATTCTGGAATATGCCCAGGTGCCCGAAAAAGAAGAACCCCGTTACCGAATGGTCATCACCGCTTTTTCCGGCATCGTGGGTGCAGTATTGGCAATAATTGCTATCTTGCTGGCCGGATTCTTTGACAATAGCCTAAACTCCCCTGCTAAATTCGAAAAGTACGCCCAGGTCCCCCTCCTGAGCACCGTCAACAGAATCAAAACCAAGCGACTCGACCTCAAAGAATTGTACAGAGGCAATGGCCACGTCAAAAGCCTCGACGTATTCAAAGAGTCCGTCCGCGACCTTCGGTTTGCCATTGAAGGCAGCGATTGCAAAAAATTTCTTTTTACCAGTACCAAAAGCCAACAGGGCAAGACCTTCCTGATGCTCAACCTGGCGCATACCCTTATGCTGAAAGGCAAAAAGGTGTTGCTGGTGAATACGATACATTTCCGGGCATAAGCGAAGCGATTGCTCAGTTAGCTAAGGCGGGTAAAGTAATAATCATTTCTTCAAACGGATCAGACTTTATTCACGAGGTTTTACGTACGCATAGTATTTCTAATATCGATGAAGTTGTTGGTGCGGACATTGAAAAATCCAAAGTGAAGAAAATTAATAAGCAAAAGGAGAAATATCCAGAAGCTGTGTTTTACTACGTTGGTGATACTACCGGTGACATACGTGAAGGAAAACGTGCCGGGTTAATAACAGTTGCCGTTACATGGGGTTTTCATTCTCGTGCGATGCTTGAAGCTGAGTATCCAGATATGGTTATCGATAGTCCTGCAGAATTAGCTCAGCAGTTGTCGTAAACGAGGTTATATATCTGCTACAGTAGTTAGTATGAAAAGAGTGAGTGTTTTTTACCGGTATGAGACTGACGAAATAAAAGCGGTTCATGAGGAAGTGCTCAGCTATCTAGAAGGAAAAGCCGACATTGTCGATAATAACCCTGAGCTCGTTATTGTTATTGGTGGGGATGGCGCGATGATGGAGGCTGCTCGCAAATATCAAACCTGTGGTTCGGAAATCTTAGGGATTAACAGAGGTACGGTTGGCTTCCTGGCCAGTGTTGATCGTGGTCAGAATCATATTGAGGCTATCCAGCAGGTGCTTGAAGATAAGCACAGGGTGATTGATCGTACACTTGTCACAGCGGTTGTTGAAAGAGACGGCAGACAGTTGTATGAAACTATTGCGCTCAATGACGTAGTAATTAGTAGCCCGCTCAGTGTGGTTGAGTTAGATATTGCAGTTGATGGTAACGAGTATCTGACCATGCGAGGCACAGGTATGCTCGTTTCAACTCCAACCGGTTCAACTGCATACAATTTGTCGGCTCACGGGCCGATCCTCATGCCCCAAGTATCGGCGTTAATTGTAACGGAACTACTTGACCACAGTATCCCGACGCCGAGTCTCATTGTTGATGAGGGTCAAGTTGTAACAGTTACCGTTGGTGATTTTCGGGTACATAAACAACTTCAACTAAAAACAGGCGAACCAGCCGATGTCGTACTTGATGCCGATGGAGCCGATCTATTCTCGCTGAAAAAGGGCGACAAAGTCACGCTACAGAAAGCTGATAGTTGTTCAAAATTTGTTGAATTTGATGATTACAACTTCTTCTCACATTTACGGGATAAATTCGAAATATGATCTACGGTATCGCGGGGACGTTCGCAAGCGGCAAAGACACATTAGCTGAATGGCTTGAACATAATGGGTTTACCCACGTTTCTACTAGTGATTTAGTCCGTGGAGGTGCAGAGAAAGAGTACGGTTCAACAGATAGAAAGCGCTTATATGAATACGGCAATAAACTTCGTTTAGAAGCAGGTGGCGGTATTTTTGTAGAGCAGGCCCTGGCTCAAACCATGGGTCTCGACAAGGTTGCTATTAGCGGTATACGCTCGGTTGGCGAAGTCGAAGCACTCAAACAAGCCGGTGGTGTGCTCGTATTTGTCGATGCGCCTGTCGAGCTTCGCTACGAGCGAGCGCACAAAAGGGGACGAGATGAAGATGACAAAAACCTAGAGAACTTCAAAAAAAGCGAAGCAAAGGAACTCAACAAGCCTGCCAGTAATGAAACTGAACAAAATATCGGTGCAGTCCGAGAAATGGCGGACGTTACAATTCTAAACGACGATACTCTTGGCACTTTCTTAGCAGAAGCCACCGCACTGCTTAAGCTTTGAGATGTGATACAATCACCCTAATTGACATAAGATTAAGGTGGATTAACATGAATCAAAAAGGTTTTGGAGTAGTCGAAGTACTAATAGTAGTTATTTTTGTAGCACTCCTTGGATTTGTCGGCTACAGAGCTTATGTCACCTACACATTAGAACAGGACACCGAACAAAAGACAGAAAAAAGGCCAGAAGCAGCTGAGAAAGAATCAGAAATCGAACCAGAAGAAGAAACAACAAACATACCAGATGGATGGAAAAAATATTCAAATACAAACTATGGATTTTCATTTGCTCACCCCAGTGAATGGGGTAACGTAGAGATAAGTACATTTCAGAAGCATGGCCATGACTTTTATGATCTCAGTTTTAGTGCTAATAACTCAATTGGTCTAAAAGGATATGAATTGAAGTCACCATACCTAGGAAGTGGCGACCCGAAATGTTGCAGCAAGGGATTTATTCAAGAAAGCGGAAAATATTTTACCCTAGATGAGAATGGTCAGAAATCTGGTGAGGTGCAAGGATTTGCTGGAGCGAACGTTGAATTAGTTGAGACGCAAGACGCAGGGGCAATTTTCCAATCTGTGCCTGCAAACATAGAAACAAATAATTTGTATTTTGCTATTATTAATTCTGGTTCAGAGAAGTATCCTGGATTCGCTATCACTGGTGAAGTTGAAGGTGTTTCAGAAAGTGATTTTCGAACTTTTATATCAACATTCAAAAAACTTTGAGGGTCTGGGCCTAAAAAGCGAGTCCTGAAGAATGAGTGTCATTTCAATCAATATAACCGTTTCAAGCCAAGTCTTTAGACCGACCAGCGGGAGTTCTTGAAACGATTGTTGATAATGACAACGAAATCATCAAGGTGAACGATCGCCCAGGAGCTTTTGGGTTCCGTTTTGTTGGTACAAAATGGAACATTGGTTTGGTTCTTGGAAAGAACATTTCACTCGCCTCTGATACACTTGTAGTGATGGCTAAGAAGAAGATGGTGGTCATTGACGGCAAGTCTGTGTTTTATAGAGGCTATTATGCTATGCCGCACTTGAGCTTGCCTGATGGCACGCCCAGCGGCGGCGTCTACGGCTTCACGGTGCTTGCTTTGCAAATAATCAAAATGATCAAGCCAGACTATGTATTCGTGGCGTGGGACAAACCGAAGACTAACATTCGATCGCGGCTGAAGATCTACCCAGAATACAAAGCTGGTCGTAAGCCAATGCCTGATGATATGCGCGAGCAGATTCCGTACTTACACAAATTGCTAGAAGCCTTTGGTTGGCCATTGTATGAATGTGACGACTACGAAGCCGATGACATCATAGGCACGCTTGCTGTCAAAGCCGACAAAAAGGACATAGAAGCGATTATGGTCACCAGTGATATGGACATGTTGCAGATGGTGGGTGGCAACATCAAGCTGTTTGCACTTAAAAAAGGCCTCTCAAATATCAAGGAATATGACGATGATTTAATTGAGGAAGAGTTTGGTTTTAGCAAAGAAAAATTCGACGACTATAAGGCGCTTAAGGGAGACAGCAGCGACAACATCCCAGGGGTCAAAGGCGTCGGAGAGAAGACAGCCAGAGAACTAGTGCTCAAGTACGAAACGCTCGAGAACATCTACGATAATATCGAACTCATCAAAGACTCAGTTCGTAAAAAACTCGAGGCAGACAAAGAAATGGCGTATTTAAGTCGTGATCTCGTTCGCATAATGACTGACGCACCAGTTGAGCTTGATCTCAAAGCATCTGACATCAACAATATTGATATTGGGCAGGTGCAGGATATTCTGCATGAATACAAATTCCGCTCGCTGCTGAACCAGCTACCAGAAAGTTGGGAACAAAACGCCATTGGTCAAAAACGTTCAAGTGTAGAAAACCCAGTTGAGATTAAAAAAGCCAAGGGCTATAAACCAAAAAAGAAAACAATTGTGGTTGCTTGGAGTGATGATACTGTATGGATCAGCGAGAGCAAAAAAACTGCCCATGAACTCTCGCTTGACGATTTCAAGAAGATGATAACGGACAATGATTTTAAGCTTATTGGTTATGATCTAAAGAATCTATTCTGGAATCTGCTACCAAAAAGTACTCTTCCAATAGTTGAACACGATGTGCGCATGGGAGCGTTTTTGGTCAATGCGTTGAGCCGCGATCAGTCTCTAACGGGACTATTTGGCGGAGAAGTTGACGAGGACAATCCGGCAGAGATCATATCTGTTATCTGGCAATTGTATGAAGAACAGACGGAGGCGCTCAAAGACCTACCAAAGGTAAAGGAAGTCGCCGAGAAAATCGAGTGGCCAATGGTGCCGGTGCTAGCTCGTATAGAACGGCGAGGTATCAAGCTTGATGCCAGCTATCTGCATAAAATGTCAGATACGCTTGGTGATCAGATCAGTGATGTCGAACAGGAAATCTATGGTCACGCGGATACAGAGTTCAACATTAGCTCACCGAGCCAGCTGGCTGACATTTTGTACACAAAACTGAACTTGCCAACACAGTTTATTAAGAAAACAAAAAGTGGTTTCAGCACCGCGCATAGCGAGCTGACAAAGCTGAAAGACCTTCACCCGATTATCGAGCTGGTCTTCAAATACCGCGAATGGACAAAGTTAAAGAGTACTTACGTCGACACCTTGCCGAATGACATTGCCGAAGATGGACGAATCCATACGACGTTTGATGTTGATGTCGCCGCCAGTGGTCGGCTAAGTAGTCGCGATCCAAACCTGATGAATATTCCGGTTCGCACAGAGCTCGGGAAAACGATCAGAAACGCCTTCTTACCAGAGAAAGGAAATTTATTTGTCGTAGCAGATTATAGCCAGTTTGAGCTACGACTTGCTGCAGCACTTTCAGGGGATAAAGACATGATCGATGCGTTTAATGAAGATCGTGATATTCACGTAGAAACAGCCGCGTTAGTGAGTGGTATTGATGCTAAATCGGTGTCAAAAGAACAACGATATGCAGCTAAAGCTGTAAACTTTGGCATCATGTACGGCTTAAGTCCGCATGGTTTGAGTCAGGGAACTGGCATGACGATGGCGGAAAGCAAAGAGTTTATCGATAAATACTTTGAGCTCCGTAAACCGCTTAAGACCTACATCGAACAGACACTAGAATCCGCAAAAACCGAAGGTTATGTCGAAACGCTATTTGGTCGCAGACGTCCCACGCCAGATGTAAAAAGCAGTAATTTCGTCGTGCGTGAGGCTGCAAAGAGGGCAGCCCAGAACCACCCAATCCAGGGCACTGAAGCAGATCTGATGAAGATGGCCATGATTGAGATTGAGAAGAAGTTGCCAAAGGGAGCTGAGCAGATCCTACAAATCCACGACTCGATCCTGGTTGAATGTGATGAAAAACAAGCTGACAAAGTAGCCAAGCTCATGAGAGGAATCATGGAAAGCATCTACACAAAACTCCCCGTCAAATTAACCGTCGACACCAAAACCGGCAAAACCTGGGGTGAGCTCTAAACTTGACTCTCTCGAAAAAGACAAAAATGTAATATTGTAAATAAATCAATATCATGCTACAATAATTATCATATAACAAATAAAATAAAAAAGTAAAAGCGATATGCCTAGAGAATTACATCCAGACCCCAAGCCACCTGTCAGTGATTCTGATATAGAAATTACTGACGGTTATTGGGCGATTCCAAATGGGCCAGAAACACATTCAACGAGAGCAAATACAGATGACATGGGTAGCTTGGCAGTTGACGACACATTCAGGAAAGGCTCTTCTCCCATACCAGTTGAAGGAACAACATCATATGTAGGTCCTAATAATTTTGAATTAACTACAACTGATGAGTTACGAGCAGCAATCAAAGAGCATGGATTTGGTGCTACCAGGAGAGAATTTGGAGATTTGGTAAGGGATATACTAAGTGATCCATTTGGAGAAAATAACATAGATGCATTTGTCGAAAGCGATGCAGGTCAATGGGTTAGATTAGTCCACAAAGTGACTGGACCGCTTGAAGAATTGGTTCAAGGCAGAAAGCTTGCGATCAAGGGAACTGGTCTAGATATGGAAAGCGGAAGAAAGTTTCTTGGTGGCGCAAGGAGAGTCAGGTTGCATGAACAGTTTCGAACAACACTCAGGGCTCAGCGAGCACAAGAACAACAAGCTCCTGAAGGTGTAGACGGTTTAATTTATGTGAATAAGGCTTTCGGCATGATTTCTTATAGGGATGAGGGTGGTAAGCTTCAAGAGTGGATGCTCATGGACTATGTAGAAGATGCAGAGCCTGTTGAAGAACAGAGGGTAGTTATGTCTATTGGGGGAACGAAGCCCGGATTTTTTGCCAGCGATTATCCTGAGCTAGCAGAACTGGTCAATCCACATGCCGCAGCAAGAGCAAGAGATGGCGTAATGGGTGACGAGTTAATACTGTTTGAAGATTTAGCTGACCACATATCCCGAAGACTGGGTCTCAGACATGGAGAATTAGATGACCTCGGAGGTCACAACTTATTGAAACAAGATACACCTGATGGTCCTAAATACACTATCATTGATGTGCAATCACACAGGTAGTTGCTTCTTATGCACAAGTAGAAACAACTTTAGCAGTTAATATATAATTAGATACAAATGCCAGAGTTGCCAGAGGTCGAGACTGTTAAGCGTGGGTTGTCGAAGCTGATAATTGGTCAGCAGGTTGCTGATGTTTCTCACGACTGGGACAAGTCATTTCCAAACAGTAAAGCAGATGTAGAGAAATTTCTGATTAGTGCAAGAATAACAGAAGTGAGACGACGTGCCAAGGTTCTCATTATCGACCTCAGCACTGACTATTCGCTGATAATTCACCTCAAGATGACTGGACAGCTAGTCTTTGTTGGCGAAGAGAGGTTTGGTGCTGGCCATCCGAACGACAGTTTGATCAATAAGCTACCAGACAAATCTACACGAGCTATTTTCAGACTCACGGATGGGAAAAAAGATAATGCACTTGATTCAGATGCTAGGAAGCTGCGAAGCGCGGAAGGAGGTATAGAGGAACTACATCGACTGAGCACTGGAATGGCTGACAACGCAGATGTTCAAGAGCGCTGGC
>CBDCTQ010000021.1:0-30974 GCA_965222105.1 Saprospiraceae bacterium | reverse complement strand
AACTCGATGCTATTAAAACCATCAAATGAACTTTCCCAATTATTGTTCAATGCTACAATCTGATTGTTATATTTTACGGAAAGCCAAGTTCTAAATTTTTGAAGTGTGTAAGAGGAGATCCCATTCATCTCTTTATATTTGTGCCGCCAATTTCCGATTTCAGAATACCAATGTGGTTCATTGGATAAGATATAACCCAATTGAGAAACCTTTTTTCCCTTTGTAAGTTCACCTGTCTTACGAACTATCTTGCCCCAGACATCGCGCACCAATGGATTATCAACATCATAACCCGTAAAGAGAGAACGCCCCTTTCTAACTTCGGGCTCTTTCTTTTCTACCCATTCAGGAATGCCTAAATTCCAATACAATAAAAAACCAACATTCTTATCTGAAATATCGGTAACCTCATTCATCAATTCTTCATCAAACGTACCGTCTTCTTTTAAAAGGAAAGAGTTGATGGCTCTATCGTGGTCAACAGGGTAAAGATTTTCTCCTCCGTGATAAATAGCTCCTAAATGGTCATTGTAAATACTTGCATTGGTGAGTGGTGAACCCACTGTTTTTGAAAAATAATCAAATAAAAAAATAGGTTTACCATTACTCAGGAGCATATCATCTCCCACTTCAATATTTTCCCAGTCAATTTTATTTACAGGTCTCCTTGTTACGTTTCCTTCCAAAATCTGTTTTAGATTTTTAATTCCTTTATCTAACATTTCAATCACTTTCCGTCTTTCAAGGTCAGGTAATTCTTCAGCATATTTTGCTTTGTCTTTTTTGTAAGGTCCATAATAGCCAAACAGTTTTTCAATGGCGTCTTTATTCGTTTCGTCCCAATCAGCAAATTTCAAAAACTCTTTAGAGAACCAAACCAAGGTTTCTTCACGGGTTACATCTTTTGATTGAGCTCTTGCTTCTTTCATTAGAGCTTCAAGGGTTTGGATTTTTTCTAGTGCCTCTTCATGCAAGGTTCTTTCCATACTACAAGCACCAAAGAGAAAAATAATTAAAAGACCAATTAATGAAATTCGATTTCCCATGTTTCGTTTTGTTTTGGAAAAAATTATAAGCCAAAACAACACATAATTTATCCGGTATAATTAACAAGGTTTATCTCATTATCACACAATTTTACCTTTCAGCTTTGAAAATATTCTTCTCTTCGATCGCATCGCAAAACTCAATGGAGGTAAAAAATGCTAATAACAAGGTAAATTTCATTTATCACAAGTCCGCTAATTCCTCTTTTTTACATATCACTAGCTCTTTATAGAAATGAAAAGAAGAAAATTTTTCAAAGACACCGTTAAAAGCGCACTTGGGATCAGTATCTTTCCCATAGTAGGTACATCCTGCACTGCATCAAAAAAAGTTAACGCTCCTAACAAAACAGTTATTCAAAGCAGTAATCCCAAACAATGGCATCAGATGGGACGTGGTAAAAAACCAATGCCTGACAGAAAAAGAACCAAGACTTATGAGGTGGCGGTAATTGGCGGCGGCGCAGCAGGAATATGTGCCGCAGTAAGTGCGGCAAGAAATGGAGCTAAAACAGTTTTGATTCAAGACAGACCTGTTTTAGGAGGAAATGCTTCAAGTGAAATTCGAGTACACTTGAATGGAGTGAATCATTTAAAAGATGGTTTGCCCGAAAGGGAAACCGGTATCATAGAAGAAATATTACTTCACAATCGTTTCCAAAATCCTCAAGAATCATATCCGGTATGGGATCATGTATTGTATGATTTTGTAACTCGTGAACCCAACATTGATTTATATTTGAATACTTCTGCAATGAAAGCAGAAATGGATGGGGAAAGAATTGTTGCGATTCATGCCTGGCAATTGACTACGGAGCTGGAATATACTTTTTATGCGGATTTGTTTATAGATTGTTCGGGCGATGGCTTAATTGCAGCTACGGCAGGTGCTCTTTATCGAACAGGTCGGGAAGCCTCTTCAGAATTTAACGAAAAGTATGCCCCCATAGAAGCCGATGGATGGCAAATGGGTTCAACCGTACTACTAGGTTCAAAAGATATGGGGAGACCGATGCCTTTTGAACCGCCATCTTTTACCATACCATATGAACCGAGGGAACCCAGTTTAAAGAGAAAGCTAATACCATTTGTAGAAGGCTTTTGGTGGGTGGAATTAGGAAGTGATGAGGACATTATTGCAGAATTTGAAACCACCAAACATAAACTGATGGGCTACGCCTATGGTGTATGGGATTATTTGAAAAATTCAGGGAAATATCCACAGGCCGAAAATTTTGCATTAGATTGGGTGTGTTCTTTGCCTGGCAAACGAGAATCCCGTCGTTTCATTGGGGATTATATTTTATGTGAGCCTGATATGTTAGGATATCGAGATTTCGAAGATGCAGTGGCTTACGGTGGTTGGTCTTTGGATGAGCACAATCCTGGAGGTATCGAAAATTTGGATGAACCAGCCAGTTATTTCCATGAAAGATTTTCAGCGCCTTATCAAATACCTTTTCGTTGTCTGTACTCTAAAAATGTTCCCAATCTCCTTTTTGCCGGACGCAATATCAGCCAAACTCACATTGCCCTTTCTTCTACGCGTATTATGGCCACTTGTGCTTTGGAAGGTCAGGCTGTGGGAACAGCTGCTTCACTTTGCTTATCAAAAAACATCTTGCCCCGTGAGTTAGGACAGCGTCACATCAACGAATTGCAGGAGCAATTGCTGCGCGATGATGTCTTTATTCCCAAAAGACCAGCCCATGACGCCAATGATCTTGCTAAAAAAGTTCATACTATTTTTGCCTCTTCTACTTTGACTGGTGATGCAAAATTATTAGTAGATGGTATGTCCCGTGACATTGAAGGCAAAATTCACCATTGGCAATCTGATGGTCTTCCAGCAGAAATGCAAATGGAGTGGGAGTATCCCATTGAAATAACAAAGGTGGAACTGAAATGTGATACCAATGTTAAGCGCAATATTATGATGCGTAAAGACAGTAGCAATATAGGTATTTACAGAAACTCTGTACCTCCAGAATTATTGAAGTCGCTGGAACTGGAAGCTCGCGTAAAGGGCAAATGGATAAATATTGGTTCGATCAATAAGAACAGAACCCGCTTGATAAAATTCAATTTTAATAGCATTCAAACAACCGCTATTCGCATTCGTATTAAAAAAACTTATGGACACCCTAATGCCAAGTTGTTTGAGGTGCGATGTTATACTTAGTGATGATTTTTGTGCAATTAAACCTATCCTGGATTTTATTATTAACCAGTTTTTGCTTCTTCTCCTGTTTTTCAACAGTTAGAAAAAACAACACATCGTTTATGTCAAACATCCTGGAATAAGCTTGACGGAACCTGTTGAACGTACTTTGTTCGAAATTAAAAATGAAAAAGGGGAGTCCCAAGCGTTTTACATGGATGTGGAAACTGTAGTATGTGGCGATGCACTTTGCAAATTAGATACGATTCGAATCTTTTGGGATAACCTGGGGTTTTTATGATCGCATTGTTATGCCTGCAGGAGTGGCGTTGGAAAAAGCAGAGGGGAAGTACTTTACCCACGATGATTACGAAAAGCTGGATAATATCCTTTCCAATAAAAGGTCCAGTTTGAAAAACATATACAAAGAAGAAGTGGTGGGTTCTGAAACGACAGAAGGGGTAGACGGAGTGTCCGGTGCTACCATTATTCTGAATACCAATGATTGTGTAAAAGGGGCTGTGTGGACTTGTTACACCCTATGGCATTGGGTTAATGGGGAGGTTTATAACATTATTCGAGATATAACAGGGAAGGAGTTAAGCAGGAAAGCGTTAGCTGACCATTTGAGAAAAGAAGAAATTCCCTTCAAAATTTTTGCGTTGGAACAAATCATCAAAAGAAAAAACTACGAACCTGAAATGATTCAATTAGTTTTGGATCAGGTCTCAACCCTTGACTATTCCATTCAGAAGTTGATGATCACTTATTTTGAAAAAGCATCCGCCCGGATATATTTTACCTCCTTAGGAGAGCTTTTGAAAAATGGTACACCAGATCTGAGAATCTTGTGTCTGAATTCTTTGTTAAATGATTCGCGCCCACCTATCTTCTCGTTTTTTGAACAACTGAGCCTTCAGTTTTTCTGATGTTGCTTCCTTTCAGGAAGTCAACCTATTTTTAGGGGTCCTGGAAAAGAGGAAGTTGTTTTATCCTGCTGTTATTCAACAAGTTATGTCCTGGCTGGAGAATGAGAACTTCATCATAGCTCGAAGAGCATATTGGTATTTATCAACGGTTGAGCTTTCAAAGCTGCAGCAGGAAAGAATAGATGAATTTTATGATAAATACTCTGATTCGTTATAAAGAAGAGGTGTAAATCAACGGACAAAAAAGGTAAAATAGGCTAATAAGATGGTAAGTTCCATTCATTTTAAGCGGTTGGTTTTATTGTAACTTCCCTCTGTCTCTTTTTTGAGATAGTTTTCTGCAATTACATACCTACATAATGAATAATGTAACCTGCGTTAGCAATGTTTTTTTCTTATCCATTGCGCTTAAAGCTAATGCTCAACTTGTAGAACAAGCAACTACAAAAATAGCCGAGCTCAATGATCTGATTGAAATGGCTGAAGGAAAGGGAATTGATGCCCGTAAAGAGAAAATGACAATTCGTGTCGCAGAGATGTTTTTAGATTTTGCAGACTGGGATGAAACTCATCAGGTTGAAAATATAGACTATTTCGATTTAGTTCCCATTTATCGGGATAGTTCTGAAGCCATGGCTACTCTACTCCCTAACTTTGAGAGAAGTGAGGTGATCCAATCTACTAAACAAAGTTATTTCATATATGATTATGATATTTTCGAATAAATCTGATATAAGAAAGTGAAAACTGTTTTAAGGGGGACAATAAAAGGAAAACAATTATGAAACTCACCAGTATATTTGGATTTATAATATTCTTTGCATTTAGCGCATTTGGCCAGCCATTTGACCGCACCTTTGACAATGCTGCAGGAACTTCAAATTGGAGTGACCCTGGCAACTGGGTAGGTGGTCTTATAGCGGACGACAATGAGGACATTGCAAACATGATGGGTACCCCTGCGGTTGTTGATCAGAATTACACAATTCACAGACTGGTTGTTCCACCTGCTCAATCTGCTGCCGTATCTATATCAGGATCATCAGCCTTAACTATTGATACGGACGACAGTAGTCCTGCCGATCAGATGGGGCTTAGACATGAATCCTCCACAGGAGGGATTCTATTGAATCTCACTGCAGATATTGTTATTGATAACAGTGGATGGATTGCTGGTACTGGGGCAACTGTTATCCAAGCGGAAAACCCATCTAATAGTATTGAATTTAATAATACATTGACCATTTCAAATTTTACAAAAATAAGAGCGATTTCTGGTGCCAATATTCAATTTAATGGGCAAATAGCAGGGACTGCAAACTTAACTTTTGCGACCAACAGTAGTAATGTAAACTTCGGACCTACTGCAGATAATAATGGCTTTACTGGTTTTTTTGCCATTTATTCAGGACAGGTCATATCACAAACGACAGTACCTGGTGGATTCGTTCCAAGTACTTCAGAAATAAGGGTAGGGAGTTTTCCCGGTACTATAATTATCAACGGCGCTAATACCATGGCGGGTGCCATACGTGCTTTACCTCTAACTAATGACTACACCTTTGAATTTAATGCCAATCAAACTAATATGGGGCATGTTAGGATTGACGGAGGAAATATTGTGATTGATTACGATCCATCTGTTACAAATTTATCTTTTTCAAACAGCTCTGGTCAAACTTGGAATGGCACCTTAACCATTAATAATTTTCAAGACTTCCTCATTAGGTTTGGTACTGATAATACCGGTTTGACTGCGACTCAATTGACACAGATAAATATCGGAGGTGGAGGCCCGGTACTTATAGACAACCAAGGATTTCTTTACCAGGGTTGTACACTTACCGATTCCGGGCTTAATAATATTCAGTGTAATGATGGAGGTACTCCCACTGATCCCAGTGATGATTTCATAACCTTTGAGTTGGACCCATTGGGAACGGGGCTTGGAGCAAGTTATACCATTACAGGAGCGACTGTTACACCCGGGGGTGCAAACTATGGTGGACCCACAACCTTTTCAACGAACCCTGGTACAGCTGGTAACGGGGATCTGGTTATTTCCATTGAAGACGAATCTGGTTTTTGTTCTTTAGATGAAACGATCCTCGACCCTGGAACATGTTCGAATACTTGTCAGATCACGTCGTCCGGCCTTTCCAATATGCAGTGCAATGACGGGGGTACGCCCTCTGATCCTAGTGATGATTACATCACCTTTGATTTAAACCCTCAAGGGTTGAATTTGGCAACGACCTATACGGTATCCGGCGGCGCTTCGGGTGGAGGAAGTTATGGAGGGCCAACGAGTTTTTCTACAGCCCCAGGCACAGCCGGCGGTGGCAATTTGAGTATAACGATTACTGATGCAGTTGATGGTGGCTGTACCTTTTCAGAAACGATTACCGATCCGGGTACTTGTTCGGCTGCCTGTCAGATCACTTCATCCGGCTTGTCAAATATACAGTGCAACGATGGAGGTACATCCTCTGATCCCAGTGATGATTTCATCACCTTTGATTTAAACCCTCAAGGGTTGAACTTAGCCACGACCTACACCATATCTGGCGGAGCATCGGGGGGAGGAAGTTACGGAGGTATAACGAGTTTTTCTACAGCAGCGGGAACAGCCGGTGGTGGGAATTTGAGTATAACGATTACTGATGCAGTTGATGGCGGATGTACTTTTTCAGAAACGATTACCGATCCGGGTGCTTGTTCGGCTACCTGTCAGATCACCTCATCCGGCTTGTCAAATATACAGTGCAACAATGGGGGTACACCCTCTGATCCCAGTGATGATTACATCACCTTTGATTTAAACCCTCAAGGGTTGAATTTGGCAACGACCTATATGGTATCCGGCGGCGCTTCGGGTGGAGGAAGTTACGGAGGTATAACGAGTTTTTCTACAGCAGCGGGAACAGCCGGTGGTGGGAATTTGAGTATAACGATTACTGATGCAGTTGATGGCGGATGTACTTTTTCAGAAACGATTACCGATCCGGGTACTTGTTCGGCTGCCTGTCAGATCACTTCATCCGGCTTGTCAAATATACAGTGCAACGATGGAGGTACACCCTCGGATCCCAGCGATGATTACATCACCTTTGATTTAAACCCTCAAGGGTTGAACTTAGCCACGACCTACACCATATCTGGCGGAGCATCGGGGGGAGGAAGTTACGGAGGTATAACGAGTTTTTCTACAGCAGCAGGTACAGCCGGTGGTGGGAATTTGAGTATAACGATTTCAGATGCAGTAGATGGCGGATGTACTTTTTCAGAATCGATTACCGATCCGGGTACTTGTTCGGCTGCCTGTCAGATCACTTCATCCGGCTTGTCAAATATACAGTGCAACGATGGGGGTACACCCTCTGATCCCAGTGATGATTACATCACCTTTGATTTAAACCCTCAAGGTTTGAATTTGGCAACGACCTATACGGTATCCGGCGGCGCTTCGGGTGGAGGAAGTTATGGAGGGCCAACGAGTTTTTCTACAGCCCCAGGCACAGCTGGTGGTGGGAATTTGAGTATAACGATTACTGATGCAGTAGATGGCGGATGTACTTTTTCAGAAACGATTACCGATCCGGGTACTTGTTCGGCTGCCTGTCAGATCACTTCATCCGGCTTGTCAAATATACAGTGCAACGACGGAGGTACGCCCTCTGATCCCAGTGATGATTACATCACCTTTGATTTAAACCCTCAAGGGTTGAATTTGGCAACGACTTATACGGTATCCGGCGGCGCTTCGGGTGGAGGAAGTTATGGAGGGCCAACGAGTTTTTCTACAGCCCCAGGCACAGCTGGTGGTGGGAATTTGAGTATAACGATCACAGATGCTGTAGATGGTGGCTGTACCTTTTCAGAAACGATTACCGATCCGGGTACTTGTTCGGCTACGTGTCAGATCGCCTCATCCGGCTTGTCAAATATACAGTGCAACGATGGGGGTACACCCTCGGATCCCAGCGATGATTTCATCACCTTTGATTTAAACCCTCAAGGGTTGAACTTAGGGGCATCTTATACTATAGTTGGTGCTGTTTTAGTGCCGGGTAGCGGAACCTATGGTACTGTTACCAGTTTTTCTACTTTGCCTGGTACTGCCGGAAATGGAGATCTAGCGATAACCATTCAGGATGACCTGGATGGTGGGTGCACCTTTTCAGAAATAATCATTGATCCGGGTACCTGTTCAGATGCTTGTCAGTTGACTACTTCTGGTTTAACAAACATTCAATGTAATGACAACGGCACTCCATCTGATCCAACTGATGATTTCATCACTTTTGATTTGGATCCGCAAGGATTGAATCTGAATGTGACTTACTCGGTTGCTGGAGTAGTAGTTATTCCTATTGTAGGAAGCTATGGTACTATTACCAGTTTTTCTACTTTACCAGGTACTGCCGGAAATGGAGATCTAGCGATAACCATTCAGGATGACCTGGATGGTACGTGTAATTTTTTGGAAATAATAACGGATCCAGGGACTTGTTCTGATCTTTGTTTTATAAGTGGCAGTGGACTAACAAATATACAATGCAACGACGGTGGCACTCCTTCAGATTCAAGTGATGATTATTTTACTTTTGAATTAAACCCAACTGGTGGTAATACAGGTTCGATATATAATATATTAGGGGCTGTTGTTTCACCAATATTTGGAGCATATGGGAATTCTGAAACTTTTACAACTCAACCAGGAACCGCAGGTGCTGGAGACTTAAATATTATTCTCGAAGATGAGAACGATGCAAATTGTACCTTTTCAGAAACGATCATTGATCCGGGAACTTGTTCGAATGAATGCGAATTGTTAACAACCGGCTTGACCAATGTAACTTGTAATGACAATGGCACTCCCTCCGATTCAAGTGATGACTACATTACCTTTGATTTGAATCCGACGGGAAATAACTTAGGGTCAAGTTACACGTTGAGCGGAGGCGTAATTACGCCAATTGTTGGCAATTACGGAACAGCAACGAGTTACAGTACCCAACCCGGCACGGCAGGAGGTGGAGATTTGAATTTGACGATTGCCGACGATGGCGATGTCGGCTGTACGATTGGCTTAACCCTTACAGACCCCGGCACCTGCTCGGGTACTTGTAACCTCACCTCGTCGGGTTTGACCAACATACAATGTAACGATAACGGCACCCCCTCAGACCCCAGTGATGATTACCTGTCTTTTGACCTTGATCCGTCCGGCAGTAACCTGGGATCAGGTTATACGCTTAGCGGCGCGACGGTCACGCCCTCCGGAGGTGTCTATGGGACAGTGACCAGTTATGAAACGCCCCCTGGCACAGCAGGATCAGGTGATCTGAATATCACATTGACAGATGATACCAACAGTGATTGCACGCTTGACATAGTGGTGACCGATCCGGGAGCTTGTTCGAATGCATGCGAATTGTTAACAACCGGCTTGACCAATGTAACTTGTAATGACAACGGCACTCCCTCGGATTCGGGTGATGACTACATCACCTTTGATTTGAATCCGACGGGGAATAATTTAGGAGGAGGTTATACCTTAAGCGGAGCCGTGATCAGCCCCTCTGGTGGTAATTATGGAGCAGTTGCGACTTACAGCACCCAACCTGGCACGGCAGGAGGCGGAGATTTGAATTTGACGATTACAGATGCTGGTGATGTTGGTTGTACGATTGGAGTAACTATTGCAGACCCGGGGACTTGCTCAGGCACTTGCAATCTTACCTCATCGGGTTTGACCAACATACAATGTAACGATAACGGCACCCCCTCAGACCCCAGTGATGACTACCTGTCTTTTGACCTTGATCCGTCCGGTAGTAACCTGGGATCGGGTTATACGCTTAGCGGAGCGACGGTAACTCCTGCAGGAGGTGCATACGGAGCGGTGATCAGTTATGAAACGGCTCCTGGCACAGCCGGATCAGGCGATCTGAATATCACGCTAACCGATGATGTCAACAGTGATTGCACGCTTGACATAGTGGTGACTGATCCGGGAGCTTGTTCGGATGCATGCGAATTGTTAACTACCGGTTTGACCAATATAACCTGTCACGACAATGGCACTCCCTCCGATTCGAGCGATGATTACATCATCTTTGATTTGAATCCGACAGGAAATAATCTAGGAACGGGTTACACATTAAGCGGAGCAGTGATCATTCCCTCCGGCGGTAATTACGGAACAGCAACGAGTTACAGTACCCAACCCGGTACGGCAGGAGGTGGAGATTTGAATTTGACGATTGCCGACGCTGGCGATGCCGGCTGTACGATTGGCTTAACCCTTACAGACCCTGGCACCTGCTCGGGTACTTGTAACCTCACCTCGTCGGGTTTGACCAACATACAATGTAACGATAACGGCACCCCCTCAGACCCCAGTGATGATTACCTGTCTTTTGACCTTGATCCGTTCGGCAGTAACCTGGGATCAGGTTATACGCTTAGCGGCGCGACGGTCACGCCCTCCGGAGGTGTCTATGGGACAGTGACCAGTTATGAAACGCCTCCCGGCACAGCAGGATCAGGTGATCTGAATATCACATTGACAGATGATACCAACAGTGATTGCACGCTTGACATAGTGGTGACCGATCCGGGAGCTTGTTCGAATGCATGCGAATTGTTAACAACCGGCTTGACCAATGTAACTTGTAATGACAATGGCACCCCCTCGGATTCGAGTGATGACTTCATTACCTTTGATTTGAATCCGACGGGAAATAATTTAGGAGGAAGTTACACCTTAAGCGGAGCCGTGATCAGCCCCTCTGGTGGTAATTATGGAGCAGTTGCGACTTATAGCACCCAACCCGGCACGGCAGGAGGCGGAGATTTAAATTTGACGATTACAGATGCTGGTGATGTTGGATGTACGATTGGAGTAACTATTGCAGACCCGGGGACTTGCTCAGGCACTTGTAACCTTACCTCGTCGGGTTTGACCAACATACAATGTAACGATAACGGCACCCCCTCAGACCCCAGTGATGATTACCTGTCTTTTGACCTTGATCCGTTCGGCAGTAACCTGGGATCAGGTTATACGCTTAGCGGCGCGACGGTCACGCCCTCCGGAGGTGTCTATGGGACAGTGACCAGTTATGAAACGCCTCCCGGCACAGCAGGATCAGGTGATCTGAATATCACATTGACAGATGATACCAACAGTGATTGCACGCTTGACATAGTGGTGACCGATCCGGGAACTTGTTCGAATGCATGCGAATTGTTAACTACCGGCTTGACCAATGTAACTTGTAATGACAATGGCACTCCCTCGGATTCGAGTGATGACTTCATTACCTTTGATTTGAATCCGATGGGGAATAATTTAGGGTCAAGTTATACGTTGAGTGGAGGCGTAATTACGCCAATTGTTGGCAATTATGGCACAACAACGAGTTTCAGCACCCAACCCGGCACGGCAGGCGGCGGAGATTTGAATTTGACGATTACCGACGATGGCGATGTCGGCTGTACGATTGGCTTAACCCTTACAGACCCTGGCACCTGCTCGGGCACTTGTAACCTCACCTCATCGGGTTTGACCAACATACAATGTAACGATAACGGCACCCCCTCAGACCCCAGTGATGATTACCTGTCTTTTGACCTTGATCCATCCGGTAGTAACCTGGGATCAGGTTATACGCTTAGCGGCGCGACGGTCACGCCCTCCGGAGGTGTCTATGGGACAGTGACCAGTTATGAAACGCCTCCCGGCACAGCAGGATCAGGTGATCTGAATATCACATTAACAGATGATACCAACAGTGATTGCACGCTTGACATAGTGGTGACCGATCCGGGAGCTTGTTCGAATGCATGCGAATTGTTAACAACCGGCTTGACCAATGTAACTTGTAATGACAACGGCACTCCCTCGGATTCGGGTGATGACTACATCACCTTTGATTTGAATCCGACGGGGAATAATTTAGGAGGAGGTTATACCTTAAGCGGAGCAGTGATCAGCCCCTCTGGCGGCAATTACGGAACAGCAACGAGTTACAGTACCCAACCCGGCACGGCAGGCGGCGGAGATATAAATTTGACGATTACAGATGCTGGTGATGTTGGATGTACGATTGATTTAATCCTTGCAGATCCCGGAGCTTGTTCAGGCACTTGTAACCTCACTTCATCGGGTTTAACCAATATACAATGTAACGATAACGGCACCCCCTCAGACCCCAGTGATGACTACCTGTCTTTTGACCTTGATCCGTTCGGCAGTAACCTGGGATCAGGTTATACGCTTAGCGGCGCGACGGTCACGCCCTCCGGAGGTGTCTATGGGATAGTGACCAGTTATGAAACGCCTCTCGGCACAGCAGGATCAGGTGATCTGAATATCACATTGACAGATGATACCAACAGTGATTGCACGCTTGACATAGTGGTGACCGATCCGGGAACTTGTTCGAATGCATGCGAATTGTTAACAACCGGCTTGACCAATGTAACTTGTAATGACAATGGCACTCCCTCCGATTCAAGTGATGACTTCATTACCTTTGATTTGAATCCGACAGGAAATAATCTAGGAACGGGGTACACATTAAGCGGAGCCGTGATCAACCCCTCCGGCGGCAATTACGGAACAGCAACGAGTTACAGTACCCAACCCGGCACGGCAGGCGGCGGAGATTTAAATTTGACGATTACAGATGCTGGTGATGTTGGATGTACGATTGGCTTAACCCTTACAGACCCCGGCACCTGCTCGGGTACTTGTAACCTCACCTCGTCGGGTTTGACCAACATACAATGTAACGATAACGGCACCCCCTCAGACCCCAGTGATGATTACCTGTCTTTTGACCTTGATCCGTTCGGCAGTAACCTGGGATCAGGTTATACGCTTAGCGGAGCGACGGTCACGCCCTCCGGAGGTGTCTATGGGATAGTGACCAGTTATGAAACGCCCCCTGGCACAGCAGGATCAGGTGATCTGAATATCACATTGACAGATGATACCAACAGTGATTGCACGCTTGACATAGTGGTGACCGATCCGGGGGCTTGTTCGAATGCATGCGAATTGTTAACAACCGGCTTAACCAATGTAACTTGTAATGACAATGGCACCCCCTCGGATTCGAGTGATGACTACATTACCTTTGATTTGAATCCGATGGGGAATAATTTAGGAGGAGGTTACACATTAAGCGGAGCAGTGATCAACCCCTCCGGCGGCAATTACGGAACAACAACGAGTTACAGTACCCAACCCGGCACAGCAGGAGGCGGAGATTTAAATTTGACAATTACAGATGATGGAGATGCTGGTTGTACGATTGATTTAATCCTTGCAGATCCCGGAGCTTGTTCAGGCACTTGTAACCTCACTTCATCGGGTTTAACCAATATACAATGTAACGATAACGGCACCCCCTCAGACCCCAGTGATGACTACATCACCTTTGATCTTGATCCATCCGGTAGTAACCTGGGATCAGGTTATACGCTTAGCGGAGCGACGGTCACGCCCTCCGGAGGTGTCTATGGGATAGTGACCAGTTATGAAACGCCCCCTGGCACAGCAGGATCAGGTGATCTGAATATCACATTGACAGATGATACCAACAGTGATTGCACGCTTGACATAGTGGTGACCGATCCGGGGGCTTGTTCGAATGCATGCGAATTGTTAACAACCGGCTTAACCAATGTAACTTGTAATGACAATGGCACCCCCTCGGATTCGAGTGATGACTACATTACCTTTGATTTGAATCCGATGGGGAATAATTTAGGAGGAGGTTACACATTAAGCGGAGCAGTGATCAACCCCTCCGGCGGCAATTACGGAACAACAACGAGTTACAGTACCCAACCCGGCACAGCAGGAGGCGGAGATTTGAATTTGACAATTACAGATGATGGAGATGCTGGTTGTACGATTGATTTAATCCTTGCAGATCCCGGAGCTTGTTCAGGTACATGTAACCTCACTTCATCTGGTTTGACCAATATACAATGCAACGATAATGGCACCCTGTCTGATCCAAGCGATGATTATTTGTCTTTTGACCTTGATCCGTCCGGCAGTAACCTGGGATCAGGTTATACGCTTAGCGGAGCGACGGTCACGCCCTCCGGAGGTGTCTATGGGATAGTGACCAGTTATGAAACGCCCCCTGGCACAGCAGGATCAGGTGATCTGAATATCACATTGACAGATGATACCAACAGTGATTGCACGCTTGACATAGTGGTGACCGATCCGGGGGCTTGTTCGAATGCATGCGAATTGTTAACAACCGGCTTAACCAATGTAACTTGTAATGACAATGGCACCCCCTCGGATTCGAGTGATGACTACATTACCTTTGATTTGAATCCGACAGGAAATAATCTAGGAACGGGGTACACATTAAGCGGAGCCGTGATCAACCCCTCCGGCGGCAATTACGGAACAGCAACGAGTTACAGTACCCAACCCGGCACGGCAGGCGGCGGAGATTTGAATTTGACGATTACAGATGATGGAGATGCTGGTTGTACGATTGATTTAATCCTTGCAGATCCCGGAGCTTGTTCAGGCACTTGTAACCTCACTTCATCGGGTTTGACCAACATACAATGTAACGATAACGGCACCCCCTCAGACCCCAGTGATGATTACATCACTTTTGACCTTGATCCATCCGGTAGTAACCTGGGATCGGCTTATACGCTTAGCGGAGCGACGGTCACGCCCTCCGGAGGTGTCTATGGGACAGTGACCAGTTATGAAACGCCTCCCGGCACAGCAGGATCAGGCGATCTGAATATCACATTGACAGATGATACCAACAGTGATTGCACGCTTGACATAGTGGTGACCGATCCGGGAGCTTGTTCGAATGCATGCGAATTGTTAACAACCGGCTTAACCAATGTAACTTGTAATGACAATGGCACTCCCTCGGATTCGAGTGATGACTTCATTACCTTTGATTTGAATCCGATGGGGAATAATTTAGGGTCAAGTTACACGTTGAGCGGAGGCGTAATTACGCCAATTGTTGGCAATTATGGCACAACAACGAGTTTCAGCACCCAGCCTGGTACGGCAGGAGGCGGAGATTTAAATTTGACGATTACAGATGCTGGTGATGTTGGATGTACGATTGGAGTAACTATTGCAGACCCGGGGACTTGCTCAGGCACTTGTAACCTTACCTCGTCGGGTTTGACCAACATACAATGTAACGATAACGGCACCCCCTCAGACCCCAGTGATGATTACCTGTCTTTTGACCTTGATCCGTCCGGCAGTAACCTGGGATCAGGTTATACGCTTAGCGGCGCGACGGTCACGCCCTCCGGAGGTGTCTATGGGATAGTGACCAGTTATGAAACGCCTCTCGGCACAGCAGGATCAGGTGATCTGAATATCACATTGACAGATGATACCAACAGTGATTGCACGCTTGACATAGTGGTGACCGATCCGGGAACTTGTTCGAATGCATGCGAATTGTTAACAACCGGCTTGACCAATGTAACTTGTAATGACAATGGCACTCCCTCCGATTCAAGTGATGACTACATTACCTTTGATTTGAATCCGACGGGGAATAATTTAGGAGGAAGTTACACCTTAAGCGGAGGCGTGATCAGCCCCTCTGGTGGTAATTATGGAGCAGTTGCGGCTTACAGCACCCAGCCTGGTACAGCAGGAGGCGGAGATTTAAATTTGACAATTACAGATGATGGAGATGCTGGTTGTACGATTGATTTAATCCTTGCAGATCCCGGAGCTTGTTCAGGCACTTGTAACCTCACTTCATCGGGTTTAACCAATATACAATGTAACGATAACGGCACCCCCTCAGACCCCAGTGATGACTACATCACCTTTGATCTTGATCCATCCGGTAGTAACCTGGGATCAGGTTATACGCTTAGCGGAGCGACGGTCACGCCCTCCGGAGGTGTCTATGGGATAGTGACCAGTTATGAAACGCCTCCCGGCACAGCAGGATCAGGTGATCTGAATATCACATTGACAGATGATACCAACAGTGATTGCACGCTTGACATAGTGGTGGCCGATCCGGGAGCTTGTTCGAATGCATGCGAATTGTTAACAACCGGCTTGACCAATGTAACTTGTAATGACAATGGCACTCCCTCGGATTCGAGTGATGACTTCATTACCTTTGATTTGAATCCGATGGGGAATAATTTAGGATTGGAGTATACATTAACAGGAGCAACGGTTATGCCAAGCGGAGGTAACTATGGTTCATTGACTTCCTTCTCAACTGATGTGGGAACTGCCGGGAATGGAGATTTAGATATTACGATTAGTGATGCTATGAATGGAGGCTGTATGATCATGGAGACCATCACAGACCCTGGCGATTGTTTTGGCTGCCTTCCTTTTGAAGTTAATCTGACTATTCCAATTTCAATTTGCGAGGGGGAAACAGTTGATTTAGTCTTTAACACAACAGGAGGAACTGCCCCAATTACAGTAGCGTATTTTGATGGTCAGGTAACTGATAATGTCATTATTGATGGAACGGGCAATTTTTTGTTGCCTGTCTCGCCAAACTCAACGACTACTTACACAATAACTTCCATTGTAGATTCGGAAGGATGTGTGGGGACACCAGGGGGGAATGCCACTATTACAGTTCATGAAAATGCTACAAGTTTCCTATCGGATTCATTCTGCGAAGGACAATCCTATGTTTTGCCAGATGGGACTGAAGTTTTCGATGAAGATGTTTATCAAGTAGTATTAGAGAACCAATCTTTGAATGGCTGTGACAGTATTGTTACAATCGAGTTAACTCAACCACAATCCTATGAATTTAATGAGTCTGTAGTCGTTTGTGATTCAGATATTTATGCCTGGCAGGGGCAAATTTATTCAGTAGGTGGTAGTTATACAATGAACTTCCAAACCATTACAGGTTGTGATAGCACGCTAGTTTTAAATCTCACATTTGATGGGCTAGCAGCTTTTGATGGTGCTGATGCAGGCAGCGATGGGGATGCTTGTGGGACTGAGGTGGACTTATTTGGTCAAGAAGTAATTGGAACCATCGGCATTTGGACCTCACCAACAGGAGCGACCATTGAGCCAAATAATCAAGCAGCTGCCTATGCAATGGGGTTAAATCCAGCAGAAAATATTTTCATTTGGACACTTTCTACCGCCAGTTGTCCTGGGTTCGATAGCGATACGGTATTGGTATATGCAATTAATGACACCCCTGATTTACAACAAGACCAAGTTGTATTTAGAAACACCGATGAAATAGCATTTGATATTTTGTCTAACGATGATTTGAACGGAATTTCTGATTTCACGGTAACCTGCTTTGATCTTCCTTCTAAGATATCTAGTTGGGATTTTGATGAAATAGAAGAAGTTTTGCAGCTTGAAGTAGATCGGAATGCCGTCGGAACCTTTGAATTCTTTTATAGGGTATGTTCCAATGAATGCCCTGATATATGCGACACTACAAGGATAGTGTTGGAGTTGATTGGAACTGAGACAGGGCAAACCAATTATATTATTACTCCCGAAAATCAAGACGGGTTAAACGATGTGCTGGTATTCCCGGATTTGGATGAGTATCCGAATAATGCGCTTATTATTTACAATCGCTGGGGAGGAGTGTTGTATCAAGCTGAACCGTATGACAACTCGTGGGATGGAACCCGAGATGGAAAGCGATTACCAGAGGCAGATTACTATTATATTTTGAAAAAAAGAGTTCCTGACAAAATAGAATATGGAAATGTTACTATTAAATACTAAAAAGCCATTTAAATTTATTGTACACAATTGCTAAGATAATCAGAATTTTGTGGGTAGGCATGCCTTTATATCAGCAATTCTCAATTTGAAAATCAATATACCCTCTTACTTCTCATCTCACACAGGAAACTTTACGATAGAGGGACATCAGCACATTAATAATTAGCAAATCAGCAAATTACCTAAAACTAAATTGAGAATTGCTGCCTTTATATATAGGGATCAAATCTTTATTGGGTTTAGTCAAACTCCTTTTACTTGTTTCAGTGAGTGCTACTTCCGATATAACAGGATCTTTTCCTGGATTTGCACACTTAACTGGACTACCAGACTATTATTTAGGAAACTCAATTAGTTCGGATAACCCTTCTACTTTTCAAGTTAATGACCCGACACCAATAACTGTAGTCCTATTGGCAATAGATATTGGAGAAGATATTACCATCTGCAGTGATACCCTCTTTACTATTGGCCTTGAAGGTTCCTCGTCCCTCAATGATTTTGTTTACTTGTGGAATACTTCAGAGACGACACCGACTATTTTTACAGATCAAGCGAGGCGCAATCTATAGATACATGCGTTCGGGTTGTCAAATATCAACGCACTTTAATTGATGCGGTTGAAGTGGAAAGTAGTAGACTGACGTACAATAGTTCATTTGACGTTTGCAATAAATAATCGAAGACTAGAAAGAATCAAGCAGGGGTAAAATAGTGTAATAACAAGGTAATTTTTGCCCATACCATTCGCTCGAGTATTGTTTATTTTGTATGTATAGTGCTCCCTAAGCACCGATTACTATAAAGCACCTAAATTTACTTATTCCTAATTTTGATCTGGTTATTGTAATTTGAATTACATCGCTGGATTTAGGTTTTGCTTTAGTTTTTCCCAAAAACAATTTTAAGGTTTCAATTGCATGCTGTTTTTATTCCGTTGCTGGATAAAACAGCTATTCCAATTTCCGATATGGTCTCACTTATGATTTTAATAGGGAGCCTTTTTCGTATTTGTCCCAACCATCTAAAAACTGAGAAATTGATTTATGAAGTACATCTCACTTTACCATCACGATTAAAACGCTTTGAAAGACAGATCTGACATAGACCTTGAATAAACAAATTTGTATCTTAACTATGATAATCATGAAGAAAAATTACATGTTGAAATTCCTCATTATGCTGGCGCTTGCTCTGGCATTATTTAACAATGCTACTTATGCCGCCAATATTAATTGGGATGGGCATACAGACCCAAATGGGGATGGGGTTTCCTGGACGGATCCTTTTAATTGGGCAGGCGATGTAGTCCCAGGGCCTGCGGATAATGCTGTATTCCCTACACCTGTTGGAGCCTTAACAGTTGTTCAAGGGCCTGGAGTTCCAAACCCAATTAGAGGAATTTGGATTTTTAACAACGCTAATATATCTCTGGATCTTGACTTAACCATTTCTGGGGTTTCTGAATTAGTGAGGCTTTTTGTTGGCAGTACCGTGACTTTCAAATCAGGACGAACATTTGATATCACAGTTACTGGTTTTAACGCAATAGTATTTTGGAGAGAAAATGCCATTGTTAACGTAGAAGCAGGCGCAACCGTTAATTTAACTGGACAAAGTGGAATAGGTACCCGGCCCACTGCACCTAATGCGACAATAAATAATTTTGGCACCATGAATTTTAATGGAACTACTGGAATCATTTCAAACCCCAGTACAACTAATATGACAATAGATAATTATGGCACCATGAATTTTAATACTACTGGTCAATCTATTCAACCTAATAATGCTACCAGTTTAGCCATTACGAATCATGAATGCGCTACGTTAAATTTGGGCATAAGTAAAATCAGATTATGGGGTAGCAACCCACCTGTTTCCTCTATAGTTAATAACGGACTAATTACCTTTAATGGAACCGGAGCAGCTATCAGCATCACAACTGGTAATATCGCCATAAACAATGGGTTTTATGATTATGCAACTACTTTTAACTTCGCTGCAGGGTCAGGCGGAACAGGTGTGAATAATGGTCTTACCTTTGATTTGCCTGCCACTATAACGGTTAATGCCTTAATGAGCTGTACGGTTGGAGATATTGGCATTGCTGCTTCTTACGATTGGTATCAGGATCCTGGCAATACCGTTTTAGCTGGCAGCAACGATGCTACCGGATTTTTGACTTTAACAGATCTGGCCAATGCATTTCCCAACTTCAATACATTGTACACCTGTTATGGCGATCAAATTTCTTTAACCGTCAATAATGCAGATGGTGACTGTACTCCCGAACCGTGTTTTCCTGGTTTGGTTTGCCCACCAGACATTACTATTAACTGCGATGAATCGACTGATCCTGCCAATACTGGTCAAGCTATCGGCTCGGACGATTGTACTTGCAATGTTACCCCGCCGTCTATTTGGATCAATGAATTTCACTATGATAACGTAAGTACTGACATGGGAGAATTCATTGAGGTAGCTGGACCTGCAGGCTATGATCTCACCAATTGTCAACTGGTATTGTATAATGGCGCCAATGGCAATATGTATGGCGGATCGCCCATAAACCTAACTGGCACCATTGATAATGAAGGTGGTAATGCGGGAGCAGTTGATTTTCAGTTTCCGACAAATGGCATTCAAAATGGTCCTGATGGTATCGCCCTGATTTGTGGGGGTGTTGTAGAAGAGTTCATAAGCTACGAGGGATCCTTTACAGCGAACAATGGTCCCGCCGCTGGTTTGATGTCCGTAAATATAGGTGTCAGCGAACCCAGTAACTCTCCAATTGGTCAGTCCCTTCAAAGACAGGGAACGGGCAGTATGGGAGGTGATTTCTCTTGGACAGCCCCCTCCACAAACTCACCTGGCTCCTTAAATACCAATCAAACAGTAATAGCATTACCGGGAGGCGGACCTCTGGTTGTTACTTTCCAGGATGTGAGTACTCAGACACCAATGGGATGTTCCAATGTAACTTATACGATTACTCGTACCTGGACAGCAACAGATGGCTGCGGAATGAGTACCACTTGCGTACAAGAAATCATGGTGCAAGATGTCACGCCACCAGTATTTGATTGCCCCGCAGACATCACTATCAATTGCGATGAGTCAACAGACCTGGCCGATACCGGAATGGCAACGGCAACTGATAATTGTGCTGCAAGTGGACCTCCACCAGCTGAACTCGTAGTCACATTCAATGAAGTTTCTACGCAGGGACAAGGATGCTCCCAATACAGCTATATCATAATTCGCACTTGGGAGGCTACAGATGCCTGTGGGAATACAGCTGTCTGCTCACAGGTAATTACCGTGCAAGATTTGGTGCCTCCGACTATTACCTGTCCGCCAGATATTGAAGTGGATTGCTCCGACCCAACAGATCCCGGTTTTACGGGCTACGCTACGGCTAGTGGTGACAACTGTGCTTCTGATGATGAATTGGCTGTTACTTTTATGGACAGCTCTTCTCAGACACCAGATGGTTGTACCAACGATAGTTATATCATTACCCGCACCTGGACGGCTTCTGATCCATGTGGTAATACGGCTCAGTGTGTTCAAACCATTACTGTAGTAGACACTCAGGCTCCCGAAATGATCTGTCCGGAAAATGTGACCATAGAATGTGATGAGTCTACCGATCCGTCTAACACAGGAACACCTCTGGCTGTGGATAATTGTACGACTCTTGGTGACCTAACTGTGACCTTCTCAGATGCCAGTACGCAAACGGCTTCCGGTTGTGGACAATATCAGTACACCATTACACGTACCTGGACGGCTACCGATGCCTGTGGTAATGCTTCAAACTGCATCCAAACGATCGAAGTAGTGGATACTACTCCGCCTGATATTGTTTGTCCTGCGAACGTGACATTGGATTGTACCGATTCCACCGATCCCGACAATGCCGGCATGGCTACTTCTCCCGGAGATAATTGCTCTACAGCTGGAGAAATTAACATTAGTTCCACAGATGTAGTTTCTCAAGCTAATGGTGCTTGTGCAACTCGTACCATCACTCGTACCTGGGTAGCTACGGATGCCTGTGGCAACAGCAGCTCCTGTGTACAAACCATCAACGTAACGGATACAACGGCTCCAACTGTAACCTGTCCTCCAGGTGAGATATTGACTTGTAATGAATCACTGCCTAACCCGATCAGCAATGCTGCTGACTTCATCGCAGCCGGTGGAACGATCAGTGATGATTGTACCACTAACCTGGGTGATTTCACCGTATTTGCTGTAGCCGACGACAATGAAGGCACCAACTGTCCTGGTGATGCCCGCGTAGTAGTTCGTACTTACACCATCCAGGATGGTTGTGGCAACACTTCCACTTGTGATCAAACATTCACTTACCTGGAAAGCACCGTTGGACCGGTTATCACCAGTGTCCTCCCAGCTTGTTACAAGTACTGTGCTTCACTGAACAACCCGTATGAATCCGACATCACTTATGTAACCGATTGTAACTTTGGTGCCACCGTAGAGATCACTGGTCCTACTGTAATTGGCCAGGAAAACTGCCCGGGTACCATCTACAGATATACTTACACGGTAACAGACGATTGTGGTCGTACTACTTCTGCCACTCGTGATTTCATCATTGGCAACGAAGGACCGACCATCGAATGTGCTCCATTCAACCTGATTTTGGAATGTGGTAATCCTAATAACCAGGATTACATCGATGCTCACCTCGCCCAGGTATCAGCCAATACCTCTTGTGAACTGGGTTACAACATCACCCACTTCCCAAGCTTCTTCAACCTGACGGCTTGTGGATCATCAACAGTAGTGACTTTCATCGCTACGGATGATTGCGGACGTACTGCTTCTTGTACCACTACCATTGCGATTCAGGACAACACCGGACCAGCCATCACTTCTACTTATGTGCCTGACGTATGCAACGAAGCGGTGTGTGGATCTGATGTCAACTTCTGGTATGCAGAATGGAAAGACAAGGTATTCGATAATTTGACGGCAGCAGACGATTGCTTCAGCCCGATATTCTGGAGTACGAATCCAGCCAGTCCATTCCCGAATCAAAACTGTCCGGATGAATCAGCAGAGACGGTAGTCCAGTTCATCGCTACGGATCAGTGTGGCAACACCAGCTATGTAGAGTACAGTTTCTACGTGGTACCAGCCGGTGGACCAGAGCCAGGTGGCGCCGTGTTGGGCTTGATCGAAACAGAAGAATCAGAATCAGTAGCGGATGTAGAAGTATCGCTTGAAGGCAACGGCAACATGTTGTACGATGTAACGGAGGCAGATGGTTTGTACAGCTTCAGTGGCTTGGATATTGATCAGAACTACACAGTGACGCCTTATCAAAACAACAACCCGCTCAACGGAGTGAGCACCTTTGACATCGTATTGATGGCCAAGCACATTTTGGAAATCGACCTGTTGGATTCACCTTACAAAATGATTGCGGCGGACATCAACAAATCCGGAACGATCACAACCATCGACATGGTAGAATTGCGTAAATTGATCCTGTTCATCGATGATGAATTTGCGAACAACACATCCTGGCGCTTTGTGGAAGCAGCCTTTGTCTTCCCCGACCCGACCAACCCATTCGAGACGTTGTTCCCAGAGATAGTAGACATCAACGGACTGAGTGCGGATGAGATCCACGACTTTGTGGGCATCAAAATAGGAGACTTGAACGGATCGGCACAAGCCAACGCTGAAGCTGAAGCAGACGACCGCACCACAACCAGTGACTTGGTATTTGCAGTGTCAGATGAACAACTGCAAGCGGGTCAAACCTACAAAGTCGGTTTCAAAGCAAGCGATTTTGAGTCGATCCACGGGTATCAGTTCAGCTTGAACTTCGCCACAGACCAACTCGAAATGGTGGAAGTAGAAGCAGGTGCGTTGAACAACCTAAGTGCAGCCAACTTCGGAACCGCCTTACTCGAAAGAGGGGTGCTGACAACGAGCTGGAACAGCCAGGATGCGGTCACGGTACCAATAGGGGCGACGGTATTTAGCGTAAGCTTCACGGCTAAGGCCGATGGTCAGTTGAGTGAATTGTTAAACATCAACTCCAACTACACGGTAGCAGAAGCATACAATAAAGACCTCGACCTGATGGGGGTTGATCTGCGATTTGATATAGACGAAGTAGCCGGTGTTAATTTCGAATTACTACAAAACACGCCTAATCCATTTACACAAGAAACGGTTATTGGCTTTAACTTGCCTGCTTCTACTAAAGCGACTGTAAATGTGTTGGATATTTCCGGGAAAGTGGTTAAAGTGATTTCCGGCGATTTTGACAAGGGTTACAATCAAATATCCCTAAGTGCAGAAGGATTGGAAACAGGGCTTTTGTACTACCAGTTGATAACGCCAACGAACACTGCTACGAAGAAAATGATAAATATCAAGTAACTATATATCTCAATATGTAATCTTCATTTTTAGAAGATTCGCTGGGCCAGCTCTTGTTATAGAGTTGGCCTATTTTTTTGGTTTTTTATTGCTGTGGTTCGGGTTAAGTAATTACACAGATTTTTGACAAGGTTAATCACAACCAGGAATAACTGATGTTTATTTCAAAAGTAGATCCGAAACCACCATACCCTACGTTTGAAAAAATATTGTCGTAGCCAAAACCTATCTTTAAATTTCGGTCATACAGTCCGAAAAGTTCATCTACAACAACACCTCCTTCAAAGTGAATAAAATTTCCTCTTATTTTGTCTTCAAAACCGACGCCGTAACCTACTCCAACCCAAAATAAATCTGTAAAGTGAACTCTGATATTCATGTCCGTTTGGATAGGTGCTGCTTTCACATATTTTATCCAAAGAGATGGCTCGATGAACATTTCTCGACTACCGAAATTGCTTTCGATTCCCAGTTTTTTGTAAAGACCTGCGTTGATATATAGATGAGTGGCTTCATACAAAAAACCGTCCTTTCGGTTTTTCGTAGATGAACCGATACTATTCCCAAATTGAGGGACAGACAAGCCTGCATAAAAAATGTCATCATTGAAAAACTCTTGACTGTAGAATAAGCCAAATCCGAAATCGAATATGATTTGGTTGACATTTGTTTCTCCTGTTAAATCACCTGGATCATGGAGAATACCATCTGAAGAATCGTATTTGTTTTGATAAGCGCCAAATTTTGCACCTACCACCAAGTTCGTTTCTTGTGTAAATACAATGTTATATCCATAGCGCAGATAAGCCCCTGATCGGCTAAATCGACCTGTTTTATCGTGAAGAATGTTGACTCCGATAACACTATTGAGATCTTCCGAAATAAGTTCATATCTAGCAGTCATTGTTGTTGGGCCACCGCTATAATTCAACCATTGGTTTCGATAGGAAATACCAGCTGTTTGATTGGGCTGATAGTTTTGCGAAAGATGATCAACGGGGATCGCTGCAGGGTTAATGAATGATTGAAATTCCCTGTATTGGCTGAACATGGGTAGTTCTTGTGACTGAACGTATTCCCAGCCTAGAAATAATAATAGAGAAGTGAATATTATATTTTTCATATGGCAAGCATTAGTATTTAATGGTTACATTTTGCACAGAGAAACTTAGCATATCAGTAAATTAATGACTAATCAAGAGGTTGATGTTGTTGAAAATTATCTTATCGTTACATTATTTTATCATTTTACTTGGTCAGGCACTATAAATACCCCTCTGTGTGGATAATTATCTGCTTCTCAAAAGTTGGATTAGCTGAATTAGAAATTCCCTTTTCATCTGAATGAAAACCATTTTCCTCCATGTTATTTTGAAAAATAAATCAACTTCAAGGTAAAATATTGCAATAACAAGGTAAATTCCATTTATCCATACTCATTATTTACCCCTTCATTTACAAAATTAATTTTTAAAGAAGAAAAATGATAAACCACTTAACAACCTATCCAAAGAAAAGCCCTTTTGCTAATTTTAAAAGCATCAACATTGGAGATTGCAAATGGACCACTGGATTTTGGGCGGAAAAATTCAAGGTTTGCGAAGAGTCTATGCTACCTTATATGGGAGAGTTGCTATGTGGTGAAATTGGCCATGCTCTAAATAATTTCAAAATTGCAGCTGGTTTGAAGAAAGGGGAGCATAAGGGAATGTTTTGGCACGATGGCGATTTTTATAAATGGATGGAAGCTGCTACTTATGTGTATGCACAAAATGGTGATGAAAAAATAATTCAACAACTCGATGAATATATTGCAATTATTGCTCAGGCGCAAATGAAAGATGGTTACCTCCAAACACAGATTCAGTTGCGGAAAGAAGTCGACCGGTATGAAAATCGAAAGTATCATGAAATGTACAACACCGGACATCTGCTGATCAGTGCATGCATACATCACCGGGTCACTGGTCAAAATAACTTCCTTGATATTGCCATTAAACACGCCGATTTACTCTACACCATTTTTTACCCTGAAACAAAACAGTTCGGAAGATTCGGTTTTAACCAGACTCAAATTATGGGCTTGGTGGAACTGTATCGTGTGACTAAAGAAAAAAAGTATCTCGAATTAGCTGAACGGTTCATTAACCGGCGGGGTAGGTATCAAGTAGTTCATCATCCAACTACAGAAGGTTACCCGATTGGTGATATGGTACAGGAAAGAATCCCACTTCGGGAAGCACATGAGGCGGCAGGACATGCCGTGCTGGCATTGTACTACTATGCTGGTGCAGCTGATGTATATGCTGAAACAGGAGAACAAGCTCTGATCGGGGCCCTTGATCGGCTATGGGAAAGCGTTACACAAAAAAAGATGTATGTGACCGGAGCAGTAGGGCAAACACATTATGGTGCTTCTTCCAACCGTGATAAAATCGAAGAGGGTTTCATTGATGATTATATGATGCCTAATATGACGGCGTATAATGAAACTTGCGCCAATCTTTGCAACGCTATGTTCAGTTACAGAATGCTGGGGATTAAAGGGGAGTCCAAATATGCAGACATCATGGAGTTGGTATTACTCAATAGTGGTCTGTCTGGTATTAGCATAGAGGGGAAAAATTACTTCTACGCCAATCCTTTGCGGATGATCCATAATTCCAGGGCCTACAACGATCATGAGAATGCAACGGAAACACCTAACCGAGAACCTTACCTTGAATGTTTTTGCTGTCCACCCAATTTAGTGAGGACGATTGCAAAGGTGTCAACCTGGGCGTACAGTTTAACAGAAAATGGATTGGCGGTGAATCTTTTCGGAGGAAATCAGTTGGAAACGGGATTATTGGATGGCTCAAGAATTAAATTGATCCAAGAAACGAATTACCCCTGGGAAGGGGCTATCACGATTACCTTAAAAGAATGCAAAAGCACTCCTTTTGAACTATTAATCAGAATTCCCGACTGGGCCGTTGGCGCAAAGATCCAATTGAACGGAGAAAGCACAGATGTCGAAATTATTCCAGGACATTTTGCTAAAATAAAACGATCCTGGAGCGCAGGAGATATCCTTTCCTTATACCTGCCATTGGAAGTGAATTTGCTGGAAGGGCATCCACGTATTGAAGAGGTTCGCAATCAGGTCGCGGTCAAAAGAGGAGCAGTAGTGTATTGTATTGAATCTCCAGACCTGCCTGAAGGCACTGACATCCTTGACGTTTTTATTTCTATTGATACCGAATTTGAACCACAACATCGTCCGGAATTTTTAGGAGGTGTGACTGTAGTTAATACAAATCTATTGTTAAGAAAAAATAGCAATGAAAAGATGTATCATTCCATCCGACGCCCTAAATGGAAAAGCCATAAAACGCAATTGGTGCCTTACTTTGCCTGGAGCAATAGAGGATTGGCCGAAATGACGGTGTTTCTTCCGATAGTTTGGAAATGAGTATAAACACATACAAGATGCCTGGGCAGAAATCAATGTTCCTCAGTGTGGTTACTGTCAGCCAGGACAGATCATGCCTGCTATTGGACTATTAAAATCTACCCCGAACCATAGCGATGAGGAAATAAAAATGAGTATGAATGGAAATATTTGTCGTTGTGGAACTTATCCAGATAGTCAGAATGAGTGAAGCTCCTGAAGTGCATATTGAATTAGTAGAAAGTAAGGCGAAGCCTACAGGTATTGGAGAGCCTGGTGTTCCTGTAATTGCACCTGCTATATTTAATGCAGTATTTGACGCCACTCAAAAAAGGTACTATTCATTCCCATTGTCAGATCACAGTTTAACCTAATAAATTCGGCATTAAGATGAAACGTATTTACATTCAATGTGCTTTTCTCTTGGTCATAGGAATACCATTGTTGTTTTTGAATGCTTGTACCCAAAGGATGACAGCACAGGCTCCGGGTATTACTCAACCAAATCCCGCTTCTGACCCTGATAATTCAGGTGGCTGGGTCCTCAACGAGGAATTGAGCGACGAATTTGAAGGAACTAAACTTGATCCCACTAAGTGGTTTATAGAAGGGCAAGGTGGTGATTACTATATCTGGAAGGGGAGGCCACCCTCGCAATTTGTTCCACATAATGTCATTTTGGAGGATGGTAAGCTGAAGCTAAGAACGCAGTGGGAGCCTGATTATGACTTTGCAAAGGAAAACTATGCAGATGGTAAGCATAATGATGCCTATGGTAGTTTTGAAGGAAAACCCTTGCCGATCACTACCGCAGGAGTCATCACTAAAAAAAAGGTTTTTGAATGGCTACATGGAAGTAAAATCCAAGGTGGGAAATGCGGCCATAAACAGGAGCATTTTGGGCCATAGGTTACGAGCAGGAACTGGATATATTTGAGCAAATGGGAAACCCGAAAATTGAAGGAACTATTCTGGCAAATTCGGTTAGATGTGCAGTGCATGACTGGAGCCCACCGGCAGTCAGGCCCAACAAAAGTATTTGGGTTTGATGAGAGAAATTTGCCTTATCGTACTGCAGATGAATTCCATATTTATGGAGCAGAGTGGGGAGAAGATTATCTTAAAGTTTACAGAGATGGTAAATTGACTTATCATGTCACTCAAGATGAATTGGGGACTGATTGGGTGCTGAATAACCCAATGGAAATATGGTTGGATTCGGAGATTTTTAAATGGCTGGGTGTACCACACAAGGAGGAGCTCCCTGTTGATTTTGAAATAGAATATATGCGGGTTTGGCAAAAGCCAAATGACAATTTACTTGCTCGTCAATTCTTCGGGTTTGAAGGACCGATCTTATATGAAGATCAGCCCCGGCCACTAAGATATGGTGCCAGAGAGTTCTGTGCCCAACGATTATCAGAAATTTTGGCTGATTGATACCGTTTCCACAAAATACTTCAATATTGTAGAAGGAGATTATTCGTCCGGAGTCAATAGCTTGAAGTTTACAGGATTTGGAAAGAATGAAAAACTGGAAGCCGAAAAAGTAGTGGCGTTATCTCCGGAAGGAGCGGTGAATATTCCTGCCGGGGAGTATGTCCTAACCATGAAGATTTACAAAAAACAAGGTAGAGACGTAAAGAAAATATTGGTGTCTTTTGAAAAATCCAAAGCTACTGTTGCCTGTTGACCTTACTGGATTGGAAAGAAACAAATGGGTGACTATTGAACATGAATTTATCAAGCCTACAGCCTCCAGTCCTAATGACCAGTTTAAAATCGAAATTCATAAAGAGCATGTGCCGGAAATAAAAGCCGCTGAGTTTTTCATTGATGATATAGCGATACGTGAGATTAAAAAAGTAGTCGCTGCACATGAAATTAAAAAAGAGACTATTATGAAAAGTAACCTGAAAAAAAATGTGCTAACCTTGTTGATGGGAATTTGTTTCTACTTCAATGGTATTGCCAGGAAGCTGTTTATCCGGCCTCTGACCCAAACATTCCGGAGGATGGATACTCAACAAAGAAGTCAGCGATGAATTTGAAGGAACAGAAATAGATAGAGACAAATGGTTTGTCGAAGGGCAAGGTGGCGATTACTATATTTGGAAAGACGGCCACCCTCTCAATTGCCGAACACAATGTCATTGTGTAGATGGCAAGTTGAAAATAAGAACACAGTGGAACCTGAATTTAAGTTCGCCCAGGAAAATTATGCGATGGCAAAACAACGATAGATACTGGCGACATGGGGAGGAAAACGTTTCCCGTTACCACTGCTGGAGTAATTACCAAAAAGCGATTCCTCAACGGTTATATGGAGGCAAAAACGAAAACAGGCAATGCGGCTATTACAGGTGCTTTCTGGGCGATTGGTTATGAACAGGAATTGGATGTATTCGAACAAATGGAAATCCTAAAGGTGAAAAATTAGACATCCATGCTAATGGCACCAAAATAACGATTCACGATTGGAGTCCACCAGCGCAGCGACCGACCTGGGTCTGGAAGTATAAAGACAACAACTGCCTTTTCGGACAACCGACGAATTCCATATTTTTGGCGTCGAGTGGGGCATAGATTATTTGAAATATTATATGGATGGAACATTGGTTGCAGAAGTGACACAAGATGAGTTGGGAATAGAATGGGGTATTGAATAACCCAATGGAAGTTTGGTTTGACTCGGAGATTTTCAAATGGCTCGGATTACCCATAAAGAAGAGTTGCCTGTTGGATTTTGAAATAGAATATTTGCGGGTTTGGCAAAAGCCAAGTGACAACTTACTCGCCCGCAGTTTTACGGATTTGAAGGACCTATCCTGTATGAAGAAAACCCTCGCCATTGACATTATTACCGGAAAGCCCCGTGCCCGATGATTATCAAAAATTTGGTTGATGGATTCCCTTTCGGCCAAGTATTTTGTCATAAATAAAGGGGATTATGCTTCAGGTGTGAATAGCTTAGAATTTGCAGGATTTGGAAAAGGAGAGCAGATGGAAACTGAAAGAGCCATTGTCCTGTCGCCGGAAGGCGCAATTGATTTACCTGCAGGAGAATACCAAATGACCTGTAAAGTTTATTGGAACAAGGACATATGACTAAGCATCTCTACCTGGGAATTAAAGAGGAAATATTGAATTTAAATTGACTTAACGAATCAACCTC
>CBDCTQ010000020.1:0-12691 GCA_965222105.1 Saprospiraceae bacterium | reverse complement strand
ATGCTTGGCGCCGACAATCCAGTGGCCTGGTTGCATGTAACGGTGGCCGTGGCTTTGGGATTCATCATCGTACAGATCATCAACAGCGTGCAAATCGGATACCAGCTTTTGCAAACCTGGCAGGAGGTAGAGCTCGAATCGGAAGCCTCCAAAAAACGGAACGCTCTGGCACTATTGAATGTGCTGCAGGAGCGAATAGACTTGTTTGAATGGAATGGACACCTCACTGAACTGGAGGGAGCCCTGGCGGCATCGCCCGAAAAGGCAGCAGCCCTCATCAGGGAGCTTTACAACCACCACCGAACACAGCAGTCGGAGCTGGCATCGTCGGTCGTGGATGTACAGGAGTCGCTGGGAGATGCGAGGCAACCAGCAGCAAAGACCAGGGAAGTGCCGAAAACCGGATACAAGTCCCGCTTTTTGGTGCGGCTGGGCAATCAGCTGTATGTGATACCGGTGGATGATATTGCATTTTTTCTGAAAGATGGAATTGTATTGTTATACGATCAACATGGTAAGAAGTATCCGATCGATCATTCGCTGGAGGAGTTGATGGGGCTGTTGGATCCGGTTTATTTTTTCCGGGTCAACCGGCAATGCATAGTGCAGTTGTCTTCGCTGGGAGAGATACGCACGGAAGGGAGTCAATTGTCAATATCACTACGCGCACCATTTGAGAAAACCATTACGGTCAGTCAACGCAATGTGGCGAGGTTTAAATCCTGGCTTGGTGGGAAAGTTGGTTGAATCAATGCCATCGACTCAATAGGCCACTACTTATCTTTGATTGATGTATGTCAGGATGGCTTCCACGTCATCATTTGATAAGTTTGCGAAAGCGGGCATGGGTTCTTTGTTCCACTTCTGCCACAGGTAGAGGGCTCTGGGATGTTGTTGGTGGATGAGTTTTGCCGGGTTTTTGATCCAGTTGTAAAGGTCTTGTTTGGGAAAATCGCTCCAGCGCTCCCTTACTCCTTTCAGGGCCGGGCCGGTGAGGTCGTCTACCATGTTGCGGTGGTGACAGGAGCCGCAGTTTGCTTTGAAAAGTCGTTTGCCTGTTTTAATTTGTGGGGTGAGGGCCTCAGACAGTTGAGTGGCCTCAGTACTGGCATCGGTGGGTTGGTGGGCATGAGTAGTCGCGGGTTGGCCAAATGCCATCAACAATAGTATTGCGAGCGTGGTGGCGACGGCAAGCCATGAGAGCGTGATGATGGCGTGGAGGATTTTTAGTTTTTCCATTTTTATTGGTTTTATGCCAAGGTAGGATGGAAAACGGATTTTTTCAATGGGTTGTATTGTACAGACTTGTTTGGAATTGTTCTAAATTATAAGAGTGCATAACAAACCTGTCCCGCCGAATGGCGGGAATCGCTGCGGCAATTACCACCAAGACAAGGCGACACAAAGCTTCACAAAGAAAATCTCCATGCCCGCCTGTCGGCCGGTAGGCCTGTCTACCGCCAGGTAGATATGTCATGCATTGAAATTAAAAGGTTGAATTTTGATCAACAGTTTAAGCCAGAGGCCAAAGACTAAGCCCTTATTTAGATAAAGAAATTCTCATCGTCAAACCTGTTTCCAGCGTCGTTTTTGCTGTTGAATCGTACAAGTAGAGGGTGAATTTATTGGGTGTAATTCTTACATTAGGTTCAATACCCATGATTAGTTTATCACTAATTCCAAATTCAATTCCGGCAAATACGCCTATTGAAAAGGGCGATTCATCCACCTGGTTTTCAACATCTGTCAATTCGTCATTTTCTGAATTGCCATAAAAAACGGTTGCCTTCGATTTTGTGTTTACATTTATATTAGCCAAAGCCCCAAGGCCGACTAAATACCTGATGGGGCCTTTGTCTGGGTTTATTCTGTATCCAATGTCCAGTGGTATTCCAACGGATGAAAGCGTGATGTCATTTCGAATGTATGATTCCGTGCCATTTATGTCAGTACTGAACCTCAGCCCTTCAATTTTATGGCGATGGGTCAAATGTTGATATTGGGCTCCGCTTCTCGCGAAGAGCTTACTATTTAGTTGGTATTGAATTTGCAGTCCCACTGCAAGGCCATATCCAATGGCTCCTTTTTCCCGAATTCCGGTTGCTGAGTTAGCGTTATCTATTTTCATGTTGGTTATTTCCGAATTCAGGTTTAAGCCGACAGAAAATTTATTCTGTCCGAACATCATCACTGGGAAGGACAAAACCAGTGTAATAACTTGAAGTTGCCATTTCATGTGTAAATGTATTGTTTTTGTTATGTAAAATTGATTGATGCTATCATTTGACCGTTAAAGGTTAAACCACCAACCGACATTTAAGCCATAGCTAAATGGTTTTTGCTTCAAACCATCGTCGGCCGCAGACCAATCTGACAGAGAAAGGCTGCCGTTAGGTTGAATAAATATGCCTGTTTTTGCCGTGAGGGAAAAGTCAACGGAACCTCTAAGCATTAGTGAAAAGCCCAGCTTTGAAAAACCTTCATCCGTTGATTGGTTAAATTCAGCCAATTCAAACTTTTGATCATAATGTTTTCCCGAACGATGCAACCACCAATCCAGTCCAATCCCGGCAAATCCGGCTACTGACCACTTACCTTTGTTGATCCGTTTACCCATCATAAGTGGTATTTGCAACTTGTCAAAACGATTGTGGTGTACGACGATTCTTTCAGTCAGCGTAGATACAGATGTGTCTCCTATGGAGATTAAGGTATCATTGTCGAAGTGTCGGGTGTTGATGTAGTATGCGAGAATGACGTTCTCTAGTACATTTGTGCCGGTCGTCTCAGATCTGGCGTTGAATTGCGTCCAATATCGACTATAGTTAATACCGGTGGCGACAGAAAATCCCATTCGGAGTGCTCGTTCTACATCGAAAGTCAACTGCCACCCTGTCTGGTTCGTTTCGCTGTTTTCTAACAAATCGAGATAATCAGATTCTGCATCATAACCGGATTGGTGCCGGACAATTCCAGCGGCAGCACTAATTCTCCATTTCTCAATTGGGTAAATGGGTACCCTATAAATGGTATCAATCACTTCGATGGGATGGGGCTTGTTCGGCTCAAATAGCATCGGCGTCAAATGGGCTAATTCCAATGGATCTGAACTTTGAAAAGAATGTATATGGGCCGCATCATCGTCCTCCAAGGTATTGTCTCCAACAGAAGTGGGCTGTATGTTGTTAACCGTGTTGGGAGTATATTGTTTGGGAGAGTTATGATCTACTGGATTGACATTATTTATCTGGCTGTTGGTTGTCTTCCGTTTTTCTATTAGGCTAATCATTTTTCCTAGGGGCTTGTCGGGCGTTAGAATTGGTTCGGCCTTCTTTGTAGAAGTTGATTTAAGATTATCAACTATTTTTGCATTGGCGACAGGTTGCTTGGTGTGCTGGGTATTTGGGTCAGGTTGGGCCAACTCCGCGGAGCTATTAGTAGTGGAAGAAGGTTTATTGAGGGTGGTGTTCGCCAGTTGGCCCGATTGTCGACTCTGGGTTGTGGTTGGACTCCCTTTCCACAGAAACAGGGTTATCAGTCCAATAAACAGCCCGGAAAAACCGCCCCAGAAAAACCACAAAAACCGACGTTTCTTTTTCTTCTCCAGCTTTTCGTTGATACCTTGCCACAAATCCATTTTGTCTCCAACAAAATTTTCATACCCCTGGAGTTTATCCTGTATATTCTTTTCAATTGGATTATGTTCCATCAGACTAATGTTATAAAGCGTTGAATAAAGAAGAAGAAGATTTTATACGGTGGCTCAACCAAGCCCTTGCCCTGGATAACTTTTTTCTTGAAGCGGCCTCTGTAAGGCCGAGGAGGTCTGCAATTTCGCTATGCGGGTATCCGTCGATTACCGCCATGTTAAACACGGGTCTAAACGTAGTCGGCATAGATTGGATGAGGTTCATCATTTCCTCTTCGGAAAATGCATTAAAAACAGCTGGTTCAACTTTAATGTAGTGGGTATTTTCATCAATTTCTTCAATGCTGCGAATCGTTTTATTGTGCTTAAGGCATTGATGAATAGTAATTTTTCGAAGCCAGGGCTTGAAAGCTCCTTTGTTAATGTCATAGCTCGTTTTGAGGCTGTTGAACACCGTCAAAAAAACCTCCTGACTAAGGTCGGCAACTGCATTTTGATCAAATAAATATCTACGGATAAGAACGGTCACATAAGGTAGGAAGAGCTCAAATAATTGGAATTGTGCCTTCCTATCATCTTTTTTACATTTGTCTATCAATATGTTGATCTGATCGGTCAATTTACTTGAAGTTTGGCTTTCTATTTCGTTTGTAGACAATTATTCTTTCGTTTTAAATCCGTTTTGAGATTACTCCAAAATGATGACCTCATCAAAAGAGGCATTAAACGTATAAGTAGTATCGGCATCTATTTTTTCAATAAAAACAGTACCATTCGCTATGTCTCCTACAGTACTGAGGTCGGAGACGGTAATAGTTCCATTCATTTCCGGGGCCAACCACTCTATCAATCCTGAACCATAAGCTAATTTGTACTCTGATACTGGATAAGTGCCTGCATCTGTATTGTTGGTGAAAAATACTACTGAGTTCTCAACCGTTATCCCGTCCCAGAAGCTGGAATAAAGGGTCCATTTAAGCTGGTTGCCCACAACCTCCTTCGAAATATTAGTACCTAATTCCGAGGAACCTCCTTTAACATCCAAATTGTTGGGATAAACTTTTGAAAGAGTAAAATAGAACCCATTTGTTATATCCACGATGTTAGTGGAAGGCTCAAAGGTTCCTTTTGTTGTAATGCTGGTATCTATATTTTCTTTGGTACAGGAGGTCGTCAAAACCGATAAAGAAAAAAGGGTTGCAAGACAGAGATATATTGAATTTTTCATTGTGTATTTTTTTAATGGTTGAATAAAAAGTTATTCCAGTTAGAAAAATCATTGACTAGGCCTACAACTACCTATAGGTGTTTATTTCATCAATTGTGACAAAATGAACTGATTTTTTCCTAAATTAATTTTAATTGGTTGGTACCCAATCACTTAGAAACATCCCATTCCTGCTCCCTGCTCCTCTTCTTCATCCCTTAGCGGGGTGAGTGAAGAATTCAGATATACAAGTATATTGGATAAGGCGAAGGCCGTTTTGAAGTCATCCCTACGGCGTATTGGGATGTTGGATGAATTTTATCAAAGCGCCTCTCCATTTTTAGACTTACTACCTATCCGGAAAGGAATAAATCTAGGTACGCTTTGTTGGTATTTAGTATAGTCCGGATATTTTCCGGCAGAGATGGACTCACTAAAGTCGGAGCTGCCTTTGAAGAGTAACACCAATAACAAGGCACCCACGACGGACCAGTTGAGCCAGATGCCGGTAGCAACTACGCTAAACAAGTAGAAAGTGATCCATATAGCCTGCTCGGCGGCATAATTGGGATGACGGACTTTTGCCCACAGGCCGGAATGAACGAAACCCTTTTGGTAACTGCCGGTGAGGGGAATGCCTTCGCTGATGCGCCGGTGTTTTTCCTGTTGGAAATTCCATTGCTGTTGGTCGGCGATGGTTTCGATGATGACGAAAAGGAGAAAAGCAAAAGTCAACAATACATCTACGGCCTGTAATGGTCGGCCGTTCATGCATTTGAGAATGGGCAGGGTAAAGAGAAGGATCAGTCCCATCTGATAGAGGGAAATGAAGAAAAAGTTGAACAGCGTCCACTTCCACGGCGCCTGAAATTCGGGTTTGGCCATGAGTATGGCCCAGCGGTAGTCCTCTTCGCCGCGCCAGGGAGGCCAGGTGAAGCCTCCTCTTCTGACGAAGTTGAACGTCAGGCGGATGCCCCAGATGGTGACCAGTGTGGCCATGACGACCAGGCGAGATTCATAACCACCTGCGTCGGCTACCACCCAGGCATAGACGATGGGCATGACGGACCACAGCTTGTCGACCTGGCTGTAGTTTTTGGTGAGGGTGCTTACCGCAAAACACAATAAGGACGCCACCGCGTAAATGAATACTAGTTTTGAAAGAGCCGCTTGTTGTAAGGTAGTCAATGGGTCATCGATCCGGAAGGCGATCACCGGCACCACAATTAAGGTGAAGATCAGGAACAGGGCGGTTTTCCACATAGGTGTTTTGCGGGCAAGATAGGGAATTTTTTTGCTGGTGGGCTTGTTTCTAAATTGAATTATGCCATCGCCCTCATTCTAAAAACTTCTGGCATAATGCTTGACAAAACTAGGTGATTGTTATATCTTTGCCGCTCGTTTGGATTCGGGGTGTAGCCCACCACAGGTCGGTAAACTCCGTCCGGTTTGCGCATCCCGCCAGCGGGCGGGAGGGTCGCAGGGTCGAATCCTGATTTTTTTGGCCTTTTGACATTATTATTTTTTCGGGGTGTAGCGCAGTCCGGTTAGCGCACCTGCTTTGGGAGCAGGGGGTCGCAGGTTCGAATCCTGCCACCCCGACACTGATAATCAAGGAGTTATGAATAGTTTCATAACTCCTTTTCTTATTGGTTTAAACATAGTTTAAACATTCAACCCTTACCTTTCCTCTATCATTCTTATCTCTGTTTTAGTTAACTGGCTTTCCCTTCTCTGGCAAATCATAACCATTATCACAAGAGTTGAAACGAGTAGCATATTCCCTTCAAAAAAAATCAACTTTTTTCAATAGGACAACTCCCTGTTACACAGCCTCTTAACAAGGGGTTGCGCAACCTTGCGCAACTACCATCTTTCACTCATTTTACATTTCTTAGCCTTTGAAAATCATTCTCATAGTAAAAAGGACAGTGGCCACTGCCTTATTTAATCGCGATCATGGATGACTACGAAATCATAAAAAAACAACTCGACCGAATTGAAAAACGCCTGGAGGAACAAGCACTGCTCCACAAGGTAGTACTCAACTTCAAAGAAACGGTAACCTTCCTGGGCCTTAGCGAAGGGCACCTGTATCAACTCACCAGCGCCAATCGCATCCCCTACTACCGGCCCAACGGAAAGAAGATCTATTTCAAAAGGGAAGAGTTGGAAAACTGGCTGCTCCGAAACAAACAAATCACCCAAAAAGAAGCCGATGAAATTGCCGAAAATTTCTTCTATAACAAGAAAAATACGGCATAATTCCGCCCCTTTCCTCAATTTGCCTTTTCTTTCCGTTTCAGAAAAAAAATTTCGCAAACTTTTGGAAAAAAAAACGAAACTGACGGAAATTCAATTACCTCTCTCTTTTTTTCATTTATTCTTCTTGCACAACCAATTTTTTTATCCTAATTTGGTGGTAGGCCAACAATCTCCTTCACTGACACATCTCGTTATTTAGCTGGTAAAATTGCAGTTGCATTTTACCCCAATTCTGCTATTGATTATGAGAATGAATCCTAACAATATAATTCCTATTGGCTTTGAGGAGCATCCTGTAAAGGACATCCGGGCAGAGAGGACAAGCGCTTTTGATGTGACCGCTGAGGGGATGCCTTTTTCAGCAGATCTGCTTTTGCCAGAGAATTTTTCTTCGAGGCATTATTGTTATTGTTTGCTGCATAAAATACAGAACCTCTCCACTCTGGAATTGGAGCCGTTTCTTACCTATCAGTTACATCAAATGCGGGATGCCGATCAATGGCTGAGACAGTTGGAAGTCCTCGTTGAGGTAAACGTGCAATTTTTTGACGAGGTGTTTTTCCGGGAGTTGCAACAACTGATCCGTAAACTTAAAGGTCGCACTCGCTTTGACACGGAGGATAAGCTAGCCGCTACCATCAAAAACTTTTTCAACCAGCGCTACAACCTGGACAAGGTTAGAGAACATCTCAAAAAACTGGATTCTTACGAAGCAAAACTTGACTACTTATTCAATTTGAAAATTGATTTCATCCGCCACAGACCTCGGTTTTTGATTATCGACGATGCACCCTTTGATCAGTTATTGGATTTGGAAATTAAGAAAATCGAAAAGTTACAAAAGCGAATGAAGCATCCACTTCCAAAGACCGAAGGCCATCCTCCTGTCTCCCAGAAATGCGAGACCAGTCTTACTGTCTCCCAACTCGCTTATCAATTTAGGGTGCTGTATGATATAGGATTGTTTCCGGTCAGGACAAAAACAGCACTATTCAAAACGATTAGCCAGGTATTCACCACCCCTAATCAAAAGAACATCAGTTGGAAAAGCTTCAAGAACTCCTTTGACAACCCAGATCCAAATGCTGTCGATTTTTGGATATCCAAATTCCAACATTTGGCACTTCAAGCCAAAAGGGAAAAAGAAAAATAGAAAAAAATCAACCTCTCAATATACTGACAGACAGCCACTTACCCGGGGGTTGCGCAACCCTGCGCAACTACCGCACCACGCTTTTATTCCATTACTTCACGGCATGACATTTTTTCACTTCTAAAAGTTATTTTGCTCATGTCCATCTCCACCTTATTCAAAAGCCCAACTAAAATCATCGAATCAAAACCACTATTGTCCATCCTCCTACAGATTCAGCGGGGGAAGATGAAGAAGGAGATATTAAACCTCCGAAAACTATTTAGCAATGACCAAAGCCATTCTTTCGATATTCAAAAAAGGGCGATTCCTTTCTTTAGTGTTTGTGGCCATTTTGTAAGCAAAGACCACAGGGTTTCCATGGCCAACTATTCCGGTTACCAAATTTTGGAGATAACCTATTTATCTGAAAAACATAAAGTCAAGGTTCGAAAGCAATTAGCTCAAGACCCTTTTTGCTTCTGCTGTTTTGAAACCGCTACCGGATTGGGGCTTCATATCATCGTTCCTACCCGGGCGCGTAAAGAGCAGCATGCAGCCGTGTTCAACGCCGTGAAGAAGTACTACGAATTGGTCCTTGGCATCAAACGGTTTTCTTTACAGGGAGAAGACCTCGATTACCTGTGTCTCTTTTCTTACGATAAAAACGCCTACATCAACCTGGAAGCAAAATCCTTTTAATTTAAATTTAAAATCTGAATCAAAATGAAAAAAACATTTGCAAATAGTCTATTTCAAAATCCAATTTCTGTTTTTGAATCACTACCCACTTTACTAAAAAACGGTTGCCATAATTTTTCGAATCAAAGAGAGCGCGATGTCTTTCTGACTGCCGCGTTGGGGGTACTCAGCGGGTGTCTACCCGGTATACACGGTAAATACGATCATCGAAAGCTCTTCCCCAATCTCTATACATTCATCATTGCACCCGCTGCCAGCGGAAAAGATGAATTGCTCTTTGCCCGGGAACTTGGACAGCATTATCACCAACAACTCGTTTCGAAAAGTAAGGCCGCGCTAAGTAAACACAAAAAAGAAATGAAATACTATAAATCGGAGCTGAAGAAATACTACAGAGGTAAGTTAGCCGAAATTCCGAAAAAACCGAACTGCCCGCTCTTCCAAACCCTGTATATCCCCGTCAATTCCCATTCAGACAAGCTGATACAACAATTGTATAACAATAAAAATGGAGGTATACTTTTTGATGCACAAGCCGATACGACGGATAAGATTCTTAGACAAGATAAAGTCGGATACAGCATGGTTATGAGCAAGGCGTTTCACCATCAACCTATTTCGTATTACGGTAAATTCGATCATCAGTATATTGAAGTCAACAAACCCAGGTTATCCGTTGTGTTATCAGGTACTCTTAGCCAGGTAAACACCTTGGTCCCCTCCGCTGAAAGCGAGCTCTTTTCCCGGTTCTTGTTTTATGTTTCTGACCAGGATTCGAGGGAGGTTTCTCCCAAAGGAAGGATGCCACAGTTGCTTGCATTTTTCCGACAGGCATCCAAAGAGATAACAGAGGCTGCTCATTTTTTGAGTGCACATCCCACTTCTTTTCATCTCACAAAAACACAATGGAAAAAATTGAATACGGTCTTCAGAGGTCTGTTCAAAGACACCATTCAATCCAGTGGATCAGGGGCCAAATCTATTATCATAGAACTGGGCGGCATACTCTTCCGGATATCCATGATTTTTTCTGCGCTGAGGAAAGCCGAAGAGAAAAATCCTTCTCCAACCATTTATTGCAATGACCAGGATTTTGAAACTGCTTTAACGCTGATAAAGACGTATAGAGCGCACGCGCTCTTCGTATACAATAAGATTTCGAACAAGCACTGGTCATTATTTCCATTTAAGAATGTCCGAAAACGGGCTTTATACGACGCATTGCCACTTCGTTTTCAAAGAAAGGATATTCTCCACATTGCCAACCGGCTCAACATCCCGGAGAGATCGCTGAATCGTTATTTGAAAGATTTACTGGAAAAGGGATATCTGGTTAGGGCTTCCAATGGCCTAATGGGGAGTTATATTAAAGAACTGGTGGCCAACTCTGTCTAAAAATGCCAAAGATCAATTTGGCTCAGGTATCGCTTCTTGTAATAATGTACAATACATGGACGTAATGCTACCTTTTCGCCATTCAATTAATAACAACATGCATACTATTTCTATTTTTAAAAATTTTACTACGATCATTGGGGCGCAACCATTGCGTCAGATCATAAAGACCATTCGCAGTGATCGCTACAAGCAGGAGATTAGGGCCATCCGAAAAACCGTATTAGAAGGAGACAACCAACAAAAAGATATGTTGAAAAAACAACTCCCCGCCTTTACCGTTTCCGGAAAATTTGAGGGAGGTCGCACCATGGACAAATTAGTGGATTATTGTCCTTTTGTGATTTTGGACATTGACAAGATCCCTGTGGAAGTGTTGGCACGCATTTGCCGAAAGGTACAGGATATTGACTATACCCTGGCGGGGTTTATCAGCCCAAGTGGGCAGGGGTATAAAATCATTGTTCGAACAAATGCGGAGGTACAACAGCATGCAGCTGCCTTCAAACAGGTAGCTGCCTTTTACGAAGATCAATTGCAAGTGGAGATCGATCATTCCGGCAAGGACATTACCCGGCTCTGTTTTATGAGCTGGGACGAAGAAGCATTTTTTAATGAAAGCAGTATGCCCTTTATCGTTGAGGATACCAAAGAAAAAGCAACCATTACCGCCTTTCCATTGTCCAATTTTAATACTGATGAAAATTACGAAGAACAATTGTTGAGTTGCATGGATTATACCCGCCAAAAGTATGTCTACCAAAACGGGAATCGCAACAACTTTGTCTACTTCTTTGGTTCCAACTGCAATCGGATCGGCATCCCGGAGGAGGCAGCCCTTTCCTTTGCCAGGAAGCAGTTTGAAATGGACAGATCGGAGTTGGAAAAAACGATGGGGAGTGCTTATAAGCATCATCGGAAGGAAGCCAATACCAAGCGGTTAAAGATGGTCAATAAAGCAGCGCAGGAAGATGAATTGGGGCCCGAAACGATTGGAGAGGTATTTCAGACATCGCCTTTCCTACCCCACACCTTATACGATCATCTTCCCAAACTATTACAGGAAAGTTGTAAAACCTTTACTGACCGCCGGGAAAAGGATGTTTTTTTCACATGCGCCATCACCATTTTGGGGGGTTGTATGCCTCACTTAACAGGCGTTTACAGAGGGGAGGTTCAACACCCCAATCTCTATTGTTTTGTAATGGGGCCTGCAGCAAGCGGGAAAGGCGTATTGAAATATGCCTATCAAATGGGCAAGGCCTATGATGCCTATCTATTGGAAAAAAACCAGGAGCTTCGGCGGGCCTATAATACAGCATTGTTAGAATATAAAAAAGGGGTATCCGCATTCATGCGGAATAAACAACCTACACCGCCGGTAGAGCCTACACCACCCCAATTCCAGAAATTGTATTTAACAGCTAACACGAGTACTGCAAAACTCATGGAAGATCTTCAACATGCCAAAGGATGCAGCATTATGGTGGAAACAGAAGCAGCGACCATGAACAATGCCTTAAAGCAGGACTGGTCCAGTTACCGCGATATTTTATGCAAGGCATTTCATTATGAACATCTCGCAAGCAATCGCAAAACCCAACATTCTAATTACGTGGTTAGCGAACCCAAGTTGTGCATTGCACTATCGGGAACGCCTGATCAGGCATTGCGCCTGTTGTATACGGCAGAAGACGGTTTATTTAGTCGTTTCATTCCTTATGCATTCAATGCTTCCACCGGATGGCGGGATTATGTTCCGGGTATTGATAAAAGAGCCGCATTGAAAGACCATTTTTCACAATTGGCAGAGGAAGTGTTAGCCATGGCGTTGCATCTTGAATCTCATCCTACAAAGGTAGATATCACCGATGAGCAGATGGCCCTATTGAATGACAGTTTTAGACAAATGCACGATGAAACCACCGCCTTTGTTAGCAAGGAAGCAGAAGGGACCATCAAGCGACTGGGAGTGATTTGTTTTCGCCTGGTGATGATCCTCACGGCAATGCGAAAATTTGAAGCCCGCGATACCACTCATCACCTTATTTGTCGGGATGACGATTTTTTACAGGCCATACAATTGGTGAAAGTATACCGGGAACATGCGATGTTGCTCTTCAAGCATTTGCCCAAAAGTCAAAAGTTCTTACCGAATAAAAAATTGAACAAGCGGGAGGATCTGTATCATGCTTTGCCCGCACGTTTTAGCACCAAAGAGGCGGCCGACATAGGCACGACAATGGGTATTACAGATCGAACCGTGAGGCGGTACCTCAAGGCATTTTTGGAAGTGTCCTTTTTGAAGCAACTGAAACATGGTATGTACGAAAAAAAAGGA
>CBDCTQ010000019.1:0-83023 GCA_965222105.1 Saprospiraceae bacterium | reverse complement strand
TTCTCCAAAAAAAAACTTTGGAGATCTCCCCCGGTAAGGTGCACCCTCCCCGAAGGGCGATGCCTTCAGGGCAAGCCTTCCACTGAACCCGTCCACATCTACATCACTACGCTTTGGTTTGTTTCGATAAGTGCCCAGCCTTCAGTGTGTTGTGTCACCTTGACCACGCCGCGATGCCTCTTATGTGATTCCTGCCTGTCCGGCGGCCAGACGGGTTCGTACGTTCCAGTATTTGCAGTCCCGCTTACCTGCCGGCCGGCAGGCGGGCTTCAGACTACTCCTCACGGAGTGTGCCCTTGCGGCTTGCTAATGGCGAGCACTTATTTTTCGCCATAGGAGAACTTTCATCTCCCTGAACGGCATTTTCATAAAAACTTGATAGCCCTTAATTGGTCAAAAACAGGGCTAGGGTTATCAGAAAAAGTTTCAGTTGCTGCTTGAATATTTGTGACATTCAATTGTCTAAACAGCATAACAGCAGCAGAGATACAAATGCTCATGATTTGTTGAATTTGATGTTGTTTGATTTTTAGAAAATCTTCCTTCAAAGTAACATCTCGAACATAGTGGTCACTTTCAATTCCCCAGTGTGCTCGAATGGCATTGCCCCACTCAATGGTTTTTAAATTTTGGTCATCATGCTCTACATGGCTATCGTTGCTCAGATACCAAGAAGTTTGCTCTTGTAGTTCACCTGTTTTTAGTATTGTAAATTTACGATGGCAGACGACTAAACTACGAATACCTGCATTTTGCCAACGCTCATCTAAGCAATCCTCAAATAGGGGATGTCGTAAATCATAGGACTGATAGGTTCTACTTTCTACTCTACCGTGGCCTTTATCATGAGTAGTATAGCTACCTTGCATCGGCAAATACCTGCTTGCTGCTTCTAACTCTTCACGCATAAGTTTCTGATTATCTTTAGTTTGTACAATGTATTTCCCTGCATTAGCTTCTATTATATTCAATAATTCCGGTTCACAATGTAGGGCGTCAGCGGTGATGGAGTCTCCTTTAAGTTCCTCTTTTGCCATTTGGCGAACTTCTAGCTTTTCGCTTTCCTTGCTACCATCATAGTACCGCTGAGCTAGTACGATTTTATCCTCATGTCCGATTGCACGAACAACATTCAAGCCTCTTGTTTTTCCTTCCTCTATGCTTCCTCTTAACTCTTTTCCATCTACGCTTTTCCAGTGTTCAGCCGCTTGTGTAGCTGAAAAAGTAACTGTCTTGTTGAAATGATTTAGGTTAATTTCATTCCATTCTTCCCAGTTTACTATGCGTAACAGGCGAAGTAACTGGCTTAGCGATATTGCTTTTTCGCTCTCGTGCCCTAGTTGTTCGCATAATTCCTCGTGTCGATTTTTTATATACCTTTGTATAGCCGTGGGGTATAGCCGACCATTCATTATTGCTAGTATCACACAGACACAAATAAAACCTAAATTGTGACGTTTTCCTCTATTATCTCGTGGGTCGCTTAGGTTTTCTAATAAGTCTGTAAAGTAACTTTTATACGATTTTTCTTGCTGCATAGCATTTTTTTAGTGGGTGTTTTGATTATTCCGCTAAGCTATGCAGTTTTTTTCTCTTTCTTTTTTTTTATGAAAATGCCGTTCATCTCCCTGGAGGCCTTACTCTTTTGTAAGGATAATTGCTATCTTTGGAGATAGCTTTATATGCCCATTCGGGGCACACACAATGCATCAGCGCTCATTGTCAGCAAAAGCTGACAACGCCGCCGATGCTAGCCGTTCTACCTCATTAAAAAATAAATTTGGCAACAGATATAACAATATACATTGAAAAGTTTACTCCTGAACAAGAATGGAAGTTTGTAGGAGCTGATGATGATTTATTAGGTCAGTTCCTGAAACGAAACTATATACTTTATGGAATTCTTGCTAATGAAGAATCAGATTATGAATTCATTAATGATAATGAAACAAGAGGAGTGATCCCTATTGTTCCACCAAGAGGAATACCCATTGATTGCGATAAAAATGAATCTTATTCAAAAATAAAATTTAAGAAAGATCCATATAATCGCTGGTACCCAAGTTGGGTAACACTAAAAGAAATACTTGATTATAAATATTGGGATACTTTCTTGTGTTACGAACTAGAAATTAAAATTGGAGATTATAAGAAAGACGTTTTATCAATCAAGAATCATTCAATAATAGAAGTTAGAAACTCAAAAGGCAAGAAAGTCAATAAACAAGAATTTAGAAAATTATTAGAATCTACAAATGAAAATAGTGATGTTGGATATGCGACTGTAAAAATTATGATTAAAGAAAAGTATAAGGAAAGATGTAATGAATTTTTAAACGAATTCATACCTAAATTGAAAGAGTTGAGTAATGATTATTCAAAAATTAGATTAGTATATGAATTTTGGTAAATGAAAATAAAAAACGTGGTAGAAATAATAAGTAAGTTTTCGTGGTGCGACGTGAGAAGTCGCTTTATAATACTGTTAAACCATCGGAAGAACAACAATTTTACATGAGTTATTCAATGGTGGATTTAACCTGATGTGCTACCATCAGTTTCCTACTTCGGGGTGCGTCACTAGTAATGGTGGGGTGCTAAGCCCGAAGGACAACAAAGCTCCTCCCGATTCCGATCGGGATAAGTGGCGACCGAGAGATCAAAGCGAAAACTGCTAGTCTTTTGCGGTAGGAGGAAGCGGAATGAATGGTATGCGTAATATATGTGAATCACTGTAAGCCTCGTTACTTAAGAACGGCGGAAAAGACTATATACGCCGTAGTCAAAAAGACGAGAGGTAGGGTCATGGAGTTCACGAACTCACCATGCGTAGTCCCTGTTTCTGACCCTTAGGAGTCAGAAAGGAAAATTCCTCCGGGGTAGAGGTGGACGCTAACCCACTCAGTATTAAAAGCGAAACACGGTAAGCCTGTATCGTTCTCCTTTTAAGGAGTAGGAAGGAAGTAATTCCCTACGATGGCGGTGCAGGTAAAGGATGCTGGAAAAAGCGAATGCCTTGTTGTAATGACAGGGATAGAAGTTGAGATTGATCATCGGGGTAAAACGAAATCAATCAACATTACTCCCGGCGAAAGCCGAGCCGACTTCCGGCAGGTGCTCAATTACGAGAACGGTGTACGAATGACTTTATCTGGGTCAGAGCAGTGGAGGCCAGGAGTTATTTCAACCCATGAATAACTGATTGGCTGTGCCAACAGAATCATTAGTTTAACCGGGGCAAATGTAAGGTTGATACTTTTAAACCGGGCTGATGGTAGTCATTTTGACATCTATTATCGTAAAATCGAGTAGCTTCCACTATTCGGTGCGGTGATCACAACCGTTATGAGTGCTTGAGCAGATTACTGGGAAACTAGTTCGGTCTGTTCTGAGGGGGGAAAGGAGGGGCAACCCTCCCGACCTACCCGACCGGTCGGCACAGCCTGTCCCGTGAATAACGGGAACCCAGCATGAAAACTCTGTCCACCAAAGGTCGATAAATTGAACCTGTCTTCAGACGAAGTCGACCAAAGACTAGGAGAAAGCAAATATAATTTTGCAGGAGAAAAGCGAGAAGCACAAATGGTATCGTGCTGATTTTACATTTAGTGCCCTCTTGGAGAGTATTACAAGTCTAAATGAGTATGATAGTTGTACAAATGCATTTTGAAATTGTATTGTTATACCGGCAATAATTCCGTTGATGACATACCTCTGTCAGCCCTTGACTAGGTCAAAGAAACGGAAGATTGGTTTTGGGGAGGTTTTTGGATAGTTGGTGGCGGCCCTCTGATGGGAACTACTTCGCCAAAGAAAACAAGCCGACCCGATTGACAGTAAGGGCATTTTAGGACGTCGAGTCCTTTGGCCTTCCAAAAACTCACCCAGTCGGTTTTGGTTTGTTGTTTGGGGATGCTGGGGAAGAGTTTGTTTTTGTATGCGCTGCTTAAAATGCCGTAATGTCTGATTCTGAATAATCTGATAGGGCGAAAGTACATCGTGTAGCCATAGCGGACAGCCGTATTGAAGACCAACAAAACAATACGATTACAATAACTTATAAAGACTACCGAAAGCAGGAAGGCGACGAAAAACCAAAGATCGAAACGCTGATTTTGGGTGTGTTTGAGTTTGTCAGAAGATTCCTGCAACACTTACTACCAAGTGGTTTTCAAAAAGTGCGTTATTACGGAATATTGTCGAGTGCCTGGCGCAAAAAACTAAGGGCTCTTCAGTCGCAGCTAAAGGTTATCGTGCCACCGAAGCGGTCGACCGAAAAGATAATAGAAAAGCTGATAGGAGCGCCGGTCAACGTATGTCAAAACTGTGGTATGATAGACGATTTTGTGACATTCCTAATCCCCGCCGACCCTGACTGGATATTTAGAAATATAAAACACCTGCGACTTCCCCGGCGGAATGTGGTTCGCCCGCCGCCACAATTGTCGTTGTTTTCGAGCCTCCTCTCCCCTCCATCGGTGGTGTAACGAATGGTTGCCCTGGCACTGTAATGCCCATTCATAACAAAACTGTTACAAAGCCGGTCAATTTCCAGCAACTATTTTGGAGATATGACAAATTATCGTTACCTTTCCTGCTTAACTGTGCCCGGTGCAGGTTCGACATGGGAAGGACAACTGAATTTAACTGAAGATGGTTTGTTTTTCCTGCCTGATCCCGTAAAAGGAAAATACCTTTAGGGGAAAAATCTCTGGATCGTTAGTAAAATCGCCTGCTTAGGGCATGAGTGTTCAACTGAAGCCCCGATAGGGATCGGGATCAGCGCAGCAGATATATGTCACCTGTGATAGGGTACGCTTTAGTTTGAGTGCTTCGTGGGTGACATATACTTTCCTTAGTGTTCTGCTCAATTATGAAAATGTTCCTCTAAGTTCAAATATGAAAGACAAAAAATTGAGAATTTATGGACAAATAGATGTTCAATTGTAAATCACGATAAATATAGAAGTGGTTTACAAAAACAGCAAATATGTGAAAAATGAAATTAATCTCTCAAATAGCATTTCTGTTTATTATTTTTAGTTGTTGTGAAAATCGAACAAAAAAAGATAAAGTTGAGAATTTGAATTCCATTAAAGATAAATTAGAGAAACAAAATGAAACATGTAAATATCTAGAGTATGGTTTTGATATATCAGACGCCTTAACAGAAAAACATTCCAATAATTCCGAAAGAGCAAATGAATTATTTAAATCGGCTTTCAGCAAAGTAAATACTCCATTTGGAAAAGATTTAGTAGAAGCTATGGAAACTGCAATAAAAACAAAGGATGAAAATCAGACTAAATTTATTGTCGAAAAACTTTTAACTGGTGGAATTCCAATTGAGTATTTCAATCAATACCTATCAATTCTAAAGACAAATTGGTGGAAGAAAATTGAAATCGAATATCCCGAAATCAAAAAAAAATACGAAAAAGAATATGATCTTGAGCTATTGAAAAAGTTGATTTCTTTGAGAACACAGGATTCACTTTTTAATGTAGAATACCACCAATTCAGAAAAGGCGAAAAACATTTTGAGTTAGAATACCTTGTGAAAATGGCAAACAAAATATATAATGGATTTAAAGAATTGGTGAATAATTATGGTTTTCCATCTGAAATTAATTGTGGATATTTTTATAAAGAAGGAAAAATTCAACAATTACCAACAAAGGTAATTTTAATTCATATTCATCAACTTGGTGAACCAATAATAAAAAAGGAATTCACATTTGAAGAAATAGTCTGCAAGGGACATTTACAAGAATTTGATTATGATTATTTAAATAGTATAATGCGGAGTATTGGAGGCGGAAAGGGGATTCAATATGAGATGGAAATCTTTTACGAAGAATATAAAAATAAAAACTGAGCAGAATAAGTAAGTTTTCATGGTGCGACGTGAAAAGTCGCTTTATAATACTGTTAAGCCATCGAAATAACAATAATTTTACATAGCCTGTCCCGCAAGGCGGGAAGTTATTTAAAGATGGATTTAACCTGATGTGCCCACCAGAGTTCGGCAGGCCCACCAGAGAGCTTGCCCCGGCGAATGTCGGGGTCGGCAGGTTGGATCGGCGAAAAAGACTAACCTTGTTTCCTTTTGTATGGGGCTTAACAATACTATTACTAACCCGGCTTGCTTCCAACAACTATTTTGGAGATAGGTCAAATAATCGTTACCTTTCCTGCTCAAACGTGCCTGGCGCAGGTTCGACATGGGAGCGACAACTGAATTTAACTGAAAGTGGTTTGTTTTTCCTGCCTGATCCCGTAAATACCTTTAGGGGGAGAATCTTTGGATCGTTAGTAAAATCGCCTGCTGAGGGCATGGTTGTTCAACTGAAACCCCGATATAGGGATCGGGATCAGCACAGCAGCTGTATTTGTCACCTGTGACAGGGTGGTTTTGCTCTTGGCTGCTTCGTGGGTGACATATACTTTCCTTAGTGTTGGCAGCAACTAATAGAAAATTCTCAATGAAGTAGACAAGTACTTGATTTCAAAATAAGAAATGAACTACAAAAAAGAATATTTATATAAAAAAATAGTAGGTGCTAAATTATTTCTGGATAATAATTATCAACAGGATATTAGTCTTGAGATTTTAATCAATGAAGCCAATATCTCAAAATATCACTTTATACGGTTGTTTAAAAAAAGCTATGGGCTTACGCCTCATAAATATTTGATAGAAAAAAGGTTAAAAATTGCTAAGCAAAGGTTGCAAAATACCAAAGATTCTGTGGTGGTAATCTGTTATAAAGTTGGTTTTAGTAGCGTAAGTTCATTTTGTAATCTATTTAAGAAGGTAACTGGTCAAACCCCATTAGAATATAGAAGTGCATCCCTTGAACTCAAACAAAATAGGTTTATGGAACCCTTCAAAAATATTCCAGGGTGTTATGGACTTATTCATCATAGTTAAAAGATGTGGTTAATTAGCAATTTTCGATAATTTTATTTGTATTGGTTAGTCTATTTTTGTAATAAAATTCACATAAAATGATTACCAATCTCACTCACACATTTATTTATGTCCTAAATCAGGACGAAGCATTGAAATTTTATACTGAAATACTGGGTTTTGATTTAAAAGCCAATTTCCCTTTAGGGCCAGATAAAAAATGGATTTCAGTTGCACCTCCAAAGCAACCAAATCTTGAAATTGTCTTAATGAAAGCAACTGAAGGGCTCTTTTTTACAAAAGAAACAGCAGAAGAAGTCAATCAATTAGTTCGCAAAGGTATTTTAGGGTGGTGCGTATTTCAATGTACGGATATATATGCCTCCTATGAAGAATTAAAATCAAAAGGTGTTGAATTTCTTAATCCGCCAACAGAAACTCCAGCTGGAATCTCCGCTAATTTCAAAGACAATTCTGGTAACTGGTTTAGTTTAACTCAAAAAAATTAATTTTTTTTTAAGCTGAATTAGAAATACGGGAATTGTCAAATAAACAAAAACAAAAGAATATGCGATTATATTTATCTATAATTTTGATGCTACTTTTTACCCAACCAGCCTTTTCTCAAAATACACAAAGATTTGATACTACCAATGTTAGACATCAATTGGACATTTTTTACACCGAGGCAAAAGATTCTTTACAAAGCTTAGATGGTGCGACGTGAAAAGTCGCTTTTAAATACTGTTAAACCATTGAATAACAACACGCTTACATGAGTTATTCAAAGGTGGATTTAACCTGATGTGCTACCATCAGTTTCCTACTTCGGGGTGCGTCACTAGCAATGGTGGGGTGCTAAGCCCGAAGGACAACAAAGCTCCTCCCGGTTCCGATCGGGATAAGCAGCGACCGTGAGGTCAAAGCGAAAGCTGCTAGTCTTTTGCGGTAGGAGGAAGCGGAATGAATGGTATGCGTAATACATGTGAATCACCGTAAGCCTCGTTGCTTTGGAGCGGCGGAAAAGACTAACCTTGTTTCCTGTTGTATGGGGAGCATAACCGCCGTAGTCAAAAACGACAAAGGGTACAGTTGTCAAGTTCGTTTACTCATGACACGTAGCTGCTTTCCGGCATTAGTCGGAATGAAAATTCCCTCGGGGTAAAGGTGGACGCTAACCCATTCGGTATTAAAAGCGAAACACGGTAAGCCTGTATCGTTCTCCTTTTAAGGAGTAGGAAGGAAGTAATTCCCTACGATGACGGTGCAGGTAAGGGATGCTGGAAAAAGCGAAGGCCTTGTTGTAATGGCAGGGATAGGAGTTGAGATTGATTATTGGGGTAAAACGAAATCAATCAACATTACTCCCGGCGAAAGCCGAGCCGACTTCAGGCAGGTGCTCAATTACGAGAACGGTGTACGACTGACTTTATCTGGGTCAGAGCAGTGGAAGCCAGGAGTCATTTCAACCCATGAATAGCTGACTGGCTGTGCCAACAGAATCATTAGTTCAACCGGAGCAAAGGTAAGGTTGATACTTTTAAACCGGACTGATGGTAGTCATTTTGACATCTATTATCGTAAAATCGAGTAGCTTACACTATTCGGTGCGGTGATCATAATCGTTATGGGTGCTTGAGCAGATTACTGGGAAACTAGTACGGTCTGTTCTGAGGGGGGGAAGGAGGGGCAACCCTCCCGACCTACCCGACTCTATTGGAACAATAATTCAAAAGCTGCTAAAGTCTTAATGTTTGTTCATGGTGGCGGCTGGTTAGGCGGAGATAAAAAGCAATATAAAGAAATGGCGTCAAATTTGGCTCGTAATGGACTTACAGTTGTATTGATAAATTATAGATTATCTCCAAAAGTGAAATTTCCCTCGCATATAGAAGATGTGGCATCCGCAATCTATTGGACTAAAAACTCTATTGGAACTTATAATGGTGATAGAGGAAGCATTTATTTAATGGGACATTCTGCGGGAGGACATTTGACATCATTGTTATTGTTTGACAAAACGTATCTTAAAAAGCACAAAATGAAACCCTGCGATATTGCTGGTGCAATAACAATAAGCGGTGTATTTGAAATAAAGCCACAAGAAGGTGGAGCAACTAAAAAATACCTAAAAATGGTTTTTGGAGGAGATGAAAATATTTGGGGAAATGCAACAGGCAAAAATCACATTGACACCAAAACTAAAAAAAAGATTCCTCCTTTTCTGGTTTCATGGGGTAAAAAAGAAAACAAACTAATTGTGAATGAGAGCTTGAATATTATTAAAGAGTTTAAAAATAAAAAAATAAAATTTCAATCATTTACTTTCAATAGTGAAAAACACAATGCTTTTGAAAATGACTTGAAGAACTCTGAAAGCAGATTTTACAAAAAGTTAATGCAGTTTATGAAAAATAGATAATATTTTATAAACTTGAATAATGAAAAGCTGCTGCCAATAAGTAAGTTTTCATGGTGCGACGTGAAAAGTCGCTTTATAATACTGTTAAGCCATCGGAATAACAATACGCTTACATGGCCTGTCCCGCAAGGCGGGAAGTTATTCAAAGATGGATTTAACCTGATGTGCCCACCAGAGTTCGGCAGGCCCACCAGAGAGCTTGCCCCGGCGAATGTCGGGGTCGGCAGGCCCACCATCAGTTTCCTACTTCGGGGTGCGTCACTAGCAATGGTGAGGTGCTAAGCCCGAAGGACAACAAAGCTCCTCCCAATTGATTTGGATCGGGATAAGCAGCGACCGTGAGGTCAAAGCGAAAGCTGCTAGTCTTTTGCGGTGGGAGAAAGCGGAATGAATGGTATGTGAATTACCGTAAGTCTCGTTGCCCCGATATGAAGCCGGGACAGGCATTTGGATCGGCGGAAAAGACTGACCTTGTTTCCTTTTGTATGGGGCTTAACAAAACTATTACAAGTCCGGTCTGCTTCCAGCAATAGTTTTGGAGATAGGTCAAATAATCGTTACCTTTCCTGCTCAAACGTGCCCGGCGTGGGTGACATATACACTCCTTAGTGTTATCGGCAAGCAAAGAGAAATTAACAATGCAATGAAACTTCATAACTATAGTTATAAAAATAGAATGACAGAAGAAATTTAGCTTTAAGAAATGAGAATAATTAATAATCAACACTAAGAGATATGAATAAAATACCAATAAAAATAATTAAATCAATAGCCTTTATTATTATTGTTAGTGCGGTCTCAAATGCACAAATTCAGGAATCTGAAACTATCAATAAATCAGGCGTACATAATGTTGGTTTCAAGGTAATTAATACTTATGATTACTCTCGAAGTTTCATTTCAACACTTGATTTTGAGGGGAAAGAAAGCATAGGTGAAACAGCACGGCCAATAACAATTTATATGTGGTACCCTGCCACTTCATCAAGTTCGGACAACGACCAAATGGCATTCTCGGAATACGTCTATTTGGAAAAACTTTCATTGGACGAATCGAAATCTGCTTCAGAAATAAGAATTGAAAATAAAGAAGCTTTCACAAGTTCCCTTCAAAGGGCTGCTGATGAACAAGAAATAACAGATAGATTTATTGAGAGCCTTCTGAACGATAAGAATGGGGTGTACAAAGATGCTCAGCCTCTTGAAGGCAACTTCCCTTTAATTTTATATACTTCTGTCAAACCTGCATCTTTCTCATCGTTAGGTGAGCATCTGGCAAGCCACGGCTATATTGTCGCTGCTATTCAGAAAATGGGTGCCATGACAGAACGGTTTATCGATAGAACACCCAATCCAATATCTATTGAAACGAGGGTAAGAGATTTAGAATTTCTCGTGAGCTATTTTAGAGATTTTCCAAATGTTGATATAACCCGATTAGGCATAATGGCTTACAGTAGTGCCACTTTAGCCAATGTTCTTTTCCAAATGCGGAATATGCGGTCAGGAGTAATGATTGGTTTAGAAAGCTGGGAGGGTTTTAAGAGTGGAATAGAAATCCTTAAAGAATCTCCATATTACAAGCCTGAAAAAATCAGAACACCTTATCTAAGAATTGGTAAGAGCAAGGAAGAGTCGTCTCCGGTCCACGCTACTACATTTGAGTTTTTTAACTCAATAAAGTATTCTGACCGATATGACATAAGATTTGAAGATGCTGACCATTTCAGCTTTAGCCCTTTCAAAATTTCAACGAAAACATATTAGAGGTTATGAACGAAAAATATTTAACCTCGCGCACGTGCGCGCGTGAGTCCCCTGATAGGAGGTTTTCCTCTGTACAACTCTCAGGTTGTGCAACCCAGCGGCAATCATCATAGCTTTGTCTACCGCTGGCCCCATAGCCGCCCGCCACTTTTCGCTAACTAATCGCAGCTTTTTCATACCTCCAATAGCATGTTCGACCACTACCCGAATGGATGAAATCCAGGAGTTGATCTGTTTTTGCAACTTGGTTAACGGACAGCTACGAGTGGCTTTAAAAGGCTCTAACAAAATAATCCCTTCGGGACAAAAAGCTTGATAGCCTGTATCCTTAATCAACCAAATATCCTCTAATCCCGCTGATTTAAAATTTGGCAGTTCTTCCTCGGCCATATTTTTGTCATGGACTGCGCCTCGCCAACTTGGCCCTAAAAAGTGAATGAATTGGTATTCATCACACAGCACCGAATTTTTAACCGTATGCTTCTTTTGTTTACCAGAATAGTCGTGCTTTTGAACCTCCTTATGAGTGTTTGTATTTGTGTAGGCTCATTACCCGACGGGGCTGACCAATTCTGGCGTTGATGAAACAAACGCACTAATTCGTCCATATCTCTGGCAGGTTGAAGGTGTAAATCTTTGATCGCATCAGCTAGAAGAGGAAGCAGCACTTTAATCCATTTACTGATCTGCCCCTGATCCATATCAAAGCTAGCCGCCGCCACTTGCTGTACAGGATTGTGCTTGAATATGTAGAGGATAAAAAACAGTTTTTCCGCATCGCTGCTCAATGTCCGAGTAGGAGCTTGAGCAGCTTGGGCTGAAAGAGGCTTGTTTCTTCGTTCCATGCGAAAGTTATAGTGTTTGTACCATTGTTGCCAACGATGTGCAAATGCCACTAAGAGAAGGTTAAATTCTTCAATGGTCAAGCTGGTTAATGCCAGAAATTGAGCAGGGTTTTCCAATATCTTTGTTACATTCATGCATAAAAATAATCAAATTTTTCCTTCTGCCTCGCGCACGCTTGCGCGCGTACATGCGCGCACGCGTGCGCGGTCTGAAAAAATTATTCATAATCTCTATTCTGATGAAGAGTTGATTATTTATAATAACTCTGTTCGGGTGATGTTAGCCTTTTTAGATGCTTACCTCAAAGATGATTCAGCAAGTTTAGAATTCCTGCAAAAAAGAGCAAATAAAAACAAATCGGCTGTTGACGAAGTGTTTTCTATATCATATAAACAAGCCATGAAAGCCGCTCCCAGTGAGGAGGAGTTATTTCGAATTCTGGAAAAAAAAGATGGTGTTAAAAAAGCAAGGCAAATATACCTTGCTGTTAAAAGCAGGGAGCCTGACCATAAAATATTCCAAGAGCATACCCTAAGTCGACTGGCCAGGTTTCAGAATGACATTAACATTAGCCTTGATATTTATAAAATGGTGGCGGATGCGTATCCAAATTCTTTCTGGGCTGTTTACAACATCGGTTCCGCTCAGAGAAAATTAGGTGATAAAAAGGATGCATTGCATAGTTTTGAAAATGCACTTTCAGTATTAAAGGAGGATGAAAATATTGATGAAGGTGAACGTTCAAAAATTGAAAAAGCACTACTTGAAGAATTAGATGAATTGAAAAGGGAAACCGGAAATTAGAAGATAAAGAAAGTTTGACATCTCATTTATGCAGACAATAACGATAAATTAAAGCTGCCAAATATCAGTGGAAAATGGCAAGTAGAAAATACCTTAAAGAGAAATGATGAAAGCCAGCCGTTGTCCATCCCGAAAGCAATTGGGATCGATAAATTGAACCTGTCTTCAGACCTGTCTTCAGACCTGTCTTCAGACCTGTCTTCAGACCTGCCTTCAGGCGAAGCGAACCCAAAAGCGAGCCACCGCACCCTTATGGAGTTTGAAGTACGTGCTAATTCTCTAAAGGAAATCGAAAAAAGTAAAAACCAAGCTACAAGAAAAGGACGTTTGAGCAGCGACCTTATCCTCTTTTTCGATGTTTTGCGATATTAAAAAACTGCGTTATCGCGTCATTTCGGGTGCTGATAGTACGGTTATAACAATACAATCCCAGGCCGTTTACCGACAGCAGATTATTTTATCTTTATTTTCTCTCGCCGGGCGTCAAATAAGCGGGCGGACTCTTGTTCGCCAGCCAAACATCTATCGTATGTAGCTGTCCTTTTTGGCAGCAAGGGCAGGTTTTGTTTGGTGGTCCGAATATATAACAACAATATTACAAATCTGGTCTGTTTCCAGCAAAAGTTTTGGAAACACTGCAACTAATCGTTACCTTTCCTGCTCAAACGGTGCCTGACGCGGGTTCAACATAGGAGCGACAACTGAATTTTAGGGAAGATGGTTTGCTTTTCCTGCCTGATCCTGTAAAAGGAAAATACCTTTAGGGGGAGAATCTCTGGATCGTTAGTAAAATCGCCTGCTTTGGGCATAGTTGTTCAACTGAAGCCCTGATAAGGATCGGGATCAGCACAGCGCAAGCGCTGCGTTGACGTGTGCCGCCTCCGCTCCACTCCGACACAGGTACACATCAACGCGCAACCCGGCCATGCGAGGACTCCGGACTGAAAAAAAATAACAATAAAAATACAAAATCATGAAAAACATATTAAAAGTTATTATTGTCATGTTATCCATTTGTCAAACCTTGTATTCTCAAGAGATTGAATGGGAAAAAAAATTTGGTGGCACCGGAACAGAGTATGTATTTGGTTGCAATGCTCAAGAAGTCCCAAGTGGAGGATATATTGTCAATGGAACGTCAGTGTCTACAGATGGAGATATCGGAGGAATATATGGTGATAATGACTTCTGGATTGGAAAATTGACGGAGGACGGAACACTTGAATGGACAAGAGTATTTGGTGGAAGTGAGGATGAAGCATTTTTTAACTTTATCGCTCCTACGAGTGATGGAGGATATATTTTTACAGGCACATCTGAGTCTAGTGATGGAGTAATAGGAGGAAATTATGGTGGGTTTGATATATGGGTTGCAAAACTATCCAGCGAAGGAGAAATTGAGTGGCAACAAAACTATGGCGGTTCTGAGGATGATGGACCATATTCTATAGCAGAGACTAGTGACGGGGGGTACATAATTTCTGGAACAAGCCAATCAAGCGATGTTGATGTAAGTAATAACTATGGAGGATGGGACTATTGGCTCTTAAAATTATCTAACGAAGGAGAAATAGAATGGGAACGAAACTATGGTGGTACCGGAGATGATATATTTCCATTTTTAGAGTTTACAGATGATGGAGGCTATTTAATCTCTGGAATAAGTGATTCCGACGATGTGGATGTAACTAATAACTATGGTAATAATGACATTTGGATCATTAAAATAACTAGTGAAGGAGAGATAGAATGGGAAAAAAACTACGGTGGATCAGGGAATGAGCTCACTTCTTTTATAAAACAAACTAATGATGGAGGGTATATTTTGACTAGCACAACTAATTCAATTGATGGAGATATTGGCAACAATATTGGAGGACATGACTTATGGGTTGCAAAGCTTACAATTGAAGGAGAGATTGAATGGGAGCAAAATTACGGAGGAACAGAATCTGAGAGATGGTTTGGATTTGTCCAACAAACATTTGATGGTGGATTTATTTTGGGAAGTTCTACCTTTTCTTCAGACGGGGATGTTTCGGAGAACAATGGAGAAGAAGATTACTGGCTAGTAAAACTATCTAATATTGGGGAGATTGAATGGGAGCAAAGTTATGGTGGATCAGGGCATGAAAGAATGTTTAGTATGTGCCCACAGACTTCAGATGGAGGGTTCATATTGTCAGGTTCAACAGACTCCAGTGATGGAGATGTCAGCAATAACAATGGGGCTCATGATTTCTGGGTTGTAAAAATAGGATCAGAAACTTCTCCTGTTCTTAACTATGAAACAACAGAAAGAATAGATTTATATCCTAATCCGACAGGTGGAACCTTAAAAATCGAAAAGAAATACTTAGCCTTAAATTCAACATTTGAAATATATAATTCATTAGGGAGTTTGGTGGAATATGGTGAACTTAAAAATGGTAATGTTGAACTAGCAACATTGAATAGCGGCACATATTCAATTATAATAAAATCGAATGAACAGATTTATTATAGTAAAGTTATTAAGCATTGATTAAAATACAGCAGCCAATAATTGGCATGTCTTACAGCCTCCTGTCGTCGGCCGTCGCATGCCACAGCCGTTGCCTTCAAGCAGAAAGAATGAAAAAAGTCATAAACATATTATCAAATAGAAATGAATATTGTTTCTTTTTTTTTTGAACCGAGCGAAAAGGAGTCTTGGGTTATACTCTACAAAAACTAAAACTTGGATGGGATATCGTTTTTTAAGAGGTAACTAAAAATAAATCAGTATGTTTTCTTCGAAAAAGGAATTGCCTGTGATCATATATAGCGTATTGGTTTTGGTTTGTTTTAGCGGATGTAGGGAATCTGACGTTTTAGTATATAAAAATTTATTAGTATTGGATGACAGCTTTTTTGAATATACACTGCCCGCTATTTATGAACCAGAAGAGCTTCAAGAACTTGACGCTGCACTTCATGCAATCAAGGTCGAAAGATATAAGTTTGCCTTTTCGATTTTAGAGGATATGTTAAAAAATCATCCTGATGATTTATATGTAAACTATTATTATGGCTTTAATCTTTATCTCCTTAAATGTTACCAGCAGTCCATTGGCTTTTTGGAAAGAGTTTCTAATTCCAATCATGATTTAAAAGAACATTCAGATTTAATTTTGGTATTAGTATATTTAAAGTCTGATAAAACATTAGTCGCTGAATCTATGATTAATAAAATACTTGTTAATAAAGAGCATATTTTTTACCCAAAAGCGTTTGAACTTCGAAAAATTATCAGTCATTAGAAGACTCTCTTTCGGAGTAGGATGCGGTCAAATTGGGATTGTTTTCGCTACGTTTAATGAATAGTAGGGCTTTCTCATACTCATAAAAATGATAATTATCGAAACGAAGAAGAATCTGGTGGAATTAAAAAATTTAATTTATGAGTTTGTGAAAGACCATAAAGATGAATTAGAGATTTACACTTTAGCAGAAAACGAATATAAAATTAAATCAAAAGAGTGCGTGACATATTAGCGGAGCATCGCGGTTGCAAACCGCGACGAACGACGTCTGCACAAAGATTTTCTCTGTGAATCTTTGTGTCTTCGTGTCTTTGTGGTAAAGCCCGCAGCGATTTTGTCACGCACTCAAATCAAAAGATAAAGAAGCATTATTTATTCCTAAACTTCCAAAATTTTCGTTTCAAATTGAAATAATAGAAAAGGATGAAATTCGAAAGATTAAAGCAACATTCAAAGGAAATGCAATGGTATTTATTTCGTTTTTAATGGTAGTGATTTTATCTCTGATAGCACTAACGGTCGTTTTGTTTGACCCTGAAATTAATGTAAACTATACCATACTTATATTAGTGGTTTTAAATCAAGTAGCAGTCTCATACTACCTAGTATATTTAAACAAGAGATATAAAAAAAAGGCAATTTCTTTTTTTAACAAAATTCAGTTTTAACAACAAAACTGAAGCTTGCAACCGAAAATTGATTTTAAAGTACACACCTACTACCAAGCGGTTTTCAAAAGGTGCGTTATTATGGAATATTGTCGAGTGCCTGGCGCAAAAAACTAAGGGCTCTTCAGTCGCAACTAAAAGTTATTGTGCCTCCGAAGCGGTCGACCGAAAAGATAATAGAAAAGCTGATAGGAGCGCCGGTCAACGTATGTCAAAACTGTGGTATGATAGACGATTTTGTGACATTCCTAATCCCCGCCGACCCTGACTGGATATTTAGAAATATAAAACACCTGCGACTTCCCCGGCGGAATGTGGTTCGCCCGCCGCCACAATTGTCGTTGTTTTCGAGCCTCCTCTCCCCTCCATCGGTGGTGTAACGAATGGTTGCCCTGGCACTGTAATGCCCATTCATAACAAAACAGTTACAAAGCCGGTCAATTTCCAGCAACTATTTTGGAGATATGACAAATTATCGTTACCTTTCCTGCTTAACTGTGCCCGGTGCAGGTTCGACATGGGAAGGACAACTGAATTTAACTGAAAGTGGTTTGTTTTTCCTGCCTGATCCCGTATCCCGATAGTGATCGGGAGAAAATACCTTTAGGGGAAAAATCTCTGGATCGTTAGTAAAATTGCCTGCTGAGGGCATGGTTGTTCAACTGAAACCCCGATATAGGGATCGGGATCAGCACAGCAGCTGTATATGTCACCTGTGACAGGGTACGCTTTAATTTGAGTGCTTCGTGGGTGACATATACATGAACTGTGTTAAAAAGCAAGCAAAAGAGTGATAAAAATTAAGTTTTTGATATTTCAAATAATAGTTGTTATCAAATTCAGTTTGATTTTTGACGCAAGCGAAAACCTGCTTGACTAACTTATGCATAACAGCAACAGCTGCAAGTTTATGGGGCTTACCTTTTTGTCTAAGTCGTTGATAAAGTTCTTCGCAAGCATTGTTGTGTCTAATGGCGCTTCTGGTACACATGTACAAAAGGCTTCGAACATAAGGGGCTCCAATTTTGGAGATTTTGCCTTTTTTACGAACCGATGACCCAGAGTAATGCGAGTTGGGTGTAAGTCCAAAAAACTTAGCCAACTGCTCGACGGTATGAAATTGTTCGAAGCAATTGGAGGCAAGCATCATCGCCTGGGCGGTAGCATCGCCAATACCAACAACAGAGCTTGCCAGGGCCTTTATGGCCCGATACTCTTCGTCTTCTTCAAGTGAAGCGAGTTGCTCTTCAAGCTGTTGAATTTGTCCTTCAACCGCTTGAAGGGTTTGCTCATAAGCTTTGCGAACAACCTGCTCTACAAAAGGAAGTTGGTCTAACGCATGGAGTTGATTTTTTAGCATCCGGCGTTGCTTAAGCATCGCATTATGAGCGGTTTGTAGCTGTTTTCGCTTTTGTCGGTTCATAGGCGGCATATTGTAAGGAGGTAAGTCAAGGCTCTTGCCCATCATTGCCAAACAATAGGCAGCTTGTTCGTCCGTTTTATTGGACACGCCCAAAGCTTCCATGAAAACTTTGCTCTTGTACGGGCTGACTACAGCAAATTTGATTTGATATTTGTCGAGCAAAAATATCGATTTTGAACTGTAAGTTCCAGTGGCTTCAACAATGCAAAAAGCGGACTCCTTCGGCAAAGTATTTATCCAGGATTCAACTGGATCCAATCTATTTTTGATCCGTTTATTATCCTGAGTTTGTCCTTCTGATGTGAGTTCAAGGATATCAACAACATCCTTGCTAACATCGATACCAACAAACTGTTTAAAATAGATCAACATCGTGACGCGAACTCTGGGTTCATTGAACTGTCCGATCTTTTAGTAGTAGCAGTATGCTGGCAACATGTATAGCGGCATCATGCGCCAATTCCTTATCGCCTTGCGCATACTGCTAAACTGAATTTAGTATTTTTATTTCACTTTTTTGCTTATTTTTTACTTTACGCTGCAATGTACGATTCCTTAGTTAGGCATAATAAAAAGTTAGTTAGGCATATATAAAAAGAAAAAAATGAAACAATTAATTCTTACATTATTGACAGTAGCCACAATTTCGAACTGTAATGCACAAACCAATTTCAAATTTGAATATGATAAATTTGAGAATCAAGTTCTGAATTACTCACCCAATCAAAATCAAAATGTTTCTAATAGGGATTTTAATTACGGAAAGATGATTTTAGAAGAGACTAAAACAGCCACAAAGAATAAACCAGAAAATTTCAATCTTGCCGACTATTTTAATGTCATGTCTGCTTTTCTTTCACTAAAAGAAAGTGAGGCGAATATTATGATGGCCTACAAAAAATTTAAAAACACAGAAGGTAGTTGTGAATATTTCATTGCATTTAAGAAACAAATAAATGAAAGCAAAAAATATGATGCCATAAGAGTTAGGTATAATGAAGATTTACAACATTGCAATGAAAGTGGAACAAGTGAGGAAATTTTTTCAATAAGAGAATACTGTGAACAGAACAATCTGGAATTTGAACTTGTCCTCCTCATTAATGAGATAAAATTGAATGATCAAAAATATAGAATTAAGAAAGAAAAGAATTGGAATGAGAAGCAAAGTATATTAGATGAGCATAATCAGAAACTTATAGACTCAATATATAATAAACACAACACGTATATTGGAAAAACATTGGTTGGCGATAAATTTAAAACAACAATGTGGGCAGTTGTTCAGCATTCCAATATTCAAATGATGGAAAAATACATACCCGTAATTCATAAAGCCATGAAAAATGAAGAAATCGATATAAGACCATTTAAAATGTTAATTGATAGATTTTATGGATTAAAATATGGATACCAAATATTTGGAAGCCAAAGTGGTTTTGGTTTTGACATTGCCGATGAACAAACTCGTGATGAAATTAAATCCAAATATGGAATTGAATAAATACTATGCCTAATCGAGTAGGTGGCCCGCCAACAATATGTTGACGGATGCACCTCTCACACCACGAAGCGTACGGATCGCGTACTTCGCGGTTCACGGAACAACTAATTTCTAGATTTAGGATTTGGGTTACCCTTGTATTTGACGTGTAGGTAGTACTCCAAAAATGGAATGTATCCTCTTTGTCGCAACCGGGATTCCGTTACCGTAGTTCCCATAATTGGACTGCATGCTATTGCCCAGCCGCCCATTCTTGAATAGGCGTAGCGCCGCGCCCAACTTTGACTTATTCCCAGTTGAAGGAAAGCACGGAGACGCCTTTTGGGGGTCTTCCATGCTTTCCAAATACAATACCGTAAACGGCAGCGTATCCACGAGTCTAAGTCTTTGAACTTTTGATAGCCTTTTGCTAATTTGAAGTAATTAGTATCTGGCCGGAATCTCGCAACTAATTGATAGTCAGTCAAATAAAGTGCTAAAAATGCTATGAAAATTGAATTATATTTTCTAAATTTATGCGTAATAATTTGGCAGTCAGATACATATGAATTTTAGTAAATTATTTTTTCGAAAGATTTCAACCAATAAAGATGAGAAAACGATTTGAACAGCAATTAGAAGTGAATTCACTGAGTATAGCAGATGTGGTGCTCAATTCCAGGAGCCGACATGAACTTCCTCAGTTGTTGGCCGGGTTGCAGTACATATTCGTAACACCGGAATTGAATGAAGGTGTATTTAAAGTGTTAGAAGATGAGATATTAAAAGGCAAAAAAGCGACGGGCCGGGAAGGAATGCCGCTGTGGGAGATATTAGTGTTAGGAAGCGTGCGTCACACGTTGAATTGTGATTACGATGAACTGTTGGATTTGGCGAATCATCATCAGGCGGTTCGTGGCATTATGGGCGTACACAAAGAAACGTCCGATTGGTTAGAAAAAAAAGTATTCGCACTTCAAACGGTTAAAGACAATGTTAGGTTATTGAATGAAGAAGCGTTGAAAAAGATTAATGAGCTGGTAGTAAAACATGGGCATAAGTTGTTAAAAAAAAACGAAGAAGAAGGCGACCAGGGAGAGGAAATATCTTTGGAATTGAAGACGGATAGTTATGTTGTAGAGACAACGATTCATTTTCCGACAGATTTAAGACTGTTGTGGGATAGTCTTTATAAGTGCCTGGATGTAATATTATTGTTGAGTAAGTTGGTTCCATTGATGGGTTGGGGAAAAATAAAGGTGTGGCATAAAAAAGCTAAGAAGTCGTATAGAAAGGCCTCGATCATACACCAAAAAAAGGGTCGTGACTATAAAGTACGATTGTCAGATTCGACCCGAGCGTATTTGCGGATAGCAAGAGAGATAAGTGTGCGCATTGTTAGGACGCTTGGTGACTTAGAAGAGCATGGAGGTGGAATAAAGGTGGAATTGTTGAAAATGAGCTTAAAAATGTACCATGACTACTTGTTGAAGTTTATAGATCAGGTAGAGCGCCGAATACTGAAGGGTGAGCAAATTCCTCATTCGGAGAAAATATTTTCGATATTCGAGCCACATACAGAGTGGATAAGCAAGGGCAAGGCGGGACGCCCTGTAGAGTTGGGACATCGAGTGTTACTGACAACGGATCAATATGGTTTTGCGGCAGATCATGAGGTGATGGTAAACAAAACGGATAAAGAGGTTCCCATAGAATTGGGTGAGAGGTTGGCAAAGCGATATGCGAAAGGATACAAGCTGTCAAGTATAAGTTTTGATCGCGGATTTTTTTCCGGGCCAGCGAAGAAGGCCTTGTCAAAAATATTTGATCAAGTGATAATGCCAAAGGCAGGGAAAAAATCAGCACTAGAACAGAAGGAGGAAACACAACCCGAATTTCAGTATAAAAAAAGAAAACACAGTACCATAGAGGCGAACATAAATGAATTGGAACATTGTGGAGCAGACAGGGTACCTGATAAGGGCCTTAAAGGTTTCAAACGATATGTGGCCATGAGCGTGTTGGGCTACAACATAAAGAGGCTGGGCAAAGTAGTGAAGTCGGAGAACTTGCTACCCACCATTGTGCCGTTGAACGGCAAGGCAGCAGCCTGATATGGGTTAATATTGTGACAAAGCAGTGGAGTGGTCTGCCCTGTAGTCCCGTAAATGTGTTGTTATGGGCTTAATCAGCCCCTATTTCCATCAAAGAACAAATTTGGACGTATAATTTTAGGAATCGTCCGGCTGAGTGCAGAGCGGATATTGGCAAAAAGTGAAAAATGGGGCGTTTTCGGTCAGATACTAATTAACCCAGCCTTTCATTAATAAATTCAATCTTTGTACTCGTTCCACCAATGGAATTGGACTTGTTTTGCGCGTGATGATTTTGATTTTCCTTTTCAAACCTTCCCAGCTTTTCTTTGCGATACTTAGAGCGTATTTCCCCCGGTCTCCCTTTTGGTAGGTCGGCAAATGCTGGTTTTCTCTTTGTTCACTTCTAAATGAAGTGACTTTTCCAGAAAACGGGTGATACTTTCCAGTACACGTTGAGCTGCTCGGCGACTTGTCAGGAATATGCTACAGTCATCAGCATAGCGTACGAATTTGTGACCTCTCTTTTCCAGTTCTTTGTCCAGTTCATTCAAGAGAATGTTGGACAACAGTGGGCTAAGAGGGCCGCCTTGTGGGGTTCCTTCTTTTCGAGGAGTCACTTTTCCCTATTGCTGCATGCCACTTCGTAGGTATTGTCCGATAAGTTTCAATAGAATTTTATCTCCAACTTTTCGGCTGATCAGACCCATTAGTTTGTCATGATTGACCCGGTCGAAAAACGACTTTAGGTCTAAATCTATGATCCAGTGTCGGCCTGAGTTGATGTACCTGGTCGCTTGCTTTAGGGCATCGTGCGCACTCCGTTTTGGGCGAAAGCCATAGCTAAATTCGGAAAATTCCCGCTCCCACTTTGGGCTTAACACCTGGTGAATGGATTGTTGTATCAAACGATCCATTACTGTTGGTATGCCCAGTTGGCGGGTACCTCCCTTTGCTTTTGGGATCTTAACCCCTAAAACTGCTTGTGGACGATAGGTTCCTAACAATAGTTTTCCCTTAATGCTCTCCCAATGATACATTAGGTAATTCGGAAGGTCTTCTACTTTCAGACCGTCCACTCCTGATGATCCTTTGTTTCGCATTACGGTATGATAGGCATTGACAAAGCTTTGTCCTCCTACTACCCAACGCATTAATTTATTGGCTTTCTGTTCCATAAAAAAAAATCGTTTTGTCTTTTCTGTATCCATTCGCCAAATCAACATCCACCGGTCGGCTTCCAGTTTGATTTGAGAATTGAATCGCTAAAAGACGGTTCCATGTTCGGCCCTTCACGAGTTGGTATCTCAACCAGTCGTTAATATGGCCTCGGCTGACTTCTCCAAAAAGGCTTTGGATATCTCCCCCGGTAAGGTGCATCCTCCCCGAAGGACGATGCCTTCAGGGCAGGCTTTCTACTGAATCCGTCCACATCTACATCGCTGCGTTTTGGTTTGTTTCGATAAGTGCCCAGCCTTCGGTATGTTGTGCTACCTTGACCACGCCGCGATGCCTCATATGTGATTCCTGCCTGTCCGGCGGCCAGACGGGTTCGTACGTTCTCCCGATGGCGATCGGGACAGTCCCGCTTACCTGCCGGTCGGCAGGCGGGCTTCAGACTTTGGGTCGCCCCAAACGCCTCCGTCATACGACGGAGCAGGCTCTTGCGGCTTGCTAGTGGCGAGCACTTACTTTTCGCCACAGGAGAACTTTCATCTCCCTAGAGGCCTTAACTCTTTTGTAAGGATAATTGCTATCTTTGGTGATAGCTTTATATGCCCATTCGGGGCACACACAATGTATATACGGCAAGTGGGCTTAAACGGCACCACATGCGCATATGCTAGCCGCCACCATAAGAAAACAGAAATCTGAATCAGAAAAAAATGGAGACAAAATTAGAAATCTTAGTTTCATAGCAATTGATCAAGATTCGACAAAAACCATAAATCTGTAATTCAATGCTTACAATTGAAGATGCAAGAAAAGTAGCTCAAGATAGGATAGATAAATTAAACTACAAAGATGAAATTGTTATCTATGATAAATATACGATTGAGTTTGATTATGGTTGGGCTTTTATTTATAACCTTAAAAATTTTGAGATAAATGGTGGACTAACTGGTAGTGGCCCAATTGTAATTAATAAATTTACAGGTGAATCAATTCCTACAGGATCAGGAGAACCAATTGAATATTTTCTTGATCGATATGAAGAAGAATTAAGTGGGAGAAAAAATATTTGGACAATCAGACTGAAAAATAAGATTGGTTTGTCAAAATATATTAAGCATTACAAATTGAACAAACGAACTTTAAGATTTTCAAGAGAAATTTGGAAAATATTAAACTCATATCCAGAAATAATTACGAGTGGAAATATAGAGAAGATATTAAAACTAAAATATGAATTAGAAGATGTTGGTATTGAAATAATCATTGAGAAAAATGGAAAAAAAGACAAAAGATTATCAGTTTTTAAAGATATCTATTAATCGTAAAAAACACAGTGGCTAATAACTAAGTTTTCGTGGTGCGACGTGAAAAGTCGCTTTATAATACTGTTAAGCCATCGGAATAACAATAAACTTACATAGCCTGTCCCGCAAGGCGGGAAGTTATTCAAAGATGGATTTAACCTAATGTGCCCACCAGAGTTCGGCAGGCCCACCAGAGTTCGGCAGGCCCACCAGAGAGCTTGCCCCTGCGAATGTCGGGATCGGCAGGTTGGATCGGCGAAAAAGACTAACCTTGTTTCCTTTTGTATGGGGCTTAACAATACTATTACTAACCCGGCTTGCTTCCAACAACTATTTTGGAGATAGGTCAAAAAATCGTTACCTTTCCTGCTCAAACGTGCCCGGCGTCGCTTCGACATGGGAATGACAACTGAATTTTAGGGAAGATGGTTTGTTTTTCCTGCCTGGCCTCGTAAATACCTTTAGGGGGAGAATCTCTGGATCGTTAGTAAAGTCGCCTGCTGAGGGCATGGTTGTTCAACTGAAGCCCCGATAAGGATCGGGATCAGCGCAGCAGTTGTATATGTAACCTGTGACAGGGTACGCTTTAGTTTGAGTGCTTCGTGGGTGACATATACTTTCCTTAGTGTTCTGCGCCAGAAAAAATAAAAATGAACAAAAATTTTGAATTCTCGACAAATGTCTGTATGTTTACGGACAAATGACACAATTATGACAAAAAATATAGGTAGAATATTTGGAACAGGAAAGATAAATTCAAGAATAGACTTTATTTACATAAGCAGAGAAGGAGTATCAATGGCAATCTTGAAAAAGATAATGGAGTATACAGCCTTGACGTTGCAAGAATTATCAACAATATTGCCTGTGTCAGAAAGACAATTGTCAAGATATGGAGACAAGCATCTATTGAGAAAAGATATATCAAGCCATTTAATTCAGATAGTTGAATTATTTGAAAGAGGATATGAAGTATTTGGAGAAAAAAGTAAGTTTAGAAATTGGTTAAGGACAGAAAATAGAATATTGGGAAATATTAGACCGATAGAAATTCTAGATACTCCAATAGGGATAGAGATGATAAAAGATATATTAGGAAGAATTGAGCACGGAGTATACAGTTAAATTATGATGGTTTATAGAATATCAAAAAGTAAGTATATAAAAGACTTGACAGGAACGGGGGCCAAATTATTTGGAGGAAGATGGAATCCAAAAGGATACGCAGTGTTATATGCCTCAATAAATAGATCACTTGCTGCATTAGAATATTTAATTCATGTAGATCCAAAAACAGTACCTAGGAATTTAAAATTATTAGCCTTAGAATTACCAAATGATTCGATAGAAAAGTTTGATAAGAAGGCGTTTTTAAAGATATCAAAGAAGAAAAATTCAAGTTTACTTTTTAAAGAGGAAGGGAAGAATTGGATTGAATCGAAAAAATCATTATTACTAGAAGTACCATCGATAATAATACCAGATGAAAAAAACATTCTAATCAATCCTTCTCATAAGTTAATAGATAAGGTTAAGATCAAATCAGTTGATAAGTTTGAGTTTGATGAACGATTTTTTATTTAAATTAGAGAAAGAATCCGGCGCAGAATAATAATGGCTGATCGCGCCGTGAAAGTCCGTGAGGTAGGGATTTATAAGCGTCAAAATATATATGAAATACCTCAAAACACACTAGTAGGTATAAAATCCTACACGATAAGAGCTAGCCACTCATCGTAAACGAGTCTTGCGTAATCATCTGAAAGGATGGTACGAAGCGTAGACAGTGGGTACCGAAGGTTTAGTATGGAGCCTCGAAAATAATGCAAATCTCTGGAGCCTTAGATTTTCAGCCATCTGGGGCAACATCAACAAGAACGTCTTGGCGAGTTCTTGTGATCCGGGCGGGGTCTTAGCTTAGATCAAAGGTACAAAAGGTGTGTACGGGAACACGGGATACCCTCCCGTCTCCAATTCAGAGCAGGTGGAAGAAGGTCAGCCTGACCCAAAGAGACCGAAGGATAATTGGTAACTAATGCCACCAATATCCACTAATAAAAAGAGCATTGGGAATTGGTATCCAAGCCGAAGGAAACAGAAGGCAAGGAGAAGGACGAAGGGAGTCTTAGTCTACTCATAGTACCGTTTGAAAGGTGGGAAATCTGACCGGCAGAAAGCCACTGACTAGGGAAGGGGTAGGTCCGATACAAGGAACTGTTCAACAGAAACATTAGTATGTACCAGTACAACGAAATGATGTCAACGAAAAGGGAACAGATAGCGTTACGATCCAGAAAGCACAAAGACGCTGCCCTGCACAATTTGCACGGATTCATAGATGAATCAGTGTTGTTATCTTGTTACATGAGCTTGAATAAGAATAGCTCAAGCGGGGTAGACGGACAGACATGGAAAGACTACGGAAAAGAATTGAAGTCAAATCTGAAGAGATTACTTGATGAATTTCGAAAAGGAACCTATCGTGCACCACATATACGCCGGGTGTATATTGAAAAGGAAGGAGGAAAGAAGAGACCGTTGGGCATACCAACAATAGAGGACAAAATATTACAGTCAGCGGTAAAGATGGTGTTGGAACCGATCTATGAAGAAGAATTCAAAAGTTTTTCATATGGATTTAGAAGGGGCCATTCGCAGCATCAAGCAATCGACTATCTGTTCAAAGAAGTAAGCTTCGGAAAGGCCAGATATATAATAGATGCAGACATATCAAACTTTTTCGGAGAACTAAAGCATGACCACCTCCGTAAATTTCTGGATTACCGAATTAAAGATGGAGTGATAAGGAAGATGATAGATAAATGGCTAAAAGCCGGAGTACTGGAAGAAGGGGAATTGACCTACCCAAAAGAGGGAAGTCCCCAAGGCTCCGTGATCTCACCGCTGTTGAGCAATATTTATCTACACTACGTCCTGGACGAATGGTTTAATGAAATGATAAAGCCACGGTTAAAAGGAAGAAGTATGATTGTAAGGTTTGCGGATGATTTTGTGCTAGGCTTCAAAAACCAGGTAGATGCAAAGAACGTATTGTCAGTGTTAGGAAAACGACTGAATAAATACGGGCTGTACTTACATCCAGAGAAAACAAAACTGGTAGACTTAGAAAATGAGGAAGCGGGAATGAATCGAAGTTTTGACTTCCTGGGATTTACGCATTACCAAGGAAGGAGCAAGAAAGGTTACAAAGTGTTAAAACGCAAAACGAGCCACAAAAAGTTCAGCAAATCCGTCCGCAAAATAGGTGAATGGATAAAGCAGAACCGACATAAGAAGTTGAACTATTTAATTGAAGAATTAAATGTAAAACTACGAGGCTATTACAATTATTATGGAATCACCTTTAACTATGTAGGGCTACACCGATACTACTGGGTAGTATGTATGCTCTTGAGAAAGTGGCTGAACAGACGAGGAGGAAAGAAACACAACTGGGAGTACTATAATAAGTTGCTTCTGGTCTGGTGTCCAGTGTTGAAACCGAAAGTCTACAACTCAATCTTTAAAGTGAACCCTTGAATTGGAGGAACCGTATGCGGGAAAGCCGCTCGTACGGATCTGTGGGGGAGCGGGGAGGTAACGAACCGCTCTACCCGGAAAATTGTGTCGAAGACCGATTTTCAGCCGTTGTCCATCCCGAAAGCAATCGGGATCGATAAATTGAACCTGTCTTCAGACCTGTCTTCAGACCTGTCTTCAGACCTGCCTTCAGGCGAAGCGAACCCAAAAGCGAGCCACCGCACCCTTATGGAGTTTGAAGTACGTGCTGATTCTCAAAAGAAAATTGAAAAAAGTAAAAACCAAGCTACAATAAAAGGACGTTTGAGCAGCGACCTTATCCTCTTTTTCGGTGTTTTGCGATATTAAAAAACTGCATTATCGCGTCATTTCGGGTGCTGATAGTACGGTTATAACAATACAATCCCAGGCTGTTTGCTGACAGCAGATTATTTTATCTTTATTTTCTCTCGCCAGGCGTCAAATAAGCGGGCGGACTCTTATTCGCCAGCCAAACATCTATTGTATGTAGCTGTCCTTTTTCGCAGCAAGGGCAGGTTTTGTTTGGTGGTCCGAATATATAACAACAATATTACAAATCTGGTCTGTTTCCAGCAAAAGTTTTGGAAACACTGCAACTAATCGTTACCTTTCCTGCTCAAACGTGCCTGACGCGGGTTCAACATAGGAGCGACAACTGAATTTTAGGGAAGATGGTTTGTTTTTCCTGCCTGATCCTGTAAATACCTTTAGGGGAAGAATCTCTGGATCGTTAGTAAAATCGCCTGCTTAGGGCGTGAGTGTTCAACTGAAATCGAAGATTCACGAGCGTAGCGAGCTAAATGTATATGTCACCTGTGACAGGGTGGTTTTGCTCTTGGCTGCTTCGTGGGTGACATATACACTTCTTAGTGGTGTTAGCGGCAAGCAGAAAAAAACAAAATGACAGAAGGTAAACCAAGATTGGCTCGATTGTCTGCAATCATTACTCAATTACAATCAAAGAAAATTGTGACGGCTAAAGATATTGCTGATAAACACGGTGTAAGTATAAGAACCGTTTATCGAGATATTCGAACGCTCGAAAAATCAGGTATTCCAATAATTACAGAAGAAGGAAAGGGGTATTCAATAATGGAAGGCTATAAAATTCCACCGATAATGTTTACCGAAGAAGAAGCAATGGCTTTGATAACTGCCGAACAACTCTTACAAAAAAACAAAGATAAATCTCTATCAACAAGCTATGAAAGTGCAATTACCAAGATTAAATCCGTTTTAAGATATAACCAAAAAACAAAAACTGAATTCCTTACCAGCAGGTTACAAATTAGAGACAATCACAAGAAAGAAAAAACAAGTCAATACTTAATTCAACTTCAATCCAATATTGCCAATTTTCGAGTAATAGAGATTGACTATTTATCCTTGAATAACTATCGAACGGAGAGGAAGATAGAACCATTTGCACTTTACACCACAAAGGAAAATTGGATATTGATAGCTTTCTGTCGAGAGAAAGAAGATTTTAGAGCATTTAGGTTGGACTGCATACAAAGTCTGAAAGTTACAGATGAAGTGTTTGAACCGCATAAAATAACTTTAGAACAGTATTTAGAGAATTGTAGAAAAAAATGGAAAAGCACCCCTGACATACCCTTGTCACAAGGTCAATCTACTTTTGCATCAAATCAAAATAATTTTACTATGCAAAAAGTAACAATTGAACCTTTTAAACTAATTGGTATCTCAATTAGAACATCTAACGAAAATGGAAAAGGAGCTAAAGAAATAGCTAAGTTATGGGGGAAATTCATGTCAGAAAATATCCTTGAAAAAATCCCCAATAAAACTGATTCAACAGTCTATTCCCTGTACACAGATTATGAAGGAGACCACACTAAACCCTACACCGCAATATTAGGTTGTAAAGTATCTACTTTGGACGACATACCTGAAAATATGATAGGAAAATCATTTGATGGAGGAAACTATATCAAAATTTCAGCAAAAGGAGATCTAATGAAAGGACTGGTGGTCAATAAATGGTCTGAAATATGGAGAATGGATTTAGACAGAGCATTTACAGCAGACTTCGAAGTATTTGGTGAAAAAGCACAAAATCCGAGTAATGCTGAAATAGACTTTCTGATTGCTATAAATTGAATTAGACGAATGGAAAAAATTGAAATCAAAATACACCCAAAAGTTGAATCCAAGTTTGATTCTTATCCAAAAGAAATAAAGGTTAAGATGAATACGCTGCGAGATTTAATTTTAGAATCTGCTTCTGAAATTGAACATATAAAAGAGATGGAAGAAACGTTAAAATGGGGAGAACCAAGTTATATCGTCAAAAAGGGTAGTACCATCAGAATGGATTGGAAACCCAAAAGTCCAAATCAATATGCGATGTATTTTAATTGCAATACCAGTTTGGTAGAAACGTTTAAAGTAGTTTATGGGGATTTATTTAGGTATGAAAAGAACAGAGCAATCCTTTTTGACTTACACGAAGAAATTCCGAAGAAGGAACTTAAAGAATGTATTGAAATGGCATTGAAATATCATTTATTAAAAGACAAACCATTTTTAGGGAAATAAAACAAATTTTAAATAAAGTAGAAAGCCAGCCGCTAATAATGTATAAAACGGTGCGACGTGAAAAGTCGCTTTATAATACTGTTAAACCATCGGAATAACAATAATTTTACATAACCTGTCCCGCAAGGCGGGAAGTTATTCAAAGATGGATTTAACCTGATGTGCCCACCAGCGGTCGGCAGGCCCACCAGAGAGCTTGCCCCGGCGAATGTCGGGGTCGGCAGGCCCACCATCAGTTTCCTACTTCGGGGTGCGTCACTAGCAATGGTGGCCCGAAGGACAACAAAGCTAAGCGGCGACCGTGAGGTCAAAGCGAAAGCTGCTAGTCTTTTGCGGTGGGAGAAAGCGGAATGAATGGTATGTGAATCATCGTAAGCCTCGTTGCCCCGATATGAAGCCGGGACAGGCTTTGGAACGGCGGAAAAGACTGACCTTGTTTCCTTTTGTATGGGGATTAACAAAAATATTACAATTCCGGTCTGCTTCCAGCAATAGTTTTGGAGATAGGTCAAATAATCGTTACCTTTCCTGCTCAAACGTGCCCGGCGCAGGTTCGACATGGGAAGGACAACTGAATTTAACTGAAGATGGTTTGTTTTTCCTGCCTGATCCCGTAAAAGGAAAATACCTTTAGGGGAAAAATCTCTGGATCGTTAGTAAAATTGCCTGCTGAGGGCATGGTTGTTCAACTGAAACCCCGATATAGGGATCGGGATCAGCACAGCAGCTGTATATGTCACCTGTGACAGGGTACGCTTTGGTTTGAGTGCTTCGTAGGTGACATATACACTCCTTATTCTATGCAATTGAAAGTTCAAAAACGATAACAATAAATCTTAAATTTAACAAAAAATGAAAAAGTTAAATAGTGCGATTTTGATTTCGGTATCAATTTATATAGTTTCCTCATGTGACCCTGTCGCATCTAGAGAATGTCAAGGATTTAATTATGATTTTAACGGCTGGTTTTCATATGAAACAGCGGATTCTATAAAATATAAAAGCAATACAGGTGAAACGATTTTATTTCAAAAGATTTCGTCTTATAAATCGGAACCTTACATAGGTACTCAAAGAGGAACTAAAAAATCTAGTTGGGTTGATTGCCATATGAGTGGTATTTACAACTTTGCGAATTTAGAAGGTAGTCAGATAATGACGTTTAAAATTGATCAGACAGAATATGGAGAATATTCTTCTATTAGGGATGAAGTTTTTATTAGATACGAAATCAGAGATACAACTGAAATTCCTTTACCAGAACATATATTGAATATTTTACCTGGTAGTCTGAATAACCCACGATTAGATACAATTACTGAAATTTCAATTAATAATATTCAATATAATACCGTTATTACGTCAACAAATGATACAACCTTTCTTGAAATGAACTCTATGAATGACTTTGATATATATAAAATATATATAGCCAGGAACGCTGGAATTGTAAAAATGATATCAAGAAATAATACAGAATGGAATCTTGAAAAATAGAAAATGCATAGAATAATTATGGCTGAAAATTGTGTCGAAGACCGATTTTCAGCCGTTGTTGAACCTGTCTTCAGACGAAGCGGGGCCAAAAGCGAGCCACCGCACCCTTATGGAGTTTGAAGTACGTGCTGATTCTCAAAAGAAAATTGAAAAAAGTAAAAACCAAGCTACAAGAAAAGGACATTTGAGCAGCGACCTTATCCTCTTTTTCGGTGTTTTGCGGTATTAAAAAACTGCGTTATTGCGTCATTTCGGGTGCTGATAGTACGGTTATAACAATACAATCCCAGGCCGTTTACCGACAGCAGATTATTTTATCTTTATTTTCTCTCGCCGGGCGTCAAATAAGCGGGCGGACTCTTGTTCGCCAGCCAAACATCTATCGTATGTAGCTGTCCTTTTTGGCAGCAAGGGCAGGTTTTGTTTGGTGGTCCGAATATATAACAACAATATTACAAATCTGGTCTGTTTCCAGCAAAAGTTTTGGAAACACTGCAACTAATCGTTACCTTTCCTGCTCAAACGTGCCTGGCGTGGGTTCAACATAGGAGCGACAACTGAATTTTAGGGAAGATGGTTTGTTTTTCCTGCCTGATCCTGTAAATACCTTTAGGGGAAGAATCTCTGGATCGTTAGTAAAATCGCCTGCTTAGGGCATGGTTGTTCAACTGAAGCCCCGATAGGGATCGGGATCAGCGCAGCAGATATATGTCACCTGTGATAGGGTACGCTTTACTTTGAGTGCTTCGTGGGTGACATATACTTTCCTTAGTGTTGGCTGCAATGGAGTTATAACACTACAGTTGTGTTATTATGGTTGCGAGAAATGAAACCGAATAACCGAATTGACAAAATGTTATTAAGGTCATTAGGTAAATTATAGTTTTTAATTAACTTTAAAAGTGAATGCGCTCTTGATTTTCTCCCATCAATTATTTAAAATCAAAATGGAACCAAAATATACTCTTGAATATAGTAGATCAATTTACAATAGAACTCTCGATTGGTATAAAAGTGCTGAAACAAAAGCACAAATAATATTAACACTTAATGGTGTTTTTATTGGATTTATTGGAAGTAATGTATTTTTAAACCAAGACAATTTGATTTCTAGAGGATCAATTGGGCAGATTAATTTATTAATAATTATGGTTATGCTGGTAAGCATAGTAGGCTCAATTATATTCGCACTTTTATGTGTTAAATCTAGATTTAGCAAATTAGATTTAGAGAAAAATTCAAAAAGAAATACAAAAGGAGAAATCGAATATGATAAAAATCTATTTTTCTTTTTTGATCACTTAAGAAGACTAGATCCTAAATTAGTTATAGATCAAATAAAAGATTTCAAATATGACGATGAAATCAATGTCCTTATTAGTGGTTTAATTATTCTATCTAAAAATGTTAGGAGAAAACATCGATATGTTAATATTAGTTTTATGCTTTTTGGACTAGGATTAATTATGTTTACGATTTCTTTAGGTATTTTTATAATGAAGAATAATTAGAAGTAAAAACACTGCAGGCAATCGAGTAGGGAACGGTGAGCCGAATTGATCCACCGCTGCCCTCTCACACCACCGTACATTCGGATCGCGAATACGGCGGTTCATAAAACAACATCACTTTCTTCTTTTGGTAGGTGGTTTTTAGGAGTTCTGGTGTTTGGCTTTCAGATAGTATTCTACGAATGGAATATAGCCTTTTAACCTTAACCTTTGTTCGGTTACCGTCGTTCCCATGATGGGACTACAAGCTATGCGCCATCCTCCCATCCGGGAGTAGGCGTATCGTTTGGCCCAACTTGGCGATACTCCTAGTTGCACAAAAGCGCGTAACCGCCTTTTGGGGCGTTTCCAGGCTTTCCAAATACAATACCTCAGTCGGCATCGTATCCATGCATCCAGGTCTTTGAACTTTTGGTAACCGGTGGCGTACTTGAAATAGTTAACCCAGCCGTACATCAAGCGATTGAGTCGCTCGATTCGTTCGACTACCGTTAGGGGGGTGGTCTTCCGCTTGATGATTTTGATTTTCTGTTTGAGCCTTTTCCAACTCTTCTTCGCTATGCACAAACGGTACTTCCCCTGTTCTCCTTTTTGGTAAGTGAAGGAAATTGATTGGATAGTTTGGAATCAAGCACCGGCCAAAGGAGTAGCTCAGCTATACGAATATCTGGGTCGGTACGTACATCGTGTAGCCATAGCGGGCAGCCGTATTGAAGACCAACAAAACAATGCTATTACAATAACTTACAAAAGACATAATGAGCAGAAATTATGTATGCAGCCTGAATGCCCTTTTTTGCCTACCTTGCGTCACATCCTCGCCTTCGTAGCTTGGGCTACGAGGCTCCGGGTGTTCCTTGGTTAGACAAAAAATTGCTCTTCAGTTGCTATACAAAAAATCCATTCATGATGTCTTAAGACTACCGAAAGCAGGAAGGCGACGAAAAACCAAAGATCGAAACGCTGATTTTGGGAGTGTTTGAGTTTATCAGAAGATTCCTCCAACACTTACTGCCAAGTGGTTTTCAAAAGGTGCGTTATTACGGAATATTGTCGAGTGCCTGGCGCAAAAAACTAAGGGCTCTTCAATCGCAACTAAAAGTTATCGTGCCACCGAAGCGGTCGACCGAAAAGATAATAGAAAAGCTGATAGGAGCGCCGGTCAACGTATGTCAAAACTGTGGAATGATCGACGATTTTGTGACATTCCTCATCCCCACCGACCCTGACTGGATATTTAGAAATATAAAACACCTGCGACTTCCCCGGCGGAATGTGGCACGTCCGCCGCCGCAATTGTCGTTGTTTTCAAGCCTCCTCTCCCCTCCATCGGTGGTGTAACGAATGGTTGCCCTGGCACTGTAATGCCCATTCATAACAAAACTGTTACAGAACCAGTCTATTTCTGGCAACTATTTTGGAGATATGACAAATTATCGTTACCTTTCCTGCTCAAACGTGCCTGGCGTGGGTTCGACATGGGAATGACAACTGAATTTAACTGAAGATGGTTTGTTTTTCCTGCCTGGTCCCGTAAAAGGAAAATACCTTTAGGGGAAGAATGTCCGAATCCATAGTGAAACCGCGTGCCGGAGGCATGGTTGTTCAACTGGAAAGTATATGTCACCTGTGAAAGGTACGCTTTGGTTTGAGTGCTTCGTGGGTGACATATACACTCCTTAGGTGGTGTTCTGTCCAATTAGAAAAAAATAAAAGCAACCAAAAAAGACCACCGAAAAACGTACTTTTGAGGAATGATAAATGAAGTAAATGAACCACAACTAGAATTATTTGAATCTTCTTACAAGAAGAAGAATACATCAATGACTTTTGCTGATAATATGAAATTGCCAATTCATCGGTGGTTTCGATATTCGGCTGGATTTTCAGGCGCATGGGTTCGAGAATTGATAAAAGAGAAAAACGCTAAAAATGTTATTGACCCTTTTGCGGGTTCTGGAACTGTAATGATTGAAAGTGATTTTGCAGGCATCAACTCGTATGGTATTGAATCTCATCCATTTGTAAATAGGCTGGGTAAAGCTAAACTGCTTTGGAAAGAAGACCCAAACAAGCTCAAAGATGCTTCGAAAAAGCTACTAAAAGCTGCATCAAAACATAAAATCAAACAAAAGGAATACCCTGCATTAATAGAGAAGTGCTACCCTCCAGAAGTCATTACTAACCTGACAGCATTAAAAGAAGCGTGGCAGAAAATTGATGAAGATGAGCCAACAAAAGAATTGTTATGGTTTTTAATTACATCAATACTTAGAAAGACCTCACCTGTTGGTACAGCTTCATGGCAATATGTGCTTCCAAATAAATCTAAGAGTAAGGTAATTGACCCTTTCATAGCATTTCAAGCAAAATCTCATGAAATGGTAAGCGACATGAGGGCGATGAAAAACAAGTATCCGAATTATGGGAATTCGCAAATTTTAGCGGAAGATGCCCGTGATATGAATAGTGTTCCAGATAAGTGGGCAGATTTAATAATTACATCGCCACCTTATGCTAATAATTATGATTATGGCGATGCTACCAGATTAGAGATGACATTTTGGGGAGAAATTGAAGGTTGGGGAGACTTACAGCAATTAGTTAGAAAAAATTTAATTGTTTCATGTACTCAACATGCTACAAAAATTAGAAAGTTAATTGAATCCCAAATTGACTCACCTGAAGTTGAACCCATTGGTGATGAATTAAAACCTATTTATCAAAAATTATCTGAAGTTAGATTGACGAAAGGTGGAAAGAAGAATTATCAATTAATGATATTGGCATATTTCCATGATTTAGCCCAAGTCTTTAAGGAACTTAGAAGGACAACAAAATCTAATTCTGAAATGTGTTTTGTAATTGGCGATTCAGCTCCATATGGCGTGTATGTTCCAGTTGATAGGTGGCTTGGCGAATTGGCTTTAGCAAATGGATTTAAGTCGTTCAATTTTGAAAAGTTACGAGACAGAAACACAAAATGGAAAAACCGAAAACATAGAGTTCCTTTGAAAGAAGGAAGACTTTGGATAAAAGGATAAAATAATGGCAAAATCACCCTCTCACAAATGGGGACAAATAATAGGGGATTTTTTAGAACTCACCTTTGAGAAAGAACTTGCAAAATTTGCACGAAAGCATAAATTATATCTTGACCAAAAAGGGGAAAGAAAAGCACGAAAAGGTAAAAAGGTTAGCTGGGTGGATTCATTTGGAAATGCTCACGATTTAGATTTCGTTTTAGAGCGAAATGGAACAAATAGCAAAATTGGGTCGCCCGTTGCTTTTATTGAAAGTGCATGGAGAAGATATACAAAACATTCAAGAAACAAGGCTCAAGAAATTCAAGGAGCGATTTTGCCTCTTGTTGCCACTCATAGAAATTATGCTCCATTCATGGGAGTAGTTTTAGGAGGTGTGTTTACTCAAGGAGCAATAATCCAATTGAAATCATTAGGGTTTGATGTTCTGTATTTTTCATATGATACAATTGTGAAAGCATTTTCAAAGTTTGGAATTGATGCAAGCTTTGAACAAAATACTCCCATAGCAGAATTTGATAAAAAGATTTTTCAATGGGAACAATTTGAAGAGAAAGACAAATTAGCCAAGCACCTTCTACGGTTAAACAAGGAGCAGGTAACTTCGTTTTTTGAAGACCTTGAAAAGTGTGTTTCAAGATATATAATCTCAGTCCAAGTAATCGCTTTGCATGGGAATTCGCAAGAGTTAGATTCAATACAAAAAGCTATTGAGTTTATAGAATCTTATAGTAATCCGACCAACGGAAAGCTTCCATTGGTAAAATATGAAATTACCATCAAGTACAATAATGGAGATAAAGTAGAAGGCACTTTTAATGGCAAAGAAGATATTTTGAAATTCCTCAATTCGTATTCATCACCCAAAGCAAAATAAAGAAGGAAAACTGGACAGAACAAAGTGCAAATCGGTGCGACGTGAAAAGTCGCTTTTAAATACTGTTAAACCATCGTAATAACAATACGCTTACATAGCCTGTCCCGCAAGGCGGGAAGTTATTCAAAGATGGATTTAACCTGATGTGCCCACCAGAGGTCGGCAGGCCCACCAGAGAGCTTGCCCCGGCGAATGTCGGGAGCCTGCCCCGGCGAATGTCGGGGTCGGCAGGTTGGAGCGGCGGAAAAGACTAACCTTGTTTCCTGTTGTATGTAACTTAACAATACTATTACTAATTCGGTCTGATTCCATCAACTATTTTGGAGATATGACAAAAAATCGTTACCTTTCCTGCTCAAACGTGCCCGGCGTGGGTTCGACATGAGAATGACAACTGAATTTTAGGGAAGATGGTTTGTTTTTCCTGCCTGGCCCCGTAAATACCTTTAGGGGGAGAATCTCTGGATCGTTAGTAAAATCGCCTGCTTAGGGCATGGTTGTTCAACTGAAGCCCCGATAAGGATCGGGATCAGCGCAGCAGTTGTATATGTAACCTGTGACAGGGTACGCTTTAGTTTGAGTGCTTCGTGGGTGACATATACACTCCTTAGTGTTATCGGCAAGCAAAGAGAAATTAACAATGCAATGAAACTTCATAACTATAGCTTTAAGAAATGAGAATAATTAATAATCAACACTAAGAGATATGAATAAAATACCAATAAAAATAATTAAATCAATAGCCTTTATTATTATTGTTAGTGCGGTCTCAAATGCACAAATTCAGGAATCTGAAACTATCAATAAATCAGGCGTACATAATGTTGGTTTCAAGGTAATTAATACTTATGATTACTCTCGAAGTTTCATTTCAACACTTGATTTTGAGGGGAAAGAAAGCATAGGTGAAACAGCACGGCCAATAACAATTTATATGTGGTACCCTGCCACTTCATCAAGTTCGGACAACGACCAAATGGCATTCTCGGAATACGTCTATTTGGAAAAACTTTCATTGGACGAATCGAAATCTGCTTCAGAAATAAGAATTGAAAATAAAGAAGCTTTCACAAGTTCCCTTCAAAGGGCTGCTGATGAACAAGAAATAACAGATAGATTTATTGAGAGCCTTCTGAACGATAAGAATGGGGTGTACAAAGATGCTCAGCCTCTTGAAGGCAACTTCCCTTTAATTTTATATACTTCTGTCAAACCTGCATCTTTCTCATCGTTAGGTGAGCATCTGGCAAGCCACGGCTATATTGTCGCTGCTATTCAGAAAATGGGTGCCATGACAGAACGGTTTATCGATAGAACACCCAATCCAATATCTATTGAAACGAGGGTAAGAGATTTAGAATTTCTCGTGAGCTATTTTAGAGATTTTCCAAATGTTGATATAACCCGATTAGGCATAATGGCTTACAGTAGTGCCACTTTAGCCAATGTTCTTTTTCAAATGCGGAATATGCGGTCAGGAGTAATGATTGGTTTAGAAAGCTGGGAGGGTTTTAAGAGTGGAATAGAAATCCTTAAAGAATCTCCATATTACAAGCCTGAAAAAATCAGAACACCTTATCTAAGAATTGGTAAGAGCAAGGAAGAGTCGTCTCCGGTCCACGCTACTACATTTGAGTTTTTTAACTCAATAAAGTATTCTGACCGATATGACATAAGATTTGAAGATGCTGACCATTTCAGCTTTAGCCCTTTCAAAATTTCAACGAAAACATATTCTGATGAAGAGTTGATTATTTATAATAACTCTGTTCGGGTGATGTTAGCCTTTTTAGATGCTTACCTCAAAGATGACTCAGCAAGTTTAGAATTCCTGCAAAAAAGAGCAAATAAAAACAAATCGGCTGTTGACGAAGTGTTTTCTATATCATATAAACAAGCCATGAAAGCCGCTCCCAGTGAGGAGGAGTTATTTCGAATTCTGGAAAAAAAAGATGGTGTTAAAAAAGCAAGGCAAATATACCTTGCTGTTAAAAGCAGGGAGCCTGACCATAAAATATTCCAAGAGCATACCCTAAGTCGACTGGCCAGGTTTCAGAATGACATTAACATTAGCCTTGATATTTATAAAATGGTGGCGGATGCGTATCCAAATTCTTTCTGGGCTGTTTACAACATCGGTTCCGCTCAGAGAAAATTAGGTGATAAAAAGGATGCATTGCATAGTTTTGAAAATGCACTTTCAGTATTAAAGGAGGATGAAAATATTGATGAAGGTGAACGTTCAAAAATTGAAAAAGCACTACTTGAAGAATTAGATGAATTGAAAAGGGAAACCGGAAATTAGAAGATAAAGAAAGTTTGACATCTCATTTATGCAGACAATAACGATAAATTAAAGCTGCCAAATATCAGTGGAAAATGGCAAGTAGAAAATACCTTAAAGAGAAATGATGAAAGCCAGCCGTTGTCCATCCCGAAAGCAATTGGGATCGATAAATTGAACCTGTCTTCAGACCTGTCTTCAGACCTGTCTTCAGACCTGTCTTCAGACCTGTCTTCAGACCTGTCTTCAGACCTGCCTTCAGGCGAAGCGAACCCAAAAGCGAACCACCGCACCCTTATGGAGTTTGAAGTACGTGCTGATTCTCAAAAGAAAATTGAAAAAAGTAAAAACCAAGCTACAAGAAAAGGACGTTTGAGCAGCGACCTTATCCTCTTTTTCGGTGTTTTGCGATATTAAAAAACTGCATTATCGCGTCATTTCGGGTGTTGATAGTACGGTTATAACAATACAATCCCAGGCTGTTTGCTGACAGCAGATTATTTTATCTTTATTTTCTCTCGCCGGGCGTCAAATAAGCGGGCGGACTCTTGTTCGCCAGCCAAACGTCTATCGTATGTAGCTGTCCTTTTTCGCAGCAAGGGCAGGTTTTGTTTGGTAATCCGAACAGGCGAAGTTTGGCAAAGGCCTTCCGTTCAGCTTTGGAAAGGGGGCGGTGCCGCTTGTCGCGCAATGACTTCTTCGCCAGGGTCAGGCTTTTCGTTTTTATCGAATTGGATAAAAAACCATAGTGACGGGTTTTACGAAAACGGTTGGGGAGGATGTGCAAACAAAAGCGCCGCAAAAAATCCTGGCCTTGTAAGGTCATTGTTTTATACGCCATCCCTATTCCCTACCGACCCTGATTGGAAATTTAGAAACATCAAACACCTGCGACTTCCCCGGCGGAATGTGGCTCGTCCGCCGCCACAATTGTCGTTGTTTTCGAGCCTCCTCTCCCCTCCATCGGTGGTGTAACGAATGGTTGCTCTGGTACTGTAATGCCTGTCCATAACAAAACTGTTACAGAACCAGTCTATTTCTGGCAACTATTTTGGAGATATGACAAATTATCGTTACCTTTCCTGCTCAAACGTGCTTAGCGCAGGTTCGACATGGGAAGGACAACTGAATTTAACTGAAAGTGGTTTGCTTTTCCTACCTGATCCCGTAAAAGGAAATACCTTTAGGGGAAAAATCCCTGGATCGTTAGTAAAATCGCCTGCTGAGGGCATGGTTGTTCAACTGAAGCCCCGATAGGGACCGGGATCAGCGCAGCAGTTGTATATGTCACCTGTGACAGGGTACGCTTTGGTTTGAGTGCTTCGTGGGTGACATATACACCCCAAATTCTGCACCATAAAAAAGAATAAATTTGCATGAAGAAAGTATTTGCAGGTTACATTTTTTCAATCCTTTGTATTTTTTCTTTGAATGGTCAAGATCAAAATCAGGACAGATACTTGATTCATCCAAAATGGGATGTTGACTTTGAGTGTAATATTGCAACCGTGATAAAGACAACGATTATAGATAAAGGTGACACTACAACAACAGGAATGGAAGCTAATCAGAGGTTTATTGTTAAAGAAAAAACTGAGAAAGGTTATATTGTTGACTGGATATCTGAAGATTTCATTTTAGGAAATCTTCCAGGGTTTGAGGCAATTACATCCATAATTGATTCAAGTATGAGAAGTCAGGAAATGCCGATATTGAAAATTAGAATAGATAAATGGGGTTATCCAAAAGGAATTCTAAATTTAGAGGAAATGGAAGCATGGTTTAATCAATATTTTGATAAGATTATGAATTCCTATTCTTCCTTATCTACATTAGATAAAGATTCATTTGATATTAAAATGAATACTCTTAAAAATGAGATGTTAAATCCATCAACTCTTGAATTACAGTTAAAAGAATCAATAACATCAATGTTTCTACCTTATGACTATTGGATACCTAAGAATCAGCAATTAGTAGATAGTGGATATGTTAACATTCCAAATATTAGTGAGCCTGTAAAATACACTCATACGACTAATAAAAAGAAACTCAAGAACTCAAAAGATTTAGAATTAACTTCCATAATTAAACACCTAATTCCACCAACTCTACTTCCTTTTGAGTTTAACAATGAGGTAATTGAAGCGTATGAATTCAAAGAAGTTCAATCATTTAAAATAAACGAAAGAACAACAAAAATTGAATGGACTAAAATCGAAATAGATCAAACATATGGAAATACAATGATGAAATTAGAAGTCAAATATACGTATAAATAAATACGGTACAGAATAATAAAGGCTGATCGCGCCGTGAAAGTCCGTGAGGTAGGGATTTATAAGCGTCAAAATATATATGAAATACCTCAAAACACACTAGTAGGTAAAAGAATCCTACACGATAAGAGCTAGCCACTCATCGTAAACGAGTCTTGCGTAATCATCTGAAAGGATGGTACGAAGCGTAGACAGTGGGTACCGAAGGTTTAGTATGGAGCCTCGAAAATATTACAATTTTCTGGAGCCTTAGATTTTCAGCCATCTGGGGCAACATCAACAAGAACGTCTTGGCGAGTTTTTGTGATCCGGGCGGGGTCTTAGCTTAGATCAAAGGTACAAAAGGTGTGTACGGGAACACGGGATACCCTCCCGTCTCCAATTCAGAGCAGGTGGAAGATGGTCAGCCTGACCCAAAGAGACCAAAGGATAATTGGTAACTAATGCCACCAATATCCATTAATAAAAAGAGCATTGGGAATTGGTATCCAAGCCGAAGGAAACAGAAGGCAAGGAGAAGGACGAAGGGAGTCTTAGCTTACTCATAGTACCGTTTGAAAGGTGGGAAATCTGACCGGCAGAAAGCCACTGACTAGGGAAGGGGTAGGTCCGATACAAGGAACTGTTCAACAGAAACATTAGTATGTACCAGTACAACGAAATGATGTCAACGAAAAGGGAACAGATAGCGTTACGATCCAGAAAGCACAAAGACGCTGCCCTGCACAACTTGCACGGATTCATAGATGAATCAGTGTTGTTATCTTGTTACATGAGCTTGAATAAGAATAGCTCAAGCGGGGTAGACGGACAGACATGGAAAGACTACGGAAAAGAATTGAAGTCAAATCTGAAGAGATTACTTGATCAATTTCGAAAAGGAACCTATCGCGCGCCACATATACGCCGGGTGTATATTGAAAAGGAAGGAGGAAAGAAGAGACCGTTGGGCATACCAACAATAGAGGACAAAATATTACAGTCAGCGGTAAAGATGGTGTTGGAACCGATCTATGAAGAAGAATTCAAAAGTTTTTCATATGGATTTAGAAGGGGCCATTCGCAGCATCAAGCAATCGACTATCTGTTCAAAGAAGTAAGCTTCGGAAAGGCCAGATATATAATAGATGCAGACATATCAAACTTTTTCGGAGAACTAAAGCATGACCACCTCCGTAAATTTCTGGATTACCGAATTAAAGATGGAGTGATAAGGAAGATGATAGATAAATGGCTAAAAGCCGGAGTATTGGAAGAAGGGGAATTGACCTACCCAAAAGAGGGAAGTCCCCAAGGCTCCGTGATCTCTCCGCTGTTGAGCAATATTTATCTACACTACGTCCTGGACGAATGGTTTAATGAAATGATAAAGCCACGGTTAAAAGGAAGAAGTATGATTGTAAGGTTTGCGGATGATTTTGTGCTAGGCTTCAAAAACCAGGTAGATGCAAAGAACGTATTGTCAGTGTTAGGAAAACGACTGAATAAATACGGGCTGTACTTACACCCAGAGAAAACAAAACTGGTAGACTTAGAAAATGAGGAAGCGGGAATGAATCGAAGTTTTGACTTCTTGGGATTTACGCATTACCAAGGAAGGAGCAAGAAAGGTTACAAAGTGTTAAAACGCAAAACGAGCCACAAAAAGTTCAGCAAATCCGTCCGCAAAATAGGTGAATGGATAAAGCAGAACCGACATAAGAAGTTGAACTATTTAATTGAAGAATTAAATGTAAAACTACGAGGCTATTACAATTATTATGGAATCACCTTTAACTATGTAGGGCTACACCGATACTACTGGGTAGTATGTATGCTCTTGAGAAAGTGGCTGAACAGACGAGGAGGAAAGAAACACAACTGGGAGTACTATAATAAGTTGTTTCTGGTCTGGTGTCCAGTGTTGAAACCGAAAGTCTACAACTCAATCTTTAAAGTGAACCCTTGAATTGGAGGAACCGTATGCGGGAAAGCCGCTCGTACGGATCTGTGGGGGAGCGGGGAGGTAACGAACCGCTCTACCCGGAAAATTGTGTCGAAGACCGATTTTCGGCCGTTGTCCATCCCGATAGCGATCAAGGAATTTATAAGGGTAATTTTCTATAGCATTTTGTAAATTGCAATAGCAATGTACAGTTTTCCGCATGAAAATCAATTTAATTTATTTTGGACATATATTTATTTTGTTTCTTTGTGTTGATTTTCAACAACTTACTATTAGCCAGCCTATTATGATCTGGTTCAATGAATTTATGTATATTTAAATATAAATTATATGTCCATAATTTATATTATTAAATCGAATCACAATGAGTACCCGATTCAGTTGAGGATTATAATAAACTAGGGTAATAAATTCCTTGATAGCGATCGGGATCGATAAATTGAACCTGTCTTCAGACCTGTCTTCAGACCTGCCTTCAGGCGAAGCGAACCCAAAAGCGAACCACCGCACCCTTATGGAGTTTGAAGTACGTGCTGATTCTCAAAAGAAAATTGAAAAAAGTAAAAACCAAGTAGTTGCTACAAGAAAAGGACGTTTGAGCAGCGACCTTATCCTCTTTTTCGGTGTTTTGCGGTATTACAAAACTGCGTTATCGCGTCATTTCGGGTGCTGATAGTACGGTTATAACAATACAATCCCAGGCCGTTTACCGACAGCAGATTATTTTATCTTTATTTTCTCTCGCCGGGCGTCAAATAAGCGGGCGGACTCTTGTTCGCCAGCCAAACATCTATCGTATGTAGCTGTCCTTTTTGGCAGCAAGGGCAGGTTTTGTTTGGTGGTCCGAATATATAACAACAATATTACAAATCTGGTCTGTTTCCAGCAAAAGTTTTGGAAACACTGCAACTAATCGTTACCTTTCCTGCTCAAACGGTGCCTGACGCAGGTTCAACATAGGAGCGACAACTTAATTTTAGGGAAGATGGTTTGTTTTTCCTGCCTGATCCTGTAAATACCTTTAGGGGAAGAATCTCTGGATCGTTAGTAAAATCGTCTGCTTAGGGCATGGTTGTTCAACTGAAATCGAAGATTCAAGAGCGAAGCGAGCTAAGCAACAACAAAAAATCCTGCCTTTGCCGGCAGGCAGGTAACTTATTTTTTGAGCTTTACTTAGTGATGTGCTACCACAAGAAACAAATCAAAATAATAATAAATGAAGAATCGAAAAATTACTTTAAGCGAAAGAGAGATACCTGAAAAATGGTATAACATCATTGCAGACATGCCAAACAAGCCGCTACCTCCCTTGCATCCAGGTACAAAAGAGCCTCTTGGTCCTGATGCATTAGCACCATTATTTCCAATGGAGTTAATCCAACAAGAAGTTACTGCTGACAAATGGGTGGATGTACCCGATGAAGTCAGACACATATATTCAATGTGGAGACCTACTCCTTTATATAGGGCGTATGGACTTGAAAAAGCATTGGACACACCTGCAAAAATTTATTACAAATATGAAGGTGTAAGCCCCTCAGGTTCACACAAGCCAAATACTGCTGTCCCTCAAGCTTATTACAATAAGCAAGAAGGGATTAAGAGAATTACAACTGAAACAGGTGCAGGGCAATGGGGAAGTGCTTTGGCATTTGCCTGTAATCATTTTGATCTAGAATGTGAGGTGTATATGGTGAAATTGTCCTACCATCACAAACCATATCGAAAAATAATGATGAATACTTGGGGAGCTAAGGTGTTCCCTTCACCTTCTGAAGCCACAGAAGCGGGTAGAAAAATTTTGGCGGAAGACCCTAATACGACAGGTTCATTGGGAATTGCAATTTCAGAAGCTGTAGAAAGAGCTGCTACCAACGATGATACAAAATATGCATTGGGAAGTGTTTTAAACCATGTAAAACTACACCAAACTATCATAGGTCAAGAAGCTGTAGTGCAAATGGCGAAGGTGGGAGATATGCCTGATATCGTTATCGCCCCATTTGGAGGAGGGTCGAATTTTGCTGGATTAGCATTTTCTTTTCTTAGGTTAAATTTTGATGAAGGAAGGACTATTCGTTGTATTGCCAGCGAACCAACTTCATGTCCTAAACTGACCAGAGGGGTGTTTAGATATGATTTTGGAGATACGGTAGGTATGACTCCTTTATTACCAATGTACACCTTGGGGCACAACTTTGTTCCAGCACCCATTCATGCAGGAGGATTGAGATATCATGGAGCAGGAGTAATTGTAAGTCAGTTATTAAAAGATAAATTGATTGAAGCAGTTGCTCATGATAATATTGAAGTCTTTGAGGCAGGCATTGCCTTCGCAAGAGCGGAAGGAATTATTCCAGCCCCAGAAGCTACACATGGTATTGCTACTGCTATTGCGGAAGCGAAAAAGTGTAAAGAAGAAGGTGTATCCAGAACTATTTTATTCAACCTATGTGGTCATGGAAATTTTGACATGAAAGCTTACGAAGATTATTTCGCAGGAAACATTGTCAAACATGAGTTGACTTCTGAAGAAATCCATGCTTCTCTGGCAGAACTGGATACTCCTGAAATAAATTGAATACGGTAGCCAATAAAGTGCAATACGGCAAGTGAGGCTATGCGCCTCACCTGCGTTTGCACAAGCCGGTGCTGCCATGCTCCGCTGCGCTCCGCACGGCAGACATTGGCCCAGCGAAGGCGCTGGGCCGTTATAGGCAACCAGAAAAAACTATTGCTTCGATGTATATCTGAGTCTAATTGAAATCTTTAAAACCACCGATGGAGGACAGACATGGTCAAGCCAGGATATCCCTACTAACCCTGTCCAAAATTTAGAAAGAGTACTTAATAGAGTTCAATTCATTAATCCTGATGTAGGAATTATTGCTTGTGGAACCTATTGGCCGCAAATTGGCGATTTGGTAATTTCAATATTATGGACAATTGATGGTGGTGAGACTTGGGTAAATCAAGACTTAGGGAATACTACTTTTAATCTGGATGCAATACTTGTCGACACAACTAATGCTTATTCTATAGGACAGTATGGAGCTTCAAGAAAAACAGTTGATGGTGGACTTACATGGAATGAGACCTCTTATGAAGGTGCATATAGCGGAGTTAAATTATTTCCAATTAGGCTCGCTCGAAAAATAAATTCCGTTGTCTTTGAAATAGCGTGCAAATAAGCGATTGATAATGAGCGTTTTGTACGTTATTTCAAAGATTAAAAAAAGGAAGTTATTTTTTGAGCTTTACTTAGTGAGAATACCATTTATTTTGTTGGTATGCATCAATTCGATTTAACAGGTGCTTTTGGAAAAACGACAAATGGTGGGCTTGATTGGGAGATAACGACCTTACCTACGAATGGATTAATGAAAGCAATATACTTTCATGATGACAAAATTGGCTGTATAGGAGGTTTTAACAGAGATTTTAATGGAGGCATTAATTGTACAGAAGATGGTGGTGAGACTTGGGTTTCCTCAGAAAATGAATCTACCGGAGTAATAAATTATTTTGATTTCACTGACTCCTTAAATGGTTGGGCAGTAACAACGGCAGGAATAAATGCTGAATATGGAGAAGTTTTAAAAACAAGTGATGGAGGTCAAAGTTGGTCTGTGGAATATAGTGGAGTTGGTAGTTTGAATGCCATTTCCATAACAAAACCAAATAATATAGGGTATGCTGTGGGGTATAATAATCTATTAAAAACAACAATTGCAACTAGAGTAGAAAACCTAGAAGCTGCTTCAATTATTAAAGTTTTCCCCAATCCATTTCATAACAAAATAAATGTACAGCTATATAATGTTACTTCAACCAAAATAGAAATATATAATTTGCTTGGACATCTTATCCTCGAAAAAGGAATAGAAACAGAAGAGGATGAAATTGAATTAGGTAACTTACAAGATGGTACTTATATTTTAAAAGCATTAAATGAAGATCAAATAGACATCAAAACAATATTCAAATTCTAAAGACTTTAAACGTCCTTCTCGTTCAAAACTTTATTGATGTAGAAAAGTATGCCTATAATAATAAATTGAGCGAAGCGAACCCAAAAGCGAGCCACCGGACTCTTATGGAATTTGAAGTACGTGCTAATTTCCCAAAAGAAAATCGCAAAACGAGCGCATGCAATCCTTAATACAATACATACAAAGATATGTGAGCTTAACAGAGGACGAACAGGAATTGATCGTTCAGGCATTCAGAAAAAAGAGGTACCTAAAGGGTCAGTTCATTGTGCAAAGCGGGGATACGTGTCGGTACGAGAGTTACATTTTATCCGGTAGTGTAAAAGCATTTTTTGTCGATGCCGAAGGCAATGAGCATGTACTTATGTTGGGAATAGAGGATTGGTGGATCGGAGACCTGGCAAGCTTTAGCGAGGAATCGCCCGCCGACCTGGACATTCAATGTTTGGAAGATACACTGGTAGCTCAAATCACCAGACCGGGGCTTGAGGGTTTGTTTGTACAAATCCCAAAGATGGAGCGATTTTTCAGGATCATCATTTTGCGCCATTTGACATTTACGCAAAAGCGGATCATCGAAAATTTAAGCTTATCTGCCAAAGAACGCTATCTTAAATTTTCTGAGAGATACCCCGTTTTGGAACAGCGTTTTCCGCAGTACCTCATCGCTTCTTACCTTGGAATGACCAAAGAATTTTTGAGTAAAATTAGAAATGAAAGGACTTCCAAAAGTTAAGCTATATTAATCTGTTTTTTTAATCTGCTTTAATTCTTTCCTTCTTTCAGCATCTGAACTTTGTAACGATAGTTAAATAATAAGGAAGTTAAACAAAAATCGTTATGAAGAAAAAATTTGAAAAGAAAGTAGCCATCGTTACCGGAGCATCAAGCGGTATTGGGGCCTCCACCGCAAAACTATTTGCCGGGGAAGGCGCAATTACGGTTTTGGTGGCCCGGACAGAAGGCAAATTGCTTGAAGTTTCCAACGACATTCAAAGCCGAGGCGGAACTACTCTGATTATTCCAACAGACATTTCGGCGAAAGACCAGGTCGACCAAATGATTAAAAAAGTGTACCAAAAGTTTGGACGCATTGACATCCTGATTAATAATGCCGGTACTTCTCATGTCGGGACAGTAGAGGGGGAGGACTTTGTTCCCAATTTGAAAAATATGATCAGTATCGACCTCCTGGGGGCCGTTTATTGTACAAAGGCTGTTTTGCCCATTATGAAAAATCAGGGAACTGGTCACATAGTAAATATGGGATCGGTCGTGGGGCTAAAATCGTTTGCGGGGTTTACGGGGTATTCCGCAGTGATGCATGCTATAACGGGGTTTACAGATGGCCTTCGACAAGAATTGCAAAATACCAATATCAATGTTTCGATCATTCATCCCGCTTTGACGCAAACAAACTTACTTGATCACATTCAGCCCCATGAAATGCCTGAACCATTTAAGGCAATGACCCCCATTGCTCCCGCCACCGTAGCGAATATGTTGGTAGATGGCATGCTTGGGTCGAAACGTAAAATTGTTGTTCCATTCCAACCCAGAGTATTGCTCTTTTTAAATGCAATATCTGTCCGGTTAGGAGATTGGTTTGTCCGGCTGATTTCCAACAGGAATGTGTCAAAGATGTTGGGAATGTATAGTGGAAAACTTTATCACGACAAAAACAACTGATTCATGAAAACAGCAATTTTTAAAACCACCCATTCAATTGCCCCTTTGATTATTAGAATTTTTCTTGGAATAGTTGTATTTCCACATGGCGCTCAAAAACTATTAGGCTGGTTTGGCGGGTATGGATTCTCAGGAACCATGGGGTATTTTACAGACACTGTTGGACTGCCCTGGATTGTAGGATTTTTGGTCATTATCCTGGAATCAATAGGTGCTTTAGCCCTTATTGCAGGGTTAGCGACGAGGGCATTAGCGGTAAGTTTTCTATTATTAGCACTGGGAATCGTTTTTACTTCACATATCGAACATGGCTTTTTTATGAATTGGTTTGGAAATCAACAGGGGGAAGGATATGAATACTTTCTTCTTTGGATTGGCATGGCCGCTAGCCTGGCGATAACAGGTGGTGGGGCTTATTCGATAGACCATCTCCTGGCTAGAAAAGGTTAAAGTCAACTTCAACAAAATTTACTCGCCTGTCGCCGGAAATCTCAGACTGCCGACAGGCACTACAACCTCAAAACAGTCAAAAAAGAAACCACCACTTGGTTGAAAACTAAATTAGGCGTACCTTTCCCTGAGAGTTGGGTAAGGCTATGATGAATCGTCCTGTGCCACAACAAAATTGGTTGTTATTCGGTTGATTAATTATCAATAAATTGCAAAAAAAAGGACATGAAGTCGAACATTGTAATCGTACTATCAAGCCTGGTAGTGTTGTTCGGTTGGTCAAACCAGCTATATGGCCAACAATCATCTGAGTATTTTGACTTTTGGAAAGACGGAAGATGGGAGTCGGAGATCACGATTTACAACAATGACACCATACCCGAAAAAGACAGCTTTGTGGTGCATAAATTGAAAGGCAAGAATGCTTTTAGTGAGGAATGGAAAATATTCATTGGCGAAGGAGAATATGTTGACGCAACGGTTGTTCGGGCTTATGACCAGGAAACCAAAAGATGGAAGCTGTTTTATGTCGACGATTTGAATGCTCAAACCTGGGACAGCGAGATGGTAAATGATAAGGTTTATTTTTTCAAAAAATTCAACTATAACGGACAGCTGTTTTATTCCCGACAGGCATGGTCGTTAAGACCGGATGGGCGGGTGCTTAGAACTATTGAACGTTCAGACGATAATAAAAACTGGAGTACCAGATATTGGCAGGTGTTTAAGCCTGCTCATTAAAACTCAATCTAAAAATCGCGAAGAGAAAAAACTCCATGAAGAAAAAATGCATAGAATGCGGCGACTCCTTTTCCGGAAGGGCCGACAAAAAGTTTTGCTCCGACCAATGCCGCAACGCCTACAACAACCGCCTCAACAGCGACAGCAACAACTTCATCCGAAATATCAACAACATCCTCCGCAAAAACCGGCGCATTCTCGCCGCCCTCAACCCAAAAGGCAAAACCAAGATCCACCGCGAAAAACTCCTCGAACAAGGATTCAAATTCAGCTACTTCACCAACACCTACACCACCAAAGCCGGCAAAACGTATCACTATTGTTATGACCAGGGGTACCTCCCCCTCGAAAACGACTTCTACTTCCTGGTAGTACGCCAAGCCTACGTCGAATAGCGTTCAGCCAGCCCCTCCCTCCCTTTCCGCCAGGACAAAGCCCCCTTGTTTTTGCCTAAAATATTGGATTTCTGCCCAAGTCTTCTTACCTTTCCAATCGTATAAGTTTGGAAGCTCGTTGGTTTCGACTACACTCAACCAGCAGGCCGCCCACTGATTGAACGTAGCCGAAATCAGCAAATTTCAACTGCCGTAGGCAGTCAACATATCAGCACCATGAAGCTAGTCCCGAACTTTCTTCGGGAGCCTGCCCCGGACTTGCTACGGGGGACTCCACTACGTTACGCCTTCACGGCACGAATCAGCAAATTTCAACTGCCGTAGGCAGTCAGCAAATCAACAAATCAACAAATCAACAAATCAGCATATCAACAAATTTCAACTGCCGTAGGCAGTCAGCAAATCAGCAAATCAGCAAATCAGCAAATCAGCAAATCAGCAAATCAGCATATCAACAAATTTCAACTGCCGTAGGCAGTCAGCAAATCAGCAAATCAATGAAAAACCTACTCCTACTAACCCTAGCCACCTGCCTGGCCTCCACCGGCCTTTTGGCGCAAGCCAACATCCTCTCCACTAATACCACTGCCTACGAAGTATTGATGGGCAATTACGATCCGGCGGATTATCAGGCCACCACCGTCATCAACCATCCCGACGATCTGGTCAATGACATTCAGGCGGCCATCTCGACCGATTCGCTGAGGGCCTACATCACCCGACTGAGCGAATTCAAAAACCGGAACACCGGCTCCGACACCACTTCCACCTCCGAAGGTATGGGCGCTGCTCGCCGCTGGGCTTACGCCAAATTTGAGGAGTTCAGCGCTGCCAACGAAAACAGGTTGTTGCCCTCCTACCTCCAATTCGATCAGTTCATTTGCGGAATGGGCCAACACCGGAATGTATTTGCCGTGTTACCCGGCCTCGACCCCGACGCCGAGGGTATGATCCTCATCGAAGGGCATATGGACAGCCGCTGCGATGAACCTTGCGATGTTATCTGCATTGCTGAAGGCGTCGAAGACAATGCCTCCGGTACCGCTCTGGTACTCGAAATGGCTCGCGTGATGAGTCAATTCAGCTACAGCCATACCCTCGTATTTATGGTGACTACCGGCGAAGAGCAAGGACTCTACGGCGCCAACGCCTTCGCCACCTGGGCTTCTAACAATAGTCTTCCGATCAAGGCCGTTCTCAACAACGACGTCATCGGAGGCATCATTTGCGGAGCCACCAGCTCGCCCCCATCCTGCCCCGGACTCAACCACATCGACAGTACCCAGGTGCGGTTGTTTTCACAAGGCGGATTCAACTCCAAACACAAACAATGGGTGCGGTTCATCAAACTACAATACCAGGAAGAATTGCTTCCCACCGTTAGCGTACCGATGATGGTCACTGTGATGTCGGACGAAGACCGCTCCGGCCGCGGTGGCGATCACATCCCCTTCCGGCAAAAAGGATTTACAGCAATGCGCTTTACCTCCGCCAACGAACATGGCAATGCCTCCAATGGATCCAATTACCAGGACCGACAACACACCTCCGACGACATCCTCGGCCTGGATACCGATGGCGACAACATCGTCGACAGCTTTTTCGTCGACTTCAACTACCTGGCCCGCAACGCCACCATCAACGGCATAGCAGCAGCGATGGCGGGGGTTGGCCCCCGCACGCCCACTGATTTTATAGCAAATCGATCCGGCGACGACATCGTGGTGGAAATCGTCGATTCGATGGACTACAATTACTACCGGGTCGCCGTCAGAACAACTACCAACGATTGGGACACCGTGTACACCCTCCAGGGCGATACCATCGGTCATTTTGCCGTTACCGAAAATGTACAATACATAGTCAGCGTCTCCTCGGTCGACTCCAATGATGTCGAAAGTTTGTTTTCAAAAGAAGTGTTGCTGACACCGGTAGGGCTAGAGGAAATTGCCGACAATCAATTGGCCTCTTCCTTCGAGCTGTTGCAAAACCAACCCAACCCATTCGATGAGTCGACCATCATCACCTTTTTGGCGAAAGCCCAACCCCAATACCAAGAGGCGGTGATCCGGATTACAGATTTAAACGGCAAGGTCATTAAAGAACTGGAAACGGATATCAGAGAAGGCGTCAACGAAGTAATGTACCACCACGGTTACAATACTACGGGTACCTACCTGTACAGTTTGATGGTGGATGGACGGGTGGTTGATTCGAGAACCATGGTGTTTGCTAATTGAGACCGCTTACCCTCCAAACACGTTTATACCAGAGCAAGGTTTTCTTATAAAAGCCTGATTGATTATTTCTAACCCTAGCATGCCTACGGTAGTTGAAACATGCCTCCGGCAGTTAAAATTAAGTGAATCATAGAAATTGATTTGAGTGCGTGACATATCTACCTGGCGGGAGACAGGCCTGTCGGCCGGCAGGCGGGCCGCGACGAACGACATCTGCACAGAGATTTTCTCCCTGCCTACCGCCCAAATTGCATCATCCTCTTTGGTATATAGTAAACAGCAAATTTTGCTACATTCCCTAAGATAATTTCAAAGAATGCAAGCATGTTTGTCAAATTCTTATTAATTTTAGGGTGATTCTGATAAGAGCGTGGAAAGACCAACCAAGACAATGGCTTTCAGTTTAACTGTTAGCTATTAATAATCAGAGAATTACGGTTTTATGTTTTTATTATATTATAAAATTTCGTAGCTCCTTTCCTGCCATACTTTTCGGATGTCCAAAACCGACCGCAAAAGAGTTGCATACTAAAGAAGGACGCCCATTTCCTTTTTTATTTGCATATTTTAATCTTATATGTGTAGCTTAATCCTACATGTAATTTGGCTGTGCAACGCCATTTTCAACTATTTCCTCTTTTGCGTTTGCTGCATTTAACTCCAACACACGTCATCGCGACTTTATTTTTTGTGAAGTAATCCGATTTTGATTTCGAGGCAAGCTAAGTTGTCTTTGAAGTCCACTGTATTTTGCTTTACAAGGACAAATTATATCTCATGAAAAAACATTCCGTTGCCCCGGAGTTGAAGGGGCCTCTATTTGCATTTATTCAAGACAACCTCCCTTCTTATTATATAACCCCTCTTTCTTTGGCAAAAATGGTACTAGGTAGCCCCCCAGCTCTACTGCCTCAATCCAATCATCCCCATCTAACGATTTTAATTCGGCTCCATCCCTTTAAAGAAAATGAACATGGACAAAACTTACTACCTGAAAAAAGTCATTTTACTCACCCTTTGCTTACTTTCGTTTAGCGCCGTAAGCTGGGCTCAGGACGATACCCCCTGCGAGTGCGCCCAACGCTATACCGAAGGCGCCAGTTGGAACACTGACGGAACCGTTGACGATACCCCCAACGGCAACGACGGTATCCCCAACCAAATGCCGGAAGGAGGGGTGGTACGCTGCGGCAGCTCGGCGGAAAACCAGTCGGGCATCGATCCCAACGGATGTACTTACAATCCCGCCGAGTTTGATATCGATCTAAGCAACATCGCCTGTATCAACCCCCAAAACGTTGATGCCAACGGCATTCCAGCTATGTATGCGATGGGACAAATAGGTGGTCCCGGCTCTGGCGATGATGTGGTCTGGATACAATACGACATCCGCTTCAACTCGACCGATTACCAGTTTCAGGTCAACTCCAACGACGACCTCGTCTGGGCCCTTTATTACCTACAACCCGGAGAAACCAGCTCTACCCCCAATTGCGACCAGGACAACCTGATCCTTCAACAATGCGGTACCGATTTTCCACAACAATGGAATAACCTGCTATTTGAAACACCCGACTTCAACGTCCCCACCAACTTCTACCTTGCCATTTGGCGTACCAACACCGGGGGCAGCTTTTCCCTGAATTTCAAAACCCGTAATGGTTGCGGAGATTTTCTGGACTGCCTCGACGTCACCTGCCCCAATGAAGATGGCGGCACCTACGATTGCACGGCCGACGTTCCAGCGGCCGCTACTACTATTGCTGATTTTGAGGGTCTGGGTGCAACAGTTGATTGGGATAATACAGTGTGTCCAGGTATATTATCTGTTTCTAGCAGCGATGAGGTGATGGGTGCCTGCTCAACGGATAATGTAGTACTTAGAAGGACCTACACCGTCCTGGTAGAAAATGACATTGGCCCGGATCAAATCGATATTTGTGTGATTGATTATTCGATTAGTAATGGGGGAGGGCCGGATATTATTTGCCCTGCGGATGAAACAGTGGCGTGTGCTGACGATATAACGGAAGGCACACCTACGGTTACCGTTTCTTGTAGTCTTGGGTCAACAGTCACCACGGCGGGGCCCACGCTCGTTTCAGGGCAGGCCGATTGTCCTGGTGCCGAATACGAAATCGAATATACGGTGGAAGACGATTGTGGAAGAACCTCAAGTTGTACGCAGACGTTTACCATTGCCAACGATGCTCCCACCATAACTTGCCCAGCGGATGAAACAGTGGCGTGTGCTAACGATATAACAGAAGGCACACCTACGGTTACCGTTTCTTGTAGTCTTGGGTCAACAGCCACCACGGCGGGGCCCACGCTCGTTTCAGGGCAGGCCAATTGTCCCGGTGCTGAATACGAAATCGTTTACACCGTGGAAGATGTTTGTGGAAGGACTGCAAACTGTACACAGACATTTACCATCGCCGATGCAACACTCGGCATCAGTTGTCCGGCGGATGAAACAGTGGATTGTTTTGACGATATTTCGGTGGGAACACCAATGGTTACGATTTCTTGTGGGCTCGGTTCTACGGTCACTACCTCCGGCCCAACCCTTACCTCAGGGCAGGCTAACTGTCCCGGGGCCCAATACGAGATTGTCTACACGGTAAATGATGCATGCGGTAGAACCGCAAATTGTACGCAGACTTTTACCATTGCCGCTGCCACCCTCGGTATATCTTGTCCGGCGGATGAAACAGTGGATTGTTTTGACGATATTTTGGTGGGAACACCTATGGTTACGATTTCTTGTGGGCTCGGTTCAACGGTTACTACCTCCGGTCCAACACTTGCCTCAGGGCAAGCCAACTGTCCCGGGGCCGAATACGAGATTATCTACACAGTAAATGATGCATGTGGTAGAACCACAAATTGTACACAGACGTTTACCATTGCAAATGCTGCTCCCACCATCACTTGTCCACCAGATCAAACAGTTGAATGCCCTGCCAACATCGTTGCCGGAACGCCGACAGTTATGACCAGTTGCGGCATTGGTTTCAACGTTGCAACTTCTGGCCCCACCCTTACTTCTGGAATGGACGGGGCCAACGGCGCCACTTACGATTTGGTTTACACTGCGACAGATGGGTGCGGCAGAATGGCTCAATGCACACAAGTATGGACTTTGGGTAATGTAGAGCCTTCTATTAGTTGCCCTCCGGATGAAACGGTAGAATGTTTTGATGATATTTCTATAGGTAATCCTACTGTGGTGGTGTCTTGTGGTCTTGCATCAACAGTCACTACGAACGGGCCAAACCTTATTTCTGGTCAGGAAAATTGCAATGGAGCCGTGTATGAAGTTGAGTATATCCTCGAAGATGAACTCGGAAGAACAGAAGAATGTACTCAATCTTTTACTCTTGACAATGCCGCTCCCACTATAACTTGCCCAGCGGATGAAACGGTGGCGTGTGCTGACGATATAATGGAAGGCACACCTACGGTTACCGTTTCTTGTAGTCTTGGGTCAACGTACACAGCAGTGGGGCCAGCACTTGTTTTAGGGCAGGCTGACTGCCCTGGTGCTGAATACGAAATCGTATATACGGTGGAAGATGATTGTGGGAGAACTTCAAGTTGTATACAGACGTTTACCATTGCCAACGATGCTCCTACCATCACTTGCCCGACGAATGAAACAGTGGCATGTTCTGACGATATAATGGAAGGCACACCTATCGTTACCGTATCTTGTAGTATTGGGTCAACAGTCACAACAGCAGGGCCAACACTTGTTTTCGGACAAGCCGACTGTCCGGGTGCTGAATACGAAATCGTTTATACGGTGGAAGATGATTGTGGTAGAACCGCAAACTGCACGCGGACGTTTACTATTGCCAACGATGCCCCTATCATCTCTTGCCCGGCGGATGAAACAGTGGCGTGTGCTGACGATATAATGGAAGGCACACCTACGACTACCCTTTCTTGTAGTCTTGGGTCTACAGTCACAGCAGTGGGGCCAGCACTTGTTTCAGGGCAAGCTGACTGCCCTGGTGCTGAATACGAAATCGTTTATACGGTGGAAGACGATTGTGGAAGAACCACGAGTTGCACGCAGACATTTACAATTGACAATACGGCACCTGTCATTTCCTGCCCCCCCGATTTGACAGTCGAATGCGTTTCTGATATTGTTGCCGGAATGCCGACAGTAACGACGAGTTGTGATGTTGGCTCGACTATTACGACCTCTGGCCCGACCCTGACTTCCGGTACGGATGGAGCAGACGGTGCCACCTACGATTTAGTATATACCATCACAGATGCCTGCGGCAGAATGGCACAGTGTACCCAAACCTGGACTCTGGGGAACATAGGCCCTTCTATAATTTGCCCTCCAGATGAAGCCGTTGAATGTTTTGACGATATTTCGGAAGGTACACCAACTGTTACTACCAGTTGTGGGTTGATTCCAAATATTTCCTCAACAGGGCCTACACTTAGCTCGGGACAAGAAGATTGTGATGGGGCTACTTATGAAATTGTGTATACCGTCGAGGATGCTTTAGGCAGAACAGATCAATGCACACAAACGTTTACAATTTCAAATACTGGACCTAGCTTCGTGTGTCCTCCCGGTCAGATGGTCGCTTGCCTCTCTGATATTTCCGAAGCCACACCAACTGTTACCACCAGTTGTGGACTTACAGCTACACTTACTGCCACTGCCCCATCACTAGTCTCCGGCCAGAATGGATGTAATGGTTCCGTTTATAATATTTTATACACGGCCGAAGATGAGTGTGGAAGAACGTCGCAATGTACCCAGACATGGACTCTCAGTAACGCTGGACCTACCTTTACTTGTCCTTCCGACCAAACCGTAACCTGCTTTTCGGAAATATCCATAGCTTCGCCTACTGTTAATTCTAGTTGTGGGCTTACAGCTACACTTACAACCTCCGGGCCAACGCTGGTCTCTGGTGAGGATGAATGTAATGGTGCCGTTTACAACATCGTATACACGGCAGAAGATGAATGTGGAAGAACGTCGCAATGTACCCAGACATGGACTCTCAGTAACGCTGGACCTACCTTTACTTGTCCTTCCGACCAAACCGTAACCTGCTTTTCGGAAATATCCATAGCTTCACCTACCGTCACTGCCAGTTGTGGACTTACAGCTACACTTACTACCTCCGGGCCAACGCTGGTCTCTGGTGAGGATGGATGTAATGGTGCCATTTATAACATCGTGTACACAGCCGAAGATGAATGTGGAAGAACATCGCAATGTACCCAGACATGGAATCTCAGCAACACCGGACCTACCTTTACTTGTCCTCCCGACCAAACAATAACCTGCTTTTCGGAAATATCCATAGCTTCACCTACCGTCACTGCCAGTTGTGGACTTACAGCTACACTTACTACTGCCGGACCTACATTAGTATCGGGGGAGGCAGAATGCGACGGCGCCATTTACAACATCGTGTACACAGCTGAAGATGAATGCGGCCGAACCTCCCAATGTACCCAAATATGGACCATCAACACCCCCAACCCCACCATCACCTGCCCCACCGACGCCACCATAGAATGCAATACCAGCATACAACCATCCGTCACAGGTACAGCAACCGGAACTGCTTCCTGCGGTGGCATCCCCACCATCACTCATTCGGATAACAATACACCCGCGGGATGCCCAACACCAGAGACCATCATACGAACCTGGACGGCCACCGACGACTGTGGCAACACAGCCACTTGCACCCAAACCATCACCATCATCGTACCGCAGATCGGGATAGCCAAGCAGGTCTCTGACGGCCCCACCCACCTGGGCAATGGCCTCTTTTCGCTGACTTACGAAATTCTGGTTAAAAACACCGGCAACATCCCCCTCAACAGCGTCCAGGTAGTCGACGACCTCTCAACAACTTTTGCGGCAGCTACGAGCTTTGTGGTTACCAACGTGACCAGCAGCCATTTTTCAGTCAACTTCCCCGGCTACGACGGCAGCGCCGTGACCACCCTGCTCGATGGAACAGATATGCTCAACCCCGGCGAATCGGGAACCATAGAGGTGTCCCTAAATGTCGAACCCGGCATCAACCTGGGGCCCCACCTGAACACTGCAACCGCAGAGGGTACCAGTTCCACCGGTACTACCGTCATGGACGATTCGCAGGACGGCACCGATGTCGATCCCGACGACCCCAACGACACCGACCCCACCGACAACAATGATCCTACACCGGTTGGTTTCTTCTGCGTTGCCGATGCCGGCGACCTGTCTACCGGCCTGCCCAACAATGCTTCTTACGACATCTGCCTCGGCGATGATTTTACCGACACCGGGATGAATAGCGTTGCCATCTCACCAGACTACAGTGCCCCGGATGAGACCCTCCCCGGCCCCGGCTACGACTATATGATCTTGCTGACAGACATAGACGGCGTCATCCTCGATGCCAAATTGCCACCGGCTGATTTCGATTTTTCAACCCTGGCTCCCGGCACTTATCAGGTGTTTGGCCTCTCTTATTTTTCGGGTAACCCGGCCAGTCTCAGCGATTATCTCGATGACATCACGATGGATGGTACCCTCAACGACATCGCCCAGATAGAAACAGACGAAGCCTCCAGTGCCCTCTGCCTCGACCTGGACGGGACAGATACTTTCGGCAACCTGTTGTCCATTCAGATCAACGACATACCCGTATGCAATGTCACAGGCGATAACATGGCCATTGCCGGATCGCAAAACAACCCGTATTTTGGACCGCTGGGAGTGAGTAGTTATTCCTGGTCCGTTTCCGGAAACGGGACCATCGACGGCCCGGCCAACCAACAGAGTGTAGCCATTGATGCGGGAGCGACCGGTAGTTTTATTGTTATGCTGACTACTACCAATGCCAGTGGTTGTTCTTCCAGTTGCTCCATGACGGTCAGCATCGATGAATTGCCGGTGATCGGTCTGGCCAAAGACCTTACTTCCGTCGTCAACAATGGCAATGGCGTATACGATGTAACTTACCTGTTGACAGTTGAAAATTTTGGTGATGTTCCGCTTAATAGTCTGATGATCTTCGACGACATTCTGGGGCAATTTGCGGGGATGAATCCCACCAACCTGCAAGCCACCGATGGTACCCTCAACGCCAATCCATTCTGGGACGGGCAGGCCACTACCAATATCCTGTCGGGCATCCAACTCCTCCCGGTAGGAGCTACCGGCACCGTCAGCATTAGCTTTAGTGTGACGCCCGGCAATGTAACCAATGTAGACAATACAGCTACGGCCAAAGGCACCAGTCCCAGCGGAGTAGACGTGACCGACACCTCTACCGACGGCTTCGATCCCGATGGCGACGATGACGATGACGACCCCGATGAATCGGAGCCAACCCCTACACCATTTGATGAAAATCCCACAATCGGCATCGCCAAAGTGCTGACCAATGTGACCAACAACCTGGATGGCACCTACGATGTAAGTTTCTTGTTGACCATTGAGAATTTTGGAGATGTCGTCCTTTCCGATGTCATGGTTTTTGACAATATTTTTGCACTGTTTCCCGGCATGAACCCCACCAATCTCCAGGCCGGTAGTGGTACGCTTACCGCAAATCCGCTGTGGAACGGTCAGGCCGATTCCAACATCCTGATGCCGGGCCAGAGCCTCAATATCGGACAGTCCGGCACGGTTAACATTAGTTTTACGGTTACACCAAATGGCATGCAGAGCGTCCTCAACCAGGCTTCCGCCGAAGGCACCAGTCCTGCCGGAGAAGTGGTCACTGATATGTCTACCGACGGCTTTGATCCCGATGGCGACGATGACGACGACGACCCCGACGAATCAGATCCCACCATCGTACCCTTTGAAGAAGGCCCGATTATTGGTCTGTCAAAGACCCTGGTCGAAGCCGACAACCTGGGCGATGGCACCTACGAAATTTACATCTTACTGATGGTAGAAAACTTTGGCGATGTGCCGCTCACCGATTTGATGATCTTCGATGACATTGTCGGTCAGTTTGCAGCTACCAACCCCACCAATTTCATCGCCTCCAACGGCACTTTGCAAGCCAATCCCATCTGGAATGGACAGGCCAACTCCAATATCCTCGCCCCCGGACAGAGCCTGGCGGTGGGCGAAACGGGAACGGTAAGCATCCTCTTCACTGTAACGCCGGGTGCCATAACGCAGATCGACAACCTGGCCATTGCTCAGGGTACCAGCCCTGGTGATGAAGAGGTCACCGATACCTCTACCGACGGCATTGACCCCGACGGTGACGACGACGACGACAATCCCGACGAGTCGGAGCCCACCCCGGTACCATTTGGTGAAAACCCCGGAATAGGGCTGGCCAAAACGATATCGGATGGCCCCACCCATATCGGTAATGGGGTGTATGGATTGACTTTCGTCATAAAAGTTCAAAATACCGGAGATGTCATGTTGAACAATGTACAGGTCACCGACGACCTGGCCGTTGCTTTTGCAGGTGCTGCCGGTTTTTCGGTAACGGGTATCAGCAGCGCCGAGTTTCCGGTCAATGAATTTTACAACGGCACCACCTCTATCAATTTGCTTTCCGGCCCCATCGGTCTGGAGGTCGACGAGGTGGGATACATAGAAGTTACTGTGGAGGTAACGCCCGGCACCAACCCCGGCACCTATCTCAACACGGCCATCGGCAGGGGTACCAGCCCCGGAGATGTAACGGTGGAAGATGCTTCCCAGGACGGTACCGATGTAGACCCCGACGATCCTGACGACAGCGACCCAACCGACAACAATGATCCTACACCCATCGACTTTCCGTGTATTGCCGATGCCGGCGATCTGGTCATCACCACCGCCGTGGGCAGTGGCCCGGGATTCGTATTGTGTGAAGGAGATGTATTGTTGGACAATATGATGAACCCCATCGTATTTGATGTCAACTACGCCAATCCCGACGAATTTAACCCTGGGCTGGGATACGATTATGTGCTCTTATTGGTTAACAGCGCCGGAGAAATTGTCGGCATTCAAGATCCGCCAGCAGGTTTCGATTTTGGCATACTGACACCTGATATATACACTGTTTATGGCTTGTCGTATTTCGGTGCAAACCCAGCTACCCTTAATGATTATCTGACCTCCATTACAACCGACGGAACCGCCAACGACATTGGCCAGATGGAAGCCGACGAGCTCGCCGGAGTCATTTGCCTCGACCTGGATGCGGGAACCTTGTTTGCAGAGCCGTTCACCGTCGTCATTCATTCCCAACCGACGGCTGGACCCTTGACGGGCCCCAGCTCCGTTTGTACCAGCAGTGATCTCCTGCTCGATCCGGCACCCTCTGGCGGATCAGGTGTATATGTAGGTCACGAATGGACCGACCTGGGTACCGGTACGGCAAGCGGCTATTCTCTCATCAATACCACCAGCCAGGTGCTGACCATTGATGCTACCGGTGCTTCGCCGGGCACCATCAATTTGGTTTACAACGTGACGGACAATGCCGGGTGTACTGCCTCCTTTGCGGTAACCATATCTGTGGTGGACGCCCCACAACTCTCCGTTACCAATGTGAGTTGCGCTGCCGACTTCAATACTTATACTATTGATATTACGACAAATTCTTCCAACATTGCTGCTACATCGGGCACGGTGGTGGACAATGGCGGCGGGTCGTTTACCATAACCGGCATTCCCATCGCCGAAAACACTACTGTGACGGCGGGCGATCCGGCTACCGGCTGCCAGGCTTCACAGACGGTCAATGCCCCCGACTGCAATTGCCCGACCATAGATCCACCCATCAGCTTTGGTGGCATCAGCATGTGCGAAGGAGATAGCCCGCCGCCGTTGGCAGTGAGTGTAGGCGCAGGGCTGACTGCCGACTGGTACGATGCCCCTTCCGGAGGTAATTTGCTGGCAATGGGTACACCGGTGTACACGCCACCCGGCCCCGGCACCTTTTATGTCGAAACACGCGATCCGTCTACCGACTGTGTCAGTAATACGCGCACGGAGGTGGTGTTGAGCGTCAACCCCAGTCCGTCAGTAGGCACGATAACCGGTGCTGCAGGCGTATGTGCCGGTGATGAAATCATACTGACGGGCGATGCCATCGGTGGAACGGCTCCATTATTCCACGTATGGGGTCTGATTGCGGGTACGGGCATGGCCGATCTGGTCAATAACAACGACGGTACCGTTACCATAACCGGTTTGGCAGCGGGAACGGTGGAGGTCACTTACAACGTCATCGACGCAAATGGATGCAAGTCATTAATAGCCAGTTATCCCCTTTCGGTAAATGAGGTGGTCGTACCCAGTATTTCGGTGACAACCGGCTTGTCGCACCTGCAATCCTGCACAGACGACGACGGAGCCATCACCATTGAGGGCCTCACGGATGGCGAGACTTACGGAATTACCTACACTTACAATGGCACAGCCATGCAATTTGGACCGGCGATGGCCACGGGTGGAAGCATTGTTATAAATGGATTGGCGGCCGGCCTCTACGATGATTTTATTTTTACAAATCTGAATACGGGTTGTGTTTCGGATGCCATTACGGGTGGCCCATTTGAGTTGTTGCCTCCGGTTGTGGAAGCGCCGATCGCCGATTTTGTTCTGACGACAAATCCCACCGGTTGTGATGCCGCAGATGGTGTTATCGCCATTGGTGGATTGCTGCCGGGGAATACTTATGCGGTGAGTTACGAGTTCGACAACCTCCAACAAACTGTTTCCGGATTGGTGGCCAACCTTAGTGGTGTCGTCTTCCTCTCTGGTTTGGAAGCGGGGATTTACGATCAGATTTTTGTGCTAAACAATGCCACCGGCTGTCAATCCGAAGAAGTATCGAATGGCCCGGTCGAATTGGTAGAGCCATTGGTAGGCACCCCCACGATTGATCTCAACCTGGGTGTTTCCGACCCCACCAATTGTGAGGAGCCGGATGGGTTCATCATTATTGAAAATTTGACGCCGGGAGTGCTTTATACGATATTTTATACTTACAATGCAGTGGATCAATCCATTGGCCCCATAGCTGCCAATGCCAACGGTGAAATAGTGTTGAATGGCCTGGCAGGCGGTATTTACAATGATATTTACCTTTTGGATCAGAGCAATAATTGTGTGATCGTCCCGGATGAGGATGGGCCCATTGTTTTGACCGATCTGGTTGCGCTCGACGCCCCGGTGGTTGCCGATGCCATTGTAGCCTGCCTGGGAGAAGAAGTGCAACTCCAAGTCCTGGAGCCCAATCCAATACCTGCTGGTACTACTTTCCTGTGGACTGGAACCAACGGCTATCAATCAACGACAGCCGAGCCTCTGTTGACGACGGTGACCTTTGCCGATACAGGAACCTACACCGTGGTGATGATAACCAGTGGTTGTGAATCGGAACCCGCCTCTTTGAGCCTGACTGTAAACGACGCTCCCGAAACGCCCACCATTGTAACGAATGCTCCACTTTGCGATGGAGAGTCGCTGGAGCTGGGTACCAGCACCCTTTGCGATACCTATATCTGGATCGGTCCGGCAGGAGCAAGCGACAGCACTCTTGCCAACCCATTGTTGGTGACCACCACCAATGTGACCACCATCCCCGCCACCGACACCGCCTATCTGGCGGGTATGTGGTCGGTGATCTGCGTGGATGCCAATGGCTGCCAATCGGCTCAATCGCTGCCCAATGAAGTGTTGATCCATCCCATCCCCCCCGACCCGATCCCGACCAATTCGAGTCCGGTATGTGAAGGAGAGGCGGTACAACTGTTTCCCGGTACTACCAGCCCTAACAATGCTACTTACATATGGTACGACGCCGATCCCGCTCTGCCGGGTGCCAATGTCGTTTCGTCGGAGCCTTCGCCGGTGCTCAATAGCCTTTCTGCCAACGGTTCGCCTTATGAATACTGGCTGCAGATCAGCGTAAACGGCTGTACATCGGAGGCGGTGCCCACTTCTATTGAGATGCACGGCGTTCCGGTGGCGGTTCCAGTCAATTCGGTTGACGATTGTGGAGAGGAATTATCGCTTTCGGCCAACCCTACTCCTCCCGATACGGGCAATGATTATTCTTATTACTGGACGGGGCCCGGCGGCATCTTTTTCTCTGATGAGGCCAACCCTGTGATCCCCAATTTGGATGCGGGCGACCTGGGTACTTATACCGTTGTGATAACCAACGTAGCTGGTTGTTCTTCTGCTCCCGGCTTTACGCAATTGGACTCCTTGTTTGAGTTGGCCGCCCCGGCAATTGATGCTTCGGTAACCGGCCCGCTTTGCGAAGGAGAGTCCATCGAACTGGTTTCCGAATTTTTCAACGGGCAAGACGTGAGCTACATCTGGACCATCGAAGGTGATACTACGATCAGCATTACTACTGACGATCCGTATCTGATGATCGACTCGGCGGTGGATTCGCTCCACGACGGGGTGTACTATGTCGAAGTGCTGGTAGATGGTTGTTTGTCTGATCCTTCCGCGCTGGTCTTGGTAGAGGTAACCCCTCAGCCAGCAACACCAGTGATCGATGCCAATGCATCTATCTGTGAAGGAGATGATCTTTCTTTGGAAACGGATTTCATTACCGGAGCTACTTATGCATGGACGGGGCCGCTTGGCTTTAGTGCTTCGACGCACAACCCGGTCATTTCTCCGGCTGGCCCGCAGCATTCGGGCGAATATATGGTAGTGGTAACGATGGATGACTGTCCTTCCGAACCCGCTTTTGTAACGGTGGAAGTGACGGCTACACCCGAAGCGCCTATTGCATCTAACAATGGTCCTGCATGCGAGGGAGAGGACTTGACTTTGTTTGTAGAAAATCCGGTCAGCGGAGCTACTTACGAATGGTACGATCAGAGTACGGGAGTTTTTGTCGGAGTAGGGGAGTCGTTGGTGTTGAGTGGGGCGGAGTCGGGCGTTTACTATGTCGTTATGACGTTGGATGCTTGTGTGCTGGACCCGATCGTATCGAGTTTGCCGACGGCATTTACGGAAGTGGTGATGATAGCGGAAGGAGCCCTGGTTGCCGGGGCTGGCCCCGATCAGGAAGTATGCGAAGACATTGCCGTGCTTAATGCCGATCTGTTGCCATTAAATGAATATGCTACCAGCTCGTGGTCGGTGATGGATGGTTCGGCGGCAATCATCGAAAATCCGGAAGATTATACGACCAATGTCACCGGGCTGACTCCGGGTGAAAACACATTTGTGTGGACATTGGCAGTGGAGGGTTGCGGAGCGGTCTCTTCCGACACCGTTGTTATCGTTTATGCCGGTGAGATATTGGCTGCCGACGATCAATATACGATAGCTTATCAGGATTCGTTGGTGGGCTTTGACGTGTTGGTCAACGATCAGTTTGCGGAAGAGGGGTTGATCCCGATAGTGAGCGCCTTGCCGGAAAGCGGGGTGCTTTCGCAAAATCCGGATGGCAGCTTTACCTTTGTTTCCAACAACAATTTTGCGGGAACGGTCACCTTCACCTATTTCATCTGTAGTGAGATCTGTCCTGAAATTTGTGATGAAGCGGTGGTGACCATCGACATCACCGTAGAAGACTGTGCGATACCAAACGTCATCACCCCCAATGGCGATGGCCTCAACGACACCTTTATCATTCCTTGTGCTGCGGAGTATCCGGGCAGTGAATTGTTGGTATTCAACCGCTGGGGCGACGAAGTATACCGGGCCGATGATTATCAAAACGATTGGGGGGGCACTTATAAGGAAGACGATCTGCCGGTGGGTACCTACTATTATTATTTTGTGCTAAACGATGGCGCCAATGCGGTGCGGCAGGGGTACATCTATGTGCAACGGAACTAATGAATAATTAGTAATTAATAATTATTAATTCATTGATTGAAAATCGACCAAAAATGAAAAAATATAGTCTATTGCTATTCTTAGCGCTGTTGATCTGCGGTGGTGGGTATGCCCAGCAGGATGCACAGTACACCCAGTTTATGTTCAACAAGCTGGCCTACAACCCGGGGTACGCAGGTAGTGCGGGTTTGCCCTGTGTATCTGCCTTGTACCGCAATCAGTGGGTGGGGCTGGAAGGTGCCCCCAAAACGCAATTAGTCAGTTTCCACTCCCCCTTTTTGAGCGACCGGACGGCGGGAGGGCTTACCGTTATTCGCGACGATATTGGCCCTACCGAGTCGTGGTATTTTGCCCTGGCCTATGCCTATCGGATCCCGACAAAAAACGGCACGCTGGGGTTGGGCCTACAAGGCATCCTGCGCAACTACCGGGTAAAGTGGAATGAACTGGAAGGCGCCCACATCAACGACGACCTGATCGAAACAGCCGACGGGTCGAGGCTCCTGCCCAACGTGGGAGCAGGGGTGTACTTCGAGTCCCGCAAATTTTACATCGGTGCCTCGGTGCCGCACATTGTGGAAAACGACATCAGTCTGGTCGACGAATCGGTGGGCGGCTCGCTGGTCACGGCTCGCGAAAGAGTGCATGCTTATCTGATGACGGGCTATATTTTCGACCTCAACAAACAGGTCAAATTCAAACCTTCGGTGTTGTTGAAGTATGTGGCCAATGCGCCGTTTGACATGGATGTCAACGGTAGTTTTTTGTTTATGGAAAAAGTTTCTATCGGAGCAACCTATCGCCTGGGAGGTTCTACCCGGCAGGGCATCGGCGAGTCGATCGACCTGGTGGCCTTGTACTATTTTTCAAATTATTTCAAACTGGGAGCAGCTTACGACATCACCCTTTCAGAACTTCGCCAGGAAACCAATGGTAGTTTTGAAATACTGTTGCAACATTGCTTCCGCAAAAAGAATGAACGATTTACCAATCCGAGGTTCTTCCTTTGATACTGTACTACAAAAACCATTTTAAAATCAACCTGTCCTATGTTCAACAAATTAACTCTTGCAGCGATACTCGTAGTTTTTATGTTTCCGCTTGACGCGCAAAAGGTAGATAAAGCCGACGAAATCTACGACGACCTGGGGTATAAGACCTCCGTTGCCATGTACGAGGCCAACATCGAAAAAGAAGGATGGACCTCCGATGCAACCACCATCGCCAAAATAGCCAACAGCTACCGGCAGGTACACGACACAGAAAATGCCGAGCGCTGGTATTCAGAGCTCATTTCCCTGTCGGATGATCCGATCCATCTGTTGCATTTTGCGCAAGCACTCCAAAGCAATGGCAAATCGGAACTGGCAAAAGAGTATTTTCTGCAATATCACCGCCTCACCGGAGGTACCGACAAACGCGGCGAAATTCTCGCCGCCGCCATCGACCGGATGAACGAACTGAAAAGAAGCGATGTGGTGATCGAAAACGTCAGGATCATCAACTCGGCGAGCCTCGACTTCAGCCCCGCCTTTTATAAAGGAGGCATCATCTTCGTGTCGAGCCGAAACCCCGACTTTGAGCCCGACCGGAATAAGGACATCTGGATCGACGATAATTTTATGACCCTGTTTTATTCCCGGGAAGACATGGACGGAAACCTCGGACCACCCGAAGATTTTTCGGAAGAGATCAACACCAAGTACCACGAGGGGCCCCTCACATTTAGTGCCAACGGAGAAAAAGTCTACTTCACCCGCAATAACTACAACCGGGGCAAAAAAACCAAGGGCAAAGACGACATCGTGCGCCTCAATATTTACACCTCCAACAAAGAAGGAAAGGATTGGAGTACTCCGATCAAACTACCATTCTGTACCAATGACTTCGACGAAACCAACCCCACGCTTTCCTCCGACAACAACCGCCTCTACTTCTCCTCCAACCGCGACGGAGGCTTTGGCGGTATGGATTTGTATGTTTCTGAATACAAACAGGGCACCTGGTCGGAACCCGTCAATCTGGGCGGAACGGTCAACACCTCCGGCAACGAAGTTTTTCCATTTATTCACGACGACGGCACCCTCTATTTTTCTTCCAACGGCTGGGGAGGTGTCGGCGGACTGGACATTTTCTCCACCGTAGAATCAGCCGATTCAGAATGGAGCGAGCCGGTCAATATCGGCCTGCCTTTCAACTCGCCTAAAGACGACTTTGGTTTTATCCTCAATGTATTGGGAACGGAAGGTTATCTGTCGTCGGCGCGAAAAGGGGGGATCGGACAGGACGACATCTACAGCTTTGCCCTGCCGCCCGACAAGATGAAAAAACCACGGGTGAAAACGGGAATGACGGCCATCTGTACCTACGACATCACCACCGGAGAACGGATCGCCGGAGCCGACGTCATGGTCATCGAAAAATCGGAAAACCGCTCCGTTTTCAAACTGACCAATGGCCATACTTTTTACATTCCACCTACGCGGAACGAAGCTCAGTTGATGACCATTTTGCGCAACAAGGCATTTACACCCGATCATGAAGGCCTCGTTTTGCAGACCAATGAAGAGGGCGACCTGCTCTTTGACCTTCAGCCGGAGTCGGAATACATCTTCATCGCCCGGGAGGAAGGGTACGACGTGGCTGACAAGGTGATCTCCACCAAATCGGCCGGTGCTCTGCCTGCGGGGCAAGACTATTGCATACCAATGGTCAAGCCCAGTGATTGCCTGACCTTGAAAGGCATCGTCACCAACCTGGCGGACGGCAACCGGATATCCAATGCCACTGTGACGCTGATCAATCACTGTACTAACGAAATGCAAGCTGTCGAGTCGGACCTGGTAGGTGCCTTTTCGTTTCCCTGCCTGGACTGTAATTGCACCTATTCGCTGAAAGCACAAAAAGTTTATTTCTCGCAGGTATCCGAGCACATTACCCTCGAACCAGAGCAGTGCAGCAAAGGGAATACACTGAATTATAACTTACAACTGTCATCGATCCACGACCAAAGCGGTTCTTCTACTGCTTCCCGGTCAGGGCCAATTCACATCGACGTGGGTACCGTGATTGAACTGGAGAATATTTATTACGACTTCGATAAGCACAATATCCGCCCCGGTGCCGCCAGGACATTGGACAAAGTGGTCCGCCTCCTCCGCCGCTACCCCAGTATGCATCTGGAACTTTCGGCTCATACCGATTGCCGCGGCACCGACCGGTACAACGACCGGCTGTCGCAACGCAGAGCCGAATACGCCATCAACTACCTGGTGAGAAAGGGCATTGATGCGCGGAGATTGTCGTCGGCGGGATGGGGAGAGAACCGGTTGAGAAATCGCTGTGCCGACAACGTGTCGTGCAATGAAGAAGAACATCAGTACAACCGGCGTACGGAGATCAGAGTGACCGCATTCGACCGGAACGACATTCGGTTGCGGTACATCGACAACCCGCCGGAGGTGATCGATCCTTATATTCCGGGGCGTCGGCGGTGAACGCGGTTAATTGCAGCCGCAGCCGCCCCCTACTTTCCCGCCGTTGGCGCCGGAAGCTCCTTCGCGGTACGACTCGAAGGCCACTTCAAATCGGATACAGTCGGTGGCGTCGAGCGACATGTCTTCGTCGTTGAGGTACATCTTTTGATAGGGTTTGACGGGGGTGCATTGCGTCAACCCCATAAGTAGAATGGCTAAGATCAGTAGTCTGTTCATTTTTTATCTAACAATAAGTTTTCGGAAGTGGATATTTCGTCCCGGTCGTTGACGATGAGGCATTCTACGCCTTCGAGTTGATTGACCAGGTGGAGGCCGATTTTCTGGCCCATTACGAATACGGCGGTGGCCAGGGCGTCGGCCAGTTCGGCGTCGGGGCAGACGATGCTGACGCTTTTCAGTCCCGCCACAGGCCAGCCGGTGCGCGGGTCGATGATGTGGGCGTAGCGTTTGCCGTCGATCAGGGCGTAGCGTTCGTAGTCGCCGGAAGTGACGATGGCGGTATTTTCGAGTGGTAGCCAGGCCAGCATATCTGTATCGGTTTGCTCGTCTTTTTTCTTTTTGGGGTCGGCGATGCCTATTTTCCAGGGTTCGCCGTCGGGTTGGAGACCCCAGGCAAAGAGGTCGCCTCCCGCATTGACGATGCCGCTTTCAATGCCCATTTGTTTCATCACATTGCGGGCGCGATTGGCGGCGTAGCCTTTTCCGATGCCGCCGAATCCGATCTTCATCATGGGTTTTTCCAACCATACCGTTGTGTCGTGCTCGTTTAGAAGGACGTGTTGATAACCGATTTTTTCGACGGAGGCAGCCACCTGTGCAGAGTCGGGCAAGGTGGTCATGGAGCCATCAAATTGCCAGAGCCGGTCGATGGAGGCGAAGGAGATGTCGAAGGCGCCATTGGTGAGTTCGGAAACTTTTTTGCTACGGCTGATGAGCTGAAACAACTCCAGGTCGACCACCACCGGCTCCTTTCCGGCGTGGCGGTTGATGGCCGAGGTTTGGGAGGCGGGGTCCCATGAAGAGATGAGCTTTTCGATGCGGCGTATTTCTTTTTCGGCAGTGGCGATGGCTTTGTCGGCCAGCGAGGGGGTGGAGGCTACTGCGGTTATTTCAAAAGGAGCGCCCATCAGGGTGAAAGATTTTTTAAATGACTTTTTGCGGATGGTGAGGTGCTTTCGCAAAAATTCGACAAAACCATTTGGGCCGCCGGGTTGGTACGATGTTTTGGTCAATACTTTTCCATTGACTTCTGCGAGGACGGCCTGTGGAAATACGCCTTCGGGATTGTATTGTTGGGCCAGGGCTTCGTTTTTGGCGGTTTGCTCTTTCGACAGTCGGTTCTTTTTATACCGGGGGAAATCGGCCAGCACACATATCAGGTGTTGCCGGGCATAATTGCGGAAAGTTAGGGTTTCCAAGACCTCTTTTTTCATTTTGATGCAGGGCTTACACCAATCGGAGCCGGAAAAGAAGAGGAGTAGGTGCTTGGATTCGGCGCGGGCCTGGGTTTTGGCCTGCTCCAAGTCGAGCAACCATTGCAGGGTATCCGCTGACGGGTAGGATTGGCCATTGAGGGGTTGTAACCCGATGGTTGAAAAAATAGCCAGGACGAGCGTGCAGTTACGAATATATTCGGAGCAGGTTGCCATTCAATTCTGTTTTATAAACTTCAATGCCGTATTTTCCAAGGTCGTTGTGGGTGAGGGTGCCATTGCCCTCTCGGTCGAAGGTGGCGCCGTGGGCTTTGCAGTAATATTCGCCGTCTTTCCAGATGATACGTGGCAGGTATTCATCGCTGCAGATCTTTGTGGCGGCGAGGTATTCCTCCGTTTCCGTAAATACGATGATCACATCGTCGTTAAAGGCATACCCACCGGGAATGTGGAGGGCCACGTATTCCGGATCGTTGAGGTCGATGGTAAAGTCGATGGCCGATGCATTGGGGTCGGGAATGGTGTCGGTCCGCAACAAGGTGTTTTCATGGACCGCCGATTCCAGTTTTTCTTTTTGGCGACAGCCGCCACCACAAACAAAGGAAAAGGCTACGGCTGCACTGAAAGGAAGTTTGGATAGAAATTCTTTTCTGGTCATAACATTGTGATTACGAATTTTTGAATGCCTTATGTCAATGCGATGTAGAACGAATAAAAAACCGCCAGGAGGAGGAAAAATCCCAGGATGGAGCCCAAAACGATCACTGCCAACATCTTGCCAATGCCGCTGTACCGGTTCAACACCACCCTCGACAAGAACAATTGGCCGCCAAACATAGCGGAGGTATACATCAGTACGGCTATCCAACTGCCGCCTTCGTTCATCCAGTTGAAGTTGTAATTGCCCTCGTCGATATAGGCCATCAGTATGGTGAAGGCCAGGGCGGCGAGGAGCATTAGTGGGATTTCATAGGGGGTTGTTTTGTCGTTTGTTGTAATTGAAGTCATGAGGGTTGTTTTTTGGTTAGGAAATAATCGATAGAAAAATAATTATTCTATTCCAAACGGATAATTTTTTCGGAAAACAGTTCCTGAAAGCCGTCCGAAATGTGTAAAAAATAGATGCCGGGACTGCAATTATTGCAGATCATTTGATGCGTCGTCGTTCCCTTTTCAATGTCAATTCGCTGTTGCAAAACCCGTTGTCCAAGGGCGTTGAGGAGGGAGGCTGTGGCTCCGGTCCATTGTTTTTCCGAATCAATCGTCAATTGCAGATTGCCTTCCCGCCAGGGGTTTGGAAAAAGTTGCACCCTTAAATTTAGTGGAAATATCTCAGATGTGGGGGTCGGCTCCAATACAAAAGGCAGGATATGGGTGATTTCGTAGATGCCGCCGGTAACGTAGTTGGGGGTATACATCCGGATGGTATCGTCGTTGCGGCCGTTGCCGGAGGCCAACATGGCCGTGGCTCCTGACACGGCATCGAGGACAGTGCCTGTTTGCACCCAGTCAGAGCCGTTCCATTCGTATTCGAAGAGGTCGTCGGCGGGGCCGACAAAATAGTCGGAGGTGGTTGTGTACACCCTGTTGGCGCCGTCCGATTTGAGTTTGGCCAGGTGGATGTCGCCCCGGTGGGAGGTGGCTTCTATGAGTTGACTATCCCATCCGCTGCCGTTCCAGGAGTATTCCCACCGGCCGCCGGGGTTGTCAGTGATGTTGACGTATACGCGTTGGGTGCCGTCGTTGCGGCCGTCGGCGATCTGTACGGCATCGGGCCAAGTGTCGAGGGGACATAAGACGTCGTTTTGCGCAAAAGACGATCCGTTCCAGCTCAGTTCACGAGGGCAGTTGGAGTTCATAAATATCCGGTTGGTGCCGTCGTTGCGGGCTTGCCCGATATCGCCGCTTACTTCGTGGTAGTTGGAGTTGAGGGGAGTAATGTTCCAGGAGCTACTGGTCCATTCCCATTCTTGGAGGCCGTAGGAGCCGGAGATGTAGAGCCGGTTGATGCCATCGTTGCGGCCGTCGCCCACTACAATGCCGGTGTTGATGTCGGGGGCCGGGCCGATCTGTTGTATCTGCCAGTTGGCGCCATCCCAGGTAGCTTCGAATACCCTGGCGGAGGGATCCCATTCGGCGAAGTAGATGCGGTTGGTGCCGTCGTTGCGGCCATTGCCGGCGGCTATGTGCATGAGGTTGTTGATGGGCCCTGGGTGGACGGTGTTGGTCATGGTCCAGTTGTCGTTTTGGTATGACCATTCGTATACGCCGCCGTCGATGGTGGTTACGTATATCCGTTGGGAGCCGTCGTTTTGGCCGTCGGCGAGTACCAGGTCGTAGGAGCCGGGAGTCGGGCACTGGCCGATCTCAAGGACGTTCCAATCTTGCGAAAGCAGTTGGGTTGCCCCAAAAAGTAGTAGTAGGATGGTGAGGTTTTTCATAATTCAATGATTGATGGTAAACGATATGCCGGTGCTGATGATCCAGGCTTTTAATCCGTCGGAACGGCCGTAAAGGGCACCGCGTAATTCGGCTTTTTTCCAGGTGATCTTTTTGATCCTGCCTTTGAATGGCCTGGTGCGCCAGATGCCGCTGAGGGGTGAATACCGCAAGCCGAGCCCTACTTTGTGGCTATTGAAACCAGAAAGGTCGTAGTCGGATGTGAAATAGGTTTCGGTGCTGAGGTGTTGGTCGATCGGCGCAAAATATTTGGAAGCCGTTTGTTGGTGAAACCGGTAAAACGGAACAATCGCGAGGAAGGGTGTGGGTTTGACCGGCGCTTCGAGGTGGAGGGTGTGGGCCCGGATGTCAAAATCGTCGAAATAATACCGGTAGTAGGTACGGGCGATGAGCCAGTCGGCGACATACATATTCAGCCTGACCCCCAATGGGATTTTCACTCGCGTCCGGGGCAATTTTTCCACGGCCGGCCAATGGGCATCCGCAAAATAAACCCGGTGAAAAGGCGTTGCCAGGTATCCCTTTTGGAAAATGAACTCTGCCGAAAACGACGCCTGGATCTTTTTGGTAAAAACCTGGGCGAAGGTCACAGACCCATTATAAATATAACGCCAGGCGGTACTGTCGACTGGTAGCTCGTGCCGCAACTCTACAGGATAGATCAACTCCCAGTGGTCGGAGAAATGCTGGGCGTTGAAACTGATCTGGCTGTTGTCGTCGTTGAATGATTTGGCGACAAAAAAACCACCGGACCAGGAGTTGACATCCCACTCGGTGGAGTACCCGATGTTGATGCCGTAGTTCCATCCGGTGTTTTTGTTTTCTTTAGCGTAAGCTCCGGAAAAATAGATGCGATCGTCGACCACGGATGCCGACGATATGGATGCAGGATTAATGTTGTCAGTAGAAGCAGAGGTGTAATGGTCTATTCCACCTGTTAGAGAAAGGGTACTGCTTTTTACCGGCAGGGTCACCACGATCTGCCCCACCTGGTCGGTGAGATATTCGGTGCCGGTACCCCCCAATACCGGAGAGTGGTTGCCGTCTTGCTCGTAGTAACTGTACAGGAATTTCACTTCAGTTTCTTTTAGCGTTTTATTGTAGGATTTTTGTTGAGGCACGGTGTCGGTTTGAGCAGGTGCGGCAGTGAAGGCGACCAACACGAAGATCGTCGCCAAGCAGGTACTCCATCTGAACCTTATTTTTGCCATTGCAGGCCTAGTTTTGCATGGAGGAAGGTGTATCGCTGTTCCGCTTCAAAATCAGCCGTTGTGATCGACCCGGTTTGGAATTTGACGCCGGGTTGAAAGGTGATCTGAATTCCGGGACTTAGGCGGTAGCCAAAAATCACATCGGCTGCGATGGCCGGAGCGATCCGATTTTTGAAATTCGTTTCGTCCAGCCCGGTAAATTGGCCGGGTTCGAGGTCAGGGGTCAGTATTTCGCCACTTAGTTTTTGCGACAGGTTGATGTAGGCACCTGCCCTCACCCCATACGACCATCTGGCCCTCTTTTTTTGATAGCCCAGCAATAGGGGCAGGTCGATGTACTCAAACCGGTTGTAGGTAGTTTTGACCCTGTAGCTGTATTGTTGGAAAAACTGATCGCCTTCTTTGATGATTTCGCTGCTTTGTCGTTCCCAAAGAAATTTTTCCGTCATTTTTTGATAGGACAGACCCGCAGAAAGCTCGAACCCCGATGGAAATTGAAGGTGGTACAGGGCACCGACCGACCAGTTGCCCAGCGACATTTCGGTTTGATTGCGCCGGGCAATGTAGGCAGAGGAGGAGCCTTGAAGTTTTTTAATGGCCCATCCAGATGCGAAGTAAATGGAGGCGTAGCTCACCCGTTTCTTCCCGCTTGCAGTGAGGAGGGGAGGGGGCAGTCCGTTTGTCTTGATGTCGGCTTGTAAATGTATTGTTTTACTGGCCGGTAGCCAGATTGGGAGTAGTTGTCGTTTTTGAACGGCCTTTGGGTGTTCAGCCGCCTCCGTTGTTGTCAGATGCAAATCTGTAGGCGGATTGGCCGGGGTGGTGTTTTCTTTTTTGATGGAATGGGCCATGTGGCTTTTGGTGGTTTGGTTTTCACCAAAATGAGTTGGGAGTTCCGAGGCTTGGATTGTTTCCGGGGTGTGATTTTCCGAAAGGGGGGCATCGGTTTCAGCTATCGGCGGTGTTGGCTCGTTGTTCGGCAAGGAGATGGCGCTTGCTTGAGAGGAGGGCTCTGAGGTGGGTGGGGAGTTGGGCTTGTTTTCTAACAAATTGCTTCCGGTTTCGGACTTAGGCTTCATTGATGCGACCGTTTCGTTTTGAGGTGCGATTGTTGTGGTTGATGCCGTTTGTTTGTCAAAAAAGTGAATTTGCAAAAGCAGCCACATACCGGCCAGGCCCATCAGGCAACTCAACAGCAGTACCCATCGCCGTTTCTTTTCTTGTTTGGCGGCAGCGGCGTATCTTTTGGCCTCTATGTTGTGGCGCAGTTTATCCGTGTCGACAAGGGTGGGATAGTCCTTTAGTTTAGCCCTAATGCGATCGTCAAGACGGTCGTGTTGCATATTGGATTTTTTTGATGGCGAATGAGTTTCTTTTTCAGCATGTTTTTGGCCCGCGTGAGTTGAGAGCGGGAGGTGCTTTCGGTTATGTTCAGGATCGTTGCAATTTCTTTGTGTGAAAAACCATCGATGACGTAGAGGTTGAACACCTGTCGATAGCCTTCCGGCAATTGCGCTATGATGCGCAGCAGTTCTTCTTCTGCCAGTTTGTCGAGGATGTTTACTTCTTTAGCTACTTGAAGGTCGCCGACAGTCTCGAGGTCAGCGGCAGCGGGGTACTTTTTGTGATAATCGCGCAGTGCGGTCCGGATGACGATGCTGCGCATCCAGCTCTGGAGGGTTCCTCTTTCGGGATTGTATTGTTGGATGTTTTCGAGTATTTTGATAAAAGCGTCCTGCAACACATCTTCTGCTTCCTGATGGGTACGGGAATAGCGCCTGCTGACGGTCATCAGTAGCGCTGCATATTTTTCTACCAGCAGACCTTCATATACGGGGTCGCGTCGCTGGCATCCCTGGATCAGTTCTGTGTCGTTGAGTTTCACATATGTTTTTAATTATTGATTCATTTGGAAATCCTATTTCAATTTTCTCTAATTGCGGCAAAGGAGCCTTCGATGTCGTACCATTGTCCATCGGAGGGGATGGACGCCTCGAAGGTGCCAATGATGTAATCTTGTTGTTGACCAAAATAGGACACTTCAGATATACAGGCACAGCCCAGGCATTTGAAGAAATTCGGATCGTACAGAGTCTCGTCGAGGGTGATGGTCAGGTCGGCGGTGTCGAAATTGCCGGTGCCGGTGCCGTGGATGTTGACGATGAATTGGGGCAATTCGCCGGTGCCGAAATTGAGCAATTGCATGACGCTCACCGTGTCGTGGTCTTCTATCCAGCCTTCGAGATCGGTTATTGAAAAATCATTTCCATTGAGGGTAAAGTCGAAATGTTCGCTGATGTTGAGGGGTGTTTTTTCGGTGGTGGTGACGTCGGAATCTTTCCGGCAGGAGGTCATCAGGCATAGAACGAACCCAACAGCTAATAGGATGTGAAAACATTTGTTCATATCTTTGGTATTGTGATAGGTTGCTTTATGTAAGTTATAGCAAAAAACTGAGAAAAACGCTGCATGGGAAAGCATATATTTGACCAGAAGGTATCTATCATTCTTAGAGCTTGTCTAAAATTATAACAAACTGAAAATCAAGAGTTTGCGGTTCTGGCGAAAAATTGGTGAGGGAGCCCCGATAGCAATCGGGATGACCGAGGCGATTTGAAGTCAGAGCCTGTGCCGCTTATTGCGGCATTCGTAAAACATTGGTTTTCAGGCAGTTAAAATTTGGACATGCTCTTAATTCCATACCTCTGCTGGTCATATTGTAGGCGGTTTTTAGTAAACTTGTATTCAAAAATCATCATTATGAACAAAATAGCCACCCTTCTTTTACTGCTGCTGATCGCGTCGTGTCAATCACCGGCGCCCTCAAAAGAACAAGCACCGCCTCCTCCCGCTTCGCCGCCTGTATCGACTACACCTACGGCGGCACCATCGGCCACTTCAACTACTCCGACTCAGAATTCCGATACCGTAGCTGAAAAAATAAAAACCTACCTCACCAGTAGCTTCCTCACCGGACATCTGCATGTGATGACGGAGCAAGACCGCAAATTCACCCTGGCCCAATCGGACCTCAATGGCGACGGCCTGCCGGAATATTTTGTCCGGTTCAACTCGACTTATTTTTGTGGAAACGGCGGCTGCACCATCCTCCTGCTGAAAAACGAGATCAGGATGATCAACCGGTTTACCGTAATAAGTACCCCCGTCTACGCCTGCAATCAAAAGACGGATGGCTGGCGCAATCTGATGGTAGAAAGCGAGGGATCCTTCCGCGATCTCGTCTTTCAAAATGGAAAGTATCCGGGCAACCCCTCTGTAGCTCCTGAAAGTGCGGGGCCTCCTTCCGGTGATTGCGAAATGCTGTTTGATGAAGAAACACATTCGAAAGTCTATTCATTTTAAAGCGATGTTTTCATTTCTAAAAACGGGTATCCGGCGCATACGGCGATCGTCCAGAAGCTATTTGGATGAAAAATACAACATTAGTTCTACGTTGTCTCGTTTCAATCAAAAAAACGACATCTTCAACCGGGCCCTTTGGGATGATACCGTCGACGCCAAGAAGTTTTTCCGCAGCTACGACATCGCCAACTACGCTCCTAAAAAATCAAAGGGATTCGACCACTGGGATTTCGCTTTCCGCAATGCCAGTTGGCACCTCACCGATGTGGTGGGCGAACGCAATTTTGATGAAGATGGCCGCGTGGAAGGTTTCACCGACTACTACTCCATTCAGACGGAGGGCTCGCCCACCAAAGTGGAGATCACCTCGCCCGAAGAATGTACCCGCCGCATAAAGCTGGCCGCCAAAATGTTCGGCTCCGGGATGACGGGCATTTGCCGGTTGGACCCGCGTTGGGTGTACTCCCACCATTTTAGTCGAAAAATGTCGGAGGCAAAACCCCTCGACCTGCCCAAAGAAATGAAGCATGTCATTGTGCTCATCATTCCGATGGACTATCCACTCAGCAAGACCTATCCTGCGGCGCTCAGCGGGGCCGCCACCGGACTGGGGTATGCCGTGGGGTTGAATGCTGCCAACACGTTGGCGCAGTTCATTACCAACCTGGGCTATCAGGCCATTGCATCGCTCAACGACACAGCCCTCAACATTCCCCTGGCCATTGAGGCCGGGCTGGGAGAATACGGTCGACATGGCCTGCTCATCACGCCCAGATTTGGCCCTAACATTAGAATTGCAAAAGTGTTTACCGATCTGCCCCTGGTTCCCGATCAACCGATTGAGTTTGGTGTTAAAAAATTCTGCGACCTGTGTAAGCGGTGCGCCGACGGTTGCCCCGTAAAGGCCATTCCCCAGGGGCCGCCCCAACCGGAGCCCCCTAATTTCTCCAGCCTCAAAGGCATTACCAAGTGGACGGTCAATGCCGAAAGGTGCTTCAAATTCTGGGTGGGGATGAATACCGACTGCGCCATCTGCATCCGGGTATGTCCTTACAACAAAGATTTTACAAAGTGGTGGCACCGCCTGGGTATCCGTTTGGCAAACAGCCCCTTTCGGAAAATCCTGATGAAGCTCGACGATTGGTGGCGCTTTGGGGAGCGGGTGGCTACGGCCAGGTGGTGGCGGGATGATGGATGAAAAAACGACACTTTGGAAAGTCCAAAGTGCCGTTTCAAGTCAAATTTTGTTTTTTTTATTGTTTTACAAAAGGCTTGGTAACCTGTTGGCCGTCGACCTGTAAAACAGCGGTGTAGGAACCCGAAGCCAGATGACGGACATCGACTTTGCGGGTGTATTCACCTGTGCTGGTATCCAGGCCGTTCTGTTGATGCACTACCTTTCCCTGTGCATCGAAAAGGCTCAGGTAGACCAGGCCTGCTTTTTCCTTCAACCGGTACGATAGGTTAATAACGTGTGTTGCAGGGTTGGGATATAGTACGTAGCGCAGGTCGAGCGTTTGTTCGGTAGTATTGCTCATTATGGGAGGAGCAGTACCCGTCACGAGGATGTCATCGACAGAGATGAGGTTGTCGTCGTCGGAGTCGTGCAAGATAGCGATGTAGATGGTTTCACCTTCGTATTTGGCCAGACTGAAGCTATGGGGCTCTAGAATAGCTGTGTAAGAAGTAGCCATATTTACAGTGTCCCACGAGGTATAGGTAGACCCGCTGTATCCATTATCGTGGATGTATGCTTCTTGCACGATGTCATTATAGTCTACGTAAGTGTCAGGGCCAAATAAAAAACTATCTACGTTCAATGCATTTTGGTTGACATCAGCAGCACCGGCAGGCAATGGCGGCAACATTTGTTTGTGCCGAAACAGGGTGTCGGCAAAGTCGAGAGTGGAAAAAGTGGCCGTAGACACCAGCACGGAATAGCCGTCCATATAGCGGGGCCCCTGGAAAGGTGCCGACTTGAAGTGGAGCATGGCCTGATCGTCGACGATTTCGATGGGTGGGGTAATAAGCCAGTTGCGGTTACCGTCGAGCAGACCGTTCAGCCAGGAAGAGCTGCTGAAGACAAAGTTGGTATCGGCTGCTGGGATGCTTTCCCAATCCTGTTGGTAAAAGTCGAGGCTGAAGTCCCAGTTTTGTGCATGGGTATTTGCGTCGTCAAGGCCATCTTCGTCGTAGTTTATCCAGTTGTTCGTTCCGAGGGAATCGAATTCCGGGACGTCGATCATGTTGGGGATGTCATTTTGAAAATTCTGCCAAAGCAGGGTGTCGTTTTGAGCGTAAAGCCCGATGGTGAGTAAAGAGGCAATTACGAGTAGGTAAATCTTTTGCATAGTTAAAAATTTATTGAGCAATGATACAAATATATAAAACACCGGAAGGATTAACTCCTTCCGGCGACAAAAATTTAAATTGTGGTTATTGCGCAGCAGGCTCTGTGACCATATCACCGCTGAATAACAAAGGGCACACTGCGGCTGCCGTCGGGCGTTTGCACGTTGACAAAATAGCTGCCCACCGGCAGGTTCTGGACGGGTACGTTGAGGTCATTTGTCTGGATGTATTGGTGTTGCTGCTGCTGAACGATTTTGCCTGAAGCATCCATAATCTGGAGGTTGAGTTCGGATTGTTCTTCGACCAGGTCGATGTGGATGTTGACGTAGTCACTGGCGGGGCTGGGGAACACTTCAATGATGTTGTCGTTGCTTAACAATTCATTTACATTAACTGCTTCGGCAATGTGCAAGCGCACTACCGGTACGGGATTTCCAATAAAGCCGGCGGTACCGAAGTCACTTTCAATATCGCCCACAGCCAGGATGCTGGCGTAGCGGGCCATTCCAAGTTGTTCTGCCCGGAATATTTGAGCTCCGTAGTTGCGTACATCAGTAGAACCGATAAAAAGGTCTTCAGCTCCGTTCAGGTTGTCGGTATATTCCAGCATGGCAAGGTAGTGGGCATCGTTTTCCCAGTGATACTGGCGAATTATCGAAATTAAGTATGTCGACCGTTATCAATTCCAGATTTTCATTACCTGTTATTTCATAATTTGCAAACCCCAACAATGTGCGGTCATCAAATGGGATTACCGTACCACCTGCAGGATTGGCTTGTGGATTGGTCCATTCATAAAGTTTCACGGTTATAAATGATCCAATAAGAGCCGAATTAGGGGCACCTATGGCAAAAGTGATCTGGTTTGCTACCCATCCATCTCCATTGGGAAGAGTAGAAATGGTTTCCATAGGCCAGGTGTGCGGTTCTCCATCGTCGAATAGAGGTGTGATGGATCCTGGGGCGGAAGTTACATCTTCCTTGGCAAAGACCTCTTCTGAGACGCTGAACTCAAACGTTTGTGTATTGTTAGACAAGTCGGCATCAGCGGAATCGGCAAACACTTCGTAGGTGCCTGTATAAGTAGCCAATGCGGCAGTCGGCATAAAGCCATCATCGGGGAAGAGTTGGTTTTCAGCCATGAGTCAAAAACGATGGTACCATAATCCATTGTTTCATTGTAGAGGAGGGTTGCCGGGATCGTCGTTGTCGAAGATGGACATATTGAGCATGACGTTGGACTGCGCTTGCACTCCCACGTTTTGGATATCAGCCAAAAAACCAAACGTTTCGATTTGGGATATGGGGGTCATGGCATTGGGGGCAATGGCAAAAAAGTTGGAATTGACCCGCATGTCATGAGGAGGGAGTGGAATTTCAGTAGTTAGAATAACATCGTCCAGGTTGAGGAAATATTCCCCACCCTCCGGTCCATTGCCATTGGAGATAGACGGTTGATTGGTTGCCTGCAATGGAGGAAATATCAAACCATACATTGGTAGGGTTGTCCGACCAGCGGTCAGCCGTGTCAAGCCGGGAAAGCAGTCGAAGTCTGTCCAGGAAGAGCCATCGTTGCTGACTCTGAGGGTAACATTGTTGGAGGCATCCAATTCAAAAACACCG
>CBDCTQ010000018.1:0-97838 GCA_965222105.1 Saprospiraceae bacterium | reverse complement strand
CCTCAAGAGCGACGGCAATCTCGTCACCGTGTTCCAAACACTGAACGCGTTCAGCAACTCAGCGAGTCGACGAACTCCTGAATGAGCCAGCCGGAGATTGCCGTTTTCGGAGGGATCTGCGGCAGATTGTCCGCCCGAAACCACTGCGCATCGGCGATCTCCCCTTCCTGGCAAACGATGTCGCCGCTCTCGTAGGCGGCGTGGAAGCCGAGCATGAGCGAATTCGGGAACGGCCAGCTCTGCGAGCCGAAGTACGTCAACTCGCCGAGTCTCAAGCCCACTTCCTCGTAGACCTCCCTGTGCACGGTCTGCTCGATGCTCTCGCCCGGCTCGACGAACCCCGCGAGCGTGCTGTACATGCCGTTCGGCCACGCCGCGTTGCGCGCAAGCAACATCTCGTCCCCCTTGGTGACGAGGACAATGATGCTCGGTGCAAGCCGCGGGTAGTTGATCAGGTGGCATCTTGGGCATTCCTTTGCCCTATCGTATTCGTGGTCCTCCATTTCGGTTCCGCAGCGGCCGCAGAACCGGTGCGTCGAGTGCCATTCCACCACCTGGTGCGCGCGGCCCGCTAGGTAGAACAGCGACTGGGCCGTACGCCCGAGCAGCGCGCGGAGCCCGACTTGCGAGAAACCCTCCGCGGGACGTCCAGACGCGCCGACGGCATAACAGGCCCGGCCGAGATAATGGCCCAGGAAGTGCTTGCTCTCGAGCTCCATGTCGAACCAGCGAAAGTCGTCCGCGGTGACCGGCTGCGGCGAGCCCTGCTCGCTTTTGACGACGAGCTCCCCCCGACTGAAAACGAAGTACCACGCGTCCCCGGTGTCCGCATCCTCGGGCTCCTGGTGGTTCGGCTCAAATTCATCCGGAGTGTTGGGCCACATCTCGGCGTCCCCCGCTTTCAAGTCAACAGTGACCAAATCTCGCCGAAAAATCGCCCGGAACCCCGCCGGACGCGGCGACAACAACATAGCATATGTCCATGAAAGCCTCCTATACTTCAATCGGAGGGGACAACGAAGAACGAAAACGCCGGTCCTCCCCAGATCGATCGAATAGACACAGAGACAAGGCCGAACATGCGGGGATTCGCACTCAGCTCCTTTACCCAAAATTTCCTTGGACAAGCACCCGAGTGGTACAAAATCACGATCGTCGGGTTCCTGCTCCTGAACCCACTCCTGATGGGTATCACCACACCTACGTTTACCGGCTGGGTGATCGTTCTCGAGTTCATCTTCACCCTAGCGATGGCGCTCAAATGCTACCCGCTGCAGCCCGGCGGATTGATCGCGCTCGAAGCGGTCGTCATGGGGTTGACCAATCCTGCCACGATCAAAACCGAGATCGTGAACGCGTTCGACGTGATCCTCCTCTTGATCTTCATGGTCGCTGGCATCTACTTCATGAAAGAGCTCTTGCTGTTCACCTTCACCAAGCTCCTTTTGAAGGTGCGCTCGAAGATGCTGCTCTCGTTTCTGTTCAGCTTCGTGGCGGCATTCTTGTCAGCGTTTCTCGACGCCCTGACGGTCACGGCAGTCGTGATCAGCGTCGGCGTCGGGTTCTACTCCGTCTATCACCGGGTCGCTTCAGGCAAGGGCTACAAGGACGACCACGAGCACGGCGAGGACGAGTCCATCGGTGACCTCTTCCGCGAGGATCTCGATCAGTTTCGGTCTTTTTTGCGAACCCTCCTCATGCACGCCGCCGTCGGCACGGCCCTCGGCGGCGTGTGCACGACGGTCGGCGAACCACAGAACCTCTTGATCGCGAGCTATACGGGATGGGAGTTCATGGAATTCGTCTACCGCATGGCGCCGGTGACGATGCCTGTTCTGGGGATGGGCCTTCTGACCTGCCTGATTCTCGAAAAGACTCGAACGTTCCTCTACGGCACGCTCCTTCCCGAGCGTGTCCGTGAAATCCTCATCGATTTCGACAACCACGAGGCCGAAATCCGCACGGGACGTGACACCGCCCGCCTCGTCATTCAAGGGATCGCCGCCGTCTTTCTCGTGTTTGCGCTCGCTTTTCACGTTGCCGCCGTCGGGATCATAGGGCTCACGATCATCGTCATCCAGACCGCGTTCAACGGCGTCATCGAAGAGCATCAGATCGGCCACGCCTTCGAGGAAGCTCTTCCGTTTACCGCTTTGTTGGTGGTGTTCTTCGGAATCGTCGGGGTAATCGAGGATCAGCACTTGTTCGCGCCGGTCATTCAATACGTGCTCTCGCTCCCTGAGGCCCCAGCAGCCGGGCATGTTCTACATCGCCAACGGCGTGCTGTCCGCCATCAGCGACAATGTGTTCGTCGCTACCGTCTACATCGGCGAGGTGTACGCCGCCTACGAGCAGAACATGATTTCCCGCGAGCAGTTCGACCTCCTCGCGATCGCGATCAACACCGGCACGAACATCCCGAGCGTCGCCACCCCCAACGGTCAAGCCGCGTTTCTGTTCCTGCTGACCTCGTCGCTCGCGCCGCTCATCCGGCTTTCCTATCTAACGATGGTGTTCATGGCGCTGCCGTACACCATCGTCATGGGAATCACGGGTTGGGTGTGCGTGACCTGGGTTCTGTAGGGGTCTCCCCGGCCGAGCGCCAGACGGGTTGCGCGCCTCCCTCCGCGAGGAAATCGAGATATTGCTCATGCGCATCGAGCTCCTCGCGCGACGCTGCGACCACTCGCAGCACGGGCTTATCGAACGGCTCGAGCACGGCGTCGTCGGCCGGCTCGGCACCTCGGTCCTCGGCGTTGTCGGACCCGAATAGCTGCGTTTGCCCACCCGTCATCAGAAGGTAGACATCCGCAAGAATCTCGGCGTCGAGAAGCGCTCCGTGCAGCTGACGCTGTGAGTTGTCCACCTCGTATCGCCTGCACAGCGCATCGAGGTTGTTTTTCTGGCCCGGATGCTTGTGCCGGGCGAGCGCCAAGGAGTCGACCACGCTGCAGCAATCCTCGACCCGGCGCTCGACCCGCATCAGCTGCAACTCGTAGTTGAGAAACGACACGTCGAAAGGCGCGTTGTGGATGATGACCTCGGCGCCGTCGATGAACTCCAGGAACTCGGACCAGACGTCTGCGAACACGGGCTTGTCGTCCAGGAACTGGCGGGCGATTCCATGAACTTCGGAACGCGCCGTCGTCGATGTCACGCTCCGGATTGACGTATTTGTGAAAGTGCCGCCCCGTCGGTCGCCGATTGACCAGCTCGACCCCGCCAATTTCGATGATCCGGTGGCCCATGTCGGCTTCGAGACCCGTTGTCTCGGTATCAAGCACGACCTGACGCATACATCCTCCGTCTCACTCGTTCAACTTCTAGCCACCCAGCATCGCATCGATGGCATCGTTCGCCGCCTGATCGACCCTTTCGTTCTCCGGATGTCCGCTATGACCTTTCACCCAGTGCCATTCGACGGAATGCTCGTGCAATGCCTCGTCGAGCGCTTGCCAGAGGTCTTGGTTCTTGACCGGCCGTTTGGCGGCGGTCTTCCAGCCATTGCGCTTCCAGCCTTCGATCCACTGCGTGATCCCTTGACGCACGTACTGTGAATCGGTCGTCAGCACAGCGCGGACCGGCCGCGTCAACGCTCTGAGCCCCTCGATGGCAGCCATGAGCTCCATGCGATTGTTGGTGGTGTGCTCCTCGGCTCCCGACAAGAGCTTCTCGGTGCCGCCGGTGCGCAAGAGCGCCGCCCACCCTCCAGGTCCAGGATTGCCCCGACACGCTCCGTCGGTGAATATCTCGACCGTGTTCAAGCGTCGTCGCGCAACCGTTGCCAGCTCGCAATCCGTGGGTATGCCACGGGCGCGAGCCCGCGCGCTTCTTTGGGATTCTTACGCCAATCCGGTCGGATGGCTGCGGCCTGCTTGACCGCGCTCACGATCAAAAGCCCGCCAAAGGGAGGTTTGAGCACATTGGGCCGCGACATGCGGCGAAGCGCCTTCTCCTGAATCTCGAGAAGCGAGCGACGCTGGCCGAGCGGCGGTCGGTAATCGACATAGCACGGCGCCGCTTCGAGTTCGAGACCCAAAAGCGTCAACCAATCGAACAATCGCAGCGGGGTTGACGAAACGTTGATCGCTCAAGATGTCGGGCACCACTTTCGCGTAAACGCGCCGTAGGCCGTAAAGGCTCCAGGGATTGAAGCCGCAGATGATGAGCCGCCCGCCCGGCGACAGCACGCGCGCGACCTCACGCAGCGCCGTTCTCGGATCATGCACGCGCTCGAGCGCGTGATGCAGGACGACGCCGTCCAAGCTTCGCGACTGAAACGGCAGCTCGTCGACGTGCGCCTTGAGCACGGGAAGGTTGCCTCGAGGGCCGGCCTGGCACAGATAGATGCCCGCCCGCACCATGCTGCGTTCGAGATCACGGGCCGTGCCCGGGTCTTCGCCGACCCAGAGCACAGCATCGCCATGCAGACGGCGCGTCAACTGACTCAAGAGCACGCGCTCTAGTTGTAAAATTTGTTGACCAAACTGGCTTTGCCACAGTCGCGACGCGGCGCTGCTACTTGAGTCACGGTGGGATTGTTTGCGAATTGCCAAACTAGGAGCTATGGGCCAAAGTTAACGACGAGGATTGTAGTTCAGCTCGACTCAAGTACAAGAAAAAGTACGCGTACGATAAAGAATTCGAAGAATTCGTACGAAAAAGCACAGTACGAGAAAGTACAACAAGAAGATAGAGAGCGGCAGAAAAGCCATGACGACTTTTAGAACCACGGCGCGTAAAGCCTGCGCCGCTGTATTGGTGGTGCTCGGCGCCGCCAACCTTTGCGGTTGCCAGTTCAATCCCTTAGAGCTCCAATCCCCAACTGATCCGGTCGCCACCGCCGTGTTCGCCGATGCCAATGCAGCGTTTCCCGAGACGCTGTTCGCGGTGCAAGCACCGGAAACCATCGAGCCGCCGCAGTCCCCGGCTGCTCCGAGCTTGTGGCGCAACATGCGCAGCCGCATGCTGCTCGACCACTTCCTGGAAGAAAAGCGCGTCCAGCAAGAGATCGCCTGGTTGCAACGCAATCCACGGTACCTGCACCGGCTCGAGGCTCGCATGCAGCGCTATCTGCCGTACATCTTCGAGCAAACGCAGCTCCGCGATTTTCCCGCGGAGATCGCCCTTCTGCCCATCGTCGAAAGCGCGCTGGATCCGTTTGCGTTTTCGCACGGGGGCGCGAGCGGTCCGTGGCAATTCGTGCGCGGCACCGCACGACAGTACGGCTTGTCGATCGACGATTGGTACGACGGGCGCAGGGACATCATCGCCTCCACCGAGGCCGCGCTCGACTACCTAACGGCTCTGCACAAGCGGTTCGACGACTGGTATCTCGCCTTGGCGGGCTACAACGCCGGCGAGGGCAATGTCGCTCGCGCGAGGCGCAAGAATCCGAGCGCCGGATTTTTCGATCTTCGCCTCCCGCGCGAAACCCGAGCGTATGTCCCGCGGCTTCTGGCGTTGGCGGACGTTGTGGCGCGGCCGGAGCATTACGGCCTCACTCTCCCCCCGATCGATCCGACTGTCGGCATCGGCACGATTGCGACCCACAGCCAGTTCGACCTGGCTAAGCTCGCCGACATCACGGGCGTGGCACTCGATGACCTGTATCAATGGAACCCGGCGCTCAATCAGTGGGCGACGCCGCCCCGAGGACCGCACCGCCTCATCCTGCCCGCTACGACCGACCTCGAATCTCTCCAGCAGGCGGTCGATGCGGTGCCGGCTTCAGCGCGCGTCGATTGGACCGAAGTCACGATCAAGCCGGGCGACACGCTGATCAAGATTGCAAGGCGCAACGGCACGGACGTCGCTTCCCTGCAGCGCGCCAATCAGCTCACTAACCATCGGATCCGAGCAGGCCACAAGCTCCTCATTCCGAAGAACCCGACTGCGCTGTCGAACGTTCCGAGAAAGTCACGCGGTCGCAGCGGAACCTATCTGGCCCAAGCGGGCGATTCGATGTGGAGCGTCGCCAAGAAGCACGGCGTAAGGCTGGACGCGTTGATGCGAGCCAATGACATTGGTCCCAAAGACACGCTCGCGGTCGGGCGCAAGCTCGTCGTCCCCGGCATCGCACCCAACGGTCGGTCCGTGGTCCGCAAGGTTCGTTACAAGGTCAGGAACGGCGACTCGCTGTCCCGAATCGCGACAAAGTTCAAGGTCTCGGTTCAAGAGATTGCCAACTGGAACAATCTAGACCCGAAGCGCTATCTGCAGCCGGGGCAAGGCCTGCTGCTCTACGTCAACGTGGTCGGCGGCTAGTCGGCTACCCCTACTAGCTGCCCCCGCCCAGGCGCGAAACTCCGACCTTCTCCTCGGCCGCGCGGAAAAAGCTGGAGTATCCGATCTGCCGCGCCCGATTGATCAGCCCTTGCTCGAGCTGCGCGATCTCCGCGTCAGTCGTCACGTTGACGTCTCCCTGCAGCACTCTGGTGACGGTAACGATGGCCGACCCGTCGGGTAGGCTCGCCTCACCGATCGTTTTCTCTCCTTCGGGCGGTCTCGGCAACTCGAAGGCGGTGTCCAACACGGGCTGAGGAATGTCTTCGCCGGTAGCGCGCGTGATCGCCTCGAACGTTCGCCAACGCTGACCATAGGTCTCCGCCACTTCGGTGACGCTCGCACCGTTGCGAAGTCTTTCCAGCGCCTCTTCCTTGGCTGCTTCAATGGCGACAAACGCCTTCTCGTCGACCAAGGTGGCTCTGATTGCTTCGGCAACCTCTGCCAGCGGAATCGGTTCCGGCAAGTGCTGATTGTCGACGCGCACCACCAGCACCTGATCGCCCAGCTCGATGAGCTCGCTGTTTTCGCCGTTCAACACCTCGTCGCTGAAGATCATGTCCATGACGTTCACACTAGCGAGCATCAGCGCATCTTCAGGCGGATTCGAACGGTTGATGCCAAGCGCCGTCTCGAGCTCCAATCCTAAAAGCTCGGCAGTCTCCACGAGACTGAACCGTTCGTCGTAGGCACTGCGTTCCAGGTCCCGGCTCTTTTCGTCGAGCATCTCGAGCGCTCGCTCCCGCCTGAGTCGGGCCTCGAGAATCGGGCGCTGCTCGTCGAAGCTCGGGTAGACCCCTTCGATTACCTCGTCCAGCCGTATCAGGTGATAGCCGAACGATGACTTGACCGGCGGCGAAATTTCGCCGGGTTCTTGCATTGCCCAGAGCGCGGCTTCGAACTCCGGATCGAACACGCCCTTCGCCACCGGACCCAGGCTCCCTCCCTGGTCACGCGATCCGGGATCTTCCGAGAATTCTCCGGCGAGATCGTCGAACGAGCCGCCTTCGGCGATTCGCGCGGCGACTTCGGTGATGAGCGCCAAGGCCGCTTCCTCGCTCCGCTCGTCGTTGATCTGCACGAGGATGTGCGAGCTGTCCCGCTGGCCGTCCAACAGCGGCGAGTCGGCTTTTTCGGCTTCGTACTCGTCCAAGAGCACCGCATCGGAAACGTCGATCGAAGGATTGTTGACAAGGTCGTCAACACCAATCGCGATATAGCTGACGTCAACGCTCAGCTCGGTCATGTAGGTGGCTTGGTCCTCCTCATACCGCGTGGCGATCTCTTCCTCGGACACCTCGATGCCTTCGGCAAAAACGTCTGTCGTCAGCGGCAAGTAGGCGAGGTCGCGCTTCTGCGTGATCACACGGACCGCCTCACTCAGCTCCCAGTCGGTGACGAACGCGCTCTCGGTGAGCCCCAGCCGAAGCTGATCCAGGCTCAACGCTTTGGTGACCTCGTTCAAAAATTCCGCCGGCGTAAAGCCGGCCATTTGTACCGTTTGGACATACAGATCTTCGTCGAATCGGCCATCGATCCTGTAGTTCTCGTTATTTACGAGCTCATCGTTCGTACGGGACGGAGAAACCTCGATCCCCAGCTCGGCCGCCGCTTGGTACTGCACGTACCGCGTGATCAATTGCGTAAGAACGAGCTGTTGCAATTGCAGACGATCGATTTGACTCGGATCGAACTCCGGACCCATCTGAGCGAGTATCCGCCGGCGTTCGCGCTCGGTTTCCGCTTCGAGCATGCCTTGCGTGATGTCCACGTCCCCAACGGAGGCCACTTCCGGCGCAGACGAGAGGAACAGGTTCGTCGCCCCGAAGCCGAAAAGCGTCAAGACGACGATAATCGCCCCCGCCAGGATCTTGAAGCCCGTGCTCTGAGTCTGGTCTCGAAGTTTCTGCAGCATGATGGCTACCTATAGCAGATTTAGCGGCAACAAAAAAAGGGCGCGATTGACGCGCCCCTTATGCATTTGTTTCTCTTGAGATTTAGTTGAGCGCGTCTTTGAGCGCCTTGCCCGGCTTGAATGCAGGCACCCTGGCCGCAGCGCGGTGCCACCGTTTCGATACTGACCACCCCCACTTTTGAAAACACCGACGTCTTGGGCGAATTTAAAACCGGCCTGGCAGTGTCGGGCACTTATGAGCTTTCAGTCATCAAACCCGGCTATGAACCCGGGTCTGCCACCGTCGATCTGACCAACGGCATGATTACCAACGTAACCATCGAACTGACGCCCCTGGTACCCTTTGCTGCGAGCGGCCTGGTGGTCGACGCCGACAGCAACGAGCCCATACCCAACGCAACAGTCAACATCAGCAATGTCTTTTTCAATTTTGATCTGACAACCGATGCTTCCGGCAGCTTTGCCATCCCCACGATGTTTGAAGACAGCTACGACGTCCACGCCGGCCTCTGGGGATATAAAACCAATGTGATGGAAGGGCAAAACTTCTCGGCTGCCAACAGCAGTATTACTATACCTGTTGAAAAAGGATATGAAGATAATTTTTCCGTCGACCTCGGTTGGAATGTCAATTTTAATGGACCACTTGGTGGAGCGTGGGAACGCGGTGTTCCTATTGCTGTGGATCCTGGAACGGGATTTTCCATAACGCCTCCTGAAGACGTTCCCACCGACCTCGGCAACCATTGTTACGTAACTGGCAACGTGGCCGATGCATTTGGCGGAGTGCTGATAAATGGAAATACCAGATTGACTTCACCCGTATTTGACCTGACAGGATACAACGTCCCCATGCTTCATTTCAATTACTGGTACCTAAATATCTCTACCAACGGTCAGAATCCTGGCCCCGATGAGTTACAAGTTGTCCTCAATAATGGCGTTGATGAAGTAGTCGTTGCCGAGTACACCTATGATATGCTGGGCATACCTGCTTGGACGAGCAGTACTGAAATCAAGATCGATTCCCTCATCGAACCCACCAACAATATGACCTTTTACATTCAAGCCAATGCCACCGGTTTTAATTTTGCTACAGAAGCCGCACTCGATCACTGGCGGGTGTGGGATTCGGAACCGACCATTATCTCGGTCCACGATCCGGTCGATCCCAATATCCGAATGAGTGTATTCCCCAATCCCTCGTCTTTGGACTTTCAACTGAATTACGATCTGACGGAAAACACCTCCAACCAGGCCCGCCTCCAACTCAACAATGTGTTGGGACAGGTGGTGGAACGTCTTCCACTGGCCGAAACTACCGGCACAGTCACTTTTGGAGCTGATTTGCCGAAAGGCATTTATTTTGCACAGATTGTGGAGGGCGATAGAAACAGTCGGGTCATCAAATTGGTGAAAGAGTAGTTTGGTAGTTTTTTTTGAGTTAGCGGGTCATTTAAAATGACCCGCTAACTTATAAACGCCCCGCTAACTTTCACTCCTCTTTATAAATCTTCACCGTCCGTTCCCCCGGCTTGGCGTAGCCCCGATACATGCCTTCGGTGTTGAAGGGCATGGCGATATTGCCGAGGTGGTCGACGCCGATGACGCCTCCTGATCCACCCTTGCTTTTCAGCTTTTCATTGATGACCCAATCGGCAGCTTCCGCAAATGGCAAGTTTTTGTATTCCATTAAGGCAGATATGTCGTGCGCTACAGCAAACCGGATGAAGTATTCGCCGTGACCGGTGGAGGAAATGGCACAGGTAGCATCGTTGGCGTAGGTGCCTGCTCCAATAATGGGTGAGTCGCCGAGGCGGTTCCATCGTTTGTTGGTCATACCGCCGGTAGAAGTGCCGGCGGCGAGGTGGCCGTCTTTGTCGAGAGCGGCGCAACCCACGGTGCCGTATTTGGTATCGGGCGTCTGGGGAGAGACGGCTCCTGATTTTTGTTCCCGTTTCAGTGTTTTTTGCAGTGACTCCCAGCGCTGGTCGGTGTGGAAATAGCTGGGATCGACGATTTCCAACCCTTTTTCTTTGGCAAATTGATCGGCTCCTTTTCCCGTAAGGAGAACGTGTGGCGACTGCTCCATCACCGCCCTGGCCGCTTTGATGGGGTTTTTAACGGTAGTGACCCCTCCCACGGCACCGGCATTTTGGTCGCGCCCGTCCATGATGGAGGCATCGAGTTCGTTGCGCCCTTCGTGGGTAAATACAGCTCCTTTGGCGGCATTGAAATGAGGAGAATTTTCAAGTACAATGATCGTCTGCTCGACGGCATCCAAAGCGGATCCTCCTTTTTTCAAAACGGCTTCCCCGACATCGAGGGCCTCATTCATTGCTTTTCGAATAGCGGCTTCCCGCTCCGGCGTCATATTGGCTTTGGTGATGGTGCCGGCTCCGCCGTGGATGACGAGGGCATAGGCAGGGCGTTCGCTTGCAATTGGCGTTTCTGAACCCGCTTTCACGGTAGAGACAGTAGATGGAGTGGGATCGGTACAGGCAGACAGCGCCGCCAATAGGATACTCAGCAGGAGATAGGTGGATTTCATCATGGCCATTGTTTTGTTGGGTAAAGGTAGTGTTTTGTTGATAGCTTCACCAACATCCCGTGCCCTTTGTCTGAACTGAGATTTGTGGGAGGCATGGGATGTTTGGGATGAAACCATAGTTCATATGTTACCATCCCATAAATCCTAATAATCTCATCCATCCCAGTTCAGACCGTGACGCCCCCCCGCGATCAACGCGCTTTCACGAATCGGAGGGTCTGTACGCCAGTTGACCGGCCAAGTCGCACCAGATAGACACCAGTGGCGAGTTGCGGCAATGCATACGGAAACACGTTGTTGCCTTTTTCCGCCAATACTTCGCCGTAATGCAACGCCCTGCCATTCAAATCAAAGATTTCGACCTGTACTTCGCCAGGCTCCTCGGTGAGATAGTGAATGGAGAAAGCGCCGGTTGTCGATGGGTTGGGCACGATGGTGGCAATAGCCTCCTCCATATATTCTACCGCTACGATTTTCGACTGGATGTGTTGGGTGCCGTCGTAGTCTACCTGGGTTAGGCGGTAGTAGTTGGTGCCCGTTGAGGGCTTTTCGTCGTAATGGCGGTAATGGTTGATCTCGCTGGTAGTACCAAAACCTTCTATTTTCGCCAAGGGATCAAAATCCCTTCCATTGAGGGACCGCTCCAGGAGAAAGTAGTCGTTGTTTTCTTCGGAGGCGGTAGTCCAGTTTAGTTCGACCATTCGATCTCTTCTGTAGCCATTGAAGGAGATTAATTCTACTGGTAAAACAAGCAAAGTATAGTTACAATTCGGGTTATTTACAGGATCAAACTCATTGAAAACAGTAATATGTACCCAGTCAGGCGGATTATCATTATCATCCGTCCAACCTTGAGGGTTGTAATCTGCCCCGGTGTCTCCTCCTTCAGCAAATCCTATAAATCCTTCTGAGTCCGTTGGACCGTGGTTATTGGTATAACCAGCTCCTGGTCCTCCCAAAGGTACATCTTGAAGTAAAGAGGCTTCTCTATGTCCCCAACCTGAACTTGCGTCATCGTAAACCCAGTTGTATTGCGAGCGTTCCCGAACAGCAGCAATTGAACTTGCTCCCCAAATCGCAAATATAGCCAGGTTTTCAGCTCTGGTGATCTCTTCATGACAAGAGATTCCAGCCCCCCCGCCATTAAGTCCTATAACAGGATCATTGTCAATTCTTTCAAAAGGGCCATTCATATTACTATCCGTATGTCCCCAATAGTCATTAGCCAACATATCTTCTTTATGCCATTCTGAAATGCCATCCATATTGGCCTCTCCATCTTCAAAAGGCAGACCCAAGGCAGCGCCATTTGAATATACTACTCCATCTCTTGACGTACGATCATCATTGGCTAAAAAGAATGACAAATCATCCCCTGTCAGGCCGGTAGGTACCGGCATAGGGGTTATCGTTCCACTGGTAACAATGTCGGCTTCTTCTGCCAGTCGGGCATTATTAAAAGCAGCTGCTACCTGTGCTGGAGTACAACTATTAGCTGGAGAATAACAGGTTTGTTCTCCGGCCATTCCCGGATCATCATCCCAATTAATGTCAGCTGTTAAATTTGTCGGAGAAGTTCTATTGCCATTCTCATATTCATGGCGATAACTTAAGGTAGCATAGGCAAAAGTAATAGTGGGGGTATAGGTAAATTTACCAGTAATAACCTCTTCGGAAAGAAGGTTTTTGTATTCTCCTATTAGCTCATCACTAAAATAGTCATCCGCCCGATCTGAATACTCGGTGTGAAACCATTTCACTTTGCCTTCATCATTGGCATAAGTCTTTTGCAGATAGGTGAAATGTTCATAAGTAACATTTTGCTGACCAAAACAAATGGAAGCAAAAAAAATCGTTAAAAAGGTTACAAGCAATTTTATATGGTTCATATTTTAATGTGTTTGATTTAAAAAATTGTTTAAATCCGACCTGTTCTTAGACGATTAAAATTTGTACATGAACTTATAGGAAGGTATCTCTCAAACAAATATAATGAACAAAAGCCGAAAACAAACAATATTTCCGGCTTTTACATAGAAAAATAAACTTATTTAAAAAATTACTTGGCCCGCACCAACCGCAATCGCTCCACCCGATCCCCAAAATCCAATTGCACCAGATAAACTCCGACCGGAGCCTTTTCGAAAGGGATTTCAAACTGATTCCTCCCCTTTACCGGTTCCCGGTTCGAAATTAGCCATTGAGTGCCATTGACGTCGAAAACCGACAATTGTATAGTACCCGCCTGAAGCACCTCACATTCTAGTATAAATGAACCTGAATACAACGGATTCGGTTTAATAGCAGTTGCCACAACCGGTTGGATGTCAACAGACACCAAGTTATTATACACGTTTCGGGTGCCATCCAGGTCGAACTGAGTGAGGCGATAGTAATTAATCCTGTTTGCAGGGGTTAGATCGACCATCCGATAGTGTTGGGTGGATGCCGTAGTCCCTGTCCCTTCTTCTCTTGCCAGCCATTCAAAGTTCACCCCATCTGTAGACCGTTCTATGGTAAAATAATCGTTATTGTCTTCTGTGGCTGTAGACCAGTTAAGTTCCACTTGACCATTATTTTCCTTACCGGAAAAATGAATCAATTCTACCGGCAACCCCCCTGAAATAATTAGCCCATAATCTTCCGCTTCGCTAAAAGCATGATAACTACAGGGGTTGGATACCTGCCCACCAGCATCCCAGCCGGTTCTTATCCTCATAGTGGTCAGGCCATTACTTGCTGTTGGCGGAATAGTAATGGAGCCGCTTATAGTTGGGCCGCCATACATTCCAGCCTGATGCAACATCTCCCCCGCATCCTCGAAATCGCCATCGCGGTTGAGGTCTACCCAGATGGTCACATACTGGGAATAGTAAGTACCGGACGGCGGTGTATTGAGTTGGAAGTTGGCCTCAAAATCATAGGTCGAACCGGCGGTGACATTTGCCGTATGGCTGGGGCTGAAAACACTTAGTGCCCCGGCACAGCCATTAGCCGTATTTAAAATAAGATCGGTGCCGGATGTTTCCTCCAGCAGGAAATTGTAAACAGCCACGCCCAATCCGGAACCACCCGGATCGCAGGAATTGCTTTGGTGTGTGGGCCTGCAATAGGTCAGGCCTACCGCAATCGCAGTGGTATTGCTGTAATCATTTGCATCGTCGTTGGAAGCTTTTACGCGGTACTGGTAGGTGGTATTGCTTTGAATGGTATTGTCGGTATAGGACGTCGCATCGGGCCCTACTCCTCCGCCCGCAACGGCGCGCCAGGTGGTACCTCCATCTGCCGACCGCTCTATGAGATAGCCGGTTTCATTGGAAGCGTTGTCGGTCCAGTTGAGATCGACACCATAATCGTTGTTAAGCGCTGCTGTCAATCCGGAAGGATCCGTCACGGTGGCCGGTCCGGCACCGTCGAGGTCGTAAGCGGTATGACTCAGGCGGGTGGCCAGGGCACCGGTGATGCGTCCGTTCTGACCGGTGGTAAAGCCCGATCCACCACAGTAATCGGAGTAATAGGACATGATATTGTCCAGATCGGGCGCGTAGGTATTGCCGTGAATATCCTGCGTACTGGTGCCATTGTTTATAAAATCGCAATTGGAATTGTTGCTACCTCTGGGATCGGCTTCGGTATCGCACAACATATCGCCATGCGTAGTGCAATTGGAATTGGCACCGCTCCGTGGAACGTGCTCCGCATCCGAATGGGAGTTGCCGTTTTCAGTACCATCGTGGGTGTGTTGCAGGTTGAAAAAATGACCCATTTCGTGTACCAGCGTACCATTGGCATAACCCACTGTGCAATCTTTATCCATAAGCACATTGATGGTGACGTCGGAGTTGCCGGGATAATAGGCGTATCCACATACGGCGTCGCTTCCGATGGTGACGTCGCCGACAAAATAGATGTTGGCCGCATCGTCGACAGTGTGGGCGGCCGTCATAGCCGCCTCTTCCGTATCTGAAAAATCGAACCAGGCCGAGCTGTTGATGGAGTTTACATCGGCAATGAAATACTCAATACCAGCATCCCAAAACAGATAGTTGAGATAGGAAATGCCGATATTTACATCCTCAAGGGAAATACCACCTGAGCCATCATCCATGTTAACAATATGCACTCGAATGGGGAGGACGGTCATTCCCGCATTGCGGAGGTCGGCATTACGGTCGATGACGTCCAGGGTATACCGCCGTTGCTCCGGGGTCATGGAGGGAGTACCGCATCGGTGTGGAAGATCGTTATCGGCAGCAGGTTGGTGGAGGATTGCCGCAGGTGAAGGTACTTGTTGGGCAGTCAACATGGATTGAAAACACAGAAAAACAAGCAATCCTGCTAAGAAGGTTTTAATAAGCATAGTAAAGTTGGTTTGGTAATATTTGGGAAATAAGAAACGACAAGGAGGGGCAAGAGGGCATTTGCTAAAAAGCCAATACTCGAATAGGGGATTCTTCGGAATTATGCGACTTTTAAGCGATGCCGCTCATAAAAAGTCAAAAACCATGCCTTTGAGACAGCCCTGAATACACACATTTTGTCAAAACTATCACCGATTCAGCTATCCGCTCGAAGACATTTACAAGAGCATATCTCCTTTGTTTGTCTGCAATCAGTCATCAGACAAATACAACCGGCCTGTTTTTAGTGGTAAACCACTAACTTAGCAAATCCTTATTTTCTTTGCCAATTAAATCAAAACTGTAGAATTCATGAAAAAAATCAACTTTCAAGCAGCGTTGTTTGTATTGCTATTCCTACTTCCGGCGATGATGTCGGCCCAACAACTGGGACACGTTCTCAACCAGGCTTTGGTACAACTTGCTCCGGGTACCGACACCGACCAATTTCAAAAGGAGCTCCGTTATTTCAACGGTACCCCCACCAAATGCCGCATTATACGAAAGGTATCCAAACAGATGAATGTATACCTCCTCCATTTTGACCACGGAGCGGTAAATGAATACGAATTTCGCGACCACCTCTTCCGCCATCCACAGGTTCAGGTGGTACAGGTCAATCACATCCTCACCAAACGCCAAACCATACCCGACGACCCCCTCTTCGACACCCAATGGCATTGGGTCAACACCGGCCAGTCGGGCGGAACCAATGATGCCGACATCGATATGGACCTCGCCTGGGACATTGCCACCGGCGGTACCACTGCCAACGGCGACGAAATAGTCGTGGCCGTATTCGACGACGGAGGCGACCTCGACCATCCCGATCTGATGGACAATAATTGGGTCAACCCCTACGAAATACCCAACAACAACACCGACGACGACAACAACGGCTACGTCGACGATGTCTACGGCTGGAATTTTGGCGGTAATAACAACAACATCGACAATGGTGGCCACGGCGTCAATGTAGCTGGGATGATTGGAGGAGTTGGAGACAATGCCGTGGGCGGTACCGGTGTCAACTGGGACGTCAAGATCATGAATGTCGTCCGCAGCAGCTTGAACGAAGCCGATGTCATCGAATTTTACTCCTACGCCCTCGACATGCGACAACGCTACAACAGCACCAACGGAGTCGACGGTGCTTTCGTCGTAGCCACCAATTCCTCCTGGGGCATCGATTTTGGCGACCCCAACAGCGCCCCATTATGGTGTGCTTTCTACGATTCGCTGGGTCAGGAAGGAATACTGAATTGCGGCGCTACCGCCAACCTCAATATCGACATCGATGTGGAAGGAGACCTCCCCACCGCCTGCCCCAGTGAATTTATGGTGTCTGTAACCGCTACCGACCACAACGACGAAAGGACTTTTTCCGCCTACGGAGCCACTACCGTCGATGTAGGAGCTCCCGGTGACGATATATACACCACCTCCAGCGGTGGTGGCTACACATTCACTTCAGGTACCTCTTTTGCCTCCCCCACCACGGCGGGGGTCATTGCCTTGTTGTATTCGGCTCCTTGCGGAAACATTGCCAACCTCGCTCTGTCTGACCCAATGCTGGCAGCACAGGAAGTGATGGGCTATTTGTACGCCGGAGCAGAGTCGGTAGGCAACCTTCCCGGCGACGTAGTTTACGGCCGGATCAACGCCTACAACAGCATCCAATTGCTTATGGAAAACTGTGGCCCTTGTCCGGCTCCTGCAGGGCTGGAAATAACGGGGCTGATAGATGTAGAGGGTTCTTTATCGTGGAGCAATCCGGGAGATGCGGTGTCTAACAACCTGCGTTACCGTCAGGTGGGTGCCCCCGATTGGATAGAAGTAGACAACGCAACCGCACCCTACTTGCTGACCGGCCTGACGGCTTGTACGGCCTATGAAGCACAGGTAATGGCTGCCTGTACCGATACACTGAGTGACTGGTCTGCTGTTTTTGTTTTTGAATCGGATGGATGCTGTGTGGCTCCCGACGACCTGGCTGTTTCCGACATTACGACCACCTCAGCCAGCCTTAGCTGGTCCTCCATTTTTGCCGCCCAGAGCTATGATGTTCGCTACCGGGAGGTGGGAACCGCTACCTGGACAGAGGTGAACACCACCAACCTGGAGCTAGCTCTCACCGGTCTGATGGATTGCACCGAATATGAAGCTCAAATCCAAACGGTTTGTGCCAGCGCCAACACGGGCTATACCGAATCCTTGCTTTTCATCACTTTTGGTTGTGGCGCCTGTACCGATTTGACCTACTGCCCGTCTTATGGAGAAACTTTTGATGAAGAGTGGATCGGCGAAGTGATGGTTCATACACTTATCAGCTCAACTCCCGATCTGCCTAACGAAGGCTATACCGATTTTACCAACTCTGGGCCCACTACTACTCTGGCCACCTATGGCACATACCCTGTTTCACTAACTCCCTCCTTTGGGGCTCAGACATTTCAAGAGTATTTCGTGATCTTTATTGACTACAACCAGGATGGCGATTTTGATATCGTCAATGAAATGGCATTCGATGCCGGGCAAACGGTAGATATGACCGTGACGGGATCTATTACCATCCCACAGGATGCGTTAACCGGCCTCACACGTATGAGGGTGGTTATGCGTTATAATACAATCCCTTTGCCATGTGATGAATACAATTACGGGGAGACAGAGGATTATTGCATCACCATCGAAGAGGGCACTCCAGGCTGCGATCCGCCCGGAACCATTGATGCCAACAACATAACCCTCAATTCAGCCACGATCAATTGGACGGCGGCCCCACTGGCCCTGTCCTATAATGTCAACTACCGAGCAGATGGAGTGGCTACCTGGACGGAGGTCAACACCGCTAATACTTCTTTGGACGTAAGTGGGCTTATCGACTGCACCGACTACGAATACCGGGTGGCGTCGGTTTGCGACAACGGAGAATTGAGTGATTTTTCAGGCACCAACCAATTTACCACCATTTGTGCCTGCGCTACCCCTACCGATCTCGATACAATAGGGGTTTCCACCACAGAGGCCACCCTGGTGTGGGCGGTAGCCAACAACGCATCGTCGTACGATCTGCGTTACCGGCAAATGGGCCTGGTCAGTTGGACGGAGATCAACGTAGGTACCAACAACTTCCTGCTCAACGGACTGATCGAATGTACCAATTACGAGTACCAGGTGCGGACCATCTGTCCGAACAACGAAAGCCAATGGTCTAACAGTTTTATCTTCGCTACCCAATGCGCTATTTCCGTCGATGAAGTGGACAATGGCCTGGCTGATCTATCGGTATTCCCCAATCCATTTTCCGACAAGGTAACCACGCAATTTACCCTTTCGGAAAAAACGGCGGTTACGCTCGAACTGTTTTCCCCAACCGGTCAGCAGCTTTCGCAAAAGGAATATCAACTTGGGACCGGAGCTCAGAGCATCGAACTGACAAAATTGAACGAAATGAGCAGCGGGATCTATTTTCTGACGCTGACCACGACGAAGGGGACACTGGTGCGGAAGATAGTCCGGAAGTAATGACTTAATAACAATGTTTGCACAAAAAAGCCCATTCGATCATGCGAATGGGCTTTTTTTAGTTGGGTATACCCCTTAAATCTTTATCAACTTACCATTTTCCTGAAGGACAACGTGCGCTCCCGTAAAGCCCAACTCCCTTGCCCGGACACCGGCTTGGCGTGCCGACTGGAGGGAGTTAAATCCGGTGAGCAACATGATGGTGTACTCCCCTTTTTTGAACTTAGCTACTCTACCAAGGGCATTTACTTTTTTGGCATCGAAATACTCCGGTTTTTTATAGGCACCGAGCCGGACCATAAATTTGGCTTCATCTGTAGGCACCTCTTTTTCGACCATTTGTGGAGGAGGCACCGATTCTTTTGGAACAGGGACTCTTTTTACGGAGCCGATGTCGTCGTACAAATCAATTTCTGAGAGGGAAACCACTCTTTCGGGGACGATAAATGCCTTGTCAAATCCTTTTTTAACAATGTCTTTACGAGCCTCTTCGGCTTCGGATCGGGAGGCATAGATTCCGACCCTTACCTTTTTCAGTCCTTTCTGGTCGCGGCTGTAGAGGTTGCCGATCTCTTTCAACGCTTCAAACCGGGGCGAACTGACCTTGTCGGAAGTTTTCAGGGCGGCTACCTGGATGGCGAACCCTTCCTGTGGTTTTTCCAATTTGGTGGCGGGGCCTTTTTCGGTTTCAACAGCAGCGGGACTGCCAAATTCGAGGGGTACGGCCTCCAGGTCATTGTCCGGTTGAGTAGTAGCCGTAATATCGCCTGTAGTGGTCGAGGAGGAAACGACCATATCTGACTCTCCGTCGAGGTGGGTACCGGCGGGGTTGAGCATAAGTACGCCGAGGATATTTTTGTCGAGAGCTGCCCTCGTTTCAATTTGCTGATGGGTGTCGAGGAAGCCCATTTTGGAATACCGGATGATGTACGAAGTATTGGGTTGAAGGGTCAGTTGATAGGTACCGTCGGGCAAACTGGTGGTTTTATGTACCTGAGCGCTGTTTCTGGCTTGCGCCGAAATGACGACCTCAGCAACGGGTTGACTGGTTTGAGCATTTATCACCAACCCGGATAGGAGGTTGGGCGCTTTTGCCAGGGCTACGGTGTACTCCATTTTTTGTTGTTCGGTGGGATCGTTGATGCGGAGCACTTTGCTGCCGTACCCTGCGTATCCAACAATGACCTCACATCGGAGACCGTCGAATGCCTGGAAGCGGTATTTGCCATAGTCGTCAGTCTGGTATGTTTTTTCGCCACAAGCGGTAAAATCCAGCAAGGCTCCTTTTATGGGTTGGCCATTGGCCTGGTCGAGCACGGTGACGGTGATCTCTTCGGCTATTTTGCTGATCTGGTAAATGTCTTCATTGCCGACGCCTCCTTTGCGGTTGGAGACGAAGTAGCCCTTGTTTTTGTGCTTATTGAATACGAGGCTGTAATCATCGTAGGGCGAGTTGACGGCATTTCCAAGGTGAAAGACTTTACTCCAGACGTCGTTTTCGGTGATGGCCCGAAACAGGTCGAACCCACCGAGGCCGTGGTGCCAGTCGGAAGCAAAATACAGGGCATTGCCCTCTACAAAGGGGCTGATCTCATTGCCGGCGGAATTGATGACGGGCCCCAGGTTTTCCGGTACCGACCAGGATTTGCCGTTGCGGGTCGATACGTAGAGGTCGTAACCGCCAAAGCCGTCGGGCCGGTTGGAAGCAAAGTAGAGGGTGTTGCCGTCGGCAGAGAGGTGAGGGTAGCCAGAGGAATACCCACTTCCGTTGAACGGGAAGGCGACGGCATTTTTCCAGGAACCATCTGGCGCTGCCTCTGCGATGAAAATACTGAGTTCAATGCCACTGGAAGGAATTTGTCGGATGCCGTTTACAAAGTTATTTTTGGTGAAAGCCACCCATTTTCCGTTGGCGGAGTAAGACAGGAGGCCCTGATTGTATTCATGCTGAAGGTCGTTGAGCAGGAAGCGGGGGTTGGCCAAAAACCCGTTGACGTCGGTGCTGCTGATGTAGAGTTGGTTTTTGGCCCTGCCATCCCAGCTCGAACTTTTTTTATCGTAGTTGCGGGGGCGGTCAGAACGGGCAGAAGAGAAGACGAGGTTGTCGCCTAAAAATGCCGGACCGAATTCACTGGCATCCGTGTTGGCAAATTCCTTTTTTACCCGGTAGGAGGCCGGCATCCCGCGGAGGGAAATGGCAAATTGGCAGCTTTCGGCGTAGTGTTGTCCATAGACGGGCTGGCCTTCGGCGTAGAGCAAAAACCATTCGATGGCTTTTTCGTATTGGCCCAGGGCCATCAGCGTTTTGCCGTAGTGGAAAAGATTGACCGGGTCGACCCCGGGCTGTTGAATAGCGCTGGCGTACCAATCGGCAGCTGCCCTCATGTTGCCGAGATGACGATAACAGTCCGCCACTCCCGATAGGGCAATGACGTTGTTGGGTTCGGTGTTGAGCACTTTTTGATAAGAATTAAGCGCCAGGTGGAAGGCCCGCAATTCGTATTCTTTGTTGGCCTTTTGCAAATCGGGATTTTTTTGCCCGCAAAGGGCGCCCGACAAACAAAAGAGGAGGAGCCACGTAGAGATAAATTTAATGTGTTTCATATAAACCGGAGTTTGATGGAAATTCATGATTGATGTGCTGATGGTTGATTTGCTGATCTACCTCCACAGCATTTGGGTAGTTTTCCACTAAATAATGTCCTGAAAATTAGAATATTATGCTATTGTCGGAAAAATATCGGTAAATCAACCAAAACAAAGCGTTAAAATTACGCCAAATTGCCCAAACAGGTGGATTTTTAGTAAAAGAGTACCGAATCCGCCGCGGGCATATTGACCGGGATACTGCAATTAATCCTTTTTAAAGGTAAAAATTACCCATTTTCCTGGCATTAATTTACCTTTGGAAATAGTATGCCATTTGCTCACCCACTCTAAATAAAGAAGTATGAAGATACTGTCTACACTAACCTTTTCCCTTTTTATCCTTTTAAATATCGCCGAAGCACAACCGGGCTCTAATTGCAATGGATTTACCTATTGTGCCTCCTTTGGCAACAATGCCAACTCGGAATGGATCGAAAGTTTTATGTTTAACGCCATCAATAACGTATCTGGCAGCGATGGTGGTTATGCCGACTATACCAATTTTAGTACCGACATCGTGGTTGGGGAGACCTACCCCATCACCTGCGAGGTTGGACAGACAGGTTCGTGGACGGAGTTCTTCAGAGTTTGGATCGACTACAATATCGATGGCGATTTCGACGACCCCGGTGAGTTGGTTTTCGACCCGGGAGGAACCACCACTACTCAATCGGGACTTGTAACGGTTCCGATCACCGCCAGTATAGGATCGACCGCCATGCGGGTTTCTATGAAGTTTGCCAGTGAATCGACACCTTGTGAGCAGGCCTTTTCCTTTGGTGAAGTAGAAGACTATTGTGTCAACATCGTAGAAGGCAATGGTTGCTATCTTCCGGCTTTGACCATAACCGATATTACCGAAAATGGGGTCGTTGCTCAATGGAACGAAGTCAACAATGCGGCCAGCTATAATATCAGATATCGGGAATTGGGTACCACTACCTGGACAGATATCAACACTACCAACCAACAGATAGCCATCGACCTGCAACCATGCATCATTTACGAGTTGCAGATCCAAACCGTTTGCGATACGGCTTCTTCCAGCTATAGCTTCAGCTACGAATTTTTGACCTTAGGCTGTGGTGGCTGCATTGATAACAACTATTGTTCTAATACACAGGCTACGCCATCATTTGGATATATAGCCGATGTGTCGCTCGACTCGTGGAACAACGCCTCCGGCAACGATGGGGGCTTTGGCGATTATACCGGCCCGGTGGTGGCCAGTCTGGAACAGGGACTGAACTACGATGTTTCGGTGACCTATGAAACCACTGGCTTTCCAGTCAGCAATTATTTTGTCGTGTGGATAGACTTTAACAGCAATGGCAGCTTCGACGATCCCTTTGAAAAAGTACTGGATAGTGGCGAGGCCACTTTAGACCTCACCGTCAACCAAAGTTTTCCGGTGCCTCCTACCGCAGTGGTGGGTTCGACGCGGATGCGCGTCATGATGCAGGCATTTAATACGGCTACGCCGCTGCCTTGTGCCGATTTCATCACGGGTGAGTATGAAGATTATTGCGTGGAAATTCTGGAAGGCTCTGGTTGCTACCTGCCGCTGGGCTTGGAAGTGGTGGATTTTCAGGATGATGCCGTGACGATCACCTGGGAAGACGGGCTGGATGCGGAAAGCTTTAATATACGATACCGGGAGTCGGGCACCTTTGCCTGGACCCTCGTCGAAGGCATCACCGACAACATGTACACGCTTACCGACCTGGAAGGCTGTACCGATTATGAATACCAGTTCAGAACCGTGTGTACGGACATGATCACCGATTATTCCGAAACGAAGTTTTTCAAAACCTTTGGTTGCGGTGCTTGCTACGACTATACTTATTGTGAGTCTTTTTCCACTTCGAGCTTTTTTGAGTTCATCCAAACTGTTAGTCTGGGTACGATGAATAACAACTCAGGAGACAATTTTGGATACATGGACTTCGACGATGATTTTGGATTGGTGCTCCGCCCCGACAGCACCTATCAACTGTATCTCGAACCTTTTTTCACTTTTGGTGAATTTAATGTCAATTGGAAAGTATGGTTGGATGTCAATGCCGATGGAATGTTCGATGAAGGCGATGACCTGTTGTACAATTCCGGCTTGGGTACTGCCCCCATTAGTACTTCCATCACCATCCCTTCTGATGCCGTATTTGGCTTGACCAAAATGCGGGTAAGTATGTCGGAATTTTCGGTGCAGTTTGGTTGCGATATAATTTTTAATGGTGAAGTGGAGGATTATTGCGTAAATATAGAACCTCTGGTATTCCCCTGCCTCGAACCCGAAGACCAGGATACGACCAACGTTACCACTTCTGCCGTGGACCTGATCTGGGATATGGATCAGTATGAAACGGCCATTGGCTACATCATCCGCTATAAAGCCGTCGACGAAACGGAGTGGAGCGAAACCAGCACCAATGTGCCGATCTTCGAAGTCTTTGGTCTGACTGCCTGTACGGAGTATGAATACCAGGTGCGGTCGGTTTGTCCGAAAGACTTGAGTGATTATACCGAAAGTTTTGTGTTCAAAACGGCATGTCTCACCAGCACCGAAGCTATCTTAGCGGAGGATATCACGTCTTTGAGCGTCTTTCCCAACCCCTTCGACGATCGCATAAGAGTAGACCTTCGACTGGCAGAAAGCAGCGACTTGTATCTCGAACTCTATAACATCAACGGACAATTGATCCAACAAAACACATTCGACAACCTGGCCTCCGGCGCTCATCAACTGACGGTCAATCCCTCAGCCATCAGCTCCGGAATGTATTTCCTCAAGGTGGCTACTAAAAACAGCTTGTTGACGAGAAAGTTGATTAAACGGTAAGAAATTACGAGACGCTCGAAAAAAACCTTGCCTACAGGTCCCTGTAAAAGGCCCTGGTAAGCGCGATGTACTCGGGACTATATCCGTTAGGGCCATGAACGATCATCTCTTCCGACTGCAAAGGCCGGGACTGCTTTTCCAATTGCAACAACCACCGCTCAACAGGTTTATCAGCAGTGGGCAACACCGCCACTTTGTGGGTGGCATAGAGTCCATAACGAGTAGCATGCTCCTCAAAGCGCAGCCCTTCTATATATGGCAATATGACGCATAAACGCCCCTCAGGTTTCAACAACCGTCTGGCGGCCTGTAGCAGATCGCCATTGGGCAATTTGACCGTATGGCGAATCAGGTTGCGATTTTCCTTTTCCGAAAAGGTACCTCCTGAAAAGAAAGGTGGATTGCTCACGATGAGGTCGTAGCGCCGGTCGGTCACAGCCGCAAAATCCTGAAGAGACGTGTGGAACAACTCGACCTGACCGGGCCAGGGGCTATTGGTCGCATTGCGCAACGCCAATTGATAGGCTTGTTCGGAAATGTCTATGGCATCGACCCTGGCTTGATCGTTTTTTTGCATACACATCAAGGCGATTAGCCCCGTGCCGGTACCGATGTCGAGGATGTTGGACACACCGGAGGTATCCACCCAGGCCCCCAGCAAAATGCCATCGGTACCGACTTTCATGACGGCTTCGTCCTGCTCCAATGAAAATTGTTTGAAGACGAAAGGTTCGGCCTGTTGAATGATATGATCTTTGCTGTTCATACGACAAAGGTACGTAACTGTGGGATAATTGGATTCGGTTGATGTTACTTAAATACCACATTCGTCTTTTCAGCCTCGATCACCTGTTTTGCAAACGTTTTGAAGTCATTGAAGTCTTTCGGTGGAATGTTTTCACGCATCACCGTATACTTGCGTCGTGCCCGAATGTGTTGATCGTTGATTTTTTCAAACCGGAGATCATAGACACAGCCTTTGAACTCGTAGTGAAGATTTTGGGGTACTTCGACAAAGGTGAATGACGGAGCCAGTTTGATGTCGATGGTTTCGTCGTAAGTATCCGTGTTTTCGTAGTAGATGAAGTCAAAGTCGTGATTCCGTTCTTCCTCTTCTTTTTCCAAAATGGAATTGCTAAGCAGCACATCGGCAAAAGGAATTTTTAAAGACCGGAAAGAGCCCACTTTCAAAACTTCGTTTTCGACGGAATATTTGTAGTGGTAAATGGCTTCTTTGCTGCGCGGTTCCAGCTTTTCAAACGACACCGACTCCAGTTTGACGGGAGAGGTGAAACCTTTCGACACCGATTTTTTCATCTTTTCTTTTCGCTCGGTTTCATCTTCATTGTAATACGCTGAGCAGGTAGAAGCGGCTTTGGTGCCTGTTTTAATGGCTTTTTTGGTCACCGTGACTTTTTCGGAAGCGCCAACTTCAACGGTGCCTGTGCGGAGGTTTGCATTTTCGTATCCCGGATTGAGGGTCAGGTATTCCAATTGAATGTCTTTTGGGATATTCCGTTGTGGTATTTCCAGAACTGCCGCCCCCTGATGATAGGAGTACAGGTGGCCAAAGGGCAGATCGGGGTCCGTCAATTCGAGGTAAACGGGTTTATCGCCCAAATCGACTTTTACAATACAATGATTGAAATTGAGGGAGGGCAGCAAGACGTCTTTCTGCCCGTTGTTGCGGGTGTTAATGAGGATGAGGTTGGTCGGCAAATCCACCTCGCGCGCCACAGAGGCGTAGAGGGTAGAAATGTCTTTGCAATCTCCCAAACGGGAATGGTAAACCGTCGATGCTTTCTGTGGGATGTGACTGCTTTGGCGGAAGTCGATGGAGCTGTAGCGAATATTTTTGCCGACGAAATCGTAAATGATCCTTGCCTTTTCTTCGTCGGTGTAGGTCTTGTCTTCAAACAATTCTTCTACAATTTCGTCAATGGTAAAATCCGGTTTGGCCTGATGGCCCGACAAATCGCTGTACCACTGTGCGATGTCGTACCAACTATAGTCAAGGGTAATGTGTATGGTCTGCGCGATGTCGCTAAAGGGAACGGAGAAGGGTTCTTCTTTGATGAGGGAAGGTGCGGTTTGTCCCCATCTGTATTTTTTAAATCCCTCTGTTTCGGAAACATCGGGTTTCTTGTTGGGTATTTATCAGTTCGTAAACCACGTCGAGTCCCTTTTCAGCGAAGAGGGTGTATTGTTTTTTAAAGGTAGGGTAAAAGGAATTGAGGTTGAATTTGTCGCTGATGAAAAGGGAGGATTTGCCTCCTCTCACCTGTTTTTCGGTGTAGAAAACGTAGATATAATCGCCGACTTCGAGGTTGGTAAAAACGACGTTGGAGCCATGGCGCTCGGCGTCGATTTTATTTCCGTTGTGTTTGATGGTTTGAGCTTCGTTGATGGTCAGTTGCATGTTTCTGTTGGAGGTGCCCAGTTGCCATTGTTGCCATTTGCGGATGGCATCTTCATCATTCATTCTCAGGATGTATTTTTGCACCTTGGCGGTCGCTTTGGAGTTGAAAATGATTGTGGCGTGGTCATCGGCAACGATGTCGTACATTTTTTTTATGGTGGGGGTAAAATCGCGTTCATAGGCGGCAATAACGTCTTCCGGCGGGGTGTTTTCCACCAGGTCAAAGCAGGATGTCTGCCCTTTTAATTCGCGGATCTTCTCATTGTTCTCCAGAGAAAAAGGGAAAAAGCGAAGTGCTTCCTCATAGTATTCCAGGGCTTTATCGTCGTTGCCTTTCATCCGGTTGAGCAATCCCAGATCGGCGAGGGTGCTGTAATCGGAGGGCCTGCTTTTGATGATTTTCTCAGAAGCATCTATGGCTTTGTCGTATTCCGACGTTCGGGAGTAGATGTTTACGATGTTGGAATAAACATCCAGGTCGTAGTCCGCCATTTTGTAGGCGTCTTCAAGCAGTTCTACGGCATCGTCCGATCTGCCGTCGGTAAAATAATTCCCGGCCAATTCTCTTATGAGCTGATAGTCGTAATTGTTCTTCAAATATTTCTCCAGCACCTTATTGGCGGCATCCGGGTCCGACCGCATCGATTTTTCCTTTTGGTATTTGGCATAAACGGCGTGATAGTCGCTGGAAATTCTTTGTACCAGCGATCTACGTCCTTAAGCAATTTTTCGTATTCCTCATCCAGATTTGCGAGTACCAGGGCATAAGATCGTTTTTGATAGGGTGTTGCATATTTCTCAAAAAATTCATTGATAAGCTCTCTGGCTTTCGACTTGTTTTCTTCTTCAACGTATTTGTCAATGTCGTTGACGAGTACGTCACGATCTTTGGGATAGTTTTTTGTAAAAATTTCGTAGTACCGGTTTTGCTCGGTATCGTTGTTGGCTTTTTCCGAAAGGAGGATCATATTTAAAATGCCCAGATAATTGATGGGGCGTTCCTCCAAAAAGTCGTTCATAATGGCTTCTGATTCATTCAGTTCAAATGACCGCATATAGGCTTTGGCCAACAAAATATCGTAAAGCGGATCATTGCTGGCCCGACGTTTTTCGGTAAGTGCCTCAATGGCAAAATGGGGAATGCGCTCAAAACTATGGTCATTGGTCGCATACGGCTGCACCTTGTTGGAATGGGAAAATTGTAGCGGATTGTGTTCCAGGTCCGTAAACCGGATGCTGAAGTTGGCCCATTGCTCGCGGTAATCTCCCAATTGGACGAGCACCCTGTTGTAGCCTTTATTCAGTTTTCCCTTAAAGGAAAAATAATCCAATTCGGTGACTCTTCTTTCTGGCTCATTGTACACTTCCCGGTCGTTGATCCACAGTTTCAACGATCCGGAATACCCGAATTTCAGTAAGACCTCTTTATCGGTATCCGATTCCAAAAATGTTTGAGCATAGATGATTGAATTGCTGCTCAGAAAGTTGGTATTGATGAAAAAATAACCGTCCGAACTATGTACTTCTGGGTCGAACCAACCGATGGAAGCCCCATATTTCGATTGAAAAACGGCCTTTTCTTCCGGGTGGCCCAAAACGCCAAAATCTTTATCGTATCCACTGTTCATGACGTTATCGAAAGGACCCGCCAGTGACCAATCCCGGTGGTTGTTGATCTGGTTGAAATAGGACAGGGATTTTTTACGTTCGTTTTTGAAAACGTAGTGCATGCCCATCCAATAGTTGACTGCCGCGTCTAACCTGCCCGTATTCCGGGGGTCTTTTTTCACCTTTTCCATCAGGGCCAACTGGTTGGATGATTTTGCACTGGAGCGGTTGCCGATCAGGCCTTCGTTAAACCACAGGGTATAAACTTCCGGATAGGGGTCATCGGCCATTTTGAAAAACCGATCGAATGCATCCGCGGCTTTATCGAATTTGTTGATCCGTTCGTACAGCATGGTCAGCACCAATAGTGCCTGCTCCTGGTTGGTGCCTTCCCGGGCAGCCAACTCAAATTTTTCGACAGCACCAAAAACATCCGCCTCATCGAGTAGTTTCCAACCCGCATTGTAATGGTCCTGGCCGGTAATAGCAAAGGGATTCCCGCCCCAAAAAAGGAGTAAAATCAAAAATCGTAAGGGTAGTTTCATTTGAAGAGTATTTAAAAAAAGTACGTTTGTCTAAACTACAAAATTTTCCTCATCGATCACTCTGCCGCGCGAACAGCGGATGATCCTCGACGGAAAACGCTCGATGAGCCGGTAATCGTGGGTGGCAAACAACACCGCCGTATTGTGCGATTGCGACAGATCGCGTATCAGTTCCACGATCAGGTCGGCGGTGTCGGGGTCGAGGTTGCCGGTGGGTTCATCGGCTATGATGAGTTGGGGTTTGTTGAGAATGGCACGCGCAATGGCCAACCGCTGACGCTCCCCGCCCGATAGTTCGTGCGGCATTTTGCGGGGATAGTCCGACAACTGAACGGCTGCCAGCACTTCTTCTATCCGCTGACTTACCTTCTTTTTGTTGCGCCAGCCGGTGGCCCGAAGCACAAAGCTGAGGTTGTCTTCGGCATTGCGGTCGCCCAGCAGGTTGAGGTCCTGAAATACGATGCCCAATTGCCGACGCAACAGGGGAATGGTTTTCCGGGTCAGGCCCGTGAGCGAATAGCCCGCTACCCTCCCCTCTCCTTTGAGAAGTGGCAAGGCCGCATAGACCGTTTTGAGCAAACTGCTCTTGCCGCTGCCCGTGCGCCCGATCAAATAGTTGAAGGTGCCAGGCGCTATCGACAGATTGACTTCGTGCAATACACATTGCTGATCCGACTGAAAGACGGCGGCACCCTGGAATGAAACAATTGGTGTTTCCACTGATCGGTTTGTTTTTTGCAAAAATAGGAAAAATATTTATACATTCTTGGGGGGAGGGCAATTTATAAGGTGAGCAACATAGGTCAATTGCTGAACCTTTTGAACTTTAAACTTTTATCTTGATCTTAAACTTTAAAGGACGTATTTTTGCTGCCGCCCTGACAACCGGAGGCACTCATTTTGTGTTAAAACTTAAAAACGTGATCTATGGCCATTAGAATAACGGACGAATGCATCAACTGCGGAGCCTGCGAGCCGGAATGTCCCAACAACGCCATCTACGAAGGTGGGGTGGAATGGGCCGTTTCGGATGGCACCAACGTCAAAGGCATATATATCCTGGAGGGAAACAGGGAAGTAGATGCCACCGCCGCCAACGAGCCGGTGTCTGAAGATTTTTATTTCATCGTTCCCGATAAATGTACCGAGTGCAAAGGATTTCACGACGAGCCCCAGTGCGCTGCCGTCTGCCCGGTCGACTGCTGTATCCCTGATGAAGAAAGAGTGGAATCAGAGGAAGTACTGCTGGCCCGGAAAGATCGGTTGCATTTGTAGGGAGCCGTATTGCATACAAGATGAAGTTCAGGTTTAAAGTCCAGGTTTGAATTACCATGTGAACACCCCAGGGTCAATCAAGGCTCCCTTTTATCTTTTTCCTTGAACCTGATCTTTCCTATCGATTCACTTCAATAAAAATCCGCGACACATCGCGAAGCATTTCTTTGGAAACTTCTTCTACAGAGTCTTCTCCTGCTATGGATAATCCATAATTGTATTTCCAGAGCAGCCTACCCTTGTTCTGGTGGTGAATGGTAAACAGAGCCTCCACCTGATTGCGGGTACCCCATACGCCGTTCAATATCCGTTTGAACATATACCCCCTTCTGGTGTAGAGCTGGTGAACCTTGCTCCAAATGACAGCGTCGACCCCCAGGATGTGGGCCAGCTCCCCACGGGGAATTTTTTTCATATCTTCATAACGAATGCCCTTTGCTTTGAGCAAATCGTTGGTCTCATTGATGTGCTGGATGATCACATTTCTGTCCTGTCGGCTCATTTCGCGCAAGCAATAGCGGTACAGGTGTCGCTGCAGGATCAGCGCATCCGATTTTTCTGCTTCTTTGAGGGTGTGCAGAGTAGCCCCCTTTGGCACTTTTTCGACCCAGTTGATCACCTCGAAGGGCAAAATGGCCAGGGTCTCCCCTCCTCCTTTAATTTGTGCGAAAGCCGGAGAAAGGTAGGCGCGCTTGGTACAGTTACCGGCACAGAGCAAAAGGACTATGGCGTAAAATAGATGTTTCATCTGAGGTCGGATTAAAGAGCGAAGAGAAAATATATGTTTGCAGGAAACGGGATTCCCAAATTATTACGAACAGTTTAGGGCAAGGTTACAGGTCAAAATTACCAATTTCTTGCCAATAGTCATCTATCAAGAGTGCTATATCCACGACAATCCGGAGTAACACTACCTATTATTTCCCTTTTTTCACAGGTTGTTGCTGATGCAATCTGATCAAATCGGCAGCGGCATTCATCGGTTCATCCACTCCTTTTAAGTGTTGAGCCACCGAAGTCGGCTTTTCAATATGAGGCGTAATGCCCTGCAACATGGATTGTTTGCCTTCTTTCACATTGTAATGAAAGGTCATAATGGGGATGCGCACCGACAACCCCGAATTTTTCAACTTGCAGGTATGCGAAAGGCCTGCCGACACCACGTGGAAGCTGCCTCCCGCTTCCTCCCCCACCAATATGGCCCGGTCGGTCGATTTGGCAAAAAGGGCATAAGTGCAGGCCGCCGAAAAGGAGCCTTCATTGAGGAGGATGATCATATTGCCGTCGTACCGAAACCGCTTCCTGGGGCGATACCGCTTACCGCTAAAGGAGCGCAATTCGATGTGGTCCTCCTTTTTAGCGGTTTTCCTAAACAACATACCTATTTTTTTGAGAAGGCCGGCTTTGCTTCTGAAAAATTGCCGGTTGATATACACGTCTTTACTGACGACGAAGGGCTCCGGGTAGGTATACTTCATCAAAGCCAACACATTTTGAACGACGCCGCCCGGGTTGTCGCGCAGATCGACGATGAGATAGTCGACACTGTCTTTTTCGATCAGCTTGAAGATCTTTTTTATCCGCCGCCGGTATCCCAACTGGAGGTAGTCGAACCGGTCGTTGGTGAAGGAGTTGATATCGAGGAGGGCGGCCCGGGGCAATCCCTCAATTTTGCGCAGTTGAATGACCGGGGTGCCCTTTCCGGGATAGCGCTCCAGCCGGATTTTGCGCAGAGCTTTTAGTTTGCCGGCAGCAAGGGTTTGTTCTGTTTCTTCACCGGTAGTGAGGTCTTTTACCCTTACGGAAAAATGGCTGCGGGGTCCGTAAAACATCCGGTAGGCCAGCAGGAAGTATTTGAGGGCAAAGTTGACCTCACCAGTGTGATTGTCACCATCCGATCCGAGATTGATTTGCGAAAGCTCTTCCAACACTTCTCCGATGGGAATACGGTCGATGCTCAACAGTTCCATATTGTCTTCGATGTGGAGGGTGTCGCCGCTGAGGTTGCGGCGGATCAGTATGCGCCCCTCTACCTCTTTCAACTGCAAGGGGAACAATCCGTCTATATCTTGTTGGAAAAGGCCAAGCGTTTTTTTTCCCGTGTCGATGTCGAAGCCGGTATGTCCGCATTTTACGGCGTCGATGATCGGAGCTAATAGTTCTAAAAACTGGATGCGCGTTGCCTGCTGTGGCAGGTTTTGCCGGAGTTGTTCAATCAGATCGGGTACCGCCAGGCTGCTGTCGTAAAGAGATAGGCCGGGATGAATTTTCAAAAGGTGCGTTTCCAAAGTGGCCAGGTCTTCTGCCATTTCTCGTTGTGATAGGGTTGGTTGGAGGCCATCGGTTGGTTGTGCTTCCATTTTTGCCGAAAGGCACACCAATAAAAAAAATAGAAAAACGATCTTTACAGATGGCAGATCAGTCATTTTTTGCAAGAGGCAGTTATTTTGTAAATCGATAATGGATTTCGGGCAGCAAATATTCAATTTTATCGTATCTTTCCCAAAATAACGAAGCGATTATGCGGCACCAAAGCATTTATGTAGCAGCTACCGGCCAACACGTCGGCAAAACCACCTCCACCCTCGGCCTGGTACGCGCTTTTGAAGACCTTCAGGGCATCGGCGAAATCGGCTACTGCAAACCCGTCGGGCAGGAGATCACCGATCTGTTTTCCAAACAGGTGGACAAAGACGCCCTTCTGTTTTCCGAAACGATGAAGTTCGAACTTTTTCCCGAGCTGCACAGCCCCGTGATCCTGGGCAAAGGCGCCACCACCAGCTACCTGGACAACCCCGAACATTACCACTACGAGGCGCGCATCCGCCATGCCGCCGCTACGCTGAGCAGTGTGTATGACCTGGTCGTGTACGAGGGTACGGGCCACCCCGGCGTAGGCAGCGTGGTCAACCTGTCGAATGCACGGGTGGCCAAGATGGTCGATGCAAGGGTGGTACTGGTGGTAGAAGGGGGCATAGGCCGCACCATCGACAGCCTTAGCTACGCCATCACTCCTTTCCAGCAGGAAGGCGTTCCCATAGCAGGAGTGATCGTCAATAAAGTCATTCCCGAAAAAATGGACAAGATCCGAAAATACCTCAACATCAAGTTCCGTGAACTGGACATCCCCATGCTGGGCATCATTCCCTTCGACAAGAACATGAGCAGCCCCATCATGCTGACCATCCGTCACGCCATTAAAGGAACTTTCCGATGCAACAAAAATAAAACAACTAACATTGTAGACAAGATCGTGCCCGGCTCCCTGATAGATGAGATCGACGATTCGATAGACAATAAAAATATTTTGATCGTAGTGAGCTACAAACGCATCAACCGGATCGTAACCAAACTGATGCAACGCATGGATGATGGACATCCGCTGAGGCTGGCAGGGGTGGTGATGACCGGTGAAGAAATCGGCCGACCAGAAGACATCAAGCCGGAAGACCTCCAGTTTTTTCAAAAGCACGGAGTCCCAGTAGTGAGCACCGCCCTCGACACATTGGGTGCTTTTACCAAGATCAACCGCTTGGAAGTAAAGATCAATACCAACACGCCCTGGAAAGTCAATCGCGCCATCGAACTGATCCGGGAAAATGTCAATCTGGAATTGATGTTTGCACATTGACCATCTCCACCCATCAAAACGGGATCAATGCGTACAGTATATCCCTTGCACCGGCCCGTCGTTATTGGCGATCAACAGCAGTTTTTTACCATTGCCCAAGGCCAACTGGACCACATCGCGGGCTTCGCGGTTGGCCCAAAGTCCATTTTCGCGATTAGAGGAAGGGGTGAATCCTCCTTTTCCGTCGCCCAACAATAAGGTTCCATTCGAGGCATCGTATACACCTGTTTCGGGTTCGGCGCCATCGTCGTTGCCTACTAAGAGGGCGTCGAGGTGGCCGTCGCCGTTGAAGTCGTCGGTCAAAGCGCTTTTGCAAGGAGCCCACTGTGCGGCATCTGGTAGGGCGCGATAGGAAAACTGACCGCCACCTTTGTTTTCAAAATACCCCGAGAGGAGGTTGTTGACTTCCAACTGCTGGGCGGAAGACAAGTCGGAGGCAGGAAAGATGTCTTCCAATGTGGCATCGGCGTAGTGGTGGTATCTGGGAAATTTTTTCTTGACTTTTGATATTTGTTTGATGAGCATGTCGCGGCCAGCGAAGGGATAATCCTTTCCGTTGTAACTAAAAGTCATAATGGGGTCGATGGCACCGTTTTGGTCAAAGTCTTTGGCAAACATTCGTATGGGTGCCTGGGGGCTGGCTTTGAGGCGGGTGTTGGCGCCGAGGTTGCCGGCCAGGAGGTCGTCGTCGCCATCGCCATCAAAGTCGGCGGCCACTACACAATTCCACCATCCACTGCTGTTGGCTATGGTGGCGGGGGTTCCTTTTCCATTTTGAAAGCTGAAAATGGTGAGCGGCATCCACTCTCCCACCACGACCATTTCCTGCTTTCCGTTTTTGTCGATATCGGTCCAGATGATGTCCGACACCATACCGATCTTTTGAAAGTCGGGAGCTATTTGCGCCGTAGCATCGGTAAATTTTCCGCCCTCATTTTTGAGGATGTAACTCTGAGGCACAAAGGGATAGGCCCCAGGGGTCACGCGCCCTCCGACGATGAGGTCGGTATCGCCATCGTCGTCGACATCGTGGGCACTGACGCAGGCGCCGCTACTGGTCAGGCGAGGCAATCCGGAGGAGCGGGTAAAGCTGCCTTTTCCATCGTTGGTGTAGAGCCGGTCCTGATAGACATCGCTGTTTACCGAAGCGGTATTGCCACCGCTTACTACGTACAAGTCCATGTCTTTATCGCCGTCGGCATCGAAAAAAACGCTGCTGATGTCTTCATGCTGTTGGTCTTTTTCCCAGGTAGCATTTGACATTTTGCGAAAGCTCCCGTTTTTGTTTTGCACAAAAAGAACCCCTGGTTGGTTGGTAGCGCCTCCGATGTAACAGTCGATCAGATCATCGCCATTGACATCGGCGGTGGCAATGGAGGGTCCCAACTCAGATAATTTATGAGGTAGGAGTCTTTCTCTGGTAAAGTCGACAAAGTCGTTTTCGACGTGAACAAAATCGATACCGGCCAAATTATCGGCCTCCCTGAAAAGCGGGTTTTGTTTGGCGGCAGCTGCAATGGGGCTATTGGTGGCATCAGTGTGTTTTACCGTCAGGCGCTGATTGGCATTCACGTTGGAGATCAGCTGTGTTTTGCCGTCAGGCCACACCACTTCAACGCGGTCAACAGCAGAGAGATCACCTAGCCCAAAATGGAGGATGGGCTCGGAGGCCGAAAAGAAACCCCGGTTGAACGTCATTTCCTGGTGTTGCATCTGGTCGGTTGCGTATCGGAGGGTTACCTTAGTGCCCGTTCCAAAGACGTTTTGGGCAGAGCCGACGAGTTGCACCTGGAGGTAGTTGTTGTCAGGGAAATTGTTTGTTAGGTTTTCATAAATAAAGGCCGGATCGCTGATGTTGTTGATTACCAGGTCGAGGTCGCCGTCGGCATCGAGGTCGGCCACGGCGGCGCCATTGGAAAAGGATTCGTGGGGCAGCCCCCAGTTTTGGCCAATGTCTTCAAACCGCTGTCCGTTGACATTGCGGAAGAGGTAGTTGCGTAGTTTTTTGGAAGGAATGAGTTCGCCCAGCAGTTTCTGGAGGTCAGGAAACCGCTTGGAACTGACGCCACCGGTTTTTTCGATGGAGTCGCGGGTGTAAGTCATGTAATCCAGGTCGGTGACATCGCGTTTGTAGCCGTTGTCGATGAAGAGGTCTTTCCAGCCATCGTTGTCGAAGTCGGCAAAGATGGCGCCCCAGCTCCAGTCGGTGTTCGATACGCCGGCCAGTTGTCCAATTTCGCTGAAAGTGCCGTTGCCGTTATTGACCTGGAGGACGTTTCGGGATACCTGGTGGCCGTAGCCGTATTGGAGGAGGGTTTGATAGCGCTCCAGTTGCATGACGTGCATCAATTGTTTGTACCGGACGGGGTCGTCGGCGATCATGTCGAGGCAAACGAGGTCGAGGAGGCCGTCGTTGTTGAAATCGGCCAGGTCGGAGCCCATACTGTTCTGGCTACCGTGTCGGATGTAGGTATCGTATTGGTCGGTGAAAGTGCCGTTGCCGTTGTTGATGTAGACGTAGTCGGGTTCGACGTAATCGTTGGCTACGAAGACGTCGGGGTATCCATCGTCGTTGATGTCGCCAACGGTGGCGCTGAGGCCAAAGGCGGAGTTGTAGATGCCGGCCTGTTTGCTGACGTCGGTAAATTTGCCGCCATCGTTGCGATACAACCGGTCCGACTCGAAGGGAGTCATCGGGTTGGTCAGGCGGTAAATTTCGCCATTTTCCTTTTGTTTGAGGCGGAGGCGGGTAGCATCTTTAAATCCGAGGCGGTGGTTGAGGAGGAAGAGGTCGAGGTCGCCGTCGAGGTCGTAGTCGAAAAAATTGCCGTGGTTGGAGTTGGCGTTGTCGAGAAGGTTGTATTGGGCGGCACTTTCCGTAAATGTTTTGTTTTTATTGTTGATAAACAGGAGGTTGTTTTTCTTGCCGTCGTCTTCTTTGCTGGTGCGGCAAACATAGATGTCGAGCCAACCATCGTTGTTGATGTCGGCCATAGTGACGCCGGTTTTGAAGCCTTCGGCGGCGGCGACACCTGCTGCCTGGGTAATGTCTTCAAAGACGAAGCCGCCTTTGTTGAGGTAAAGTTTGTTGGGTACGAAGGTGCCGGTGAAGTAGAGGTCGGGCAGTCCGTCGTTGTTGATGTCGCCGATAGCTACGCCTCCGCCATTGTACAAATACTCAAAGTTGAGAATGTTGTAGTGATAGTCTTCGGAGATCAGGTTGGAAAACTGAACGCCCGAAGTGGCAGGTGGAATGAGTTGAAACCGCTGATTTTCGGCAGAAGCCGTCTGTGCAGACTTGTTGGATGCCGTATCATCGGCATTCTTCGTGGAAGGGGCATCTTGTTGACAGGCCAGCAAAAAGAGGCAAAGACAGACAATGGGGCCTAGTTTAGCGGCAATTGGATGTGGGTTCATGGCTGGAATAAATTTGATCGATCACAAAAATAGCATTTCTTGGTGATGGAAAGGAATTGGAAGCCGGAATCTTGCTCCTTGTACGGTTTTTTGGTAGGATGGATGCGTTTCCAGGCAAGTTGGCTAAATTAGCATTGAAAATTAAGAGGTATTCTCCCGCTCACAGCATACATTTGCCACAAAAAGAAGAAAAAATTGATATGAAGCTCGATATACTGGCCATAGGAGTCCATCCCGACGATGTGGAGTTGAGTTGCAGCGGTACGTTGTTGCGGCATATTCATCTGGGTAAAAAGGTGGGATTGCTCGATCTGACCCGCGGTGAGCTGGGCACCCGGGGCTCCGCTGAAATACGAGACCAGGAGGCGGCGGCTTCCGCCAAAAAAATGGGCGCCCTGGTGCGCCTTAACCTGGGTATGGCTGATGGATTTTTTAAAAACGACCGCGACCATCAGCTCCAGATCATCCGGGTGATCCGCACGTACCAACCGGACATTGTGCTGACCAATGCCATCAGCGACCGCCACCCGGATCATGGCCGAGCGGCAAAACTATGTGCTGACGCCTGCTTTCTGGCAGGTCTTATCAAAATACCTACCTATGACGCGGAGGGCGGATTGCAGGAGCGGTGGCGCCCCAAAGCGGTATACCATTATATACAGGATCATCACATCGAGCCCGATTTTGTGGTCGACATCACCGATTATATGGATGAAAAACTGGCCTTGATACAGACGTTTAAGTCCCAATTTTACAATCCCGATTCGGAGGAGCCGGAATCTCCGATTTCCAGTAAGGCGTTTTTGGAATCGGTTATTGCGAAAAACCGCGTGTTTGGCCGACCGGCGGAGGTGGAATTTGCAGAGGGGTTCAATGTGAGGCGGCCGGTGGTGGTAGATGATCTTTTTGATTTGGGATGACGATTAGTACCCAGGGTGCATGCTTTTCGGTTTCGGATGCTATACTCTTCAACGGATCAATTTGTGATTTTTTGCACTCGCCCACCCCCTTACCCCCTTAAGTGGGAAATCCACGCGCAAAATCACAAATCTATAAACGAACAAGTATACCGAGAGGAGTTTTGCTATAAAAAATGTCACCTCTCTCCCAACCATTTTCTTATAAACGACGTCAATGATGGAGAACATAAAATTTAAAAAAATGACGCCATGAAAATTTCCAAATCGCTTTTGCAAGCCATTGCGCTGGGTGTTGCCCTGGGTACCGTTTCGACCTCTTGCAACAAGGATACCTATGAGGTGCTTCCCGCCGTAGAAGAAAATTCAGGAGTAACCGACGAACCCGTCGATGAAGCCAACAACAACCACACCCAACGCACAAAAACCGGAGAAAGCCAAACTTGCTGGGATTGCCCGGCTTGTGGCCTGGGTTAAAAAACGGCTATGAAAACCGTTCGATCTTCGATTGCCTGCAACCTCGACAGCCACGTTCTGGCAGCGGCACTGCCGCTGTTTGAGGCCGGAAAGGTGGAGGCCATCGAGTGGTCGTTCGACTCGATGTACTACTTTGACAATGTGCCGCCGTGGTTTCTGGAGTTGATCGCAGCTTATAGCAACGAAGGCAGACTCCTGGGCCACGGCGTCTTTTTCTCCCTCTTCTCCGGCAAATGGAAGCCGGAGCAGCAGTCGTGGCTCGACGATCTTCAACGGCTCTCCCAACGGTTTACTTTCGATCACATCACCGAGCATTTTGGGTTTATGACCGGGAAAAATTTCCACCAGGGGGCGCCCCTTTCCATACCTTTTAATAGAACCACTTTAGCTATCGGGCAAGACCGCCTCCAACGCATCGCCAACGCCTGTCAATGTCCTGTAGGATTGGAAAATCTGGCCTTCGCCTACTCCCTGGATGAGGTGAAACGCCACGGCGAATTTTTGAGTAAACTCGTTGAACCCATCAACGGTTTCCTCATCCTCGACGTCCATAACCTCTACTGCCAGCTCCACAATTTTGACATCGACTACGACGATCTCCTCTCCTGGTATCCGCTGGAACTGGTGCGCGAAATCCACATTTCCGGTGGTAGCTGGGAAGCCGTTTCGGTCCAACCCGATAAGAAAATACGCCGCGACACCCACGACGATGGAGTGCCCGATGATGTATTTACATTGTTGAAAAAGACCATAACCCGATGCCCTAATCTGAAATACGTCGTATTGGAACAGCTGGGCACAGGACTACGCTCTCCAGGCCAGCAAGAGCGGTTTAGGGATGATTTTTACAGGATGGACAAAATCACTCAACAATATACTCCCGAAAATGGTTTTTCTGCAAAGGACTTCCTCCCCCCTACCCTGCCTTCCCTCTCCGATCCGGTAGAAGATGGAGAACTCCACCGACAACAGATTGCCTTATCCGATATTTTGGAATCAGCTACTGATTGCGATGATGCTCGCCGCCGTCTCGGCCAATCGCCACTTGCTGACTCCGATTGGCAGGCCGAACAGTGGCAGGCGGCTATGCTGGAAACCGCCATAGCTATTGCAGAAAAGTGGAAGGATGGGTTTTGAAGTTTTAAGAAGAGAAATCAGTAGTACATTGGTGTCCAGTACTATCTTCATTTATCCTTATATTTTGTTCTCATATGCTCTTTTGACCATTCCTCTATTTTTTTTTCGTCCCACCCCTTAGCTTCAAATAAGTTATCCATTTCTAAAGTTACTTTTTCAGCAAAGTATTTTATGAGCAATGATTTTATTTCCTTAAGTTGTTCTTCACTTAAGTCAAGGCTAAAAAGTTTTAGCAACTCCAATTGTGTTTTATTTAATCTTTTTGCAGCATTCATTTTTCAGTCTTTTCCTCAAGTATACGGAAATTCCAACTATTAGTCAATAATCTTATCATTTTTCCAAGGCATTGTGAATGTTGATGTCTTGGAAATGCTTGGTAATCACTGCTACTTTTTATCATGTTAAGTAAAGCTCAAAAAATAAATTGTCTTTTTGGTGTCTTTGAAAAAATCACAAATCCTGCCTACCGGCAGGCAGGCGCTCACCCCGATAGCTATCGGGGTCGCTAATTTGTAATTTTTATCAAAGACAACGACAAGTTATTTTTCGAGCGAGCCTAAACCGCCTGTATAATATCGTACTGAGTAAGTATATGGAGAGAGCCCGCTTTGTCGCGCACAATGACAGCGGGGATCTTTTTGTTGATGTAACGGCTCAGTTGCCGGTAAGGCAGATCGGCTTCCACGATGGGGAAGGCATCACCCATGATGGAGTTGACGGAATGGTCTTTATTGCCAGCAGGGTTTTCGAGTAGAAAGCTGAGAATGTTGGTCTCGGTGATGGAGCCGACCATGTGGCCGTTGTTCATCACCGGCATTTGGGAGATGTCGTTGGATTTCATCAGATCAAAGGCACGTCGGACGGAGTCATCAATTTGAACGGACATAAAGCCTTTGTCGGTTTTGCGGGCAATGAGGTCGGCGACTTTTAGTTCGGTGTCGAGGAATCCGCGTTCGCGCATCCAGTCGTCGTTGTATATTTTTCCGACGTACCGGCTGCCGTGGTCATGGATGACGACTACCACCACATCGTCGCTGGTCAATTGGTCTTTCATCTGCACCAATCCGGCGAAAGCCGATCCGGCGGAGTACCCCAACAAGATGCCTTCTTCGCGGGCCAGCCGACGCGCCATGACGGCTCCGTCTTTGTCGGACACCTTTTCGAAGTGGTCGATGAGGGAAAAGTCGACGTTTTTGGGCAGGATGTCTTCGCCAATTCCTTCGGTGATGTAGGGGTAAATTTCTTTTTCGTCGAAAATACCGGTTTCGTGGTATTTTTTAAATACAGAACCGAAGGTGTCGATGCCCCAGACTTTGATGTCGGGGTTTTGTTCTTTGAGGTATTTGCCGGTTCCGGAAACGGTGCCTCCTGTGCCCACCCCTACGACGAAATGGGTGATCTTGCCGCCGGTTTGTTCCCAAATTTCGGGGCCGGTACTTTCGTAGTGGGCCTGGCGGTTGGAGAGGTTGTCGTATTGATTGACCCAAAAGGAGTTGGGGATTTCTTTGCTCAGTTTTTCGGCAACAGAATAATAGGATCGCGGGTCAGTGGGTTCTACATTGGTGGGACAAACGATGACCTCTGCTCCCATAGCCTTGAGCATGTCTATTTTTTCTTTGGATTGTTTGTCGCTCGTCGTAAAAATGCATTTATAGCCCTTCACACAGGCGGCTATGGCCAGCCCCATGCCGGTGTTGCCGGAGGTACATTCTATGATGGTTCCGCCGGGTTGGATGGCGCCACTTTGTTCGGCATCTTCCAGCATTTTGAGAGCCATACGGTCTTTGATGGAGTGGCCGGGGTTGACCGTTTCGAGCTTGAGCAAAACGAGGGCCGGGACTTCTTCGGTCACTTTGTTAATTCTGATAAGTGGGGTGTTGCCTATGGTTTCGAGAATATTATGTGCGTACTTCATGTTATTTGACGATAAATGAATGTTCTGTGGAATTGTTGTTATTTTAAATATTTTATTTTCACGTAGAATCGTTGGTCTTTGGCACCCAGCAATTGGGCTACTCTTGCTGAAACGACGACGACCACATCATCGGAGTAAACGGTGTCGGGTAGTCGGGCAATTACCTTAGCGTAAACGGTTCTGCGGTTCATGGGGTTGTTGACGGCGATGATCGACTGCAAGGGGGCGGTGCGGTGCATGGCATAGAGGTCGACGCTTTTCACGCCGTTGTTTTGCCAAAAGGCAACACCTTTATCCCTCGATTCTTTTTTGACGGTTCTGGCCTGATAATATTTCCTGGCAAGGAGTTGATTTTTTTTATCTATAGGGCTGCCTCTGAATTTTCGATAGTGGTGGGGGATGCCCCATCGGCTGAGCCATCCAATTTGGAGCACCTGACCGACGCTTAGGGTGCTGGTGGTCAGACGGTTGAGCATGGCAATGGTGTCGATCGGGATGCCGAAGTAGCGTTTGGCGATGCGAAACAGGGTTTCTGATTTTCTGACCCGGTAGCAAACCGGCACGTAGTCGTAGTGGTTGTGATAGGGTGGCACACTGCTGACGATGGCCTTGGAAGGCACGGGAATGTATATCTGCTGGCCTACATCGTAGGTATTTTTTTCGAGAGCCGGGTTGTAGTAAAACAGTTCCTGAACGGTCATTCCATAAAATCTGGACAATGCGTATAGTGTTTCCTGTTCTTTGATCTTGTGCGTAATGATCTTTTCGTGGAGTTCGCTTAGTTCTAAGAATACGGTGTCCGTAGCCCGTAGGTAGACGAGGCTGTCAGACCATGCCATTGCAACGCAAGGCAGCAGCGCAAAGGCCCAGATATGTAAAAACTTTCTCATAGCAATAAAGCTTTCAACTATACTCTATCAGCGAACAAGTATACAAAGGTAGGAAACACAGTGGAAAATTGCTCGTTTCAGTCGGCAACCGTACTAATTCAATCATCATTCCGAAAACGAAGGAGCTGGAAATCGGGGTTTTTCGAGGGCACTGCTATTCAAAAAAAGTCTGATCGATCTGATGAACGTAATCCAGAGCAGCCAGTTGCTGGAGGATGGTACGCCAGTTTTTTTGGTGGGTATTGCCCATGCAGAGCCATTGGGACGGAGTGCAGCCTATGCGGCCTTTCGCGGTGTGATGCAATTTCAGGCTGGGGTCGATCTCGCGTACTTTTTGGGCGATGGGCTCCTCTGCGGGTATGCAGAATTCATAATCCACCGCTACCCTGCCACCGGATGTGCCCGACAACCCCTCTTCATCGATGCGCGCGAGGTCGAAGGTTATTTTTGGATTTTGCGGCAGCTTTTTTCCCGTCGAGCAGGAAAGGAGCAGGCAGGCGGTGAGGGTTAGTAGTGGTTTCATGCGTTTAAAACTTGGGACAAAGAATATCCTCGTTATCGAAGCTGCCGATATAAGCCACCGAAAATTCAAAAGCACCCTGCCCCTGCTTATAAGTACTGAGGTCGGTGAGGTTGGCATCGTAGCTGAAGCCTGCGGTCACCGGGCCCAGCTCAATACCGATGAGGCCGACCACGGCGTCGAGGGTATAACCTTCGTTGACATTGGAAACGGGCCTTACCCAACAGCCGACGTGTACGGAATTGTTGTTGTGGTTGTTGAGTTTGATGCGGACATTGGTACCGGCATTGATCTCCTCGTGTGGCCCTTGTCGGGCATACAATACACGCGGGCTAAGGAATAGTCTGTCAGAGATAGGGATGGACAGACTCAGTTGAGCAGATAGTTTCCGGTGCAGGAGGTTCTCACTTTCAGGCCCCGAGCCATCCTCGGTAGCTTCGTAAAAAGATACATTGGGGCGGAACACATGATGCATGGCTGCACCTACATTGAGGCTGAGTGCCTCCAGCGCCAGGCGGTAATTTAGGCCAACAGAAAAATCGCCGTAAGAAAAATTATTTTCCGGAAGGGGCTCGCCTGTCGGCAAACTAAATTCATCGAGTTCATTGAACTGATCGTCGAAGGTGATGAATTCGTAGTTGACATTTCGCTGTGAAAGGGCTCCTTGAACGCCAAGGGAAAGGAATTGTTTTTTGTCAAAATCCAGGCCCTTGTGAAAAGCGGCAGATAAGGCGATCTGGTTGGTATTGAAGTCCAGTTCATTGACCTTGTCGCTGAAAAAAAGCAGCCCAACGGCCACCTGATCTTTATAACGGGAGTCGAGCTCCACATCGAAATTGACATCGACGGCCGAGGAGAATGTCACATAAGGGTTGTCCAACACGCCCCGCCACTGGTCGCGGTAAATAGCTGCCACCCGATACCGGCCCTGGATGGCCCCCGTCAAAGCGGGATTTAGCGTAAGCGGAGAGGCATAAAACTGGGTGAAATGTTTGTCCTGCGCATTTGCCGTGAGCGGAAATAGCACCCCGGCAGCCATCAGGCAGCAAGTCAACAAAAGGGAGGTAATTGGGTGATCGGACATGGGGATAAAAGCGTTTTTTGTTGTTGTCATATCAAATTTAAAATCAATTGCAAAAGTACATTTATTTTTCCGGGAATAGTAATACCCTGGAGTTCGGTCGAAACGGGACCCTTTTACGAGGGAAATCGCTCCGTTACATCGCCCGGCAGCCGAGGCCCTGGCATCAATAACCAATGGCATCACCTTCTCCCTTTCAGAAAATCAAAAATTACTATCCCAAAATTGCTCCAAGTCAGAACGCCCGGCGATAATTAATATTATTCCCTGATTTACAATTAAATACACGAAAAATCATTATCTTGGCGGTACTTTTGCACATGTCCGGGAAAACAGATCGTTAAATACAGAACAGGGAAATAACTACACCTCATCTACATGAAATTTGGAATATGTCCATTGAGCGTTGTACCCGTCAGAAGTAGTGCGTCTGACCGCAGCGAAATGACTACCCAACTCCTCTTCGGAGAAATCGTCGAATTTTTGGAAAAAAAAGGCAACTGGGCCCGCGTACGATGCACCTGGGACAATTACATCGGCTGGGCCGATGCTCGTCAGATCAAATCCCTTCCCCTGGCTAAGATCAAATCGTATCAGAACCATTTTTCTTACAGCCTCGAACTCGTACAAGGAGCTATGGGCCAGGGGCATGCCCTTCCCATCACCATTGGGGCCACCCTGCCACAATTCGACGGTCTCAACTTCCAGCTGAATGGCACCAGCTTCACTTTTAGCGGACAAGCCGTTTCGCCCAAAGACCTCAAGGTCAATGCCGAGTTGATCCTCAAAATCGCCCGCCGCTATCTCTACGCTCCTTACCTTTGGGGGGGGCGGTCTCCCCTGGGTATCGATTGCAGCGGCTTTAGCCAGATCGTGTTCAAAATCTGTGGTGTTCCCCTCCCTCGTGACTCCGCTCAACAGGTGTATTGCGGTCAATTGATCGATTTTGTCGAACAGGCACAACCCGCCGACCTCGCCTTTTTTGAAAACAGAAATGGAAAAGTCACTCATGTAGGTATATTGTTGAACGAACGGGAGATCATCCACGCTTCCGGCCAGGTACGTATCGACAAGGTCGATCACTTCGGCATTTTCAATGAAACCACCCAGCGATATACCCACAAACTGAGGGTGATAAAAAGACTGTTGCCCACCCGCTCCCCACAACCCGCTCCTTCAACTGATAAAAAAGTGGCGGATGAAAAGCAAGTGAAGTTATTTTGAAAAAAATCCGGGCTTTAACTTTGAGATTCCGGACGAATCCGTAATTTTATCTAAAACCCGACCATCATGCTGAGAAAACTACTAACTACTTTGCTGCTAACTGGTCTTTGCCATCTATCGCCATTTGCCCAACAACTTTCTCATGAGCAAGGAGTACTGCTCGTACAAATTCCGCATCAGGTCGACATCCGCCAATGGGTCGATCAATACCAACAGTTCAACGATCTACCCACCTCCCTGAAAGTCGAACAACCCATCGTGGCCGCCCTGAACATTTGGAAATTGTCATTCGACCACAACCAGATCAACGAAGTCCAATTCCTCGAAGCCCTCCGGCTCGACCTCCGTTGCCTCGCTGCCCAGTTCAACCACTTTGTAACCACCCGGCAGACCATTCCCGACGATCCGTTTTTCGACTCCCAATGGCAACACATCAATACCGGCATTGGTAGCGCCGTGCCCGACGCCGACATGGATTCCGAACAAGCCTGGAACATCAGCACCGGCGGCCTCACCCTCGACGGCGACACTATTGTAGTAGCCGTGTTAGACGATGGCGTCAACACCGCCCACCCCGACCTGGGCCATAACCTTTGGATCAACCACAACGAAATTCCCGACAATGGCCTCGACGATGACAACAACGGCTACATTGACGATCATCTGGGCTGGAACATCGCCACCAACTCCGATCAGATCAGCGGCGGTAGTCATGGCATGCCCGTAGCTGGCATCATCGGTGCCCGTGGCAACAACGGCATTGGCGTGGCGGGTATCAACTGGCAGATCAAATTGATGATCGTCAAAAACGATTTCAATACCACCGAGGCCGCCGTACTCGCTGCCTACGCTTATCCCCTGGCCATGCGACAACTTTACAACAACTCCGGTGGAGCCCAGGGGGCCTTCGTCGTGGCTACCAATGCCAGTTGGGGCATCAACTTCGGCCAACCCGACAATGCTCCCCTCTGGTGTGCGATCTACGACGAACTCGGCGCCAATGGAATCCTCAACTGTGGCGCCACTGCCAATCTCAATATTGATGTAGACGTGTCGGGCGACCTGCCCACCACCTGCCCCAGCGAATACCTCATAGCCGTGACCAACCTCAAAAAAAATGACGAAAAAGAAACCCTGGCCGCCTATGGCCCAACACATGTCGATCTGGGTGCCTATGGTTCCGATGTCTTTACCCTTACGGCAAACAACTATGGCTCTTTTGGAGGCACCTCCGGGGCTACCCCGCAGGTGACCGGCGCGGTGGCGCTACTATACAGCACCCCCTGTCCCGACCTGATGGACCTCATCAACACCGATCCGGCTGCTGCCACCCTCCAGATCAAAGACTACATCCTGGAGGGGGCCGACCCAAACGCGAGCCTCGATGGGATCACCGTCAGCGGTGGAAAACTCAACCTGTACAACAGCGTACAACTGGCCCTGGATGATTGTAGCCCCTGCTCGCCCCCGTATAACTTGCAGGCGACGGATATTTCACTGACCCAGGCGACCCTATCCTGGAACAGTCTGCCCGACGCCGATACCAACAACCTTCGCTGGCGCCCTGAAGGCAGCAGCTCCTGGACCGTGGTCGACAACCCCAACAATCCGTACACGTTTTCAGTTTTGGACACCTGCCAGACCTACGAATTTCAGGTGGAAAGTATCTGCACGGGCAACAGCAGTGGATTCAGCAACAGCAGTTTTTTCACCACCGATGGGTGTTGCATAGCTCCGGCCAACGTTTGGGCAACCGACATTACCTTCAATGGCGCTACCATCAACTTTGAGGGTCTCACCGCCGCCTTTTCGTATAACATCAAAATTACAAACCTCATTGACAACAATGGCCTACTACTAAATACTACGTCCACTTCTTTATCGTACAATCAGCTCGAAAGCTGTACCCCTTATGAGGCAGAGGTGGAGGCATTGTGCTGGTCGGGTGAGACAACCGACTTTAGCCCACCAATCACCTTTACCACCTTTGGCTGCGGAGCTTGCACCGATTTTACATACTGCCCATCGAATGCTGAAACGGCTGATTTTGAATGGATCGCCCAGGTCAGCTTCAATGCCATTGACAATGTAAGCGGCAGCGATGAGGGCTTTGGCGATTTTACGGGGCTGGCAACGGAGGTGGCAACCTATGGTACCTACCCGATTTCGCTAACGCCCGGTTTTAGTGGTGCGGTATACGAGGAGTATTTCAAAGTGTGGATCGACTACAACCAGGATGGTCAATTTGACGAGGACACCGAGTTGACTTTCGATGCTATTGAGCCCAGTTCGGAAATGGTGACAGGGGAAGTCGTTATTCCGGGCGATGCTTTGCCCGGTCTCACCCGGATGCGGGTAAGTATGAAATGGATTTCGGGCAATGACCCGGAAGAGCCCGCGCCCTGCCTCGTCGATTTTGGTTTTGGAGAGGTGGAGGACTATTGTGTATTGATTGAGGAAGGGGTTGCTCCCAATTGCGATGTCCCCATCAACCTGGATACGCTGGAGAACAATATTTTTGGTACTTCCATCACCTGGGAAGATCCCACCGACGACCATTCCAATCACAATATCCGATACCGGAAAACGAATACTTTTGTGTGGACTCAGTTCGATGGAGTAGACCCTCCCTTTCAACTGGTCGATGTCGAGTTTTGTACCGAATACGAAGTGCAGGTAGAGGCCAATTGTACGGGTGGTGGTACTTCCGGTTTTAGCCCCAGCTTTGTATTCAAGACGGCCTGCTCTCTTTCGGAGCAAACCCCTTTAACAACTGACTTACAACTTACCGTTTTTCCCAACCCTTTTGGGAAGCAATGCTCGGTTTCTTTCTCTTTGGCAAAAAATGGGGTGATCGATCTTTCTCTTACAGGTGTAGACGGGCGATCCTTTGAACTATTTCAAAACCGACATCTGGCGTCGGGCCATCACCAAATACTGCTGGATCCAATGCCGGGAATCGCGCCGGGTGTCTACTGGCTTTGTTTGCGGTCGGAAGAAAAGGTGATTTGCACGAAAGTGGTCAATCATTGATTTGTGGAATTCAAGACAGCGTACAACCGACAAAACCAACAAAGTCCGCCACTCCTTTTCTCGCCAAATTTCAAAAAATAAAGGTTAATACCTATCTTTATGTTTCGACCACTGATACCGGGGTGGGTAATATCCTACCTGGTATGAATGTAAAATTTTCGGAAAAGAAAGAAATATAGTTAAACCAAACGCGATATGAAATCATCTCTACCACTTATCTCTTTTTTCACTGCTTTGATCCTGATTCTGATTTTCCCGCAAAGGGGCACCTCCCAGGTAACGGATCCCATCTTCCAGGAAGAGGAACATCGCCACCGCCGTTGCCACCATGCCCCAAACCCCATAACACTACGCCCACTCACTTTGGCAGAACAAAATGCACGTACGGCCAGCGTCGGCAGAAGCGATACTTTTGATCTGATCCACACCAATATCACCCTGGAAGTAATCGATTTTACGGGTCAACACATTCAAGGGTTTTGCGAAATTTCCTTTTCACCCAAAGTGGAAGACGTGACCGTCTTGCCACTGGATTTGCTCGCCCTACAAGTTGATTCCATTTTTGTGGATAACCTGACCGCTACCTACAATTACGACGATTTGCTATTGGAAGTAGACCTTCCACAGGCCTATCCGGTGGGAGACACGGCTTCGGTTCGGGTATATTATGGAGGTACACCTACATTTGACCCTAGTGATTTCGGAGGCTTTGTCTTCACTTCCAATCTTGCCTACAATCTGGGTATCGGACTTTCGTCAAATCCTTACAATTTTGGCAGAAGCTGGTTTCCCTGTTTCGACAATTTTGTGGAACGAACTACCTATGAATTTCACATCTATTCGGCCAACGGTAGAAAAGCTTATTGCGTCGGTACTTTTTTAGGAGAAACGCCTGTTACCGGCGACACTATTTTGAGGAGCTATCATATGTCGCAGCCCATACCGACTTACCTGGTGGGTGTTGCCGTGTCGAATTATACGGAATCGAATTCCATCCACACAGGTGCTTACGGCGACATTCCCGTTCAATTGGTGGCCTGGCCCGGCGATATCAACGCCGTGGAAAATACCTTTGTCGACTTGCCCGAAGCGATAGATGCCCTCGAATCGTGGTTCGGGCCTTATATGTTCGAGCGGGTTGGATATGTCATGACGCCAGTAGGAGCAATGGAACATCCCACCAACATTGCTTATCCGCAGTCTATCGGTGCCGGAGGAAATGGCAATGGTCACCGCGATTTGATGTCGCATGAATTAGCCCACTGCTGGTGGGGCAATGTGGTTACTCTAAGTACACCCGCAGACATGTGGTTCAAAGAAGGAAATGCGGAATACGGTTCTTACCTGGTGGTGGAATACCTGGAGGGTCATGATGAATTTATCCGGGAAGTGAAAAGCAATTTCAGGAAAGTCATCCGGTCCGCTCATTTTGAAGACGGAGATTATCTCCCCTTGTCGGGAATACCTTACGAACATACTTACAGTACCCATACCTACGACAAGGGGGCTGCTATGATGCACAACTTACGCGCCTATCTCGGCGATGAGTTGTTTTCGAGCGGTATGACAGCAGTTCTCAACCACTTTATTTATCAGTCGATTGACGCGGCGCAGTTCAGAGATTATCTAAGCGATGAAACAGGGGTCGACCTCACCTCCTTTTTCGACGATTGGATCTACGCCCCCGGCTACTCCGGCTATGAGATCAACTGGATGGACATCACTCCCAATGTCAACAGCGCCGTAGAGATAGAGCAGAAGCTGCGGGCAGCACCCCATTTCCATACCAATGTGCCCATCGAGATCACCTTCCTGGCGGCAGATGGTACCCGACATATGGAAGAAGTGATGGTATCCGGGCAACTGTCCGAAGTGCAGGTCAATGTACCTTTCGACCCCGTAGCTGCATGGCTGAACGGCAATCACAAGCTGAATATCGCCAACCTCGCAGACGAATTTGTATATACAGAACCCGACAACCACGTTTTCCCCAACGGAGAGCTCGATGTAGTGGTAGATGAAATGTCCGACGACGTATTCCTGCGTGTAGAACATGCCTGGATACCTCCCGATGTACCACAAAACGCGCCTCCCGGCTCTCGGATATCTAATTCCCATTACTGGAAAATAGATGGCCTGCTTCCCGAGCAGTTCGACGGAAATGCCCGCTTCACTTACCGGGCCAATACGACACCCATGCTGGACGCCGACCTGACCAGCGAAACAGAAGACAGCATCGTGCTGGTTTATCGCCGCGACGCCACCGAAGAATGGCGGCTTTTCGAACCCTCCACCAAACTGATACTGGCTCCCAACGACGGCTGGGGCTTCCTCCGGGCCGATTCCCTTCTGCTGGGAGAATATGCTTTTGGTGTCGGAGAATTCCCTCCCCTCGTATCCAGCCACGAACCTATGCCACTTCCTTCGCTCGACATCTACCCCAATCCTGGAAAGGGCCTGTTTCACCTTTCGGGAACATTGGATGAAAACCGATCGCTGATCTGCAAGGTGTTCAATACTTCCGGAAGCCTGCTAAGGACGGTACCTTTGGGTGATTTTACTGCGGGAATTTGGTCAACTCAAATTGACCTTCAGCGATTAACCAATGGCGCCTATCTATTGCAAATTGAAGACAAACAGCAGCGATTGCGGTCTACCCGCAAGATCACCATCCAGCGATAGGGTAGCCAAGCCCTCCAATAATCGCCAAAGGCACGGTTTTAGCATTTAACAATGATGTTTTTTCAATTGTTAAATGCTATTTCTATGAAACAACTGATGTTATTCACCCTATTCGTGTTGTTGATCTCTGCTTGCCGCAAAGAGGAAAATGGATCATTAACCAACGAATTGGACGCCGAATTGACCGACGCCCTTGTCGTCGCCTCCAATGGCGAAGGCATCCACCATTACCTGATGCCTGCCAGCGACGACTTCGATCGCATTCCGCAAGACGGCAAAAATCCGCTGACACCGGCAAAAGTGGTGCTGGGCAAATTGCTTTACCACGAAACAGCCCTTGCCATCGCTCCCTCGAAAGAGGTCGGAAACGGCAAGTATTCCTGTGCTTCCTGCCACTTTGCCAGCGCCGGATTTCAGGCCGGCCGGTTTCAGGGAATTGCTGACGGTGGCATTGGGTTTGGCATCAATGGAGAAGGCCGAACCCGGAATATGTTCTACACCGAAGCACAGCTCGATGTACAACCCGTCCGCACCCCCAGCGCCATGAACGGGGCCTATCAGACCAATAATTTGTGGAACGGCCAGTTTGGTGCCAACGGCGTAAACGCAGGTACCGAAGCCGCCTGGACACCCGACACCCCCATCGAAACCAATAATTTGGGCTTTGATGGCCTGGAGACCCAAGCCATTGCCGGGCTGACTGTGCATCGAATGGGTGTGGATATGGATAGCCTCGAACCCCTGGGATATAAAGAACGGTTTGATGCAGCCTTTTCCAACCTGCCCGAAAACGAACGGTACACCACCATAACGGCCGGACTGGCCATAGCTGCCTACGAACGCACCTTGCTGGCCAACCAGGCACCGTTTCAAAAATGGCTGGCGGGTAATAAAACGGCCATGACCGACCAGGAAAAAAGAGGAGCCATCCTGTTTTTCGACAAAGCCAATTGTGTATCCTGCCACGACGGGCCGGCTCTGGCCAAGATGGAGTTTCACGCTATCGGACTCAATGACCTGATCGACTGCCCTGACGAAGTATTCAACACCACTGCTACGGGTGGGGAGCGCAAAGGACGAGGCGGTTTCACCGGCAATCCAGCCGATGATTATAAGTTCAAAGTACCTCAATTATACAACCTGGCCGACTCGCCTTTTTACGGCCATGGCAGCAGTTTTAATTCCTTACGGGAAATGGTGGAGTACAAAAACCGCGGTATTGCCCAAAACGCGGCAGTGCCCCAAAGTCAGTTGGCAGAAGGGTTTGAGCCGCTGAACCTGTCCGATCAGGAGATAGACGATCTGGTGGCATTTCTAACAAACGGATTACGCGACGCCGATCTGATGCGGTATCAGCCCTCCAGTGTGCTGAGCGGAGGTTGCATTCCTTTCAACGATCCATTGGCGGCTAATGAGTTGGGGTGTGATCAGTAGACAATGATCCTTTCCACCCAAACCGCTCCCGACGATTCCAATTGCAGCAAATACACTCCTTTCGGAAAAGGAGATAAGTCCAGGGCCGTTTGATGGGCACCTTGCGGCAAAATCTCATTTTGCGAAAGCAGTAGCTGGCCCTGCGTATTTAAAATCCGCATGGTCATTTCGCCAGATTGGGGTGCAGACAACGACAGGTAAAAAAGGCCTGAAGTCGGATTGGGCGAGACTCTTATTTTATACTCTTCCAGCGGATTATTGGTGGCTGTAAAACAGTTAAGAGCAGCGTCGTACACTTCTGTTTGCGCAAAGCTGCTGGTACAACCGGTTGCCGGATCGGTCAGTATCAGCGCATACTCACCAGAAAGGTCGATGCAAAGACTCAACCCATTTTCTCCAGGCAATACCGTTCCATCCAAATACCATTGAAGCTCATAAGGGTTGGGCAGGGCATCGGGGTCAACAACGGATAACAAGTTGTTTACATTGTTAAACACCGGGATTTCCAGCAAGGGCAGCACCGTAATCTCTACCCCTTCTGAAAAGGCGATGCAGCCATCTGGACTGGTATATTGTACCGTATAAAATCCACCTTGAGTAGCGACATAAATTTGGTCGTCCGCTCCCGAAATGGGGATGCTGTCCTGAAACCATTGGTTGCCCGCTGTGTAGGAAGAGGTCAGGAGTATTTCTGAAACCTCGCAGGAAATCACATCTGACGAAGCGGTAATAGTAGGTGCCGCTGGTTGCTCGAAAACGTAAACCGTATCCATAGAGCTAACGGTGGTGACGGGGTGAAGGATCGTGAGTTCCACTGTAAAATCTCCAATAGAAATTTCGGGACCGGAAAGTTTGTTGAACAGAAAAGTGGCACAATCATCGTCGGCTCCGTTGATGCCGCTATCATTGTCGATCACTTCCATGAGGTAGTCTCCGTCTTCCAATGGCCAGGAGCCGCTATACGAAATGGGAGGATTGGTATTGTTGAATACAGGGGAGTCGAAGAGGAGATCACCATTTGGTTTGGTTACCCGAATATGCATATCAGGAGCGGTGGTGGGGTTGTTGGGCGTCCAAATGTCATTGCAATCGGTTTCGACAACCGTTATTTCGGTCAGGATGTACCCGGTAGTGTCGATGGTGGCTTCGTAGCTGACGTAGTAGGTGCCGGGGGTGGTGTAGGTTTGATCTACTGGGTTTTCGTCGGTGGTGGTATTGCCATTTCCGAAATCCCAGTCGTAAGTGATTCCCGGATTGCCTTGCGAAGGTATATTGTTAGAAAATGAAACCGTTGTCGATCCACAGCCGATATTATTGACCATTGAAAAGCCCTCGGAGGTGCTGGCCGCCGGATGGATGACGATGGGCAATGAAAAGGCAGCATTTTGCGAAAGCCCGAAAACTACTGCTGTTATGTTGACATCTATCTCAAAGGTATCGGCTACCAGCGGGGTGCCGCAGAGGCGAATGCAGCCATCGGTTTCATCGGCAGGTTCGTAAGTAGTTTGGCTGGCCTCCCAGGACAGTCCCGGAGGGAGATTAGACAGCGACACGATGGTGATCTCGTCGATGGTAAACCCGGCGGGTATGCTGGGGTCTTGTGCGTTGATGGGGTTGGTGGTTTTGGGTAGGCGAAAGCTCAGGTCTTCTTCATAGTAAGCACCTACGGTTCCATCGGGAATATCAGAGAGCCAGATGGTATCTTCTCCCAATCCAGTGGGCAGTTCGATGATGCAACCGGGGCATTGGGCCTGGATGGAATGGAATGAAATGAGTAAGAGCAGTGTTAGAAAATGTTTCATTGTTTGTTGTATTAAGTCGTGAATGTTTGGGTGATGGGTTGTGATGTGCGGATTCATTAGGTGACTACAATAAGTAATCATCCTTTGAGTGGGGGGTGCTCATTTCTGAAATGGTATGGCAGTGTTTTGGTTTTGCAGGTGGGGTAAATATTCGATGGGGTGATTGGCCAACATGACTGTCATCAGCCAATCACCCCATCAAACATCAGCATATTTATAACTTATCTTTGTATCAACATTTTTTGCGTAAGCGCCGACTGACCGTCGGAAAAGTTAAAATAATAAAAGCCTGCGGCGAGGTGTGCCCCATCGAAGGTGAGGGTATTTTCGCCGGGGGTTAGGTTGACGGCTTCGGAGTGTACCCTATTTCCCAACAGGGTGTACACTTCAAAGGTCAACTCTTCGTTCATCTCCGAATAGATGCGCACGTTTGTGGTCGTTTGGAAGGGGTTGGGCGATGTTTCGATGCTGATCAGATCGTTGAGTGGTTCTTCGGTATTGACGAAGCAGGTACCGGAGTTTTCTTCTTCGAGTGTAAGGACATAAGGTGGGATCATTAAAAAGGCGAATAGGGTACTAAATGGTATGTGGCCAAAAATCGGGACAGTAACTCCTCCCTCCAAAGTAAGTGTATAGTCGCCAGGCGAATTGGAGTCATCGGCTGTGCCAAAAATAGCGGCACAAGTCATTCCATCCTCCGGGAAGAAAACGCAGGTAGAAGGATTACATCCATAATCCATGCCGCTGGGCAAGCCACTCACTCCGGTGATCTCTATACTGTCGAGAACAAAAGTTCCCTGAGGGATGACGACGCTATCAGGTACAACCAGTGTCAATACGAAATAATAAGGCTGGTTGATACAGGCGCTTTCCGTAATGGCCGCTGGATAGACACCGAACATCGAATCGGCGTAAAGCGTATCGGGGACACAGTGTTGTGCCGAAAGAAAATTAAAAGAAAGAAGTGTAAATACGAGACTGTGTAATAAATGCTTCATAATTTTTATTTTGATGAAAATTAATGATTACTGGAAAAAGCGGGTATTGTCAAAACCCAAAGATATGCGAATGGGAGGACAAGTTAGAATATTTTTTGTGGCTGGGATAGTCATTTTGAAAATTAATTTGTCCATCATGCGGCATCGGCCCGGCATACAAACGCAGCGAATTTCCGCTGTATTGCTGGATTTATGATAATTACATGGTTAAAAAAATTAACGTTTATAATGGCCTAAACCGTTGGGTACTGTCACGTCAAAATACTATTTTTGCGCAAGCAATATCGCTACATTTACCAGCGTTTCCTTACCATTTGCCCAAAAATAAACCACCCTTACACCCATTACACAGTTAAATTTCGGAAAGAACGTTAACTTGACTTCCGAAAACCATAGGCTAATAAAACCGTTACTATGAAGAAATTATTGACTTTCCTCTGCTCCTTTACTATTGTCGCTGCGTTTGCACAAAATGCCACCATTAATGGTGTGGTTACCGACGCTACCACCGGCGAAGGACTATATGGCGCCACCATTAAAGTAGCCGATAGGGGTACCACCTCCGACCTCGAAGGCAGGTATGAGCTGCATTTGCCTTCCGGCAAACAATTCATCGAGTTCAGTTACATCGGCTACGAAGCTGTCATCAAAGAAATAACCCTGCAACCAGAGGAAATCCAAACCCTGAATATCCAACTGGGAGAAACCACCACGCTTCTGCAAACCGCAACGGTGTCGAGCAGTAAATACGAAAAACCCCTCGGTGAAGTGACCGTCTCTCTGGAAATCCTCAAACCCGAACTGATCGCCAACACCAATGCCACCAGCATTACCGGCCCCCTCCAAAAAGTGTCCGGCGTCAACATCATCAACGGACAAGCCAATATACGAGGCGGATCCGGCTGGTCATATGGCGCCGGAAGCAGGGTGTTATTACTCATCGACGACATCCCCGCCCTCCAGGCAGATGCCGGTTTTCCCAACTGGGTGGACGTCCCTGTTGAAAACATCGCCCAGGTGGAAGTCGTCAAAGGAGCGGCATCGGCACTGTATGGCTCTGCTGCCATGAACGGCATCATCAACATTCGCACGGCCTATGCCACTTCCGAACCTTATACCCGCATTTCTACCTTCTACAAGCACTACGACCAGCCAAAAGATAGAAATAAAACCTGGTGGAAGAAAGAAAATACGTTCAACGAATACGACGACGATGGCAACATCACCGACACCGTCCGGTACAAACCCGCCATCTGGGGTGGACACCACGGCTATAATTACCCCGGCCAACTGGGGCTGAGCATCGTCCACCGCCAGAAGATCAACAAAACCGACCTCATCATCGGCGGCTTCGGCACCATCGACGAAGGATACCGACAAGCCGTTTACAGCAAATACGGCCGCCTCAACCTCGGCGTCAAACAACGGATCGGCGACCGCTTATCCATCGGTGCCAACGCCATCCTCAACCGAGGGGTGGGCCGCTCCTATTTTTACTGGCGCGACGACCGCAACGGCGCTTACTACCCGGAAGTGTCGGCCCTGTCCAATTCCAACCGCTTCCGGTATACCGTCGACCCCTACGTTAATTATTTCGACAATGGCGGAGGCAGACACCGATTACTGACCCGCTACTACGGCATCAACAACAGAAACGACAACAACCAGGGCAATAAGTCCGACCTTTTTTACTCCGAATACCAATATCAGAAAAACCTGGAAGAACTAGACCTTAACGTAACAGCCGGCCTGGTCGGCACCTGGACGTTTATCGACTCCGAGCTGTACAACGGCAATTACAACGCCGCCAATTACGCTGGCTATCTCCAATTGGACAAGAAATTTTTCAACCGCCTCAACTTTTCCATCGGTACCCGTTTTGAAAGAAATGCCCAGAAAAACCCCGACCTACTCACCCCCGACTCTGTGCTGGTGTATCCTGCGGGCACCGATGCCGATTCACGGCCTGTGTACCGCTTTGGTGCCAATTATCAGGCCGCCAAAAATACGTTTATCCGGGGCTCCTGGGGACAGGGATACCGCTATCCTGTCCTTGCGGAAAAATTCATCCGTACCGACGCCGGAGGTATTAGTGTTATACCCAGCCCAGAGCTGGAACCGGAAACGGGGTGGAGTGCCGAGCTGGGCATCAAGCAGGGCTTCCAGGTATCTGGCTTCAACGGCTATCTCGACGTGGCTTTTTTCAGAAGTGAATACAACGATATGATGGAGTACGGCATTACGATCGATACCCTCTGGGGGGCACTCTTTGCCTTTCAGTCCAACAATGTGGGTAATACCCGGATCACGGGGATCGATCTGACGCTGGCGGGAGAAGGCTCTTTCCTGGGCCTTCCCACTACGATTATGACCGGCTATACTTACATCAAACCCATTTTCCGCGAATTTACCGACGACATCAACGAGTCGACCACCGCCGACTACAATGTGTTGAAGTATCGATTCCGCCACTCCTTCAAATTCGATGTGGAAAGCCGGTACAAAATGTTCAGCATGGGCATAGCCGCCTTTTACAACAGCAAGATGGAAGCCATCGACCCCGTCCTGGGAATACTCAACTACATAGAACGGTACCGCCAGGAAAACTACCACGGCTATACCACCATCGATCTGCGACTGGCCTATATGCCGAGCGACAAGATCAGATTATCGCTGATCGGCGCCAATATATTTAACAGGGAATACACCGTTCGTCCCGGATTGTTGGAAGGACCCCGGAACTATGCTTTGCGGTTGGATTATACGCTTTAATAAAAAACCGAGTACGTGACATATCTTACCTGGCGGCCAGACGGGGACACAAAGCCACACACCTTGCCTGTCGGCAGGCAGGGAGCAAATCTTTGTGTAGCTTTGAGTCTTTGAGTCTCCGTGGTGAGAGGCTCCGCTAACCTGCCCCACCTTACAACGGAGTAGGTCATGCACTCAAAAAAAACCCATCCAAGTATCGAGGTGTTTTTGGACCCCGTAAAGACATGGATAGAACAGCCGGAATGGTTCAGTAATCTCCTTGTTCCAAATCCGGGAAAAACCCGGAGAGGGAAGCCGGACAAGTCAACGGCTGGAGCCCGCCCTAGTCACTCCAAGTCAACGTTCTAATGTGAATAGTGTTGGACCAAAACTTGGGATACTCAAATGGATTTTATGCAGCCTGTGCTGCGGGGGCAAGTTATAGATTATTTTGATAAATAGAAAGACTTTACCCTTTTTGTGTGGTTCAAATTTTCGCCTTTTTATACCTTCGCCTTTTAATTTGAATGGATGAAAAAGGCATATCGCATCGGGTTTTATCTATGGGAATTGGGGATCAAATTGGGCGTTATTCTCCTGATATTCAGCTTGTTGCGTTTGGCCTTTTACATCCACAATCAGGCATTTTTCCCCATCGGAAATTGGTGTGACGGACTTAAGGTGCTGGTTGCCGGTTGGCGCTTCGATCTGCCCGCCATTTGCTACATCAATATCGGCCTGATCGCCAGCTATTTACTGCCGCTCCCGCAGCGAAGCAATAGGCAGTACCGCTTCTTCCAGCACCTCCTTTTTGTGACATGCAACGGTCTCGCCCTAATGCCCGAACTGACGGATATCGCCTACTTTCCCTTCAATCTACGACGTGCCAATGCCAACGACTTCAACCTGCTCGGCAATAATGCGCACCTGATCCCTCTTTTTTTTAAAGAATACTGGTATCTCGTCCTTCTTTTTCTGGTATTGATGTGGGGTCTTTGGTGGTCTTTCCGGAAATGGGGGCTCTCCTACCCTCCTCCCAAACAGCATTGGAGCGGACAATGGCTGGTGATGGCGCTGGGAATTGTACTCACCCTGATCGGTATGCGCGGCGGCACCCAACTTCGCCCGCTGATGCCGCTGAATGCCCAACAATATGTTTTCGACAAGCGGCTGGCACCTCTCCTCTATCCTTCTACATTGAGTCTTATCTTTTCCACCCAGCAACGCCTGTTGGATGAAAAACATTATTTTGAGGAGGGGGTGGTTGATGAGGTCTTTCCCGTTGTTCATCCAGGGTTTTCCGCTTCCGCAAAATCGATAAATCCGAACATCGTCGTCATCGTTCTGGAGAGTTTTGGACAGGAATATTCCGGTTTTTTCAATAAAAATGAAGACTACATGGTCTTTCTCGATTCGTTGATCCAGGAAAGTTACCACTTTGAACGCTCCTATGCCAATGGCCTGCGATCCATCCAGGGCATAGCCGCTATTTCAGCTAGTATCCCTGCCCTGATGGAAGACCCCTTCTCTTACTCCGCTTATCAGACCAATCAGATCGACGGCATTGCTCACTTGCTGACTAAAAAGGGATATACCTGCGGCTTTTTTCACGGCGCCAATCCAGGATCTATGGGAATGGAGGACCTGGCTAACCTCTGCGGATTTGACTATTACTATGACCGAAGGCATTATGACAACGACGCTCATTACGACGGTTACTGGGGCATCTGGGACCGTCCCTTTTTTCAATTTACCGCCAAGGTGCTCGACACCCTGCCCCAACCGTTTTTTGCCCAACTGTTGTCTTTGAGTTCGCACCATCCTTATCGGGTGGAGCCCTACTATGAGCAATTGCATCCCCGCTCTATGCCGTTGTATCGAAGTATCCGGTATACCGATCAGGCTTTGCGCCAATTTTTTAAAACGGCCAGTAAGATGGATTGGTTCGACAACACGCTTTTCATCATCACCGCCGATCACACCGGCTATTCCAGGATACACCACTATCAAACCCGGGTGGGACGGTATCAGATACCATTGATCCTGTATCACCCCGGCCATTCTTTGGAAGGAAGGCAAAACGGACTGGCCCAACAGATTGATATTTTCCCCACCATCCTCGATTATATCGGATACGATCAACCCTTTGTCAGTTTTGGAAGGAGCCTGCTGGACACTGCCTCCCAACAATATGCTTACATGTACCACGATCAGGTATATCAGATTCTGGACGACCGTTTTATCCTACTCTTCGACGAAGATAAAACCATTGGCTTGTACGATTATACTGCCGACTGGAAACTAATGGATAATGTGGTGGCGAAGTATCCCGACGATGCGGCCCGGCTGGAACGCCGGTTAAAGGCGGTTTTGCAACAGCACCACAACCGGATGATTAGGAATGAGTTGGGGGCGGGATTTGTTGATTAGTTGATGATTAATATGCTGATGTTTGTTTGCCTTTGCTGGATTGAACTTCAACCTTTGCTCTTGGGCTTGAACTTTTTAACTCCCCGCTTTTTTCTTGTTTTTGAAATCGATTTTGACGGAAAAGAGGTTGGATGGCTCCAAAACGCCGACGTTGCCGATATTGGTTTGAGCATAGTCGATGGTAAACCGGCCGAGGACGATTCCCACCCCAAAATGAGGCTGGAAGTCCCAAAGTTCGGAGGTGCCATCGTCATCGTCGAGTACTTTTTGGAAATTGCTGATGCCGCCTCTTATGAAAATGAAATCTTTGTAGCCCAGTTCCAGGCCGGCATGGGGGTCCATGTTGAATGACTCGGAGCTGACCAATACGTTGCGTTGGCCATCGGTAGTGAAGTCGAGGTCGAAGGCGGCCATCAGGCTGACGTTTTCGCCGATGCGGGATTTGTGAGCCATCCCCAGGAGGAATCGGGGGCGGGTTATTTCGACGCTGTTTTCGGGTATTTCATTGCCGGTGATGTCGAGGACTTCTTTTTCCCGATCGGTAAAGGAGAAAGACCAGGCGTTGAAGGTGGTGGTGACATCTCTGGCCATAAATCCGAATTGCCATTTTTCGCCGATCCGGTATTGGGCGCCAAAGTCAAGGCCAAAGCCCCAGGCACCGGCAAAGGAGCCGACAACCCGTCGGATGATCTTGGCGTTGCCACCTAGGGATAGCGTGCGGTCCTTGATCTTGATATTCCGGCCATAGGATACCAAAAAGGCGTAGTCGGCGGCGGAAAACTCGGTTACCCGGTCGTAGTTGATGCTGCCGTCTTTGTCCACCAGGTTGAAAGTATTGGGTATTTGGTCGATGCCCAAGCGGATAATGGTCAGGCCCAAAACGGAATTTTTTTCAGAATTCATGGGCTTGGCCATGCTGATAAAGTCGTAATTGGCCACAGAGCCAAACCATTCGGCATGCATGGCGCCCACCTGAAGGGGGGAGGTGACTTGCGTCAAACCGGCGGGGTTCCAGTAGCCGGCGGTAATGTCATCGGCAAATCCCACATGGGTACTGCCCATTCCCTGGGCGCGGACGCCGACCCCTATAGCCAGGAAGTCGTTGCTGAATTTGACCTGGGACCAAGCCATTCCAAATCCAACAAATAAAAATAAGCAAACGAGAAAAAGGGTCTTAATTTTTCGCATAGACGGAGAACATTTGTCAAAACGCATACGGAATATCTGTAAAGTTTGTGCCAGAAATGAACATAGGAAGTATTTCTATCTTTTCTACAACGCTGCATCTGCTGGCTGATTGTAAATGACAACATTCATTTATAAACTGCTTTGAGACATTTAGGCGACAAATAAAAGCAATTTTTGCCTCTCCTTCCATTGAATACCGGATGGAAACGAAAAAAAATGAAAAATTAATATCTTTTTCTATGTCGAAATATTAAAACTTTATATATTTACAGCAAATATGGCCTTCTCTCTATATACACCAACCCAGCATTAGGCCTGATGACATCGAATCATCAAAAGTAATCTTACAATACTGACACCAACAATATTACATTCTAGTCCCATGAATTGAAAAGGGCTGCCCTCAAGTGTGAAGGCAGCCCCTTTTCAATTCCTATATGAAAAACGATCTATTTTCTGGCTTTGACAAACAACTTGGTCAATTGCTTGCGGCCATCCAGATTGACGTTGACGTGGTACATCCCTGCCGGGTAGGTATCCACGTCGAAGCCAACCGGTTCGGCTGACAGCCCGTCGATCTGGACTTGATCCATCACCTGGCCAAGGGCGTTGGTGATCTGTATCTGTCCCGGGATGCCAGTATACTCCTTCAGGTTGATGAATATCCTTTCAGAGGTTGGGTTCGGATACACCGCAAAGTCGATCAGGTCGATGTCGAAATCAATGGTTTCAACGTTGGAATAACGGTAGGTTCCATTGGCGAAGACCTGCTTGAGCCGGTAATAATTTCTACCCATAGCCGGTGCATTGTCTATATCCTGGTAGTTGACCGGATCGTAGGTGTCGTAGGCATTGTCCAGGTCGATGATCTCCTCGAAGGTGAGTCCGTCAGCGGATCGTTCAGCGATGAAGTAATCCGTTTTGTAGGCAGTGTTCACCGTCCAGTTGAGGGCGACTTCTCGTCCTGTTTTACTTGCCGTAAAGAAAAGGAACGGGCTGCTTTGCCCTTCGAGGCCGGAGCTGTGGTCGACTGTGTAAAAGTCTGCAATGGTATTACAAACTGGCATCCAGTTTTCGTCAAACAGTTTGACGTTGACAAAATAGGTGCCTTCATTCAGATTGTCGATGGTCAATGGATTTGGGCAATCGCCCGCACAGCTGTATACCAATGACCAGCCACCATTGACCTCGAATACCTGAACGATGGAGATGGGCTCACTGTAGCCGCCGATGGTGAGGGTGCCGTTGCCCGGGGTGACGGTGGTGCCACATGGGGTGTTCTGGGCAGCGTCGTCGGGCACGCATGCTTCGGGATCGCCGGAGAGTTCGATGTTGATGTCGCCGATGGTTTCCGGTCTTCCAAATTGAATTTGGAATCCGGTTGAAGGCTGTTGAACGATTGTTCCAGCCAACCAGGCACTTGCACCAAATACTTCGAGCACACCGGTGTCGTTGGCACCCACTCCGATCTGGAATGGGGTTCCATAACGACTCAATTCAATCCATGCGCCGTTGGCGGGGCCAGGCAGGCCGATGAGTTTACCGGAAGTTTGCGTGTAGTAGTAAAACTCCTCGGTATTGGGATTCAGGCAAGTATGCTCATTAGGAGCGCCGGGTTCAGCAACCGACGTTTTACCGTCAAGGTAAACGATTAGGTCGAAAGCCAGGTTCGGGTTGGTTCGATTGATCCATTTCCCTGTCAATACAGCAGTACCATCATCGTACTCTATCATTTGCCCCAGTTTGAGGTTGTAAAAGAAGTCCTGACCTACGATTTCGAGATAACCACCATAGGCCTCTCCCCCATTTGTTTGCGGGCAGGCATGGACATTAGTTGCCTCCCGTTCGATGCAAATTGATGGGGGGTCAATGACCGGACAATCGTGCACAGAACCTGAAAGTTCGATATTGATATCCGCTTCACTTTTTCCATCATCAGATAAAACAATATTCAAACTACCATTCGGTTGTTGAATTACAACTGCTTCCAACCAGGCGCTAGCACCTAGTACTTCCGCCCCTCCGGTATGGTTAGCTCCTACACCCACCTGAAAATCGGCGTCCACGTCAAATTCCGACAATTCCAGCAAGGCTCCTTCTGCAAGGCCAAGTCCTGTCAGCGTACCTGTAAAATCGCGGTAGTAATAGAAGCTATTGTAATCGGGAGTCAGACATTCGCTCAACTTAGGGCCGCGGCCCGGAACTTCGCCGGTACGACCGGTCAGATCCAACTCCAGTTTAAAAGCCAGGTCCGGATTAGAGCGGTTGACCCATTGACCAGTTAGTTTAGCTGTTCCGTCGACAAACTCCTGGAGTCTGCCATTTTCAAAGTTGTAAAAATGATCCTGTCCCACAATCCGAAGGAATCCACCATAGGTAACACCTCCAAAAACGTCTTCACAAGTTGTTAAATTAGTCGCATCCCGATCCGCACAAACTTCCGGCTCCCCCTCGATCTTTATGATCTTGTGCTCGTTGCAGAGTGGCTGCCAGTTGGCGTCGTATGTTTTCACAAAAACGTGGTATCCGCCTTCCGGCAAACCGGGGATGGTCTGTGGTTCGTTGTTGGTCAACATACCGCTGTCAAAGATAGGGTTCCAGGCCTCGTCGAATACGGTGACGATAACAATAGGAGCATTGTAGCCGTAGGTGAGGATGTCGCCATCCACCAATTCGATAACAATAGCATCACAATCGTCGACCGGCTCATCAGAATCCAGTATGGTGATGGTTCCTTTATCGTCTTCAACCTCAACCCCGGCGGGAGGATTGCTTAGAATTACATCCAGTACTTCCGGGTTTTCCGGATCCTCGTCGTCGATGATGTCAATTTCTATTTCAGCGCAAAGCTCACCAGCCAGAATGATCACCTGCCCCGTTTCGGCAACGTAGTCACTTCCGGCTATAGCGGAACCGTCAGAAGTAGCATAGTCTACCGTAACATCAGAACCGGATACCTGATCCAGACAAACTTCTAACACGGCAATTCCGTCTTCTTCAAAAACCGTTACATCATTGATCGAGATCTTAATGATTTGCTCTTCTCCTTCACAGGTACATCCATCAGCTTGGACTACATCATTGATGGTCATTGGGTTACCATCGTCACATGGGGTTCCAGGAGTAGTAGGTAACTGGGCATTTCCAGGAGCACAATCTTCTAAGTCACAAATGCCGTCGCCGTCGGTATCTCCTCCCAGGTCTGCACATGGATCTTGTCCGCAACAGCCGTACACATCCAAAGCAGCCAACTCAATCAAGTCGCAGTCGCCAGAAACTGGCTGTCCTTCAAGTACAACTTTTAACGTAGCACCCGTTCCAACTGCAATTGGATTTGGCACTAAAATCGGGAACGTAGTAATCTGGTTTTCAGGTACTGAAACTGTTTGCTGATCCTCCAGGTTACCATCAACAAAAATACTGATCTTAACATCGAAAGTTGTCGGACAGGTTTCCAGATTGGGAGTGGTTCCAGCGCTAGTACCATCAGTTGGATACAATAGGTCAGCAATAAACCCAGTGAATTCAAACTCGTTGGCAGCAGTCATAGAAAATTCCCAATCATTCACCATACTCTGAATACAGATAATGTCATTATTGCAAGATGCTCCAAGCTCTCCGTTTGAAGGACAAACGCCTGTCACATCTGTCAAACAATCTGCAATTGTTACAGGATCGAAACAGTCATCAGGATCGTTGCAATCGCCAGTGTACCCGATCAAAAGATCATTGCAAACAGGCTCGCAGGCATCGCCAATGCCATTATTATTGCTGTCTTCCTGATTTGGGTTTGGTACATCAACACAGTTGTCGTCATTGTCACAGACGCCGTCGTTGTCGCTGTCTACGTAGGTTCCGGCGCAGTTGCACTCGGCATCGTAAACGTCATTGACCGTACAGTCATCGTTGTCGTTACAAGCGGTGCCTTCCAGGTTGGCATCGCAATCGTCACAACCATCGGGGATCCCATCGCCATCGGCGTCGGCGTTGTCGTCGTGCCCTTCGCAGATGTCGTCGTTATCACAGACGCCGTCGTTGTCGCTGTCTACGTAAGTACCCGCGCAATTGCATTCGGCATCGTAGACGTCGTTGATAGTACAATCGTCAAGGTCGTTGCAAGCCGTTCCTTCGAGGTTGGCATCGCAATCGTCACAACCATCGGGGATCCCATCGCCATCGGCATCGGCGTTGTCGTCATGACCTTCGCAGATGTCGTCGTTATCACAAACGCCGTCGTTGTCGCTGTCTACGTAGGTTCCGGCGCAGTTGCACTCGGCATCGTAAACGTCATTGACCGTACAGTCATCGTTGTCGTTACAAGCGGTGCCTTCCAGGTTGGCATCGCAATCGTCACAACCATCGGGGATCCCATCGCCATCGGCATCGGCGTTGTCGTCGTGCCCTTCGCAGATGTCGTCGTTATCACAGACGCCGTCGTTGTCGCTGTCTACGTAAGTACCCGCGCAATTGCATTCGGCATCGTAGACGTCGTTGATAGTACAATTGTCAAGGTCGTTGCAAGCCGTTCCTTCGAGGTTGGCATCGCAATCGTCACAACCATCGGGGATCCCATCGCCATCGGCGTCGGCATTGTCGTCGTGCCCTTCGCAGATATCGTCGTTATCACAGACGCCGTCGTTGTCGCTGTCTACGTAAGTACCCGCGCAATTGCATTCGGCATCGTAGACGTCGTTGATAGTACAATCGTCAAGGTCGTTGCAAGCCGTTCCTTCGAGGTTGGCATCGCAATCGTCACAACCATCGGGGATCCCATCGCCATCGGCGTCGGCGTTGTCGTCGTGCCCTTCGCAGATATCGTCATTATCACAGACGCCGTCGTTGTCGCTGTCTACGTAGGTTCCGGCGCAGTTGCACTCGGCATCGTAAACGTCATTGACGGTACAGTCATCGTTGTCGTTGCAAGCTGTTCCTTCCAGGTTGGCATCGCAATCGTCACAACCATCGGGGATCCCATCGCCATCGGCGTCGGCGTTGTCGTCGTGCCCTTCACATACATCGTCATCGTCACAAACGCCGTCGTTGTCTCCGTCTTTAACTTCAACCACCTTTTGGTCGGTAGCCGTATTTCCAAGGCAGTCGGTAACGGTAACAGAATAAGTAGTAGTTGTGGAAGGGCTTACTTCAATGGAAGAAGAAGTTTCACCTGTTGACCACAAATAAGTAACTTCATCAGTAGATTGAGGAGTGCAACAAGCTCCAAACACCCGGATATCATCTAAATCCCATGCATAAACAGAAGACCCATTTCCAACAGGGGCGTACGCCAACAATTCAAAGTGAAAATCGGCAGGCTCGTCGGTGCGGAAATCGGGGTTATCAGAGAAGTTAAAGGTTCTATTTTGCCAGTTGTTTACAGCAGTATTGATATTGGTTTGTTTGAAAATTTCAACTCCATTTTTCAATACCCGAAGACCAAATTTGGTCGGGTAGTTATTCAGGCCCGATTGATCGGAATAACCCGATTGAGACCAAAGGTAGTATTGAGGTGCAAATTCTTTAAACTTTAATTGCGTAATAGCTGATTGCCCGGAAGATGGGTCAAGGCTAACATCAAATCTGAGTGCCTTAGCAGCATCGTCCTGGAAGTTACTGCCATTCATATCCAAACAAACAGCGTCGCCAGGATGTGCATCGTCGGGATCGTCGGTACAAGAGTGCATTCCAGCCTCACGGTATAAGCCTGATTTGTTGACAACAGCACAATCCAGGTTACCACCAGTAGAGGTGAATTCGGAGTAATCACTGGAAGATTCGTCGCCATTTATTGACCAACATTGTTCCATATTCCATCTCGCAATTACCTGGTTGGAGCCAAAATCAGAAGCTGAGCAATCTGAATCGCAATCAGCGCCACCATTGACCGTTGCCGTAATAGTGGTTGGCTCTTCCGGACAAATTTCCATATCGGGTCCGACATCAACGGTAAGGTCGGGTGAGTTGCCCTCATTACAGGCAGATACTTTAATTTCGTCCAGATCCCAGACCGTTTGGCTAGCCCCATTTTCAACCCGGCAATATCCTCTAAGTTCAAAACTAAATGTAGCAGCCGAAGAAGTAGCGAATGCTGCGTTGTCACTAAAATCAAAAGTTTCCAGCGTCCATTCCTGCGTAGTGGCAATATCGTCCTGAGCATAGATAAGTTGTCCATCTTTTTTCACCCGAAGGAGGTATTTTGTAGGATAGTTGTTGGGGCCGGAAGAGCCGCCGATCCAGTCGTAGTTGAGTGGGGCCTTTTCGTAAAAGCTAAGTCCGGTGAGTTGGCCATCCTGTGCAGGGTCGATGGTAACATCGAATTTGACGGCCCAATCCGAATTGTAATCACTGGCACTACAACTTGCCTGGGTACCAATACACATGGCAGGTGAATCACCTACACCAGGTGTACAACTGTGGTTGCCGAGGTCTCGCCGGACGTTGGTAGCCGAAGTTGTAAATGAACTGTTATTGGTTACCTGGGCGGTAAATTCGCTGTAGTCGCTATTGGTGCCGTTGCTGCTGTTGGAGACGCAGGCGTCCAGATTCCAATAGGCTACTACTTGTTCGTCGCAGACGTCGGGTGTGTCACAAGCATCGCCAACGCCATCGCCGTCGGCATCTGCTTGATCGGGGTTGTATATATCTACACAATTGTCGATATTATCGCAGATTCCATCTTCGTCCGCGTCTCCGCCCTGATTGTCACAAGGCTGGCTACAGTCAACAACTACAGGACCAGCTTCTCCCCAAAAACGTTCACAACCTTCTACTCGTACACATCGCATAAAGCAGATTGGGGTGGTAATGTCGGCGCCATCAAAGGAAAGAAGGTCGTTGTCGTTATCTTGAGCAAACATCCAGCTTGAGTTTCCAATTTGCGGATTGGCAGTACCGAAACCACCGGCAGCTATAAAATCATCATAGGCAGCACCTACATTGATCGGGCCTAGTTCCAACAAAGCACTTGCACAATTGTCTGCACTTCCAGATTTGATCCAAACGATCTCAAGGTCTTCTCCATTGTAACTTGGAGGGTTTACACTTTCAATAAAGCAACCATCGGTTGATACCTGAATGGTTCCGCCATTAAATGGCGAATCAGGGCAATCTGTCGGACAAGGAACTCCTGGTGCAGTAGGTAAATTAGGGTCGTTTGGAGCGCAGTCATCTTCATCACAAATTCCATCGCCATCCGTGTCGGTGCATGTTGTACATGCTACATTGTTGATAGCTTTCCAGGTGGTATTGGTTGATGAATTATCACAACCTGGCTCAGCAGAACGAGCCCGAACACGGTATTTACCCGGCTCTGTGACCATGTACACCTTAGGGTTAGCTGTCGTCGTCGTCCAGTTTTCTATCAATACCCATGAGCCATTCACCCGACGTTGTATTTTAAGTTTGACACTAGTTGCTCCCGAAGCATCCCAACTTACACTTATTTTACAATTTTCAGGATTAGCAACTGCTGTAATGGCAACAGGGTCACAAGGCGGGGCACAGTTTTCTACAATAACTTGTATGGTTTTAGATTTCACACATCCATTTACATCTACCGTAGCTGTATAAATCCCGGCTTGATTGGCTTGTATACTTGAAGCCAATGTAGCATTATTATTATTAGATGTAAAACCATTTGGACCAGTCCAACTAGTAGGATAGCCGTTAGGGTTGACGCTTAAAATCAATTTATCTCCTTCACATACTACTACTTCACAATCTGGTTCATTGAAGTAACCTTGGTCATTTATGTTACTTTCACAAACCATTGTAAAGTTATTATTATCACAAGGATCAACTGGAGTACCTTGGCAAGTGCATCCATCTGATTGAACCACATCATTCGTTGTATTGGAGTTGCCATCATTGCAACTCGTACCTGGCGTAGCGGGTAAGGAACTATTATATGGAGCACAATCTGAATAATTACAGATGCCATCGTTGTCAGAGTCGCCCCCTTGGTTGTAACAAGGGTCACAGTTGATAGGGTTGCCTGACCCGGTTTGGTAATAGGAGTTACTTGGGTAAAAATACCCTCCGGAGTAAGTATAATAGTGCCCAATAGGAGGCGCCTCATCGTAGGAATCAATGCAATAAACATAGGTTGTCTGACCGCAGGAATTATGTTGTAAAGTCCATGAGTCATACCCGCTGCTTACAACGGTATACTGTGCGTGGCTACTTATGGTAGCACAACACAGAAAAGTACATAATAGTACTATGAATTTTAAAATTGTATATATATTGTTCATGGTATTTTATTAAATAGTTTACTTGTATTAACTTAGAAAGTTGTTTTTGATTTATGTTGTGAAACCTCGCCATTCGAGGCCTTTATCTGAGCATTTCGCTCTCGCTTGATGTTGCCTAAACCAGGCACATACCAGTCCTTTAAGTACTCAACAGATGAGCTAACCGTTTTGTCATCGCCAAGAGACTTGACTAGAGAAAGGCTCGACTCAATAACAAATGCAGTATATGTTTTACCTTCATGTGTTATAGATGTGATTTCGGTTACAATCCTGTTTCTGAGATCTATGGCATAGGTCAAATTCATATTTGCAGCCAGGCTGACTCTGTAATTTACAACTGCGTCCTCTAACCGTTGCCCAACTACAAGATCAACAGGAAAAACAACCTCATCGTCAATTGTTTCCATTTCCAGCCCTTCTTCAAACCGTAGATCTAAATCCGACAAAAAGCTCTTAGCAGAAATGGTGTAGTAGTCATCGTATTTTATGATATCGTACTCATAACTAACACTGTAGGGGTTGACTGCTCTATTCTGATGAAAACTATAATTAACGCTTGTTACTTTGTCTGATTTTGGAACATAAGAAACAACAGGAGAGATTTGCTCGCTAGCTTCAATAGCATTTTGCCCAACCAGCTGGTATGGCAATAGTGTGGCTCCGAGGCCCACTAGTAGTAATAAACAGAAACTTCTCCACTTCAAGAAAGTCGTTCCTGCATTTTTCACCGAAAAGCCAGGAGGAACTTGGCGTGAAAGGTAATTTTTGGTTAATCTTTTTTCCATGATAAAAAATTTGAAACATTTAAAAGATACTGATATAAATTTGAAAAACTATTGTTGAGTGAAATAGACGTAGTAATACAATGTCCATAGCAGCTGCTAAGCAAATGTTTACAAAATAAAATAGAGCCACTTAATTCATGCTAAACCAAAAAGCAGCTCTTTGTCCAGCGTTAGGTTAATACAGTTAGAGGATAAAAATTGTATCAAGGGATGAATCCAGAGGGGAAATGAGTAAGAAACCACATCGTTGCTATACATCACTATAAAACAATTTCAAATTGTTCTATCCGCTTTTCGACTACAAAATTAAGCCTTATAATGAAAGCATGCTTACCCCCAATCTACTAAATTATAGTTTATGAAAAATAAAATACGAACATCAAAACCATAAATATCCCTTCCGATAATATTCAAAGAAGGTATTGTTTAATTACCCCCAAATAAAGGTTCCAGTGGCAAATTGTTCATTATATTTTTTCAAACATCCGAATAAAAAAAGGGGCTGCCTTCTGACAACCCCTTTAAAGTAAAAACCTTGATTATATAACCTACAATCGTTCTTTAACAAATCGTTTCGATACTCGTTTACGCCCTTCAATCTTGACTGAAATTCCATAAAGGCCAGCTGGTAGTGACTCCACATCAAAGCTAATTGGATCAAGTGAAACATTATCTACTTTTCGGGTAGTAATGACATGCCCAAAACCATTGGTAAGCAAAATTTCCGCCGAGCTACCAGAATATTGACTTAAGTTTACAGATAGAATACTGGTAGTTGGATTCGGATAGATTTCAAATCGAACCAAATCCAAGTTAAAGCTCACCGTTTCAACCTTGGAATACCTATGTGTACCATCTTTGAAAATTTGTTTAATCCTGTAATGGTTTTCTCCCATTCGAGGCTGCTGATCAAGCCCATCAAATGAGACAGTTCCTTCCATCTCGGAAGCGTTTACTAGTTCTAAGACTGGTTCAAAATCTATTTCATTTATTGACCGCTCTATAACAAAACGATCCGTCGTCATAGCTGAATTAATTACCCAGTTCAAGCCGACCTTTCTTCCTTGTTTTGCCGCTGTGAAGAAAAAGAAATCACTGCTCTGACCTTCAAGAGTCGATATTCTCCGAATAAGAAATGGTTCGTTGATATTACTGCAAAGAACATCTCCTTGCGCGCTATACAACTTGACTTTTGCTACATATTGTCCATTTTCCAAAGTATTGAGTACTAACGGATCCGGGCAGTCGCCAGAACAAGAATATTCCAAGACATTTTCGTTATTAAATATTTCAATGACCGGGTTTGTATCACCAAAACCACCTAACTGAACATAGCCCCATCCAGTCGTAAGAGAAAATGTCGAATCTGCCGGACATGGATTTGGTGGAATACAATTGGGATCTTCCTCCTGGGACTTAACCCAAACCAACACTTCTTCCGTATGTGTTGTGCCGTCGCAGTCTATTACACTAACTGCATAGCTGGTCGTCTCTGTAGGCGCTACCTCTATGGTCGGGGTAGTGCTACCATTTGACCACTGATACGTTACCTCATTATTTGTTGAAACAGGTATTTGGCAGCAACCTCCCCAAACTTTTATATCGTCCAGACTCCATTGGTGAACCAATGATCCGTTGTCCACTGGAGCATAAGCCAATAACTCAAACTGGTAAGTGGCCGACTCAGAGGTCTGAAATCCAGGAAACGTACTAAAATCAAATACATGGACCCCCCAAGCATTGACACTGGTATTTATATTAGTTTGCTTAAATATTTCTTCTCCATTTTTAACAACTCGAATACCAAAACGTGTTGGATAGTTGTTGATTCCAGAAGAGGTATTATATCCAACTTGTGAGTATACATAATTGGCTGGAGCATGTTCCTTAAGACGAAGCATAGTAATGGCAGAAGTACCATTGCTTGGGTCAATGGTCACATCAAAGCGAAGGGCTTTCGTAGCATCGTCCTGATAAAATGCATCTCCCATTTCCACGCCTAAAGCATCACCCAAATGGCCATCATCTGAATCTGTTGTACAACCATGTGTGCCCTCAAATCGATACAACGCAGACCGAGTAACCGTTCCGCAGCTTAGCTCCTTTCCAAACCCTTTGAGTTCTGTATAATCCGTGTCCAAATTGCTATTGTTGACAGATACGCATTGTTCCATTTTCCACTTTGCAATTTCAACTACGTCGATAAAATCCTCAGGCGCACAATTTGTAAAGCAAGGCTGTGATACAACTAAATCAGGTTGGATCACTATATTTTCTCCAGGACAAATTTCATAATCTGGACAAAAGCCTCCCGGTTTGGGCAATTGTGGATCATTAGGAGCACAGTCATTGTCATCACAAATGCTATCGCCATCCGTGTCGATGCATGTTGTACATGCTACATTGTCGATAACTGTCCAGGTGGTATTGGTTGATGAATTATTACAATCTGGCTCAGCAGAACGAGCCCGAACACGGTATTTACCTGGTTCTGTAATCATGTACATCTTAGGATTATCTGTCGTCGTCGTCCAATTTTCTATCAATACCCAAGAACCATTCACCTGATGCTGTAATTTAAGTTGGATACTAGTTGCTCCCGAAGCATCCCAACTTACACTTATTTTACAATTTTCAGGATTCGCAACTGCTGTAATGGCAACAGGGTCACAAGGATCAACTGGAGTACCTTGGCAAGTGCATCCATCTGATTGAACCACATCATTCGTTGTATTGGGGTTGCCATCATTGCAACTCGTACCTGGCGTAGCGGGTAAGGAACTATTATATGGAGCACAATCTGAATAATTACAGATGCCATCGTTGTCAGAGTCGCCCCCCTGATTAGCACATGGGTCGCAAACAACCTGGCTCCCGGACCCGGTCTGATAATAGGAATTACTTGGATAAAAGTATCCCCCGAAGTAAGTGTAATAAGCTCCAATAGGAGGAGATTGATCATAGGGTTCAACGCAATAAACATAGGTGATCTGACCACAGGAGTTATGTTGCAATGTCCATGAGTCATAACCGCTGCTTACAACGGTATACTGTGCATAAGCACTTATGGTGGCACAACACAGAAAAGTACATAATAGTATTATGTGTTTTAAAGTTGTATATATTCTATTCATAAGAATTTTTTAAAATTTATTTATAAGATGATTCTGATTTATGTTGTGAAACCTCGCCATTCGAGGCCTTTATCTGAGCATTTCGCTCTCGCTTGATGTTGCCTAAACCAGGCACATACCAGTCCTTTAAGTACTCAACAGATGAGCTAACCGTTTTGTCATCGCCAAGAGACTTGACTAGAGAAAGGCTCGACTCAATAACAAATGCAGTATATGTTTTACCTTCATGTGTTATAGATGTGATTTCGGTTACAATCCTGTTTCTGAGGTCTATGGAATAGGTCAAATTCATATTTGCAGCCAGGCTGACTCTGTAATTTACAACTGCGTCCTCTAACCGTTGCCCAACTACAAGATCAACAGGAAAAACAACCTCATCGTCAATTGTTTCCATTTTCAACCCTTCTTCAAACCGTAGATCTAAATCCGACAAAAAGCTCTTAGCAGAAATGGTGTAGTAGTCATCGTATTTTATGATATCGTACTCATAACTAACACTGTAGGGGTTGACTGCTCTATTCTGATGAAAACTATAATTAACGCTTGTTACTTTGTCTGATTTTGGGACATAAGAAACAACAGGAGAGATTTGCTCGCTAGCTTCAATAGCATTTTGCCCAACCAGCTGGTATGGCAATAGTGTGGCTCCGAGGCCCACTAACAGTAGGAAACAGAAACTTCTCCACTTCAAGAAAGTCGTTCCTGCATTTTTCACCGAAAAGCCAGGAGGAACTTTGCATGGAAGAAGGCTTTTAACTAATTTTTCACTCATCATATTTAAATTTTATTAAAAATATAGTTTACTAAAAATGAATTGAATATCTTTTTTAATCGAATTTTTCGATTGCTCGTATGTCCATTATTTGAGGGAAATGGCAGAAAGATATGGGAGGAAAAATTTCAACAAGGGGAAAGGGAAAAGGGGAAAATAAAACAGGGAGAAGAAAATAATTGCAATAGACACTATGAATGGATTTTTTGTATAGCAACTGAATAGGAATTTTTTGTCTAACCAAGGAACACCCGGAGCCTCGTAGCCCAAGCTACGAAGGCGAGGATGTGACGCAGGGTAGGCAAAAAAGGGCATTCAGGCTGCATACAAAATTTCTGTTCATAATGTCTAATAACGGGTTTGCTTTTACAATAATCACTCCGACACCTTTTGCAAATCATACCCAAAAGCATGTATTTTTAATATTCAAAAATATAAAATACAAAGCCCTCTCCATGCTGCAGCTGCGCACAGAGAGGGCTCCTCTCTAGGCTAATTCCCGGAAATTCCTATAAATTAGATCACATTCGGGACACGACAAATAGTTTGGTAAACCTTTTTCGCATTCTGGTTTCTACGGTAATAGCGTAAATCCCGCTGGTAAATGTCGAGACATCAAAAGAAACAGGGCCAGCACTAAGCGTATCAATACTCTTTTGTTGTACCAATTGGCCGAGTTGGTTATATAACTGGATGACTACCGATTCACCCACCAACTTATCAATTTGCACAGAGACCTGATCCGAAGCTGGGTTTGGATACACCACAAAATCGCTTAATTCCAATTCAAAATACACAACCTCCACAGAAGAATACCGAAATGTACCATCGCTATGTACCTGCTTGATCCTGTAAAAATTCGGTCCTACTTTGGGTTGATAATCCCATTCGTCGTAATAAGTTGGCTGTGTGGATTGTGAAACGCTGCTAACCATCGCTTGCTCTTCAAAAGATTGCCCATCCAGCGAACGCTCTACCACAAAGTAATCATTCTTATAATCGGTATTGGTCATCCAATCCAGTTTGACATCGGTTCCGGCTCTTGTCGCTGTAAAGAATAAAAAGCTACTCTGTTCCCCCTGGAGTGGCGCACCCCCACCGACGGTTACATATTCTGTCTCTTCACAAATTTCCACCCAGGATGCATCGTAAAGAGTTGCTTTCGCAAAATAGGTTCCGTCCACCAGATTGTCTACTAACTGCGGATCGTTGCAGTCGTCCAGACAGGTAAATACCTGCGACCAACTGTCATCAAAAACATGAACGATCACATGAGGAGCAGTCAAGCCATCAATTGTAATGCTACCAGCCCCAGCTGTAAAGGTGACATTGCAACCTCCGGGCGGTGTGCCGGCACAGGTGCAGCCATCGGCCAGGATCACATCGTTTTCCGTAAGGGGATCCCCATCGTCACAAGAAGTACCGGGGGTGGCGGGGAGGCTGGCATCGCTGTCGTCGCAATCGATATTGACACAGACACCATCGCCGTCGCCATCTGCAGCCGGCGTACCTACGCAATTGCAATTGGTGTCCAGCACGTCGTTGTCGGTACAGGGATCGCCATCGTCACAGGTCGAACCCGGGGTGCAACCGCCGCCATCAATGGTGATGAATTCTATCAGTTCGCAATCTATCTGATAACTTTCATCCAACACCTTGATGTGTAAGTAGTAATCGCCATCGGGTACCGTCAATATTTCAGTGGGCGTAGTACAATCATCAAAACAAGAGTATTCCACACTCCAGGAAGGTAAAACCAGGAGGTTAATGGCATTGTGCGGGCCGGTAAGGCCAGTAATGGTCAGGGTATTACCGGCAATGGAAAATCCAGGATTGCAGGCTCCCGGAGGCGTCCCTGCACAGGTGCAACCATCGGCTTGAATCACATCATTTTCCGTAAGGGGATCCCCATCGTCGCAGGCGGTGCCCGGTGTGGTGGGAAGAGTGGCGTCGTTGTCGTCGCAATCCACATCGGCACAAACGCCGTCACCATCTGCATCGCCGCCGTTATTGAGACATGGATCGATCAACGTTCCGGCACAGGTACAGCCGTCGGCCTGAATCTCGTCGTTCTCCGTATTGGCGTCGCCATCATCGCAAGCAGTACCCGGCGTGGTGGGCAGGTTGGGATCATTGTCGTCGCAATCAATGTTGGCACAAACGCCGTCTCCATCCCCATCCGGGGCTGACGTTCCTGCACAGTTACAATTTATGTCGTAGACATCGTTATCGGTACAGGGGTCGCCATCGTCGCAGGAGCCACCCGGCATACAACCACCCCCATCAATGGTAATGTTGTCGATCAGTTCACAATCCACCTGATAGTTTTCATCCAACACTTTGATGTGCAGGTAGTAATCGCCATCGGGTACGGTTAACACTTCTGTCGGTGTGTTGCAATTGGCAAAACAAGAGTATTCCGTTGTCCATGCCGGCAATGCAAATAAGTTGATAGCATTGAACGGGCCAGTCAACCCAGTAATGGTCAATGTATTTCCAGAAATGGAATAGCCCGGATTGCACCCTCCAACGGGAGTACCGGCACAGGTGCAACCATCTGCCTGTATTTCATCATTTTCCGTAAGGGGATCGCCGTCGTCGCAAGCCGTGCCGGGCGTAGTTGGAAGGGAAGCATCGTTGTCGTCGCAATCCACATCAGCGCATACGCCGTCGCCGTCTGCATCGCCGCCGTTGTTGGCGCAGGGGTCTATCGGTGTGCCCGCACAGGTGCAACCATCTGCCTGTATTTCATCATTTTCCGTAAGGGGATCGCCGTCGTCGCAAGCCGTGCCAGGTGTTGTTGGAAGGGAGGCATCGTTGTCGTCGCAATCCACATCAGCGCATACGCCGTCGCCGTCTGCATCGCCGCCGTTGTTGGCGCAGGGATCAATCGGTGTGCCCGCACAAGTGCAACCATCTGCCTGTATTTCGTCATTTTCCGTAAAGGGATCGCCGTCGTCGCAAGCGGTGCCCGGCGTGGTTGGAAGCGAAGCATCATTGTCGTCGCAATCCACATCGGCGCATACGCCGTCGCCGTCTGCATCGCCGCCGTTGTTGGCACAGGGATCAATCGGTGTACCAGTACAGGTGCAACCATCTGCCTGTATTTCGTCATTTTCCGTAAGGGGATCGCCGTCGTCGCAAGCGGTGCCGGGAGTGGTTGGAAGGGAGGCATCGTTGTCGTCGCAATCTACATCGGCGCATACGCCGTCGCCATCTGCATCGCCGCCGTTGTTGGCGCAGGGATCAATCAGTATGCCAGTACAGGTGCAACCATCTGCCTGTATTTCGTCATTTTCCGTAAGGGGATCGCCGTCGTCGCAAGCGGTGCCCGGCGTGGTTGGAAGCGAAGCATCATTGTCGTCGCAATCCACATCGGCGCATACGCCGTCGCCGTCTGCATCGCCGCCGTTGTTGGCGCAGGGATCAATCGGTGTGCCAGTACAGGTGCAACCATCTGCCTGTATTTCGTCATTTTCCGTAAGGGGATCGCCGTCGTCACAGGCTGTGCCCGGTGTTGTTGGTATGGAGGCATCGTTGTCGTCGCAATCTACATCGGCGCATATGCCGTCGCCGTCTGCATCGCCGCCGTTATTGGCGCAAGGGTCGGGAGCATCATCGTCGAGAATGGTCACCAGACCGGAGCCATCTGCAATGGTCGCGTTGATCGGGTTGGCGAGATCAACTGTAAATTCTTCGGTTGGCTCTTCAACGGCATCATCCACCAAGTCCACATCAATGGAAATGCAGAGGTTGCCCGCCAGGATCATTTCCGTACCGATTCCAAACACAAAATCGGCAGCAGCCAATGCCGTTCCGCTGGTGGTAATATACTGGACTTGTACGTCGAGGTTGCTCAACATATCGAGGCAAATATCGAGGGTGGCTACTCCGTCGTCTTCATTGACGGTAACGTCGTTGATACTCAACGTCACCGGCAATGCTCCGGCGCAGGTACAACCATCGGCCTGGATCACATCATTTTCCGTAAGGGGATCGCCATCATCACAGAGAGTGCCGGGTGCAGTTGGAATAGAAGGATCATTGTCATCGCAATCGGTGTCGGCACAAACGCCATCGCCATCCGCATCGCCGCCATTATTGAGGCATGGATCGATGATGGTACCGGCGCAAGTGCAACCATCGGCTTGAATGATGTCGTTTTCGGTATTGCTGTCGCCATCGTCGCATGCGGTGCCAGGGGTGGTGGGTATGGTCGGATCGTTGTCGTCGCAATCCACGTCGGCGCAGGTACCGTCGCTATCGGCATCGCCACCATTGTTGTCACAGGGCGCATTTACCAATACGGTGAAAGAGCAAATTTCCGTATTGCTGCATTCATCAGAAAAAAGATAAAGTACTTCTGTAGTACCCAGTGGGAACAACCCTCCGTTGGGTGGTCCACTCAGTTGGGTGACCATCGTAGTGGAGTTTAGATAACAATCTGTTGACGCGGTGGGTTCCGTCCAGGAAACTACGGCTTCGGTGGCGCCATCGGGAGCCACGACGTTGAAGTTGACCGGACAGTCGTTGATGGTCAGGGTAGAAGGCGTAAAATTGACGGTTACGTCGAACTGGCAGGAACCAAAATTGCCGCAGGAATCAAAAACGACATAGATCACCGTGTTGGTACCTGTCGGGAAGTCGCTGCCATTTTCAAAGCCCAACGTCTGATCGACTCCTATGGGGCCTTCCCGGAAACAATCAGAGGTGCCGGTAGGGTCGGACCAGGAAACCACGGCGGTATTGGCACCAGGAAGTGTATTGACCGTTTGGTCGGGTGGGCAAGAAGTAACCTCAAAGGTGGCAGGCACTTCATTGACGGTTACATCGAAGAGGCATACTTCCTGATTGCCACAAGCGTCGGTAACTTCGTAGGCCACTTCGGTCGTTCCTGTCGGGAAAATGGAGCCGTTGACCGGTCCGCCGATCTGATCGACTACCAGTTGAGGATCGCCGCCACCTCCGCCGCCCATGATGCAGGGAATTTCTACGACGTGGTAATATTGGTTACTCAAAACCCGATCAGTCCATTCGCCACTTACGTTTCTTAACCTCGCCGCAACATCTCCGGTAAATTCGTTGGGTTCGCCGCTTTGCCAGTTGGTGTAGCCGACGGGTTCGCCATTGGTCCAATGAAAGACCTGGGGAGTTCCCACGGTTGTCAACCCCAACCATACATTATCGACGGTAATTGCGTTCCAGATAAAATCGTTTTCTGACTGGGAAGATATAGCCGCCAAATGACCTCCCAATGATATAGCTGCATTGTTGGCAGCCGTCCAGTCACTTTGAGCGGTGGATACAAAGTACTTGCTGTTGTCGTGTTCTCCCAACAAGGTGTAGCCGGAGAAGTTATCTGGTACATCCGTACATAGCGGTGTGGGTTCGCTGCAACAACCCTGGAGAGAGAAATCGTCTATTTGCCAGGCGGCAAAAGGAGCGCCATTGCCCACGCGGCAGTAGGCCCTCAGTTCAAATGCAAAGGTGGTGGTAGCAGTTACCTGAAAATCGGTGAGCCCTGAAAAGTCAAATGTTTGCAATGACCAGTTGGCACCGGTTGGGATGTCTACAACTTTGTAAATTTCCGATCCATCTTTCAACACCCGGATACCATAGTATAAGGGATAGTTGTTGAAGTCTCCTGCAAAATCAATCGGGTCGTAAAAATCAGGAGCCGATTCCCAGAATGTCAGGCCAGTGAGTTGTCCGGTAGACTGGGGATCAACGGTCACTTCAAAACGGGTGGCGAAGGGATCATCGTCCTGGAAGATGCAAGACGTGGCTGTGCCCACTCCCTTGCCCAGGCCGGAAGCACCAGGCCGGGGATTTACGCAAGTATGGCCGCCACTGTTTCGGTAGATCGTAGTGGCAGAAACGGATTGACATCCTCCCGAGCTGGGATAAGACGGTGTGAACTCGCTGTAATCATTGCCGGTGTTGGGCTGGCAACCGTCGAGTGACCAGTCGACCAACGGAACGGGGCTGCACACACCGGAAGCCGTACTGTATTGGAAGTAGCCATTGCAGGCCAGCTTATCGTCCTGGTGGTTGGTGTAAACACTGCATGTGCCGTTGTCCCAAACGCCGATACCGTAAACGGTAGGAGATTCTGTTTCGTAGGTAGTGCCGTCGACGGTGATCTTATCTACATTGAGATTGTAATCTCCGTTAGCGGTTTGGTCGTTGGTGAAGTGGACTTGAATGTCGTCGGCTGTAATGAAGGAAGAGTGGGCATACGTGTACGTGGTGTTGATAGTGGTCACGATCCATTGCTGGACAAACTGACCGTCGATGAACAATTCCATTTGTTCGCCGCCCTGATCGCCGAAAGCCATGATCTCGATGGTGGAATTGGAGCCGCCGTTGCAGGTGGTGGTGGCGGTGGGTTCTGTCCAGGAAGCTTCTGCAAATTGGGCTCCCGGGAGGGTGGAGAGGTCAATGTCGGCAGGGCAGGTAAAGTCGATGTCGGGATCGTCGATGGGCACGATGGGTTCCTGAAAGGGTATGACGTTGACAAAGTCCTGACAACTGGCGGTCACCCCAAAATCGTCGGTAATGGTAAGGGTGACGATCTGCACGCCGATGTCGTCGGTAGTAAATTGGTTGGGGGTGACGTCGAAGCTGACAAGGGAGGCGCCACAGCTACCGTAGCTTCGTCCCTGGTCGATGTCTTCCCCGGTGAAATTGACGACTCCGGATTGATCCAGTTCGAGTATGATGTCGCCTTTACAGGCGGGCACGGGCGCTGGCGTGTCGTTGATATTGGTAAAGGTTTCCCCAAATTGGCCGTTGACCTCATCGACGGTGCCGTTTATTTCGTAGACCAGGCCATCGTTACTGACGGTTCCTCCGATATTGTTGGCGGCGTTTTGGATCAGCTTACCGCAAATTTCCAGGCTGATGCTGCCGTTGTTGTTGACGGTGCCGTTGTTTTCGAGGGTACCGACGGAGTTGATCATCGTAGCACCATTGTTATCCAGCGTGGTATTGTTGATGAAGGTGCCCGCTATCTCCAGAGCGTTGTTATTGGTGAAGGTACCATCGTTGGTGAGCGTACTTGCGTTTTGGACAATCAGTTCTCCGTCGACGGTGATGGTGCCACCGTTGGGCAGGCTGCCGTTCATGTCGAGACTTCCGGTAGGAGTAATATTGATGACACCTCCGGTGGGATTATCGAGCATACTTGCAAATGGAAAGGAGGCGGTGCCTGAAATGGTGAAGGTACCGTTGTTGAGCATACCATTGGTATTGGAAAAACTTCCAATGAAGGTGAGGGTACCGTCGTTGTTGATCTGCCCATTGCTCGAAAAAGAGCCGTAGCTGATAATGTCGGCCGATGAGGCGTTATTGAGCGTGGCGGAGGCGGCATGGTCGTAGGTACCGTAATTTTCAAAGGTGCCGTTGTTGTTCAGGTCGCCGTCATTATTGAAAAAGACGTTGCCGGCGTTGATGAACTGTCCGTCGTTGTTGATGGTGGCACCGGCGAAGTTGGTAACTGCTCCGGTGTTGTAAACGGTGGAGTTGAACGTGAGGGTACCAAAATTGTCGATGGTGAGATCGAGTATGGTAGGACCGTCGTAGACTGGCATATTGGGAGCCGATCCCAGAATGGTGGCTTGCATGCCGGAGGTGGGGACACCGGCGCTCCAGTTGGCGGTGTTGTTCCAGTCCGAATCGGCATTACCCGTCCAGAGGGTTTGGCTGTAGGTAGTAAAAACGGCAAAAAATACAAAAGTAAAAGTGCATAGAAATTTCATCATTGTAAGCTGTTGGTTAAAATATCAAAAGAAAGGGTGTAACCACCTGATTTAAGGAGGGTTACAGGGAGTACAGTTAGCTTTTCAAAAAAGCAGTATGTTCTTTATCAATAGTCCGGTAAGTTTTTGGACACGAATTCGCGCGAATTTCACACCTTGCCTGCCGGCAGGCAGGGATTACTGAAAGCCAAAGACTTTCATATTGAAATTCGTGTAATTTGTGAAAATTCGTGTCAAATTAAATCATTGATAATCAAGGAATTAAAAAAAAGTACCGAACTATTATTTATAGTATGGGTGGAAAAAATAGTAACTGGAATCGGTTCAAAAAGGAGTCGAGGCGCAAACGAGAGGGTTCGAGTACGCCGCTAAATAGACAGGTGATTTGTTTGTTCAGGTAAGTCACAAGGTAAAGTAGGGTGGCCTTCTTTTATGGAAAAACCGGCATAAAGATAAATGAAGTTGCAGGGAAATGCTTAACCAAAATCTTTATTTATTGAATATTGAAAATTTTACATGTGTCGTTGTTGGATATTTCTACAGGATTATGGGCCCAAACGCACTCAAATGTCACATTTTGGCAAAAGCCGGAATCGTTGTACCGAAAGGAAGCTGGCTTATTTTTCTGATGGAAAATCGCGATGACCAATCTGTACCCGGGTGTGATCCGCCCGTTTTTTGAGGATATACGACTCATAGTCGCCGATGGTCTTTACGTGCAGTACTTCCCAGCCGTTGCGATACATAAAGTTGAGCATATCGACAATACCATTGAACTCGATGTATTGGCCCTCTTTGTTGGTCACAAAAAGGTGTTTGCCCGATTTGTCGGAAACGTCATCCTGCTGGCCATAATCGAGCAGGGCGAAAAACTTGTCCCTTTCCCGGTCATACTTTTCCCATAATTCTATATATTGGATGGATCTTTCGCTGACGTTGACCTTGTCGACAAATATTTGCGCGGAGGCAGCGGAGGTGATCATCAATCCTAAAAGACAAAAAATTAGACGCATGCGTTTAGCTTTTATATTGAAAAATACATTTTCATTTTTATATAGAAAAAAAAGTGCCATCTCGAAAAATTCGGGATGACACAACAACATAACCATGAAAATACATAACCAATTCTTCAGTATCGTTCACTTTTGCCGATTCACGGCTAGTTTCAAAGTGCTGGTTTTTCGCTTACCGGAAGAAGATGAATTGGCAACCACTCCGGTCGTTTTGTTTTTTCACGTTTTCGTTTTTCTATGATTTTCCTAAAACGGGGCAGATGCCAATTTGTTCGATTTTTTGGAGTCCTTTTTTTTAAAAAAATTTAGCGAAATTAGCATCCATCTTTCGAGAAATATATTTTCAAACATCATACCAAAATAATTTTAATTTAATTATTTTCATATGCATAATCAATTACTAAATAGCGCTATATCAAGAGAAGTCCCAATTTGGAAAGCTGCATTCTGCTTGGTTTTCCTACTGTTTGTCGGGTCTTGCAAAATGAACTACAAAAGCGATTATTCCATCGCAAAAAGTTTTACAGCCCAAAAAGCGATGGCGGTGAGTGCACATCCCGTGGCCTCCGAAGTGGGGAAGCGAATCCTGAAAAAAGGAGGGAATGCTGTGGATGCTGCGATAGCTGTTCAATTTGTCCTGGCAGTGGTCTATCCCAATGCCGGAAACATAGGCGGTGGAGGCTTTATGATCTACCGCGAAAAAACTGGAAAAATTTATTCGCTCGACTACCGCGAAAAGGCTCCGGGGGCAGCCACCAAAGATATGTACCTCGACGATGAGGGAACGGTCATTCCCCGGCTCAGCCTCGATGGTCATTTGGCAGCCGGGGTGCCGGGTTCTGTCGACGGAATGGTCAAGGCCCACAAACGATTTGGAAAGCTCGGTTTTAAGGATCTTCTCCAACCCGCCATCGACATTGCCAATAACGGATTTGCCCTCACCCACCAACAAGCGGGGAGCCTCAATCGCTTTCAAGACGACTTCCGACGGCTCAACACCACAACCCCAGCGTTTGTACGGGAAACTCCCTGGAAAGCAGGCGATCTGCTGATCCAAAAAGATCTGGCGCAAACCCTCCGGTTGATACGCGACCAGGGAAGAGACGGATTTTATGCCGGCACAACCGCCGATAAAATAGTGGCCGAAATGAAAACCGGCAAGGGAATTATCTCACACGCCGACCTGAAAGCCTATGAATCCGTTTGGCGGGATCCGATCGTCCAGCCTTACAAAAATTACCAGATTATTTCCATGGCTCCTCCTTCCAGTGGCGGTGTTGCCCTGTCACAATTATTGCAAATGGTAGAACCTTACCCACTTGCCGAGTGGGGGTTTCAATCGTCGAAAACCGTACACCTGATGACGGAAGCCGAGCGGCGGGTGTATGCCGACCGGGCACAACATCTGGGCGATGCTGACTATTACCCCGTGCCAGTCGAAGAGTTGCTGGATGGAGACTATCTGCGAAACCGTATGAGCGATTTTGATCCGGCTGTCGCCAAACCCAGCAGCAGCATTGAAGCAGGGCAATTTACATTTGCGGAAAGCGAAGAAACCACTCATTTTTCCATAATTGACACAGAAGGGAATGCCGTAAGTATTACTACTACATTGAATGCGAGCTACGGCTCTAAAACGGTGGTCAGTGGCGCCGGTTTTTTGCTCAACAATGAAATGGACGATTTCAGCGCCAAGCCAGGCGTACCCAACCTCTACGGCCTGGTGGGTGCCGAAGCCAACGCCATCGAACCCGGCAAACGGATGCTCAGTTCTATGACCCCCACCATCGTAACCAAAGATGACCAACTCTACATGGTGCTGGGCACCCCTGGGGGATCGACCATTATCACCTCGGTTTTTCAGGTGTTCCTGAATGTCTCTGAATTTGGAATGACGATGAACGAGGCCGTCCAGGCCCCCCGGTTTCATCACCAGTGGCTGCCCGATCGAATTCAGGTAGAAAAGGATTGTCTGGACCCAGCTACCCGAGAAAAACTAACGGATATGGGCCACACCATCAAAGACCGAGGCGCCATCGGGCGGGTGGAGGCCATCCTCGTTTTACCTGATGGACAATTGGAAGGAGCAGCTGACCGGCGGGGCGACGATCATGTGGCGGGATGGTGAAAATAGCAGGAAGTCATTCCGCTTTTACAAATGGCAAGTCCGCTATGGATTCGCCACTTTCGTCAAAAACGGAGATGAAATACAGACTGGGTACCAAACCTGCTGTATCTATCCCGTCGGAAGTATAAGTCTGCTGGCTACATTTATTTCCAAAAACATCGCGAATGATTACGGAGGCTATGTTTGCATCTGAACGAATGTAAACATTAGACATACAAGGATTGGGGTATATGGAAATGGGCATTTGCTGGGTTTCCTCCACGGCACTTGTCCCATTAGCAGTTCCAAAATAGCGGCCAATAACCACTTCGGTACTGTCGGATTCAAAAAACAATTTGACCTCTACCGTTCCCTCGCCTGGGATGCCGTAGGTATCAAATTGGACATCGACATTGAGGGCTTCCAGCGGCAACATCGGGAATTCGCCCTCGCTGATGTCTTCGGGGATACATCCCAAAGGGGTACAGATATGGGAAGCCCATCCGTCAGGAATATCTTCGACGATGCGTTGCCACCGGACGGTCTGGCTGGAATCGGTTTGGTTGGTTAAATCGGCAAAGGCGATCATGGGTTGTTCGGAGGCCGGGGCTTCTACCTCTGCGGGGATGGGAATCAGCGTGAAGGACTGGGCTGCAGCTCGGGCAGAAATGAATAAAAACAAGAAGAGGAAGAGACGGTTCATGGGTTCAAATATACGGAAAACTGAATTTTTTTGCTGGTACCCTATTTAAAAATTGGTAGGCTTTGTCTGCCAATAAACCTGACCAGCCTGACAAACCAACCAACTGACTACCGATCGGTGACTAAATGCTGGCTCAACTCCCCTACCCGCTCGCATCCTATCTGCGCCATGACTTGAATCAACTGGGTTTTGAGCAACCCTACCGCATGGTCGCCACCCCGGCTGCCCAGGGCCGCCACCGCATACATAAATGACCTGCCCAGGAAGGTAAACCGGGCTCCGCAAGCCAGCGTCCGCGCAATGTCGGGACCGGAGCGGAGGCCGCTGTCCATCATAATTGTGATTTTATTGTTGTATTTTGGCGCAAGCTCTTTCAAAGTGGCGATGGTCGATTGGCCGGCATCCAGTTGGCGACCACCGTGGTTGGAAAGGATGACTCCATCAAGGCCCAGGCGGATGGCCATCTCCATATCCCGCTGGGAAGCCACTCCTTTCAATACAATGTTACCGGCCCACCGGTCGCGGATGGGTGTTACCATTTCTTCGGTTAGCACGCCGGCAAAGGAGTCGTTCATAAATTTTCCGAGTTGGTTGAGGTCCATGTTCTTCGGCATATAGGGTTTCAGCGTTTCGAATTGGGGAGATCCATGCAACAAGGTGCGTACGGCCCAATGAGGTCGCTGCACGATCTGCCATATATTTCTCAATGACATTCTGGGTGGCATTCCCAGGCCGTTGCGGATGTCACGTGGCCTGAATCCGAATACCGGCACGTCGCAAAGGAGTACCAATACGCGGCAGCCTGCAGCCCAAGCCCTGTCGAGGATTTTATCGCGCATGCCGCTGTCAGCGGGGTGGTACAACTGAAACCAAGCCCTTCCTTCCGTCACTGCACTTACTTCCTCAATGGTGGCAGTAGAGACAGTACTTAGCGTAAAAGGAATGTTGTGGGCATGAGCAGCTTTAGCCAAAATAACGGGAGCATTGGGCCACATAAGCCCTTGCAATCCGATGGGAGCTACACCAAAGGGAGCATCGTATATTTGTCCGAATAGTTCCGTTTTCAAATTGACGCCTTTGCGCTCTTTTAGATAGTGCGGCACCAGTTCAATTTGACGGATTTCATCGGTATTTTTTCGGAGGTTGACGTCTTCGTTGCAACCGCCATCGAGATATTCAAAGGCAAACCGGGGGATTTTTTTTTGGGCCCGCTTCCGCAAATCGGCGATGGAGGGGTATTGTGGGTGGAAGGGTGGATTCAATGTTTTGTGGTTTTGTGATGTTTTGGTGGTGTTTTGGCGTGCCCATGAAGCCCGCCTGCCGGCCGGCAGGGGCTAACGCCTACATGGCGAGCATGAAGGCATAGCGATACGTGCAGTGAAGGCGATAGTCCTTAACTGGCGTAGTCCCCCGAATCGAGTTCGGGGCAGGCTTTCATGGTTATGGGTGTTTAAAGTAACGGATTTTTTCAGAAGAAGTTAAATATTCTCTCCATAACAACCCATTTAGTGTTGGTCGGAGCGCCGGGGAGGGCTTGCTGGTATTTCCACATTAGCGCTTCCCATTGTTGTACTTTAGGATTGTTGGCATCGGCAGTGGCTTTTTTTTCAAAAGAAAAATCGGGTGTTGTTTCCACGACCATGCACAGGCGGTTGGCATAACGATAGATTTCCATATGGAGAATACCGGCCTGGTGAATGCTCTCCAATATTTCGGGCCACACTTGTTGGTGGTGGGCTTCGTATTCGGCGATCAGTTGGGGATCGTCTTTAAGGTCGAGTGTAAGGCAATATCTTTTTGTCGTCATAGGGAGCGGTAGCTGTAGATACCCACCACCGTCAGACAGATCAGTGGAAGGATGAACGAGAAATTTACTTCAGGGATGAATCCGCCGATCATCAAATCTGCCATTTCGGGGCCACCCCAATCCAAAATACGACCCTGCAGTGGAGGCATAAGGGCTCCTCCCACAATGGCAATTATGAGGCCGGCGGAGGCGAGCTTGGCTTCCTCGCCCATGTTTTTCAAGGCAATGCCGTAAATGGTAGGAAACATCAGCGACATGCAAAAGGAAATGCCTACCAAACAATACAATCCCAACAAGCCGTTCAACAAAATAGTGCCCATACATAACAATACGCCCCCAATGCTCAGGTACAACATGAGCCGGGCGGGCTGGATGTATCGAAATAGCCAGGTACACGCCCAACGCCCTGCCAGAAAAATGATCATGGCGGCCATGTTGTACCAGGTGGCGGTTAGTTGCTGATCGGAAGGCCGGTGGGTATTGATCTGATCGACATATTGAAAAATGAAGGTCCAGCACATAATTTGCGCGCCGACGTAAAAGGTCTGCGCGATCACCCCTTCGTAATAACGGGCATTACCGGAGAGCTTTCGCCAAACCTGTTTCAAGGTCAATTCACCTGCTTTTTGTCGGCCGGGTACTTTTACAAAGACGAAAATAACCAGCATCAACAATACAAAAAAACCCAACCCGATATAGGGCAGGCTGATCACGTCCAGGTCGTTTTGGCGAATGCCTGCCGCTTCTACCGCCGACAATGCTTGATAGGCTTCAGTGGTATAATCGTCTGACCGCAAAGCACTTATTACAAATAGCTGGGCCACCAGCATGCCCATCAGCGACCCCATTGGGTTGAAGGCCTGGGCCAGGTTGAGCCGTTGGGTAGCGGTTTCGGGGTCACCCATCGAAAGGACAAATGGATTGGCGGTCGTTTCGAGGAAGGCCAGCCCGAATGTCAGCACATACAGCGAAGCCAAAAAGAAGGCAAATTGCTGATAGGCTGCCGCCGGATAAAATAACAAAGCGCCCACGGCATACAATCCCAGCCCCAGGACGATGCCCGCTTTGTAGCTAAACCGCCGGATAAATAATGCCGCCGGGATGGCCATCGTGGCGTACCCGCCGTAGAAGGCAAATTGTACCAATGCCGCTTCAAAGTTGGACAACTCCGGCATCACTTTTTTGAAGGCGGAGACCATGGGATTGGTCAGATCATTGGCAAAACCCCAAAGCGCAAACAGCGTGGTGACAGCGATAAAGGGGATCAACAACTCTTTGCTAACAACGGTTTTTCTTTTTGTCACTGAATTAATGGGTTGTAGTTGGGATGAAATGGATTCAATATATTACCTCAACACGATAACTGGAGCTTGCAAGCCGAACAAAGATAAGATAATTGGGAACATCGCTAAAGGGTATCAAGTTAATTTCGTATTTTGCTCTCTCAAACTAATTGTAAGTAGCCAATTTTCACTAAAATAAATGAGTGTGTGACAAAATCGCTGCGGCTTTTACCACGAAGAAACAAAGATTCACAGAGAAATTCTTTGTGTGGCTTTGTGTCTTGGAGTCTTTGTGGTGAGAGGCTCCGCTAACCCGCCTGTCGGCCGGCAGGTATGTCACGCACTCAAAATAAATGACTATGAAAAAAATACTAATCCTAATGCTGTGGTTTTGTCTGACTCCTTTTCATATCCAATCCCAGATGGCTTTTTCCCCGGATTTTACCACTACAGACATAGACGGGAATACCTATAATCTGTATGAAATTTTGGAGTCCAACCGAGTTGTCTTTTTGGATTTGATGACGACCTGGTGCGGGCCTTGCTGGAATTATCATCAGTCGGGTGTCATGCATGATTTTTATGCCGCATTTGGCCCTTCCGGAACCAATGAAGTGGTTGTGCTAATGGTCGAAGTAGATGCATTGACAACTATGGAAGACTTAATGGGAACTGGATCATCTACATTGGGGGATTGGATCACCGGCACTAATTATCCAATCGTAGAAGACCCGGAGTTTGCCGCTTTTTATCAAATATTTGCGGTACCTACACTACTAAAAATTTGCCCTGACCGTAGCATTGAAACATTTGATTATAATGATAGCGTTGAGGAGTTAGCAAACCATATTGCAGGCTGCCAACCCTTTGATGAACTTATTCCATCACCCTATTTTTACGCCGATTTCCGACATGGATGTGTAGAGCGGACCATTCAATTCACAGATTACTCCTGGCCAACTCCTGATTCCTGGGAATGGGACTTTGGAGATGGAGCTACCTCTACAGAACAACATCCTACCCATACTTATAACACACCAGGAACATATACCGTCAGTCTGAACGCCTCAAACACAAATGGTAGTAATGGCTTTTCAGCAAATAATTATATTCACATTTATGATGGCAACGCCTTACATCCGGAACAATATGTAGGTGCCACGGATAAGGATATTAGACCTTATGAACAAAAATTTTGTATGCAGCCTGAATGCCCTTTTTTGCCTACCCTGCGTCACATCCTCGCCTTCGTAGCTAAGGCTACGAGGCTCCGGGTGTTCCTTGGTTAGGCAAAAAATTGCTCTTCAGTTGCTATACAAAAAATCCATTCATAATGTCTATTGGAAATGGCTTTTTTTGGGCTCAGGGTAATCATGGATTAATATTCGACGCTTTCGAGCCGGTTATTCTGTCTTCCGTCAAAGTGTATGCTGACCAGTCCGGTGATCGCGTTTTTATTATCCGCAACTCAGATGGCGACTTGGTTTACCGAAAAACTGTTTTTATTCCGGAGGGAGAATTCAGGGCCCAGTTGGACTTTTATATTCCTCCCGGCAATGATTACAGGATAGGATTGCAAAGTGATGCAAATTTGTATCGAAATACCAGTGGTTTTTCATTTCCTTATACCATTGACGGTCTGATTTCCATAACTGAAGATACGCACGTATTAGACTATTATCACTTTTTTTTATGATTGGGAAGTCAGAGAAGCTGGTTGTTCAACTGTATTGGATGTAACTGACAAAGATACTGCACATTCCCCATTGGTTTATCCCAATCCGGCTAGTCAATATTTGATGATAAAGTCCGATCAAACAGAAAAGGCAGTCACCATACATAACGCGTTTGGACAACTTTTAATCTCAGAAACAACAATGAGTGATTTGATAAAAATCAACCTTTCAAAAATGGAAAAAGGCATCTACTTTTTAACAGTTGGGAACGAGGTGCAAAAATTTGTTAAGGAATAGCATTTTTTGAGCTTTACTTAAACAGTACCACCCTACTCAACCGCCCTGTCCAAATGCACATAGCCCCCGTCAATAAAGAAAAATTGCCCGGTGGTGTGCCCCGATTGCTTGTTCGACAATAGAAAAGCAGCCGTTGCCCCCATTTCCCCGGTGGTGGTCATCCGTTTTCCGAAAGGGATGCGGCTTTCAATGTGCGATCGCCTGGCAAGGGGATCGTCGAAGGTGGCGAGCCATTTGGCATACAACGGCGTCATCACTTCGGCGGGGACGATGGCGTTGACCCTGATGCCGTGGGGCAACAATTCCACTGCCCACTCGCGGGTGAATGCCAGTTGAGCGCCCTTAGCGGCAGCATAGGCGGAGGTGCCTCCCTGGCCGGTCAGCGCCGTTTTGGAGCTTATGTTGAGAATGGGACCTTTAGATTTTTTCAGCTCCGGCAAAGCGTAATGCGCCATAAAGTAGTAGTGGTGAAGGTTGTATTCCAGAGAGGCATAGTAGGCCTCCGGGGTACCGGACTCCAGCCCTACCCCGTCGTTGGCACCGGCGTTATTGACCAGTCCGTCGATTCGGCCGTACAGGTGGAGGGATTCGGCGATGGCCTCCCGGCAGCTCTCCGCTGTCCCTAACAATTTGTTTACATGGTGGGCTTTTTTTCCGTTGGTGGCCAATTCGTCGACCAGTTGGCGGCCAGCCTCTTCGGCTTTGCTTACCATTACGGGTATAGCTCCCTCCGCTGCCAGCACACGGCTGATCCCGGCACCGATGCCCTTAGCACCTCCTGTAACGATGATGACTTTGTCTTGTAAATCCAGGTCCATATTTCTACATTACTTCACCCCATAAAACCGAAGAGCATTGGCTCCCATGATCTTGTGTTGCTCATTTTCCGAAAGGGAGGCGATGTACTTTTCTACCAGTTCCAATACTTCCTTATAGGGCGCAGCCAGTTGACAAACCGGCCAATCGGAGCCATACATCAACCGGTCGGGGCCAAAAGTAGCCATCACAACATCCAAATACGGGACAATATCCGCATATTTCCATTCACTCCAGTCGGCCTCGGTAACCATTCCCGACACTTTGCAATAAAGGTATTCTCTTTTAGACAATTCAACAATATGCTTACGCCAGTTGTCAATCGACTGTTCCCGGATGGCAGGCTTGCCGATGTGGTCGAGCACGATCTTTTGTTCCGGAAGGGAATTCAATAATTCAATGGCTTCGGCCAACTGATGTTCGTAAACCAACAGATCGTAAGTCAACCCAAATTGGTGCAACAGGGACACACCCCGCTGAAACGACTTTTCCAACATAAAACCAGCCTTTTCGGCCTGAACGATGTGCCGCACCCCACAGAATTTAGGAGCATAAGCCTCCAGTTTCGACGCCAGGTTGACATCTCTCAAATCGAGCCACCCTACCACGCCTTTCACAGCAGGATCATTGTCGGCCAGATCGAGTAAAAAGTTGTTTTCTTCCAATGACTGGTCGGCTTGCACGGCTATGCATCCTGTAATAGCATTGTTGGAAGTAGCTTCCGCAAAATCGGGAGGCAAAAAATCACGTTGGATGATGGCCATATCATCCGTTATCCAGGCGTCTTTGACCGGGTGGTATTTCCAAAAATGTACATGGCTATCTACAAACATTTCAGGTGTTTATTCAATTACCAATCGACGGTGAAGGCGCGTTGTCCCCAATTGGATTTCAAACAGGTAGATGCCTTTTGCCAAATCAGACAGATCAAGCGCTTCAAAATGGGAGTTGTTTTCCATCTCAAAATGACCACTATGGAGCAGCCTGCCCGGCAAATCGTACAACAACCAATGCACGGATTGTGGTGCCGTACTGGCTAAGTGTAACCGGCAGATCCCCCCGCTGGGATTGGGCATGATCTGAAGTTCGACCTTGCTCGCATCTATGTCAGCAGCGTTGCTCATCACCGGAACGGAATAATCGACCACCGAAAAGTCGTCAAAATAAAAACCATCGCTGTGGATGGAATTATCCGACTCCAACCGAAACCGGAACTGTATTTGTTGACCCACAAAATCCGACAGATCAACCCGGTCTTGTATCCAATGCTTGTTGCCGGTATAGTAGCCAAAAGGCGTATTGTACTCACTCTGCAAAGTATTCCAAAAGCTGCCTCCGTTGGTCGAGTATTGCAGTTCGACAAAATCGAACAGAGGTTCTAATGACCATTTTGTGTGGAAATGCAATACCGGGTTGGTGGCATTCGTCAGATCGACAGGGGTCAGGAGGGTGTAGTTGTTGGTTGTGTTGGGTGCGTAATTATTGAGTTCAGAATCGCCAAGCCCTTCCAGGCCGGAGGTAAAGTCCATGGTGTTGGCACTCCAGGGAATGCCATTGCCGTCGGCCTGCCAGTTGGAAGTCGAAGAACCGTCTTCCTGTAAGAGTATTGTTTTAGCGCCAGCGGTAATATAAATGGTATCGGTGTAAGAGAGGGCGCCATTTTGTTCGACCTGAACCTGGAGTGCCATTTTATCGAGCAGTTCTACGCTTTCGTTGATCACAAATAAGAAAGGATCGGTGTTGGTCTGAAAACTTCGGGTGGGGATGTCGCCGTAGTTCTGATTGTCCTCCAGAGGGCTGGTCAACCCGTCGATGCTTGTCAGAGTAACCATTACATTTTCGGAAGGGAAACTTAGGCCCCGGTTTTTTATGCGGACAAAGATGGAAAGCGTATCGCCGCGCCAATTGTGCTGATTGGTAGTGGCGAAATCGTGGTAGCAAGCGTAGTTGCCGCTTACCCAACTGAGGTATTTCATAGGTATCAAATATTCGACGAGACGGCTACAGAGCACATCGGGAATTTCCCAGAAGCTGTTGCCAATTTCAGGCGTCCATGCCGGTATTCCCTCCGAATGCAAATAATCGCGGGTAGTGCCGCTTGAAGTATAGCCCAGCATTTTGGCGGTAGTGCCGTAGCCATCCCACTGCTGGGGGATAAACTCGGAAACGAATTCGGCATATAGGTCGTATTCCGCAAGGGTATCGGCATATCCGAAGGGGCTCAAAAAGGTTTGTCCGTGGGTATGATTGGTAAAGGCGATGGCGGGTTGTATTTCCAAAACCAGGTCGCGCACCGTTGCGGATTCCGGCTCAGAAAAAGGTGCCTCCCCCCGATAGATATTGCTGCAGGGATCGCCACTGGAACCGGGTTCGAGCCCCCATTGGTATCCATAATTGCGGTTGAGGTCTACGCCAAAACAGCCTGAGTCGGGGTCGGGCCGCCTGTTCTTGCGCCATAAACCGCCACCGCCCGGATTGGTGGTTTGGTTGTAGACATACCCATCTGGGTTGACAACGAGGATGGCGTATATCTCCCGGTTGTCGACAAGGTAGGTCGCCTCCGGATCGGTGCCGTAATTTTCCAGCAGCCACCAGAAATAATACAATTGGGTTTCCATGGAGAGCGGCTCGCGCGCATGGGTCAGCGCATCGTAATACACGACTCCTTCGCTTCCCGATTCGTCGTCGGCTACATTATCGGATATTTTAATGGCCCAGATGGTGCGGCCTTCGTAAGAGGTGCCAGCCGAAAATACGTCGACCAATGATGGATACATAGCCTCCATATTGGTGAGGTGGGTTACCACTTCATCAAATGTATGGTAACCGCCCATGGTTCCGATATCGTAGTTGTCGAGGCCGCAGTCGGTTGTTGTAAGCTGTAGAGTGCTGGCATTCAGGAGGTCTGCAAAATGGGCTTCGGCATCTGCTTTTATCAGGTCGTAGTTGATGCCGAGGTATTCCAGTTTGTCCAATTCCTGATAAGTCAGCTCGAGCTCGATGGCGCCATTGGCATGTGTGTGGAAGTGGTCAATGCCAATGTCTTCGGCCAGCAGGTCGTCGAGGGTCATTTCTTCGGGCAATTGAAATCGTATGAGGGCGTAGGGTCCGGTTTGGGCAGTCAAAAAAGAGACGGACGAAAGGAGGAAGAGCAGGGAAAGAAGGATTTTCATAGACTGGGTGGTTTATAGGTTTTGGTATGTGAGCGATTTATAGTTTGCACAGATCTTGTTGCACGGATAAAAAAGGCACAATAATCTTACATTTTGTAAATTCAAGTAACCTTTTGATAATAAGGTTTGCCTAACAATGTCATTTTATTCAACACTTTGACCTGAATGGCTGTTTTGGTTTTTTGCCTTTTAATATCTCTGGAAAATAGCTTTGGCCCAAAAGTGTTTTTTAAATCTCACCATGACTGTTTCACTTAAGTTTCTTCTATTATAACTGCTGTTGGCCTTCCATTTTTCCATGCCCGATTGATCAATATTCTGGCCCTTTTTTGTTCTTATCCATGCAACAAAACCCCACAAAATTATAATTGCTTTGTCCTGACTTTTGATCGACTTCGTCTGAAGACAGGTTCAATTTATCGACCTTCCTGACGACCCCGACATTCGCCGGGGCAAGCTCTCTGGTGGTTGGTGGACAGAGTTTTCATGCTGGGTTTATTCACGGGACAAGCTGTGCCGACCGCATGAAAACTTAGTTATTAGTGGCAGATTTCATTCTTTCTTTATCAGTTTTTTCAATTCTTTCTTCAGGTCATCCAATTTATTATGAATTGTATTCCAGACTATCTCTTTATTGATTTTGTAATAGTCATGAACTAAGATATGTCTCAATGCCATAATTTTTCGCCATTCTATTTTATCTTCATTTGCCAACCTATATTCTTTTGGTAATTGATAAGCTGCTTCTCCTATTATTTCAAAATTCTTTATTACTGCATATTGAGCCATCTCATTTTCATTGAAGTCTTCAATATTCATTCCTTCTACAAACTTTTTAATTCTGTCAATCGCTTCTAACATATGTTCTAATCTTTCTTTTTTAGACGGCTTTTCTTTCATAGATTAGTCTTTTGTCCTTATTTATAAATGGTTTTATTTTTTCTAGCTCTTGGCCCTCTTCCACTAAATCAACTTGTCTTCCAGTTATTTCTTCTAAATCTTGCCTAATTCCAATGTATTCAAATAAATCTATTTTATTAGGCTTAACAAATCTTATCAAGATATCTATATCGCTATCTAAGCCTTCTTCATTCCTTGCAAATGAACCAAATAACCATACTTTTTCTATTGGCTTATTTTTGAAGTATTCCTTTACTTTTTTGATTAGCTTTTTCTTTTCCAACTCATAGCTAGTTCCACTATTTTCTTTCTCTATCCTTTTTACTGCTATTTCCAGTGATTCTATATTGAAATCTACATTTTTAAACTCTTTATATAGCCTATCACTCAAGTATTTGATTTGCAATTCTTTATATCCTACTCCTAAACATTTAGAGAGCTTTGATATAATTCTTTGAGGTGCAATCATTTTATCTCTCTCAATCTTACTTAACTGCGATTGATCTAATTCTATTGAACTTGCTACTTCTCTTAATGCAAGACCTTTTTCTTTTCTTGATTTCTTTATTAATTCGCCAAATGTAATTGAATTCACTTTGATAAATATTTCTTGAATAATTTTTCCAAATTTAAGCTAAAAAAACTGATTTTCCAAATTTTAAGTGTTCCGTTTTTGTAGTTTTATTGCTATTTGCACCTAACACTAAGGAGTGTCTATGTCACCCACGAAGTAGCCAAGAATAAAACCACCCTGTCACAGGTGACATATACAACTGCTGTGCTGATCCCGATCCCGATGCATATCGGGGTTTCAGTTGAACAACCATGCCCTCAGCAGGCGGTTTTACCATCGATCCGAAGATTTTCTCCCTAAAGGTATTTACGGGGTCAGGCAGGAAAAGCAAACCATCTTCAGGTAAATTCAGTTGTCGCTCCCATGTCGAACCCACGCCAGGCACCTTTGAGCAGGAAAGGTAATGATTTTTTGTCGTATCTCCAAAATAGTTGCTGGAAGCAAGCCGGGTTAGTAATAGTATTGTTAAATTCCATACAACAGGAAACAAGGTTAGTCTTTTCCGCCGATCCAAATGCCTGTCCCGATTTCATATCAGGGCAACGAGACTTACGGTGATTCACATACCATTCATTCCGCTTCCTCCTACCGCAAAAGACTAGCAGTTTTCGCTTTGACCTCATGGTCGCCACTTAGCTTTGTTGTCCTTCGGGCTTAGCACCCCACCATTACTGGTGACGCACCCCGAAGTAGGAAACTGATGGTAGTACATCAGGTTAAATCCACCTTTGAATAACTTCCCGCCTTGCGGGACAGGCTATGTAAGCGTATTGTTATTTAGATGGTTTAACAGTATTTAAAAGCGACTTTTCACGTCGCACTACATACACATTATTAGCAGTAGTTTATAATCTGTTCCAAATATCAAGGTAAATTTTCCAACTTCCATTTTCTTTTTTCCAAACAATGACATACTTGCCATTCCATCTTGAAATTTTTCCATTTAAAAAGGTGGTTTCTCCTTCATAATAACCATAATCATAGGCGGTATTTCCAATAACTTGAATTTCAACAGGTGTAATGATATGACTTGTTACCGTTCTGTTTTGCGGTAAAATCCACCTGTTTTTTATCTCCACTTGACCTTCAATTATCCCCGCTCTATCAGGAAATATTTTACCATCAATAGAATAGGATTCAGCCAATTTATCATAGTCGCCTAACATATAGAATTGTGAGAAATTTTCAATCTTTTTCAGGATACTATCAATGTCATTTTTAGGCCCAATAAGTGCTTGATAATCCCCT
>CBDCTQ010000017.1:0-60776 GCA_965222105.1 Saprospiraceae bacterium | reverse complement strand
TCCATAATTTACATATTGCACTTCATACCTGTCTTTCTGATAATGTAAATTCCAGTATTATTTTGAGAGCAGACTTCTGTTGAGCAGTTCCTCCGGCATCACAAACTATAAAATACGGATCATTATTAAATTTATTAATCGATCTGAGTGCGTTCCTATAATATCGGAAGCAAGGCATTGTTATCGATCACGATTGCATTAACCTTCTTTACTTCAACCTGTATCTGATATTTTTCTTCAATCAAGTATTTCATTATTTTAGCCTCAAATAATGTATCCTGATCGTTTCGCTCACCTACTTGATGGTCTGAATAGAAAAGGTATATTTTGTCAATTGCTTTTTTCCTTTCATCTAAAAGAGTATCAATAATATTAAGTGTGATATATTCTTTTTCTTCATTGAAATTTTTCCATAGCTTCTCTGTCCATTCTCGAAAAGAACCTAAAATTTCTTTAGTGTCTTTTGAAAAAGTAGGGTAGGTTGTCCCTTTGTATGAAATATTTCTATTTCCAATATTAGAAATTAAAATTGTGTTTCTATTATTTCCCATTTTCAGACCTCATTAGTTAATTCTATAAACCCCATAGGGTAAAAAAACATATTCTCCATTTTCTCCCAAAGACTCGTTGAATTCAAAAGCAAATTTTCTGGACTTATACTTTTTCTTTCCATCATTTCGGCCTCCTCTGTGTACACCAGTCTCAATATGGTTTTCAAATTGCCAATCTCCAGTCATCGCATGAAAACCACTACCAGCCCCTATCCGTAGTATGGGATGCTTTTGTGCCGCTACATTCACTCGTTCGTAGGCTTCTTCTAGCAATTCGTCCAAATCTTGGTCTTTAAAAGTAGATACAAATTCCATTTCAGACTTTAGATAGTACTTTATTGTACTTTTGCAGAATGTTCAAAAAGTTTTCTCCAAACTTATTCGAAAATAATTCATCCAGTGCATAAGAACTTTTAACTGCTTTCCTCGACTTGGCAGTTTGGAAGGACTTTAAATTTAAAATAATAGACAAAGTTGACTCTTGCCCAATATCAATGCATTCATAACCAGAAGTGAATCCACTCTCATTAAATTCAGTAATGGTTTGGCTATGGCTTTGTTTCCAACCACCAAACCACCCATTCCGATCTTTTTGAAGATTCATTATCTTGGTATTGTATAACTTTAACTCCTCGAAAGGCGTATCCACTACTTGAATAAATCGCATAGCATCTTCAGATATCTTCCCAAACACATCGACATCAATATTCCTGGTTCTGGGATTGGGCCTCATTTTATTTTTATAAATCAAATAATTTAAAATCACAGAACGGATAGCCCCTTTTAAACGAGCTACCAGGAATATAGGGTCGGTCATCTAATTGATTACGGATATGTCTTTTTATTTCCACCCCAGGATCTCCTGTGAGGGTTAGTACCTCTTTAGAATAATCTTCTTTATTGACTGAGTTGAGAAGCTTCAAATGTTGAATTTGATGCCAAGGCATGGCTATACTTTTCAACACCAAAATGATTTATCAACTTATTTTCGTCAAGTAAAAAAACATTATCCCCTTCACGTACATAATCTAAATTTTGAACATAGTGCCTTTCTTGAGCTCCCCCAATATGAATAGGTGTTACTGTTTTAACTTTTAAATTTAGTACTATCTTCTCTTGCATATTAGGATAGATTAACTGGTAAAAAAATTGATTTCCCACACCTGTAGATAGGATGATCTATTGGATAATCTGGTTTTAGGTTGATTGCTCCTTCGCCTGAGAAAGACTCCTTCTCAAAGAATACAGAACCTTCTTTAAACATGTAAACACTATTTTTTTCGATAGTGCTGAATTCGGGTGTAGTTATCCACCCACCTCTTTTAATCAACTCGAATCGACTATTTTTATCTAGCTGTTTTTCCAACACTTCCTTCGTCCTTGGACAATAGAGCCCCATGTTAGTTCCATAATCTCCCTGAGCCGGGCAATCAATTTCGATTTCACCTTTGTCGAATGTAAAGAAACCGTTCCCCACGTTTCTGTCTGTCCCAAAGCCTTCATATTGCAAAAGAGTTAGGGCTTTCTCAACGCGATCCAATTGATCACCTTCAGCCATAAAGTATAAACCACCCCCACTAAATCGGATGCGTTCCATGTAGAACGGAATTGCATCTTTTGAATCACCATCCTCTCTATTCCTGGGTATGGTTACTCTATCCATTACTTCTTTTGTAATCAACTCCCCCTTAGGCAATTATGTTCAGTTAGAAACGCTCCTTGCAAATCACAATTATCACTTCCAAATGAGTCACTGGCTTTGAAATGCAATAGTTTTTCAAAATACGATTGGTCAAGCCATTGAACTTTTTTTAAAGCCTTTACAACAAGAGTGTCATATTGCTGCCCTTTTTCTGATTTAGGTACTGCTTTCAAACGGGGAAAAAAATGAATTTTTCCCCCTTCCCTTTTTCTCCAAAACGGAAAGGCGCTACTCAGTAAAAAAGGAGGTTCACCTGATTCTGGTATCCAGTCGACATGGTCCATTTTTGCCCAAGTTGCATATATAGCTGCGACAAGTGTATCTGACCTAAGGAAACTTTCAGATTGCTCATAAGAATCTGGCCGATGATTGCCTATATGCAACGGTGAGGTGAAGTTCAGGTAATAAGTTTTGAATTTTTTAGGCATTTTCAAATATATTTTCAGGTTGGCCAAGTTCAATGCTTATATGGCCGTATCCTCTAGTACCATTGCCACCCAAATAATCATTATTAATTAAATTTATCCCTTCATCGAATAGTTCTTTCAATTCATTTTCATTGTCATTATTCCAAACATTGAGAATAAACTCTAGTTTAAATGAAACTCCCGCTGGCACCCTTTCTATTTGTCTTGGGTTGGAAGCCTTACCAGTTACCCGGTCTATCGTATTCTCAAATTTCACTTCAGAATAAGGAAGATCGGTATTAAAATTATCTTTCAGCTTGGTTGCATCTGAGCTTTCTAAATACGCATCTCTAACAATTATTCTTGAAGATATATCCTTTCCAGCAAATCCAAAAAGAGCGTTAACTTCATCATTGTCTCCAATTTTAGCCGCGCCTCTGCGCTGTTCTAAAAGACTTCTTATTTTTCCTTTAATCGAACTACCGGGAATATAAGGCTCATTGTTGTCTCTTCTTCTTACTATGGGTGAATCAACTCCACCTATCTCAGCGTTTTCCTTTGATGCTCCAATATGCAATCCGGATTTAAGGAATAAGCTTCCTTCGTATTTTAACTTTTTTATTAAATTATTCATTGTTATTTATTTTTAATCATTACCACCATGAAATTTATGAAATGCTACAGTTGCTTCTACCAGTTTGACCAAGCGGTCAAACTTTTTTTCATCTCCGTCTACAGCCGTGATCCCATTGTTTAATTGTTCATAAAAAGCTTTCATTTTAGAAGTCCGACATTGTTTAAGGGCTCTACCTGTTGCATAGGCAAGCTTCGCGCTTAGAAATGGCACCTCATCTTTATATTTTTCGAAGGAAGAGTGGATTCTTTTTAAGTCTCCAAAAAATTTTCGAATTTGCGATGTGCTGATAGCTTCCTTATCCCTTCTGTCTACAGGCGCTAAATACTTTCCAAAATTTTTAATAGTACTTACAGCCGCATCATCTATAGGGATTGTTCCATCTACCCAAGAGCGAAATTTAAGTTCTGAAAAATTCATAATTATTTAATTTAATTCATTTTTAATAAATATTGAGCCCATCGAGCAGCCAATGCTACCAGATCAAGGTAACGATTAGCCCCATACTTGGCATTGTGTAATATATTGTCTCTTATTCCTTCAAAAAACCTTTTTTGCCGGATCATTATCTATTTTGATTTCGATCAATCAGCCTTGATAAATAATAAGCAGAATGCCATTTATAAGAAAGGTCTTTCGTTTTTTCACTTTCCTCTTTCATTAAAAAAAATGATTGTATTTGCTGTAAAGCTCCCCGCCCATACTGACCATCAAAATATATAAAAGAGTTTTTCAACTCTTTTACTTTTTCAAACTCAGCTCCCCAGCCAACGGTTTGTCCAAAAAAGGTAAATGCATCCTTCGACTTATTATTAAAATTTTTAGACGCCTCTTCTGCATCGGCTGCTAGTTCTGCAGCTTTAGTAATAGGTTACTTTGCCCCTACTATGGCAACGCCACCAGAAATACTAATATCATCACGTCCAGTAAATCTTCTAAACTCTTCTCTGACTGCCTCTGCAAAGTCAACTGTCTTATCCCATCTACCAATTACGAACAGATCATCACCACCGGAGTACAAAATCTGAACCCAATCTTTGAATTCACTTCTGTTGCGGATATTGTTTAATTATCCACTAAAAAATACATCTAGCATCATTGATAGGGTGGCATATGCAGCAAATGATTTTATTACTTTCATCCAGCCCTTTAATAAAAATTTGTCCCAACCCATCTACATCCATTCTAAGAAAACCAAGCTTAGTTACTTTTTGCTCTCCACCCAGATCGGTGTACTTGAGCAAGGTCATGAAAACTTTTAGCATCTCCATTCTCCTTTTCAGGCATATTATTACCTCCATAGAAAATGGTTTCATGTGCGTAATCCGGGTTTTCATTAAATGACTGTGGAAATTCATTTATAAAGTAACGGCTATTAATGGTAGATATAATTGGTAGCCTGGTTGCACGTGGATATAGCTCAACTCTGGTTCGAAGCCAGCCAGGGTCAACACCTTTGATACTATCCTCTGAATTATAAAAAGTTGCAATTGACTCTGCTGGATTTGAGCTTGTTTCCAATTTTTATTTGTTCATCAACCTGTCCACTCACGAGTATTTTGTCGGTACTGTCTTTTGAGATATCTACCATAGAAGATTCTAAAAACCTATCACCACTAACGGAGCACCTGGCAGTACCTTCCCGATAACTAATCCCTTCTTTTGGAAAAAAGAGATCGAAAGTTTTGAAGGATAGTATTTTTAAACTTTCTTCTTTTCTTTTCTCCTGCTCTATCAGAAGCGGACTTTCCAAAGTTTGCCTAAATCAAAACCTGGTTTATTTAATTCTGTATCACTAGTTTTGATTACAACTTGACCAGTTCCCTGTAGTTTCGTCTTTAAAATTTTTATATCGAAAAGAAGCAGTTCCAAAGGCAGCATAAATTTTTCCTTTATACTTTTCCCACAACTGTTTTTCTATCTCATTTTCGATTCGCGTGAGTGCATTCTTTACTTTTTCAGTATTTGGAAGTATTATATTAACTTTTCCCACCACTGACATAAATAATATTTGAATAGAATAAATTTATATCCTCATCAAACAAGATTTGATTTGTAATACTTTTGACCAGTAACTGTAAATAAAAGGATCGTCCCTTTAAACTTTTTGCCGCTTTACTAGATGAAATGTCGTAAATGAACTTTTGAATTCCACTTAAATCAATACAAAGCATTAGGACAGGGTCAACATCTTCCTGCAACGTTGGATTCCAACGAGAGTCTTTATCCCACAGACTTTCGTTTTCGGTATAATGGTCATAGAGACAGATTGCCAGTCCAGCAGTTGATTTAAGGTGTTCAAATAAACTTACATTAGCTGGTAAAACATTCGTTGCTGAAGGGATACACCATGTGTACTCTTTCAACAGGTTGAGAAGTGAATGATAAAAGGTATTAAAATTAGATTTAGATACAGGTAAATTTTCGTACTTATCAACAAACCCTTTCCATAATTCGGCATATTTTTCCTGCCTTCCATCTTTTGAAACACTAGAATTCATCTCTTCAGGGAATATAACTCCTGCTTCACCAAGAACAGATAATTGATTTAATTTAAAGCTATGTCGAGTTTCACTTTTATTGTTAGCCTTGCCTACCATTAAGGAGTCAAAGATGGAATACATTGGCACCTTTCGAACAAAGTCATTTCCCCATTCTTTTTTTATTTCATTATATCCGCTAACCTCCTCTTCTCCTTCATCCGGCCTGTCTATACCAGAACTCCATTTATCTGCGACCGAAATAAAACCTTCTAACAGGTTGGAAGGACGATGATGTTTAGGCAGAAAGATTACCAATATGAATATCATCACTTTCCAGGTTTAATAATTGATGTCGCTGATAATGTTTAAAAAAAAACATAGGTCCATAATGCATGAACATATTTTGGGTGCCCTCCTGGGTAGGTTGGAACAATTGTATCGAATTGGTTATTAAACTCCTCCATTAGAGCTTTAGAGGACTTAAAATGATTGTCTCCTCGTTGCCAAAACTTCCCGATATCGTGAAGCAATGCTGCCAGTACAATTTTTTCTCTGATACTACTCATTTAGGTTTAAAATTTCTGATTTTGATTTATACGATTGAAACTGCTTCACCACTCCAAACCCCACACTGGTCCCCTTACCCAACCCCACATAATCCGGCAGCGACACATTACACCGGAAATTGACCGACAGCGCCAGCATTTTTTTGCGTTTGAAAGGCAGTAGTTTCATCCCTTTTATCTTTGTAATTTCTGCTTGGATCCTTCCTTCCACATGCCAGTTGATCCCTTTTGCGAAAGCGATGATGTTGCCGATCAGAATGCTTTGCAGCAAATCGATCTGTGCGGCCTCATCGCCTTCCAGTTCCACAAAGCGGTTGTGGTGTTTTTGGTTGAGGGCCAACCAGTGGAGCAAGCTGTAGTCGAAGGTAGTATCCCACAATTGGATGTTGTGGTAGTGCAAATCAATCTTATCCACCTCAAATTCATGAGATTGATCACCGATCCTAAGGGTCAGATCCCGATGTTGAAGCAGATAATGGATTTCATCCACCCCTTCTCCCAAACAAACAATGCACGCATTTTTGTGATGGACTTTATACTGTATCTGCGGATACCGGTAGAGTACCTTTTGGTCGTCAGTATGATTGTGAAAAAGAGAGGCGACCCTTTCTGTTTTTTCTATTACAGCCGCTCTGAACTTAGGAATGTCATAAGGCATGATCGGTTGATCAAACCTTACATTAAGATAGCGAACCTTGGGCATATATTTTTTTATGTTTAATGGACGTATTCAACTGGCTTATTTTGTTGGCTGAGAGCATAGCGGATGGGCAATGATATACTGGGGGCTACAAGGTACCATTAATTCCATTTCTTATTGCCTCCGTTTAATTAAAGGTGGCAAAACATCAACAAACGGTGTCGCCCATTGAGAATTCGGCTCCAACTTTCTAAATTTACCATAGTCATTTTCTTTTTGCACCGCAAAGATAAAAGCCAACTGTGCAAGGTATATGCACAGTAAATCTTTTTTTTTTATTTTTACAAAAAAGAATATGCCAACCAACCTACATGCCATGATCCGCTACCGGGTCATAGATCACAGCTTGCGCCGCAAGGGGAGACTCTGGACCTGGCAGGCACTCGCACAAGCTTGTGGCGAGGAACTGCGCGAACAAATCCGCAGCGACTTACCCAACCCCGCAGAGCGAACCATAAAGGGAGACATCATCAACCTCCGCAACGGCAGACTGGGCATCCCGGCCCCCATCATCTACGATCGCTCGCAGAGGAGCTACCGCTACGAAGACCCGGAATTTTCCATTTCCAATTCTCCCTTAACCCCTGACGACGTAGAAGAAATGCAACATGCCCTCGTCATCCTGAAACAATTCCAGGGCTTCTCCCAATTTGAAGGCATCCGTAACATCATCACCAAACTGGAAAGCACCGTCCACCTCAGGGCTGGCCGTACCGGCAACATCGTACAGGTGGATGCCCAGACTTACGAACCAGGCACCCGATGGCTCGACCCACTCTACCGGGCCATAGCCCGTAAGCAAACCTTCACCATCAAGTACCACCCCTTCACACTGGAGCCTTTCACCGCAGACATCAGCCCCTGCCTCCTCCGCGAGTTCAACAACAGATGGTTCCTCATCGCATGGAACCACGTCGAAAAGCTCATACGAAACTACCCTCTTGACCGAATAAAGGCCATCACCCCCGCCACTCGGAAATACCACACCCCAAAAAGCTTCAACCCCGACAACTACTTCCAACATGTATACGGCGTCTCCATACCCGACGACGGCAAAGTAACCGAAGTCCGCTTCTCCGCTACCCTCAACCAGGCACAATACATCGAAACCAAACCCATACACCCCACCCAACATAGAGCAAGAATCTACAAGGACCGGATCGTATTCACCATACACGTCATCCCCAACTACGAACTGGAAAGTCTATTCCTTTCCTTCGGAGAAAAAGTAAAACTGATAAAACCCGTTTCTCTGAAAAGAAAAATCAAAAAACGATTAGAAAAATCTTGGCGACAATACGCTCGAACGGTTTAAAAATAAAAGAGTCTGGATTTTTATAGACACATCAAGTACAGTACACTTATGATATCTCCAAGCAATAGAAAACCTATAAAATCCAAACACGTAGCGGTCCAAAAACAAAATGACCATATGATTCAAGTAGCAGCTGGAATAATAATTTCAAACAACAATATCCTCTTTGCCAAGAGAAAAGAAGGCAAATCACTGGCAGGATACTGGAAGTTTCCCTGCGGCAAAATAGAAGCTGGGGAAAGCGAGAAGAATCATTGGTCAGAGAACTAAAAGAAGAATTTCTTTCTGTTTCTAATCAGTTCCGCCAACTAAAAAAACATCAGAATAAAGGAGTTTTGAGTAACGACGAATTTATACGCAATTCGAATAAAATCACCAGTGCATTGTTAGATATTATTCAATGGAAAGGAAAAACACCAACCACTAGTCAACCAACAATTAGCATTACAAAAGGAAAGACACCGGGCGGTTAGTTTCGATGATAAAATTGTTTGGCTTTGCTGTTTTTGGTATCAATTCGGTTCTCAGCTTTTAATATCGTAGCACGTTTTCTTTTTTATTTCTCTGTAGAAAACCACAATCGGAATCGGGAGGAGCTTTGTTGTCCTTCGGGCTTAGTACCTCACCATTGCTAGTGACGCACCCCGAAGTAGGAAACTGATGGTAGCACATCAGGTTAAATCCATTAATATACAACTCATGTAAGGTTATTGTTGTAAAAATGGTTTAACAGTATTTAAAAGCGACTTTTCACGTCGCACCACGAAAACTTAATTATTGGCTACCGTGTTCTTTTTTTATTCAAATATAACTTTATCTTTCATATTTGGTCTTATTTCATTTCTGATTATGCTTAATGGATGAAAGGGGAAAAATTTATCAAATTCTTCTCTTTCAGATATATTCATCACATTACCTGCATTGAAACCTTTTAGATACGGGTCTTGCCGATATAACCTCATTAATTCACTCAAATCAGTTTTTGCGATTTCACAAATTGGATGCATGGATATATTATCTCTCATCCCTGTTGGATTCATCTCAAATATTTTTACTTGTATTTGATAAAGTTTCTGTTCGTCAAAATTGCTCATATTCAGAAAATAAACATAGTCCATTCCTGTGGTTTCTTGCCTTGGAACTTTAACTATACTTTCATATGCACTTATTTCATTCTTAGTTATTATTTCTTCACACATTATTAATCCTCCACCTTGCTGAACTGAGTTCTCTCTTATCCAATTTCTGTAAACTTCAATTTGAGATTTCCCCTTTTCCATTTTGCTATTTGGATTGATTTTATCAACAACCATTACATCACCTTCATCGCTTTGATATTCTAACCTATTCTCATTTGCACTTAATTGATTCCAATTCATATCATCGAACCGCAAACTCCCAAATTGGATTTCATTTGCAGTGTAATCCCTTGAATATTCTTTTAGTGTCTTATTTCCCTGTTCATCGTACATTTTCTCAAAAATTGAATTAAATGCACTTTCAAATTTCAATTGATTATCTTTGGTCAAAGGAAATAATTCTTCAAATAAATCTCTTTGATTTGAATCGGTATGAATGGATTGTTTCGTTTCCTTATTTCTTTTGAAAAATCTTCCGAACATTTTTTTTATTTTTTTCATGGTAGCCAACGGCCCAGCGCAGGCGCCGTGCGAGGCGGAGGGCTGGGAAAAAAATTTCGCCGAAGGCGAAAAAAATTTTTTTTTCAGCCCGGAGTCCTCGCATGGCCGGGTTGCGCGTTGATGTGTGCCTGTGTCGGAGTGGAGCGCAGGCGGCACACGTCAACGCAGCGCCTGCGCTGGGCCGATGTGCTGCCGTGCGGAGCGCAGCGGAGCATGGCAGCACATCGGGAGCATAGGCGCAGGCCGAAGCGAATGCGAGGCTTGACGACCTATGCAATGTTATATTTTCGTCTTCTCTTTTTAAAAATCTGTTTGCGAAAAATAGTCTTCAATCTTAGCATTTTCTTTTTTGTGACCAAGGTTCTTAAAAATTCTGGTCAATGGAAAAAGAAGAAGAACTTTGAAAACAAGTCAACATTAAACTAAATAGTAGCCTTCTTATAACTTCATTTATCCATTTTTTCCTTTGTCATCAAGAGTCTCATTATTATGACAAACCATAAAAACCGTATACCTTATACTTATTCAATTTTCGTGTCAGGAAAAACAATGTGTGAGATATTAACTACTCTTCGTGCCTGACAGCTGTTTGGACATGGCGGTTTCACATTTGGCGGATACTCCCATCCTTTTCCAATAGCTTCGGTTTTGATAAAGGAAAGGGATATTAAAGACCCGCTGTCAATTTTATTTTTAATATATGAAAACACTTCATCAGCCCTAGCCTGGGAAAGCATTCTGTTTCTCTCTTCCTGAGAAATATTTTTTTCTGAAACGGAATATTTCTCTTTCAACTCATCTCTCAAAGAATCACCTACATCCTGTTTGTCTGAATATCCAATAACCGACAAAACAATTTTTATATCCATACTGGAAGAAAATTTATTCGCATACTTTATCTCAATATTCTTTATTTTATTTTGAAGCTCCACAACAATTTTATCCAGCTTAGAATTAGTTGTCGGGATTTTATATTTCCCCGTCGCAAACAAAAGCTCGTTTTCTATAATTGTCGGATAATTATTCGGATCATCAACTTCCTGTTCCTGTACTTCTACCGTATATTCAACATCATATAGTTTATCAAAATCAACGCTAATTCTGTTGTTTATAAAGTCATCTTCTTGGTTACTATAATACTGGTTTATTTTTTTAATCTTTTCCAATAAGCTATGTAATGTAGGTGGCAATCCACTTGCCGCATGATTCGGTTCTATTTCTTCTATCCTCTTTATTTCATCCAGCAGGTTTAAAATACGTTGTGTTAAATCGTCTATCTGAGAATGTAACTTTTTTAAAGTTTGTCTATTGGGGTTATACTTTACATCATATTTGTCAATTTCAAACTCGACAATTTCACTAGGAATATAAATTGTTTTAATTACCCAATCTCCTTCTTTCAAAATAATTTTCTTCATCGTAAACCCACTAATTCTATATGGCAATTTGTCAACTATTTTGCCTGTACCAGGAAAAATAGTCATGGTATCAAACTTTGTGTATCCCAACTCCAGCACATTATTATTTATATTATATTTTTTACCTTTTAAATCAACAGTAACACTATCAATATGGAAACCTCTCAAATCTGAATCATTGAACAAGGTTTCATTAAGCCCTTCCAGCAGACCAATATTTACTTTTTCAAATGCTACGGAATCCACATTAGCCATCCTATCAATTAATGCTTGAATATGCTGAGGAGGAGATGGAAGAGTATCGTTGTCTTCTAATGCAACAAATGGTTTCGGAGTACAAGCTATAAAGAATAAACAGGTACATAATAATAGTAAATTTTTCATCAGGTTATTTTTTAAGGCTTTCTAATATAGCCGCCAGGTTGTTACCATAACGTTTATTTATTCTATGAATTTCTTCGATTATTTTTTCACTATCCGGAACATGATTAGGAATTTTTTCCATTGCTGTTTTATGAAAACGATCTCTCAATGTCAGGATTTGTTCTGCTTCTATCTCGACTAGTTTTTTTCCCGGAGGATGCAATTTATAACGCTCTATAGCAATACTAAGTGAAATGTAGCTTAACGAAAATAATTCATTTATTTTTTGTGGAATTTCACGATAGGTAGGCGGATGTTTTAAATAGTCATTATAAGCTTTTCCAAACTTTAAATTTGCTTTTTTATATTCTTCTTCATAATCTTCTTTTTTTCTTTTATTAAAATAAATATTTTGAATATATTCAAAATGTATATTCATCACTGGAGGCACTCTTTTGCGAAAATCTTTAATAGCTTCCGACGAAAGGTCTTTTAAATTATTTATACTATTCAGGATATTCCGACAATTATTAAAATAATAATTCTGCTCCGCTTTACTATTTTTAATGAGCCCCTGATGAAACATATCCAAGTTGTATTCATAAGCTTCAATTAATTCAAAATAATCTAACTTTTTTCGACTGACGTAGATTGGCATGGCCCGAGCTTTTAAGTCCCGTGCTTTAAAAACAGCAACGGTGTCCTTAAAATAAATCCCTCCCTTTATAGAAATTCTATATTCCTTGTCCAAAGAAACTCCGGGTGGAATATCCATTTCAAAATAACCGTGATTATTGGTAGTGTTGGGTTTAGGACTACCTTGATGTTGTATTTCTATACCTTCCAGAAAGCGGTTAGTCCCTTTTTCCAACAACTGTATGTAACCGACATCTGACTTTCTGAGCTCAATCGGTGCTCTTAATGGAAGGTGTTTTAATTCCGATTTATTTTCATAACCGGGTTTGTAAAAGGAAAAAGTATAAGAACCATAGCTATCTGCTTTTACATCTCCGTCAAAAGTAAATTTACCATTGTTTGAAGTAACCTTTATAGGTACTCCTTTGACATATAAATAGACACTGACCCCTGAAAGAGGCTCTCTGGTTTCAGCATCAATAATATGGCCTTCGATTCTTGGTGATTGTGCAAAAAATAAAACAGGGAAAAATAAAATGATTAAAAAAATCGTAAAAAAAAATTTCATTGTGATTTATTTACATTTTAAAAGAATAGGAATATCTGGAGAGCTACCGTTATTTTTTGGAATAGTGTATGTCTCTGATCCGCATTCGAAATGCTCAAAGCGGAGCACTTTACCTGTATTATTCCCTAGTAAGGTTAGATGAAAAGCTCCTGTTGAAGACGTCCCGCCAATTTTCTCATTCCCCAAATAAATTTCCACATCTGCTATACCAATTTCCGTATCTGCAAAATCTAACACTTTACCGGATAATATTAATTTGCCGAAAGTCACTAAATCAGAGCGAGTATTGCCATCCGAGTCGGGGGCTGGGTTGGGTTCCCTAGCGGTATCGGGCATTAAATATAATTGTCTGTAATTTTCGATTTTACTTTTCCATTCTTCTTCGGGAACACAATTATTAAAACGGTCATGGTATGCGGGGTAGGCAGAACAATAAGTAAGAAAATACAATAAAACATTTCTGTCCACTCCTTTTTCAAAATTAATCTGGTAGTCATAATGGTATTTTTCAAAGTCCATTAGCGGAACATTGATCTCCACATTTCCTTTAAGTAAATTTAATTGCTCCTTTAATTCTTTTGGTGATAATTCCAAATTCAAATCAACTACAGCTTCCTTTCCTTCTTCCAGTGCCTTTTTATTCGAATTAGTTTCAACAATTGCCCCTGACTTAACAAAGAATTTTTCTTTTTCATCTAACAAGTCACAACGGCAGGGCTTGTCTTTTTTACAAGCAGAAAAAGTAAACATAAATAAATATAAAAATAGAGTGGTTGGGAATAACCTGAACGGGAGTGGTAGAAATTTTTGCATGCTTGTATTGGTTCTATAGGAGTAATAAGTTGCTTTAATTTATTCCATTTAAATGCGACCTATCTATTATAACACAAAATAAACACATAAAAGTTCAATTAAATATCTTAGTCTCAAACAAAATTGCAACAAATTCAAAACTTAGGAATAAAGAGCTGGTTAGAAAATAGTTATTGATGAATACAATGAATTGCATTTTCCTATATGAATCTGGGGTCGTTAAATGGTGAAATATAACGGTCTCGTATATGTGCGTGGCGAGCTTTTGCTCGACATGAAGTCGGGTAGGTCGGGAGGGTTGCCCCTCCTTCTCCCCCTCAGAACAGACCGTACTAGTTTCCCAGTAATCTGCTCAAGCACTCATAACGATTATGATCACCGCACCGAGCATTGTAAGCTACTCGATTTTACGATAATAGATGTCAAAATGACTACCATTAGCCCGGTTTAAGGCTTACAGTGATTCGCATACCATTCATTCCGCTTCCTCCTACCGCAAAAGACTAGCAATTTTCGCTTTGACCTCACGGTCGCCGCTTATCCCGATCGGAATCGGGAGGAGCTTTGTTGTCCTTGGGGCTTAGCACCCCACCATTACTAGTGACGCACCCCGAAGTAGGAAACTGATGGTAGCACATCAGGTTAAATCCACCCTTGAATAACTCATGTAAAATTATTGTTATTCCGATGGTTTAACAGTATTATAAAGCGACTTTTCACGTCGCACCGTTTTAGCCATTGTTCGCTACGATTTTATATTCTATCAATTTTCTTCAAAAAGGTTTTGTAATATTCTGTTTCTCTAATAAATTTATCTTGATTGATGACATTTATATTTATTCTGGAATCCGATAGCATGCCTTTTGGTAATTCTGTTCCTTTTATACTTTCGAGAATCTTATCGCTATTGAACAATAGTTTTGTGTATTCTTGTCCAAGTTCCATTTTTTCTGGTGATTTCTTATCTTTAAAATTTCCGAGAAATTTTTGCTTGATATGAAAGAAAAAATTTGTTAAGAGTTCATGTCCTTCATCACTCGCTTTGATGACTGTTTCTATATAATCGATATGTGAGGGAAGATTGTTTTCTATAAGATAATCAATTGCATATTTCTGATTTATTTTATCTTCTTTTTCAAAGATAGATTTGTAATATTTTTCTGACAGAATAGATGTGTGGTTACTCACTATAGAATGGAGGGTAATCTTATTCATCTCTTCAATATCATCATTTTCCTCTAAGAATTTTATCACAATTGCTATATCTTCATCTTCTAAAAAATCAGCTTCTTTTAAGAAGAAATAGTTTACAACTTTGGACAAGTTTGCCCTATCGTTTAGCATAGCTATAATCTTTTTTGACTTAGTTTTCTCAAGATTATTTAGATAGTTTTCAAAATTCTTTTCGATTTTAGTTAAGACTTCAGACTCAAGCTTTTCTACTTTATCCAATGTTTGCTTATTCGGCTTTAAAACTAAAAAGTAGTTAATGATTGGAATTGCAATAACAATTATCGACAGTAGTATAGCTATAATCGTAAAATAGGTTGAGATGCCTCCAAAAATTATATCATCAGTTTCCAAGGTACTTTGATAAATATCAACTTTACTTTTCAATTCCTTAATAACGATTTCATTATTTTCTAATCTTTTTTCTAATGCACCATTTTCTTTAACCAACAAAACAACTTTATCATTTAATTTGACCGTTTCTTCTTTGATTGAGTCAATTGCCTCAAAAATTGTGTCTGTTTTTTGTGGAACTTGTTTTTGACCATTCAATTGTAAGGAAACAAGTAAAATTATTGATATGTATATTGTTTTTTTCATCTTTAATTGTAGCGAACGGCCCAGCGCCTGCATTGTTCACCACCGTATTCTTTTCTTCTTTATTTTATTATTGTTATATCTCCTTCGAGTATTTCAGAATTTCCATTTTCGGAGACGTATTCCACGAAATAAACATAGACACCGATTCCCAATTCTTTTCCTCTATGTGTTCCGTCCCATCCAATATCGGCAGGGTTGAAATTTTGCGCCTCAAAAACACTTGCTCCCCACCTGTCAAAAACTTTAAATATCTTAAATTCACCTTTAAAATCAGGATGTGGATAAATTTTGAATAGGTCATTAAATCCATCGTTATTAGGCGAAAACGCATTAGGGATATATATCGGACATTCCTCTTGTGTTATTACAAATGATGTATCTACTAAACATTCGACTTCATCAGTAACTTGAATATCATATTCTCCTGATGATAAACCCTCAAAAGAAAAGCTGGATTGGAAATTGCCGCCATTTAGAGCTACTTGAATTATTCCCGTTCCTCCATCAACCTCAATCCTCAACCCTCCATTACTTTCTCCGCAAACGGCTGCAATACTCTCAATCGTATTAATTGTTAATTCAGGTGAACTTGCTACCTCAACTTCATTTGTTGAAATGCAATCGTTTTCATCTTTAATTGAAACGGTATAAATGCCAGAAGTCAAATTCGGAAATACATTGCCTTGTTGATAGTCAATTCCATTTATTGAAAACTCTAAATTTCCGCCACTTGCTTCAATAATTATTGAGCCATTGGATTCACCGCATGAAGTAGGGATAGCCTCAACCAACTGTGCTAAGGGCAGTTCACTCGATTCAATTGTTATCGTTTGAGTGTCTTGGCAGTCGTTGACATCTTGAATTATTATTCCATAACTCCCTGCTGCTAAGTTTTCAAAACTATTTGAAGACTGGAAGTTTAGTCCATCAACAGAGTATTCAACGTTGTTCCCTCCTATGACAGTTACTGAAATTGCTCCATTGTCTTCACCACAAGAAGTTTGGGTGACATCAATATCAGTAATTGATGGAGGTTCTTCCGAATCAACCTCCAATTGTATTGAATCAATGCAACCTTCGACGTCACTTATCATTATGTTATATGTCCCTTCCGCTAAATCAGAGAAGTTCCCTGATGTTTGAAAATTTATACCATCGATGGAATATTCATATGGAGGGGTTCCATTGTTTCCAGCTACTTCAAGTGTTCCATTATTCTGCTCGCAAGTAGTTGAAATTGATTGAATGAAATTGATTGAAGGTGCTGTGCTTCCTTCTATTTCTTCCGTTGTCTCAACAGAACATCCAAGAGAGTCAATGATGGAAATTGTGTAAATACCACTATTGAGGTTGCTAAAAGAATTATCTTGTTGGTAATTCACTCCATCAATTGAATATTCCAGCTGCCCTGTTCCATTTGATGCAGAAATAATTAATTCACCATCTCCCAAACCACAAGAGGTATTTACTATTTGAACATCATTAATTTCAGGTGCATTAGTCGATATTAGTTCAACCGTTTCATTTGCTGTACAACCATTGTCATCCTGTACGACAATCTCATAAACACCAGATAGTAAATTTGAAAGTGTACTGCTAATTTGAAAGGTTGCTCCATTATCAAATGAATATTGATAGGGAGAAGTACCTCCCGATTCAATTATTGATATTGACCCATCATTTACTCCGCAAAGTGGATGATTCAACTGTATTTCATCTATACCAAGTTGGTCAGGAAATGATATATTGATTTGTTGGGCATATTCAGAAGGATTTACTTGGCAATCGAAATATACTATTGCTTTAAACTCATATGTGCCGCCAGAGTCAACTTGAATTTGAGTTGAGGTTTGATTTGGTATTAAATCATTATTGAAATACCATTGATATACTACGCTGTCGCCTTCAATGTCAGTCACAGCTTGAATATTTGCTGTGCCGTCACAAAAGTCTATGGTTTCCAATAATTGAATTGTTGGTTCTTGTGCAAAAAAGCTTGGAATTAAATTAGGCAATCCTAATGCACTTTCCTGCCCTCCTAAATAAAAATCATCTTCGATAAAATTACATGATAGTCCAAGTCCATTCGGGTTATGTATTACGGATAAATAATCACTATCATCTTTTGCAACATATATTTTGCCATTTGGTGCATTTTGAATTGCTCCAAAATAACTTGAACTACCTTGGGCAATAATCATTACAGAATTTTGGATTTCTTGGGGTGTTGGTAAGTCAAGATTTGCTTGGAATAAAATAGGAGTGTTTTGTGTTCCAGCCATGTAAAGTCGAGTTCCGTCAGGCGAAAATTCAACTCCATAAGGATTGTCAAATTGGTTATTAGTGAAATTTATAGGATTTGATATTTCACCAGTTTCATTGTTGAAATCGAACAACTCAAAAAAATCTCCTCCATAAACCCCTAATGCTAATCGTGACCCATCTGGCGAACTTTTCATATATCCGATAGCACCTGTTGAAGATGCAGAGTGTGTTGAGCCAATTGAAGTTATACTTGAAGAAGAAATTCCTGAATTTGTAATTTCCCAAACGACAAAATTGTTACTTCCATATTCATGGGCTATCAGCCAAAAATCTTGTTTATTGCAATGAGGGATTGCAGTAACTTTTTCAGAGCATTGACCTAAAAGAATATTGTTTGATGATACCAAACCACCCAATCCACCATTTAGGGTCATATCAACTTCCGCATATCTCAACCCACCGCTACCGCCTTGGTCATCTACTGAAAATACATATAATAGGTCATCGGAATTTGGAAATGGAACAATTATACCTGATTGAGTTGCAGAGTTATCGCCTCCTAAATTTGTTGCCCCAGGAATAACATCATGGTTTTTATTCCATATTTTACGTCCATCGGTATAAATCATTATCTCTCCTAACGTGTCACAAATTGTGGCACATCCTTCCCATATATTTAAAGCTCCATCTGATAAAGGTGTTGGCGGTGTGTTATTAAAATCAATTCCCGCATTTCTTCCAAAGTACCAAATATTGGTTCTTTTTGAATTTTGGGAAAAGAGATATGTTGTTGTAATTAAAATTACCCAGAAGGTTAAAGGGATTTTTTTCATTTGTTTTTGTTTTTTTCTTTTTTATGGTGGTGATCGGCCCAGCGCAGGCGCTGGGCCGATGTGCTGCCGTGCGGAGCGCAGCGGAGCATGGTAGCACATCACTAAGGAAAGTATGTGTCACCTCCGAGGCAGTCAAAGCAATGCAGACTCTGTCACAGGTGACACATACTTTTCAGTTGAACAACGATGCCCTCAGCAGGCAGATTTACAATGGATCCAGAGATTTTTCCCCTAAAGGTATTTTCCTTTTACGGGATCAGGCAGGAAAAACAAACCATCTTCAGTTAAATTCAGTTGTCATTCCCATGTCGAACCCACGCCAGGCACTTTTGAGCAGGAAAGGTAACGATAATTTGTCATATCTCCAAAATAGTTGCCGGAAATAGACTGGTTCTGTAACAGTTTTGTTATGAATGGGCATTACATTATCAGGGCAACTATTCGTTACACCACCTATGGAGGGGAAAGGAGGCTTGAAAACAACGACAATTGTGGCGGCGGACGAACCACATTCCGCCGGGGAAGTCGCAGGTGCTTGATGTTGGTAAATTTCCAGTCAGGGTCGGAGGGGATTAGGAATGTCACAAAATCGTCTATCATTCCACAGTTTTGACATACGTTGACCGGCGCTCCTATCAGCTTTTCTATTATCTTTTCGGTCGACCGCTTCGGTGGCACGCTAACATTTAGCTGCAACTGAAGTAACCGCAGTTTTTTGCGCCAGGCACTCGACAATATTCCGTAATAACGCACCTTTTGAAAACCACTTGGCAGTAAGTGTTGCAGGAATCTTCTGATAAACTCAAACACTCCCAAAATCAGCGTTTCGATCTTTGGTTTTTCGTCGCCTTCCTGTTTTCGGTAGTCTTTGTAGGTTATTGTAATAGTATTGTTTTCGGTGGAGTAAACAGAAAGATTGAATTTATTAGTGATAAGGCTGGGTTAATTATTATTTCAAATTAATTATGGGGACTACGGTAAAGGAATCCCGGTTGCGACAGAGAGGATACATTCCATTTTTGGAGTACTACCTACACGTCAAATACAAGGGGGAACCAAATCCAAAATCCAGAAAAGAAAGTTAGTTGTTTGGTGAACCGCGAAGTACGCGATTCGTACGCTTCGTGGTGTGCCTGCCCGCCGGCGGTGGGAGAGGTGCACTCCGCTCAGATTGAACCGCCTACTTGATTAGCTTCTCGTCTTTTTTATTCTCTTTTTATTGAGTGATTAGTTTCTTGAATGCAACGTAACTATCATTCGACACTTTAAGTAAATAAATTCCTTTCTGCATAGCTTTTATTTGGAATCGATTTGCTTTATTTTTATCTGTGAGGATTAATTGACCAAGGGAATCAAATACTTGTATTTTGATTTGGCCAGTCCAATTTTGAACAAATACAGAATAATCTCCATTCGACGGGTTAGGGAAAACTTTCACCGAGTTATTGATTTCAATTTGATTAATTCCTGTAGCACAACCTTTATCTTCAACGATAACTTTCGCCGAATCGGAGCATATACATCCATTTGTATATTCAAAAGAATAGATGATTAAGTGTGTGCCAACTCCAGCTTCGGATGGTTCAAATATATTCCCAGCAACTCCTAATCCGCTATAATTACCGCCTATAGGAATTCCTCCCGTTAGTTCGATTTCTGTTTCGTTAATACAAAACGTGTCTCTTTCTAATACCAATTCAGTCGATGGGAAGTCATTCAAATGGCTTGATATAAGATTTGGTAAACCAGCCCTACTCAAATTACCATCTAATTGAAAACCTTCATCTAAGAAATTACAATCTGTACCTAATGCATTTGGATTCTGTATTACTGATAAATATTCTCTATTATTTCTTGCTATATATATTCTCCCATCAGGAGCATTTTGTATTGCTCCAAAATAAGTTCCTGATGAAGCTTGACCTACAATAGTAGTTGAATTTTGTATGGCTTGAGCTGTTGGTAAATCAAGATTGACTTGAAATAGTATAGGAGTGGCCTGAATACCAGTTAAATATAGTCTTTTTCCGTCTGGAGAAAATCCAATTCCATAAGAGTGATGGAAGTCAGGATGCTCAATCTTTATTGGATTCGAAATTTCTCCAGTTGTATTATTGAAATCAAAAACCTCAAAGTAACTATCACTATAATTCCCTAATGCTACTTTTGTCCCACTTAGTGAAGATTTTAAATAACCTATTGAGGAAGTTGTATTATTTGACATAGGTGTACCAACTTGTACTACATTTGGAAAGTTGCTAATTCCTGAACTGGTCAAAAGCCAGACTAAAAATGTGTTGTTATTTTCTTCATGAGATATAATCCAAAAATCTTTTTTGTTGCAATGCAGGATTGCCAATACTCTTTCTCTACATTCTTCCGAAAGAGTTTCGTTTGAAGTGATTAACCCGCCTAAATTATTATTTAAACTAATATCAACTATTGAATATTGAAGCCCGCTACTCATAGGCCAACTACCCATTGAAAAAATGTATAGTAAGCTATCTGAATCAGGTAAAGGAACAATCAATCCTGATTGTGTAGATGAATTGTTTCCACCTAAACTTATTGCACCGGGAATTATCTCATGGTTTTTATTCCAAATTTTTCTCCCATCTGTATAGATTATTAGATTTCCCATTGTGTCACAAATAGTTGCGCAGCCTTCCCCGGTATCTAACGCTCCGTCCAAAATCGGAGTAGGTGGGAAAGTATTAAAATCAATACCTGCATTTCCTCCAAAATACCAAATGTTAGCTCGCTTAGTATTTTGAGAAAAAAGTATTGAAGTTAGAATAATAGTGAGTAAAAGGATAAGTGGTATTTTTTTCATTTGTTTCTGTTTATCTGATTACTATTTTTCTGAAATTTTGGATTTGAGTTTATCTTGGTCTTTTTAACTTAACTTAGAAATCCACCTCCTTCGGGAGTGGTTATGTTCCGCTGGCTTTGCCTTTTATATTTATCGCGTCATTTTACGAATGGGTGCTTTTGGAGAAGCGTAGCCTGTGGGAAGAAGGTTTTACCTTCAGCTTTTGCGCCAAGCCACCTTCTTAGAAGGTGGTAGTTGACTCAAAATCCGGCTATGCTCCTTGATGTATTCCAACAATAATCTGGCAACGTTATATGAATACTCGTAAAATACTCCTGTCTACTTGAGGTCTGGCCACCGGACAGGCCTGATTAACTCTATAAGCTTGCCTGTCTGTGGTAGGCATTTTGCTCTCGATCCTAATCGGGATTAGCCGTGGAACACTGGATTTACTTCGCTGAATCAACCAGTATTCCCAATTCTCTAAGGAAAGGTACACTTATTTTGATTTTCTGTCAAGTGTTTGATTAATTTTTGGTCGTTTTGGGATTGCCGTGCCTTTCGGCAGGTCAATTTTGTTTAGGATTAGGTAGGAGGGTGCCGGGGCTAAAGCATCACACTTGATCACCCAAGCATCCAAGCCAGGCGGGGACGGCTTCGCTAGCATATGTTTTTGCAATTGTCATTGCTCCTCATTTCTGACACACATCTGACGGAGCCCCTATCAGTTTTTCAGTGACCTGGCCGAGACAACAAAGTGGAATCTTTTGAAGCTGTATTGCTAAGGCGCAAAACATATCTCACCACCAGCTCCGGCCACCGTCCAACAACCCGCTACTTCCATCAACACACGGTAGCCTCCGTTTTGTCGCAGCAGTAGCCTTCAATCAGCACCCCCAACCACTCCCGCACGGCCACTGCTTTAACGCCCCCCGCCCGATAAAAATGTCAACCAAAGAAAAACTTCAAAAGACCGCTATTACCGCTCCCAAGTTTATAACTTACACAATCCACTAACTACACCCCCAGCTCCGGCCACCGCCCAACAACCCGCTACTTCCATCAACACACGGTAGCCTCCGCTTCGTGCCCTGAAGGCATCGTCCTTCAGTGGTGTCGCAGCAGTAGCCTTCAATCAGCACCCCCAACCACTCCCACACGGCAACTGCTTTTATGCCACCCGCCCTATAAAAACCCAACCAAAGAAAAACTTTAAAAGACCATTATTACCCTCCCGCATTTGTGGCTTGCATCGGCTACTGACTACGCCGCATGCCCGGGATTTCCCAACGCTGAACTTTCATCGCTTCTCCCAACGCACAGCGCCAGTCCCTGCCGAGCGATACCTGCCACGCCTCCTCTCACGAATCCTCAGCAGGTATTGTCGCTTGCCGGCAGGGGCTGGCGCAGCTCGCTCCGCAGACAAGAAAGCGTTTAAGGGTTGCTCCCCCTCATGCGCAGCGGCAACCAATAACAATAGTTTTACAAATAAAATCGCATTCGCCCAACTGCCCGGCACCAGGCCTTTTTTTGCTTCAAAGCAGCAGCAGGTTATTATCGTGTCTGGTCACCTTGCCGTTGAGTACTTCTGCCAGTAGCTTCCCGGCGGCCATTGCTTTTTTGGCGGTGTCCAGGGTTCCGCCGCTTTGGGTCTGGTAGTAAAAAGCAATCACTTTATCAGCCTTTGCCACTATCTCCGAGTTTCGTATTAGCGGGGCTACTTTGGCAAAATGTCTTTTGTAGTCGGGGCGTATTTCTTCAAGTTCCAGGCCATGCTCTTTTGCATATCTGGCAGCCAGTTCGTCGGCTCCTTTAGCCCCTCCGCTGATGATGACTTTAGTGTTGGGTGCCAGCGATTTTACCACTCGCTTCAACTCCTCATAGTCGGTGTATTTTCGACTGCCTGTAATCGCTAATCTCATGCTTAAAGATACAAAATATTGCCATTATAGGCAAACATTTTGTTAAATACATTTCATTATAAATCGCTGATTATCAATAAAATATTCGAAAATCTTCTTAAAGAAAATTTGATTTTTACAAAAACAATTTGTATATTTATGTTGTCATAAAGAGGTTGTTAATAGTATTGTTATACTTTTTAAAAACTGACAAATAACGGCCTCCAAAAAACATACAAAATGAGATACTACAACCACATCGACCTTAACGAAATCGGCGAAGAAGAGGGCCGTTTTGCTGAGCAGCAAGAAGCCACTTACCAGCCGGTTTATTACTGTCGCATTGAGGCAATACCCTCTCAATCGGGAGACGGTTCCGTTTCCTCTTTTCAAATTTTTGTCAACCACCCTTTGTTTTCCAACCCCGTTTTTGAAAAAGCCTTTCGAAATTATTACCGGGTGGGGTGGGTGAAGTCCCGGACGCCTTATCAATTGGATATTCATTTAAAGCAAGCGAGTTATTTCACGGAAGTGGTTCGACTGGATTTGCACCGCGTTTTTGATGAGGTGATGGAATCCATGTTGTGGCAGGTCACGAATCAAAGCACCTGTAATACCCCTGAAGCCGCCTATTAGTAAGGCTTCATAAATACATATATTTTCCGTGGGGTGTAGGGTAAAAAATTTGAACAATTTCATTTTAAAACGTCATGAGCTTGTTTATTTTTTTCTCCTTCACCCTTAACAATTTTAATTTTTTAGTTATGTCATTTTCACTGGGACAGACTCTGGCTACTCGTGCCATAAACGAAGCAATGAGCAATGCACCATTTTATTCCTTTGTTCAAAAATCACTGCACCGCCACCATTCCAGAGATTGGGGAGATTGTTGCGAAGAGGATAGAAAAATCAACGATGAATCACTGGCGATGGATATGCGGATTTTGTCGGTTTACAATATCCCGGAAGAACTGCAAAATGTCGATCATCAGGGAAATAATAAGATATGGATAATTACGGAAGCCAACCGCAATGCAACTACGATTTTGTATCCTAATGAATATTAATTTTTCATTCTTTAACACTATAAATACATTTCACATGAAAAATCAAAATTCTCTTTTACCAAGCACCAGAACCAATTTCGTTGACCCGGAAACCGGCGAACTGAAAATCCGTTATCGGCCAGGTTATCCTAGGTCTTATCGCTTCGACGCAAGTCGGGGATTGTTTTCGATCAATGGAGAAACTCCGATCACAAAAAAGGCAGAACCACTTACATTTATTCCCATTGGGTATCGACTTTTTAAAGATGACATTTTGGGGTATGGGTTAAAAAAATGGGCCGAATTTTTCTTTTTGAATGAGGAGGGCCACCTGTGCAGTTTGCTATTTCACGGATACAGTGTGGAGAATTTGGAGCGCACAACATTGGATCTGTTCTACGATTCTGTAAACCTCAGTCAGGTTATTTTAACTGCCAAGCCAGTCGAAAAAATAAAGCAATCCGGCGAAGGAAAAGGCAATAAATATTTCATCGCCGAATTTTCCTACAAGGTGCTGGATGCTGAAAAACAAGAAGAAGTAAAACAACTCGGCGAAGCCCTCAACATCTGGAGAACGGAAACGTTGACCGGTGATGCGGAAGTGGAAATTTCTGTAAACTACAAACCGCCCATCCAGCATTTGAATGGAGATGGAACCGCCGAAGAGATCAAAGAATTACCCACCAAAGAAACCGAAATTCCAACCAACAAAGCTGCCTGACTCCTGCAACCCCGAGAAGGTAAGTAATGGTTTTACATGCTTGCCTTCTCTTTTCTTCCATCTAAAAAATCAAACGATATGAACAACGCCATTCCATCCAAACGTCATGCTTGTCTGCCGATAGGCAGAAAAGTAAGACGCTTAAAACCCACCGGACGAAAACCAAAACTGGAAAACCTTTACCTCCGGGTTAAGAGAAGAATCGCCCATATCATAAACCCCAAAGGCGACGATTTTAAAATTTTCACCAACCTGGGGAAGGCTGCTTTGGATATGATTCATCCCAAGTGGATTAAAAAAACGGAAAGCTATACCCAGGCTTCGTTTATCAATTTCATTAACCACTATTCTAATTACGGTTTTTCCGCCGACGTACCAAAAAGCGAATTGCCTAAAAACGACATTCGCCGAATCAAGGCAGTGAGTAACAGCAAACTAACCCGGTTGCTTTACCAACTCAAAGGCAAAGACTTGCTGTTTCCCGCTCGTTGCCTGGTGTTCGGAGCAGCCTTCACGCTATGATCCTGGAGCCGGACAGGTTTTATATGCCGGATTACAATTTGCGAAATTTCGAAAAGCGGAATCTGGACGAGATGTTTAAAGCGGTGATGGATTCGGAATTGTTGCATAGCCTTTTGGCCAAATCGGAAACCGAAGTGTCACAACGTTTGGACAGACAAACTTACCGGCCTAAAATGCAAAGCCAAATTCGACCTTGTCGTTTCAAAAGACAATCTCATTGATTTTAAAACAACGAGTGCACGGAGTAAAGAAGAATTTGAAATCCAGTTGCAGCAATACGATTACGACCGGCAAACGGCTTTTTATCTTGATGGCTTTGGTGGAATTAGTTTTATGGTCTTTGGGGTTCAAAAATATCCGCCGTTTAAAATCTTTCATAAAATTTATCACATTGATTCCGATTTTGTCAAACGAGGAAGGAAAAAGTATCGTTTCCTTATGCATAAATTGACCGAAATAAATAGTGCAGCTTTACCACATTTGGCGAAGGCTTCATAAATGTATTTATAGTACCCCAAGGTGAGGTTTGTAAAAATGAATATTAACGTATTTCGGACCTGTCTGTCTGTCGGGCCAGGCAGGTTTTATTTGTCCGAAGGACAAAAAAGCTATGTGTCCTATGTGCCTATGTGTTTCAAAACCAACCACCGGAAGGTGGTAAAAAATCACAAATCTTAGCTTGTTGCACTATAGTCAAAAACTCTATTCGTTTTCGTCCCAATGCTGGTAGCCAACTCCTACCAGCTTTTTCCGTAGAGGAAACTAAATTCCTACTCCATTCGTTATATAACAATACTTTTGATTTTGCCTTTCAAGTACGTTGAATTCATTTTCTAACCTACTAAAAAGGCTCTAATGAAAGTACTTCTTTATATTTCCTTGTTTTTCCTCGATTTTCCTGTTCCATCTGTTGATACGATGCCTTCCGCTAGGAGTGGCCTGCCTCCCGAACCTCAGCTTTACGCTGCGCTAGATTCTTTTTACTCCCAACAAACCGAGGCAGAATTAGTCGAATTTCAGTCCACCAACAAAAAACAATGGTTAAAATTCCTGCCAACAGTTGGCATTTCCTATACCCTGGACGGCAAACCCCGACCAACCGTTTCCTGGTCTTCGAACCTCATCTACACCAGCCAACGAAACAAAGAATCCAGGCAAGCTAAGCAACTCAGCATCATCCGAAAAAAATGAACTGGAACGACAAAAAGCCAAACTCCGGTTACACGCACTAATCCAGAAACATGGCGCCCTACAACAAGACATCGCCTTTATGGAAAAACTACTCGAATACGACACCCAACTCTACGAAGTCAAAAAAGATCAAGCCAAGCATCTCGAAATTTCACCAACCGATTTGCTAAAAGCGGAACAGCAATACGAGAAAAAGAAGTATGATATTTTTCAAAAAGAAAGAACGCTGCTAGAATTAGAATGGGAAATTCTGATTCACGCACATTACAAAAAACTACAGCACCATTAGCATCTATGAATTTTCAAAATAAGAACTTGCTTATCAAGATGAAGTCTGGTGTTTGGATACAGCAGGCGGTTGTAGTCGGCCTTAGAGATTTGGTTGAATTTGTTATTCAGGCGGGTTGGGAATGGCCAATCATGTGGGGGCGGGTGCCGGCCTGCGTGCGGTTGCCTTTGATTGGCCTAGACCTTTGGCTACTTTGGGGCAATGCCAAAGTAGCATACATGAATGTGTCACATTTTTACCAACAATAAAATCAAAACCTCATGAGCACTCCAATAAAATACCTCACCAGCAACCTCACCGAACCAGAAGCCCAACGCATCTACCAGGACTTGCGTCAGCTTTTTGACACAGACAAAATCTATCTCCAAAAAGACATCTGCCTCAAATCCATTGCCGATCAACTCAATACCAACACCAAGTATTTATCCCAGGTCGTCAACACCCGAACGCAGAACAACTTCCAGGTTTTTGTTAACCGCTACCGGATTCGGGAGTTTCAGGAGCGACTGTTGAGTGGCGAAGCTCGTATGCTGACTTTCTACGGCCTGGCCAGGGAATGTGGATTTAACAATCGTTCTACGTTTTATCGGTCGTTTAAGGATTTTACGGGGCAGACGCCTAAGGGGTATTTTTGTTTGCATTTTTCTACGGCGGCTTAATATTCTTTTGGCATATCTTATCTTTGATTAAGCCAACAATATTCCAACTCGGAAATATATTTCACTACATTTGCATATCAATTCAAACTACTAAAAACAAGTACTTTATGAGAAAAGAACTCAGCAAAGATGAGAAAAGGCTGTATGACGAAATTAGGCAATTAATTGAAGAAGCACGAACCAAAGTCAGTAAAACTTTTAACTCAGAAATGACTATGCTTTTCTGGAGTGTCGGTAAAAAAATCAATGGTGAAATACTCCAAAATAAGCGTGCAGAATACGGCAAGGAAACTGTTTCAAAGTTATCCCATAAGTTAACTACCAATTATGGAAAAAGTTTTGTGCTCAGAAATCTACGTCGGATGATGCAATTTGCCGAACAATTTTCCGACTTGGAAATTGTGTCGACGCTGTCGACACAATTGAGTTGGTCACATTTTATTGAACTACTCCCAGTTAAAGAATCAGAGAAAAGATACTTCTATGCAAACAAAATAGCAGAGGAAAATTGGACTATCAGACATACCCGAAAACAAATTGAACAAAAAGTTTTTGAACGTTCTCAAATTGCCAATGAACAACTTCCAAAAACCATTAAAGAAACTCATAATACATTTAAAGACCCCTATTTTTTGGATTTTCTCGGTTTACAGGAAGGATATCTGGAAAATGATTTAGAGAACGCAATTTTAAAAGAGCTGGAGCTTTTCATTCTTGAGTTGGGGGCTGGATTTTCTTTCATTGAGCGGCAAAAAAGAATGATAATCGACGGACAGGATTTTTACCTTGACTTATTATTTTTATCACAGACGATTACAAAGGTTAGTAGCAATTGAACTCAAAATTGGAAAATTCAAAGCGGATTATAAAGGCCAAATGGAATTGTATCTTCGATGGCTTGACAAATATGAAAAACAAACCCACGAAAAATATCCGATAGGGTTAATTTTATGCACCGAAGCAAGCAAAGAACAAATCGAATTACTCGAAATGCATAAGGACGGAATCATGGTAGCTGAATACTGGACAGAACTTCCTCCAAAAGAACTTTTAGAACAAAAAATTCATACTGCACTTATTGAGGCCAGAGAACGCCTAACAATTAAGAAATTGAAATAGCACAACTTTGTCCCAAATCAAAAACCCATTTCCAATTCTCCCACCACCACACTATCTTGCCGGTGATTGAAAGGCAACCCAGTGCCGACCTCGATAGCAATCTGGATCGGTATCGGAACATTTTGAAACATTTTTGAAAGGCCATCGCGGACAGGCTCCCCGATGGCCTTTTTTCTTGAAGCATACTATGAAACACTTACTCACTGCCCACCTTTTATTGGCCGCTCTCATCCTCCCCGCCCAGGAACCCCTCATCTATTTCGACAAAACCAGATGTCAAAAGCAAGTCAATAATCCACCCTGGAATGTGATGACGGGCTTCCCTGCATCTCATTGGAAATAGGCAAACTTATCCCTGCCAACATTCCAAATCTGATGCAATAACCCTTTGGGAAAAAACAAATGCGCACTTTGAAAAAATAGAACTTGTCTTCGACAACGAAAAAAGGAACCTTTTTGCGAAAGCAGGGTTTTTTATCCTCACAATTTTCGATCCCGTATCAATGCACAGCTAATAGAAATTTCCCTTCGGAGAAAAGGAAGTAAATATCATCCATTACATTAACTGCGTTCTGCATTATTGACGAGTCCTTCCAAAAATTCCCACCAACCCCATTCCCATTCATAAACCCAAACACGGCCAGCCACCATTCACTTGACTCCCGCAACCAGTGACTCTTACTTTTATCCCCATAGTCACCTATGTTCAACGCCCCAAACTCCCACTCTTCGCACTCCCTGTTCCATCCTCCGAATGGCGCAGGGAGTTTTACCATGAAGCATGCAGTGAAGGCAACGCCCTTCTCTGGCAGAGCGGCACACCAAAACACCATGAAACACCGACAATACCGCAACATCAAAAAACCACAAGCACCATGAAGGACTACGCTACCGCTACGCCTTCAGGACTTGCCACTGTAGGCGTTAGCGCCTTCACGGGCACGCCATAACACCAAATCCCCATGAAAACAAAAACCTTCATCGCTCATTATCGCTGATTATTTTCCTCACTGCCTTTTTGATATTTCAAGTCTGTAAAAAGGAAAAAACAACGTGATTACCAGTAAATCGATCATTGAACCACCTAGTGATAGAAGAGACACCTCCCTTTAAGAAAGACCCGTTCCACCTACATCCCTTTACGCGACAGGTTATACAAAACCGGGTAGCTCAATTTTATCGTCTAACCTCAAGGGCCAATGGCATTCATATCAAAGACACCGATGAGCTTCCTAGCAATAGCCTCGGTCCCATCGCATCCCATCAGCGAACTCACCCAACAACTGCCCGGATAAACGCCACCTCAGCCTTTTAGTCCACCTCGAACTAGCCGATCTCCAGCAACTCGGCCTCTCCGAAATCGACGCCCAAATGCTCCACTTCAGCCAATGGAACCACCAAAACCCTTTCACCGGAGAAGTGATGAACCGAAACACCCTCGCCCATGCCAACCCCGAAAAACTAATGATGGAGCTGGACGGATGGGCTGCCGGCAGCACCAATCGACTGATACAAGATTACCGTATCGGTTTCCCGGAAATGGAAACCTGGATAAATGCAGCCCAACAAGCTGGGACTTCCACCATCGAATACCAGATTGAAAAACCCAATCAAACGAAGTCCATAATGGTCAGCACCAAATTCTAACCCTAAAATTATAACGCCATGACATCCATTCCAAAAATCATCGCCATCCTTGCCGTACTTTTTGTCGCCGCTGCTTTCACAAGTTGCACAAAAGAAGACCTGCCGCCTACACAAAGCATCGACAACATTAATACCACACAACACCTATCCTTCTCCGCCCACTGGAAAAGTACATCGAAAATATCGCCACTTCCCGGGACTTCGACTACCTCGAAATCTACGACCCCACCGGCAAGCTACTCTATCACTGGCACATCAGCGAAGTCCGCTTCGACCTCAACGCACCACAAGCCGTCGTCCTGATTTCAAAGTACAACAGCACCGCCATCCTATATGACGACATTCTCAGCATCACTCGCGTGACGGACAAAACCGTTTCGGAACAGTTGATGACTAAGGCGGAGGCGTATTAAAATAGCAGCAACATCCCAAGGCAAATTTTGTGAAAACTGCCTGTCTATCGACAGGTAGAAAAGTAAATGAAACGGTAGTGCTACTGCATGTGTTGATGGGGATGCCGCTCCGTAGGTGCGGTATCTTTGTAGAAAAGACCAAAAGCCATTCCAGCGGACCGTAGGCCTGTCTGCCGCCAGGTAGATTCGCTATCTAAACTTCAGATGGCAAACCTACGGTCCGCTGACTCGCTGTGCTGGACTATTTCTACAAAGATGTCGCTCCGCTGGAGCGAATAAATGTTCAATGTTATGAATCCATCAACACTTTTTGTAGCACTACCAATGAAACTTGGGCCTGTCCAGTTCCAGGCGATCCTATCTGTCTATCCCGATAGCTATTAGGGTAAGCAGATTAAATTTGTCCGAAGGACAAAACCTACCTTGCCTGCCGGTAGGCAGGTGTGTCCTATGTGCCTATGTGCCTGTCTACCGACAGGTAGATTTCAAACCAACCACTGAAAGGTGGTAAAAAAAATCATATGTCCTTGTCTCTACCTAGCCGACAGGCATGATTTCAAACCATTCACCACAGGGTTGTAAAAAAATTCACAAACCTAATCCTGTACCACTATAAAACAACAGCTCATCACACAAAAATGCCTCCCCAAATACCCCCAAAACGCAAACCAGTCCCAGGACAACCCCGGACTGGTTTTGCTTATCATAAAAGTAACCCAACGTCACCAGATCATTCTAATACCAACAATTTCTCCGTGTATTCCTTTCCACTGACCGGATCGTGAACCTTCAACACATACATCCCACCTTCCCAGTCAGACACATCTATTTGCTCTCCACCACTTAGCTCACCGGAGAATTTTTCCTTTCCCAATACATCGTAAACATTCAGCCTATAGGTACCATTTCCAGCCACACACTCACCGACGACTCCGCAGGGTTGGGCCACACCCGCAACAGCGGATTGCCTTTGGCCTGGGGGATATAGGTGCCCGCCGCCCAGTTGCTGCCATACTCCCCGGCAGCTTCATTTTTTAGGGCATGTGCCATCACACGCGCTATGTCGATGTAGTTTCGACAGGTCTGGTCGGCATCGTTCCGAACCTGATCCGGGATGGCGGCGATGGCCTGGTACTTGCCCCGGGCATCCGTCAATTCTTCATTCCGCAGATGCCAGGTGGCTGCCCGGTATTGCTGGTCCAGCAGATAGGAACCATCGCCGGTCGTTATGCCACATTCGTAAGGCGTGTCTTTGAAGGCATCGATTTCAACGGTTGGATAGGGGCCGGGAGTTTCAGTCCAACAAGATGTTGGCGGCTCTGACAAATAACCCTCCTCTACCAATGCTACTTCTTCATTTGCCGGGCCGGTGACATCGCACTCATAGGCTACTTCTCCTTTTCGCAGCCGGTAGTTGCCGTTGGCATTGGCGGAGTTGTTGGGCGGCGGCAGCCAATAATTATGTCGCGCAAACACTTGTTCTACATCTGAACGATCCACATACACCACGTCAAAATAATCAAGCCCCTCCATGCCCAAAATAAATTGATTGGACATTGGAGAATCGCATTCTGCCTCGCTTTCCATACACCCATCCAGGTCCAACAATACATCCACTCCGGATATGCCCACGGTGTTGTTGATCAATTTGGAACATTTCATCGAAACCATTCCGTAGTCTCTTCCATAGTCATCCACACCACCCTTTGCGACATAGATCCCTCTTTGGCAATTTTGTATGGTCGCCCCACGGGTCAGCAATATGTTTGACTTGTTTGGATCACCATCCAGACATAACGCATGGATGCCCGTTCCGGCATTTTCAATCATGCCGCCCTGCATCCTGTAAAGAGCAATGTTGGATAACCACACGGCTGTGAGTGGATAGTGAGAGATGTCACAATAGCTGCTTTTAAAATCCTGAATGCTTTGAGCAAATATGGCTTCATTTCCCGAAAGGCTTCCATCGAAGGTGCAACTGCTCAGGGTGACATTTGTAACATTATTTACCCAAAGGCTGCGTTCGAGATTGGAAAACGATGAATTCTGAATCGAAAACACACCTCCCTGCTGACTACCCATCCCCGTCAATTTCAGCCCTTCTGCTCCGCTTTCAAATTGACTGTACATTATTTGAACGGTCTGCATATCTTCTCCCTCCAACAGGATGTTGGCGCCCATGCCTTCCAGCGCCACCCCAGCCAGATGCAAGGTCTGTCCAACTTTTTCGATGCCCGCTCCTTCATCGCAGGTTACCTTCCCAAACATCAATTCCATCGAGTGGCCAGACAGGTTGAGTTTGGCGTTTTTGTTCAAATGAATGAACCGCGTTTCAAGGCCCTGACCATCGAGGTGAAATCCATCCGCATCCGGACCAAATGACAGCACATTGCCCTCGTCAAATTGAAAATATCCGCTCCCAATTAAATTGAATTCCCCATTGACCCGAAGGATGCCTCCCTCTTCGATGTGAATGTTGGAGATGTTCCACCAAAGCTCGATGTTGGCGTCGGCGTCAATTTCTAAAGTGCTGCCGGACGCTACAATCAGCTTGGATCCACGCACCAGCCGGAGGGTTCCGCCCGCCTGGACATGCAACACGCTGCCATCCCTGATCGTGACTTCCGCCTTTTGGTCATGGTCGCTTGGCACCTCATCATTGCCCAAAATAAAATAGCCTCCCGACCCAACGGTAATGTTGCCCGCACACCCGGCAGTGTAGGCTTTGAAATTGTATTGTTGGGTTGCGGGTTCATCTCCATACCCGGTGTTTCCAACATCATTTACACGCAAGTGTCCACCGCTCTCTACCGTCACTCCCGAAATCTGCCGACGTTGCGGGTGCCCAAAGTTGTAGGTGGCTCCCTCGGCGTTGGGCAGGGTGGTACCGAGATTGAATTCCGTTCTTTCAAACTCATTTTGTACCCAGCTTGCCATTGGCTCATCCAGCTCTACGTGTTTTAGGTTTTCATTTGGTGCATAATAGGCTTCAAAAGGCGTCAGGTTGTTTGCAATAATATCTGCTTCCTCAATATTTTTCCACATATTCTCGGTGGTCATTTCCCAATTAATATCCAGGGCGGTCATCGTGGGCATAAAACAGATCTGGTGCCGGTCATTGACGATTTCTGCATGGATGTCGGCATCTAAATTCTCCTTTTTCTCGGTCAACAGTTCTATCATATCTTTTTTCAATGCAAATAGATCAGATCGAAAACAGCCCGGTGCATTGGTGTAAGATGGAAATTCAGTATCCGATGGAATCATGACTTTCACACCATGATATTTATAAGGCGATTTGGTAGATGCAAATGGCTCATTGCAGGTGATGGTACTTCTTGGAAAAGCCGATCCGAAAATAGTTCGTTGGGTGAAATTCGATTTGACCGGCGTCCCACAGGACGGAGTGGCATGGGTGATGTTCATACTGCTGTTTCCGCCATTCAACCCCCAAATGCCAAATTGAAATACATTGCCCCAGGGAAGGGTCACCCCTTCGTTGATGAACAAAGATGCTTCATAGAGTTTATCACCGGCGTTGTACCCTTGATCAACGCCGATTTCACTTCCGCAACTGATGGCTATGTTCCTGCAATACTGTGGATAGCCCAGCGCTTCCATTTCTGCAACATACGATGCCCGCAAACAACCGTAGTCGATGTCCACGTCGGGTGGAAAATGAATGGCTTCATAGGCCCAGGCTTCTGTGGTGATCTTGCCATCTGCATAGGCGGCGCCAAAATGATCGAACAACAATTGGTGAGGAGCGGGGGAGTTGAGCACCTTCCAGAGTGTTTCATCCGTCCCGGTTTTGTAGTAAAACCAGGCAGCAGCCTGTAACCCCAGAGAGATATGCGCTCCTTTGTGGGGAGAGTCGAACGACAGATAGGTTTGGGTGCAATGAGAGACCCCTTCCTCCTCCATTGTGGCCAGTGCCCAGCGGGCTACCTGTCCACCCATACTGGCACCTATTACGATGTTTCCATGCTGGATGCCCGTTTCCGGATCGGGCACTTTGCGGTCGTTAATCTGTGTCAGCAACTCGATGAGCAGGCGGCCATTTTTTTGAATGTAATCGGCTCCCCGTTCGAAGTCCAAAAACACGATGTCGTAGCCTTCATCTTGAAAATCGTCAAACGCCGTGGGGTAGTATTCGAACTCACTGTAATCACCTCCGGCCTCGTCAATCAATGCTTCCTTGCCGCCCATCGTGATCACATCCCAACCATTGCTGCCGTATCGTATAACAGCGCTTTCACCACTTCCCTGTGCCGGGTCAACAATTTTATGATCACTTGGGTCAAGGCCATCTACAAAAATGATGGGCTTCACCAGTTGGTCGTGGCCCGGCGCATAGCGAATGTAGGCCCGTGCCTTCCCAATGTCGGAGCTGTAAAAAGGAGAGTCAGGGCCAAAAGCATTTTCGCAAGGAGGGGTCCAGGTGGCAGAAGTCGTTATGGTCAACGTCTCATCCGGAGTTGAAAAACCGGTACTGGGTTGATTCAATGTGATGGAAAAGGCGCCATAGGCTTCGCTTGATTCATTGTAAGTGTTGTGTTTAGTAATGTTGATGTTTTTGGTGCCATAGGAAGGGTAGTTGACAGTCATTTCTTTAGAAGGAGGAATGTCATGCCCGCCGGTTCCGTCGTCAAAACCCACTCTTAAATAATAGGTGACCTCTGTCCACTCCGACCCGTTTTGTTCCGGGCTGGTATCCATCCACCCCGTCCAGGAATGGGCGGGAAAGTGAAAGGTAAGCTCTTTGTGGATCAGAAAATTTCTTCCACAGGGTTCGTAATCAGAACTGACATATACGTGGTTGTATTGTTGGAATTCAGGGCAGTTTTGGCCAACCAACGTAAACTGGAATAGAAGGACAATAAACACGGGTAAAATCAGCAGTGGTTTCATGTTCTGGAAATTAAATTGTTAACAAAATATGCACGAAAGTGCCAGGCCTCCCCCGGTGGGAAAGCAAGATTTGTTAATAGGTGGGTAATTAGCTAAGGAAAGGGGAAGAGGTGAGTGGAATTGCCCACCTCAGTTCAGCAATATGGAAAAGCGTTAATATTGTATTTGGTAATAGGTAGTATCGTGTGCCGGAATCGCAAAAGTATCTCTATATTCGGTGGTGGTGCCGGCTTTGGTAACTTTCCAAATCAGGTAACTTTCGTAGTTTCCTTTTATCTGCCAGACAAGGGTTGAATCCGCTGGACCATAAATATCTTGCCAACTAAAAGGACTATATTGATGAGTGAACCTTATCTTATCACTTCCATCAATGGGGTTCACATTTTTCAAATGTAATTCCAGCCAGGCAAAAGGATCCGCATAATGGGTATGTTCGTTGACCTTTTGGTTATTCACATCCCGAAATCCAAGATCGTAATAGCCCGGAACCTCTTCAAAGCTATAGGTAAAAGCAGAGGTATAATCATCTTCAAATGAATATTCAAAATACCCCGAATCATCCGTATAAAAACTATCCACTGTTGAAAAGGTAATCGATCCCAAAACCTCTCCGCCCACTTCCTGCAGGTACATCTTCACCCCCTCCAAAGGCTCCTCCGTGCCGTACTCCAGCACATAGCCCCTGATGTGGGTAAACTCCGTCTCGTCGGAATCGGCCTTGCGGCAGGATGAAAAAAACAAGCAGACAAGTGCCGCTCCAATGAGCAAAATCGTGATCGGCCTTGCGGCAAAAACAGTGGTTGGATGTAGCGTAGTGTTTGACATAACATTCAGGATATTGGTAAAATTCTGTTTTTCGGATGGTTCAAAGATACTCCCCACCACCGGCACAATGCAACCCCTAATCCAACTTTTTCCGAAAAAAGATTTCAGGTTTCTTGCACACCCATGAAAGGAAATCGTAATATTGGCCAGGTTTTTACTAATATTTATTTTTGTAATAAAGAAATCCTGAACAATATTGCATTTTTCGTTCAGATGTTGAATTGTAAGTTAACAGTGCCGCTTCTCGCTAAATGGGCATAAAGCCTATTTATTAGATTCGAGATTTTGCGTAGGTGCATATGTTACTTCACGGCGTGTTGAGAATGCCAAATCATGAGGGTGCGCCTGTCTACCAATAGGTAGAAAATTACACGCACTTGAGTTCTATTTGTCCGAAGGACAAAAAAACTATGTGTCCTATGTGCCTATTGTGTTTCAAACCAACCACCGAAAGGTGGAAAAAATTTACAAATTTTGGGCTGTAACACTTATAGAGCCCCTTCTCGCTAAATGAACATAAAACCTATTTATTAGATTCGATATTTTGCGTTAGATACGTATGCAACGTCACGGCGGGTTGGGAATGCCAAATCATGAGGGAGCGGGTGACGGCCTGCGTGAAGAGCCTTTGATTTGGCTAGGGTTTTTGGTTACTTTTTTGCCAATGCAAAAAGTAACACGTAAGAACAAATCATCAAACGTATACACCCGAGGCAAAACTTCGAAGAGGTTTTATAGATTAAACGGAGTTACTTACCGCTAAATGAACACAATCAGCCAAATAAAAAAAATATGAACACAACAATCCAATCAAAACTATTCAACCAAATATTCCGCAACTTCAGGTCCAACACCAAAGCCATAGACGAAATAACCGCCCTGCTCAACGTTTCCCGCACCTCCGTATACAACCGCGCAAATGGAAGAGTAGCCCTAAGCATGGAAGAATTTGAAACCCTAACCACCCACTTCAACATCTCGCCACTAGCCATACATGGCCAGCAGCAGGGAACCGTCATTTTCGACTACGCACCACTCAAAAACACCAACGGCGACCAGCAGCAATACCTGCACAAAATCATACAAGACGTATTTCAGGTAGCTCAATCCACCGATGGGCAGATCATATACCTCTCCACCGACCTGCCCTTTTTCTACTACTTCATTCACGAAGAAATCGCCTGGTTCAAGCAATACATCTTTCAGCACACCCACTCCACCCAGCTCACCAGCAAACTGCCAAAGATCGACTTCAACGACATCACCGACCAACACCGGGCCGCTTTCAAAAAACTCATTCAACTTTACTGCGCACAAGTCCCCAGCCAGGAAATCTGGACCAGTCAGGCTCTCCAATCCACCGTAGCAGAAATAAAATACTTCGTAGAAATAGGGCTATTCCACCGCGCCAAAGACGCCATCCTCCTAATGGAAAAACTAACGGACATCGCCGACAAACTCCTCCTTGCCGTCAGCGAAAACAACAAAGGGCGCATCCTCGACAACCAATCCCAGGGACAATCCATCAACCTCTATTACAACGACTTCAACCGCTTCAACTCCACCATCATCGCTCAGACCGACCGCTTCACCGGCCTCTACCTCACCTTCGACCTACCCAACTACCTCTACACCACCGACCAAAGTCTCAACGACTACACCATTCAATGGGTCGACCGCATCATACAAAAATCCTTTCGCCTGTCGGGAAATGCCGACATCGCCCAGCTTCGTTACTTCAACCGTCTCAAACAATTTTTGGAGCGGGAGAAGCGGAGTATTGGGGAGATGGTGGGGTAGGGCCATTTCACGTCCCCTTTTCCCCCAAATCACCAGGGGACATAATGATAATAAGGTCTCCCCCTACCCACCCCGGTGCAAAAAAATATTTTCGCCCTGCAGCATCCCCATTTATGAATAAAGAATATCATTTACCGACAGGTATTATTGATATGCAATAAAATTATATTCATCATTATCGAATATTGCAACGCCTCTAAAAAGAAAAGAAGCTATATTTGTATCAGATCATTCACTCCCCACAAGTGAGATTTATAGTACCCCAAGGTGAGATTTGTGAAAATGAATTTTAACGTATTTCGGATTTTATTTGTCCAAAGGACAAAAAACCAGAATGTCCCGATGTATATCGGGATGTGTCCTACTGTGCCTATGTGTTTCAAAACCAACCACCGGAAGGTGGTAAAAAATCACAAATCTTGGCTTGTTGCACTATAAAATCAAAAGCTCCACACGCTTTCTATTTTATTATCATAAAGTAACCTGGTCATCAGATCATTTTTAAGTTAGAACCGTCAAAGAATTTTTGCGGCCGCATCAATGCTTTTGTGCAGGACCTGCTCAAAAGTCATAGCGTGCGTTGCGCCAATTATTTTTTGCACGGTTCTATTTTGGCTTTTGCAATCAGCAAGCCCTTAAAATGATTTTTTAACTTAAATGATGTCAGGTCACATGGTTTTCCTATGTCCTGATGTCGTTGGAAAATTGAGAAGACCATGGACATTTCGAAAGATGATTTTTTTGACTTTGACAAGGACAGGCGACTCAGGGTAACAGATAATGTAAAACCATTAGCCCTATCCTTTTTGGCACTACTTAAACACCGGGGCGATCACCAAGATAACTACCTTTCCATTACTCCCTTTCAATTGGTTGATTGGTTATCCAGAGTATTACAATATGAAAATGGGATGCTGGTACAAAAAAAGAACACTAAACAATTGGCTCTTTTCCCATTCAAAAAGCCAAACAACGACATACCCAAAAGACCAGTTTTTTACCAATTTCTCAACAATCGAGCGAAAGCGCTTTTATCAGTTCGACCCGCAACTTATTAATCAAGCACTGCCGTCCATTATTCATATCGAAGATAAATTGTACTTCCTATTCCTGATCCAGATCAATTTTATACAACAATGCTGTTTCATAAATAGAAAGGAGGGGTTTCCCAATCAGTTGAACACGATCTTCCAACAACAGTACCGCAATTTTAAAGCTCTGCAAAAGGACCAATTCCTTCCCATCACTCCCACAAACCGCATCAAAATCAATGGGCGGGTAAACGTTCTGATGACTTTTTTCTACGAACTGCTGGTCGAGGTTTCCGGAACAACACGGAATCAATTGCCTAAACAATACCAAAGTAGAGATCATACGATTTGTCACCAGCTATTTTGAGCGGCAAGATGGGATTTCTTTTAGTGAATCGTTCCTGCGAAACACCTTGACACCGTCCAAGATAAACAAGCGATGCTCCCCGGAAAAGCGGGTTAGAATAAAGTCGTTTTGGGGGATTTAGTGGGGGGCTTTTATTTTCTATGTAATTTTATTGTTATAGATTGTTTTCGCGAGGTGCTTAAATGGTGCCGCGAGGTTGAGGGTTGGTATTTGGGAAGTTATTGGTTTTTAAAATTGCTTTAGATTTTATTCCCATTTTAGACATGAAAGAGGCACTCTTATTTTCATGCATTCAGCTTGTCCATTAACTTTTCCTTGCAATCCAATCTGGCATTTTGTTTAGCTGTTTTTCTAAACTAACTCTCAATTGCTCATCCACATTGGAAAGAATTTCAGACTCTAAAACACTACCTTCTTTCGATATTAGCAATGAGTAATTGATTCTACTTATAAAGCTCCCGTTTTTTCTGTTTGATTCTTGAATTATTGGTGCAATAACATCCATATTGTATTTCAATAATCCTAAATCTCCGCCTTTGAATTTTGGCAATTCTTCTCCAGTTTCAAATATTGAATCACAATTTACTGGCTTCTTTTCCTGTATCGGTTCCATCCAATGAGGAATAACCATGAACATTTTCTCTTCAATTGTAATCTCATTTTCTGTGCAAATCGGCATATTTAAGTAAAGAGTATATCGTTCATGCCCCTCCGGAAATGATGTGTTATACTTTATTTTGGTTTCCTTTTTTCAATATTCCTCCATTTGCCAATTTATAGTCTTGATTTAATGTTGCATATCTTTTTCCCATGTAGGAAATAGTAGCCGGTTAAAGAGATTCCTATTCCGAGTAAAATTCCCAAAATGAAAATAATCGTTTTTTTCACTCGAGGTGTTTTTATTTATGAGGACATGACATAATGCATTGTTTATGTCTTCGCTGAAACAGTCAAATGTAGTATTGTTGTAGATTCGGCGAATTTTCTAACAACAAATTTTCAAATTTCAATCCTACTGCTTACATAAATTCTTTTATTCTAATCTAAAATTGATGGGCTGTTTGAATACCACCTTCACAGGTTTTCCATTTTTCAATCCTGGAACCCATCTTGGCGTTTTTTTTATCACATTTACACATACTTCTTCGATTTCATTACATAACCCCCTCATCGTCACTAAATCTTGAATATAGCCTTCCTTATCTATGTAAAACATAAAATGGGCCTGCCCTTCAATTCCTTCTTTTCTAGCTAACTCTGGATAATATATGTTGTTATATATTGCTTCAAGCCACTTGGTATCTCTACATTTAATCTTTTCTTCTTTTGGTAGATCTGAGCACATTTCTAAAATTGGCATTTCATCAGGTTCGTTTAGATGTCTTAAATACGCCATTGTATCTAAAATGTTTTCTTCAACCAACTCATCATTTAAATAATTTTTGATTGCAATGGTATCTCCTTCGGAATTATAAATTATTGTCAACCCATTTAACTTACCTTCTAAATACATACACTCTTTTGTCTTATTTCCAACTATATCTACCCATGTCCAAATCCCATCTCCAAATCCTTCTTTATAATTGCCATATTTCATTAAATGGTTGGTTTTGAAATCGTAATATTTCCATTCTCCACTCGCATTATCATTCTTATATTTTCCGCTCTTCCAGAGTTTTCCAGTATCATACCATTCCTTATATTCTCCTTCTCTTATTTTCATCCCTATGTCTTTGTACGTTACATAGTTTGTCATCTTAATTTTATCGGGATTATAGGTCTTTAATATATATTTTTTCTTATTAATTTCCTCAAATGTTTGGTGATATCTTACAAATATAATATTGCCATCTGTTTCAAGATATTCTTTATATTTTTTTTAAAATTTTCCTTTCCCATTTTGTCATATTCTGAGCATCCAAACTAATTGGTAAAAGGACCAGCAACAATAAATATGTTAATTTAATATATTTCATTTAATAAATTTAAGAGCAGGTTTATCAAACAATTTCTTTCTGTCAACAAGACTATTATAATTGTAATATACTGCCATAATTACTATAAATAATGAAAATCCAAGCGAATAAAAGATGGAATCTGATGCGCTATATTTAAATGTATCGATTGAAAACCCGTACTTTAAAATAGAGGGTATAAAAGAAAATGGTAGGACTAACAATGTTGATACCAGCCATCCTTTTAATAAAGTATTCCTCTCAAAGATAACTATTTTGATGATTTCATTCATGCGATATTTGTAAATGTATTGTTGAGCAACACAATAAATTTTATTTTACTTAGGTAGGCAATCATTCCATTTATCGGTTCAGGAAACTATTACAATTCGATCTTTAATCCAATTTTTGTCTTTATCGTTATCGGTTTGAATCCTTTTAATTCACTCGATAAACCAATTCGTAGTCATGGGCAGCTATCAAAATTGGCATATTCGCCCAAACCTTATTTTCAGCTTTTCCTTTGTTGATGGCTTTCCTATGCAATTGCTGCAATCTAAGAATTACAACATAATCACATATATCTGCGGCTTTTTTATGTTCGTCAAATTTATACATCTCATTTTCGTGATGCATTTGGTAGATTGTCTGAATTTCTTCAAATCCTTTTATTTGAAACGAATTTATCGAAACATTTTCATTTTTAAACTCTGCCAACCAATCTAAATCATCCATTCCTCCGAAATGTTCAAAACCAAAATAATCAACAAACCACAACTCGTAATTTACCGAAAATCCATTCATCTCTCCATAAACCGATTTTAAGAATAATCTACTTTTTAATTGGCAAATGAATGATTCTAGATATTTTCCAAGTTCCTCGACTTGATGCAATAAACTTTTCCCAATAATTTTTGGAAAATCAGTTTCTTGGTATTTGCTTAATTCCTTTTCTACAATATGAATTGCTTCTTCTAACTTATCAACTCGTATTAATTTTTGTAATTTGTCTTCTAAATCGAAGTGCATGTTTTTACTTTTCTTTGGTTGCTGAGAATACTCGAATATGAACAAAAGCGCATATCTCTCTCATACGGATCGCTCCAAAAATAACACATTTCCAAAAAAAACCAATGACCTTTTGACAGTTTATGATCGATGGTCAAAAGGCAATTCTACGCCTGAATCAAGCAATTCTATTCCACCCTTAGCTACTCGTTTTATTTTCTCAATACTACTTTACGGAGAACCTTTCACCAAGAACTTAGCGTTCTTTGCGCTCTTGGTGGTAAAAAAGTACTTTCAGTTCTCAGTAAAATCAATTTCCCAAAAACGCCCGATTCTTCCACGTATTTCTATTGTTTTCCCGGTATTTCCATAAAAAAAAACGAACCACAAAAGGACTAACGGATCATTAGTCCTTTTTATAAAATATTAAACAACAATAATTTATAATACTCCTTATTTCAGCATAATACAAATATATTTTCAACAAAAATGGGGCTATAGTCCCATTTTTTATTGGCAATTATGAAAAAAACTACGTTACTTTGTAGGGAGAAAACAAATGAAATTTTCAATAAGAAGCTGTCTTAATTTTCATGATTGAGCCTGTCCGGTGGCCAGACGGGCGAAAGCGAGATAATTTTGTTTTGAACGAGGCAAAAAATCTACCTGTCGGTAGACAGGCGTAGGCGATGCCTTAGCATCGGCGAGCCTCGCCTGGCCGCGGCCGCGAGACAGGGCTTTTTAACAAAGTGCAAGACAAAATTTGCCGCTTGCCTGCCTACCGGTCAGGCAGGCAGCCAATTGATGGAACTTCAGACAGCTTCAATAGATCACTATGAACATTCACTATTTCTTCACGCTTAAACTTTGAAATATGCAAGCAATCGTATTACCCAAAGACGTTTTTGAGGAAATGCGCAGCGATTTGAAATTTGTTAAACAACGCGTGCACGACCTCACCGCACCCGACGAACGAATCGTCGAAAACCAAGAGTTTCTAAAGATCATGAAGATCTCTTACAAGACCGCTCACACCTGGCGCACTGAAGGAAAGATCAGCTACTCCAAAGAAGGAAATAAGATTTACTACCGAATGTCGGATATTCGAGAGTTTCTCGACAGGTACCACTACAAAGCATTTGCACAAGCTAACAATTTGATATAACAATACAAATACGAACACCCATACTTCCTTTATACGATTCCAGTACAGACATCCTTACCCGACCACCCCCCTCCGATTAAACATACTTTGAACAGCCATCCGACCTTTTTCCGCACCGACCGACTTCGCACACAACTTTCCTAAATTACGATAGCGCTTTCTTTATGCACTGTCATAAATGACCTCGCCCTGCACCATCAGCAAGGCCTGAAACCGCTTTGCCAATACCGAACTATTATTTAATCCAAAAATCTTTTTACTATGGAAAATACTACAATATTCAACTACTTCAAAATTCCAATATCATCCCAGCTCTTGTCCACCACTTTACTTTTAATCAAAGGTGAAATATACAAACCCCTGGTCGAAGAGCTCCGGCAATTTTACTGGCAAGACTTGGATGCGGCTTACGACCGACAAATGCGGATCATGCCCCGGTTTTCCGTTTCCGGAAATTTCACTCTCTTCGACGGAAAACTAACATTAGCCAGCTACTCAGGATACATCGCTTTGGAAATCCCGTACCTGAATGAATTGGACAGGCTATCGGTCAAAAACCAATTGCATTTTGATCCTTTTGTTACCGCTTGCTTCACCAACGCCCTGGGTGTTGGCCTGGTCATCATCGCAAAAACAGAAACCGGACCGGAACAGCACCAACAGGTTTTTCATCGCATGGCCAGTTACTTTGAACAGATCACCGGAATACACCGAGTCGCTGTCTTCGGTGACTCTATAGATCATTCGATCCTGATCTCAGAAGACCCAGAGCTATACCTCAACCTCCAAGCAACACCGTTTCCGAAAAGCACAAAAACCTTTTTAGCCAAGAGTTTTTAACCCAGGTAAGACATGCTATTGATCACAATAGATACCCCTCACAAATATGAAACATTTGTCCCTGTCTGCTTGAAAAGTAGCTGTCTTCCTAAAACTGTTTTCGCATGCGTCACACCGCCGGCCGTTCTTTGATTTTCACAGAGGCCTTCCCAAAAAAAAACTGCGATAAACTAAATTTTGGCGGCTGGTGGGTGGCGTTTTTTCAATCGTGTAAAACCTTTCGATTATGAATCAAATAACTATTTTCAAAAATTTCACAACCATTATCGCGCATCAATCTCTGGAGCAAATAATCACAGCGATCAAAAGTAATCACTATAAAAAACAAGTGATGGCCATTCGGGAAGCTGCTGCAAAAGGCGATTCCGAACGCAAAGACATTCTAAAAAAGCAATTGGATGCATTCACCGTGTCAGGGCGCTTTGAAGGAGGCCGCACCATGCAGACTCTTACAAAATACCATCCCCTCGTAGTATTGGATATAGACAAACTCGATCATCAGGAAGTAGAGCGTATCCGCCGTCAGGCAACGCAAATCCAATATACCCGTGCAGGCTTTATTAGCCCAAGTGGAATGGGATATAAGATTATCGTTCAAACCAATGCCACTTTGAAAAATCACAAAACAGCTTTTCAGGCCGTAGCCCTATATTATGAACAGCAACTCCAAGTGTCAATTGACAAATCAGGCAAAGACGTCGCCAGGCTTTGCTTCTTATCGCACGATCCAAATACCTACTACAACAAGGATTCAAAAACTTTCGAAATCAATAATCCCGAGACAAAACATCAAGTGGTTTTTATGAATTGTATTCACACGACGAATCAGCACTCTAGATACATCGAAGGCAATCGAAACAATTACATCTTCCTGCTGGCAGCAAATTGCAAAAGTGCGGGAATTCCCAGAGAGGCGGCCCTGGCAATGTGTTGTCAAAAATTTGACCTGTCGAACAAAGAGATAGAGCGAACCATCAACAGTTGTTATAACAGAACTCAACAAGATGTACCCAAAAAACCATCAACCATCAATGGACAACATTCCGAGTACTTTCAGCCAGACCCACCTCCTTTTTTTCCGGATAAGGTATTCGATAAACTACCGGGTTTGTTGGCCAAAGCATGTTCTGTTTTTGTGGAAAAGCGGGAGCGGGATGTCTATCTAACCGGCGCACTCGGTGTGCTGAGTGGCTGTATGTCCAACACCTCCGGTGCCTACGACAGACGAGTGACTTATCCCAATCTCTATACATTCATCATTGCACCGGCAGCCAGCGGAAAAGGAATGTTAGCTTACGCAAAAATATTGGGAATGGCCAGGCACAGTCAATTACTTTCCGATAGTCGGAAGGACATAGAAGCGTACAAAAAAGAAAAGCAAAGATATGACGTCTCCCAATACAATTTCCGGAAAGGGAAGATACCCCACCCACCAAAAGAACCCGAAGTAAAGCCTTTGAAAGTGCTATTTATCCCCGCCAATTCCAGTTCCGCTATGCTCATCCGCCAGTTGCAAAGCAATGCCAGCAACGGTATTTTGTTTGAAACAGAAGCCGACACGCTCGGCAACGTCCTAAAACAAGACTGGGGAGGCTACAGCGACATCTTGAGAAAAGCCGCCCATCATGAATGCATCTCCTATAGCCGAAAACAAAACGACGAATTCGTAGAGATCACCACCCCGCGATTGTCCGTCGTATTATCCGGCACCCCCAACCAAGTCATCAGTCTCATTCCATCGGTAGAAGACGGCCTATTCTCCAGATTCTTGTTTTACATTTTCGACATCGAAGTAGTATGGCGCGACGTATCCCCGGCAGGCGCCGATACCAATTTTAGAGAACACTTCAAAAACCTGTCAGAAGAAGTGTTGGAAATGATCTCCTTTTTAGAAAAACACCCAACCGAGTTCAACCTCCGCAAAGACCAGTGGGCGTTCCTCAACGACAGCTTTGGAAAAGCACTCCAGCACATCAACAAGCGAGTGGGGCAGGGAGCACTAAGTATTGTCAAAAGGCTCGGACTAATCTCCTTTCGGATCGCAATGATCTTGAGCAGTATAAGAAAATTTGAAAACAAAAACACCCAACCCAAAGTCCATTGTCAAGACGACGATTTTCACACCGCCATTTCTCTGGCTGAAACTTACCTCGAACACGCCCTCTATCTTTACGAACAACTACCCCAATCGGAATTTTCAGCAATGAGTGGGTTAAGTGAAAAGAAAAAGCAGCTCTATCAACTGCTGCCCGATCAATTCAAGCGAAAGCAAGCCGTCGAACAGGGAAAGCAATTTGGTCTGAGCGAACGAACCATCGACAGGCTGTTGAAAAAACTGGAGGGACTACTACTTTCCCAACCCACTTACGGTTTTTACCAAAAAATATAGCCGGTGGCAAAGTGGCAAAGTTGGCAAAGTGGCAAAGTACTTTGTCAACTTTGCCAACTTTGCCAGGGGTGTGTTTTTGGCAATGTTCGACAATAATTCCTCAAAAGTAAAGTCCCGAAAGCCAGCCAAATCCGTTGAAAGGAAATACATAGAAAAATCTGGAAAACAAGAATATTAGCATCCGATCAAAAAATCGCCACAACAGTTCCGCTCAAGAAATAGCACCGCCGCTACTTCCTTCATCCAACAAAAACAAACATCCCGGAAATAAAAGAAAAATACCATACCCCACAACACCGAAGAACCGGAAAGCGAAAATAATAGGAGGAAATTTAGGGAATGTTTTAGTTATGTTTTAGTAAGCAAAGAAAAACCCTCGTAAATTGTTGATTTACAAGGGTTTAGGGGTGTGTGTTGTGGTCCCACAAGGACTTGAACCTTGGACCCCCTGATTATGAGTCAGGTGCTCTAACCAACTGAGCTATAGGACCTTCCTAAAAAGGAGTGCAAATTTAGTTATAAAACCAATTTTTTGCAAATACAAAACAGCCACAACTAAATTTAAGTTTCCAACATTCCACAAAAAAGGGGCAGACCCCACAGGTCCACCCCTTCTACGCTCACTAGTAATTACTTATGTTCTTCTCGTTTATGCCCGGTTGGGGATGTACATGATCTTGTCGGAGTACACCTTGTTGTTTTGATGTACGGTGATGATGATCGGCCCAAGGGCAGCTCCTTTCAGACGCACTTTTTTGTCGTAGTAGCCGTCGAAGCTGTTGATTTCATCCCGATAGACTTCTTTGCCGGTGATGTCGGTGAAGGTGACCGTGGTGGGCACCTTGTCGCCGCTGAAGCGCACGTTTACCAAGCCTGTGGTGGGGTTGGGGAAGGCATTCAGGTCGATGTCCAAAAGGGCGGAGGGTTGGTTGCCGGGAGGTACATTTATATTGTTGTTTTCCTGGATGATATCTTCTTTTGCGGGCTCCTCCTTGTCTTCTTCCTTGCAACTTTTGAAGCGGGCATCGACGGTGTGGGTGGCGCCATCGCGTACATAGGTGATGGTAAACTCATCGCCCTGCTCGTGCTTGTTGCGCTCGGTGAGTAGCTCCCGGTGGTTGGTCACGGGTATGCCGTCCAATTGCATGATGACATCGCCTTTGAGCAGGCCGGCTTCAAAAGCAGGGGTGTCGTCGATAACACCATTTACACGTACGCCGCCATTGTGGCTGCGGGTGGAGGTATATACGCCGATGAATACTTTGCAGGGATCGACTCTGTAGTTGTAATTGTAGTCATAATCGTAGTCGTAGTCGTAATCGAAGTCAAAATCAAAATCAAAATCGAAGTCAAAGTCGAAATCAGAATCTTCAAATTTGAAGCAATTTTCTTTTTTACGCTTATGCTGGAAATGATTAGACGTGCTGTTCCGCGCCTTCAGGGTAGCCGTCGTTTGGCTGGATTGTCCGTCGCGCAGATAAGCAATGGCAATAGCATCGCCCACTTCCTTTGCCAGGATGGCTTCACTGACGGCATTGACACTGGTGGTGCTGTTGCCATCGATGGAGGTGATGATGTCGCCTTCCTGCAGTCCGGCAGCTTCAGCGGCACTTCCTTCTACTACCCGCTGGATGATGACGCCATCGGCAGTAACTCCTTCGGTGGTTTCTACGCCGTTATCGTTGTTGCGGGTCTCTTGCATCACCACGCCGAGGAATGGCTTGTTGTTGTCACAAATTTTGACATGACGGTCTGCATTGGAGTTGTAAAAGTAGTGACTGCCCTGGTGGTGCGCCATCCGCTCCTTGAGCTGTTTCATCGCCTTTTCGTTGTCGGCGCAATTTCCTTTCCATTTGAAGGTGTTGACATCATTGCCATCGTCCGAGCGGAGAATAATGATCTTTTGACCGTCACTTTCTTCCACGTCAATATCGAACGACATGGCTTCCTCCTCTCCACTTGGTTTGAATAAGAAAATATTGTCTCCTTCGTCACTTTCATCGTTCCACTCGAAAGCGTCTACTTCATCGCCGCTTTTAACGATTTTTTCGATGGTCTCCACGCCGTTTTCATCAACGGATTTTTTGATGATGACTATTTGTCGGTCATCGTCAGCATCTTGTTGGGCAAACGTGGGGGCCGACCAGCAAAACAAAACGGCCAGTAAGGGTAGCAATAAGTGCATTTTTTTCATATCTACATTTTTTTTGGCGTCTGCCTCTGCCGGATTTCCTGTCGGTAGGTTTACCTGCCGATAGGCATGGCATGGAAGACAAGTTAGAAAATCGTAATAGTATATGGTTTTTGAAGTAAGTCATCAGGTATTCGTAGTCGAAAATTGGAAATTGGTCTTTACCGGCGCCAGCCAAATGGTAACGGGTTTCTCCTTTTTCTTCTTTGGCTTACATTTTCTCGGACAGGGCGTAGGAGCGCATTCCGGGCTCACCAGATAAATATGGCTGTATTGGTGCTCCACGTCCGGACAGTAAGTACTGCTGGAACGAAAACTACTATGGGTCTGTCCGTTTTTGTTTTTATAGATGATGTGGCCGGACTTACTCATCGGGTGGCCACTGGCTTGTTCGTATAGCTTCAAGTATTTCTCAGCTACGTGTGCAGGCTGTTTTTTGCCGTTTACCTTGAAGTGCTTTTGCCGCAGCTCAAAGGAATAATTGTCTTTGTCGTCGATCAGTCCGTCACTCAACAATGTATTTACGATCGTTTCTTTTATTTCGTCGTTGAAGCGAATGCGGGATTTTTCTTCCCGTTCCATCGCCCAGTTGCGTTCCCGTTCCAGCCGGCGTTCAGATTCAATTCTGGCGCGGTCTTCCATTTCCTGGCGGAGGTTATTGATGTGGTCCTGGTATTCCCGTTGTTGAAGTTCTCTTTGTTCGGCCCATGCTCGTCGGCGTTCTTCCCATTGCAGTTTTTGCTCCGCCACCTGCTCTTTGATCTGCTCCCGAAGGTCCTGGCGTTGCTCCTCCAGTTCCTTTCGCAACTGCTCTTGCTCTTCAGCCGACCATTCAAAACTTTCGTTCAAATCTTCCTGATGTTGCCGCAGCTCTTCAAGAGCTTCGTTCATCTCTTCCGAGCTGCCATCTTCCGAATAGTGGTGTTCCAGTTTTTCCATGGCTTTTTTCAATTCCCTTTCGGCTTCTTTACTCCAGTTGGCTATTTCGGCTTCATCCCAATCAAAGACGAAGGCGTCGGGCGCAATGAATACATCGTCGGAGAAAGAAAAGACATTGTTTTCATCGATGATCACGGCGGTGTCGCCATCCTCCAGTCGGGTGCCGTCGATGAAAATAAAATCGTTGTCGTCATTGATGATGATCTCGGTGGGTTTACCGTCGTCGCTTTGAATAACGATCCGGGTTTGCCCGTTCTCCTCTTTTTCGGTCACAATGGTCTTTTTGCGCGTTTTGACGTTGGCCGGAGGCATGGGAGGCATAGGTGGTACGGGTGCATAGCGCGGAGAAGTGGGGCTCGGAGGAGTAATGGCTTCCTGAAGGTCTGACGCCTCTTTCATTTCTTCCACCAGGTCGTCGATCAGTTCTTCGTATTCTTCCAACTCCGCTTCTGGGATTTCTTCTCCGTCGATCACCAGGCGGGAAATGCTTCCTTCGTCGATCTCAATTTCCACCTCTCCTTCGCCCGATTTTTTTATGAATCGCTGCTTATTGCTTTTTTTCCGTTTGGGAGTCGTATCTCGTTCCAGCTTGGGTGCCAGCGTTGCTTCGATGGAAATGTCCTCTGAGGATTGTTCGGCTTCGCTGGCAACCAACCGGTTCAGCTCGTCGGCGAAATGTTGTTGTTGATTCGACTGATTGTAGGCGTAAGATTTGGCTCCGATCGAAAACAATGCAACGGTAATCAGCAATAAGGCAGTGGCGGTAAATTTTTCCATAATATTCGACTTGGTTTGGGGTTGGTTGAGGATGCGTTTGATGCGCTGCAACAACTGGTTTTTCGATCCTGCAAAGGCCATCGCATATCCCGGCACGGATTGACTGAGTTGCTGTAAATTGACCAACGCTTTGGCATAAGTCAGGGAACTTCCGCAAAGTTGAATGGCGATGTCGTCGCAACAGTTTTCCCGCTCTGTGCGCACGTTGGCGGCGATCCACCACACGGCGGGGTTGAAGTAAAACAACACTTCAATGACGGAAAGGAAAATATTGATCAGAAAATCGTTTCGATAGATATGGGCCAGCTCGTGGGCTAAAATGGCCTCTACCTCTGCCTCGCTCAAGCCGTTGACCGCTCCTACCGGCAATAAAATAACCGGTTTGAAGTAGCCAATGACCATTGGTACCGTAGCCAGGGCCGATTCGACCAGCCGGACGGGCTTTTTCAACCTCAGCTTTCGCCCCAACTGCTGCATTTTATGCGTCCACTGTGCCGGTGCTGGTTGATTTTTCTGATATTTCAATCGTTGAATGTAAGCCAGTCCGCCCATCAGGCGAAACAAAAAGAAACAGGCTCCCAACAACCAAACCAGTACGATGAGCGGCAGGTGTTGATTGAAATAATGTACAAAGATTTCGACCTTGGAGGCAGCCCCATTAGCTAGTGGGGTAACTGCTGTTGCATTTTCGGCGGAAGCCGGATGCTCCATCAATGTCATTGAGGTGAAATCAGCGGCCGTTTGCGCTGTATCGTAATAAACCAAAAAGGTAGTAAGGGCAGCTACAAAAACGAGGAACAACGACATGGCCGCCACCTCATATCTCAGTTTGGCTGCTTTGTTTTGCAAAAAGATCATGAACACCGCCATCAATAAGCCAATGGCCAGAGCCTGCCACAGAGAGTGGAGTACCGTCCAACCCAATGCGTAGATGAGATCTTCGGAAAATAATTGATATAGAAAATTCATTGGGTGTTAGTTTTTCTTTTCAATGGATTGAATTAATGCTTTGATCTGTTCGAGCTCTTCCGGTGTGGCTTCGTGGTTGCCCAGGGTCTGCATCACCAGTTGCATGGCCGATCCCTTGAAGGTGTTGTCCACAAATTTCTGTAGCAAGGCATTCTGCGTGTCTTTTTCCGATACATTGGCCTCATAAATGTGGGTGCGGCTGTCGGTGTTGCGCGTCACCAGATCTTTTTTGGCCATGATCTGCATGATCTTCAAAGTGGTGGTGTACCCCACGTCACCCCCTTTTGACTCGTTGAGCTTGTCGTTGACAAAGCCTACCGGAGAGGGGCCATACTCCCAAAGGAGGTGCAATATCTCCAATTCGGCGTCGGTGGGTTTTGGAATCAATTTTTCAGCCATAACTGTTGTCGTTTTATTTTCTACGAATAATTTCGTACAAGTTTATACGAAACTTTTCGTAAATGCAAAAACTTTAACTTTTCAATCCATTTCTTAAGAAAATTTTAACGTTCTTGGCAGCCGGTGTACCTTACCGTTATATTTATTAACAAAAAAGACAACATCCAATATGTTTCGATGCATACAGATACTACTAATTTGTATCCCTCTGTCAGGCTTTAGCCAAAAGACGAATAAAAAATGCTTTAAGTTACCTCCTCTGCTCCAGGAAGTGTCGGGCTTGTATCTCCAGGATGCCCAGACCTTCTGGTGGCACAACGACAGCGGAGCTGCCCCCCACCTCTATAAAACCGACGGCCGGGGGAACCCAACAGACACCGTCGCCCTGCCGACCCTCAAAAACAACGACTGGGAAGACCTCACCCACGACCCCACCGGCAACCTCTATATCGGCGATTTCGGCAACAACGGCAACCGCCGCCGCAACCTCCAAATTTACATCTATCACCCACAAACCAAAGTCCTTGATTCGATCCTCTTCACCTATCCCGACCAAACGGCCTTCCCTCCTGCCGATAAAGCGCACTGGAACTTCGACATGGAGGCTTTCTTCTGGCACAACGACCAACTCCACCTATTTTCCAAAAACAGGGTGGGCGTCGGCAACCATTATTGCAAACACTACACCTTAAGCGATCAGCCCGGCGATCAGGTCGCCACGCTGGTAGACAGCATCTACCTCAAAAAACGGGTGGTCACCGCCGCCGCCATCAGTCCCGACGGCAAAACGGTGGCCTTGCTGGCCTACGACTACAAAAAGCTCTTTGGTTTTTTTCCCACTTCGGCGGCTTCCATATTTTATCTCACCGATTTTAAAGACAACCGGTTTTTGAAAGGCCGTTTGCGAAAGCGTAGAGCGCCTTCCTTTATACTGGCCACCCAGTTTGAAGCCCTCGATTTTCTCGACGATGATACCTTATATATTGCCTCCGAGCAAACTAAATTTATACGTCCCAAAGCCAGGCGGGTGCGCATCCGCTAGATTGTTTTTCACAAGACAATTACCGAGTTCAATCAATACTCAATGTGGTCTGGCTCGTAGAGTTTCGAACCTGACTCTTAAACTTATTCGGAAATACGTAATTTGCGTTTTATAAGAAAATCCTGCACCAACCTATGAAGCGCGAATTCCTGATAAACATCTTCCTGCTGGTGGGCATCAACCTGCTGATAAAACCGGTGTACATTTTCGGCATCGACCGGGAGGTGCAAAACGCAGTGGGGGTAGAGGAATACGGCTTGTACTTTGCGGTGTTCAACTTCACCTTCTTGTTGCAGATCATCAACGACTTTGGCATCCACACCTTCAACAACCGGCACATAGCCCAAAACCGCAACCTGCTGAGGAGCTACTTCCCCAATGTCATTATGTTGAAGGCGTTGTTGGGCATCGCTTATGTCGGGGTTGTATTTGTGGTTGCGTATTTTTTTGGATACACTTCCCGTCAATGTTTACCCTTCCTGGGGTGGTTGTGTTTGATCCACATTCTTAACTCGCTGATCCTCTACCTGCGGTCCAACATATCGGGATTGGGTTGGTACCGGACGGACAGTTGGCTGTCGTCGCTCAACAAGTTGCTGATGATCGCGGTCGGCGGGGTATTATTGTGGTCGGCTGGCTTTCGCCAAAATTTTGAGATCGAATGGTTCATCTGGGCTCAGGTGGGTACACTCGTGGCAACGGCAGGGGTTGCCCTATGGTTGATACGGGATCAGATCAGTTGGCGGAACTGGACGCTTAACCCTTCCTTTTTATGGCGCATTGCCGTAGAGAGTTGGCCCTATGCCCTGGCTATTTTTCTGATGACGGTGTATACCCGTGTAGACGCTGTTATGATCGAGCGGATCTTGCCCGACGGAAAGGCCGAGGCAGGGGTATATGCGGCGGCGTACCGGCTGCTCGATGCCTGCAATATGATCGGCTTTTTGTTTGCGGGACTACTGTTGCCGATGTTTGCACGAATGTTGAAAGACGCTGCGCCGGTCAATGACTTATTGGTGTTTAGTCTCAGACTGATCCTGGCGGGGGCGCTGGCATTGGCCATTCCGGTTTGTTTTTTCCGGGAGGAGATCATGGTATGGCTCTACGATGAGGGTACACCTTATTGGGGCTCTGTGTTGGGATTCCTGATGGGCAGCTTTGTGGCAGGGTGTGTCATATATATCTACAGCGCCCTGCTCACCGCCAACGAAAGCCTTTCGATGATGAATAGATTATTTGTCGTGGGTGTATTGTTGAATGTGTTGTTAAATGGCTGGCTTATCCCCGATTTCAAAGCGGAGGGGGCAGCAATGGCGACGTTGGGTACCCAGGTTTTCATCGCTGGCAGCCTCGTTTTATTGGCGGTACGCGTTTTACCCTTGACGTGGCGGGCTGGGCTACTCTTGCAGTTGGTGGGCTATGGAGCTGTTTTGGGCTTGGTCTGCTTTGGGATATACACGCTGAGTTACCATTGGCAGGTCCGTTTTTTGTCGATGACTGCGGTTGCTGTATTACTGGCCTTTGCATTTAGGCTGATGTCGTTGCGGTCGTTGTTTCAGCGGTTTTCCGAAAGGGCGTGACGGTGGACGGTACACGGTACACCGGTGGACGATGGACCTGTGGACGATGGACGGTAGACTGTAGACCGGTGGGCGATGGACGGTAAGACGATGGACCGGAGTTTTTGAAAGCCATAAATTAAAAAATTTTATCCATAAACCATAAACCGTGTACCATAAACCGTGAACCATGAATACAACCATCTCTATCCTCCTGCTTCTTCTAACCCAAGCCCTTACCGGGCAGGGCATCACCTCCGGCACGGTCACCGACAAAGATACCGGCAAACCGCTGGTTGGCGTCACCATACTCATTGAAGGAGAAAACGACGGCGTCATTTCTGACATCAAAGGGCGTTATAAGGTGCAGAACAACGGCAAAACCCTTCGTTTCAGTTACATTGGTTACAGCGATTTCGTTGCCGAAAGTCCCGAGGGCACCCTTCATGTTACCCTATCTTCCACCCATTTGAATGTAACGTATTGCCCGAGGATCATCGTCATAGACAAGCGGATAAAATCGGCCCACAACTACACCTTGTTGGAAAAACAGGAGTTGAATCTCCAAAACCAGTCAAACATCGAACCCGTACTCAATACCACGCCCGGCTTGTTCATGCACAGCGGCGCCCTCAACACCAATCGCATCACCATCCGGGGCATTGGCAACCGTTCGCCGTTCAGTACCAACAAGATCAAAGCCTACCTCGACGACATTCCGCTTACCAACGGGTCGGGGGAAACCACCGTCGAAGACATCGACCTCAGTTTTCTCCGCGACATCGAAGTATGGAAAGGCCCTACCTCCAGTAAATACGGCGCAGGGCTGGGCGGTATGATCGCACTCAACACCCTGAATGGACAATACCTGCCCTCTTCGCTTTTTGCCCATTACTCGGTAGGCAGCTACGGTTTGCACCGAAATACCATCAATGCAAATCTCCACAACCACAAAAAACGGTTCGGCATTCACCTCAACCACCACCTGACTACCAGCGATGGCTATCGCGACAACAACCGCTATCACCGCCACGGAGGCACCTTGTTGGCCAATGCGGACTTTAAAGAAGATAAACTTCAGTTATTGATGAGCTACACCCATCTAAAAGCCTTTATCCCCAGCTCGCTCAATGAAGACGATTTTCTCCACAACCCTACCAACGCCGCCCCGGCATGGGGAGCAGTGCAGGGCTTTGAAGACTACCACCGCTTGCTGGCAGGAGTCTCGTACCAACAAAAAATTGCGGAGGGTCTCCGGCTGAAATACGTCCTTTTTCTGAACCATAAAAACGCCTACGAATTGCGCCCCTTCAATATCCTTTCGGAAAACAGTTGGTCGTACGGCGCCCGATTGCTTTTGAGCTGGAACAGCCAGTCTTCCGACAAATGGTTGGTCAACACGGGGATAGAATTGTTCCGTGAAAATTACAACTGGGAGACCTTTGCCACCAATTCAGAAGGCCACCAGCTCGATCCTCTTTCGGACAACCGCGAAACCCGGTTTTACAACAACCTGTTTGCGGAAGCTATTTATCGGTTTGCCCGAAAATGGAAAGTCAACGCAGGTCTCAACCTCAACACTACGCAGTACGACCTCCAGGACCACTTCTCTCCCGACACCACCAATCTCAGCGGCGACTATTCCTTCGATCCCATCCTCTCGCCCCGGCTGGCCGTCACTTTTTCGCCCCGTTACAACAACGACTACTACCTCCTGGCCAGTCATGGGTTTTCGCCGCCCACCCTCGAAGAAACCCTGACACCCCAGGGCCAGATCAATCCCGGCATCGAACCCGAAACAGCCTGGAACCTCGAACTGGGTACCCGTTCTTATTTTGCCAACGAGCGGCTTCGATACGAATGGAGCATCTATACCATGATGGTCAAAAATCTGCTGGTAGCCCGCCGGATAGGCCCCGACCAATACATGGGCATAAATGCCGGCAAAACCCGGCACAGTGGCCTGGAACTGCACCTTCAATACCAATTGGTCAGAAAAGAATCAGCCAGCCTGATTGTCCAAACCAACTACAGCTACTCCGACTATTCCTTTGTGGAATTTGAAGACGAAACGGCCGATTACTCCGGCAATGAGCTGACCGGTACCTCCCCCCACCAGTTGAGTGGTTTGTTGTTTTGGCAATTCAAATTTCTCTACGGCAATCTCCATTATCAATTTACAGATGCCCAACCGCTTCGCGACGACAACAGTGCCTACTCCGCCGCCTACTCTCTGCTGAATGCAAAAGCCGGTACCCGATTTTCAGTGGCCCGCCGGTGGGAGATCGATCTTTATGGCGGCATCAATAACCTCTTCGACACCCACCATGCCGCTATGCATCAGATCAATGCTGCGAGCTCCGGTTTTTCGTCACCTCGCTATTACTATCCCGGATTGCCTCGTCATTTTTATGCGGGTCTACAGGTGAATCATAGAATGTAGGGCAGCCAGGCAAGGGAGCAGATATAAACTGAGAATTGTTTACATTTGAACTCAAAACGCAATTCTCGAACCTCCAACTCCGCTATCTATGTCGACCACCACTCCGCAATTCAAGAAAACCCTCGGCCCGCTGATGCTCTGGGGCTTAGGCGTAGGCTATGTCATATCCGGTATGTATTTCGGCTGGAACCTCGGCCTTGAAAAAGGCGGCACGCTGGGGTTGGCAGTAGCTACTGTGTTTATTATTGTTATGTACCTGGCGTTTACGTTCAGTTATACGGAGTTGGCCTGTGCTATTCCCAAGGCGGGAGGAGCGTTCGATTACACCATGCGGGCTCTGGGCAAAAACTGGGGATTTCTGGGCGGGATGGCTCAGAACATTGAATTTTTGTTTGCGCCGCCGGCCATTGCCTTTGCCATTGGTGCCTATCTCAATATTTTTCTGCCGGGCATTCCGGTATTAGCCATAGCCATTGGTGCCTATGTTGTATTTACATTGTTGAATATTTACGGGGTGCGGGCGGCGGCTTCGTTTGAGCTCGTCATCACCATTGTAGCAGTGGTGGAATTGTTGATCTTTGCTGGAGCAGCGCTGCCCTCTTTTGAGTGGGCCAACCTGGAGAAAACCCCACTGCCCAATGGGTGGGCGGGTGCCTTCGCTGCCATACCCTTTGCCATTTGGTTCTTCCTGGCGATTGAAGGAGTAGCTAACGTTGCCGAAGAAACCATCAACCCACAGCGGAATATTCTGATCGGTTTTGGGTCGGCCATTCTAACGCTGGTAGTCTTGTGCATTCTTACGTTTAGTTCGTCGGTGGGGGTGGCCGGTTGGGAGGCCGTGGTATACGAAACGGCCGGAGCGGAGGCTTCCGACTCGCCGTTGCCGTTGGCCTTGTCGCGGATCTACGGGAAGGATCACCTCCTTTATACCTTGGTCACCTCCATAGGTTTGTTTGGGTTGATCGCCTCTTTTCACGGGATCATATTGGCGGCCGGGCGGGCCACGTTCGAGTTTGGCAGGGTGGGGTTTGCACCCAAAATGCTGGGTAGGATACACCCCCGGTTCCGGACGCCTGCCAACGCCCTGCTCGTCAACACGGCCATTGGGGTCATCGCCTTATTTACCGGCAAAACCGGGAAGATCATCACCATTGCCTGCTTTGGGGCTCTGAGCCTATACATCATTTCGATGGTGTCCCTATTGGCTTTGCGCAAAAAAGAACCGGAGTTGGAACGCCCCTTCAAAGTGCCGCTTTATCCCTTTGCACCGATCATTGCACTGGTGATCGCCGTGGTGGCTTTTGTTGCCATTACCGTTTACAATCCTACATTGGCTTTGATCTATTTTGGGTTGTTGGCGGTCTCTTTTGGTTGGTTTAGGCTCGCTCGAAAAATAACTTGTCGTTGTCTTTGATAAAAATTGCAAATAAGCGATTGATAATGAGCGGTTTGTGATTTTTTCAAAGACACCAAAAAGACAATTTATTTTTTGAGCTTTACTTAAAATGACGAGTGGTTGATTAACCTCCTCCTCCATTACTTACTTATTCTCTGCCTTTTTGGCGCAAGCCACAACGGCCACCAGTAACCGGTCGAGGTCTTTGGTCAGGGTATACACGTTGGGAGTGATCCGGCCCCCCTTCATATCATCTCGCTTGATGGCGGTGGCGTGGATGCGGTGAGGTGGCCGGTAGATGAAATTGACAACCTCTGTCGGCGTCATGTCCTCTATCGAAAATAAGCAAATGGCGCCGCTGAACCCTTTTTTGAGGGAAGTGTGGAGCCGGACACCGGCAATGTCTTTCGCCTTTTCAGCCCAGTAATTTTTGAGGTAAAACAGCCTGGCTTCTTTGCGTGCCGGGCCGATGTATTCGTGGAAGGTGATGGCCTGAGCGATGGCTTGCTCGATAGCAAAAGAGCGGGTGCCGAGGTGTTCAAATTTGCGGATATTATCTTCCTCCGGGTCGGGGGCCGCTAACAGGGGGTACAAATTTTTGATCTTATCTTTTTTGACATATAACAATCCACTTCCGAAAGGTGCGCAAAGCCATTTGTGGAGACTGCTGCCAAAATAATCACAACCCAGATCGGGAATGTTAAAGTCGAGTTGTGCAAAGGTATGGGCTCCATCCACCACCACTTCGATGTTTTGGCGGTGGGCGGCGGCGGCGATCTCTTTGACGGGAAGTATCTGCCCGTTCCAGTTGATCATGTGGGTGATCTGTACCACTTTTGTTTTAGGTGTAAATGCATTTGTAAACTGGTCGACGATGAATTGTTTGTCTTCAATCGGAAAATCAAAGTCCAGCCATTTCAATACGATGCCGTCGCGGTGGGCTCGTTGTTTCCAGGCGTGGATCATGTTGGGATAGTCCTGCCGGGTGAGTACCACTTCATCGCCTCGGTTGAAGTCGCAATCCAAAAATAACGGTTTCCAGAGCCTCAGAAGTGTTGCGGTTGATGGCGATTTCGTCGGCGGAGCAGCCAGCCAGTTGTGCCAGGTTTTCCCGCAAGGGCTCCCTACCCAGATCGACAATCCGCCACATAAAGTAAGAGGGTGCCTCATTGCTCAGTCGGTTGTATCGCTCTACGGCTTCCTGCACCACCCGTGGCTGGGGGCTGACGCCGCCGTTGTTGAGGTTGAGCAATCCGGGCGAAACAGTATAAGCCTGCCTGATCTGGAACCAAAAGTCTTCGTCGCGGGCACAAGCCTCCGGACTCATGCCTTCGGTCCGCCTTTTGGCGGCTTCCAACGATTCGGCCAGGGCGGCGGGCAGCAGGGCAGGGACAGTCAGGGCGCTACTCAGAGCCCCCAGCTTTTGCAAAAATGATCTTCTGTTGAATGACATGGTGGAAAGGGTTATGTAATTTATGTTACTAAGGAATCGAGGAGGGGTTGACCCAGATAACTATCGAGGCTGGTAAGTCCGGGCGAATGGTATTGTGGTATTGCATTTGCCGAAAGGTCCAAAAGCAGGTATGCCCACCATATATTTTTCCATATCCCATGTATTTGTACCATTCGATAAAAGTACAAAAAGTATTGCTAATGGTTGGGCGATCAAGTGTCAAGACCAAGTTCAAGAATCAAGAATCAAGTTCAAAATGCTGCGCGTCAGGCC
>CBDCTQ010000016.1:0-99723 GCA_965222105.1 Saprospiraceae bacterium | reverse complement strand
CTCCTCCGGCATCCGACAACAATAACCGCTCTCCTTCTTTCGACAGTTTGAAATTCGTATGGAGGTAGGCAGCTTCCAAGTCTTTTTCAGAAGCAAAGATCAAAAGGTGTTCACCTGGGGCGATCCCTTTTTCCGGAAAGGTCCATTTATGCAGATCATAGGGATCATCACTTAATGACCAACCGGTGAGATCGACTGGATCGCTCCCAGCATTGTATAGTTCAATCCAGTCGGGGTCGTCGCCAAATTCGTCCTCAATGGCGTTTTCATTGTCTGAGCAGACTTCGTTGATCCAAATTTGAGCATACGCACCCCCAGGGGCGATTGCCAAAATAAGAAAGCACAAAAAAGGCAGGAACTGTTTTACAGGGGTATTCATGCACCTTAATTTACGGAGAAGTCTGATAGCTGTAAAGTCGTCTCTCCGTAAATTAAGGTCATATGTAGGCCAGTTGGCATTTTTTTTAATCGATCAGAACCATTACCGCTGAAGTACTATCCTTCTCGCAATCGACTTTTCGCTTGTTTGCAACCTGATGACGTACACCCCATCCGAATAAGACGAAAGGTCGACAAGCAATACCTCCCCTCCCGGTGCCATCGTTCGCCGTTGCAACAACCGCCCATCAATACTCCGCAATTCCATATGTAAGGCGACTGTTGTCGGATGATCAAACACTACGGCTGTCTGTCCTTTAGACGGGTTGGGCTGAATGTGAAAGGCATTACCCGCAATCTCCTTCACATTATCTAGAATATCGGTCGTGAAAGAAAAACCGTCGGTCAGGGAGCCACCGCAATTGTTTTCGGCCGTCACGCGCCAGTAGTACGTAGTTTGGTATGCCAATGGATTGGGAATGGTATAATTGGTAGTGTTCACCATTTCCGTAAGTATAATGTTGGCAAAAGCGGCGTCGGTGGCTACTTCTACTTCATAGAAAAAGGCATTGGGTACGGCGGCCCACTCCAACGTTGGGGTGACAACGATTGCTGTAGCACCATCGGTCGGCAAGGTCAACGTGGTCTGATCCGGGGCTGCCTCCAAAGTCAACTGTCCGGCAATATCCGAGGAGTTGACCCCATCGTCGACCATAAAGGTGATGACATAAGCCCCCGTCGGATTGGCCGCAAGGTCCGTCAAGGTGGCACTTACCGTAGTCCCCGGAGGCACATTACTCGGATCCACGTCAAACGTCACATTTGCAGCCAGCGAGGGAGAAATGGTAAAAGAAATGGACGCGGGATCGTTAAATCCTTCTGCCACGGTGATATCAAATACCGCTTCGTCGATGTTGCAAATGGTCTGAGCAATCGGGTTGATATTCAACTCCAGATTGGGAACGGTGGTAAATTCGAACACCTCAGAGAACACTTCCCCACAATCATTGATGGCCGTCACCCGCCAGAAGTACAAGGTATTGAAATTGAGAGCATTGACCACCGACCAGGAAGTACCGGCCACGGTCATTTGATCGATGATGGAAGTAAAACCGGCGTCTTCTGCTATTTCGACCAGATAACTGGAAGAACCTGTTGCTGCCTGCCAACTCATTGTTGGATACAAACTCACATTGGTCAGTAAATTGGTGGGAGCGGTCAGCACAGCCTGTCCGGGCCCTTCCTGTGCATTTATTGTTATGGAAGTGGTTCCCATGTCGGTACCATCTGTCCCTTCCACATCAATGGTGAAACTACCACTGGTAGTAATTCCCGAAATAGTAACCGTTGTGGTACCACCGGGTGTTACCGGATTGGCGCTAAAGTCAATGGTGGAGCCCGCGGGATTGCCCATAGCCGACAGGGTGATGTCCCCCGCAAAGGCAGTACCCATTGTAAGGTCAAATTGAACGGTTTGACCGGTACAAATATCAAATTCCGATTCGCTGGGAGCGATGGAAAAGTCGGGGATCACCGTTGCACATATTTCCAGGTTCCATCCGTTGACGTTGCCACCGTCCAGCCCCAATAGGTCGAAAATGGTCAATGTCCAGATGCCCTGTGGGTTTTCTCCATTGAAAGCAGCCAGTGGGTCCACCGTTTGAAAATCGCCGGAAATGGCCAAAGGCGAGCCATTGCAGGTTTGCTCAAAGTCGGTAGAAGTGTTGGGTGCCGTATCATCGAAAGAAACCAGCAGATTATCTTCAGAGCACGAACTTGGCTGATTGAACAATTGTACCATTGTGCCTTCCGGAGAAGTAAGGGTCCCTGCCAGGTCGCCGACATAAGTATGCGATATATCCAGGTTGGCAACGTTTATATCTATGATCTCGCCGCTGCTGTTGATCTCCAGTGTTGACACCACCGTATTGGGTAGGCCGCTGTCTATGGGTATGGGTACGTCGGTAGCGGCATCGCTTGTGCAGGCAATGTTGGCAGTAGTAAAGCTCCAGGTTTCCGACCAGGGGCCGATGCCACAATTATTGTTTGCCCGCACCCGCCAGTAATAGGTAGTGAGTACGTCCAATCCAAAAACCAGATACTGCGGATCGGTCAATCCGGTGACCGAGGCGACAACGTTGGTAATATCGGCATCGTATGCTACTTCGATTTCATAATTGCCACTGTTGATGGCAGGATCCCAACCGAATAAGGGTGAGGTGGTGATGTCTAGGCCCAGGTCCGGTGGGTTTTGCAAACCAACCGATGCCGGTGCCCCATCGAATACCGTCAAACTAATGTTGGAGCTGGCTTCATCTGCGCCATCGGTCCCCTCAACGGTGATGCTGTATTGACCGCTGGCAACGGCATTGGTATTGCTGATGGTGAGGGTTACCGAAGCGCCCGGTGCGGCGGGGTTGGGGTCGAAGGTGGCCGTAGTGCCTGGCGGCAAATTGGCAGCGGTGAGCGTTACATCGCCTGCAAAATTTTCGGCTACGACCAGGTTATAAACGGCATCGGCAGGAGCGCAAACCGTCGCGACAGGTTGCTCTACACCGATGCTGAACCCACAATCCTTTCCGGGAATGGACAGGATGCCGCTGTCATTGGGGTCGAGCCAAAATTTCAGGGCCGTAGCTGGAGTGCCTCCCCCTTCCCAGGAAGTATTGAACCAGCCGTAACTATCATACAGATCATTGCCACAAGCCGCACCTCCCCCATGCAATTGGCCTACCACCTGTTTTTGATTGTTGAACAGGGGGGAGCCCGACGAACCTGGCTCGGTAGTACCGATGTCCCAATCGGGAACGATGACGTGGTCGGCAACAGAGATGTCCACTACGTTGTCGCTCAATCCCGCACCTGGTTGGGCAGGTTGAAATTCAAAACTAATTCGTTTTTCATCGGTGCTGGGGTGGTGAATAGCTATAATTGTATCTTCCGGCATGACGAATTCGGCCGACCATCCGGCAAAAAAGGCGTTGGCGGTTTCTGATACGGGGTCGTCAAGCTCCACCAGGGTCATGTCGGAGGGGTCATAAGCGCAACGGAATATAGAGCCGGTATTAAAGTCGTTCAACTGGCCGTCGCCCGGTCCGCCGCTCTCTGGGGAATCGGGTTGGCGGCAGGTGCTGTTTTCAAAATTCCAATAGGTCACCAGAGAGGGAGCTGTTCCGCTGTTGATGCCGCAGTGGTCGGCTGTCATAAAAAATGGGGTACAGTCGGAAAGGACGTTGTTGACCAGAAAGCCGGTACAAGAAGTGGATCCGCCAGTGGAGATTACTGCCACCGATCGGATGATGTCGCGGTACCCATCCACGATGCCCCACCCGTCGGCAGCACCGCAGATCACATCGAGGTTGCAGGATCCCGATACAATGCTGCTACTCATTTCGGCAAAACCGATGAAGTCGTGGTTGACGGATTTCAACGTAAGTTTCAAATTGGATTGCTCCGCTGGTGGCAACTGCACCTCTACAACCAGGTCGTCGCCCTCAACGATGGGCGTCCACAATTGTTCGTGATCCTCATTGTCGGCGGGAGTGAAGGGGCCGAGAATGATTTTGTTCGTTGCCTCATATAAAATCAGGGAGCCTCCGGGCGGCATAATGTACTTGGAAAAGCCCAGGTTGAGGGAGCGGGCATGTTGGGAGTACAGCCTGATCCGCCAGACGAGGTTGCCGTTGGAGGCGGTTTCCCAAATGCCGTGTGTGGCGGGGGAAATGTCTACTTCTATGTTTTCGGCAAATTTAGGAGCGATGCCGGGGCCTCTACGGGCCATTTCGGCCTGGTAGAGGGCTTTATTGTCCAATTCAGGCAGGACGTATTGGGGCAGCTCCTGGGCAGGTGTTATGCCAGGCGCCAGCCGGTAGTCGTCATTTTGAGCAAATAGTAAAATGGGGAGTATCCATAGGAGGATCAGTGGGCAGTTGGTTTTGTTCATTTTAAAAATCTCTTTTGCGTTAGGAAGGAAGAATAAATTGATCGTTCGCCTAAATTCTGCTCTAAGATACAGCGTTGGGAGCATAAATTCAGCTATAATCACAGACAGGAGTTTTAATCTGTCGGATAAGAGGCAGAGAGGAAGGTCGCAAAAGGGAAAAATCCCGACAATCAGAGGTATAGCCGGTTTTGTTTAAAATCGATGATGATCTTTTCTTTCGCCAGGAGGGAAAGGCTGAGGATGCCGTATATCGGCCGGTCGAGATTTTGATTGACGGCGTTGAAGTTTTTTGCCAGGCACTGGTGGCGGGTAAAGACCAGATCGTTTAATGAAAATTGAGCCCAACTGTATTTTTGTACGGCACTCGATTTTCGGCCAACAGAAAGAACATTGGACTGGCCATTGATCGCCGCAAAAATGTCCTTTTTCTTCAACAATCTGTTGTCGACAAAATGGGCTGAGGCACCGCTGTCGAGTGCAAAATCGTAGGTTTTATTGCCTATTTTCACCGGGACTACCGGTATTTGATTGCGCACCTTGAAAGGTACCGCCTTCAGGCTCTCATCAAGATAAGGCGATGGTGAGCCATGCGAAATGATGATGGTCGACGTGGTAAAATCCATGACCAATGAGGCCGACATGAAAAAACTACCCCCGATGATCCCATACAAGTCGATGCCCAAAAATTGTTCAATGTCCGAAAGGGAGGTGATCTGCGCCTCCACGCTGTACTGTTCGAATGAGCCCACTTTGAGGTGGTTGAGTTTTTTCAACCCCATGAGTACGTCTCCCTCTATGGTGGAAAGCTGGGTTTGCCCTTCGTTGTGGTGGCTGCCCGGAACGCCGTCGATGACTACTGCATCGGCCCCCGTATCGAGGAGGAAGGCTCCGGAAGTGCCGTCCACTTCTGCTTCGAGTACAATAAGGTCGTTGATGAGTTGAAAGGGGATTTTGGTGTCTTCCCCCGTGTTTGCCGAAAGGCATAAGGGACCCATTAGCAGTGCCAACAGGCAGCTTTTAAATGCGGTTTTTGTATGTGTTTTCACGCCAATCATATCTGTATTCCGTCTTTTCTAATGTAAAAATAAGCATAAGTTTACACAAAATCAATGATTTCTTTACGTTAAATTAACATTGGGGTTACTTTGAGTTAATTTTGGAGGGTGGGCCGACGTGTCTTAAATGCCCCGGGCAGAGCCCGTAACCTTGGCCCGTGTAACAGTGCTATTTTATTAATTCAGAATTCATTTGTTATTCTGATGTTCTTATGATAAACTGCTGGTTATAGTCGTACAAGGATAGATTTGTGCAAAAAGCGAATTAAACCAGGGCGGGCCGTAGGTCCATTATTTAAAAGTTAACAGGACGAAGCATCGAAGTCACAGAACTACCTCTTCGGTAGTCAGGCTTTGACAAGCGGGGGGCGGCTTCGGATTGACCGAGCAACAATATTTGAGGATTAGAGCAGCAATTGCTTCATTCCAAGACCGTCTTCACCTTAGTCGTCACATCAAAAATGTAAGCCAACCGGTTTGTGCCGGAGGCGGGGGCATCGGCAAGGTTGCGGGCGATGGCTTTCACTTCGGTATTCGATATCCATTTTACATCACCAGCGCGGAGGGTGTCCGAAAAAATGATGGCACCGGCAGTATTATCGAACAAGAAATAGTGCAATTCTGGAAAGAGGTCGCTGAGTTCTTTATTTTTTTTGGAAACGATGGCGTAATTGTTATCGTCGTTGGGTTCGATCAGATACCATTCCTCAAACCGCTCCTTGGCAGCCGTTTCAGCCGTTTGGTGGGGGACGGTGTTGGAAGTTCCACGTGGTGCTGTGCAGGTGGCAAACAATATGGCAACAGCAAGCAGAAAAACTGGTTTCATAATCTACTATTTTACAAAGCGAATGGTTTTAAACCAGCCTATGTCGGAGGCAATGCGCAGCAGGTAAGAACCAGAAGTCAGATGGGCAGTGGAGACCGATAGCGTATGTTGGCCCGGCGGGTAGGTTTGCCAGCCGTGCTGCGCGAGGATTTTACCGTCGACCCCAAGGAGGTCGTACCGAAGGCTCCGGGACGCCTTCAACGTAATATCAGTGTTAGCAGATTTTCCAACCGGAAGAGGATATACATTAGAAACGGAAATTTTTTCCGAAAGGACCGCCCACTCCTGTACCCCGGCAAGGGGATTGTCGAGGAAGACCTTGGCCATGTAAATGTTGATGTCGCCATCGTTGGTGCGGCCGTCTGCCCAAAAAGAAACGGCGGTGTATTCGGTAGCGACTAATTGGTGATATTCTCCAATTCCAAAGAAGCCACCTATTGGGATCATAATATCGAAATCCATCGGTTCGGAGTTGAGTTGCACTTCCGTAAAACTGTTGCCACCATCGTAAGAAATGCCCATATAAAAATCGGTGATCTTGTTGGAATTGTCAAAATGGCGCCGGTCATACCAGTCGAGTATCAACACGCCGGAAGGGTTGACATAAAGGCTGGAATAGAATTGATGCTCGTCGGTGGTCTGGTCGCTGTGAACGGGAGTAGGGGTGCTCCAGGTCAGCCCCTCGTCATCGGAATAAGTCAGAAAAACATCAAAATAGGTGGAGTTGCCAGACTCTGAAGCCGTATAGCTCACGTAAATCCTGCCATCGAAAGGGCCGCCCGAATTGTCGATGGCGAGATACGCAGTGGGCTGAAAACGGTGGGAAACATCGGGAGCATTATAGGTAAAGTCGGGAAAGCTGGCCACCAGTGTAGAGTGTACATGATCGGTCCCGCCATTTGTGTATTGAGAGATGTACACTTCGTTGGGATCGCTGATGCCGACTGTCCCCACAAACAATTCCCCATCTTTGCGGACAGCCGCTGACGGCAAATGGTCTCCCTCGGGAACCACCACCGGACTTGTTATTTGAAACGACTGATCGAGGACATACAATTCGGGGCCGAAAGTCACCACCGGTACATATATATTGCCCTGATGAGGCGACGAGGGATGGGCATCTACCGCCAGCCAGGGTTTATCGGAGAAGTCGACGACCTGACTAGCCTCCGACCAGGTAGCGCCTCCGTCGTCGGATGTAGAAAGCAATGTTACAATACTGAACTCGTTACCCAAAGTCAAATTGACGATATAGGCTTTTCCCTGCGCATCGAAGGCGACTACGGGGTCACCTGCCAAATTATTGTCGGCACCGTGAAAACCATGAAAGGAGCTCGTTTGCCAGGACTGACCAAAGTCGAATGTGTAATAAACCATAATGTAGTTACCACTGTCAACTTCTGCAAATCCATGAATGGTGGCAAGAACGATGTTGTTGGTGTCGGTGGGATTGATGGCCACATGGAATTCTGCTTCGGGGTGGGAGGCATCTTCCACAATTTCGTCCTGCGCCCTTAAATGGTTGAACAGTGCCAGCAGCGCGAATAGGAACGGAGCTATCGCTTTCATAAAATTATTTTTTCTTTGAATTACCACTCCTTCAAAACCACCCCGTATTTCGTCGACGTCTGCGCCGGGTGGTTTTAACGCCCAGTACGCCCAGCAGTCCGCGGGTTAGCTCGCGGGCAACGGTTCGGCCAATCTGGCGGGTGGTGGTGCTGTCGAAGACTTTTTCCAGGGTACTTTTTTCGCGGCGGGAGGAGCTTTTCCGGGGTTTGTTTTTTTCGCGTTCTGTTCTTTCCTGAGCCTCTTCGATTTTGCCGCCGAGTATTTCGTAGGCACTTTCGCGGTCGATGGACTCGTCGTATTTGAGAGTAATGAGGGAGCGGTTGATGATCTTTTGGATCTCCTTGGGTGTCAGCACGTCCATCCGCGACTGTGGTGCCCGCAACAAGGTGTGCGCGAGGGGTGTGGGGATGCCTTTTTCGTTGAGCACGGTGAGGAGGGCCTCCCCTATTCCGAGTTCTGTGAGGAGGGTTTCGGTGTCGTAGTAGTCGGTGAGGGGGTAGTTTTGGGCGGTTAGTCTGATCGCCTTTCTATCCTTGGCAGTAAATGCGCGGAGGGCATGCTGGACTTTCATGCCCAGTTGCGATAAGACCTCGTCGGGAATGTCGGTGGGATTTTGGGTGACGAAGAAGAGGCCTACACCTTTCGACCGGATGAGTTTGACAATGGTCTCTATCTGGCTGAGCAGGGCTTTGGATGCCTGCTTGAAGACGAGGTGTGCTTCGTCGATGAAGATCACCAGTTTGGGTTGGTCGGTGTCGCCCTCCTCCTCGAAGGTGTTGTAGACTTCGGCGAGCATCTGAAGCATGAAGGTGGAGAAGAGCTTGGGGCGGTCTTGTATGTCGGTGAGCCGAAGGATGCTGATGATGCCTTTGCCATCGGGGTGGAGGCGACAGAGGTCGGCCACGTCGAAGGAGCGTTCGCCGAAGAAGCGTTCTGCGTCCTGTTGTTCGAGTTCTACGATTTTGCGCATGATGGCGCCCACTGAGGCGGTGGACAAGCGGCCGTAGTCGGCCTCTACTTCTTCCTTCCCTTCGCCCGACAAATACTGGAGGGCTTTTTTCATGTCCTTGAGGTCTAACAATGGTATTCCGTAGTCGTCGCAGTATTTGAACACCACGGCTACGATGCCGCTTTGGGTATCGTTGAGGTCGAGGATCTTGGAGAAAAGCACGGGACCAAATTCAGTGACGGTGGCGCGGAGGCGCACCCCTTTTTCGTCGGAGAGCGACAGGAATTCCACCGGGCTGCTGTCGGGCTCAAAGGGGATGCCGATCTTTTGGTGGCGTTCGTCTATCTTGGGATGTCCCTCGCTGGGGACGGCTATGCCGCTGAGGTCGCCTTTGACGTCCATGAGCAGTACGGGTACTCCGCTGGTGGAAAGGTGTTCGGCGAGTATTTGTAAGGTCTTTGTTTTCCCGGTCCCGGTCGCACCTGCTATGAGGCCGTGGCGGTTGAGGGTTTTTAGGGGAACTTTGACGAGGCTCCCGGTGATGGCCTCCCCGTCGAGCATGGCGCCGCCGAGGGTGATGGCAGGCCCTTTGAAGGTGTAGCCGTTGGTGATTTCTTTTTGAAATTTTTCTTTCATGGTTTTAAAATCATGCAAAGGTTTTAACATCAGACATTCCAGAAGCTAAAGCATCTGGCTATGGGCTGCCGTTCCCCGAATCAAGTTCGGGGCAAGCTCTACGGAACTTTGTTTTCAGTCAGATCGAGAAGCTGAGAATTGTTTATCTAAAATGCTGTTCATCAACATTTTACGAGTTATAAAATTTTCACTTAATGCCTATGGCCGACCGGCAGGCGGGCTTCATGGGCAAGCATCAGCATATCAGCACCATGAAAGCCTGCCCCGGACTTGATACGGGGGACTACGCTATCGCTTCGCCTTCACGCTTGCCATGTAGGCGATAGCCCTTCATGGGCAAGCATCAACAAATCAGCATATCAGCATATCAGCAAATCAATCATCAGCATATCAATCATCAGCATATCAATCATCAGCAAATCAATCATCAGCAAATCAACTACCCGCACCCCCAGCCCCTGAAGGGGAGCCCCAGCGCTTCTTGTAAAATTTGCGTATAGAATAGCATTTCTACTTCCGTTTATTCCACTGGTCGGTGCGCAGTTGAAATTTCTTTTGGTTGAGGGGCCATTTATTGGTGTCGTAGGTGCTTTCCAGTCGTTCTTCTACGTCATCGGGCAACAAGTTATGAAAAAAATCGATACCGGTGGCTGCTTCTACGGCGTCGATGGTAGTGGCGTATCGTTGGAGGGGCTGATAGCTTATTTCGTTCGACATCAGGAAGGCGATGGCTTTGGCTTCGGGTTCGGTATAGTCGAGGATGACTTTGTAGTATTTGTCGGGAACGGATACTTTGTTGGGGCCTATCTGTTCGCGGATGTAGCCTTTGAGTACGGGGCCGCTGACGATGTAGAGGTGTTTGTTTTTGTAGGCCCAGTCGCGGATGTTTTCTTCGAGTTCGCGCCAGATGCCGCCGTTGAAATTGCGGATCTGGGGGCTCATATTACTCATGTAGAACGTTTGGGACATGGCTTTTTCCGAAAAGGCCATATCTCCGGCGGGTACCATGTGTCCGCGGTCGTAGCCGGAGCCGCGGTAGTCGCGGTCGGAGGCAGAGGCTTTGCGCACTTTGGGGTCGGGCCGGAAGTTGCCGGTTCGGTCGACGTTGGGGATGATGAGGCTCTCGCGGGTGAGTTCGTAGGCGACCCATTCGGGTTGTTCGTGGGGTTCGGAGTAAGAAAGGGCGTAGAATTCGTGTTGGATGACTTCGCCGGTGGTGGAGGTGGGCAGCATATTGTCGGGCACGGTGGGGAGGCCGGGAGCGCCGGGCTGGGTGTTGGGTTTGCTTTTTGTGGGTGTTTTGTTGGAAAGGACGTCTTCTGCTTTTTCGATGGCTTCGTCGAGAGTGCCACCGGAGCCGCTGAATTGGTTGAAGGCCCAGTAGAGCCCGCCGAGGATGACAACAAAGATGCCTACTTTTACGATCATACCGCCGCCAGAAGAGGCACCGGCCTTGTTGTGATTGGTACGGAATTTTGCCATGGAAGAGGAGGGTTGTGTTTCATGATGTTTGGGCAAAGATAAGGAATTTATAGGGCTAGAAAAAAAACTGCCCCTAGCTCCGACGAATGTCGGAGTAGGAGCAGCCCACACACTATGAGAACACCCATTTATCTTTGAAACGCCCTGGGGGCGTTGATTGTTTAGAGGAATTATTTTGAATGGGTGACGCTATTAGCATAGGCATCGCAGTTGCAAAACTACCTGAGGCAGTAAGGCCGCGACGAACGGTGTCAATACAGATATTTTCTCTCTGCCTGCTGTTAGGCAAGGTGTGAACCTTTGTGGCCCCGTCTGGCCGCCGGACAGGTCCGTGCCTTTGTGGTGATGCTTTCGTTAAAAAACTGCCCCTTACACCGGGCGAACCGGAGAAGGAGCAGCCCACACACTATGAGAACACCCATTTATCTTTGAAGCCGGCTTTTATACAACACTTCATATACTTCTTCAACACATCCGGCATGCTGAATCGTTCATCAGCAAATATATTTTACATTAATTTTACAGGAAATTCTTCTGCGTTGTGAAGAAAAAACTGCCCCTAGCTCCGACGAATGTCGGAGTAGGAGCAGCCCACACACTATGAGAACACCCATTTATCTTTGAGACCCGCTGATACGGCAACCAGCGATCGGCCAATACGATCATTTTTGTGGACTAGGGAATGCTTAACGAACCCCGCAGGGATGGCAGCAGGAAGCCACCAAAGCGTTGCAACAGAGGGAAAGGCTGAGACCAACCAGGCTTTCAATTGGTTCAATGCTTTAAATCGGTTAGACATTCTCTGGTTATGTTTGTTAAAGTCTTTCATTTGTATAATCGAACATCATAACGCATACGTTGCCGCCCTTTATTTTTTCCGTTTTGATAAGGTTTTGTTAGTAAATATCAATTATGTTAAAATTTTATTTGTAAATAACTGATTTTAAGCACAGCTTCGTATTAAATTAATGTTTAGTTAAAGTAATTAACGGCTGTTAAACAAAATATAATACTCCGAAAATTTCTTATTTTTGTTGAAAAATTGGGCAATTGTGATGTTTTTTGTTCCAAAACCTGTTAAAAAGCCATTAGATGAGTAAAACAAGTGATGGACGTTTTAAAGTTATCGCTCCTACCCAGATTATAGTGAAATTCCGTCGCGCACCCTTCCCTATTGCTATCGGGACTAAAGGGAAACCAAGCCCGCTTTCACCCAATAATGAAGATGAGCGAAAGTTATTTTTAAATTTTTTAAAAAAACATCAAAAAACATTTTGTTTTTAATAAAAAAAGGTTATGTTTGCCTCATCGTTTAAACGAAGAAAGGTTCCTTCTGTTTTTTTTGACATATACCCTACTACCATAAAAGGTGGCTGACGCAGGGCAGTTATCGGTATGTGGGCAAGATATTGCTCCGGGCTTTTGGCTCGGGGGCGGCAAGGCGGATGGGTGGGACCCACCCTGCCAAAGCCCAAACTTTTTCAAAAATAAAATTCTATCCTTAATTTTGCAGATCACTATTCAAGGAATCACTATTTCACCTATCACAATTTTATATAATAGACACTATGAATGGATTTTTTGTATAGAAACCAAAGAGAGATTTTTTCGCTAATCGAGGAACGCACGGAACCTCGTAGCCCTAGCTACGAAGGTGAGTACGTGACGAAGAGTAGCGTAAAAAGATCATTTGGGCTTCATACAAAATTTCTGTTCATAATGTCTAATAAAACAAGCCTTGATAGTGATCAGGGAATCATCCCAAATTTTAAACTTCTGCCCTACCATAAATGATCAAACCGCATTCCGTAGAAGAGATCCTTTCCACCGCCAAAGTAGAAGAAGTCGTCGGCGATTTCGTAACCCTCAAACGGCGCGGCGTCAACATGATCGGCCTCTGCCCCTTCCACAATGAAAAAACACCCTCCTTCACCGTCTCCCCTACCAAAAACATCTACAAATGTTTCGGCTGCGGCAAAGGAGGCAACCCCGCCCAGTTCCTCATCGAACACGAAAAACTCACCTTCCCCGAAGCCCTTCGCTACCTGGCCGGCAAGTACAACATCGAAATAGAGGAAACCGAATATTCCCGCGAAAGCATCGAAGAACGACAACTCCTCGACAGCCTCTACATCGTCAATGACTATGCCCAACAATACTTTCACGAACAGCTCATGCACACCGACGAGGGCAAAAGCATCGGCCTGAACTACTTCAAAGACCGCGGCTTCCGTGAAGAGACCATCGCCAAATTCGGCCTCGGCTTTGCGCCAAATGCCAACAGAGCATTTACCGACAAGGCTCTCGGCATCGGCCACGAACTCAGGCTCCTCAAAAAACTCGGCCTCACCACCCAATACGACAAAGATTTTTTCCGCAACCGCGTCATCTTTACCATCCACAATCTGTCGGGAAAAGTAATCGGATTTGCCGGAAGGATACTCCAAAAAAACGTCAAAGCCCCCAAATACATCAACTCGCCCGAAACGGAGGTCTACAACAAGAGCCGGGTACTTTACGGTATCTATTTTGCCAAAAAGGCCATCCGCCAACAGAAGGAATGCATCATGGTGGAAGGCTATACCGACGTCATCTCCCTCCACCAGGCGGGCATCGAAAATGTAGTGGCCAGCTCCGGCACCTCCCTGACGGTGGAACAGATCCAACTCGTCAAGCGAAATACCGACAACATGAAAATCCTGTACGATGGCGACCCCGCCGGCGTCAAGGCTGCCCTGCGTGGCCTCGACCTCGTACTCGAACAGGATATGAACGTAAAAGTAGTGTTACTTCCCGAAGGTCAGGACCCCGATTCCTACCTCCAGGAAGTGGGTGCCGAAGCGTTCCAACAATACATTTCCGAAAAGGCCAAAGACTTTATCCTATTCAAAGCCGGCCTGCTGATGGACGAAGCCACCGGAGACCCCATCAAAAAATCGGCGATGATCAAAGACATCGTCAGCAGCATAGCCCGCATACCCGATCCGATAAAACGGTCGCTATACATCAAGGAATGCGCTACCCTCGTTGAAGTCAGTGAAGAAATACTCGTAAACGAAACCAATAAGGTTTACCGAAAGGCGATAAAGCGAGAAGAAAAGCGAAAACAACGGGCCAGCAGCGATTCCTCCTTCCCCACCCAGGAGCCGCATTTCCCGCCAGGCGACAACCAGGAAGCCAACATGCCGCCGCCCGTAGATGCGCCCCCTCCCCGACCGGTTGCCCAGGGTCTCGAATTTCAGGAACGTGACATCGTACGGCTACTGGTGGCTGCCGGCGGCGAGCTATTCGACAAAGATCAGGACATGAGCGTCGCCAGCTTCGTACTAAGCAACATCGAAGAAGTCCTCGACGATTTCGACAACAAACTCTACGAACGCATCGCCCGCGAATGCCTCCAACTCCTCATCGATAAAAAGCCCATCAACCCGCAACACTTCATCAACCATTGGGACGACGATATGTCGCAACTGGCCATTTCCCTCCTCTCCTCCCCCTTTGAGTACAGCCCCAACTGGAAAGACCGCTGGGACATCGAACTCCGCTCCCAGCCCATGCCCGAATCCAACTTCGGAAAAGACACGGTGTATGCCATCAATATGTTTAAACTCAGAAAGGTAAAAAAGACGATGCTGGCCAATCAGCAGCGGTTGAAGGAAGTGCAGGACGACGATTCACTGCGAACGAAGTACCTCAAAGTACACCTCAAACTCAAAGCACTGGAGATGGAGTTGGCCAAAAAAACCAACACGGTTATCATCTAAAAGCTATATCGGGATTGAGCTTCGGGATCAACCGGCACCCGCCCCCTCCAACTCCTCCAGCTTAGCCAAAAAGGCCCCCGCCACATCGGCAAAGCCACGGCTGTCGGGATGGATTTCATCGTACCAGCAATCGTCGGTCACCCGTTCGCGGCAATTGACGTAGTGGGCATTGGGGAAGTCTTCCGTCCTGGCAGCCACCACATTGTTGAATTCAATAAGCAGGTGTTTGATCAACATCCTTCTGTCTTCCTGCCGTTTCATGCCTTTGGCTTTCATGTATCGTCCCAGCCAGCCTTCTTTATCGCTGTCGAGTGGGATGACGTAGTCGTAGCCATGCACCAGAACGTGGAGGTCGGGATGTCGTTCCTGCATTTCTTTAAAAATGATGGTGTAGGCATCACCGAGTTGTTGCAGCTTTGCGAAGAGAGAGTCGCCCATAAAGCGCCGGAGGTCGTCGTGGGTTTTAAACTCCCAGTCCTCCTGGATGTCGTCGCTTAGGAAATGTTCAAACTCTGGTCCGAGGATGTCATTGCCGCCGCCGCTGATCAGGAAATAAGCGGGTTTTTCCTGGTCGATGGTTTCCAAAAATTCGTTGCTGCGCAGGTAGTTGATCAGTTCATCGCCAGCCGCACCCAGGCTGCAAATAGCGTAGTGGTTGTAGAGGTGGTCGATGATGTCCTTTACCTTGGGGTGCGGATACTGAAACCAGGAGTCGCCTTCGGAGACGATGCGAATGGCGTCGGGGTTTTTCTTCAGCATTTTTTTGTAGCGTTTTTTCCGCACCTTCCGGCTGACCCAGTTGGCCATTTTTAGTTTTGTTTTAAATAAAAATCCGCCTTTCGCGGTGCCGTTTTGGTCGATGGCTGTGATGCCTTCTTTCAGATTGAGTTCGTTGGAGAAGCCGCTGTCTTTTTCCAGGTAGAGGCCCGACATAAAGGGGGCGGCATCGGTTTCGAGGTATTTGGTGAGGTCGGCTTCCCTTATTTTGTTGAACTCCGGGTTTAGGATGTGGCAGGCCAGCAGGCGGGTCGTCCATCGTTCGGCGTCGGCATTTTGTTGGGTGCTTTTACGGCCTTTGGCCCTGCCGCGGGTGGCTTCCGATTCGACCAATTCAGAGGGATCGGGCAAGCCGGGTTGGTAAAAATTGGCCACTTCAAATTGGTGGGTGCTGATGATCAGTTGCAGATAAGAGGTGCTTTTCTCCCAGTTGAAAAGCCGCTTGCAGTCGTCGAGGATGTAGGGGATGTTGATATTATTGTCGTATTTAAGGTATACGAAATCGTTGGGTGCTAAAAACTGCACTTTTCCCTCAATTGATTCGGGATCAATTTCAAAATTGACCCCGAGGTAGAGTGCCGCGACATAGAGGTTTTGACCGGAAGTATTGGTGATCTTCGTTTTGATGGAAACGGTTTCATCCGTTCGATAGAGGATGATGTCGACCTCGTCATTGCGGAGGGGAAGGAGTTGGTCGTTTTCCGATTTGAAAAACTCTACATTCACGGCACCGGCATCCAATTGGCTGCTTTGATCGGAGTTATGCAACTGGCGCACAAATTCCCATTGCGAAATGTGATAGAGGTATCCAAAAACGGTGTCGACGGCATCGTCTTCGTCTTGTTCGACGGGCATCACCAGGGGGCGGTAGGGATCGTTGGGCAGGGTGATGGTGTAGTACCATTTGTCGAGTTGGACGGTGTAGTCGGCCTGGCGTTCGTCGTCTACCAGGTTGACGTTTGTACCAGCCTCTTCGATTTTTTTGACGAGCAGGTCGCGGGCGTCCGACTCGTAGGAGTCGTCGTCGATGTATACGCCGATTGGTGCTGACTTGAAGGGGTGGACGAAGGCTTTGAAGGCGGCATTTTTATCTTTCTGCAAAGAAGGCGGCATATCCAACAAGGTGCTTGCGGAGTCGACCTTTTTGATATTCGCAGTTATTTTTTGATCGTCGTTGACAATTTGGACAGTCCCGGCCTGTTTGGAAATGCCGTGGATGGCGCCCATGTCCATGATCCATTCGCCGATTTTGGAATCGTATACAACGTTTCCGTAAAGGGGTTGGCTGCCCATTTCACTGCCGAGGAAGATGCGGTAAAAGTCGCGTTTATCCTCTCCTTTGACGTAGATATTAGGCGTCTGGTTGAATTGATTTTTGACGTAATGCATGATCCGGCTCTTCAGGTCGTAGTAGCTTACGGCAGCATTCGACCGGTTGAGCACTTGTATCAGGGTATAGGTAAACACTCCGCCGCGGCCCCATCCGGGAATATTGGTTTCGTAGGCAGACTGATCGCTCCGGCAGGCGGCAATGTGTACGTGATCGCCTTGCGGCAAAACCTCATTCAGCGACTGGGACTTGAGAGCGTCTGGTGATATTTTGTCGTGAAAACAGAAATCCGTCCATCTCCTTTCCGGGAATGCAACGCTCATGCGGGAATGGACGAGTTGTTTTTTATTTTCCGATTCCAGTACTTCAAAGCCGCGGGTATTTTCGCCGCTGTGGCAACAATCGAACAAGGTGACCAGGTGCGGTTTTTTGGCGGCGACCTGACCAATGAGATAGCGGAGTTCTTTATCTGCCAACAACAGATTGGTATTGAGTGAATCGACGCATACGATCCCTTCCAGTTTGCGGTCGCCCTCTTCGTGCCAGAGATCGGGGTCGGCGTTTTCCTGTGCTCCGTGTCCGGAAAAATAGAAAAAGGCTACGTCGTTGGGGCCAGCCTGTCCGAGGTGTTCGGAAAAGCCCTTGGTGATGGCTGTTTTGGTAGCTTCTTTGTTGTGGAGGGTAGCGACAATGGGGTTGAAGTTGGTGGTGATGATGTCGCTGTTCAAAAATTTTTCAATGGCTTTGGCGTCTTTTACGCATCCGCTGAGGGGCGCCCTATCGTATTCGTCGATACCAACGATGAAGGCGTAGAGGTTTTTCTTTTCGTTTGTCATTGTTTACGATTTGGTAGTTACAGAAGAATAGGACTATACAGGTGGTTCTTACTCTAAATCAACCAGTTATATTTCTACAAAGATAATCACTTCTGTATAATATGGTAACTTTCTTGGATGGGTTTTTCTCTGTTTGTGTAAAACATTTTATCTTTTTACGACAACCTTTTTCGTGAATTGCTTGTATTTGGTGTTTATCACCAAAAAATAAATACCAGCATCTAGATGCTGAATACCTACATTTTTTTCAAAGGCATCTACATTTTCTCTATACATGAATTGACCAAGACAATTATAAGTGGAGATAGATTTTATTTTTTCTGCCTTAGCTTCCAGATGAATAAACGTGCTCGCCGGATTGGGATACAACAATACAGTCTCATTTTCAGCATCCGGGTCATCGATATCAGAGACACATTCGATGAACTCCACTACAAGCGAAACGCCAATTGTCTGGATGTAATCAGGACATTCCGACGGTGCCCCTGAAACGGAATAAACACCGGGATCTGTAACGATGAGTTGACTGGAATTTTCGCCGGGGATGGGTGTCCCGTCGTGATACCAGGTAATGTTGGTGTTGTAAGGCAGGAGCAACTCATAATAAAAAGTATCGCCATAGCAGACGATGGTTTCTCCGTTGTTACCCACCGTAAATGTCCCATTGGAGGATACCACCACTGGTATAAAAGCCCAGGCGTCCAATAAAACTTCCGGAGATAGCTCGGTACAAGTATCCAGGGTTGCTTCGACCGCATAATAATACAGCACATCGGCAGGGTTGAAAAGGGTGATCGTCTGGTCAGTAGCTCCGGAAATGGGAACCAGGGAACCACCACTGAACTCTCGCCGATACCATTGATAGCTGTCGTATTCTTGAGTAGATAGCTCTGTCGATTGACCCGGACATAAAATGGTTTCACCACTGATCGTGGGATCAAACGAGCACTGCGCTATGGCCGAGAAAGAAATAAACAGGAATAGAATAGCCGGAATGATTTTTTTCATAGTTGGTTTACTTTTTAACAAAATTACGCATCACTTCCTCTTCAGGAAAAACGTTTTTTATTGGTAGAAGGTTGGGGTAAAAGTGCTAAAACCCTACCTTTACATTCTAAAAGACAAACCGTGGAATTCAAAACCATCCTGGCCGACCTGCACAACAAAGCCTATCACCCCGTCTACTTTCTGCATGGCGAAGAACCCTACTACATCGACCAAATAGCTTCCGTATTGGAATCGACCGTATTGACCGAAGCAGAACGGGCCTTCAACCTGACCATTGCATATGGCAAAGACGCCGAACCCAAATCGATCATCGATACCTGTTCGCGTTACCCCATGATGGCAACCCACCAGGTGGTGTTGCTCAAAGAAGCACAGGATATGAAAAAGCTGGCCGACCTCCAACCCTACATAGAAAAACCCGTGCCCTCTACCCTGCTGGTCATTTGCCACAAGCACAAAAAATTTGACGCCCGCACCCGGTTTGCGAAAGCAGTGAAAAAGCACGCCGTCGTTTTTGAATCCAAAAAACCCTACGACAATCAGATACCCGACTGGATCAAATCGTACCTCAAAGACCGTCAACTGACCATCCAACCCAACGCCGCCGAACTCATCGCCGAACACCTCGGCACCAACCTCTCCAAAATAGCCAACGAACTCGACAAACTCATCATCAACCTGCCCGGAGGCGCCAACGTGACTCCCAAACATGTGCAAGACCACATCGGCATCAGCAAGGATTATAATGTCTTTGAATTGCAAAAAGCTCTCGGCACCCGCGACAAGGCAAAGACCCTCCGCATTGTCAATTATTTCATCGCCAACGAACGAAAAAACCCACTGGTGGTCGTCATCGCTACGCTGTATAACTATTTTAGCAAAATCTATAAAACCCATTTTCTGCGCAACCTCTCCGACAACGAACTGGCCGCCGCACTCGGTACCCGGCCTTACTTCGTCAGGGAGTACAAATCGGCCAGCCGCCTCTATCCATTGCCCAAAACAGAAGCAGTCATCGGCCTGCTGCGCGAATACGACCTCCGATCCAAAGGCGTCGATAATGTAGGTGTGCTGCCCGGAGAATTGCTGCGAGAAATGACCTGGCGGATTTTGAATACCTGATTCATATTGCTTCTTTTAGGTGCTTGACAAACCTGATATGCGATTATAACCACTAAGAAACGAAGCCGCAAAGTTGTATAGAGAAAATCTTCATGCAATAACTAAGTTTTCGTGGTGCGACGTGAAAAGTCGCTTTAGAATACTGTTAAACCATCGGAATAACAATACGCTTACATAGTCTGTCCCGCAAGGCGGGAAGTTATTCAAAGGTGGATTTAACCTGATGTGCCCACCAGAGTTCGGCAGGCCCACCAGAGTTCGGCAGGCCCACCAGAGTTCGGCAGGCCCACCAGAGAGCTTGCCCCGGTGAATGTCGGGGTCGGCAAGCTACCATCAGTTTTCTACTGTAAATTGAACTTTTGCTTTTGTTATTTTGTCAATTGTGTGTCATTATAGAACATTTTCAATAACTCTTGATTTGAAACTTTTATATTTAAATCAATACAGGTGTATTCATTTTCTTAACTTCAACCTAAAATGCTATGAAAAAAAATTTACTTTTCACTATACTCTTAGTTACTCAATTCATTTATGGACAAACTTGGGAACCTATATTCAATCCTACCAATGGTCGATTAAATGACTGTTCGTTTATCAACGAAGATACTGGCTGGATTATAACTGATCATGAAATATTTAAAACCACCGATGGAGGACAGACATGGTCAAGCCAGGATATCCCTACTAACCCTGTCCAAAATTTAGAAAGAGTACTTAATAGAGTTCAATTCATTAATCCTGATGTAGGAATTATTGCGTGTGGAACCTATTGGCCGCAAATTGGCGATTTGGTAAGCTCCATATTATGGACAGTTGATGGTGGTGAGACTTGGGTAAATCAAGACTTAGGGAATACTACTTTTAATCTGGATGCAATACTTGTCGACACAACTAATGCCTACTCTATAGGACAGTATGGAGCCTCAAGAAAAACAGTTGATGGTGGACTTACATGGAATGAGACCTCTTATGAAGGTGCATATAGCGGAGTTAAATTATTTCCAATTAGTGAGGATACCATTTATTTTGTTGGTATGCATCAATTCGATTTAACAGGTGCTTTTGGAAAAACGACAAATGGTGGGCTTGACTGGGAGATAACGACCTTACCTACGGATGGATTAGTGAAAGCAATATATTTTCATAATGATCAAATTGGCTGCATAGGAGGTTTTAACGGAGATTTTAATGGAGACATTCGTTGTACAGTAGATGGTGGTGAGACTTGGGTTTCCTCAGAAAATGAATCTACCGGAGTCATAAATTATTTTGATTTCACGGACTCCTTAAATGGTTGGGCAGTAACAACAGCAGGAATAAATGCTGAATATGGAGAAATATTAAAAACAAATGATGGAGGTCAAAGTTGGTCTGTGGAATATAGTGGAGTTGGTAGTTTGAATGCCATTTCTATAACAAAACCTAATAATGTAGGGTATGCTGTGGGGTATAATAATCTATTAAAAACAACAGTTGCAACTAGAGTAGAAAATCTAGAAGCTGCTTCAATTATTAAAGTTTTCCCCAATCCGTTTCATAACAAAATAAATGTACAGCTATATAATGTTACTTCAACCAAAATAGAAATATATAATTTGCTTGGACATCTAATCCTCGAAAAAGAAATAGAAACAGAAGAGGATGTAATTGAATTAGGTAACTTACAAGATGGTACTTATATTTTAAAAGCATTAAATGAAGATCAAATAGACATTAAAACAATATTCAAATTCTAAAGATTTTAACCATCCTTCTCGTTCCAAACTTTATTGATGTAGAAAAGTATACCTATAATATAGTGTAAGTGGCCATGGCGGAAATACATCCGCATTCTATTCGTGTTTACTGCTAAGTCTCTTGTTTAGACGTAAACATTCAGTTTTGAATATGCCGCCACGTCACTTGCACCTGGCCGTTGTAGCCAATTAGACGAAATACAATATGAATAAAAAGAAAATTCTGATTATAAATGGACATCCCGACAAGGAAAGTTTCAACTATGGAATTTCTGAAGCATATCGAAAAGGAGTAGAAAAATCAGATGCTGAAATAAAAGAAATCAGGATAAGGGAATTGAATTTTAATCCGAATCTTCAATATGGATACAGGAAGCGTTCGTTTCACACTCTTTGCCTGTATGGCTCACGTCCGCAGAAAATTTTTCGACGCACAAAACAACGATGCCAGCCGGGCTCAGACCGCTCTGCAATACATCCAACAACTATACGCCATCGAAGAATTTGCCCGCCAGGAGGGCTACACCCCTGAACAACGCCTGGAACTTCGCCAGCAAAAATCCGCTCCCATAATGGAGCAGCTCCACCAATGGCTCACCCAACAAAAAGACCAGGTGTTGTCTTCCAGCCCCATCGGAAAGGCCATAGGCTACGCCCTTAATCGGTGGCCATACCTCAAACGATACCTCGAAGACGGCGAAGTGGAAATTGACAACAACCTCGTCGAGAATGCCATCAGACCCGCCGCCTTGGGACGAAAAAACTATCTCTTCGCCGGCTCGGAAGAAGGCGCCAAGTGGGCCGCTATCTGCTACACCCTCGTCCGCTCCGCCCAGGCACACGGCCTCAACCCACAGACTTATCTGGCTGATGTCATCCGACGCCTGCCCGATATGCCCGTCAGACTACTGCACACCCTCTTTCCCGAAAATTGGAAAGAGGATACCAACCACCCGCTTTACCCGCCCCCTTACTCTCAGACAGACTCTCAGACAGACTCTCAAACAGACTCTCAAACAACTGATGCTGCAAAGGTGGGAAATTTTGATGTAGAGAAATAGATGGGGTTTGTAGGATGCTTACATTGTATTGTTATAACCGTACTATTTGAACCCGAAATGACGCGATAACGCAGTTTTTTAATATCGCAAAGCACCGAGAAAGAGGATAAGGTAGCTGTTCAGACGTCCTTTTCTTGTAGCTTGGTTTTTACTTTTTCCGGTTTCCATTAGAGAATTAGCACGCACGTACTTCAAACTCCATAAGGGTGCGGTGGCTCGCTTTTGGGTTCGCTTCGCCTGAAGGCAAGTCTGAAGACAGGTCTGAAGACAGGTCTGAAGACAGGTCTGAAGACAGGTTCAATTTATCGATCCCGATCGCTATCGGGATGGACAAAGGCCGAAAATCGGTCTTCGATACAATTTTTAGCCTTTAGTGTTCTGTGCCGCCTTTTTTCATTCAATTCTTATTTGTAATCTTTTTCCTAATCCTTCTACTATCTTTTTTAAGGTCATCAACTCAATTCCAGATTTCTCATTCTCTATTCTTGAAATGTAATGTTTTGAAGTTCCACTTTTCACTGCCAATTGTTCTTGAGTCAACCCTAATTCTTTTCTTGCTTGTTTTATCATTAATCCTATTAATAGATTTCTACTCTTATCCATCGAACTATTTTCGTATAATACAATCGGATCCAAATCAAAATATTGTTTCATTGGATTACCTTTATCATCTGTCGATTCAAATTCTATATTCTCCCAAACAAAACTTCCATCTATGATTTTAAATTTTTTAAACTCTTTTATATCATCTTTTAACGGATAAGCTAGATGCCCCTTTTTAATCTTCCATTTATCAAATAAGTCTTTAAAGTCTATAACTCTTGATTCTCCATTATTAAACAAACAAGTTACTTTGTAACCTTTCACTTGATGTACTTTTACTATTTTTTTTATACTTCTCATTTTATTACGGATTATATTCATTCCACTTTTTCATTAGATAATCTTTATTCTTTTCTGCCCATTCTATCACCTTTTTTCTTTGCTTATTTGGAAGACTCCCTGAATAGGTTTCTAGTGTCTCAATTACTATTAGTTAGTTCTTCGTATTCCGCATAGATAGCATGAAAATGGGGTGGATTATGATCGAAAAAATACATGTATAACTTTATCGAATCTAGTATCTTTATTACTGGCATTTAGTGTGTTTCTTTAGTTTTCACAAAGTTATATGAAGTTAACTAATTAGTCAACTTTAATCTGCGGTTTTTTCTGGTGGCATAGAACATTAAGGGAGTGTATATGTCACCCGCGAAGCACTCAAACTCAAGTCACCCTGTCACAGGTGACATATACAGCTGCTGTGCTGATCCCGACCCCGAACTCGATTCGGGGAAGGATATGACAAAAACCTGCCTGCCGGCAAAGGCAGGGATCATTCGGGCCTGGCTGGCGCCAGACAGGCTCCATACAAAATTTTTTCGAATAAACTCTATTATACAAATAGTCATTATCAGGCAAATTCACCACCCCCGACCAGGTCCCATCCATCCCCATACCGAACGGATAATAATGTGACTCCTCCACGATCTCATACTCCCCTGCTTCATTGCGCAACGCCCGCCCATCGGAGTGATAGATGGCCTTTATCTCATCGTCTTAGTATTCGATGCCCAGGATGTAGTCTTGGGCATAGGTAGCATCCGGGTCGCTGGCTACCACGTCCTTTTGCAGCTTAGTGTCGGCAGCGTCGTACTTCCAGTTGATGTCGCCGCTTCCGGCATTGAACAGAAGCGGCAGGTTGAGGTGGTTGTATTGAAAGGTGCCGCCTTTGTAACCTACGCTGGTCATGTTGCCGTTGCCGTCGTAGCTGATGCCGCCGCCGCCTCCTTTGAAGCCGTAGTCGGTGTTGCTCGACTCTGATTTGGCCAGCAAGCGATTGCGTGTACCGTAAGTATACGACAAATTGTCCATTTCTCCAAAATTAAACGGCGCCGAGCCATCCGCCAGGGGACAGGTACCGATACTTTCCTCTCCATTTGAATATCCCTACAAAAAACCTCAACTTAGCGGAAATTTTCATACGTGAATTGCCCTCTCCTCATCTATTTATCAAAAACAAATCGTTCCATGCGTAATATCGTTGTTTTATTACAACTGTGTATACTGCTCTTAGCGGGCTGTGTAAAAGATGAACCTACCTCCTCCGCCACCTCCGCTACCCATATCCAATCTCTCAACGATCAATGGGAAATGCGGCAGGCCGACACCGACGACTGGATGCCCGTAGCCACCATTCCCTCCACCGTACATACCGCTCTTTTCAAAAACGGACGCATCGAAGACCCTTTTTACCGCGACAACGAATCCCGCCTCCAATGGATCGAATCCAAAGATTGGGAGTACCGCAAACGCTTCGACGCAGACACTACCCTATTGTCCGAACAGGTGGTCGAACTCCTGTTCAAAGGACTGGATACCTACGCCGATGTCTATCTCAACGGCCAAAAAATTCTGGAAGCCGACAATATGTTCCGCTCCTGGCTGGTGGATGTCAAATCCCTGCTTCGTCCCCAAAACAATGAGTTGCGCCTCTTTTTCCACGCTCCCACCCACAAAGAAACCCCCAAATGGGAGGCCCTCGGCTACGAGTTACCCGATGGCAGCCGACGTGCCATCACCCGCAAGGCCGCCTTCCACTACGGCTGGGACTGGGGGCCGCGGTTCGCCACCATGGGTCCCTGGCAGCCGGTCGAACTGAGGGGATGGTCCGGCGCCGTGATCGATGCGGTGCATTACCGGACGATCCCAACTGGGTCCGACGCCACCGTCCAGGCTTTCTTCCGTATTGCCGCTCAAAGAGCCGGTACCGCCACCATAGCCGTAGAGATAGCAGGTCAGCTTTTCCGTAAGGATATCCAACTCAACGAAGGCCAAAATACCGACTCCCTCAGCTTTGCGCTAAACGACATCCGGCTCTGGTGGCCCAACGGCTACGGCCAACAATACCTTTACGATGTGAGCGCCAGTCTATCCGCCAACGGCTTTTCTGACATCAAAAACGACCGCGTCGGCATTCGCAGCATTGCGCTCCAACAACCTGCACACGAGGACGGAGGTACCCGGTTTTTCTTTGAGGTGAATGGCCAACCTATTTTTGCCAAAGGCGCCAACTACATCCCTATGGACATTTTCCAGGACCGGGTGACCAACGACCAGTACGAGCGACTGCTCGGCGATGTGATACGAGCCAATATGAACATGCTCCGCGTATGGGGCGGCGGCATCTACGAAGACGACCGCTTTTACCAGCTTTGCGATGAGTTGGGCATCCTCGTCTGGCAGGATTTTATGTTTGCCAACGCTATGGTGCCCGGCGACGAAGCCTTCCGGCAAAATGTAGCCGCAGAAGCCGATGAACAAATAAGCCGCCTGACCAACCACCCCTGCATCGCCTTGTGGTGCGGCAACAACGAAATATCGGAAGGGTGGCACCGCTGGGGCTGGCAAGAAGGCCTCTCCGAACAACAACGCTCCAAAATATGGGCCGACTACCAAGCCGTTTTTAACAACATACTCCCGAACGCCGTAGCTACCCTATCCCCCCAAACACCCTATTGGGAAAGCTCTCCCAAACTGGGCCGTGGCGACGAAAATTACCTCTTCTCCGGCGATGCCCACGACTGGAGCGTGTGGCACGACGCAGCACCCTTCAGCGACCTCGAAGAAAAGGTACCGCGCTTTATGAGCGAATTCGGCTTTCAGTCATTGCCCGATATGCGCACCATCGAAACTTTTACCCTGGCCAAAGACCGCTCCCTCGACTCGGAGGCGATGAAGGCCCACCAAAAGCACAAGCGCGGCGCTCAACTCATCGACGAATACATGGCCCGCCAATACAATCCACCCAAAGATTTTGAGAGTTATGTATATGTAAGTCAATTGTTACAAGCAGAAGGCATCCGGCGTGGCATTGAGGCCCACCTGCGCGCCTACCCCGACTGCATGGGCAGCCTCTACTGGCAACTCAACGATTGCTGGCCGGTGGTGTCCTGGTCATCCATCGACAATCAGGGGCGGTGGAAAGCCCTCCACTACGCCGCGCGAAGAGCTTTTCGACCCGTACACACCATGTTGTCATTAAATAACGGAAAGATCAATGCTTCGTTGGTCAATCATTCTTCGGATACCTTGTTCAGCAAGGGGCAGGTTGGAGTAGTAGACTTTCAAGGCAACATCCTGATCGAACGACCGGGCAGCATGCCGATAATGCCATTGAGTGCCCGAACAATTACCGGCGGGAATGCCAACCGCATCCTGGGTGGCCGTGACCCCAGCAGCCACCTGGTCAGCTTTAAAATATTCGACCGGGACAGCAACCTCGTTTCAAAAAGTTTGATCGCAACAGTCGAACCAAAAGACCTCCGCTTAACGCCACCCAACATTTCAACCACCATTTCAAAATCGGACAAGGGCTACCGCATCCAACTGGATACCGACGTATTTGCCAAAGCAGTGTATCTCCAAATAGACCGGGATGGTTTTTTTACCGACAATTTTTTCGACCTCCTCCCCGGCGAAAACAAAGAATTAGTCTTTGAAACAGAAGAGACCATCAGTGATTTTAAAGACCGGTTGCGGATCCGCAGCCTGGTGGATAGTTATCAATAATATTGTGGATGGGAGGATGTAAAATAAAAAATGAGTGTGTGACATATCTACCTGGCGGTAGACAGGCCTGCCGGCCGGAAGGCGGGTTAGCGGAGCCTCTCTCCACAAAGGCTCCAACCTGCCTGACAGCCTGTCCCGATTCATATCGGGAGCAGTCAGGGACACAGAGCCACACAAAGATTTTCTCTGTGAATCTTTGTGTCTTCGTGTCTTTGTGGTAAAGGTCGCAGCGATTTTGTCACGCACTCATAAAAAATCTCTGCCCAACGCATGGTCAAACAGAGATCACATCGGCCATACCGACACGCTTCTGATCGCTTTCACAGCTTTCGCAAAAAACGACGTCACCGAAATATCAGTGCGTCTTTTCAGGCAGTGAAGTTGTTCATTTTGGAAGTTTGTGAATCGCGCCGGACGCCTTTACTGTTCTAAAGACCCGGTTCTATTGCACAATGGTTGGGAGCAAAAACAATGAAGTTTCGACGGCTGGCTTACAAAATAGCCACCTATTCTTAGCGCCCCACCTTCATCACTCCAACAATACCCGCCTCATCCATACCTGCCCGTCCGACCGAACCTGAAGTACATACCACCCCGACGAATATCGTCCCATTTCCACCACGGCCTGATTGCTAAAGGCCTGCTCCAACAATTGCTGCCCTAAAGCGTCGTACAGCACCAACCTTCCAATAAGTGGTTGCTCGGCCTCCACCCTCAATCTACCCGATGTTGGATTGGGATATACCCTTAGTCCGTTTTCAGGGATCGTTTCAGTAGAAGTAGTCAAATCGGAGCCGTCGCAATCTTCGTCGATCCCATTATTGGGGATTTCGGTGGCGCCGGGGTTGATGGCGGCATTGGTATCGTCGCAGTCTTCATCGGAGTTGTAGCCGTCGTTGTCATTGTCGATGACGAGGGCTTCCCCGTCGCAGTCTTCGTCTATGGCGTTATTGGGAATTTCCGTCGCGCCCGGGTTGATGGCGGCGTTGGTGTCGTCGCAGTCTTCGTCGGAGTTGTAGCCGTCGTTGTCCGTGTCTATGATCTGGGCTTCCCCGTCGCAGTCTTCGTCTATGGCGTTATTGGGGATTTCCGTCGCGCCCGGGTTGATGGCGGCGTTGGTGTCGTCGCAGTCTTCGTCGGAGTTGTAGCCGTCGTTGTCCGTGTCTATGATCTGGGCTTGGCCGTCGCAGTCTTCGTCTATGGCGTTATTGGGAATTTCCGTCGCGCCCGGGTTGATGGCGGCGTTGGTGTCGTCGCAGTCTTCGTCGGAGTTGTAGCCGTCGTTGTCGGTATCTATGATCAGGGCTTCCCCGTCGCAGTCTTCGTCTATGGCGTTATTGGGGATTTCCGTCGCGCCCGGGTTGATGGCGGCGTTGGTGTCGTCGCAGTCTTCGTCGGAGTTGTAGCCGTCGTTGTCATTGTCGATGACGAGGGCTTCCCCGTCGCAGTCTTCGTCTATGGCGTTATTGGGGATTTCCGTCGCGCCCGGGTTGATGGAGGCGTTGGTATCGTTGCAGTCAATATCGGAGTTGTAGCCGTCGTTGTCGGTATCTATGACGGTATCTTCGCCATCGCAGTTTTCGTCGATGCCGTTGTTGGGAATTTCAAATTGTCCGGGGTTGATGTTGGGGTTGGCATCGTTACAATCTTCGTCGGAGTTGTAGCCGTCGTTGTCATTGTCGATGATGAGGGCTTCGCCGTCGCAGTCTTCATCGATGGCGTTGTTGGGAATTTCGGTGGCGCCGGGATTAATGGCGGCGTTGATGTCGTCGCAATCTTCGTCGGAGTTGTAGCCGTCGTTGTCATTGTCTATGATGAGGGCTTCCCCGTCGCAATCTTCATCGACGGCGTTGTTGGGGATTTCGGTGGCGCCGGGGTTGATCATAGCTATGGTATCGTTGCAGTCTTCAGTGGCCAGGTAGCCGTCGTTGTCGGCATCGATGCCAATGTTGCCGTCGCAGTCCTCATCAAACGCATTGTTGGGAATTTCGGTGGCGCCGGGGTTGATGGTGGCGTTGTTGTCGTTGCAATCTTCAATGGCCAGGTAACCGTCGTTGTCGGCATCGACGCCAATGTTGCCGTCGCAGTCCTCGTCGATGGCGTTGTTGGGAATTTCCGTGGCGCCAGGGTTAATGGTGGCGATGGTGTCGTTGCAATCCACGTCGGAGTTGTAGCCGTCGTTGTCGATGTCGATGATCCACACAAAGCCGTCGCAATTCTCGTCGATGGCGTTGTTGGGGATTTCGGCGGCACCGGGGTTGATCGTAGGATCGGACTCATCGCAATCGATGTAGGCCATGTAATCGTCGTCATCGTCATCGTCAAAAAGGCTGGGATTGGCGGCCAAAGCCACGTCGTTGCCATTTCCCGCAAGGTAGGTGATGTACAGAGTTACTCCATTGAAGGAGAGGCTATCGCCTTCCGGCAAACCGGTGAAATGACCGTCGATGGAGCCGGTATTGGATTTGTCGATCAGCGTAAAAACATCCGTTGGTTGGGGCGTGTAGCTGCCATTTAATTGGAGGGTGCAATTGTCCAGATTGATCGTTCCGCCGGTTTGTTCGAGCTGATCGTATGCAGAGGTGGTCGATCCGTTGAGGTCGTATGTAAGTGTCGTGTTGGAAAAATCGGTATTATCGTCTATGATGAGTTTGCCGACAGGCGCACCGATAATGATTTCGCTGCCTGGATTTTGTACAAAATAGTCGGAAGTCATTAGGCCGTTCACCTGGAGGGTACCGTGGTTGTACAAATAGTTACCATCGCCATCGAAAGCTTCTTCAACGGAGCTTTGCAATCGGAGGATGCCATAATTGTCGAAGGCGAGGAAGGAGTTGAGCAAAAGCCCTTTTTCGCCCACGTTGGAAATGACGACCAGGCCCGTAGATGAATTGCTAAAAGTTGCACCGCCGGCTACGACTCCTTTGCCGTGGATGCCATCTCCACCTGTGTTGGTGATGGTGATGATGCCGTCGTTGAGGAGGTCGTCGCCCATTTCAATGCCGTCGTTGCCGGGGTTGGCAATGGTCATTAGTCCCGTGGTTCCCACCTGTACCTGTGCGTAAGCGTTAATGTCGAGGCCATCGCCCACGGCATCTCCCATGTCTATTTCCAGGGTTCCATTTACAGTGAGCTGGGAAATGGTGTCGGGAGCCCCTCTCAAATGTACACCATCACTTCCGAAGGGTCCACCCTTAGCGGTAAATAAGTGGGCATTGGCATTTACGATGAGGTGGGCACCCCCCATTAGCGTGATCGATTCGACGGTATCGGTGGCGGCATCGAATACAACCGTATCCCGGGTGACGATCCACACATCGGCATCGGATTCGGGCAGTTGATCATTGTCCCAGTTGAGGGGGTTGGTCCACAGATTGTCGCCACCGCCGCCGTCCCAGGTGCGGTCTTCGGAAACATCTAATGCATGAAAGCCCAATAAGATCGAGAATACAAAGTACAAGGTCATAACTGGTGATTGCAATAGAGATTATGCGGAATTTTTTTGTATAGGAACCGAGCGGAGATTTTTGGCATAGTCGAGGAACACCCGGAGCCTCGTAGCCTGAGCTACGAAGGCGAGGATGTGACGAAGGATATGACAAAAAGATCAATCGGGCTCCATACAAAATTTTTTCGAATAAACTCTAATTATCTGAACAATAGCGTAGCCAGTCATGTGCTGACCACATGACCAGTTGCTTTAATCGGACGGTTTGGGAGGAAGTGTACTGGGGTTATTCAGATAAGTGCAAATTCAGTGTCACATAGCTTATCTACAAAGATTTAGCCGATAATACGTAGTTCACATAGATGAAGCACTATCCGGGAAGAAAATTAGACTAAGATTGCAGGTACGCAAAGAAACAGATTTTATTTCATTAAAAAAAATTATTCTGCGTAGCAATGTGGTTGTCAGGCCCACTGTCGGTCATTTTACATTCTTTCAAAAACAAGTGTTGACAGCAATCCTGTTACAGACTTGTTATAGATCTGTGATACTTTTACTTATTCAGATAATTACTTTTGCCTTGTGCCCGGTTGAGCTCCTTTTTCAATAATCCAAATAACTTAATGGCCTGAACCCTTATCCAACTAAGGGGTGATACTCCAATGCCTTTTCCATTGGGCTACCAGTCTGTCTACTTCAATCCAAAATCGATTTCTGAAATTATCTAATGATCACCCAAATAAAACTGTCCTATTTCTATTAACTTTTTAAAATCAAAAATATGAGCAACTTTGACTGCTTAAGTGCCGGTCGGGAGACCGGGCACCAGCGCTACCCTTTCCTCTTTGGAACATCTCTGAGAAAATCCTCTTTTTCTCTGCTCCTGCTGCTCTGTTGTATTGGCCTCCAGCACAACATCGCACAGGTCGTTATCAACGAAATTTTTCCCGACGGAACGGTGGAACTCAAAAACACCGGCACCACCACCGTCGACGTATCCGGTTATTGGCTTTGCGACTTTCCCGACTACCAACAGATCAATAATTCCAACCTCCAATGCGGCAACCTGATGATGGCTCCCGGCGAAATTCTCACCGTCGACGACTTCAATACCATCAGCGAAGTCGACGGCGAAATGGGGCTCTACATCAACAATGCCTTCGGCGACCCCAACGCCATCATCGACTACGTAGAATGGGGATTCAGCGGCCATCCCCGATCCGACGAAGCCGTCTCTGCCGGAATATGGACGGCTGGTGATTTTGTCGCGGAATTTGGCGCCACCCAATCCCTCGAATACAGTGGCTCCGGCGATACCTCCGACGACTGGTCCGACCAGGACAATCCCACCATCTGCGCCGAAAACGGTGGTGGTAGCTGCGACGCCGAAGGTGGCGAAATCGGCGGCGGCCCCTTTGAATTTTGCGTAGGCGATGGCAATGCCGACCATGTTTCCGACATTACCCTTGCGGGAAACATGGGTACCAACTCTCAGTGGGTCGTCACCGACGAGGCGGGGACCATCCTCGGATTGCCCGACGCACCGGAAGATGTCAACTTCGACGTTGCGCCCGAAGGCATCTGCCTAATCTGGCACCTTTCCCATGAAGACGACCTGATGGGACTGGCCGTGAACAATAATACCGCTGACCTGACGGGTTGCTTCGATTTTTCCAATTCCATCGCCGTCACCCGAAATGAGGTGGATGGCGGAATGGTTACTGGTGGCCCCTACGATTTTTGTGTTGGTGATGGCAATGCCGATCACGTTTCCAGCGTAACCGTCAGCGGTCAAATTGGCGCCAACTCACAATGGGTCGTCACCGACGATCAAGGCAACATTCTGGGACTCCCTCCCACTCCCGACGCTGTCAATTTCGACGATGCTCCCGAAGGTGTTTGCCTGATCTGGCACCTTAGCTACGAAGATGGTCTGGAAGGATTGGACATGGGCAACAACACAGCCGACCTGGTGGGTTGTTACCATCTTTCCAACCCCGTTACCGTCAACCGCAATGAAGTAGACGGCGGCACCATCGAAGGTGGCCTGTTTGCTTTTTGTGTTGGAGATGGCATGGCAGATCATGTCACCGACATCACCCTTTCGGGAAATATCGGAGCCAACTCGCAATGGGTCGTCACCGACGACAACGGGAATATTCTCGGTCTTCCCGGCGCCCCCGAAGATGTCAACTTCGACGTGGCTCCTCCCGGCGTATGTTTGATTTGGCACCTAAGTTACGAAGATGGCTTAGAGGGGTTGAGCATGGGCAATAATGCCGCCGACTTGACGGGCTGTTACCACCTGTCCAATTCCCTGACCGTCTATCGAAGCGAACCCGTTATGGGCGGCACCCTCGAAGGCGGCCCTTATGATTTTTGCGTAGGCGATGGCAATGCCGATCATGTCAGCAGCGTCTCCCTTTCGGGAAATGTGGGAGCCAATTCGCAGTGGGTCGTCACCGACGAAAACGGCAATATTCTCGGCCTTCCGGGTACACCCGAAGATGTCAATTTCGATGAAGCACCCGAAGGCATTTGTCTGATCTGGCATTTATCTTATGGCGATGCCATATCAGGACTCGGCATGGGCAATAATGTTTCTGAATTGGTGGGCTGTTACGAGTTTTCCAACTCTGTCACCGTCAACCGCAATGAAGTGGACGGCGGCACCCTTGAAGGGGGCCCCTATTCCTTCTGCGTAGGCGACGGCATAGCCGACCATGCCACCGGTGTCACCCTTTCGGGAAATATTGGGGCCAATTCGCAGTGGGTCGTCACGGATGACCAGGGCAATATTCTCGGTCTGCCGGGTGCTCCCGAAGATGTCAATTTCGATGAAGCTCCTGCAGGTGTTTGCCTCATTTGGCACCTCAGCTACGAAGATGGACTGGAGGGCTTGGCTATGGGCAATAATACCGCCGATCTGGTGGGCTGTTACCACCTCTCCAACCCCGTTACCGTCAATAGAAACGATCCGCCATCGGGTGGAACGCTTGAGGGAGGCCCTTACGATTTTTGTGTGGGCGATGGCAATGCCGACCACGTCAGTGGTGTTACCCTTTCGGGAAATACCGGCACCAATTCCCAATGGGTCGTTACCGACGATCAGGGCAACATTCTTGGTTTGCCTGGCGCCCCAGAGGATGTCAATTTCGACGAAGCTCCCGAAGGCATTTGCCTGATCTGGCATATTAGTTATGAAGGTAGCATTACCGGATTGGCCGTTGGAAACAATACTGCAGATTTGGGAGGTTGCTTTGGATTGTCAAACTCTGTAACCGTCAACAGAAATAGTGTTGAAGGAGGAACCCTCGCAGCTTTAACCGGTAATGTATACAATCGAGTAGTCATTGCAAATAGAGCCTCTGGAAGCATTTCCGTAATTAACAGTTCCAATAATACCGTGGAAGGCACTTACCAGATGCCAGACAATGGCGAACCTATGTATGTCGTATACAGCGATATGACCAATACCGTATGGGTAGGTGATTACAATGGAAAAGTTGTTGGATTTAATGGCAAAACGTTCCAGGTGACAGGCTCAGTTGATGCCGGTGCCGGCGTTTTCCATATGTGGCTCAGCCCTAATAACCAACAACTTTGGATAAACAATGAATTAGACAAAACCATCTCCATCATTGACCCCATCAATATGACTAACCTAAATACAATCTCCATCCCGGCCGACCTTTTAGGCCAAGGGTACAAACCACATGACGTTATCGTATCACCAGACAATGCTTATGCTTTTGTTACCATGCTCGGAGCAGGCGCCACAGAAGACTATGTGGTCAAGTACAGTACTTCTACTTTCCAGGAAATTGCCCGAGCTGCCGTTGGGACAGATCCACACGTTTCCCTGACAAGTAACAATGATAAGCTATACGTCGCTAGTCAAGGGTCTGGAGAGTTAAAAGTATTGAATAGAAGTGACCTGAGTGAAGTAACCACTCTGAGTATTCCGAACGCACACGGTTTGGGTATGAATAGTGCCGGAACCTATCTCTATGTCGGAAATATCGCTGATGGCGGAACGAATGCCAGCTATACCATTGATTTAAGCAATAACACCTTGGTAGGAAGCCCAGTGGATGCCCCATTTAGTGCACCACACAACTATGCCGTCAGTAATAGCGACAGTAAGCTTTTCCTGACACATAGCGGACCCAACAATACCGTTAGTGTATACAGCCTCAGCCCTACCCCAACGCTTGAAACTTCCGTCACTGTTGGCAACAATCCTTTCGGTCTGGTGGCATATACTTATGTAGAAGCATTATCGGAATTGGCTATTTGTGCCGGCGATGGCGAATCGGACTCGTTCGACGTAACACTTAGCGACGAAGAAGGAACGAATTCTGGCTGGATTATAACCGATCCTTCGGGAAGTATTCTGGCCACACCTCCTGGTCCTCCATTTGACTTGGAAGGAGCGGGCGCAGGTACCTGTCTGGTGTGGCACATCAGCTATGAAGATGGCCTTACAGGTATGACTGCAGGTGGAAACGTTGCTGATTTGACTGGCTGCTTTGACTTGTCGAACGCCATTACCGTAAGTCGTTATGAAGGAGACACAGAAGGCGGGGAAATTTCTACAAATGATCCCACCACTATTTGTGCCGGTGACGGTGAAGGTGATCCAATCGATGTAACACTTACCGGCAATGTAGGAACCAATTCTGCCTGGGTCATCACTGATCCCAATAACAATATACTCGCACTTCCTCCTGGGCCTCCATTTGATTTGGACGGAGCTGGTCCGGGCACTTGTTTGATTTGGCACCTCAGTTTTGAAGATGGATTGTTAGGCGCTGAAGTCGGGTTGAATACCAATGATCTGATGGGATGTTATAGCTTGTCAAACCCAATCATCGTTGAGCGCCAGCAAGCACCTCAAGGTGGTACACTGGAAGGTGGTCCCTTTGAATTTTGTGTAAACGACGGCGTTGCCGATCACGTATCAGGCGTCACCCTTTCGGGAAATACAGGCACCAATTCCCAATGGGTCGTTACCGACGACCAGGGCAATATTCTTGGCCTACCCGGCACTCCTGAAGATGTCAACTTCGACGAAGCGCCTCCGGGCACCTGCCTGATTTGGCACCTCAGCTACGAAGATGGACTCACAGGAGCCGAAGTAGGCAACAACGCTGCCGACATGATGGGATGCTACGAATTATCCAACTCCATTGCGGTAGTGCGTTTGGGGCCCAACGACCCCAACTGCGGTGGTATGGGTACGGACAATTACGTACTGGTAGGGATTGAAGACCTAGACCTTGAACGCAACACCGTTCATTCGGGGGGCGTAGGAGTCACCGACGAAAATGGCAAGGCCGAGTACAGCGACGAATCCGATGTTTCGGCTATGGGAACTTTCTCGCGTGCCGATGAGGTATGCGTCAATTCCGGCTCCATGGCCAATGATGTTTATGGCGTTCCTGCCACACCAGTCTTGCCCGATTTTATGGAAAACCCATTCAATTTCGGCAACGACATGGAAGTAGTGATCGGAAATGGAGAAACAGCTACCTTAACCGAGTCGATGTATGAAGACATTAAGATCGGAGACAACGCAACCGTTACTTTCTCTGGTCAACAAGATGTTTACATCGAAGATCTCGAAACGGGCAACAACGTCACCCTACAGTTCGATCAATGCACCAACCTGATTTTGAGCCGCAAGCTGGACCTGGGAGAAGACAACCAGTTCAACCCCGGTGAGATGGACGTATTCGTTTTCGCAGAAGACGATGCCCTCCTCCAGGAAGGAAGCGAGATTTACGGGGTGATCTATACGATGGACAAATTCAGGGTGCGCAGAGGCACAGTCGACAATCCTACCCTACTGCACGGCATGTTTATTGGCCGCGATGTGCGCTCCCGCGATTATGCCATGTACTGGTATCAGCATTTTGAGCCTTGCGATGGACCTTCGATCAATCCACTTCAGCATCCTGGCAATGGCAACGAATCTGTTAATGCCCGGAGCCAGGATAGCATAGGCGAAGGAATGCTCGATCTCTTTCCCAATCCGGCTACCAGCACCGTGCAGGTTACCTTTTCAGAAATGGATTCGGAAACGGCACAGATCGCCATTTTTAACGCTGCTAACCAGGTTGCCGTCTCCCCGGTGAAAGTCGCTACCGATCAGGGCAGCGTAGCCGTCGACATTACGCATTTGCCGGCAGGCATTTATATGGTGAAAACGGTTTTGGATGGCGGGGAAGTGATTACGGAGAAGCTGGTGGTGGTGGAGTAGGTATTACGTATGGGGCCGCGCAGGGTGCCGGCCGGGAGACCGAGTACCAGCACCGCGCTCCACATGTTCCTTACGTACAGGACGCACCTCACGCCACACGTACTGCGGACACGCAGGTACAAAGTACATTTCCAGCGAACGAAAAATGAGGTAAAAGGCCCGCCAGGCAGTATTGTCCGGCGGGTTTTTTATTTGTTCTGACGGGGTTAGTTTAGTTGTTCTGCTTCCAGGATTCTATGTTGCGTTCTTCTCTTGAAAAGTTGACTCCTACGAGGTGAACCGACTTGGGGGAGTTGATATAAGGTGCTGCATATTCCCGTTCTTTAATTTGGGACAGTGCGGTTTTTGTGAATCCATCCAGTTTAAACTCCATCAGGTAGATGAAATCATTTGTCCTCAAAGTTTTGCCTGCCCTCAGGTAGAGCCTAATTTTCCAAGAAATTCTTTACTTCAGCATCGGCTTGTGAATATATAGCACGTAGTTCATTTTGCACTTTTACCACTTCATCCAACTGATTAAGTGCCTTGAGTGCCGTAAATTTTCCTTTAAGAGATTTAGCTCTTTTAGGCATCCGCAACAAGGCTTTGTCAAATTGTTCTCTTGCTTCTTGATATCGACCTTTTTCTAACAACCATTCACCATATTGCTCAAACGAAGGCTTTGTAATGTTAGGTGGTCCGGTTGGAAAATTGGTATGATCTTCAAGCTCAATGGCCTTCTTCATTTTAGCTTCAAATAACTCCTGATCTCCTTCCAATAGTGCTTTCAAACCTTCAATTTGAGTCATGTTCACTTGTGCAATTTTTATAGAATTTTCTGTTGGCGCATATTTGCTGTTTCCGGCGGCACACATAGCAATACCGGAATCTTTAATGTTTAGAGAGTCCATAAATATTTTGGTGGAAAGCCAATCAATTTCTTCATTTATTGTTTTGGCGTCATCGTTTTGAAAAGCAACTTGTGCTCTTAGTAAGCTGCGGACAGATTTTGCAATGATACCTATGTCCTCGACTTTGACATCCAGATCAATCGGGGTTTGCACACTCAGTTTGCCGCTTTCTGCCAGTTGTCTGCTCTGCATACCAAGTAAGTACCCTCTTGCTCCTTTTGTCGGGTCCTTTGGAACATATGTTAGCATATCGTTTAAGATTTTTTCAGCCCTGGTGTACTTTCCTTGTTGCAAAAGTCCATAATGCCACCAGGCCAAAGAGTGATAACCTCTGGCACCATCAGTCAATTCCTGTTTTATCATTCGTTTAACACTGGCATTGTAGGATTTTTCATTAGAGTTGACCACCCCATCCCATTCTCCAAGAGCCAGATAGATATGTGAAGGCATATGTAAGGCATGTGCCGCATCAGGAGCTACTTTTGCGTAAGCATCGGCTGCGTCCAGCGCATCTTTTGCAGAGACAGGACCGTCCAAAGCATGTATCTTATAGTGCAATGCCCCCGGATGCAAAGGATTTGCTTTGATAATGTCATCAGCAATGGATGCCGCTAATCTTAGATCATCGCTGCCATCTCCATATTTTTCCGTCGACCAAATAAGTGACAAGGCATAAAAGGCTGCTATTTCCTGATGGTTTGGGTATTTCTTATGCAAAGACGCCAGGTGGTCTTTGATCAAGTTATTTCTCGTTTTAAAATCTCCTTCGCCATACATGATTTCTACTACTTCCCACATGGCATTTTCTAACGGGTTATCGATAGAAGCTAAACGCTCTTCTCTGGTATTTCCTAATCGGGACACAATTGCCTTTCCGTTATCTGTGTTTTGCAGTTTCCACAATGCCTTATAATGACACATAGCTTCCCCCCAATGCGTTAATACTTCTGTACTATCCAAGGCAGTAGCTTCCTCAAATGCCTTCAATGCATCTTCATATTCAAAATTGTGTAAAAGCAGTAAGCCTTCATCAAATTTCCCCTGAACCGCAGGACTAAGCGTAAAACCATGTTCCAATTTCCCCAGAACTGCATTCGAAGATTCAATTGAACCTTTTGGCTGCTCCTCAGAAAAACAACCCATTATGATCAGGAATACTGTAAGCGATAAGTATGTTGTTGACTTCATAAAAAAAATTTTTTTGTGGTATAGTAAAGCTCAAAACAATTCACTCAGCTACTTTTTCCAACAAGGTTGAAATGCCCGACGGGTTTTTTATGTGCAGGGTGCTGGTCAGGAGACCGGACACCAGCAACCGCAGTAGACGCAGCAGCAACTAATTGCAGCAAAAGGGCACCAGCAGCTCCCGTCGGCGGGCACCAGTGCTGCTATTTCCATCTTTCCGCTTCCCAGGATTCCAGATTGCGTTCTTCTTTTGAAAAATTGACCCCGACGAGGTAAATTGATTTAGAGGAGTTGAGGTAAGGTGTAACGTGTTCCCTTTCTTTAATTTGGGTTAATTTCCGAAACGCCTCGGGCGAGATAAAAAATATAGATTGCCGCTTTCGATCAGTTTATGAACCTGAGCGGTTTTATCAACATATAACAGCCCTTCGCGGATAATATCCTCAAAGTTTTGCCTGCCAAGAGGTAGCTTTTTCATGATCCAAAGATAAACATTCCCATTCTCAAATTAAAAGAGTGCGTGACAAAATCGCTGCAACATAACCACGAAGGCACAGAGGCACAAAGATTCACAGAGAAAATCTGTGTGTAGAAGTCGTTCGTCGCGGTTTGCAACCGCGATGCTCCGCTAACCTGGCTGCCGCCAGGCAGGTATGTCATGCACTCAAATTAAAAACTCGTGCGGTGCGGTTGGATATTTGGTTCAGGAAGACGGTGCGCGGGTGCCGGTCTGGAGACCGGGCACCAGCAGCCTCCTCGCCACTACTAGTCCCGAACTCGATTCGGGATCAAACATTAGCAAATCAACTAACTCTCATCAGCAAATCAGCACCATGAAGGACTCCACTACGTTACGCCTTCACGGCACGAATCAGCAAATCAGCATATTAACTAATCAACCACCTTTTCCAGCAGTGCAATAATCTCCGTCCGATCTCCCAGCGCCTGCGCCAACTCCAGAGCTGTCTGCCCTTCCGAGGTGGGGATATTCGGGTCGGCATCTTCTTCCAGCAAGCCGTTGACCCAGTCGATGCGGTTGTGTTCGACGGCCCATTCCAACATGGTTTCTCCGTCGATGAGTTGGTTGATGTCGAACTGGTGGCGGATCAGTACAGGAAGCAGGGCGATGCTGCCTTTTTCGACGGCTTTCACAATGGGAGCCACTCCCTCTTTTCCGCCCCAGAGTGGATCGGCGCCGGCACTCAACAAAAGGTCGAACAGTGCCGGATTTTTGTAGGCGAGAAATTGGGGGCTGAGCAATTGCCCGGGGTCGTTGCAATAGGTGGCGGTTTTTTCGGGGTCGGCGTCGGCAACCGCTTTTACAAAATCCATTTGTTCATCGGCTACGGCCCTGGAGAAGGGACTGTGTTTTTGCGACTTAACATAGTGAAATGGATCGGCCCCTTTTTCGAGGAGTGCGGTGGCCAGTTTACTGTGCTTTTGAGCAACGGCGTACAGCAACGGCGACATGCCTCCGGTAGCGGATTGGTTGAAGTCGTCGACTTTGGCCATAAATAGCTGGGAGGCTTTGCCGTCTTTTGCCGCAAAGGCAGCCATCAGGGCTTCGAGGTAGCCCTTTTCGGCGACCTGGTACTTCTCTTCGAGCGATTCTTCGGCTTTAGCAGTTGCTTCTTCTTTTTGCTTTTCGACCAGTTCCTTTTTTTCTTGTTGTGCAGCTTTGGCGGTGGCTATTTTTTTCTTTTGTTCGGCGTGTTTTTTGGCGTCGCGTGCGATTTGTTGGATGCGCTTAGGGTCTTTAAAATCGTCCATCAGGGCCATTAGTTCGGTGTGGCCATTTCTTTTGGCTTCCAACATGGCGCTTACACCTTCGCGGTTGGGCATGTCTTTTTTGGCGCCAGCCTGTAACAATAAAAGCACGATGGTCTTGTTTTCCCAAAAAACGGCTTTGCGCAGGGGCAGATCGCCGTCTTTTCCCGGCAGGTTGGGATCGGCCTTTGCTTTTAGCAACAGCTCTACGATGTCGTTGCGGTTGTTGTCGACGGCCATCGGGAGGGCACGCCGGTTGAGGGGGTCTTTCTTGTTGGGAGCCACGCCGGCGTAGAGGATGCGTTCGACCATATCTTCGTCGCCCTTATCGACGGCGCGGATGAGGTCGGTGTGGTCGAAGGTCATGCGGTCGCGGAGGCCCCGGATGCCTTTGCGGAAAAAGTCGCCGGGTTTCTTGTCTTTGTTTTTTTCGTCGGACATTTTTCAAGGATTGAATACCTTCCCCGAAGGTGTCGTACAACGAAGCTATTCGGGAAGTGTGTGAATAAAATACGGTCAAAAATACGGTCAATTGGCGGAATTGACAAAAGGCAGTTAATAGATTTTTTTTCCACAGGTAACGTTGAGTTAACATTGAACAGATACTTTTGTGGTTGAAAGGGCACGTAATAGAAAAGCATATTGGTACATGACATTGCTTTTCGGTGCTCTTTCTTTTTCCGATTAGTTTTCCTTCAAATAAGTTATTCCAACATTCGATAAACACCCAAAAATATAGGTGGGAGTAATGCCAAAGTTAACATACAGTTAACATTAGACGGTTACATTTGCAACGAACTAAATTAAAAAGTTGTCATGTACCGATCTCTACACCTCTGTGGCATAGCCATGCTCATCTTTGTATTGTTGTCATTTGCCGCTAACGGCCAAAGCTCGAACTCCAAAACTCCCAAATTTGGGAAAGGAATCAGTTTTATGACCAAAGACTCTACCTTTAGCACCAAGTTCAATTTGCGGATGCAGCACCTCTTTTCGGCTACTTATAATGAAGAAAGCGAGGAGACCAGTACGCAATTTCTGGTACGCAGATTTCGCCTCAAATGGGGCGGTTTTGCGCTTACCCCAAAACTGAAATACAAAGTGGAGCTAGGTATGAGCAACCGGGACATCAGCACCAATGGTGAAGATGGCAATACCCGGGGTGGTGCCCGAATCATTCTGGATGCCGTATTGAAGTGGAACTTTGCCCCTGGTCTGGAATTGTGGGTAGGCCAAACCAAACTCCCCGGCAACCGCGAACGGGTAATATCTTCGGGTAGTTTACAATTCGTAGATCGTTCGCGCGTCAACAGCCGCTTCAACATCGACCGGGATGCCGGCCTCCAACTCCGGGGCAAATTCAAAGCCGGCAACGCCATTCTAGCACCCTCCTTTGCGATTTCTCAGGGAGAAGGACGCAACATTACCTCCGACAATTTTGGCGGTTACGATTACACCCTTCATCTGGATTATTTGCCAATGGGTAAATTCGCCAAAAAAGGCGATTATTTCAGTTCCGATTTGGCCCGCGAGCCCAAACCCAAGCTGGCTTTTGGATTTACATTCGACTACAACGACGGCGCCGTCCGGCAAGGCGGACAATTGGGATCCTTTGTCAGAGACAGCACCGGAGTATATGCCGAAAACAGTCTGACAGCTTTCATGGCCGATATGATATTTAAATACGACGGCCTATCCGTTATGGCAGTCTACGCAACCAAATCAGCCGACAAAGACATGGAGGGCATTTCCAGAGGCTACCGAACGGGGTCGGGATTTAACGTACAAGTTGGTTACCTATTTCCCAACAATCTCGAATTGGCTGGGAGATATACCACCATTCGGGAGGACAATGGCTTTTCCAGTTTAAGTGACCAGGACATTTACACCCTGGGACTGTCAAGATACATTGTCGGTCATAATCTGAAGGTACAAACGGACATTTCTTATCTGACGGCTCCCAATGCCGATAACGGCGATATTCGATTTCGGGCACAGGTGGAAATGCAGTTTTAATTGTTAGCTTTGCCGGAACTTTTATACGCGAGACCTTTTTAAGCAAAACATTTATCTAACACCAAAAAATATTTATGATGGAAGGATTTTGGATTCTGATTAAAATTGTAGGAGCTCTTTGCTTCTTTATTTTCGGGATGAAAATGATGAGTGACGGGATTCAACGAGCTGCCGGGTCAATGCTTAGAAATATCTTGAGAACAATGACTCAAAATCGGTATATAGGAGTGTTTACTGGTTTTTTGATTACAGCTCTGGTTCAATCATCTTCTGCCACTACCGTCATGACGGTGAGTTTTGTAAATGCAGGCTTGCTTTCTCTTGTGGAATCAGCAGGCATTATGATGGGTGCGAATATTGGTACTACAGTCACAGGTTGGATCATAGCATTTCTTGGTTTTAAAGTAAAACTAAGTACTTATTCTATCCCATTGTTCGCTTTTGGCGTTCCGATGTTATTTTCTGGAAAGAATAAAGTAAAATATTGGGGAGAATTTTTAATTGGTTTTGCAATTCTTTTCTTAGGACTTTCCGAACTGAAAGGTGCTGTCCCTGATATAGGCAAAGACACCTTAGCCTGGGTAGAGAGTTTTTCCCAATACGGAATATTTTCGAGAATTTTCTTTGTATTTCTAGGTGCTTTAGTAACCGTAGTTGTTCAATCTTCTAGTGCAGCTATGGCCATTACTTTGACCTTGGTTTACGCTCGACTTTTGCCATTAGAAGTAGCTGCCGCCATGATTTTGGGTGAGAATATAGGCACGACCATTACAGCTGAATTAGCTTCTTTGGTAGGAAACGTAGAATCCAAAAGGTCTGCCAGGATACATTCAATGTTCAACATAATCGGGGTAACATGGATGGTCATATGCCTTCCCTGGGTTATTGAATATCTTACATTATTTGTAGAAAACTTCACCGGCATTTTTGAAAGCAATAAAAAACTGAAGACAGAAAATTTAAGTGAAACTGATATTTTGAGTACATATATTCTAGCCGCATTTCACACAACCTTTAACATTTTGAATGTTATACTTTTAATTGGATTTGTTCCCTGGCTAGTTAGAGTAGCAACCAGAACCGTTCCCGAAAAACCAGACGAAGACGGCGATACCAGCTTGAGGTTCATCTCCAACACCAACCTGACACCAGAGTTGGCTACCATCGAATTGCAAAAAGAAGCAGCGCATTACGGCGAAGTTGTAAGCCGTATGTCCGGGTTTATGGCTACACTGCTCAACTCCACAGAGGATAAAACATTGCGCAAATCACTCAAAAAGTTGAAAAAGTACGAAAAGATCGCCGACAGCATGGAGATTGAGATCACCGAATACATCACCAAGTTGGCCGACAAAGAGATCACTCCCAAAACTTCTGTTCGCCTGCGCAGTGTACTCAACATTGCCAACGACCTGGAGCGCATTGGAGACATCTACTTCCAGATCAGTAAAACTTTGGAAAGAAAAATTGATGAAAAGATTTACTTCCTTCCCGAACAACGGGATAATCTCAATGAAATGATCAAACTCGTCGACGAGGCTTTCGCCGAAATGGTTTCGAACCTATCTGCACCCAGCTACGACAGCGTAACAAAAGACAAGGCAAGAGAAATTGAAAAGAAGATAAACAAGTTTAGAAATAAATTAAGAGATCACAATCTTTCCAAACTTGGAGATACAAACTATCCGGTAGAGGCTGCAATGATGTACAATAACCTGTTCTCTTCTCTCGAACGGGTTGGCGACCATATTGTGAATGTAAGTGAATCGGTGGTAGGAGAGATATAACCGTTTAATAAATTTACACAAATTTGAAAACGGCAGGCGATATTTTTTGCCTGCCGTTTTTTGTAGTTGATAATATTTTCAGCATCGAAATGAACAACAACAACCTAAAAGAAGTAGCTACCCTGTTTTTCAAACTGGGCTGCATTGCCTTCGGCGGCCCGGCCGCTCACGTCGCCATGATGGAAAAGGAAGTAGTGGAAAAACGACAGTGGATGAGCCGTGAACATTTCCTCGACCTGATGGGCGCCACCAACCTCATCCCCGGCCCCAACAGCACCGAGATGACCATGCACTGCGGCCACGAACGAGCCGGTTGGAAGGGGCTTTTTGTGGCGGGGGCCTGTTTTATTTTTCCGGCGGTGGTGATCACGGGGATACTGGCCTGGCTCTATGTCGAGTACGGCGAGCTGCCCAATGTCGAGCCTTTTATTTTCGGCATCAAACCGGCCGTGCTGGCCATCATCCTGGGGGCCGTGATCAAACTGGGAAAAAAGGCGGTAAAAAATTATGAGCTGGCGGCACTGGGACTCTTGGCCCTGGGCTTGAGCCTGGGGGGTATGAGCGAAGTCATTGCTTTGCTGCTGACGGGTGTCATCGGCATGTTGTATTTTTGGGTGAAAAACCGAAGTGCCGGCTCTGCTGCTGCATTTATTCCCTTGTTTATGCTGCAAGGCGGGAAATGGTTTGTTTTTAGTGGCACCACCTTGAAGGTGTTCCTGGTTTTCCTCAAGGTAGGGGCCATTCTTTACGGCAGCGGGTACGTATTGTTTGCTTACCTGGACGCCGAATTGGTGAGTACCGGTATGCTGTCGCGGCCAGAACTGATTGACGCCATTGCTATGGGGCAGTTTACACCGGGGCCGGTGCTGTCGACGGCTACTTTCATCGGCTATCAACTCAACGGAGTGCCCGGAGCCATAGCGGCTACGCTGGGGATTTTTCTGCCATCGTTCTTATTTGTACTGATACTGAATCCGTGGATACCGAAGATGAGAAAATCCAAGGTCCTGTCCTACTTTCTGGATGCTGTAAATGTGGCGGCAGTGGCCGTGATGATCGCTGTGCTGATCCGCATGGGGATGGAGGTATTGACCGATTGGCGGGCGGTATTGATCTGTGCGCTTAGTATTTATGTGGCGTTTTATCAGAAACAGATCAGTGCGATGTGGGTGATCCTGGGAGGTGCCGTGCTGGGGTGGGTGCTGGGGTTGGTTTGACGGGAAAGAGATATTGAAAACCTTTTAGACAGGCTCCGGCTTTCTGGGCATTGATTTTGGGGTAAGGTACTCATAGCTCGGGACGGAATGCTACCCAAGATTTTAATTTTTGGCATATGGTTGGCCTCACGGAGGGTGGGATCCGCCCACATGCCTCCGCCGCCAGGCCGCAGCCTGCAAATAATTTGCAAAAGGTCTGGAAGGAAAGTGTGTTCTTATCGCATCTTAACTTATTCTCGGATAGGTCTAATTCCTTTCCAGTTTTTAATAACCTCAAACCACTAAACCACCCTACCCCACCCCCGACCCAGCACCACTACCACAAGCCCCACCGCCTTCGCCACGATCTCTTCCACAAAAAAATCATCTACTTTATATGCCAGGTGCAATCCATCTTCTGTACGATGATCTCCTTCCAGATAGGTATCCAGCAGCGGTTGTAGTGGAAGTCGCAATTCCTTTTCAATCGCATGGGTCAGCCTCCCAATAAACATTCGCAGCAACCGCTCTTTCCAACCCGATCTAATGCCAACAGATACCTTTACCTGACGAAATCGTATAGTTGCTTCCTCGCCATCATAATACGGTACACCGTGAAGGTGAAAAGTCCCCTCTACTGCGCCGTCAACGGTTGCTTTCGCCAACAAGGTGTGCCCGTCACCTGAAAGTTGCAGGGTTTTTACTTCAAATTTCAAACCAGCATATTCCATCGGCGCATGTCGAAGTAGTTCTACTGCAAGTGTCTCCAGCAACTTCCAATCGATCAGAAGGGGTAATTTATAGCCGGTAGATTCAGCTTTTTCAACCCATTGAAAGAAAGGAGCTTCCAATGGTCTTTTTTCCAACAATACATCTCCAATCGACAGCCGAAGCCCTTCACTCAATTGCAACTGGCAGCGTATACGCCCCTCCTTTTGCTCAGGCACGGTCAACGCCAATTTTTGCGGAAGCGACAATATCCGGATCGGAAAACCATTGACGACAACAACCGGACTTTCAAAACGTTTTAAAACAACCGGCACCCACTTACCGGGATCGGCCAGGTTGGCAATTGCCTCATCAATGCTTTTGCAAATCCGTTGGCGCCGTCGGTGAATGGCATTGTACATCACCGACGCCACAGAAAAATTGAATAAACCGATGTCTACCTCCGGTTTTTCCAACCAGGAAAAATGAATGATCTCCGTTTTTGTGGTCAGGCCAAAAGTGGAAGTGAGGTCGTAATGTATCAGCAAGCCGACCTGAAGGACGCCCTCCGCCGAGGCTTCCGCCAGCAAAAAATCTTTACTGGCTTGCAACCTCAACACAAAAGATACCCGGATGCGTTTCCCAGGCCCAGGTATAAGGCCAATTTTACCTATCCGCGTAGCCTTCACCTGAAGTCCATGTTCCGACTCCCCCATCTCGAACACCTTGACAGGCAACTGTTCCGCCAGCCTGCGTTCCAATTCCTCAACAGGGATTTGCACATCCAGAACCAGTTTGGAAAAAGTCGTTGTAGAAGGATCTACAGGAGCAGATTCATGTGTCATTTGAAGAGCGATTCCATTTACCGGAAAGGTACGATCATTTTTCTTATAAAAAAAACGATCATTTGTCCCTGAGCGTTTTCTCTAAATCGAATCACAAATTTCAAAAATTCCACAAACCTGTTATTTTTGCAGGGCAATTTCTACATTGAAGGGTCATTGATCAGCAAATCTACCTGTCAGTAGACAGGCTCGTCTGCCGGAACGAAGTGTAGGTAGAACTTGTCCCGAACTCATTTCGGGATCAGCACCATGAAAGCCTGCCCCGGACTTGATACGGGGGACTACGCTATCGCTTCGCCTTCACGCTTGCCATGTAGGCGATAGCCCTTCATGGGCAAGCATCAGCATATCAGCATATCAGCATATCAGCATATCAGCATATAAAACATGCAAGAAAACCACACTTCCCTGATCGCCAACCAATTATCCTTGCCCGCCCGCAAAGTGAGCAACACCATTGGACTATTGCGCGAAGGCGCCACCATCCCTTTCATTGCCCGCTACCGCAAGGAGATGACAGGATCGCTCGACGAAGTGCAAATCGCCGCCGTCGAAAAAGAGATGAAACGCTTCGACGACCTCGAAAAACGCAAAGCATCCATACTCAAGTCGATCGAAGAGCAGGGAAAACTGACCGACGAGTTAAAAAATCGCATTGAATCCTGTTTCGACAACACTTTGTTGGAAGACCTCTACCTCCCCTACAAGCGCAAACGCAAAACCCGTGCCTCAGCCGCCCGCGAAAAGGGACTGGAACCACTGGCAAAAGCACTATTCGAGCAGCGCAGCCACCACGTCGAACAACTCGCCGCCCAATACCTCTCCGATCAGGTACCTTCCGAAGAAGAGGCACTTCAGGGCGCCCGCGACATCATCGCCGAGTGGATAAACGAAGATGAAAAAGCGCGCAACACCGTTCGCTTTTCCTTTGCCAAAGGGGCTATTCTGACTGCCAAACTGGTCAGGGGCAAGAAAGAAGAAGGCAGCAAATACCGCGACTATTTCGACTTCGGGGAGCTCCTCAAAAAATGCCCTTCCCACCGGTTGCTCGCCATCCGGCGTGGTGAAGAAGAGGGGATTTTACGCGTCAAGATCGCTCCTCCGGAAGATACCACCTTGTACCACCTCCAAAAGCATTTTCTGAAAGAGCATGGGGCCGCTACCCAACAAGTCCAAATGGCTTTGGAAGATTGTTATAAACGACTCCTCGGCCCTGGTATCGAAACCGAATTTCGACAGAGCAGCAAAGAAGCCGCCGACGAAGAAGCCATCAAAGTGTTCGCCACCAACCTCCAACAACTCCTCCTCGCACCCCCGCTCGGTCAAAAACGGGTGCTGGCCCTGGACCCCGGATTCCGGACGGGTTGCAAGGTGGTTTGCCTCGATGAAAGTGGCAACCTACTCCACCATAGCACCATCTTCCCACATCCGCCACAGTCGGAAGTCGACAAGTCGATCCATCACCTAACAATGCTTTCGCAAAAATATCAACCCCAGGCCATCGCCATTGGCAACGGCACTGCCGGCCGCGAAACGTTGGCGCTGCTCCGGCAGTCCGAATTGAAAAAACTCGACCTCTTCCTGGTCAATGAATCGGGTGCTTCCATATATTCCGCTTCGGAGATCGCCCGCGAAGAATTTCCCGACAAAGACGTGACCGTTCGGGGCGCTGTATCCATTGGGCGCAGATTGTTGGATCCACTGGCAGAACTGGTCAAAATAGACGCCAAATCCATCGGCGTAGGTCAGTATCAACACGATGTCAGTCAACCCCGACTGCGGGAAAGCCTTGACCGGGTAGTGGAAAGTTGTGTCAACTCAGTGGGCATCAACCTCAACACCGCCAGCCGCCACCTGCTGACCTATGTATCTGGATTGGGGCCGACGTTAGCTAAAAATATTGTCGACTTTCGTCAAAAAGAAGGGGCATTCACCAATAGAGCTCAATTAAAAAAAGTACCCCGGATGGGAGCAAAGGCATTCGAGCAATGTGCCGGCTTTCTGCGCATTTCCAAGCCCGGCAATCCACTAGACAATACTGCTGTACACCCCGAACGGTATTCCCTGGTAAAACGCATGGCGACCGATTTGGGATCGACCGTAGCAACCCTCCTCAATGACAATGATCTGCGAAAAAAAATAAACCTCCAACAATACGTTGACGAAGAAGTGGGCTTGCCTACCCTGAGGGACATCATGGCAGAACTCGAAAAACCCGGACTCGACCCCAGAGGCAGTGCACAAACCGTTGAGTTCGGTGCCGTCCGTACCATCGACGATCTCCGTGAAGGGATGACCCTCCCCGGCGTGGTGACCAACATCACCAACTTCGGTGCCTTCGTCGACATCGGCATCAAAGGAGACGGCTTGGTCCACATATCCCAACTGGCCAACCGCTTCGTCAAAGACCCGGCAGAAGTGGTTCAACTCCAACAACAAGTGCGCGTAAAAGTCGTTGGAATAGACAAAGAACGAGGCCGGGTGAATTTGTCTATGCGGGAGGCGGAGTAGAGAAAGAGGTATTGGAAGCTCAAGTTCAGGAGAAAAGTTTAACGTTCAAAAGGTACTGCGCTTGACTTCTGTTGCTTAGCGGAGCATCGCGGTTGCAAACCTGCCGGCCGGCAGGCGGGCCGCGACGAACGACGTCCGCACAGAGATTTTCTTTGTGAATCTTTGTTTCTTTCCCGGAGCAAGTCCGGGACAAGCTGTGTCTTCGTGGTAAAAGCCGCAGCGAGCAGAGTAGGCAAAGAGCTATCAGATGTTCAAGTACCAGGGAAAAGTTAACTTCCCTCTTGCAACAACGCTCGAATTGACCATATTCTATTTGGTTGTAACCTTGAACTTTTTTTTCACAAAAAACGCATTCATGAAGCAATATCAATTGGTATCGACAATGGCAATAGCCGTTCTACTTCTGGTTGGCTGCAAGAGCAAGCAATCCCTGCATACCCTCGCGCTTTCGCCCCAACATCAGGTGGTTTTCCTCGACAGTCTCGCCGCCGCAGATGCCATCATCAAAGACGATAAGGAGCGTTTTTTCGACCAAATCGGCTTATTGGATATGTCCATCCAAATGAAGAAACCCCTGCCTGACGAGGCCAGCAGAGAAGAGATACTGAGTGACTATCGCCACTATCTGCGAAAAGATGTATTGTCGTTTACCCCATCCGAAAAAGCCCTGTTGGAAAAGGTGTTTAAAAAGGTATATCTGTACTGCAACAAGCTGTCGCCAAATTTGCTGGGCCCCGAAACAAAACTCATCAAAACACATGGCACCCATTACGGATCGACTGTTTATTACACCCGTGAAAACTGCATCGTCATCCCAAAATTCGTTCTGACCCAGGGCAATGAAGATGCCATTTACGGCACTATGCTGCACGAGTTGTTCCACATCTACTCGCGGTACCACGAGCCGGAGCGCAACGCCCTCTACGCCCTCATCGGCTACAAAGACATCGGACCGGTAAGCAACCTGCAAATGGACTCCACTCTAAAAAAACGACTCCTCCTCAACCCCGATGGGGTCGACTACGGCTATGCTATCAAACTCGAGACGGAAGACTCCCCTCCTACCCTGGCCATACCCATCATCAAAGCCAATACCGACGAATTTTTACCTTCAAGACCCGCTTTTTTTAGCTACCTCGATTTTGCTTTGTACAAAATTTCACCTCCGTTTTCCAGGTTGATAAAGGTACACAATGACGAAAAGTCTAACACGACCATTACATCCAACCAGATGACGAACTACCTCCACCAAATAAAAGACAACACCAACTACATCATCCATCCCGACGAAATACTTGCCGACAATTTTATGTACCTCATCCGAAGCAAAGAACAACCGGATTACCTGGATAATTTTTCGCCGGAAGGCAGGAAGTTGATCGAAGATATGGGAGAGGTGTTGGGGAGGTAGATATTCCCTAAGGCTCGCTCGAAATTTAAATTACCGATATCTTTGACAAAACTTGCAAATAAGCGATTGATAGTGAACGCCTGCCTGCCGGTAGGCAGGTTTTGTAAGTTTTTCAAAGATCCAAAAGAGGGAATTTAATTTTTGAGCTTTACTAAATAATGCATCGACAAAAAAAAACAATAGCGGTATTTCTCTGCGCCGCCCTGCTCCTCGCATACTGGTATTGCCTGCCCAACCCTTTATTCGACACCCCCTATTCCGTGGTGTTGGAAGACCGGGAGGGCATCTTACTCGGAGCCCGGATAGCTGGCGATGGGCAGTGGCGTTTCCCGAAAGGAGGGGCCGTACCCAAACGTTTTGCAGAAGCCATCACCCTGTTTGAAGACAAGCGGTTTTGGCAACACCGGGGCGTCGACCTGCGGGCGTTGGCACGTGCCTTTCGGCAAAACATCAGCGCAGGTAGAGTGGTCAGCGGAGGCAGCACACTCTCCATGCAGGTCATCCGGTTATCGCGACCCAACAAGCCGCGCACGGTATGGCAAAAGCTGATCGAGATAGTCCTCGCCACCCGGCTGGAATGGCGATACGACAAAGCTGCGATACTCTCCCTGTATGCCGCACACGCCCCCTTTGGCGGCAACGTGGTGGGCCTGGAGGCTGCCACCTGGCGGTATTTTGGCAAACCACCTCAACAATTGTCATGGGCCGAAGCCGCCACCTTAGCTGTATTGCCCAACAGCCCGGCCCTCATCCACCCTGGGCGCAACCGGGATGCCCTGCTGCGCAAAAGAAACCGGTTGATCGACCGCCTCGCTGCCCAAGGCCTTATTACCTCCGACACCGGACTCCTCGCCAAAGAAGAACCCCTACCCCAACAACCCCTGCCCCTCCCCCCAACTGGCCACTCATCTGCTCGATAGAGTCAGTGCGACTACAGATGAGAACATCAAAAACAACAACCGTGTACACAGTACCCTGGACCGCCATCTGCAGCAACGCTGCACCGATATTGCCCGACAGCATCACCAGCACCTGGCCGGCAATGGCATCCACAACCTCGCCATCCTGGTGCAAGACATCGAATCGGGAGCCGTGATGGCCTACATAGGTAATGCCCCCAACAGCGGCCCCGACCACGGCCAGGCGGTCGACATCGTCCAGGCACCCCGGAGTACGGGAAGCATCCTCAAACCTTTGCTGTACGCCCAAATGGTCGACGAAGGAATCATCCTCCCCGCCAGTCTGATCTCCGACGTGCCCACTCGCATTCACGGGTATCAACCTCAGAATTTTTACGAAAGTTATCAGGGAGTGGTGCCTGCCGATGAAGCACTGGCCCGCTCGCTCAACATCCCCTTTGTGCGGATGCTCCAACAGTATGGACTCGAAAAATGCCACCATCAATGGCAACAATTCGGAATTGAAAAACATCAGCCGCCCCGCTGACCACTACGGCCTGACGCTGATCGTCGGGGGGGCAGAAGCCAGCCTCTGGGAGATCGCCAATGTATACACCTGCCTGGCCCGCCACCTGTCGCATTTTTACAAATACGATGGCCGGTACAACCCTTCCGATTTTCGTCCGGCCCATTTTCGAACCATCGAAAACAATTCTGACAAAGTCCGCTTGCACCCCAAACCTACCCACCTTTCGGCGGCAGCCGTCTGGCATATGCTGGAGGCGATGCAACAGGTACGAAGGCCCAATTCGGAGGGCGACTGGGAGCTGTTCCGCTCCAACTCCAGGGTTGCCTGGAAAACCGGTACCAGCTTTGGCTACCGCGACGCCTGGGCCATCGGGCTCGACGGGCGGCATACCGTGGGCGTCTGGGTGGGAAATGCCGATGGCGAAGGGCGCCCCGGATTGGTGGGGGTGAAGGTTGCAGGCCCCATTTTATTCGATGTAATGTCGTTGTTAGAACCGGAGGAGTGGTTTGAACAGCCTTTCGATGAGATGACCGAAATTGCCGTTTGCCGGAAAAGCGGTTACAGAGCATTGCCAATATGTCCGACCGACACTTTGCTGGTAGCGGCCAGCGGTTTGAAATCACCAGCCTGCCCCTATCATCGCCTTTTGCATCTGGATGAATCGGCAACTCATCAGGTAAGCGACCGGTGCCTGCCCGTCAATGACATGCGGCAACAGCCCTGGTTTGTATTGCCACCATTGGAGGAGCATTACTACATTGCCGCAACCCCCTCCTATCACAAAGCCCCACCTTACCGGGAGGGGTGTCAGCCGTTGTTGTCAACTCCATCGCAAAGCGCCATGCAGTTTATTTATCCCAAATCGTTCACGTCGGTTTATATTCCGGTCGATCTGGATGGCAATAAAAGCAAGGTCGTTTTCAAAGTGGCGCACCGTCGGCCGGAAAGCACCATCTATTGGCACCTGGATGATACTTATGTTGGCGCTACACGTGATTTTCATCACCTGGAGCTGGCGCCACCGGTGGGTGAACATATTTTGACCCTGGTAGATGAACGGGGAGAACGGCTGGTGGAGGGATTTGAGGTCGTTGAGTGAGATCAGCGACCCCGGTTTTTCCTGAAAGGGAAAGCATAGTGAAAATAAGCAGTTTTCACCGCCAGATGCTTCGCTGGGCTGTACCCCACCTGGATGTTTTCATATGAGTGCGTGACAGATTAGCGGAGCATCGCGGTTGCAAACCGCGACGAACGACGTTTGCGCCGAGATTTTCTCTGTGAATCTTTGTGTCTTCGTGTCTTTGTGGTAAAGGCCACAGCGATTTTGTCACACACTCTTTTCATATTGTGTCGAAAAGATACCGAGCACCCTCAAATCCTTCTTTTTAGTACAAATTACCGGGCCCAAAGCAGTATCGTCTACGTAGAGGAATTGGCTGGTCGATTCCCATATTGTAAAGATGGAGAAGACTAATAGATGGAACCATTTTTTATACAACGAGGAGGCATTCATTGGCGTACCGGATTGGTCATGTGGACTTTAATCTAACGAGGTATTACCATATTTTATGAGTGTGTGACATATTAGCGGAGCATCGCGGTTGCAAACCTGCCGGCCGGCAGGCGGGCCGCGACGAACGGCGTCTGCACAGAGATTTTCTCTGTGAATCTTTGTTTCTTCGTGTCTTCGTGGTAAAGGCCGCAGCGAGCCAATATTTATTGAATAATAATAGCTAAAACCTGCTGGGAAATGGTAGAAAAAAAGTAACTTTAACAGCAATTCGAAATGGCATTAAATGGCTACCTCATTTTAGAAAATGAAAAAACGACCCAAGATCAAGATACAACCCCGGCAACCAAAGGTAAACATCCGCGACCCTGAATCCGGAAAGTCGGCTGATCCCGCCAAACGTTTTTCTTCTTTACTCACTTTCGTTAAAAAAAATAAACTTGTCGTAGCCGTTATCTTCCTGATCGCGTTGGCCGGTATGGTTTTCCTGTCCTGGGGCGGAAATGATCCATCCGCCCCTCTCGTCGAAAACGTCGATCCGGCTGAGCCGCCGTCAACAGAAACTGCTCCAAAGGAGGAGGAAGATTCCGTTGAAGAGTATCTAAGTTTGTCGGGCCTTTTGGGGAGGTTAAAAAAAATGAACGGCTACAAACAGTCCATGACGGTACTCAACGCCGATACAACTCTGGTGGAAATGCTGCAGGGTGAGTTCCTGCCTTCGAGGACCATCAACGAGCTGAATTATTTAGCGAAAGCTGAAAACATAACCACCCTCCAGGCAAAAAAAAGCTGGTATACCATCGAGTCGAGTGACGACGACGGGGCCCGGCAAAAATTGTTTATCTATGAATGGAGCCCAAGTCAGTTTTATCTGATACAGGCACTTCCTACGCCCGACATAAAACTGTTTACCAAAGCCGAAGAGGTAAAAGTAAAACAGATGGCAGCCGTGATAAAAAATGATCTGTGGGACGCCGTTTTGACAAATGGCGGCGACCCCCGCATCATCGAAAAAATGGAAGATGCATTGAAATACCTGGTGGATTTTTACCACGTCGAACCCAACGACCGCTTCAAACTGATGTACGAAGAAAAATGGGTGGACAATAAAGTGGTGGACGTGGGCAGATTGTTGGCCATTTCGTTTGAAACGAATGATACCACCTACCACGCCGTATACTACAAGGATGAAAACGGAGCCGGGTACCTCGACCAATACGGCCAATCGCTGAAGCGAAAATTTTTAAAGTCGCCCGTAAAATACAACCGCATTACCTCCCCCTACGATCCGGAACGAATACACCCGGTGCTGGGCGAGGAGCGGCCCCACTTAGGAACGGATTACTACGCCAAAGAGGGCGACCCCATCTTTGCCACCGCTGATGGCGTGATTACCAACGCCGAACGCGGAGAAAACAACGGCAACTACATCAAAATACGACACGATAAGGTATACGAAACCCAATACCTGCACCTTATGAACAATGGTTTTGCTCCGGGAATTAAAAAGGGCAGCCGCGTCAAACAAGGGCAGGTGATCGGCTATGCCGGCTCTACGGGGTTGGCTACCGGCCCCCATGTATGTTACCGTTTTTGGAAGAATGGTGCGCAGATAGACCCCCTTATAGAAGCTGCCGTTGTGGCCGGGTCTTTTTCTCCCGCCGACGAAAATGCGTTTCTCGATTTGCGTGATTCTTTGTTGTTCGGTTTAGAGGAGGTGCCTTATTTTGAGTTTTAGCGGAGGCGTTTTTGGATTTTTCAATTTTTGGTAGCGTTCCGTCTCTATAGCTATCGGGATGGAATACTTTACCCAAAATCAGAGCCAGAGAGCCTGTCACGCACATGGCGGGACCCTGTATGTAATTGGTCGGAAACATTTGGTCTCAACAAGTCCATACCTTGGAACTTAATTCAATTTTTAGATACCGGGCCGCTGGCCCGAAAACATCCGGGCTTTTCTCTTTCTTATTTTGAGTTATAGTTCAACAAGCCAAGATGTGTAATTTTTTACCATCTTACAGTGGTTAGTTTGGAAACCTGCCTTTGTCTACCTACCGGTATGGTCGTTTTGTCCTTCGGACAAAGTTTAATGAAACACATAGGCACATAGGTCACATAGATTTCATCCCGATATACATCGGGACATTCTGGTTTTTGTCCTTCGGACAAATTAAACCTTGGAGTACTATATAGCATGCACCAGGATCAACCGACCTTAAAAGAAAGGCCATCGTCGGTATAGTCGACCCTGATCTGCTGACCTTCACCAACCTGGCCGGAAATGATCATCTCCGAAAATTTGTCGCCCAAATAATTATCGATCACCCGTTTGAGAGGGCGGGCGCCGAACTTGGGTGAGTAGCCCTCGTCGGTCAAATATTTTCTGGCTGCATCGGACACTTCGATTTGTATTTTTTGTTCGGCCAGCAATTTGGCCAGGCGACGCAACTGGATGTCGAAAATCTTAAGCAGGTCTTCTTTCGACAGCGGCCTGAACGGAATGATGGCATCCAGGCGATTGAGAAATTCGGGCTTAAAATGTTGCTTGCCCGTGATCGGATCCACCTTCGCCAACCGGTCCCGGATCTCATTTTCTTCGGGCATCACACCTTTTTCAAATTGATCCACCAGCCACTCCTGGTCGGCATTGGAGGTGAAGATGATAACGCTGTCGGCAAAGTTACCGATCTTACCCAGGGTGTCTTCCAGATAGCCTTCGTCCAGAACGGGCAAAAACAACTGAAAAATATCCGGATGGGCCTTTTCGATCTCATCAAACAACACGACGGAGTAGGGCTTGGAGCGAATTTTATTGACCAGGACGCCACCTTCGCCGTAGCCCACCAGTCCGGGAGCCGAGCCCTTTAGTTTGGAAACGGTCGACTTGTCCATATAATCCGCCATGTCAAAGCGGATCATGTTGTCTTTACTGTCGAATAGGTTTTCGGTGATGGTCTTGGCCAGTTCGGTTTTTCCGGTTCCGGTGGGCCCAACAAAAAGAAAACTGCCGATGGGTTTTCCCTTTTCTTTGACCCCCGAACGGCTTCGGCGAATGGCCTGGGAAATGATACTGGCTGCGTGATCCTGACCGATCACCCTTGCCATGATGTAGTCTTCCAGGCCCATTAATTTCGCCTGTTCATCTTCGCCGATACTGCCCACGGGGATACCCGTCGACATGGCCACGACCATAGCTACGTCGCTTTTTGAGATCGTCTCTTTTTTGTTTTTTGCTTCCTGCTCAAGGACACCTAACACTTTGTTTACGTAAGTCGACCAGTCTTCACTGCTATCGCTTTCGGGCTTTTCTTCTACAATGTTTTCGAAGGCCAGAGGCGAAAGTACATTTTCGGATTCACTCCAAAAAAGTGCCCAGTCTTCGGCGGAAGCCTCCTGGGGCAACTCGGCCAGGCTGTTCTTTACCTTTTCGATCCTGGCGTCGATGTTGTCTTCGAGAATGCGGTAGGCCGCCATCGTTCGGTCCATGAGGTCGATGGCCGAGTCGGGGAGGAATCGTTCGGGGAAATAGCGCTTGGCCAGTTTGACGGTGGTGACGACGGCCTCCTCGTCCATGGTGAATTTGTGGTGGTCTTCAAACAGACCTTTCAGCCCGCGGATCATTTTCATGGCGTTGAGCAGGTCGGGCTCCCCCACCTGTACGACGCCGAAGCGGCGGTTGAAAGCGGGGTCTTTTTCGATGTACATTTTGTACTCCTTGATGGTGGTAGCACCGATGACGTTGATGTCGCCGCGGGCCAGTTCGGGTTTAAGGAGATTGGCCACTCCTGCGGCACCTCCTTTTTCATCGAGGATGATGTGGATTTCGTCAATAAACAGGATGACGTTGTCCATCCGTTTGACCTCCATCAGTATTTTTTTGAGGCGGTCTTCCACCTCTCCCTTGTAGGAGGCGCCGGCTACGAGGGCTCCAATGTCGAGTTCGTAGAGTTTAGCCGATTTGAAATATTCGGACACCTCTCCCTGGGCTATTTTGAGTGCGAAGCCATCTACCAGTGCCGTTTTTCCTACTCCGGGTTCGCCGATGATGATCACGTTGGGTTTGGTGCGTCGGCTGAGGTTATTTTCCATTTGGCCGATCTCTTTGTCGCGTCCGAAAATGGGGTCGATCTTTCCCTGATCGGCGAGAGCGGTTTTGTCGACGCAGTACTGCAAAAACATTTTGGTGTTGGCGGGCGAATGGCTGGTGGCGGATTTGGCGGCAGCCGTATCGCCATTCTGGTCTTTTTCGATGGCTTGCTGTATAGTGCTGTCGTTGAGGATGGCCTGTACCAGTTCGTCTTCGGTGAGGCGCAGGCTGCCCAGTTGCCCTTTCGGGAAACCCACCTCGGGCCGCACCAGGGCGCAGAGCATGGCGAGGGGTTCGATCCGCTTGTGGTTGAACATGAGCATAAAGGTCCGGGCCACATCAAGGGAGCGGAGGACGCGGGTGTCAGCTTCAGGCTCATCGGAAGGCAGCCCTTTCGACTCGTATTCGTCGATGCGGTACTGCGCCCACCCTTTGAGGTAAGACAGGTCTTTGTCGATAAGACTGAGAAAGCTGGTGATGCCCACGCGGCTGTTGAGCAGGGCCATGAGAAGATGCGGCGGGCCAAAGGTGGGGTGGTTGGCGTCTTTGGCGTGCTTTTGCGCGATCTCGATGGCCAGTTTGCTGGCGGCGTTTAGTTGGTTGATCGGTATGGCAGTAGTCATGGTAGGAAAATTTTTATGGCGCTGGATGATTCATTTTTGATATGGTTTTTCAGCCTCCCAACCTGGAAGAATAACCGAGTACGGGGGCGACGAATTTTTCTTCTGCATCGTCGGTGGTTTTGTCTTTTTTGGGGTTGATGGTGAAGTCTAGTTTTATTTCGGTGTTTAGGGGGAAGTAGTTTTTTATGATTTCGTTTAGCAATTGTTTTTCTGTGGAGGTTTCATCAAAAAAGCGAAAGAATTCATCGTTGGAAGATAGAGCAAGTTTTAATACGCAGATTTCCTGATAATCGTAAACCGTACTTCCAATTAACACATTGAAACCCATGATTTTTTGCTCCCCAAACAACCTTTCCTGTTCTTTTTTGCTGAGAACGGTGTATTCTCTGGTTTCAAAAGAAAGGCTGACGGGCAGTTCCAGAACGTATTCAATCAATGCTTTGGTTTTTTCGGGGTCACCTATGATGTAAGTTACCAGATGGAGGGTTCTAACAAAGCGTTTCCACCGATCATCAGCTACTGGATATTCGTTCCAAAATAGCTTCAAGGTGGGGTCCAAGTCCTCCAATTGGTCGACTTCATCCAGTTCTCTTTGGATACGCAGTTTATTATATTCTATTTCCAGGGGTCGAAAGAAGCGTTGGGCACTTTCAAGTTCTTTTTTAGCTTTATTTCGGTGATTCTTAATTGCTTTTTCCGATTTTTCCAGGTCGTAGTCTTCGGGCAATTCTATTGAGTCAACCGGATCGGAAAATAAGTCTTCAGGCAGATAATCCAATATGGCCTGGCGGCTTGTATACATTACTATAAATTCTTCGCCAATTTCATCGAAGTAATGCTCTACCTGGTTGTCCGCAGCGGGATCCATTTCGGCGGGGACAATATCGTTTCTAAAATTCCTTTTAAAATTCTCGATCGGGATTACATGAATTTCTTTATCGCCGAGGGATTCATTCTTCCACATTAATCCGGCAAAGCATTCGAACAATACATCGGTATTCAGCCTTTCCAGATAAGACCGCAATACAACCTCAGTTCTGTTGATAAAGCTATCCTTCATTCTTAATGGCTACTTTTATTTGAGTGAAAAAAGCGCTTTTAGCATTTAAGTCATTTTGCAACTCCACCCGTACGTAACCTGCCTCCGCTTCGGTCAGCGGTTTTGCCGGGACAACAGTTACCACAATTCCCTTGCTGATTTTACCCTCCTCAAAAACCATAAGCTGCTGGCTGATATCGATCACCTTCAATGTTTTTCGATAGCGGTTGATGCAATACCTTTCAATATCGCCTTTCGACATAATTCTGCCTCTGGACAGCAAAGATATTTTCAATTGATTGATGTAGTCGTCAGAGGTTAGTTCCCCTTTTCCTTTTTGGATGGGAATAATGGTTTTACAATCTTCAATTTTAATGTCACTGCTACTCACCTCCAATGCCGTTTTTGATCCAAGATGCTGAATAAGGTCTCCCTGGGTTTCCCAATAACTGTAATACAACCTGGAAACGGAAGGCCGGAAATTGGCAATACAGAAATAACTCGCTTTTTTTTCATCTTCTCTGAAAAAATCCGGCAGGTTTTTCTTGATTCGGTTAACGGCTTTTTCTATGACATCAAAATCTTCTTTCAACCGGTTGACCCCTTCTTCTTTAAACGTACTGTACTCATCCTGGATGATCTCCAGCAACCTGGCAATCCGGCGGGTGGCATCTTCCCGGTTGAGTCTTCTGACCCGCGAGCCACCACGGAGCATAAACGTGCCCGGAGGACTGTCCGGATGGAGGAAGTCGATTCTCTGATAGCCGGTTTCCGGCTCATCTTCTTTGTTTTGGGTATCCTGTATTTTATACACGTCCAGAAATAGATCTTTGGTGGGCATGGGGAGCAGTATCCGGTCGTAATTGCTTTTGACGATTGACTTTTCCTTCTTTCGCCGGTTGACCAGGGGGATACAGTTTGGGTACAAAATATTTTGCATTAAAAAATTTTCCCGGACGGCAAGGTCCAGTTCAATTTTTATCCAAAACAATGGTTCTTTGAACTCGAACCCATCCAGATGATCGTAATCAACAGAGGGTTCGGCTACTGTATAAAGCTCCGGTTTTTGAGGTAGGGTAAGGAGGATAAAGCTATTGCGAAAGCGGGTTAGTATTTTCTTTTCGTAAGAATCTGTAACACCTATCGTGTCGAGCAGGTCGCCGTTTTCACTAAAATCATTGTCGGCATGGTTGAACGATTCTACACCGTTTCGAATGGTCAGTTCCAGGTTGGGGTCGCCGTTGAGCAGCCATTTAGAAGAATGAAAAGACCGGTAATCTTTATCAAATTCATCCATCACTTCGTTGCCCATAAAAAAAGAAATGACATCCCCCTCTTCCACCTTGCCCAACTTCAGCCCCAGCCAAACGGCTCCGGTATTTTTGTCGGCATCGCCACCATTGACGATTTCGTAGGTATTCTTGTTACATTGAATGGTTACATGGTCGGTAATGATGTATGCCAGTTCACATTTGGGATAATGGTGTTCAAAAATGGGCGTAAAATAGTACTCGTGTCTTTCGCCAATATCACTCTGTCCTGCAATGAGGAAGGCATCATCGGGATTGGTGGAGACCCTTTGCGCTTTGGGTTGAACCTGAGCGATGGTGTACCCCGGCTCTGGCAGCAACAATTGATCGGGGATCATCGATTTGGACAGCCCAAGAATGGTTTCCCGTCTTGACTCGTCGATCTCGGCGTAGAGTTTTTCCAGTTCCACCGCATTCGCCTTAAACAATTTATCGACAACCGGGTCAAAGTCGTCGGGATTGATGGGGTTGACGTTGTCCTCATTGTCGTCATACCAATAATAATTGGCTTCTTTGAGCAGGTCTTTGACGATGTCTTTGCTGGATCGAGGCATATATATATGTTGACTGATTGATTTTTAATAAGGCTGTTCAGTAAACTGTGTCATTTTCCTTCCCGCGCCCTAGCCCTAAAGGGAATACCTTCGCGCTGCCACAATTGATTGCAAATAGTCTCTTTAATTCCTATCCACCTTAAACGGTGTATACAAAATGGACATTTGGAATGGGGGTTTGAGTATTTGGCCGGTGCTTTTGATACGCCCCCCTACCTCTATGGATATTTTGCGTTGGTAAACGGATAAATTGCCTTCCACCCTGTCGAATTTGAAGTTAACGTATCCGACGTCCAGCCGCAGTTCGTTTTTTCTAATAATTTCCAATAGGTTGTCTTTAAAATGTTTTTGCGCATTTCCACTCTCCAAAAATCCCTTTTCCTTTTTCTTTTTTTCGAAATAGGGTTCGCGTTCGTGATAGAAGACTTCTTTGTCGTAGTCCCAGAGCACAAAACCCAGTTCGCGGTCGTAGGCGAATTCGCCAATGCGCATCAAGACCAACGATTCGAGGTGAGATCGGATGGACTCGTCCAAACTCAACTTGGCAATCGACTTGGATCGCCGCATGATCTGGTAGAAGGGGAATGGGTTGTTGAAGTATTTGGCCATTATTGTTTATGGATCGTTAGCTTTGAGGTATAAATATGGTCATTCCTTTTGGGATGTTGTTTTTGTATTTGTTGAGGTAGTTTTGCATGGAATTGATAATTGACTTGCATTTGGCTTGTTCTTGGGGAGATTCAATGGACTTTTTGGAAGTTTAAGGCCCTTTCAATGATTGCGGGACATAAATTTTTATTTTGGGTGATAACTTTTGGTTTCTCATAACGTAATTCCTCATTTGTTTTACTAATTTATCGAATTTACTCACATTATTAATATCAGTACTGTTATTGTTTCCCGTACATTTGATAATAAAATCATTTACAGCCTTGCCTCCACATAACTGGATAACATAATACCCTTTTTCTTTATACAACTTATTCATGACAGGCTGGGTGGCTTCATGAACCACCAAGATTCGATTCCCATTGCGATCATCCGCATTCTGTTGATAGATATTTACCCGACCTTTTGCCTTATCCGTACTTTTTCTTTTAATGATAGCTGTATGAGGCACTTTTGTCATGCTCGACGATGAAAATTCATAGGATGTTATGTTACCATCATTTGCTTTGTATTTAAATTGGAAGAAGAAGGTTCCTTTTTTTATCTCCAATACTTCCCCCCCTTTTACGCTTGATAAATCAGTTAGCGTTTTACCAGACCAAATACGCCCCTTACCTGTATAAGTGGAGGTTTTCCGAGTTAAACCGTGGAATTTTTGAAGGGCAGCATAAGCCAAATCCCAACATTCTCCTACTCCAATGTTACAAGTGCTTCTGGCTACTTTGTTTTCTCCGGTAAAATCATTGTCGGTTCGTTTATCTGTGAGGATGGTTACCTGATCGGTGCTCCACTCTTCTACCTTCCTGGCACATTGATAGATACTGCCTCTCCATTTATAAGTGGGGGTGGGAGCGATTCGGCCTATCCGTCTTCCTCTTTTATTGGTGCTGAACCGGTAGGTTCTCGCCCATACTCTTTTGCCTACTTTTGCGGCGGCGAATTGTTCTACCTGCGTTCTGATGTCGTTCATTAGAGCATTAAATTTGTTTGTTTTAAATATAACTGTAGCATAAGAATCAACCACTGTCTACTTCTCAAAAATGGAAATTGGGAGGGAGGCCCCTCTAATGTGATCAAACGCCAATCAATTAGAGGGACCAAAGGTTGTAGACTACTCCCAGAAAATTCAAAAATTTAACCCATCCTTTCTTACTTGGTCTTGCTAATTGTAGGGTCCGGTTTCTCTGTTGGTTGAGAAGGTATCTTTTGGGGACTACTTTCTGAGTTAGTACTCGCTCCTAGATGAGCCGAGTTACTCCTGATCACCTGAAAATCTTCATGGCCATTGCGTTTTCCCTTCACCTCCCAATCAAAGGCAAAGTTACCGGTACCGTTCATAAGTTCTTTGACCAAAAAGCCTTCTTCTGTTTGGTCGATCACAGCCAAGCCATACGTATTCGCAGATCTAGGAGTAAGGTTAATAGTAACCGTTTCGAGGTTTGTTACTATTTTAAAATGATCTGAATAGGAAATGAACATCTCTCCATAAACCAATTGAGCAGTGCCCCTGTCGTAGGATGCAACCTCAGGCCCTTCTATGCAGGCATACCAGATTCTTTTGTCTGGGAGATCGGGATGTTGCATGGTAAAGCTTTTGACGCCACCACTGGCACCATCTGCAAATACATAGCCATTGCCGCTCGCATCTACATACATACCCGCTTGATTAACACCGCTAGCATCTCTTACAGAAATATAACCATGATTGCTATTGGAACTCAATGAGGATAAAAGAACATTACCCAGCGTATTTGGCCCTCTAAGACTCAAAAACCCAATATCACCATCTAATACTGTAAGTCTAACGAGATCGTCTCCATCATCATCATAGACACCCAGCCAACCGTTATTGCTGTTTGCACCTAATGTCGAAAGTCGAACACCTCTTGTTCCATTAGAGCTAAATGTAGTGGCCGTACCATCATTATAAATTTCCGTTCTATCCTGAATAGTTCCTCCCACAAACAAGGTGCTGGTGACTTGTGCGTTTCCTGAAAAATAGCCTGCATAGTTATTGCTTCCACCTGAGGCAGTACCATATACTCCATAGGTCGTTCCTTCGCCATCGCTACTGGCTGTTCCATAAACACCATAATAACTATTATCACCTGTTCCGCTGACTTGACCAATTACTCCGCGCCATCCCCCCTCAAAGTAGCCACCTATGCCATAATAATCAATAGGTCGGCTATAACCATAAACGGCAATTCCATCATCAGCTAAAGTTGATGTAAACTCAGATCGGATGACACCATTTCCAGCCTGACTAAAGTCATTATCTTTTACTTGAAGTCGGGTAGTAACAGGATCACTACCTGTTCCTATCCCTACGTTTCCGGCATTATTATTAACTATGTTGTCACCATTTATCGACCAGTTTGTATCTTCTGCCGTATTGGCTTTTTCTGCATAAAGGGCATAGGGTACACTAAGTAGTTGAGAAGTTCCCATATCCTGGTAAGTACCTCCACCTACCGGATCCATTTTTACTTGCAGGAAGTAAGGGCCGACACTCCAGTCTATTGTTGTAAAATCTCCAATAGTTACGGTTGCTCCCTCTCCTACATTTAAAGAAAAAAGACCAAATTCATTGGTGGTTGGAAAATGTCTTTCCTGATATATTTCTGTTCCGGAAGCACTACTTTGTCGGATAGTAAATTCGACACTAATACTCGCATTATCCAGCACGGCACCGTTATCACGAGCCACACCCTGGTACTTAAATGCTTGCGGCGTCTGAGTCCAGGCTATTGAAACACTTAAAAGTAATCCTAGTAATAAAATAGTATTTTTCATTGGTTGATTTTTTGAATGTGATATGTTTTAAATTGATTTTTATCATTGGCCAGGTACAGCCAATAGTGACCAGCCGGTAAATGTGTCAGAGATATGGTATACGAGAGGTGCGACGGCTCGATGGCAAGGGTTGAAAGTTCCTTCCCATCAGTACTGTACAGGGTAGCTCGAATGTTTTCAGTCGTTTGAACGGTCAGGTGAACTTCGTCAAAAGTCGGATTGGGATAGGCTGTAATCATGGCATCCAATGCCTGTTCGCCCACGCTCACCGGTGGATGTGGCTTGCCTTGTTGGAAGCCACTGGTGATGATGAGGCTGGCATTCGTGTAGGTTTCTGTAGCGATTTCTCCGAGGGTCCAGCACAACTCAAGAGTGCCTTGTTGGAATTCGGATCCTGCGGAGGTGACTACGTCTCTTTCCAGTTCAGCCTGGGCATGGAGAACGGCTGATCCAAAAAGACAAATGGCAAGGAAAAAAATTTTTGCATTTGGCATAGGCATTAATTATGGTTAGGAAATGTTATTGTAGTTTTAGTACGTTCATATATTTTTGATCCAGTTGTCCGGAGGTATTTTTCCAGGTCTTTGAAGAAGGGGATTTTGAGATACCAATTCATGGGTTGATGATTTTTTATGTCAAGTACATCGAAGTCGCAGACCTTCCGATTGGAAAACAGGCTTCGACGAATGGATTTTTAAGGGTGTTCTACATTCCCCTCTATACACGCTCACTCCATTCACGCCGGATCATTCTCATTTGTCTTAGATAAAGAATTAACAGAATCAAATCAAATACTAATACTTTAAATGAGATGGGGTCACTAAAGAATGGCAGGATTATCATTACAAAACCACATACTAAGAGTCCGGTAATTGCATCAACAATGGCGAAATTTACCGCCCAATCCTTTTCGGTCCATAATCCAAATGCGACGATTCCCTTGAACAGGTATAAGACGAGGATAGAAATCGCAACTAATGATAAAGGCTGCGTTGTTGCTAATCCATATAATGACGCATTGAAGCCTGTTGATAAATCAAAGTTCATTGGCACATTACTCCCAATTCCTAGTATTCCCAATGCCCAGGTCATTGGCAAAAGAATCGCATAAATAAGGAATATCCATATAAAGATTTTAATCCAAATTGGGAGTAGGTCTCGTCTTCTCAAAATAGCATTTTCTGATTGCCGTTGGCTTAAAAGATTTTCATTCATGATTTTGAAATTTAGTGATGGAGTGTTTTTCCGGTTGCTGTTAATTTGGCATTATTGCTATTTATTAGTGTTATAAGCCGTTGTTTTTGTTACTGAAATGTATTAGACACTATGAATGGATTTTTTGTACAGCAACTGAAGAGCAATTTTTTGTCTAACCAAGGAACACCCGGAGCCTCGTAGCCCTAGCTACGAAGGCGAGGATGTGACGCGGGGTAGGCAAAAAAGAGCATTCAGGCTGCATACAAAATTTCTGTTCATAATGTCTATTTAAGTGAACGTTTTTTTGTTGAAACATCGCAGTTGCAGACTTTGACGAACGGGGTGTTGTGTTATTCAGGCCAGTTGCAAATATCATTAAGCACCAATGGTTATATCTAATACATTAAAGTTACTATCTACTTGTACAAAAATTTTATTATCTTTAAAGATATTCAAAGAGTTAAACACTAAAATAATATCATTTTCAATGAAATCAATTTTACCTAATACTAAATCATTTACCAATTTATTGATTTCTAAATCAATCTCTAATTTCATAGATTTTTGATTAAGTGATATATCTGTAATTTCTTTAGAAATGGAATAAATAATTTCTTTCACCTTCCTCTTGGTCAATAATTCTATAACATCTATTGATTGCTTAATGAATAGTTCCATTGCCAAAAGGTCATACTCAAAGTCTAATTCAAAAGAGACATTTATAATCCTCTTTAAGTGTCGAATATAAACATCCCCCTCTACTGTAGAATTTTTAAGCCTACCATTAAGTATTAAATCGCTTGAGAACTTTTTAACACTCTTTAGTCCAGGTTTATCCTGTTGAAATCCAAACAAAGAACTTAATTTAGAGAATGAATTACGATTACCCGAAATAAAATAAATTTTTTCGTCCATATTAGAAACCAAAGCAAGATTTTGATTTTGTTCATCGATCCATATTTTCTTAGGGTAGTCACTTGACTTTGCTAATAAGTGAAAGTGTTGTCTTAAAGTTGGATAAATATAAACAACTCCATTATTACAAAATTTATATTTTGATTTTTCATATATCCAAAAAACTAACTCAGTTAAAAACACAATTGAAGATGTTTGTGATAATAAGATTTCTTTATCTTCCTTTCGGATGTATAAAGGAGGGTCTTCCTCATGAAAATTTTTTCGATAAATTATTAATGGGTAATATGAAAAACTGGGGATAATAAATTCAATATTACTTTCAGAATGAATAGATTTAAAGAAAAATTCATTTTCAAAATGATCTTCTTTAATTTTTAAAAACAAGTAATAAATATAAGGTAATTTTTCTATTGCTTGTTCGTCTCCAATTTTCAAACTTTGGTCTGGTAAAAAATTAAAAACAGACTTTACTTTCTCTATTAATTCCATTGCATGTTTTTACTTACATTTAATTCTTACTCTTCTCCTTTTTAATATATCATATCTATATCTAGCAACAACTTCCCCTCCAACTAATTCTGTTTGAATTACATAAACCCTTCCCTCCATTCTTCCTGTACCAACTGTTCGTTCCCATTGATATGTTCTACCTGTATCACTAGCATGATACTCTGCAGTAACATTATTAGCAGCAACAAAATCTCTAATAGCAGGTTGGCAACCAGGCCGACATGGATTTAAAGTGCCATTCATCCTTAAATGATCTCCTGGTTGAACTATGTCCGCAGCATTGTTTAAAAACTTTCGTTCTGTATGGGTAAGCAATGCTTGTCTTTGATTAGGACTTCCTTTCCCTGTAAATACACCACCACTTGTATAGCTGCCTTGATCTACTACAGTTCCGTTTCGTATTACTGCCCCGTCCATAGCATGTTGATCAAGGCCAAAAATGTCTAATGTAGAATTTACATTTATTGGGTAACTATACAAATTTAGGCTTTTCGCTGCCATTCTAATAGGATCTTGGCTTACATACTCGCCCATATCAGGAGAAAAATATCTATATCTATTATAGTACAATTCTGTTTCTAAATCAGCGTATTGACCTTGATACCTAAATGGGCAGTCTCGTTCATCACCTTTCAGATTACGAACACTTCCAAATATATCAAATTCACATGACCATATTTTAATACCATTTTGGTCATACATCTCATTTGGTGTTCCTAAATAATCACATATAATGGAATACCTTTCTTGCCCAATAATTTTAGCAATAGGGGCATGTTGGCCCTGCTCGAAAATCCATGTGATAAGTGCTTGTGGGTTAATTAACTCCTCTTTATCAAAAGAAATATTTCCATTCTCAGCAACAACTAAATTAGGTCGCCTGTTCTCTCTATAATCCCACTCATGAACCGGCACATTCCCATCCCAAACCCAACGAGTAACTTCTCCATCAAATACCTTAGTCGTCCGACGACCTAGTGCATCATACTCAAACCCAACCCGCTTTCGGTCAGGCCGAATCACTGCCCTCAACATCCCATTGCCATACCATTCATAATACCAAATACTCAGATTTTTCTTGGAACGCTTTTCTTTTAAATTGCCTTCTCCATCATAAATATACTTAAATTCCGGACATTCCAAAAGTTGTCCACCTTGACCATATCTTCTGTCATCTTGGTTCTTTGACTTAAATAAGTTACCTAACTTATCAGGCATTTTGTAGATCATACTACGATCTTCGTATTCTGCCCAAGCCAGATTGCCAAAGTCGTCATGAGAAAACTTAATACGACCTCCTGAAATGCCGTCAGTGATTTGTCGAAGTCGACTATTAACATCCCACTTATAATTTTTGTGCCTGGTTTTTCGGCCATTACTGGTTACGATTTGTTCAATTGGCATCCCAGCTGCATCATAGCCATATGTCATTTTTACTCCACCAGTCAATTCTCTTTCTATTTCCAAACCGATCTCATTTCGTTTGATATTAGCTACCCACTCTTCACTATCGTTTGCACTTGCCTTTATTTGGGTAACAGCCCCCGTTTCACCTCGCTGTACTTCAATGTCAGCACCTAAACTGGTAGTCACTTTTGTACGAAAGCCTAATATGTTGAACTCACTATTAACTGTATGCTCTCCTTGTGTTTCTTGTATCGTTTGTCCGATCGCGTCTCGTTTGAACTCCACAAAACTTTGTTCATTTTTGGCTCCGATCAGAAAACCATTTTTATCATAATCGTATACTTCCCAAGAGCCGTCAAAATGCTCTGCTCTTACTATTCGGCCCACTCTGTCATATTGGTATTCTGTCCATCGATCATCGGGGCGGTCTACCTTTAGTACTTTTCCAGCCCTGTCGCGGTTATAGAGTCGGGTTACCCCATCAAAGCCTGATTCCTGTATAATACTGCCATTTAAGTCTCTTTGAAAGCGGTATGTTTCGCCATGTTCATTACGAATGGCTGTTAATTGCTCTTCATTATTGTATTTAAATGCAACCTTGACACCTTTTTCCTCTCGTGTTTTAACGCTCCCCAAAGGGGTATATTCAAATTTAACTTTCCGATGACGGTCTTTGGCTAAAATAACTTCATTATAGGCATTATAAGCCAAATTAAGTTCGTTTCCATCAATTGTCCGAACTTTTTTTACTCGACCTAATACATCATAATCAAACGACTGAGATTGTTGAGCGGGATTGGTTGACTTAACGACTTGCCCCCATTCATCATATTCCCAATTACTTTCGTTGCCGTCTGGTAATGTAATTCGGGATAGGTTGTTATCTTTGTCATAGTGCATAAACGTTTGCTTTCCCTCAGCATTAGCTATAGCAGTCACCAGCCCATTTTCATCGTGTTCAAAATGTGACGTCGTTCCATTAGGATCCTTTATTGCGATTAATTTTCCATCTTTTGAATATTGGTAACTCGTAGCATTCCCGTTCCCGTCAGTTGCTTGAATCAAGTGGTCTGCTTCATCAAATGTTAGTGATCGTTCAGAACCATCAGCTAAAATAACATTTGTACGGTTTCCTCTTTCATCATATTCATATGTAGTGAGGTTCCCCTCCTCATCTATTTCCTGAAATAGTTCGGAATCTTCTGTATATTCAAAGAATCGGTGATTCCCAAGAGGATCCGTGATTTGAGTAACTAAGTTATCTTCATTGTAACAATAGGTCGTTTTAGCTCCCAGCGAATTAGTAAACACGTTAAATCCATCGCCATATTCTATCCAGCCTTCCAATATGCCATAATTGCCCCAACTGTGTACGCATCTTTCCTCGTCATCATATTCCCAGTAAAAGGATTGGCCGTTTCGGTCCGTTTTTTTAATCATTAAGTGGTTTTCGTACTCAATGACCACTGACTTGAATAGAGGATCAGTTATTTTAGTCAAATCTCCTTCTTCGTTATAACCATAGTATACCATCATTCGATCAATCCCTCGGTGTGAAGATTTGACTTCAATGATACGGCCATAATTGTCAAGTTTCATGTTAATAACGCGCCCTACGCTATCTATTATTTGATCTAGATTTCCTCTCCTGTCGTAACCCATTTGCACTTTAAATCCACTTTTACTGTTAATGCTATCGACCTTATGAATCAAATAAAAATCTTCTGATTTAATAAATTTATAGTTATAGGTGAGGCCAGATTCATGGTCTTTTAAGGCATACGTTTTGCCATCATAGTGCATAGTAAGCCTTTCTGACCGATCAAAAAAAGATTCTCCTTCCTCCAATATCGGAAAACCGGTGGCTCTACCATCTGGTAATACAACTGCTATACATTGATCTTTAGGACTTACTTTCAAAGGTAAATCATAGCACAAATGGGTGCCGTATCCTAAGCTTCCGCTATATCTGGAAGTAGAGTAGTAATTACGCTCCCATTTTATGGGGATCGGGCCGGGCAATTCAAAGTCGACACCATCATAGACGACGGTACCAGTTACTAAATCCACCGGGTCCATTCCGAAATGACAACGAACCTTTTTACCTCGTACTTTCATGTTCCATATTTTGGAACCTAATTTCTTTAATCCCTTAGCCAGGTTTTTCAACAATGATTTTAGTGCTTTCATTAAGCCAGACATGACCCCCATCATAACCAGGCGCATCATTATCTCCGACATCGTGAATTTATGAGGTGTTTTAGCTCCCCCGACCATGACAGGAGGCCCAATAGGCAAGGCTATCAATTTTGACATTGGGTCATTGAACAACCCAAAAGGAAGTCTTGTTTTTGGACAGGGAGTCGCTGGTAGTGGGATACCCGTTACATCCCAACAGGTAAGGACATTACATATATTCGTACTAAATTTTGTCCCATCTGCTAACACGGTATCACTCCCATAATACAATTCGCCATCACCACTAGCCAAGTGAGGTAGAACAAATGGCCCAATGATCGGAATATGATTCATCATAGGAGGAACCATATTGATAACTCCTGTAGTACTTGCCCCTTTGGGAAGCATTCCACCAGCTAATCTCACTCTTGCACCCAGAGGCATAGCGGGAGGCATATTATAGCCCGATTGTATAAAAGAAGGAATGGGCAACTCAACTACTAAATAATCCATAGGGTCCATTACCATTCCCATGTAAGGATAAGGAAGAGGGGTTGGGATAGGTCCCACAGGAGTAGGTAACATTTGCCAATGCATGTCAACTCCCATGACCAAATCAAGGTGCTTTGCTGCTATTTGAGGATCAATTGAAGGTCCTGCCGCCGGGAATGTAAAGTCAGGTTTAAACATTTTGATTGGTTCTTTGGTTTTAACTTTATTGAATTGACATCGGTCTTTTAGTCAGGTTAAGCCAATTTTCACCTAGGATGCTTTCGAATTCCTGATTCAAATCTTTTCTATTGTATCCATGTCCATTACATATTTGTAACATACTTTCTCCGACAAAGGGCAAAGTGGTAATTCTTACTTTTTCTTTGTCCATTAACTTACCAGTTTCTAAACATTCTAAATAAGAATTCCATGCTTTTTTCTCATCTCCTGCTTTCTCAATACAAAATGCATACATTCGATGGATTTCCATGTACCAATTGGGGTCTTTATCCTGGTCTAAAAAAGGGAAACATTCTTCATACACTTTAGCGGCCTCTGCATAGTCTCCATCCGTTATGTAGATAGTGGCTTTTAGTATTCTGGATTGAAGATTTAGAGCTTTGTCATCACCAGCCACTCTAATACCTATATCAATTTCAGCTAAAGATTTTTCCTTTTCTTTTTGCGAAATCCAAGCGTTGGTTCTAAGAATTCTAGCCGCTACTTCCAATTCCGGCCATTTATGTTTTTGAGATATAGCAATACTTTTGTTAGATGTGATCATAGCTTCGTCAATTTTATTTTTTCCAATCAGAAATGAAGCCCTTACTAACCATTTTTGGAATTCAGCAGCCGGATCTTTAGTTTCCATTGCAACTTGATTGACGGTTGCTTGAATACACTCGTCCATATTTATGTCCGGCTTTATGTGAAGTATGTTTTTTTGTTTATCATTCGCAATCAAGGGGTACATAGCTTGTCCTTCTAAATCATAAATCATACATTTTATTTGGGGATGAAGGTCTTTACTATTGATCAGATTTAACAGCCAGTATTGAAATTGTTTAACATTTGAAATGTTGGAGGGTGTGAAAGTTAAGATTAAGTACGCATCTTCATCTAGACTAAAGTAACTAACTAATAAATTTATATTTTTAATAAAATAAGGAAAATCCGGAATTTGGATGGATGAAGCGGTTGGTGCTTCGGTTATTTGCCATTTTTCTTGCTTGAAAGTATTATCTTTCGTCTCAAACCAATTTCCAATAAATTCATTTATATCGTTAATAATAGATTGCCCATATGTTGCTCTTTTTTCAAAGGGTTGGGTAAACATCAAAAAGGTGTCTTTTGAATGTGTTTGTGGTGACATTTGGGTTTTAATAAACCCATCCACCATCTGTAATTCCAATTTTTGTCCTATCCATCGAAATAGTTTTACACCAGGATATTCTTTTCTAAGCAAATTATTCCATTGCAATTGGATTTTCATTATTTCTTCTACAACCGGATTCATTTTCATAAGATATTAGTTTAATTTTACCATTCCTCCTGCTACAGTCACTTCACTAGCACCTACAACGGTCACTTTTTTAGACCCAACAGAGGCTTCATCATCCCCTCCAACAGAGACTTTACTCTTGCCAACAAGCCCTGCTTCACTTGGACTCAAAGAAAGGGCAGACCCATCAAAACTTCCTCCCTCTTTTGTTGATCCAGACGCTAAAGAAGCAGCTTTTGCGCCAAGCATATTCGCTTCATTCTCTCCATTAATGAGTACATTCGTCTTGGCGGAAATATTGATATTATTTCCTGCAGAAATATTGACATCATTTTTCGCTACTATAGATATATCCTTTGAGCTAATTGTGATCGCTTTTTCGGATGAAATTGATATCGATTCACCAGTAGTATCCATATGAATTACATTTCCCTTCTTGTCTAAAATCGTAATACTCTCCTTCCCCTTCTCATCATTAAGCAATATCGTATGCCCACTTCGGGTTTTAATGGCTTTTTGGTTGTTTTCGGGGTCGAACCAGCCGGGTTGGGTTTTGCTGTGGTATTTAGAGCCCATCACAAAGGGCCGGTCGGGGTTCCCTTGTTCAAAATCCACGTACACTTCGTCGCCTATTTCGGGAATAAAATAGGTGCCGTACACCCCTTGTTCGTCGTCTTTTCCGGCGTGGTTGGTCAATACGCGGATCCAGGGAGTCATTCCTTCCTGCCATTTAAATTTGACCCTTACGCGGCCGAGTTGATCGGGGTCATTGTTGTCAACCACTTCGGCGATTTGCGACTCTGCCTCCGTCAGGAAGACGCTTCTATTGACGGGAGGTACAACAGAAGAAACCGGAATGGCTTCAAACACATTGTTATAGTCTCTATTGCTATTGAAATTGTGGGTTACAGATGTTACCCGGTATTTACCGATAAATCCTTTTTTGGAATGCACCTCTACTTCTGCTCCAATCGAGATGCCGGGGTCGGCGCTTTGTCCATTAAAAACCATTACATCACTCAGCATCGCCGACTTTCGGGCTTCCGCCATATAGTTGATTTGTTTGTCGTCTTTTACTCCCTGAATGACCGGGTGTATGCCTTCCTCCTGAAAGAATTCTTTAGATACTTTGTGCGACTGCTTGCTGTGGGAATCCAACCAACCCGGCTCAAAACCCGCCACGGATTTCTCCAGGGTTTTATTTTCTCCATACTTGTAAAACTGTTGTTTGAAACTCGTAGGGCGCAGGTTGATCCCGTAATTGAATGACAACATGCTGTCGGAACCAAAATTGAGGGTTATTTCTTTTTTATTGGAGGGCAGGTCGCCGAATACCAATTGCTGACCATCGTAGTAGAACCATTCGCCATAGGTGGCAGCCATTCGGTTGAGGAATTGGTACTGGGTTTCTTTATACCGGGTCACATACAGAATGGGCTCCGTATATTTCGGGTTCACTTCTTTTTTGACGTTTTCGGGAAAACCGGTCGTTACCTTATTGAATATATCCTGAAGGGTCATTTCCTCGAAAGAGGCCACGCTTTTTTGACCATCCAGCATATAGGTAGGAGAAAATCCTTTAAAGATGATAAAGGCATCGCCTGCGTAGGTTTGTTCCACCTGAACATCCGTGACAAACCCCTTAAAGTGACAGGTTCCGGCAGGTCTTTCAATGATGATTTCCGTAAATTCTCCAACATAGGCCAGCGCATTGTCAATTATTACACTCTCAGGCGTCATTCCATTGACATCCATTACCCCTGCTTTTTCGGTCGAAACGGTGACCTCGAACAGATGATGCCAGTCGAAGCGTTGCTCTATATGGACGTGATAGGGCTTTAGCTCGGTTTTGCCGATATATACAGTCGCAGTTGCAGTTGCCAAAACATTTGATTTGATGGATTAAACAATTGAAAAAACAAGATAGCCGACCGCGTTTGGAGGAAGCCGAACAACTGCCGGCCACTCGTTTTTTCGTGAATTAGTCCTGTGCGGAATACGTTAGGCGATCCAGGTATTTTCGTGGGTTTCGCCTTCCATAGTGATCTCGCGGCAGGAAAGGGTGAGGGTCTCCTTGGCTCCTTCCTTGATGGAGACGGTGCCTGCTCTTCCCTTGTCGGAAAATGCTTCGTAGTCTTCGGTGTAGCCCACACAGTAGGCATCGGTGAAGGAGATCGTCTTGGCGGTTTGACCGTTGGCGTCGACGAATTTGAGCTCTCCGTTTTGTTTCATGTCGGAGGCTACCATCCAGCCGAAGCGGGAGTCGCTGCCATTGGTACCGATGGTGACGGTGATCTGTCCACCTTTTACTTCACCGGCGGGTTGACCGATGTTGTCTACATTCTGCTCAAGAGAATAGGACAAGCCGATTACTTCGCATTCTTCAACATTGTCGGAAGAAAACAGAATCTTGATAATTGAAGCCATAATGAAATTGGTTTTTTAGTGAAAAAATAATGATAATTGAAACATACTATTTATCTGTAATTTGTGGTCTTTATATCTTTATTTCACTTATTAGTACATTTAACATAAAGAACGTTACCTTTTATTGGAGAAATTTTCAATTTTTTTGCCTGATCTTAGTCAAAATGTATTCTTGTAATACTATTGTTTAGAGTATACCCCTCCATCCCCGACCGATGCGTCAACATCAGGCAGTTGATAACAATGTATTTCCGGAGCTTTCCCGGAATATCATCCCCTCCTTAAAACAGGTATTATTACCGTAGTTTTAACGGTACTGTGTGATTTTCATCAACCGGGGTCTTGTTGCTTCAAGTAATATTTCTCAGGATTATGTGATTTTTCATGTCGTAATACGGTGATTATTTTGAAACCTGCCTTTACCTACCTCCGGTAGCCTGCCTGAAGGCAGTCAGGGAAATCCGGCAGTCAGGTCTACCTATCCGTACGGTCGTTTTGTCCTTCGGACAAATTATAATGAAACACATAGGCACATAGGTCTCATCCCGATATACATCGGGGCATTCTGGTTTTTTATCCTGCGGACAAAGCCCGGACATGTGTAATATGCAAATAAAACTGCATAATTATTATCTCATGCCGACAGCACTAGTGCATGAGGCATTAAGTAATGGATAGTTTAGAAGCAGTTATTTTTCGTCTAATCAAGGCGGAGGTTCGGGATCGTAGCCTTAGCTACGAAGCCCGGTTCTCCAACGCAGAGTAGACGGAAAATAACAATTATAAACTGTTCAGGATTTAGTTCCTTATGCACTAGTCCTGCTCTTCGTGAGAGAAATTCCCTTGCGTCCCGGAGTAGTCGATCACGTAGTGCTTGGTAGCAAAATACGGCTTGACGTTGACAGAGAGCATAACGGCCTGCGGATTGTCGGGGTCCTTTTTGGGACCATCGATGCTGAACGATTCGATGAGCTTTCCGTGGCCTTTTATCTTGTCGAAAAATTTGTTGAGCTGTTGCTTGATGTCTTCCCGGAGCCGACCGTCGAAGTTCTGAAAGGTCAGCGAATTGAAGTAGTCCAACAATACTTTTGCGATCCAGTCTTTGGCTCTTACTACGCCGATGGCTCTCTGGTCGGGATCGGTACTTTCGTTGGCCAGAGTGGTATCCGACATGGCCACCGTACCCCATTGTTTTTCGTGTATGATGGGCACCATGCCCATTTTATCGATCTTGTCGACGTGGGCGCGCAGCAGTGCCAGTCGGGTGCCCAGTACACCGTCGAGTTTTCCGTGTTTTTTACCCGCCGAAGGTTGGATGCCGTTGCCGCTGTACATTTTTCCCGCAAGGGGTATCGACATGGGCAGGTAGAGATCATCGTCTTCGATGCCTTCGTATTTTTTCCGCACGGCGGCGTAATTGCAGGTCACCAGGGTGTTGGCCAGGTGGCGGGCATCGCCGCATATTTTCTTTTCTTCAATTTTATCTTCAATGGATTCGAATTCCATTTCGTCGGTAAAATCAGTAACGAGGGTAATGCGGTATTTGGAGGCCTGCTTGCTCCAGTATTCGAGGCTGTTTTCGAGGTATCCCGGTATGACCAAAAGAGAGTAATTGTCTTCGAGGGAGAAGCGGTCGAAATTTTCATCGAAGTGCTTGGCCATTTCTTCGCGGAGGTGGGTGTTTTCGGCACTTTTGAATTCCTTCAGGGGGACGTTGAGGAAGTAGAGGTTGTCGATTTTTTGTTCCTCGGCATTTCTGAAAAACAATTCTACTGCCCGATATGCTTTTTCGAGGTCCACGCTGTTGTCGAGGGCTGTACGCAGGTTTTCCTGTAAGATTTTTGTTACTTCTTCCGATTTTTTGGCGGCAGCCTCGGTCGATTCGAGCAAACCACCGGCTTCAACGAGGCCTTTGAGTGCTTCCAGCTCCGTTTTGAGTAGTTTGCGCTTTTCGGCTTTGTCTTCATCGGTGAGGAAGGCGCTGCGGCGGGCTTCGTTTTTGGGGTTGAGGTCGCGAATGCCTTTTTTGCCATCGATGATGCCTTCCAGTATCTTAAATCCGCCCTGTTTTTTGAGAACTTCTACTTTTTCCTTGACCTTCTGCTGAAGTTCCAATGCTTTTTCAGTCATGATTATATCTGTTTTCGTTTAGTGTTTGATAAATTTATTCACTGGTCAGTTCCTGTATCAGGGTGTCCAGCAATTCCACGAATTCTTTTTTCTGTTCGTCGTTAGACAGGACGGTTTGCAGGTTGACGTTGTTTTTGAGCACATCCATCATGCGGGAGTAGATGTTTTCTTTTTCCGCCAGGTCCTGCAGCAAGGCACTCTGCTCGATGATCCCATCTTTGGTGAAATCTTTTAAGCTGTTGAAATTGAGCACCAGTTCTTCGGAGCCGCCGTCTTCCGTTTTGAGTTCTACTTCGCGGGAGGGCTTGTAGTGTTCAAAAATTTCTTTCATGGATTTGAGACGAACCGGATCCACATCGTCATCGTGGTCGTCGTTGAGCGGAATGGCCAGGAGGGTTTTGTTGTCGGGAACGAGCTTAACGCCGGTGGGGGCGTCCTGTTCTTTTACGTCGGCTCCTATCCGATAGCCGTAGAGCGTTTTTGCCATAATAATTCGATTTTTTGAAAGACCAAAATACTTGATTTTTTTTAAACTACCAAAGGTTTTTATTCGATTTTTTTACATATGGTGGCAATTTAAGTCGCTGTATATGAATACCATACAACGGTTTGTACTTATTAGTACCTTTTTTGATGAAAACGTTACCAAACGGGAGAGGGAATTATTGATTATTCCAAATCATCTCCCAATTTTTCCTCCGGTCCGGGGCGGCTGATCTTAATGGTTCTGCCGGTTCTTCTGGGCGGAGTTGCGGTGGGCGGAGCTGAGGTCGAAAAATTGTCCTCCCGCACCACATTTTGGGGAGCCAGTTGCCGGTAATCGAGTTTTTCGAGCCGCTCGAAAATCTCCTCCATGGTTTGCAAAAATTTGTTGACAACCGAAAGGGCGGCCTCCGAATCATAGTGGGCGTAATTCACCTCAAAAGTATCGTTGATGATCCGGTCGAGTTGGGCGGCATTTACATCGGTGGCATACTGGCGGAAGTACGACAACATGTGCCCCTTGTCGAAGGCCATGTCCAGGCTGTGGTTGAATATCCTGGCCAGCCGGGCAAAGTAGGCCACCAGGTAGATGGGCGGCAGATCGGTAAAGGCAAATTTGTACTCGTCGTAGGAGGTGGCAAAAAAGTCGAGGTATTTCAGGCAGAGCGATTCGATGTCGTCGGCCAATCGGTTGCTTTCTTTTTGGCGGCGCTTGTGTTTGACTTTGGCCACGATCTTCTTGGCGTTTTCTTTTAGGCTAGCCATGTAGTTGTCGAAGACCTCGTAGTAGCGCATCAGTTTTTCGTGGCTGTTGATCCGGGTGCAGGGAGGAATGTAATACCCCAGCTTCTGCAACCCCGATCCGGTGATCTCGTATTTGGCCAGGGGTATGGCGTTGGCCAGGCTGTCTATCTGCAAATCGTTCAACGGCAGGAGTTCCAACTGATAGGCCGGGCGGGTATTCGGTTTTCGGCGGGGGCTTTCCCGCTCGTCTTCTATCCCTTCCGGGATTCGGGTAAAGGGGTCGATCACCAGTACGACGAACCAAAAGCTGGAGGCATCCAGATTCTTCTCGCCAGCCAGTTCCGACAACGACACGTTGAGCTCGGGCCAATCGTCATTCAGTATCTCTATCCGGGTGCCGTTTTGGGTGATGGCCCGGCAAAAAGAGACCTCCACTTTTTCGTTGTTGATATTGTCGCGGTAAGCATCGGCAAATTTTTTCAAGCCGTCGCCCCCCAGCAAACCGTAGTTGAAATTGGTCAGGTGCAAGGCCGCCGTATCCCGGTCGTTGTCGGCCAAAGCGAGGTATTCACTTTTGAGGTGGTTTTCCGAAAAGGACATGCCGTTTCTCCAGTTTACCGGAAGGAATTGCAATTTGGATATCATGGTTTAGTTTTATTTTCTTATTAAGATGCTTCCCAGGGTTTTACCCTTTCTACAAAAACGGATTCTCCCTTACTGATGGTGGCGCCCAACTTTGATTTGGGATCGAGATAGTGCTTTCTGGTCAACCAGCCCCACCAGACGGGGATTTCGCGGTAAAAACGCCAGGCATAGACTTTATCCCGTTTGTTGTTTTCCGCATAGACGATCTTTTTGGCAAACCGCTTGACGACGTTGTGCTCGTGCAGCTTGTAATGAAAGGCTTCTTCCAGGGTTTTATTATAAGGCAGGGCGACGGTCGATTTGACGGTTTCTTTCGATCCATGCTCCAGCGGAATGACAAATAAAAAGCTAATACTCGGCCCCCCCGTTTCGATAAATGGTGGCGAACCACCCAGCGGCAGATTGAACACCGAAATGATCCGATTTATTTTTGGGATCTCATTCCACAATTCGTGGAGGTGTTTGATCAGCAGTGGCAACAACATAACAAAACACAGACTACCCAGCGGCCACACCAGGTCGGTAGTGCTGGTGGCCGTCAATCTGCCCCGGTGCTCGCAAAGGAGAAATATCAATGCAAAAGACAGAAATGCCGTCAGGCCGATGCCAAATAAATAGAGCAGCTTTCTCCAAAAAGGAGCCGCCATGCTCCACTCCCACCGCTCGTAAAGGAGGAAAGTAAAACGAGTACCCACCGTAACGGAAACGATCAGCAGCAGTACGCCCATCATCACCGGATGTTCGGCAACCCCACCGCTGAGCATAAACCCGAGAAGACCCAAAAGGCCGAATATCAAAAAGGTGACTAGAAAGTTGGTCGGCAACTTGGAGGCGAGCTTCGTTCCCTTTTTCAGCAGCTTGTACAACACGAGCAAAAAGCCCAGTCCCGCTACCCCGATCCCGATCATCAATAAGGTGGACATTCCAAGCAATAGTATCATTTCATTTCGGTTTTACACTTTTAATAACAATATGTTCTCATAAATTAGCGGATGATCAGCTCGGCTGTTTTTGTGGTAATGGTATTAAGTTTGGCTTCGAGCTTATCTTTTAGTTTATTGAACTGTTTTTTATTGAATATTTCTCTTCTCAGCTCGGGGACGATGTCTTCTGTTATGGCACTGATCTCCGTTTCGATGGCGGTTTTGATCTCTCTGTTGCTGGTTATAACATTTAGATACGCTGTTTGGGATTCCGTCAATTCTTTTTCGTTGGACTTGTCTTTATTTAATTCGTTACCTGCTTTAATGTTGGACTGCGTTTTCAAATTGGTTATGGTGAGGTCTTTTTTTTGAATCTCGAATTCTAATTCCTGGATTTTCTTTTCCAGGTCACTAGCTGTTTCGATCCCCTGTGTATTCTTTCTGTTCAATTTAATCTCATACATTTCATCCGCTTTGGCCTTTGAATATGCAACGAGCCAGGCTTTAGCATTTTCCAGAATATCGTATATAGGGGAATCCTCTTCAAAAACCAAAGGTTTTTCAATGCGTTCAATGGTATGTTTGAAATCGTCTTGCCCTTCATCCATATCATTATCCCATCTTCTGAAATCAGATTCTGTTTCTGCATCTTTAAGTTGGTCATTTAATTTTTTCAACCCCTCCGTTCTGAATTTATCATATACCGAGTCTGCTTTCGCAAAAGTATATCCCAATTCGGAAACAGTTTGTTGGAAGACAGCCATGTCGGCGTGGGCCTTCTCCAATTCCGCTATTTTGGTATCCAACTGTGCCTTTAGATTGTCCTTGTTCACCTTATTCGCATCGCCCAGTTGATAGCCGATCCATAACATAAAGAGCAGGGGAATAATGGCCACCCCCGCAAAGACGGCCACGGCAGTATTTCTTTTTTCCAAAGCGGTAGTTTCCCTTCCTTTTTTGCGCACTTTCATGTTGGTACTCATGGTATTTTTATTTTTCTTTGATTTGTTTTTACGTTTTTGCCACAAAGACTCCAAGTCACAAAGGTACACGGAGATTCCTTCCTTCCTGTCGGCAGGCATGGAGGCGGGATAGGCCTATCTACCGTCAGGTAAATTTGTCACATACTCGGTTTTTTATCTGATCTCCACCACGATGTTGTACACCTGTGGCTGGCTTTGGTCGTAGTTTGGGGCACTCAGTTCCAGCGCTATAGGGGTACCGGGGGTTGAGATGCCCTTGGTCGTCATATAGGTTTTCAGGCCGTGCATTTTGAGGCATGCCAGTTGGAGCAGATTGATCTTTCCACTTTCCACCCTTGCCGACTCCGACTGAATGGTTTTGCTGGCTTCGTCCACCAGTTTGTAGTTCACTTTTACCGCTGGCCCAAAGTGACTTTCTCTGTAATGGGTGTGGAGAGTGGAGCCTTCAAGAATGGATTTGCGCGCCTGCATCCTGGCCAGCACCGTGATCTTTCCTACCTGTACTCCTTTCGACCGGAGCTTTTTGACCTGTTCGATCACATGGTCGGCTACAAACCTGGAAGCGCTCACCCCGTCCGCCAATACAAAGTCGGGATCGCTGTGCGGATATCGGTAGGTTAGTTGGAGGGCGGTCCCTTCGGAAGTCACTTCTACCGGCATCATATCATCCGGTATGCCGAGGGATGCTGATAGCTGTCGCTGAAAGTAATTTTCCAACTGATCGACGTTTTTGCCCGACACCAGGGCGGCCACGTTGTCGGGCTCCATACCGCTGTTTGATTTTAACAGAGCGATCTCTTTCTGTATTTGCTGATAGGAGCGAATCAAGTTGTTGACCGGGTTGTTGGCGTATTTGGCTATGTCCTGAATCTCACTCCAGCTTTCGTTTGTGCTCCTGTTGGTAGTCCCTTCGCGGAATGCTTTTGTATAGACGATCCGCCCCTCTTCTTCGTTCGACACGATGGTGGCTGCCGGTATCAGGGCTTGCTCCAACAGGGTTTTCATTTCCTGCAGTGGTTGTGCGGCTGAACCAAGTTGTGCCGTTATCGTTTCCCGGGTAGTACCCGGCCGCTTTGCTACATCGACATGCGATTTGGCATTGCGGTATTTCCGGTCTGCTTCATTCATTAAGTCAGAAATTTGCGATGCGGCATCGTCCATTTCTATGGCCCATTGTTCGAGTCGGTCTTCCGCAGTGGCGGGCTTGGCATCGGGCAGTGGCTCATCGCCAAAACCAGGAGGATCGTCTTTTGGCTTGGCACGATCAAAACTATAGGTGATAAAGGTTTCCCAGCTATTGCCTAGGGCGCTGTGCGTTTCAAAATTGCCGCCCAGGTGGAGGTTTTCCGTCACCCCTATGCCGGCGCCAAAGTTATACGTCGACGTACCAAGCCGGGTACCCCCCACCCACCCAGAATCTGTTGTCGAGAAAATGGAGCCTCAGACAGATATCCGTTTTTCCCTTTTTCAGGGACTTCTCCCCCAGAATGTCCCGATACATCAGGTGGGGCTCCACCGAAAATGACTGTATCGGTATCCGGTAGCTGAGGGCCGTGAGCAAGTGGGGACTTACGTCAAACTCATGGTCTTCGTCGTAAGTCAGATCGCTGGTAAACAACTGCGGAGTGGCCACATGGACATTTAATTCGTGATCGGTATCGGATGTATAACGATAATGGAGGCCGAACCCTCCGTCGAAACTGGTCTTGTTCGACTCCCCCTCATACAACACCACATCCTGAGGGTCAGCAATACGGCTGTCGCCAAAGTCGATCCTTTGAGAAAACAAGCCCGCTTCCAACCCCGCCGACAGCCGGTGGTTGGCCGTACGCACCAGATGGTATGCAAACGAAAATTTTCCTTTCAACCTATTGAGGAGGTGTACCTTGTCGGTCAATAAACTCAGACCGACCCCTATCTTTTTTTCCGAAAGGTGGAGTAATGAGGACAGGTCGGCGGTCAAGCCAAACGACCTGGGCGCATACCGGCTGTCGAGACCCGCAAACTGGCTGCGATATTGCAATCCGATAAAACCATCGCCGTAGGCAGCAGGGTTGAACCAAACCGGTTGATAGACATGTTGGTTGTAAATCGGTATCTGCTGACTCCAACCCTCGGTACCCACCCCCACCATCAGGAGCAGACAACCTAAGATCATTTTATAAAAGAGATACTTGACCGTTTCATTTCTCGTGTTTTTTTTTTTGCGAAAGCAAGGCTATTTCCTCAATACCGTTACGGCACCTTTATAGGTCTCATCGTTGGTTTTTGTGGCTGAGATCAGGTAGTAGTACACCCCGTCGGGGACAACCGTCTGCCGTCCAATCTTCCGGGATGGCATCGCGCTCGTAGACGACGCCCCCCACTGCGGTTGAATATCTGAATGGAATAGTCGCTTGCCGTTCCTTCTTCCGGCAAAAAGGATGTTCCAGGAATCGTTGACGCTATCGCCGTTGGGAGTGAACACTTCCGGGATGAACAGCGGGCTTTCTCCCGGCAAAATGTTCACCCCGGGTTAGTCACCGTTTCGCCTATGCACATATTCTTTTCGGGATAGACTTCCAACAATACCCACACCCGGGGCTCCGGCCAGACGATAAGTTAAACGCCTGTTCTACCGACAGAAAGGTAGACCCTTCAGGTTGGTAGTTGTCGTGATCGGTGTCGATATTTGATGATTCCACCACCTGCCACATAACAATGGTCTGCTCCTGATCGGTGGGGTAATTCAACAGGGTGGTCTGCCCTTCCTGGTAGGTTTCTTCCGTGGAGTAGGGCTCCACGATCTCCGGGTTAAATTCTTTTTCTACGACGACGGTATCCTCGGCCGTGCAATCGTTGTTGTGTCAGTAACGGTTACCGAATAGGTTCCCTCTACAAGATCGGTTATGGTATATTCGTTTACACCGTTGCTCCAGGATGCTGAAGGGATGCCCCGTTCCGCCTGTCGGCAAAATCAGTGCTATACCCATCGGCATCGGCATTGCAGGAGACATGCGACTGGACGGTGGCATTGACGACGAGCGAATCAGGTTCTGTTATTTCGGCAACGGCAGTGAAAGTGCAGTCATTGTCGTCCGTTACGGTGTAAGCATACAGCCCGGCGGGGATGTCATCGAGGTCATCGGAGGTATCGCCGTTGTCCCATAAGTAAGAGAAGTTGCCTGCTCCCCCCGAAGCGTCGAGGTCGACCCGGCCGTCGCTCAGGCCGAAACAGGTAACGAGGGTCTATCTCTTCCGGTGACAATAATTTCATCCGGTTCGCTAATGGACTCCGATTCCACAATAGAACAATCTTTGAAATCGGGAAATGGTGACCTGATAATCTCCAACAGGAAGATCAGTAAGCAAAGAGTCCTCCGAACCATTGCTCCAAAGATACCTGTAGCCACCATTCCCTCCCCTCTAAGTCTTGAACAGTCAACGCTCCGTCGTTGGCACCAAAACAAGATATGTCTTCCGCATCAATACTCGCCGATAAGCTCTCTGGACTTCCAACCGCAAATGAAAAAGCCACAGCACAAAACTCGCTATCAATAACAGTGACTGTATATTCGCCAGCTTCAAGGTTGGCAATATCTTCGGTTGTATCGCTGCCCATACTATTCCAGCTAAAATGGTAAGGGGGCCAGCCGCCACTCACATTCAGATCAATACTGCCATCTTCATCGCCGTGGCAGGTGACACTGTCGGTTGTTGCTGTGGCAGAAATTGGAGAACTGGGCCCCGTCTATATCAATTCTGTAGCAGAACATCCTGTTGTGTCAGTTCGGGTAATGGTTACTTCTCCTGCCGCCAGGTTTTCAATACATTTTTCTACCTCTGGTTCCAGGGAGCCATTGAAAACTTCTACTCCATCATTTTGGACTTGGACAGGGTAATTTTCCTGGTTGCCACCAATTGTAAAACAAATTTTACCGTTGCTTTGCCCAAAACAACTGATCGGTTTCACATCGGTGATGGTAATGATACAGTCCGGGGGAGGGGTATCGGAGCCTCCGCCATCGGTTGCCAAAGCCTGGCTCAAGCAGGTCAGTAGCAAAAGTCCCGACCAAAAGATCAGTTTCCAACAAGATATTTCCCGAAAGTAAACGGTTCATGTTATCTGTTTTAATTATTTTTCCCGATACCGGATGATGGTGTTGCTATGTCGTCCCAGTTGGATGAGATCCTGGTTTTTCAACGCTGCTTTTTTTATTGATGTCGATCATTTTTCTGTTGACCAGGGTCTCGGCCAGGGGCTGGATGTAGACGGTGCCATTTTCATAAAACAGCCGGGCGTGCTGAGCAGTCACGGCCGGGTCGTCCCATTTGATGTAGACGTAGCTTCCGGGTTCTTTTCCGATCAATATTTTCTGGCTGTTTTTCAACCATTTACTGATGGGGATGTTTTGGAATCCCTTGGGTTTGACAAATTCCAGTTCGAAGTTTTCCAGGGTGGAAATGACGGTTACCAGTACCAGCCCCAATACGGCTCCCAGCACGATCATGCCGATCATTTTGGCGCTGAGGAAGTTGCTCGAAAACAGCCAGTACCCCCATATATACATGGTAGGGCCAACAAGGCGGGCAACCAACCCACCTACAACCCCTCTGACCAGGGCGATGTGGGAACGCAACGATAAGATGATCCCAATGGATAAGCCAAAAAGTATCCAGGTGAGCAATCCGCTCAGATAGGTGTTGGGCACCAAGCCACCATACTGTATGTAAAATCCGAAATAAAATACCAGCATGGATACGAGTATCCCCCAACAAGGTGCGCACGCCAATGCGCACCCATGAAATTTCGCGGGAGCTGCTCAATTCCACCATGTACGACAACATCAGCGTCAGACCGGTACCCAACGTTATGCCCAACATCAGCTCATTGCTCAAACTTTGTACATGCACCTGAAAGGATGCCGGATCGCCGGAATCGCGTAGCCCGACATCAGCGCATTGTCTGGTTTAAATATGGTGGCCACCAGGGCCTCAATGCCCCTAAAGTTGACGAGATTGAAAATGGCCAAAAGTATCCACGCCAAAAACCCTCCAATGGCGCCAAACCACATCCAGTTGAGATGGCGAAACATACCCTTTCGGGAAAAAAACCGGTCTTCCATAGGTGCCCCTGCTCCATTGCATCCCAAATACTGGGGGTCCATACAGTCGGGATAATTGGGGCATTGCCCACCGATGTCTTCCCAGGTAGTCAAGGGTACGATCTGTTGACATCGACGCACCACCAACTCCCCTTCGGCAATGGGTTCGTTGTAAACGGGGTCATTGATCCGCACCTTTCCGTCGGGAACGTATTTGCTCACAAATTTTCTGGCAAACCCCTTCTTTTGCAATAGCGGAACAAATACACTGCACAGCAGCAAGATGCCAAAGATAAGTGCCAGTCCGAATAAAAACCACAGCCCCCAATCCACAATGGTCGGAGCGTGAATGGAAAGGGGGCATATTGTGCGACCCCCCGCCTGATCTCGTAGGGCTCGGAGGGAAATCCATCATACAGCAGGGTGTACTTCCGCATATTGCCGCGATAGATGTGATCGGGTGGGCCGGATCTGGGCCAGGTGGGTACTATGCACCACCACATCGTTCTCCATCGAGCGCAGAAATGCTTTGGGCAGGTCGAAGTCTTCAAAATGATCGCTGTTTTCTTTGCCTACCAAATCTCTATGGGAGTTGTAGTCAGAATCTTCTCCCAGTCCAACAGCAAATACCGACAATTCGGGTTGCATGCTTTCTATGAGGTCGAACACATCCTGGCTATCATAGGGCAACATACTGTTGTACAGGTTCAATCCTTCGATTTTCATTAACACCCGACCCCAGGACAAATAGTATTTTTTTGCCCTTCTGAGTTTTTAAAAACCGGAGTTCTTCGGCCAATATGCGGTAGTAATCGGGTTTTCTGTTGGTACCTCTTGTAAGTTGGCAAACTCCTGTCGGAGGTTGTTGGAAGACAGCGGACTGCGGTTTTTAAACCAAGACCTCATGGAAAACCGTCAGATAGAATTTCGGATCGTCGAACACCTGATAGGAGTTCAGTATTTGGCTGATGAGGTCCTTGGCAGTCTCTATGTCGGCATCGTCGATTTTATAGCTTAGGTCAACGACAAACAGCACGGTGTGTTCCTTTGCTTTGACGGTATCCATAACAATGGTATCCCGTATGCTGTATGCCCGGTCGATCGTATCCGTTTTGCCCTTGTACGATTCTATCAGCTTTATTTTGTCCTTGTCCAACCTGGCGGGTTTGCCGTCTTGCATCGCCTTAATCCATACGTTGATGAACCCCTTTTCTACGCTGATCTTGTCTAAAGAAGCATAGGGTACATCCTGGGCAACCAGGCCTTGCCAGGCCAGACAAAAAAGAAAGAAAACTATGCTGCTGCGCTTTATCATTTGAAAAAAGGTTAAAAGTAAGTCGCTATGCACCAAGCGCCTCTACATTTTCGAGCCACGAAAACCAGGAAGCCTGTTTTTTATCATTGGTATTGTTGATCTCTCCATTCATTGTCCGGGTAAAAAAGGCGGTGTCCAGTTTTTCGGTCAGGCTGTCTATTTCCATGGCGAACTGGTAAGGCTCTCCAAAAAATTGCTCCTGAATGACCAGGTCGGGTTTCGACAGGAAGAGGCCATGCCCTGGATGGGTATGAAACCACCCCACCGCGGTGTCGTTGGGATATTGGTCTTGAATGTCTCCCAGGTCCTTGACCAGACTTTCGGTACTGAATTCCAACTGAAATACATCGTGAAATTCGGGGTTGATGGGTACAAACTCGTTGACCACAATTCGGTATTTTCCATCCACGCCATAGAGGTGTGGCCGCCCCATGAGGATGCCCCCGATCTCCGGTACGCTTCCTTCATTTTCCTGGACGGGTTTTAGATTTTGGGTAACCAGAAAATGATCCAGATGATGGATGCTGTTTTTGGTAAAATAGATGCCAACGATGATGGTGTCGTGCCAATGCACCCCCGGATCAAAGGAGAAAACAGTGCTCTTTAGAAGCGGGGCCAATTGGGCGGCATTATTGTAATGAACCGTTTTTTTAGAAGATTTGCGCAAGCCTGTGATCTTGATGCTCCCCTTTTTTTCGGGCACGATGGCAGGGGCAGCCGACTGATCGGCGGCAACGGGCAGCCCTTCTTCATTTTGTATTTCTATTGGTTTGGCCCAGGCGTTTTCGTCCAACTGCTTTTTATGCAGGTCGGCCAATGATTGCTGGCGCGACTGCATAAATGTTTCCAACTCCTCTTTTTTCTTTTTCTTTCTTTTGCCTTGAAAACTTCGCAACATCGCTCCCAACAGAATTAGCAATATACTGCCAATAGCAACGGCGTAAGGCCATTGCCAGGAGTCGGATTTGATATCGACCACCCATTCCTTTTCGGAAAAAGGCGCGTTGAGTATCTTATCGGATACTTCGATGAGGTATTTCCCCGCCAGCTTTTCATCGTCCCGCAGCATTGTTTGAGTGAGTAATAATGTTCTTTTGTCGGTAGCTTTTTCAAAAGCCACTCCCCCATTTTCCTGGCTGAAATACACCCGGAATGGAGGTTTCCCCTTGTTAAAGGTAAAGAAGATGCTGTCGCCACGGATCAGGACTTCAGGCGTCAGCAAGTCCCCTATTGGGATGGTGCTCCGGCGAATGCCTTTGGGATGATCGGGGTCGGAAAAATGGATGACGAAATTCCGCTCGTCCGGAAAGGGGACATCAAGCTCGTAAGAATAGTCACCGACCTTTTTGGGCGTAAGTGGTTGCCCGATCATAGGGATGATCGTATCGATTTGCAGAGAAAAAACATTTTCTATGACGAATTTGGCCCGATTGCCTGTAGCACCTTCCGGTTTTATGGTCATGTCGCAGAACGTGGCCTTCTTCTTCAGGGCTTCGTCCCTGTACTTGGTGAAGTTTTCATCTATATAAGCGGTATAGGCCTGGCACCGGTCTTCTACGTTGGACTTGGCTTCTTCCCAGGCCAGGTCGTCTTCCGTTTTGATTGCTGGTTCTGGTGTTGGTATATCTGGTTCTTTTTCCGGGGAGGGTACCACATCGGGAATTTGATCTGAAGAAGTATTGTTGGGTGGTGATTCAATGGTCTTATCTTCGGCTGAGGGCGATGACTCCCCGCTCTCCGCAAACATCGACCCCGATCGAGCTTCGGTCAGGAGGCGTTTGACCTCGCCGTAATGAGATACATAGCTGGGAAATGAGTCCAGAAACCGTTCGCATTGTTGAACAAGAAGCCTCGTATTTTTTTCAGATTTTGCTTTTTCAATAGCCGGATAGTAGTGTTTTTCGGCGTAGTAAATGAGTCGTCCTCTGGCATTTTCGGCCTGTTTGCCACGGGGAAATTTCCGGATGTATTGTTGCAGACAAGAGGTTGACTTCGGATGTTCGACACAGGTTTTCCAGTGGATATTTTCAGCGTCAGGGGAGGCACTGGATTTTTGTCCCGACTCAATGCCTTTTACCACCAGATGGATATTGAAAAAGCCTTTGTTGGCGGCGGTTGGTTTTACTTTCCGGCAAGATTGCTGCGGCGTTTTAACGGCATAAAACACCTGGAGCGTGGTGGTACCGCTGCCGGCAATTAGCACTTCCAGCGGTGCCGTGGTACGCGGTCTTATTTCCAGACAACTTGCCAATGGCGTCAGGAGATTGCCATTGTCTGTAAACCAGTTTTTCTTAATGACCAAACTGTTGTCCTTATCTCCTTTCGACCAGGTAAGGTTCTGTATATAAAGGCCGATGGTTTTTTCGCCCTCCCGGCCGGTGAAGTCGATGGTGTAGGTATCGCCTTTATAGTCAACGATCTCTCCCGGACTGATATTTAAGTCAAAGCTGCCGACATGTTTCCCCCCAATAGTTATTTGTACTTTTTGCTGGCCCGTCAACACATTGTTGAAAGAGATGCTGCACAAAAAGATCAATATGTAAAGTTGGCGCACGATCATGAGTCGTTTAGTTATTGAAAATCGTTTGCGGCTGCTGTGTCTTTCTCGTCAGATAGAAGAATAACACAACCCCTATAACAGCGATCAGTAAAAGCAATATCCAGACGTAGATCATTTTGTTGAATTTTGGTTTTTCGAAATAGAGCTGATCGGATAATTCCTGCGGTTCAGGGCCACTTTCATAACTCACCAGAACGGCATATTGTCCTTCAAATCCCTTGTCGAGCAAGTCTTGCTTTTCGAAGACGATTTGTTCCTTACTGGTTTCATATTTTTCGAAATGGCCGGATTCGTTATTGCGCAACTCGATCTGGTAAGGGGTCTTGCCTCCCAGTATTTTTACGATGTATGCAGAATCGGCTTTGGCCATACTGGCAATGAAGGCACTGCCCAGTGGCACGACGGCCTCCCGCCCCAGATCGTCGCGGATCAGTATTTTATATTCCCGGTTGGCATGTAGCATCTTCACGTCAAGACGGTGATTTGACTGCCAATTGGAGTCGTCGATTTCCAATCCATCCCAGAGAGAGATGTCTTTATACCGGGGACTAAAAAACGGATTTTTTACCTGGATTAAAAATGTTTGACCGGTTTTTGTACGATTAAAGTCCAAATCCGGGTAGTTTTTGAGTAATTTTTGGGTCGCCTCTTCCAAATCTGTGGGATTATTGGTAGATAATATATAATTGGCGAATCTCTCGAATTTTTGGGAGGGAGACAATGCCCCAGATGCTGAGCTCGTCACAAATTCAGCTTAAACCAAGAACCAAGAAAGGCCCGGTGAATAAAAAGTCAGGCTAGCAAGCCCCCATCGACCACGATTACCGAGCCAGTCACATAAGAAGAAGCAGGCGACGCCAGAAACAGAGCCGCGGGAACGATCTCTGCAGGGTCAGCCAACCTCCCTAGAGTCGTAGCAGCACCCATCCCCTCGGCTGCATCCGGCCCAGAGGCCTGCACCATATCGGTATCAAATGGGCCAGGGGCGATGGCGTTCACACGAATCCCGCGTGGAGCCAACTCCTTCGACATCGACTTAGTAAAATTCCAAAGACCCGCCTTAGCCGAAGTGTAGATAGAGATACCTGCCGCACCCATGAACGCCCCCGCGGTGATCACATTAATGACACTCCCCTGGTCAGACCTTTCAAGTTCCGGCAAAGCTTCCTGAATTAACAAGGCAGGGCCATGGAGGTTGACACTGTGGGCTTTCGACCAGGCCTCCGGAGTCATCTCCCCCATGTTCTGAGCGAGAGCGTTTGCCGCGTTATTCACCAAAATATCTATGCCGCCAAACCGTTCCAACGTCTTTTCGACCAGTGGACCAAACTGATCGAACTCTCCCAGGTGTGTCGGTACAGCCAAGGCCGACCCACCCGAAGCATTGATACTCTCCGCCAACGATTCACAAGCATCCGCTTTGCGGGAAGCAATCACGACATTTGCCCCCAACTCCGAAAAACCCTCAGCCATCGCCCGGCCAAGTCCCCGAGAACCGCCCGTGATAATCGCCGTCCGGCCTTTAATGTCAAAAGATTCCAAAGGGTTAATTTGTGCCATAGCCAATCGTTACAGGTAACGATTTCCAACGCAAGCCATCATTACAAAGTAACCTGCCAAGACCGACCCAACACAGAACGAAATCAAGCGATGAACGAAATACTGAGCAATGCACGCGAGATGCGCACTGAAGTGGAAAAACTTTGCTCTGCGAGCAAAGAGAAATTGCCTCGTGAAGTCATCAACCTGTTCTCCGAGAACAAACTACTCGGACTCAGCGCGCCCAAAGCGGTTGGAGGCTCTGAGTTGGCGTTAGCAGATCAAGCCGAGACTATCGCCCAAATTTCATATGCTGATCCATCAGCTGGGTGGGTATTGCTCGCCTCCAGCCTCACAGCAGCATTCTTCGGTGCCTTCTCCCCAGACGATTTCGCAGAAGATCTCTTCGCCAACGGAATACCAACCACAGCCGGCCAGTTTGCGCCCAATGGAACTGCTGTCAAACAGCCCGACGGCTGGCTCCTAAACGGCAATTATGAATTCGGATCCGGAATTGCCCACGCACAATGGGTTGGAGGCGGAGTAATCACCCAACCGGAAGACAACTCAGAACCGAAGTACCTTTTCGCTCTCTTCCCAGCCACTGAGGCAATCGAAAAAGGCAACTGGGACGTTCTCGGCCTGCGCGCCACCCAAAGCTACGACTATGAGATATCCGACCTTCTGGTGCCCGAAATAGCCACCTTCGATTTCTTTGCTCCGACCCGACACCGAGGCGGAGAAATCTATGACATCGGGGTGATACCGCTGACCGCGGTGGGCCACGCAGGCTGGGCGCTCGGCGTGGGTCGACGCGCCCTAGATGAGCTCAGAGATCTAGCTGTAACCAAAGTGCGCATGGGAGCGGCCTCTTCCCTCAAAGACTCCGAGAGGTTCAAACACGAGCTAGGCACTCTCGAGTCCCGGTTTCGATCCGCCAGAGCATGGCTGCTTGAAACGTGCGACGCCGTCCAAGCACAAGTTGAAACCGAAGAAACCCCCGATCCCACCCTAGGAAACGAACTACGCCAAGCAACAGTGTTCCTCACTCAAGAAACCGGCGACATCGTACGCCAGTGCTACCTACTAGGAGGCACCACCTCATTACGATCGGGACCAATCGAAAAGTGCTTTCGAGACATCCACGCAGGAACCCAACACTTCTTCGCTTCACCAGCCTCAACTCAAGACTTCGCAACCGACCTCCTGACCGAAACAGAGAAAGAAAGTTAAGCCAAAATGAAATTCTCCCTCGGGTTACCCACCGAAAGGGTTGAGGCACCAGACGAATTCGTTAGCGGGCCAGCCGTGACCGAAATGGCCCAACACGCAGAAGACCTGGGCTACTCCTCGGTCTTCGTAACCGACCATCCTGCACCCGACACCAAATGGCTAGAAGCCGGAGGCCACCACGCACTAGACCCCATGGTTGCCCTCGCATTTGCGGCAGCCAGCACCAAAAAAATCGCGCTTTTAAGCCATCTATATATATTGGCCTATCGAAATCCTTTCCTAGCAGCAAAATCAATCCTCTCTGTTGATGCTTTATCTGGGGGACGGCTGATCCTCGGCGTAGGTGCCGGATACCTAAAACCGGAATTTGGAGCACTTGGTGTAGATTTCGATTCACGAAATGAGCTGCTGGACGAATCCCTAGAAGTATTGGGTCGACTCTTCACAGAAGATTCCGTCGCCTACGAAGGCACCGGATATCGATCACGGGGCACCAGCATGCTGCCCAAACCGATAGCCCAGCCCCACCCACCTATCTGGATTGGTGGAAACTCCAAGATAGCGATCCGCAGGGCAGTCGAATTCGCTCAAGGGTGGATTCCCTTCCCCAACCCTGACATACCAGCAAGAGCCGTCCGCACCGCATCAATCAACGACCTCGACGATCTCGCCGAACGTATCGCCTACCTCAGATCATGTGAACAAGATGCTGGAAGAGACCGATTAGACATCAGTTTCTCGACCTTCTCCATGAGGGAACCAAATTATGACCATTCTGAGGTCCTAGCCGAGGTCGAAAACCTCGCACAACTAGGCATCACCTCGATGACGTTGAACATCGAAGGCGACGATCGAGCAACCTGGATGAACCGGGCGGAAGAATTCGCCGACCGAGTACTTCAACCAGCTAGCTCCTAGCCTGGCTACATGGACTTTGAAGCCGTCATCTACGACTACGGAGGAGTATTTTCTCCTTCGCCTTTTACCGCCATCAAGACCTACGAAAATGACCTCGGGGTTGAAAGAGGCACTGTTTTTGGGTTGCTATTTGGGCGTTCCTACGCCCACGGCGAACACGATGACTCCGAAGAACACGACTGGCACAAACTTGAACGAGGCGAACTCACCATGGATGAGTGGCTTGGTGGGGTGAACCGGGGTGCTGAGGAGCTCTTTGGGCCAGAATTCGAGTTTGACATAGCCCGGGCTTTTTCCGGCGGAGGAGCTCGCGTTTATTGGGAAATGGTGCATCATTCCCAGCGCGTCAAAGCAGCCGGCTACAAGACCGCTGTTTTGACTAACAACATCAAGGAATACGGAGACCATTGGAGGGCAACGATTCCCCTAAGTCAGACAATGGATGCGGTGATCGATTCGTCAGAAGTTGGGCTGCGCAAGCCTGATCCAGCAATCTATTCGTTAACGGCCAACGAATTGAATGTCAACCCAGAAACTTGTGTTTTCGTTGATGATCTCCAAGACAATATCGATGGATGCCAAAAAGTTGGAATGACTGGGGTCCTGGCCACTGATCCCGGCCCGACGATCAAACAAGTAGAAAAGCTCATTAGGCTCTGACACTCGCTTGTCCCGGGTTTGGTGTCTCACCTCACTGTTAGGTTGACGACAGGCCAGTCAACCCAGCTTCCCTTTTTTACAAATCGAAAGGAAAGCTATGTCGAAATCAAGGATCAACCTCGAACGTCTTGAAAAACAGGCTCTATCGCTTATCAGTTCCATCAGTGAGTTGAAATTTCAACTGCTCGAGGTCATTTCAGAGGTAGAAAAGTCAAACGCATGGGAAGAGACCGGCGCGATATCTTGTGCCCATTGGCTCGCCGGGCTTGCAGACTGGGAAGTCGGGACAGCTCGCGAACACATTCGAGTTGCCCGTAAATTGCGAACGCTTCCCGAGACAAAACAGTCTTTCAAGAATGGCGAACTTTCCTATGCGAAAGTCCGCCAAACGACCCGGGTTGCCGATCCAGAAAACGAGCGAGAAACCTTAGAACTTGCGAGAACAACCCCAGCCCGAGAACTCCCTCGCGTTTTGGCCAACTGGCGCCAACAAACAAAACCGGAAGAGGTTTATGCCATCCAAGAAGCTGAGCGCGGTGTAACTGTGCAAACTTCGCTCACCGGATCCGTGGTCATTAAAGCCACATTGCCCCCTGAAGAAGCCGCTCAAGTTCTCAATGCCCTCGACAGTTTCAAGTCGGAAAACCTGTCCGCGGACAGGTCTAGCCATAAGCAGACAACGCTTCGTCAGAAAAGGGCCGACGGCCTCATGAGCTTGTCTTCTGGGGAACCAGTTGGAGAAACCAACGTTGTTGTACATTTCCGAGAAAACGGTCCAGAACTCGCCGACGGGACGCTCCTGCACCCTGAAACGGCAAAGAGAATGAGCTGCAATGCCAAAGTGACTCCGATTCAGAAAAGAGATGGGTCACCGGCTGATGTGGGGCGAAAACAGCGGCTAGTGCCGAAGAAGCTAGCTATCTTGGTCAAAGAACGGGACCTACATTGCGTATTTCCATCGTGTCAAAACTCCAAATACACAGATGTGCATCACATCAAACATTGGGCTGACGGGGGCGCCACCAATCTGGAAAACCTAGCCTTGCTCTGCGACTATCACCATCGCTGGGTACACGAAAATGGTTGGCCGGCTGATCAGATCTCTAAAAGCGTCCGCAGCTCTGAACCTGAGCGAAGGTCTTCAATCGCTTCATGAAGTTCCCCAAGCGGCCTTCGCTTTGTGACCATAGATTCTAGGTCTAGCTCACCGGACTTATAGAGCCCATACATGTATGGAACATCTACTCGCCCATGGACATCTCCCAACGAACACCCGAATAGCTTCTTGGATGAAAACATAAAAAAGGTAGCGTTAATACTTCCTAGATCTTCATCGATGGGCCCAGCTCCAACCATGACCACCTTACCGCCGTTTCGCGTGGCGTTATAGGCGTCGTTGAACAGGTCGGCAGAACCAACCGCATCAAACGAGCAATCGACGCCGTGTTCAGTTAGGGCGATGATCTGCTGGTCCAATGGACCAACTTTGGGATCGATCAAATCTGTCGCCCCGAACTTTGGAGCCTGCTCGCGTCGCTCTTGGTTCGTATCAGAAACAATGATCCGTTGAGCCCCCGCTACTTTGCAGCCTTGCACGATAGAAATTCCAATTCCTCCCGCTCCTATGACTAACACTGTGTCGCCGACTTGAATCTCCGCTGTCCGCAACGCCGCCCCGACACCAGTCTGAACTGCGCACCCCATGACACTGACGGCTTCCAAGGGAGCATCATCGGGCAGCTTGATCGCTCCTTCTTTGAGCACAAGAGCTTTCTCGGCCAATCCCGCTACACCGAGGCCCCGCAAGACTGGCTGACCGGACCTTGACAGTCCGGTGGACCCATCTGGAAACCTGTGAGTGATGATTGCAGATCGATTAGTACATTGTGTGTAATCGCCCTTGTTACAGAAATAGCATTTTTCACAGGAGGCGATTGGGGACAAGAGTACTTTGTCGCCCGGCTCAAGATCCTCGACCTGTGAGCCCACAGTTTCGACGATTCCGGCTGCCTCATGACCCAGGACGATTGGGCCCTCAGTTGGGAACTGCCCGTCCACCAGACTGACGTCTGAATGACACAGACCGCAGTACTGGACATCAACTCGAACCTGGTCAGGGCCTGGCTCAGCGATCTCTAGATTATCGACAATTTCCACTGAGCCGTCTGCTGGGTCAAAGACCGCTCCGCGCATTAGGCAAACGTGCAGATTCCGTTGTCAATAACAGTTTCCCCACTACTGGAGACTGTTTGAAATATCGCTTCGTTTCCATCAACCCACATTTTGACGGTCAGGTCTTCTCCGGGAAGGACAGGCTTGGAAAATCTCGCGTCCATGGATTTGAATTTGCCAACGTCGGACTCACAGAGTGTGTGCAACAGTGCTCTTCCGGTTACTCCATAGGTGCAAAGGCCATGAAGGATTGGCGTTTCGAATCCGGCCAACTTGGCGAATTCTGGGTCAGAGTGCAGGGGGTTTCGGTCTCCTGACAAGCGGTAAAGGAGCGCTTGGTCTGAACGAGTTGCATAGGTGACTTCATGGTCTGGGTTTCGGTCGGGAGCTTCTGGGCGGCTGCTGGGGCCGCGATCTCCGCCGAAATCACCTTCCCCCCTAATGAACAAGGAGTAACGAGCGCCAAAAAGTGGCTTGGAGGTAGCGGTGTTCACTGATTCGGTTTCTAAGACGACGACTGCTCCTGAGCCTTTGTCGTAGATTCCTGCGATCTCGGCGGTGGTAGAAACTGTGCCTTCTGCCGGGATCTCATCGAAAAGGGTCACGCCTTGTTCGCCGTGAACCAACATTGCGGGGTTGAATGGTCCGATTTCTCCGAGGACGCCCATTGCGGCCCCGCCAGCAACCACTGCAAAAGTGGGTAGGACTTTTTGGTCGACATCTTTAGAATTCTCGGTTGTGAACTCGAGCTCGAATCCGGTTGGGTCACTTTGGCCTGCACCGACACCTAGAGCATAAAGAAGCGCATCTTTTGAGTCCCATGAGTTTTCTGTTGGATCAGATTTTGCCCCGACGGCATCCGGATTGATTGGCACAACTACTCCCTTGGTTCGGTTTTAGGCCTTAAACGTCTAACCATAGTTCCCGGCGAGCCTTCCGCCCACAAGGTAGACGGTGTACTCTACGATGCATGCCTGTCGCACCTGAACTAGTCCCCTTCTTGGAACTTGTCAACTCTAATCAGGTATCACCGGGACAACTTTCGGTTGAGGATTTTCGTTCTCAATTCGACGCCATGAGTGCTGCAAGTGCTGGTAGCCCCGAGGTGGAGACAGTAGAAAGTTTGACAACCAACGGTGGCCTCAATCTTCGTTTGTACCGTCCGAACAAGACTGCAGGCACTGGGGTGGTTTACTTCCACGGCGGTGGTTTTGTCTTGGGGTCTTTAGATACCCACGACAACACATGTCGACATCTCGCCTTACTGACTGAGACGGTTGTAATTTCGGTTGAGTATCGACTTGCTCCAGAGCACCCTTACCCGGCGGCCCCAATCGACTGTCTTGCAGCCTTGAATTGGGTAAACGAAAACCGCCTTAGTCTTGGGCTGGACAATATTTTTGTTGCTGGAGATTCAGCTGGAGGCAACCTTGCCGCTGCGACTGTCAACAAAGCTAAGGGTTCGATCGACCTCTCTGGACAGATCCTTATCTACCCGGTTACTGACTTGCCTCGGGATAGAGGTTCCTATGTTGATAACGCCACAGGCTTTCTCTTGACAGCTGAGGCGATGAAGTGGTTTTGGAGTCTGTATTACCGAGATTCGGGTTTTTCATTAGAAAGTCTCGATCAACCTGCCGATGCTGTGGTCCTGAGAGAATCACATCTCTCTGGCTCTCCACCGACATTGATCATTACCGCGGAGTTTGATCCGCTAAGAGATGAGGGCCAGGATTACGCGGCAAGGTTGACTTCTGCTGGGGTTGAAACCCAACTGGTTGATTTCGATGGCATGATCCATGGCTTTTTCGGTATGGCCGACTTCTTACCAAGAGCTATTGAGGCACAAGAACTCGTCGGAGATTTCATCGCTCGGCATTCTTAGCGCGGAAGTCCCAGCACCCGTTCGGAAATAATGTTTCTTTGGATCTCGCTTGTCCCTCCGGGAAGTGTGCCTGAAAAGCTCCATAGATATTGGGCTGCCCACCCACGTTCTCCAAGTTGGGAGAAGTAGGTATCTTGCACATCAACTCCTAGAGAACCCATCGCTTCTAGGCCTGCCAACGCAGCATTTTGCAATGCCTCGGATCCGAAGAGTTTGAGCAGGGAATGTTCTGGCGCAACTTTGCCAGCCTTGACTTTGGAAAATCCTTGGTAGCCGAGAGCGGTCAGAGCTTCTGCGTCTACTGCCGCGTCGGCGACTCGCTGGCGAAATATCGGGTCGTCGCCTATGCGTTTGCCGTTGGCATCTCGTTCTTGAGCCAACTTTTTCAATGCTTCAACCATCCGCTTCTGGTTTGAGGCATAATCAATCCAGAGCATCGCCCTCTCGTGAGCAAGGGAGCCCATGGTCAATTTCCAACCCTGATCCATTTCTCCCAGGAGATTTTCTTTTGGCACGCGGACTTCGTCAAATACAACCTCGTTGAAGTCAAGATGGTTGGGATCGTTTAGATCAGCGAATGGGTTGCAGGTCACTCCTTCTGTTTGCATTTCGATTATTAGGGCAGATATCCCTTTATGTTTCGGAGCTTCGGAATTGGTTCGCACGTAACAGATGCACATGTCGGCATGGT